>NZ_JAAXQT010000002.1:423307-722724 GCF_019778565.1 Rhizobium laguerreae | reverse complement strand
GCGTGAGGATTTACGGCTGTCTCGTTTGTGCGGATGCCTGCCCCTCACCCTAACCCTCTCCCCGTAAAGACGGGGCGAGACCAACCCCTCATCCGGCTGCCGCCACTGCCAGGGTCGAGCCACACGTCTCGACCCGTCCTTCGGACCCCCGTAAACGGGGCGAAGGGACATGCCGCGCCGGCTTCCTCCATCTCTACCCTCCGTTTGGCACGTCCCCTCGCCCCGTCTTTACGGGGAGAGGGTTAGGGTGAGGGGCAGGCATCCGCACAAACGAGACAGCCGTAAATCCTCACGCTGAGAGGACAGACCTGCGGAGCGCCGCCAGCCATATTACCGAGCGGGAAAATTCATAGCCTCAACCCCGCTCCACATCCCGAAATATCCCGATCGGTAAATTCCCATGGATCCTCACCCTGGGAGGAGCGCGGGAACCCACACCCCAACTCCCGCATTGAGCAACCCAACGAAAGCTGCTTGACTGACGCCACCACCGCGAAGGGAAACCCCATGAGCCGCATTTTCATCACCGGTTCCACCGATGGCCTCGGCCTTGCCGCCGCCCGCACCCTGATGAAGGAGGGCCATGAGGTCGTGCTGCATGCCCGCTCCCGGGAGCGCGCCTCCGCCCTCGCCGAGATTTCGCCCACCGCCCTCGGCCTCGTCATCGGCGATCTCGCCAGCGCCACGGAAACGCGATCGATTGCCGAGCAGGTCAACGGCATCGGCCGCATGGACGCCGTCATCCACAATGCCGGCATCTACCTCGAGCGGAGCCGGAGCGAAACGCCTGATGGACACGCAAAGACGCTGGCGGTGAATGTGCTTGCCCCCTATCTGCTCACCGCATGGATCACCCGCCCCGATCGCCTGGTCTATCTCACGAGCGGCATGCACCGCAGCGGCAGCAGCGCCCTTGACGATATCGACTGGAAGAAGCGGCCGTGGAGCGCCAGCCAGGCCTACTCGGAAAGCAAGCTCTACATCGCCACACTCGCAGCCGCCGTCGCCCGCCATTGGCCGGATGTTCTCAGCAATGCAGTGGATCCCGGCTGGGTACCGACCAAGATGGGCGGCGCCGGCGCGCCCGATGACCTGGAGATGGGGCATCTTACGCAGACATGGCTTGCGGCAAGCGATGCGGGAGCCGCGAAGGTCAGCGGGGGTTATTGGTATCATCGGCAGCGGCGGGAGGCGGCGGCGGAGGTTAATGATGCTGGGTTTCAGGATGCGATGGTGGAGAAGCTTGCGGAGTTGACGGGCGTCCGGCTGTTCGCAGATGGCAGATAAGAACCCAAGGTCGATTGAACGGGCATTCCGCATTTCGAGTGCATTGCACTCGGCCCACGCTGCCGCCTTTCCGCCGTCAGGTCGGCTCGGGCGTACTCATCGTCACTTGGCTGTGGCCTTGATGCCGCGTCTACGTCGATGGATCAACGGATTCGCTCACTCGTGCCAGCTCTTCTGCTGTTTCATCAACACTGGGAATAGAACGTGCATATTGCACTAGTGGCTGTCGGAAAGCCCCTTCCAACTTACGTATGTGCTCCGACAACCAACTGAGCATTTCCGGCCAGTTGTCGACCTCATAGCCGTCGAATGGACGGGAATATGATATGCGGCTTTGTTTCCTCTCGTCGAGCCGAAGCCAACTCATCTCTCCCCCGAATCTAGCCTCGATTGCTGACCTATCCGCTTCGAGCTGATCGAACAGCCACTTGTTTTCATCACGGTCAACACGCGCGAGATTCACTTCGACGCGAACTTCGTCGCGGGCAAAAATCATCGTAAAAGGACAACCTCTGACGCCAGAGCCAGCATTGACCCAATGATCACGACTAGGATTAACATTGGCAAAGAGGGTGATGCCATCCGCGCGCAATCTCTCCAACGCGCGAGCCCAGAACTGAAGCCGCAGTTGATGTCGACGCGTTTGTACGCCCTTTACGTTTGTTTCTTCTACCTCCTTTGAAGAGATGCCGATCATGTAATCTGCAGCCTCCGGAGTTGGAATGATCTGCTGCAGGTCAATGAACAGCTCATCGCCGAAGCTGTAGGGCACGACGCGAAAGCACTGCGCACGGATGCCTCGACTAAGCAACCACAAGACTGTCGCGGTCACCTCGCGGCGGAAATTGGCAGCTATGAACATCATGCGCTGGCCGTTACCGGGATTCAGCACCGTCTCTTGAAGCTCTTCCACCTCCATGAATTCGCAGATGCGTTCGACCGCCGAGCCACCCCCGCAATAACGGTCGAGATACTGCTGGTAGATCTCGATAATCTGCAGCTTGTTGAGCCCCGACACATAGGCGGTGTATTTCAGTGCCTGCCAAGTCACGTCGCGGCCTGAGTCATCAAGCTTGTTCTCGATGACGACGAGGTTGCCCGCCTTGTCGAGCGCAAGAAGGTCCAGCCGCTCACGCGTCTCGTCGAACCCGTCAAACTCTTTCTGGATGATGAGCAGCTCTTCGCCCAGTGCATCTGGCTGGTGCACAAGCCATTCCTGCAGATGATCCCGCTCGCGCAATGCAAGCTCACCGAAACGTCTTTGCGCCAGGCGCGCGATTCTATTTTCGGTTCTATCAACACGAAACATTAGGCCACACTCGCAGGCCTACCGGCCACTACCTTTTTGACGGGCATGCTTTCATCTCGCGATCATTCAACTTCCCGATGCGCCTTCAGTAGCACGGCGTGATGCCGTAGTGTCAAATCCGATTCGGAAGATGATAAGGACCACGCATGCTCACAGGTGAAATTCGCTCGAAGATTGACCAGGTCTGGAATGCCTTCTGGGCAGGCGGGATCGCCAATCCGCTCGAGGTGATCGAGCAGATCACTTACCTGCTCTTCATGCGCGGCTTGGACGACATCCAGACGCGTGAGGAAAACAGGGCCAACATGCTCGGCCGGCCGATCGAGCGGGTGATCTTTCCCGAGGGCGTTTACAGGCAGGATCGTGACGGCAAGGATGTGAGTTATCAGGAGCTGCGCTGGTCGCGGCTGAAGAACGAAGACCCGGCGCGCATGTTCCTGCTGGTGTCGGAATTCGTCTTCCCCCTCCTGCGCGAGATGGCTGAGGCCGGCACCGCGCATTCTGAGCATATGAGGGGCGCGCGTTTCACCATTCCGACACCCGGTCTGCTGGCCAAGGTGGTCGACATGCTGGCGGAAATCCCGCTGGAAGACCGCGACACCAAGGGCGATCTCTACGAATATATGCTCGGCAAGATCGCCTCGGCCGGCCAGAATGGCCAGTTTCGCACGCCGCGCCACATCATCAAGCTAATGGTGGAGCTGATGAAGCCGACGCCCCAGGACGTGATCTGCGATCCGGCATCTGGCACCTGCGGGTTCCTGGTCGCGGCAGGCGAGCATCTGCGTGAGCATCACAGCAAACTGTTCATGGATACCTCGCTGAACAAACATTTCCACAACACGATGTTCCACGGCTACGATTTCGATCAAACCATGTTGCGCATCGGCTCGATGAACATGCAGCTGCACGGCGTTGAAGGCGCCGATATCCGCTACCGGGATTCGCTCTCCTCCAGCCATGGCGACGATGCCGACAAGTATTCGCTGGTCCTCGCCAATCCGCCCTTCGCCGGATCGCTGGATTACGAGACGACGGCCAACGACCTGCTCGCCATCGTCAAGACGAAGAAGACCGAGCTTTTGTTCATGGCGCTGTTCCTGAAGCTCCTGAAGCCCGGCGGACGGGCGGCGGTGATCGTGCCTGATGGTGTGCTGTTCGGCTCGTCGACGGCGCATAAGGCGATCCGCAAGATGCTGGTGGACGACCACAAGCTCGACGCCATCGTCAAGCTTCCGTCCGGCGTGTTCAAGCCCTATGCCGGCGTCTCCACGGCGATCCTCTTTTTCACCAAGACCAATTCCGGCGGCACGGATCACGTCTGGTTCTACGATGTGCAGGCCGACGGCATGAGTCTGGACGACAAGCGCCAGATGCTGGTGGCGGAGGAGAAATTCGGCCCGGTGCCGAAAGAAGCGCTTGGCGCGGACGATCACGCGAAGAACAACCTGCCGGATGTCGTTTCTCGCTGGGCGGAGCGTAACGGCAGCGAACGCGACAATTCGCGCACCGGCCAGAGCTTTACGGTGAGCGCGCAAGAGATCGCCGGTGCAGATTACGACCTGTCGCTCAACAGATACAAGGAAGTGGTGCACGAAGCCCCCGAGCATCGGCCGCCGAAGGAGATCATGACCGAACTGCTCAAGCTGCAGGACGAGATTGCCTGCGGGCTGAAAGAGCTGGAGGCAATGCTGTGAGCTGGCAGGAATTATGTCTTTCCGAGGTTTGCAGTTTCGAAAATGGTGATCGTGGCAAGAACTATCCCGGAAAATCCGCATTGCTTGATGAAGGCATGCCATTTGTCAACGCCGGCGACCTTGAAGAAGGAATGCTGCGAGTCAACGGACTAAGCTACATCTCACTTTCTCACTATCAGAGGCTGAGTAACGGCAAATTCTCTGAGGGCGATTTCTTATTTTGCCTTCGCGGAAGCCTTGGCAAATTCGCTTTTGTAGATCGAGCAATCGAAGGTGCGATCGCTTCATCGCTCATTATCATTCGACCGAGAACTGGATTGCACCCCGGCTACCTAAAGCATTATCTAGCCAGCGACCTATGCAGCAAAGAAATCGCGTCATATGCAAACGGCGCTGCGCAACCAAATCTCGCAGCCAGTTCACTCAAACAGTTTAAAATCCCCCTCCCGCCCTTCGACAAGCAGAAGCAGATTGCGGCGATCCTAGATAAAGCCGATCAGCTTCGCCAGAAGCGCCGCCAGGCCATCGCGCTGCTCGGCAGTCTCACCCAGTCGATCTTTCTGGAGATGTTTGGGGAGCCGGTCAGCAATCCGAGGGGGTTCGCAGTCAAAGAACTCCAAGAAATTGTCGATCCCGATCGCAAGATTACCTACGGCATCCTGATGCCAGGACCTGACGTTCCCGATGGCGTGCCTTACGTCCGCGTCGTAGATATGCGAGATGGCCTAGTGCTTGTTGATCAGTTGCGGCGGACAACCAGTGAGATCGCGAAAGAATACCGGCGATCGTCACTGCGGGCCGGAGACCTGTTAGTCTCAATTCGCGGCCATGTGGGCAGGTTAGCAGTTACTCCTCCAAAATGCGGCGGCGCCAATATCACCCAGGATACGGCGCGACTAGCAATAGCTGGGGCGAACCCACTTTACGTTTCCGCTCTCCTATCAACCAGTGAAGCTCAACATTGGATGTCGCAAAGAACCAAGGGGGTTGCCGTTCGCGGAATAAATCTCGGCGACCTCAAAAAATTTCCCGTGATGCTCCCTGCGATATCTGAACAGAATGACTTTGCGCGGCAGGTTGAACAAAAGCTCAAAGTACTACAACTTAAAGAAGCGCAGTTGAATAGCAGCGAATCGCTCTTCTCCTCTCTCCAACATCGCGCTTTCGCTGGCCAACTCTGAGGTCCCATGACCGTAGGCACCCACAAGCTGACCCTTCCTGCCGAAATGCTCCGGCGAGGCTTTTGGCTCTACGCGTGGAGGGTAGTGGGTCCGGCGGGAGAAGAACTTCTCTATGTGGGCCGAACAGGCGACAATTCGAGCCCCAATGCGTCACCGGCCTATATCCGCATGGGCCAACATCTCGGGTCGCTTGATACTCAGAATGCCCTGCGGAAGCATCTCGCGAAGAGGGATATTTTCCCTGAGCAATGCCGACACTTCGAGCTGGTATGCCATGGGCCGATCTATCCAGAAATTGAAAAGCCGGCGAACTTCAGCCGTGAGGATCGTCTGCTGCGCAAGGAGCTGATGGAAAAACATATCCCGCTGCGAAACATAGTCGGGGCCATGGAAAAGCAATTGGCCAATGATCTCGCGGCGGCGGATTATACGGTCCTCAACACTGTGCCATGGCCACACGATGTCGATCCAGAACTCTGGAAGCCGATCCGCGCAGCTTTCGCCGAGCATTTCCCGAAGTTGAGGGGCTGACAATATGTCCAACTTCGCCTTCCTCGCCGCCGAATTTCCCGAGATCTTCGACAGCGCGAAGCGGGCGGAGGCTTTGGCGGAGGGCGATCCACGGGCGGCGGCTTTTTATGCCCGTCGCACGGTCGAGCTGACCGTGCAATGGGCCTACAAACACGATCCGGGCCTGAAATTTCCCTATCAAAGCAATATCTCGGCGCTGATCCACGAACCAAGCTTCCAAAAGCTCGCCGGCCAGGCGGTGTTCGCCAAGGCCCGCGTCATCATCAAGATCGGCAACCAGGCCGTTCACGAGAGCCGCGAAACGAAGCCCGCCGAGGCGGCGAATGCCGTGCGCGAGCTGTTCCATCTCTGCTTCTGGCTGGCCCGCACCTATGCACGCAAGGACCGCCCCGCCGATGGCCTTGCCTTCGATCCCGTCCATCTGAGCCGCAAGACGGATATAGTGAAGCGCGCCTTCGCGGAGCTCACCCGCATGAAGAGCGAGATGGAGGCGAAGGACAAAATCTTCGAAACCATGCTGCGCGACAAGGCCGATCTCGACGCCGAACTGAAGCGGCTGCGCGTCGAAGTGGCCGCTGCCCGCCATCAGAACGAGGCTCGGCCGGACAATCATGACTATTCGGAGGCCCAGACTCGCGACCTCTTTATCGACCTGCTGCTGAGAGAGGCCGGCTGGAAGCTGGACCAGCCGCGTGACCGTGAGTTTCCGGTCGAAGGCATGCCGAACAACGAGGGCAAGGGCTTCGTCGACTACGTGCTCTGGGGTGACGACGGCAAGCCGCTGGGGCTAATCGAGGCCAAGCGTACCAAGCGCGATCCCCGCGCCGGCCAGCAGCAGGCCAAGCTCTATGCGGATTGCCTGGAAAAGCAGTTCGGCCAGCGGCCGATCATCTTCACCTCGAACGGCTACGAGCGCTGGATCTGGGACGATAACGCCTATCCGCAGCGCGCCATTTCCGGCTTCTATAAGAAGGACGAGCTGGCCCTGATGATCCAGCGGCGGGTGAGCCGCAAGCCGATCTCAGGACTGGCCATCAATAAGAAGATTGCCGGCCGCTACTACCAGACCCGCGCCATCTCCCGTGTCGCCGAAACCTTCGAGACGAACAAACAGCGCAAAAGCCTGCTGGTCATGGCAACAGGCTCCGGCAAGACGCGCACGGTGATCGCGCTGGTCGACCTCCTTATGCGCGCCGGCTGGGTGAAGCGCGTGCTCTTTCTCGCCGACCGCGTGGCGCTGGTGAACCAGGCCGTGCGCGAGTTCAAGCGGCAGCTGCCCGAGACCTCGCCGGTCAACCTGGTTACCGAGAAAAACGCGGAGGGCCGCGTCTTCCTCTCCACCTATCCGACGATGATGAACCTGATCGACGAGCGACAGGCGGGACAAGCCCGTTTCGGCCCCGGCCATTTCGATCTCGTCATCATTGACGAGGCGCACCGCTCGGTCTATCAGCGCTATGGCGCGATCTTCGACTATTTCGACAGCCTGCTCATCGGGCTCACCGCCACGCCGAAGGACGAGATCGACCGCAATACCTATGGCCTGTTCGATCTCGAGGATGGCGTACCGACCGACGCCTACTCGCTCGACAAGGCGGTAGAGGACGAATATCTCGTGCCGCCGCATTCCGTCTCCGTGCCGTTGAGATTCCAGCGCGAGGGCATTCGCTACGACGATCTCTCCGACGCGGAGAAAGAGCAGTGGGATATGCTGGAATGGGACGAGGAGGATGGCGACCCGCCCGACAGCGTCAATGCCGAGGCCGTCAATAAATGGCTGTTCAACGCCGACACCGTCGACAAGGTGCTGGCCCATGTGATGACGGAAGGGTTGAAGGTTGCGGGCGGCGACCGGCTCGGCAAGACGATCGTCTTTGCCAAGAACCAGCAACATGCCGAATTCATCGAAGAGCGTTTTAATCGAGCCTACCCGCATCTTCAGGCAGGGCACTTCGCACGCGTCATCACCTTCAAGACCGACTATGCGCAAAGCCTGATCGACGATTTTTCCAAGAAGGACGGCAATCCGCATATCGCCATCTCGGTCGACATGCTCGACACCGGCATCGACGTGCCGGAGGTTGTCAACCTCGTGCTGTTCAAGCTCATTCGCTCGAAGACGAAGTTCTGGCAGATCATCGGGCGCGGCACGCGGCTCTGCCCTGATCTCTTCGGCCCCGGCGAGGACAAGGAATTCTTCCGCGTCTTCGACTATTGTCAAAACCTCGAGTTCTTCCGCCAGAACCCGCAGCCGGACGATGGCCGCAATGCGAAAAGCCTGAACGAACGCCTGTTCGCCGCCCGCTTTGACCTTGTGCGTGCTTTGGACGAGAAGCACAGGCTAGACGCTTCCGGCATGGCAGAGGCCCGCCAGGAAGGCTATGACGCCGGCAGCGGCAAGCCGCTCAATGAGCAGACAATCCGCGACGAAGCGCTGGATGCGCTGCAGACCTACGTCGCCGGCATGAACTTCGACAATTTCATCGTACGAGCCAAGCGGCGGGCGGTGGAGAAATATAAAGCCAGAGAGGCCTGGAACGAGCTGACAGACGCGGTGCGAGACGAGCTATTCGACGAGGTCGCCCCGCTGCCGAGCGAGGTGAAGGGCGAGGCGGAGGAAGCGAAACGCTTCGATCTTCTGATCTTTGGCCTGGAGCTGGCACTGCTCAAGGGTTCGAAGAGCTTCGACCGGCTGAAGAAGCAGCTGATCGAAATTGCCTCGGCGCTGGAAGAACAGACCGCGATCCCGATCATCGCTGCCCAACATCCGCTGATCCTCGACATCCTCTCCGATCCATGGTGGGAGGGCATTACCGTGCCGCTGCTCGACGTGGTGCGGCTAAGACTTCGCGGCCTCGTGCAGCATATCGAGAAGGGCAAGCGCAAGATCGTCTACACCGATTTCGAGGACGAGTTGGGCCTGGGCGCCGAGATCGATCTGCCGGAGGTCGGGGAAGTGGATTTTGCTCGTTTCAAGCGGAAAGCCCGGCACTTCCTGCGCGAGCACGAGGACCATATTGCCATCGCCAAGCTGCGTCACGGCAGGCCGCTGACGCCGACCGATATAGAGGAACTGCAGGCCATGCTGCTTTCCGCCGGCATCGGCGACGCCAAACACCTGGAGAAGGCAACCGAAATTGCCCACGGTTTCGGTGCCTTCGTCCGCTCACTGGTTGGGCTCGACCGCGCGGCCGTCGCCGAGGCCTTCTCCGGCTTTGTCGCGGGCAGTGGTGTCACAGCCGACCAGATTGAGTTCATCGACATGGTGATCGAGCACCTGACCGAGAAAGGCGCAATGGATCCAGGCCTGCTCTACGAGAGCCCCTTCATCGACGTCGCGCCAGAGGGTCCGCAGCAGGTCTTCGACTTCGAGAAGACAAAAAAGCTCGTCGAGGTGATCAGAGGATTGAACGAGAGCGCGGCAGGATGATTCATGAAGCTCAATGACATCAACCTTCTCGGCATTGATGTCGGCTTCTCTAAGTCCCGACCGACGACCGGCATTGCGTGGAGCACGAATGGCACGTTCGGGGCGGTCAAAACACACACTGATTGGGGACGCCGGCGCCAGCAACTGCCATCAGTAACGGTCTTCTCTGTTATCGCGATCGATGGGCCTCTGGTGCCAACGGGATCGCCGGATCGACTTGTTAGAACGTGCGAACAGGTGCTGGCCCGTGGTGCGTTTCAAAAGCGCTGCAAGCCGGGGTCCAGCCACTTTGGCACTGGGCTTCAATTGAAGCGCGCTGCGCTTGAAACCGCGGCCCAGGTCAGACATCTCAGCTCGCCATCCCCGTTCGCTAACGCCATCCTGGGCGATGTCGCGATCGTGGAAGCTTTTCCTAACGCATTCTTGGGCGTTCTTTTGCCTGATCAGACTTTCACCGCGAGCCGGATCCTGCGCGGCAAGAAATTCGACTGGATGTATGAGCAAGTGGTTGAGGTGGGTGGATTTAGAGAGCTTTTGGCAGTTATAGGCTGGGATGCACCGGATCTCTTGCAGCGCATGGACGCTGAGCGAGATCACGAGAAGCGAGCGGCATACATATGTCTCCTGACAGCAGCTTGTGCGGTGAGTGGTAGAGCTGAAGTCGTGGGCGATGCAGCGAGTGGTTGGATCTGGCTTCCACCTGCTGTTTTATGGGCAGCTTGGGCCGTTGAAGCGGCGACACGAAACCTTCGGATGATTGGAGTCGGATCGCATGCCAGCTGAAGCTCGTTCGCCACGCCTTGCGGTCCTTATTGAGGCCGACAACGCATCTATATCTTTGTAAAGATATCAATACGATCCTATAGTTATCTTTATAGTGACATAGGAGACGACCGGCGCCGCTTCATGCGGGACGCAAAGATCAGGAATAAAACATAAAAATTAGCGTGGCTGGGGCGCCTGGAACAAAATCCAACTTTCTTCAGCGCCTTATTTTCATTTAGTTATTTGTTTTTATTGACGTATTTTTTCAGAACTGTTACGGAATGGTGATACGGAGCACTGTTACGGATACCCCATAAATGGCACGTCTGACCTACCTCGAACGACGCAACGGCACCTATTACGCCCGCGTCGATATTCCGACTGACCTTGTCGCCCATATCGGCAGCGAAGTGCGGAAGAAGTCTCTTCGCACGAAGGACGAGAACGAGGCGAAGAAGCGCCTATGGCCGGTGATTGAGGCATGGCAGACAGAATTTGACGACGTGCGTTCGCGGCGCGATATGACTGCCGATGACAAGGCCCTCGCCGTCTGGCAGCACTACGAGACTACGCTTGAAGGATACGACCGCAAGCAGCGCGCCATGCCGACACCCGACCAGACGGACGCGGAACTACAGCGGCTGTATCGCCGGATCGATATGGGCGAAATCACGTCCGACGACTTCTTCGGCATGGTCAATGCTTATGCCGAATACGAGCTTATGCTTCGCGCCCGCACCGACGATGCGAACCTTCGCGCCCGTCGTCTGGCCGCGAGTAAGATCGCTCTTACGTCTGGCGATACCAAGCTTATCGAGCCGGCAGTGAAGGATTTTATCGCCCGTCACCGTTTGCTCGTGGATGTAGGTTCCGACGAATATCGTGAGCTTTGCGCCCTTATGACGCGGGCTGAAATCGAGGCCTTGCAGCGCACTCTTGAGCGCGACCAGGGCGACTTCACCGGCACCCCTAAAGATCCTCTCGTTAAGCCTGCAACCGGCACCGCCCGCGAAACCGCAGCGCCGGGCGAAACCATTATGGAGCTTTTCGAGAACTACGCTCGCGAGAATCCAAAGAGAATAAGCGCCGATACAATCAGTCAGGCCCGGCGCGATATCGGCACGTTCCTTCAGCACGTTGGCACCACCTGCCCGCCGCATAGGATCGATAAGAAGTCCGTCCGGGAGTGGAAGGCCCTGTTGATGAAGTATCCGGTGAAGGCGACGGAGACGAAGGCGTTTCGGGGCATGAAGCTTGCTCAGATCGTCAAGCACAATGAAACCGTGGGAAAGCCCGTGCTGACGCCTCGCACCGTCAACCGCTATCTCTCCAGCCTCGGCGCGTTCTGTAATTGGCTCGTGTCTCACGGCTACCTTGAGAACAATCCGACCGAAGGCATGTCGCTGGCGAAGGACAAGAAGAAGAAGGTCTTCCCCTTTACGACCGACCAGATGGATGCCCTGTTCAAGTCACCGCTGTTCATCGGATGCCAGAGCGACGAAGCGCCCCGCTTCTGGCATAAGCCGGGCAACATCCTTGTCCGCGATCATCGCTTTTGGGTTCCGCTTATCATGCTCTATTCCGGCGCTCGCCCCGCTGAGATTGCGCAACTCGCCCTGTCTGACGTGCGACAGGATCGCGGGCACTGGATTATGGACATTACGGAAACGACTGACGACGACGAGGAAGACGTTAAGAGCGTCAAGACGGAAGGTTCGCGACGCGTCGTTCCGGTTCACAGTGAACTCGTGAAGCTCGGCTTCCTCGCCTATCATGCCGGCATGAAAGAGGCCGGGCAGTCTCGCCTTTTCCCCCTCGCCGAACGCAATTCGCGCGGACAGATGATTGCCGATTTCAGCCGGGAATTTGGCCGCTACCTCACCCGCATCGGCTTGAAGAAGGGGCGCGGCCTATCGCTCTATTCCTTCCGTCATGGATCCTTCGACGCGCTTCGTCGGGCCGGTTATCTGGACGAGGAGTTTAATTTCATCTTCGGCCACGTGAGCGGCAACAAGGTGACGCGCGGTTACGGCGTCCTGCCGCAGGGCATGCTTGAGAAGCGCACTGAACTTGTGAAGGCGATATCCTACCCCGGATTATCGCTTAAGCATTTGTATTCGTGAAGGCGAATCGCGCGCTAACACCGCTCAGGATGAGTTAAATGTGCAATCCTCACTGTTCACAGGTATTTCCAAAAAAAGGGCAAACCGTAATTTTGCGTAAAATTCATCATTGATATTGGCATTTGATCCTGCCTTGATGTGCGGGCCGGATCGATGGGAGACAGTGGCTAGGTGCTTGCGACACCGTAACCACTGCCTCGCACCTAGTGCCGTTCGGCATGGCGACCCCTGCCTTGAGCGGGGCCAACTTGAGAGCAGCCATCGGGCTCTCATTTTTCCAGCTTACAGCATCATTTCCCCTCATCAATACCTTTGACAAATTTGTAAGAAGTTATGCTTTTATTCCTATAAATAGGAAAAAAATCCTGTTCTGGGATTCACAAGAGAGTCCTAATGTGAGAGAATCCGTCTCAAGTTAATTGAGGACGGATTATTGATGCTTGCAGGATTGAAGAGTGCATTCGGCTTCGGAAACGAGCAGAAAGCAAATGCTCTCAATGAACAGCTAGCATTAACTCTTCTCGATATTCGTTCCACCGCGTCCAATATTCACGTTGGACCCACGAACGCGATGGAAGTTCCCGCTGTCAACTGCGCTATCGGCATTATCTCCGAGAAGACCGGCGATACTCCGTTCAAGTTATACAAGAGCGACACGCGGGAGACCGCCCGCGACCATCCAGCTTACAAGCTTATTCATGACGAAGCCGACGCCTTCACCAGCGCCGCGCAATTCCGCATCAACCTTTCTGTCGACGCGATGCTTCATGACAATGGTCATGCGCACGTCATTCGCTCAAGCGATGACCGGCCTATCGCTCTTCAGCGCCTTGAACCCGGCACCGTGCAGAACCGCACCGAAGATGACGGCACCCCCTACTATGTCGTGTCTGAAAATCGCGGCCAGCGCCGCTATGAATTTACCGACATTCTTCATATTCAGCCGCTCGGCGGCAAGGCACCCATTAAGACGGCCCGCGAAGCTATAGCGCTCGCAATTGCCTTCGAACGCCACATGGCCGGATTGCTGGCAAACGGTGGTCGCCCTTCTGGCATTATCTTGGCGAAGAAGCGCCTGGACCCGGACCCGAAGCAGAAGATTGCCGATAGTTGGTTTTCCACCCACGGCGGAAAGAACGCGGGCGGCACGGCCATCCTCGACGAGGAAATGACCTATCAGCAAATCGCGACAACGCTTGCTGATGCGCAGTTTGCTGAAAACCGCCTTGAGCAAATCCGTGAAATTGGCCGCGCTTTCCGCATTCCGCCGACCATGCTTTTCGAGCTTACGCGGGGAACGTGGTCAAACACCGAAGAAATGGCCCGCCAGTTCTACACCGTCACGCTGAAGCCTTGGCTGACGGCGTGGACGTGGGCTTATTCGAGGGTATTGCTCACGCCGGAAGAGCGCGACCAGTTCTATATCGAGCCGGTTCTTGATGACCTTCTGACGACCGACTTCGCCAAGAAGGCGACCGCGTTCGGCCAGTATCGCAGCATGGGCGTCTACACCGGCAACGAGGTTCGCCGGATGCTCAACATGCCGCCGCACCCGGACGGTGACAGTCTTTCCAATCCTCACATTACCACGACCACGACCGGCCCGGCACCGACCGCGCCGAAGGAAGCAGCATGATTTCCCATACCGCCTATTTCGGTGACGGTGAAAAGACCTTCGCTCTCACCGACCCCATGATTGAAGAGCTTCAGCACAAGACCGGCGTCGGTATTGGTGCGCTCTTTCTCCGCATGACGGTGTCGCAGTTTCACGGCTCTGACATGGAGCATGTCATTCGACTTGCCCTTATCGGCGGCGGCACCAATCCGGCAGAAGCGCAGCGGCTTGTTGATGCTTATGCGAAGAACCGTCCGTTCGATGAAACCTTCCCGCTCGCCCTCGACATTCTGGACGCCCGCTGGAACGGCAAGCCTGACAATTCCGAAGATGAAGGTCTTCGTGAGGTTGCCGAATGACCAACGCGGCAGTTCTCGAAACCAAGGCCGAAGTCTCGATTGACGACGCTGGCACCGTGACCGGTATCGCGTGGCCGTTCGGCAAGCCGGACAGCTACGGCGACCTTATTGAGCCGACCGCATTCAAGTTCGCCCCTGAAGTCCCGATGCTCATGGAGCATGAACAGGGCGGTGGAGCCGTGGGCATCTGGAACTCGCTCGCCGTCACCGACAAGGGCCTTGAGGTAAAGGGCCGCTTGTTTCTCGAAGGTGTCGGCCCCGCCCGCGAGGCACGCCGTCACCTTATTGCCGGCAGCATGTCCGGCCTTTCGATCGGCTACCAGCGCCACGAACACAAGGCCCGCCGGGAAGGCGGGCGTGTTCTTACGAACATCACCGTCACCGAAATCTCGCTTTGCCGTCGCCCGGTCCACCCGGACGCCCGCACCACCGAAGTTAAATCCATCATCGAAGGAATGAGCATGGAAAACGAACTGAAGAATGAACCGGAAGTTAAGTCCGACCCGGTTGCATCCCCCGAAGAAATCAAGGCGCTGAAGGCTCGCATGGACGCCTTCGAAGCCAAGGCGAACCGCCTTCGCCCCGCGAACAACAACCACCCGGACGGCGCAAACGACAACAGCGAGAAGAAGGCGCTGGAATCGTTCATGCGCACCGGCTCGATTGCCGAAGTAAAGGCCATCGCGTCCGACAGCAATGTTGATGGCGGCTACTTCGTCCTGCCGACGACGGACCTCACTATCCGCAACCTGCTTACGGACCTGTCGCCGATGCGCGGTCTTGCCGAAGTCATCGGCATCGCGAACGACAAGTATGAGCGTTTTTATTCGCTCGGCAAGCGCGGCGCGAAGTGGGTTTCCGAACGTTCCGATCGTCCGCAGGACACGGCAACCCCGGACCTGATCAAGCATTCGTATGGCACTGCCGAACTCTACGCCGCGCCGACCACGACCCGCACTTTGCTTGAAGACGCCGCTGTCGATCTTTCGGCCTGGCTGATTAACAACGCTGTTCAGGACTTCGCCGAAACCGAAGGCGAATCCTTCCTGACCGGCGACGGTGCGGATAACTCCCCGAAGGGCTTGCTGACCTACCCCACGGCTTCCGAAAAGGACTTCAGCCGCGAATGGGGCAAGTTCCAGTATGTTCCCGTTGGCGCGACCGCACCGACTGACAAGCAGCTTGCCGATGCGCTGATCAAGCTCGTTGCCACTCTTCGTCGCCCCTATAAGGGCAATGCCGTTTTCCTCATGAACGGCAATACCGCTGTCCGCCTTCGCCAGATCGTTGACGCCACCGGACGCTATCTTTGGGCGCCGACTGGCAATCTGATCGAAGGCGTTGACCATCCGCTTCTTGGCTATCGTGTCGAGATTGACGACGGCATGCCGGACATTGGCTCTGGCGCTCATCCCATCGCTTTCGGCGACTTCCGGCAGGGCTACGTCATCGTAGACCGGCAGGGCATCCGCGTCGAACAGGACTCCACGACCCGGAAGGGCTGGATTGTCTTCGACAGCTACAAGCGCGTCGGCGGCGGCGCTGGCGACTTCAATGCCGTCAAGTTCCTCAAGATCAGCGCCAACTAAGGAGAACCGGCCATGAAGGACACCTATCACGATAACAAGGCCGTGCAGGCGCTTGCCCCTGCCGTTGTCTCCGCAGCGGTTGCGGGATCTCCCGTTGACCTCTCCGGCTTCGACAGTGCGCTTTTTGTCATCAACACGGGCGCGATTGCCGGTTCCGGTGACTTCGGCGTGAAGCTTCAGGAAAGCGACACGACCACGGAAGCCGATTTCGCTGACGTGGCACCGGCTGACCAGCTCGGCACCGTCCCGGCCACCCTTGCCGCGAACAGTGCCTATCGTCTTGGCTACATCGGTTCGAAGCGCAAGCGCTATGTCCGCATCCTGGTCACGAAGGCAGGCGGCACGTCGATCGCGCTCGGCGCGACGGCTGTTCTCGGCCATCCGGCCATCGCCCCGGTGGCGGCCTAAGCCATGACTTTTAAGCGGCCCGCATATGAGGAAGTGACGATTGCGCACGGTGGAAACACCGTGACGCTTCGCCCTACCTTGCGGGCTGCTACTACCCTTGAGGCACGTCACGGCTTCCCCGCATTGTTTCGGGCACTCGGCGATTTCAACGTGATCGTGATTTCAGAAATCATTCTGACGGCCTGTTCCGACCGGCAGAGTGCAGCGGCCCTCCTGTCCTCTCTCTCGGGAAGGCCGCTCTCCCCTTTCTTCATGGCCGTGCATAAGCCGCTCGGCGATCTCGTGGAAATGTTCCAGATCGCACCCGATCCAAAGGCGAAGCCCTCGACTGGTAAGGAAACTGCGTGGCAGGATCTCTATCGGATGCTCTATCGCACGGCGACCGGCGCTCTCGGCTGGACCCCGGAAGCCGCTTGGAACGCCACGCCGACCGAAATCAACGAAGCTTGTATCGGCAGGTTTGGCGATGGCGAGAAGCAGCCCGACGCCGAACAGGCGGCGCAGAACGAAGCGCTTGGCCTCGACCCCGAATTTGATCGCGCAGGGCTTCGCGCCCTGAAGGCAAAGATTGCAGGTGGCGCGTGAACCGTCGTCCGCCCCATCTTTGCCAGTGCGGCACCCGGATCATCCCGCACGGCGAGCGTTGCCCGTGCCAGATCAGGGCCAACCGCGAGCGTAACGCCCGGTATGACGCTCTTCGCGGCTCGGCATCCTCACGCGGCTATGACGCGGAATGGCGTAGGGCGAGCCGCACCTACCTGCTTGAGCATCCCCGTTGCGCGATGCCCGCATGCGGCAACCCCGCCACCCTTGTTGACCATATCGTTTCAATCCGCCGCGCCCCGCATCGTCGGATGGACCGCAGCAATTGGCAGAGCCTTTGCGCGCCTTGCCACAACTCAATCAAGCAGCGCTTGGAAAGGAATATCTAATGGATACCGAAACCCTCAAGATCGATTGCCCTGCAAACGTCTGGACGAAGGTCGCTGACGAACACCAGTCGATCTATATCCAGAATCAGGAACGCAAGGCTCTCAGGTTCTTCTTCGGATGGGAGCAGCCCGCAACCGACGCAGATGCCTACATCGTCTCCCAGGACTACAACCCTTCCGAAAAGCTCTTTTCCTTCGGCAATGCCAAGACCGGGCTTTGGGTAATGCCCGACGGTGATAGCGGCGCTTCGGTGGTGGTCGTTCGCACCCGGAGCGTAGAATTGGTGAAAGATCCGACGCTCGTCCGCACCGTGAACGCGCCGACCTATACGCTCAACAATGATGACTGGGGATATGTCCTCGACTTCACGCAGGGCACCATCATCACCGTTCCGGCGGAATTGAACGCCCGCTTTAATTGCGCGCTTCGGCAGGGTGGCGATGACCAGTTTGAGGTTGTCGCAGGTTCAGGCGCTGTCGTCGAGGAAATCGATGATCACTTCAAGTCGGAACAGCGCTTGGCGCTGCTTACGCTTTGCCGCTTCCCTGATGGCAAGTTCCAGATCATCGGAAGGACGGCAGCGTGACGCCCGCCGAACTCGAATATGACGACAACCTGTCTGTCGTAGGTGGTCACGAAATCCTTTGGCGAACGGTGCTCTTGAATTCCGTTCAAGAGGCATTCGGCATCGGCTTCGTCAATGAATCCGCGAAGAACCGCGTCATGATGATCCGCGATGCTCGAGACTACATCATGCGGCCTGCAAAGGGCTTCATCGACGTGTGCAATCTCGCCGGCTTCGATCCTGACGCAGTCCGTGAACGGCTCATCCCTCGCATCAAGGCCGCACCCTCGCCGGAAGAACTCGCCGTGGTCAAGTGGCCCAAGCGTAAGCCGGGGGTGGTCGCCGACTTTCCGAGCGTCTTAGGGACCGGCGGGGGGAGCAACGCTTTCGAGCGCGACCATTTAAGTTTTCACAAGCAAGGGCTAATGTAATATGACCATTGTCACCCTTTCGCTGTTGAAGGCGCACCTCAGCACCGACGATTTGCTGGACGGAAACGCCCTCGGCGATCTCGCCAGCGGCACCGACGAATTGCTTCAGCATTATCTAAAAGCCGCAGAAGCATGGGCTTCCGGCTATCTCGGCTTGCCGTTGTCCGACTTCGAACCGGACGTTCCCGGAGACATTGAACAGGCCATCCTTCAAATGGCCGCGCACCTTTACCAGAACCGCGAGGCCGCGCTTGTAGGTGTAAACGCCTACGATTTGCCCTTCGGAATTGTCGATTTTTTGCGAAAATATCGCAGGGAAGTGACTGGCCGTGCCCCGGAATAGCACCCTTTCGCAGCAGTCGGCGGAGCTTTCGAAGCGCCTTAACGCCATCCCGCAGGAGATTTTGGACGCCCTTCGGCCCGCGCTCCTGAAGTCCGGCGAGGAAGTTGCAGCGGCAGCGGCGACCTTCGCCGAAGCATCTCGCGATAGCGGCGCGCTCATTGACAGCATCGCCGTGACCGGCCCCGGCGAGACGACGCCCGCCTATGCCGAAGGCGGGGGCAAGCGCACGGCTGGACCCAATCAGGTTCTCGTAACCGTGGGTAATGACACGATGCGGCACGGCCATTTTATCGAGTTCGGCACCGTGAATATCGAGCCGCAGCCGTTCCTTCGTCCCGGCTTTCGCACCGTCAAGCCCCGGATCGAGCGGCGCACGAGCCGCGCCATTGCAACCGCACTGAAGAAGTATAACGCGCGATGATCGAACCTAGCCTTGCACTTCAGTCAACTATCGGCAACGCGCTCGCCGCTGACTCGGCAGTAACCGCCCTTGTTGACCCTGACAACATTCGCGGCGGATCGATGCGGCCCGAAGATTTCCCCTGCATCCTCATGGGCGGCGGGCATACGGAATTTCTCGGCCATGCGTCCGGTTCGCAGTATGTCGCCCGCGTGTCGTGCGACCTCCATATTTGGGCGCTGGAAGATGGCGCGGACACGGCAAAGGCTATCGGCTTCACGGCGATGAACGCCCTCAAGGCGGCCCCGGCAGCGGAAGGCTTTGCTATCGACGAATTTGCCTTACCAACTATCGTCTGGATGCGCGACCCGGACCCGAAGCAGTCTTATTGCCACGGCGTCATGACCGTGGAAGCCGTCATGCGGTGGTCCGTATAATGCGCGCCGGCAAGCTTAACCGCGTGATCTTCATCGATCGCCTGAGCGCACCCTTGAACGAGAACCGGACGCCGGTTCCCGCCTGGACGAATATTGCCACCCTTCGCGCCGAAGTTCTTCAGCATTCCGTGGACGAAGCGGAAGCCGACAGCGGCGAGCGCGACACCGACAGCATTACCTTCCGCACCCGGTTCTTCACCGGCCTGACGACAGCCGACCGCATTCGGTTTATGGGTCGCACCTACAACGTGAAGGGCTGGATCGAAATCGGCATTCGCGGCGGGCTGGAAATCAAGGCGGTTGCAGCATGACGCGCGGCCTGAAGCCCTCGACCATCATTCCCGGCAGTTCGCCCGTCACCGGCATCCCGAAGACGCCTTCCTACTTGAACAAGGAAGCGAAAGCGGAATGGCGTCGTGTGGCACCTATCCTTGCGATTGAGCGCAAGGTGCTCACCGATGCCGACCTTGCCACGCTCGAAACCTATTGCGTCCACTATGGCGCATTGCGGATGGCAGAGCGCGAAATTGCCGCAAACGGCCTTATCAGCGCTGGCAAGCGCAATCCCGCCTACGGCATTCTGAAGGAGTCCTCGCTTCTCCTTGTCCGTTGTGCTGGCGAACTCGGCTTAACGCCTTCGGCCCGGTCCCGCGCGTCCATGAACGAGTATGCCGACGATGACGAGGGTTTCGTTTGACCGCCCTTGTCATCTACCCGGAATGGCTTTTTGACGGCTCGCCTATCGAAGACACCTTCGGCGACGGCGAACGTGCCGTGCAATGGCTTCGCCGGAACAAGCATCCGAAGAACCCGGCACCCGGCCACCCGTTCCAGTTGGACGAATGGCAGGAGCGGATTATCCGCGCCATCTTCGGCCCGCGCAACCCGGACGGCACCCGCAAGATTAAGAAGGTGGTCATTCAGTTGGGCCGTGGTTCGCGCAAGACCGCGCTAGCTGCTGCCATCGTTCTGCTTTGCACGTTCGGCCCGGAGAAGATTCCCGGCGGGCTTATCCAGTCGGCAGCGTTCGCCCGCAAGCAGGCCCGCGAACTTTTCGAAGAGGTTGCGCTGATCGTGTCGCAAGATCGCCGCTACAACGGCACGGCGCGCGTCCGCGAATACAAGAGCCAGATTTCCAACCTGAAGACCCGCACCCGCTATGAAGCCGTGTCTTCGGAAGGTCTCGGCCAGCACGGTTCCACGCCGTCCGTCGTCGTGGCCGATGAGCTTCACGCTTGGACGACTGAAAAGCATCGCGAGCTGTGGCGCGTCCTGTCTTCCGCGCTCGACAAGACGAACAACAGCCTCATGGTGGTGCTAACGACGGCAGGACGTGGGCAGGAGACGCTTGCCTATAAGGAAGTCTCAGCCGCGAAGAAGATCCAGCTCGGCCAGATCGTTGACCCGCATGTGTTGCCGGTCATCTTCGAAGCTTCGGCTGACGTGGATTGGAAGAACGAAAGTAACTGGCACAAGCTGCTTCCGGGCCTTGCCAGCGGCTATCCGTCATTGCAGGCGTTGCGCGAACGCAAGATCAAGGCGGAATATTCGGTCATCGAGCGCGAGATTTTGCAGCAGCTTTATCTCGGCGTTTGGCAGAACCAGAGTGCCAGCCCGTTTGTCGATATGGCGACCTATGACCGTTGCGGCCTTCCTATCGACTTCAAGGCGCTTGCTGGTAAGCCTTGTTTCCTCGGCGTGGACCTGTCCGAAATTTCCGATCTAACTGCCGTTACCGCTGCGTGGCCGACCGATGACGGCGGGTATATCGTCAAGCCGTGGTTCTTCTGCCCTGAAGACGCCCTTGCTAAGAAGTCGCGTGTTGAAGGCGTGAACTATGACGAGTGGGTCAAGGCAGGTTTCATCACGCCGACGCCCGGTAAGTCCGTCAACTACGACTTTGTCGAAGACCAGATCAGGCAGATTTGCGAAGACCATGACGTTCGCCAGATCGCTTTTGATCCATGGCGGGCGCAGAAGACGCAGCAGAACCTTATGGACGATGACTTGCCGGTGGTCGAATATCGGCAGGGCTTTAAGTCTATGTCGCCTGCTTGCGATGAAGTTGAACGCGCCATCATCGAAGGCAAGCTCTACCACGCGGGCAATCCTATCCTTCGCTGGAATTTCGACAACGTCGCCGTCGTGAGAGACGCAGCCGGGAACCGCAAGTTCGACAAGTCGAAGAGCCGCGACAAGATCGACGGCGCAGTTGCCACGCTCATGGCCGTGCACTTTGCAGCGATCTATCAAGACAACGCTTCCCACTATAACGACCCGGACAGCGCCGGGATTTTCACCTTTTGAGGAATAGCTAATGAATACTCCGCTCCCCGGTCTTGTGGTCGATATCGAAGGCCGCGTTGATAAGCTCGAAAAGGCGATGGCGAAGGCCAACGACGTGCAGCGCCGTGGCACCAAGAGCCTTGAGGCCCGCGCGCGGCAGTCTGCACAGAACATCGAGCGGAGTTATGCGAAGGCAGCTTCCGGCATTCGCAACACCGTCAGTTCTATCGGCAACGTCTTCGCCGGTGTCGTCTCGGCGAATGCCGCGAAGGATCTCATTGATAGCTCCATCAAGATCCAGAACCAGCTCAAGACGACCGGCCTTGCTGGCAAGGAATTGAAGGGCGTTTACGACCAGCTTTTCGCCAGCGCTCAGAAGAACGCCGCGCCTCTTGAAGCCCTCGTGACGCTCTATAGCCGCACGTCCGGCGCAGCGAAGGACTTGGGCGCAAATCAACAGGACTTGCTCAGGTTCACCGATGGCGTGTCGCTTGCAATGCGTGTTTCCGGCCAGTCGGCAGGCGAAAGCGCGGGCGCTTTGCTTCAGCTTTCGCAGGCGCTCGGCAACGGCACGATTCAGGCCGAAGAATATAATTCGCTGCTTGATGCCGGTCGCCCGCTCCTTCAGGCCGTCGCATCCGGCATGACCGAAGCGGGCGGTTCGATTTCGAACCTCACCCGGCTTGTGAAGGATGGCAAGGTTTCGTCCGAAGCCTTCTTCCGCGCGTTTCTTGCCGGTCTTCCGACCCTTCAGCAGCAGGTGGCCGGATCGGAAGCGACCATTTCCAGCAGCTTTGTGCGCCTTCAGAACGTGCTTATCGACGCGGCAGGGCGCTTCGATCACTCCGCAAAGGCTTCGAAGGCATTTGGCTCTGTCATTGATGGCATTGCGGCTTCTATCAACGCCGTGAACTTCGATAGCTTGATAACCCAGATCGAAGCAGTGACGACCGCTGTTCAGAATGGCATTGCGACCCTGAACAGCTGGGCCGACCAGCTCGGCACGCTCACCGGCGCGAGTAATCTCGGCGAATTGATCGTCAATTCATTGCCGGGTGACACGACCGTTAAGTCGATTGCCGGTATGAAGATCATCCAGACCGACGCCGTGCAGCGCCGCGTTACGGACGCATTCGACGCACCCGCTACGAATAACGGCGGGCTGACGCCCGAACAGATCAAGGCATTCGCCACCAATTCCGGCGCGATCGCGGGCGCAGAAGCGGCAGCGAAGGTTCCCCGCCTGCCGGCTGCACCGGCAGTGGAAGCGGTCAAGCCCGTCTCGCTTGCCGATTACCCCATTGCGCCCACGAGTGCTGCACCCGGCAGTGCCAGCGGCGCGGGCCGTCGCGCAGGCGGTGGCGGGGGTAGCAGTGACAGTTTCGCCCGCGACCTGCAGGAGCTTCAGTCTCGCACCCAGGCCGTTCAGTCGGCGACGGCAGCGCAGGCCGCGTTGAACCCTTTGATTGATGACTACGGCGCGGCACTGGCGACGGCGCAGGCGAAGCAGCAGCTTATGAACGCTGCCCAGCAGCAGAATAAGACCGTAACCCCGGAAATGGCAGCCCAGATCGATGCGGCAGCGCAGGCATATGGGCGGGCGACGGCAGCGGCTGAACAGCTTCAGGAGCAACAGGACAACGTAAGGCGCTCGGCAGAAGAAGCCCTTGGCACCGCCCGCGACGTGACCAAGGGGCTTATCTCCGACCTCGCCAGCGGCAAGAGCGGCGCGGAAGCCCTGTCGAATGCGCTCGCTAAGATCGGCGATGCGATCTTGAACAACCTTCTCGACAAGGTATTTGATCTGAAGAACTTCACCGGCACGGGGAGCGCCGGGGGTGGACTCTTCGGCGCCATCGGTTCCCTGCTTGGCTTCTCCGGTGGCGGGTGGACGGGATCGGGCGGGAAGTATGAGCCGAAGGGCATCGTTCACGGTGACGAATACGTCATGACGAAGGAGGCAACCCGCCGCATCGGCGTCCAGGCGCTCAATGCAATGAACTATGGCCGGGTGCCCGGCTACGCCGAAGGCGGCTATGTCGGTAACGCCCCGGCAATCCGCAAGCCTGACCTCGTGGCCGCGAACGGCAATACCGCGCCTGCCGCGCCCGTAAACATCAATACGAACGTCACCGTGAATGCCAGCGGCGGAACGCAGGACCAGAATGCCGACCTTGCGGCCCGCATCGGCAAGCAGGTGGAACAGCAGTTGAAGAGCATGGTGCAAGAGCAGATCAGGCTTGCCTCACGTCCCGGCAACTTCATGAATACCAGGAGCCGCTAAGCCTCTGACGCAACTTAAGCTAAACGACAAGTGAGGATTCACTTCAGGAATAAAATCCTGTATAACTGGTGTTACTGGGTTTTTTAGCGGATTAACGCCGTTGCGCACGGTTTTTCGCTATAACACGAAGAAGCCCCCGGCATGTGCTATTTGCCGAGGGCTAGGAATGCTGCTTCTGATTTCAGCAAGGACATTAATAGGATTAAATTCCTCTTATGTCAACTCTGTTTCGGTAGCTCCCTTGCGGAGTGTCGTTAGCTCCACGAGGACCATACTGGCCTTGAATGCGAGGGCGATACCGGGAACATGACCGGCGCTATCAGTCAGCCAGAGACGAACGGAAGATCATGCTGACCGGCTCCCCGATGGAGAACATCGGACGCTTCAGCGGGTTATCGCCGCACCGGGAAAACCGCGTGGAATGGATGCAATAAAAGATGGACGCAATGTGAAACGCTGACAGGATCAGCAACCACAACGTCCAGTCACGTGTCGATTGAAGGGAAGTCGAGCGTGGCGCTTACCGCTTTGCCCGCAAGGGCAGGATATCGGAGTGCTGCTAGGCAAATGGAAGCCGCCTAGCCGGTCTAACGGACCAGAACTCTTCACCACCTGTTTGACGCAGAAAATCCCCCTCGACTTGAACGACCGCCGACCTCGTGTCGGCTTTTATATGTCGTTCAAGTCGAGGGGGAATAAGTCCTATTCCCGCAGGTGATTATGATGTGTGACGATTTAAGTAGATGCTGAAACAGTCCAGCGAGCGATAGCGAGCAGGGCAAGGCCGAAGGCCGCGCAGGGAGGGAGCGAAGCGACCGAGTGTCTAACTATTTCGAATGCCAGCTTACGGACCATTCGCCTACTCCCCAAACACCGCTGACCGGTGATTGCTCAATGACATTCCACGCCAATAATCGGTGACTGTCTTGGATTGTTCTTCCTTCAAGGAGAAGCGCCCGCTTTAGGTGCTCTTTAATCCACACGGGTATTCGAGAGGCGATGCATTCCGCTAGCTCACTCGACGACATAACTCCATGCGTCTGTAGTCCGGTCTCGTCTTCAATCACGCAGTCATAAAGCGCCATCTTCATCTCAAAAGTTATCGCTCGCGATCTTATGTTCCCGCTCGATGATCCCGTTATAACTCAACTACCGGGGTAAGCTCTCTCGTTGTCCTGATTAGGAAAATCAAGAACGCCGGACGCAGCGGCTTCCATCTTTGCGTCCGGCCGACAGGGTGTTTGCTGACACTTCGCCCTGTTATTGATACCCCTACGTTTGCATGGCGTAGGGGTATCTTTTGCTTCAAGATAAGTAAGCATTTACTTATTATAATTTGAATTCAAATACTTAAACCGAAACTCGCTTGCCAAATCACTTACGTTGAATCATCCCTGTTGCTGTCAGCAAACAACAGGGAATTTCTCCATGCAGGATCAATACATTTACGACGATGCCTATCATTGCGCGCTCGATCGGCTTGAAGCCATCGCCCGGACCTTCGAACCGGCAGCGCCCGACGATCTCCGCACCCGGATCATAGAAGTGCTCGGCGATCTCGGCATTTGGCCAATTGATTGCCTCGTGGCTCAAGATGAGTTTACACCCCGCCTAGTCGCCTAATGAAATCAAGCGCTTATCACTCACCTATAAAATCCTATTGAAAAGTAACTCGCTTTCAAGCTTAAGCGAAAACTACCGAAACGGCTGCAACCGCTTCGGTAGATCGAAACCCCAGACCTACAATGAAAGAGGTTCTTATGACCGCAAATATCATGCTGCCCGCATACGCCGCAATGGTCATGAATGGCACTCCGACCGAGCAGATGGGCCGGCACCAGTTCAATAGCTACCTTCACGAGCTCTTTAAGTGCAAGCGCGAAAACACCGTTACTGCAGACGAGGTTTATGAAGCTGACGACTTCTATGTCGAGGTGTTCAAGAATACCCCGGACGGCCCCATGGTCGCGGTGCATGATGCATCGTCTCAGTTGGTCGAAATCTACCGGTATTCAACTGACACGATGCAGGATGCAGCATAATGCCGCTGCCGAAGAACACCCCCGCCATCTTTGACGAAATTCTTGCTGACTACCGGCACGGCACTATCGACGCTGACGCAGTCCGCGAACATATCGCCGACGCGACCAAGGCCGATGCGGCATTGCAGAAGTTCAAGGATGAGCATCTTGCCTGGACCGACTACGACGACTCCGTTCAATGGCTGTGATTCAGCTTGGCCCGCCTTCGGGGCGGGCCTCTTCTTGCCAAGGAGGTGCCATGACCATCAAATACGAAGGTCTTACGTCGAAAGAAGCGGACAACCTCATGACCGGCCTTATCGGGGTTATCGTTTGCGCAGAACTCGCCACGGCTCGGAGAATGACGCCCGCCGAGTGGGAAGACCGGGACATTTTCCAATGGTCCGATAGCATTGCGATCGCGATCTATCGCGCAGTCGAGAACCGGCGCAAAGGCGCACCGTGACGAAGTTCGCTGAAGCGGCGATCGAAAAGCATATCAGGCGGAAGCACCCCGGATGCCCTGATTTTGCAGTCGCCTTCTTTGTCGCCGAAATCCGAAAGAAAGATTGGAAAGGTGCATCCCTTGGCATGGCTGTAGGCATCACCATGCAGAACGTGCTTCGGCATACGATGACCGACTATGACCAGTTGCTGCTTGTAGGCCTGGACCGTGCAGAAGCCCGGCGACGGGTTCAACCGAAGATTAGCGCTTTGATTGCGACCTGGAAAAAGCGAAGCTATTGAATGTCCTAATCGTCTCCCATGAGCTTCAAAGCAGTATCGGATAGGATTTGAATTCTCTGCTGGAGGAAGCTTGGATAATCAATATTCTGAAAATCTGGGGGGCACAGCGCCTGCTCCACATACTTCGGGATATTCTCATTTCCAAATTTTTCAATGTAATCTACAGGAGACTTGTCACGAATTGCGTTATTATCTGATCTAGTTAAAAAGCAAATATTCGCCAGCACGTTGATTGCGTTTGGAGCAACATCAATCCTTTCGAGATACTTTCGCGGAAAAATATGGTGATACTCATGTTGACTGGCTTTTTTGAGTATCTTTGATGTGTCTATTTTCGCGCCACTGACGAAGGAATGGGGTCTGCGAGAATTCAACAACAGGATTAAGGTCTTAGAATTTGCATTGCCAGCAGAAAAATTGCCCATAAAGAAGACCGCGTTTTCTGCGCGCGGTAAGCGAAACTCGTGATTTTCATTCTCTTTGAGCCGCCGAAACTCGACAATATCGGCAGCCTGCCGTTCGTTGACGTCGGATGAAAATCTCCTGGAGAATAGCGCACGCCAGAACCATTTTGTGATGACCTGCTTTTGCTTGTCGGTGTAGGGGTGGCCTTCCGCCTTCTCCGTCGCAAAAAATGCACTAAGGGGAACCATGATACCAGGGAATGGAAGGAGCTTGTATTGCTGGACATCCAGCTCACGCTTAAGGAAATCAATCGCTCCGATGATGCCGCGCTCTATCTCGGAAAAACGCTGGCGTATGTCCTCACCCTTCAGTCCAATGATGTCTGACGGCGTCGTTTTGCCGTGAATCACACCGGCGCAAATGCGGAGTTGCAGGTCTTGATCATTGCAGAGATCTTCGTAGCCATGCTCTGCAATTTGAGCCTGGAGAGACCTAAATTTTTCCACGAGATCGAAATCATCCGACCAGCTCCAAGCGGTCAATAGTTCGAATATTTCGAGCGGAGTGCCCGCACGATTGATGCGTTCAAATACAATTGCAACCTTGTTGCGATCGCCGGACTCAAATGTTTCGTTCGGAATTAGATACTCTTTGAACCGGTCCTGGAGTGAAACAACTTTATTCAAATTCTCTTCAGAGAGCTTTAATGTCGCAGCCCTGTAAGGCGCAGGATCAAACAGACTCTTAACAGAAAAATGTCGCTCCGGATCGACCTCGCTCTCAGTTAAACAAAGGAACAGCGACTCTTGCATGTCGTCTTTCGCAAGCATGTCGAAATAGACGTCTGTGAATTCGTCGTTGACAGGCTTGAGATCCGTCTGAAAGACGCTGAATAGACTTGTGATACGCTGCTGCCCATCCAGAACGTAGTTGACGGGGTAATCTTTTTGCGGATCGGGCAAATTGAATGCGCCAAGCTTCTTTTCGGATTTTAGCCTATTATCGGTCTTCCAAAGTATGATTGTTCCTATCGGGAAGCCTTTGTAGATGCTGTCTAGTAGAAATGCCACCTGGTCGGCTTCCCACACGTAGTCACGCTGGAATGCGGGAATACGGATATCTCCGCTGTTAACCCGGTTGATCAATTTTCTGATGGTAAGCGGCTCGCCCATTTCATTTCCCCACTTGTCGTATCGAACTACTCAGATTCGCCCTTGAGTTGTCAAGAATTTGCGTTGGATCGCGCAGGGTTATTCAGCGCTAAGGCGCGCGCCTTGACCGACAGTCATAACCCCTGTAAGACTCACGATGCTTAATCGTTGTAAGACTCACAGGAGGCTAATTTGTTCGGAGCATCGAGCAAGGAATTCGAGATCTTGGATCTGCTTAAATCCGGCAAGCGCCTGTATGGCTTGGAGATGGTCAACGCCTCTGACGCGCTGAAGCGCGGATCGATTTACGTCTTCCTCGGCAGGATGGTTGAGAAGGGTTGGCTGGAATCGGCCCAGGAGAAGGAAGAAACAGTGCCCGGTCTTCCGCGGCGTGTCTATTGGATCACAGGTAAGGGTAAGGCTGTTTACGATCGCGCGGTAGCAACTCGCCAACAGTTCAATGCTTGGGACATCGAAGGAGCTAAGGCATGAAGTTTTGGTTTCGCCTTGGCATCTATCTACTCGTCTCGTGCGGCTTCGGCATAGGTGTCGGCTATTTTGTGACGATGCAACTCATGCCGTCGGGGACAGGCGCATTCTCGTTAATGTCGAAGTCGATGGTTGCCATCACGGCTTTTGCAGTTGCTTCGACAGGCGCGCTGGGGGTCATCAGGATGAGACTCTCGGCAGGTATCGAAATTAGGATTAAAACACCAGCCGGTCATACGTTCACCCGGATCCTCACGTTGTTCATTTCCAAGCGGCTGTTTTATAAGCACTTCGGACAAACGATTGCTGACAATCGCGAAGAGGTGAATAAAGCGCTTGCGCGTGGTGACTTCGAGGAAGCCGATAAGATCGGACGCGAGCTGAATATCGATCTGGTCCGTCAGATCCTGGAGCTGTTCATCAACCTCCCGGCGAGTATCGTCGGAAAAGTCTGGCAGTTCGCGAAAGGCGCGAAAAAGGGCGACGAGTAGTCGCCCTTTTTCATTTCAGAGCACCAGGTATTGGCGAGGGCGTCATACCCTCCGATCAGCACCCCATCGTGGAAGATCATCCGTTCCTTCAAGTGATTACTTAACTTATAGCCGGTCTCTACGGGATGCAGCGGAATTTTCTAATCCTTTTCTACTCCTTGTGTTCTGCCCGCGATTAGACAACTGTAAAGCGAGCTGTGGGAGGGCAAAGACATGGACGATGAAGTGAACGCAGGAGAGAACCAGACGGTTGTCACCTTCGACCTAGAGCGAAAGCCGGGAGATTGGGAGAAGCCGGAAACTCCGCATAATCCTGCCGGGCCGGTCCAGCGGTATTGCACAATCAACCCTGATGGAACGTGGGCGGACGAGACGGTTCTTGCATCCGACGGCCCAACTCCTGCCTGCATCCTCGCAGGTATTTGCTTGGACTATCTGCCTTTTGAGTGGTTCAGGAATGACATCTATGGCGTAAGCGTAGCGACAAAAGCGAGGGTGTTTCAGCGATGGAACACGATGACCAGTATCGACCCGAGGCGGGGCTACAATCAGATAATCTTGACCTCAATCTTTTACCTGAAGGGTCGTTTCAAAGACCCTACGGCCGCCTATAGAATGCCTGGCGGATCCGTAAACCGGCAGTGCGGCAGGGACTTGGATTTGGGTGCGACTGAATGGCCAGGCCGCGCGACTCCGGGGCCGGCGCAAACCTTTCACACTGATCCTTTTCCAACCTGGGATGCGAAAGCAACGCTGGAAATGCGTTATTGGCTCACGATACGAGACTGTGGCGCGGGCCCGCCACCGTAAAGGTGGGCGCCGAAACGCCTACCAGTATCTAGAACTCAGGTGTTCAAGGAGGGCGTCATACCTCCGACCAGCGCCCCGTCGTGGAGATCGTCGGGAAGGACTTGTAGCCGGCGTCCTTGAACCCGATCAATTTTGTCACAAAATTTAAGCCGTCACGACGTCACAAAATTCCATTTGGGATACTTAAAATTATCCATAAATATCAATCCGCCAAGCAGAACTACGATGAGAGTTTCGAGTTTTCGAGTCTCTCATCGCCTGCAATTATGGGCTGCCCCGAGTTTCGCGTTTGGGTGTTGAAGCCTACACGTGAATCCATCGAGTTCATGATACGGAAATATGCAGCGGAAGACTGCTACGGTTAGCTTTCGCTAATATTTACTATCTAATTGATTTCACTGCATAAATAACGCGTGGCTGGGGCGCCTGGATTCGAACCAGGGATGACGGTACCAAAAACCGTTGCCTTACCGCTTGGCGACGCCCCACCAGAGCTTGAGCGGAAACCACCTGCTCAAATCGACGCCTGATTAGCAAAGCTCTTCGCTTGTCACAATGACTAAGTTTAACCCGGCGCAGATTTATGCGCTGCGTAGCACCCGCCGTCGTGCTAGGAATTGGCGACGTCATCGGCCCGAGATCATTCCTTCATGGACAGTCCCGCATTCGACCTCGCTTTCGAGCCGGCCTATGGGCAGGCCGTGCCGGTTGTTTCAGGGGTCGAGCGGGTTACAGCGAACAATCCCGGGCCTTTCACCTTTTTCGGCACCAACAGCTATATCGTCGGCGCTTCCTCCGTCGCGGTCATCGATCCCGGCCCGGAGGATGAGGCGCATTATCAGGCGCTGATGGCAGCCCTTGGCGGCCGCGCGGTGACGCATATCTTCGTCAGCCACACGCATCGCGACCACTCGCCGCTGGCCAAGCGCCTGCAGGCGGCAACGGGGGCGGTGACGGTGGGGCAAGGGCCGCATCGGCCGGCGCGGCCGCTGCGCGAGGGCGAGATCAATCCCTTTTCCGAAAGCTCGGATCTATCCTTCGTGCCCGATATAACGCTCGGTGATGGTCAGACCCTGTCGGGCGATGGCTGGGCGCTGAGCGCGGTGCTGACGCCGGGGCACACGGCCAATCATGCCGCCTTCGCGCTTGCGGGCCGCGAGATCCTGTTCTCAGGCGATCATGTCATGGCCTGGTCGACCTCGATCGTGGCACCGCCGGATGGTTCGATGGCGGATTACATGGCCTCGCTCGAGCGGCTGATGGAGCGCCAGGACCGACTGCTGCTGCCCGGCCATGGCGGGCCGGTGACGGAGCCCGCAACTTTCCTCCGGGCGCTGAACGCGCATCGGCTGAAGCGCGAACAGGCGGTGCTGGCGCGCATCCAGGCGGGCGATGGGCGGATTGCCGAGATGGTGAAGGTGATCTATCGCGATACCGATCCGAAGCTGCATGGGGCCGCCGCGCTTTCCGTGCTCGCGCATATCGAGGATCTTTTGGAGCGCGGCGAGATTGCGGCGGATGGGCCGCCTTCGCTTGCCGCCCTCTACCGGCCGGCGTAAGGGAGATGAGGGGGAGATGATGATGCGGGCTCAAGCCGATTACAGCTATCGCGACGATGCCGATGTGCCCTCCTTTGCCGATGACCGGCCGTTGATCATCTTCGATGGCGAATGCGTGTTCTGCTCCGGCTGGGTGAAGTTCGCGCTGAAACATGACAAGCAGCAGCGATACCGGTTCCTGGCGGCACAGACGCCGCTCGGCGCCGCACTCTACCGGCATTACGGGCTGCACGCGCGCGACTATGAGACCAATATCCTCATCGAAAACGGACGAGCCTTCTTCAAGTCAGACGGCTCGATCCGCATGGTGGCGGGGCTCGGCTTTCCCTATTCGCTGGTGAAGATCTTTCGGCTGCTGCCGCGGCGGGCGGCCGATGCGCTCTATGAATTCATCGCCCGCAACAGGCTGAAGATTGCCGGCCGGCAAAGCTGCATGGTGCCGACGCCGGAGCAGCGCAGCCGGTTCATCGCATGAGCGACGAGAGATTTTGCCTGCTCATCATCGGCGGCTACGGCACCTTCGGCGGGCGGCTCGCCCAGCTGCTGGGCGATGAACCGCGGCTGAGGCTGCTGGTTGCCGGGCGCTCGCTTGAAAAGGCCGACGATTTCGTTGCGGATCTGCGGACGCCGAAAGATGGCGCCGAGGGCCTGGGAAGCAACAATCTCGGCGCGTTGGTGCAGGCCGTGGCCTTCGATCGTGACGGTGATCTCCCCGAACAGCTGACGCGGATGAGGCCCCATCTCGTCATCGATGCCTCGGGGCCGTTCCAGAGCTTCGGCAAGGATGGCTATAAGGTCGCCGAGGCCTGCATCGATCTCGGCATCGACTACGCCGATATTGCCGACAGCACCGGTTTCGTCGCCGGCATCGGTGGGCTGGATGCGGCCGCCAAGGCCAAGGGCACCTTCGCGCTCTCGGGGCTCAGCAGCCTGCCTGCGCTTTCCTTCGCCGCACTCGATGCGATGGCGCCACATTTCTCCCGGATCGAAAGCGTTTCGGCGGGCATTGCCCCCTCGCCGCATGTAAAGATCGGGCTGAATGTCGTCAGGGCGATCGCGACCTATGCCGGCAAGAAGGTTCCGGTGCTGCGGAATGGGCGGGCGGCCCCTGGGCGCGGGCTGATCGATGCGATGCGGGTGACGGTGGCGCCGCCGGGGGTTAAGCCGCTGCGCAGCCGGAAATTCCTGCTGGTGGATGCGCCGGATCTCACGCTGCTGCCGGCACGCTTTGCCGGCCTGCAATCGACCTTCACCGGGGTCGGCACGGAGCCGCAACTGCTGCAGCGCATGCTCAGCCTTGCGGCCAGGCTCGTGCGCCTCCGGCTATTGCCATCGCTGCAGCCTTTTGCGCGGCTGCTGCAGCGCGCCAGCCACGCTTTCGCGATCGGCGACCATCGCGGCGGCATGTACGTCCGTGTGGGCGGCGTCGATCACGCCGGACAGCGGCTGTCCTGCGGCTGGCATCTGATTGCCGAAGGTGATGACGGGCCGTTCATTCCGGTCATCGCAGTGGATGCGCTGGTGCGCCGGCTGCTGACCGGCATTCGGCCGGAAAATGGGGCGCGGCCGGCGGCGGGGGAATTGCAGCTTGCGGATTTCGAAGCCGCCTTCCAGCGGTTTTCGATCACATCCGGCATCACGATGGAAAACGCGGAGGCACGCCAGCCGCTCTACCAGAGAATCCTCGGCAGCGCCTGGGATCAGCTACCGCCGGCCACCTCCGCCCTGCATGCGGGTGGCGCACGCGTCGCCTCCGGCCGGGCGCGCATCGAGCGCGGCGGCGGGCTGCTGGCCAGGATCGTCGCCGGGGTAATCGGCTTTCCGAGAGCCGGCGAGGATGTGCCGGTCACGGTGCGTTTCGTGCCCGATGGCGACAGGGAGGTCTGGACACGGGATTTCGGCGGCACGGTGTTCCGCAGCTGGCAGGTCGAGGCAAAGGGCCGCGACCGGCATCTGCTCGCCGAGGTGTTCGGGCCGTTCCGCGTGCTGATGGCACTGGTGCCGGATGGGGAAAAGCTGCGGCTCGTGGTGCGCGGCTGGCGGTTTTTAGGGATTCCGCTGCCGATGTTTCTGGCACCGGGTGGCGATACCTATGAGGAGGAGCGCGATGGGCGGTTCCACTTCCACGTGGAGATCGGCGGGCGGCTGACGGGGTTGGTGGTGCGGTATACGGGGTGGTTGGTGGTGGAGTGAGGGGCGCGCCTTTGCGCGAATGGCTGCCCCTCACCCTAACCTTGGCGGGGTCGAGCCGCCCTCCGGACCCCCGTAAAAACGGGGAGAGGGAACGTGCCCTGCGAGAAATGGGCTAGGAACGGAGAGGTTGCGGCAATTTCCCTTCTCCCCTCGGGGAGAAGGTGCCGGCAGGCGGTTGAGGGGGCCACACGGCACACCCCTCTCGTAACAACCTGTCGGCGACGCCTTAAGACGATGCGGTCGAATCCCGCATAGACGTTGTAAGGAAAGACCGGCTTCGGCGGCCCCCTCATCGCAAGCGCTGTTTTCCTCGCACATTGACCAAGCGCGTTGGGCCGTTTCGAACACTACCGCTGTGACAGAGATGGCAAGAATTCGCCATTTCCAGACCTTACCTCGGAAGCTGCGATCGTCCCGTCTCGGCCCTAACCGGTCGGCCGCGATGAATGCGATGCCCGTCTCGATTTTGAGCCAAAGCGGAAAAATGCTGTTTTCAGAAGCGTCCTGTGATCCGCCATTGTGCCGCCTTGATGATCCCGCGGCCGGCTCGTCGCGATGGGCTTGTCACACATACCGTTCGACAAGCACGTGCAAGGGCTCATCAGGTAATTGGGTCAATCCAGCAATGTCATTGCCTCTAACGTAGCGCCCTCGATGGCCAGGCTGCCGGAACATCGTTTTATGTAAAGTTTCGATAAAACCCACCGTGGGTAAGCCCCGCTGCCTTCATGATGGAAAGCACCTTCACAAAGTCCTGCAGGTCGGCCGGCTCTATTCCCTCAAGATCGTGTCACTCATCAAACGATGTCCATGGTCCGCGCACCGTCTTGTTACCCGCTCAGATCAAGCTCCTGAAACCAGCGTGTCGATTTCGGCCGATCCTGTTCGATTAAGACGGAGCGCCGTGAGCCAGTCAAAGGAGAGACAAGTATGGCTGCCACTAAGCATTCTGAACACGTCGAACTACAGTCGCCACACCTCAGTGTCGTGGACACCTTGCAAGCCGTTTGGATGCTGCTGAAGCATCAGCGAAGGTACCGCCGAAGCTTGAGCGAGCTCTCGCGGTTTGACTCTCGCCTGCTCCGTGACATCGGCTTGGAGCCCCCAGAGATCTCCGCTGGAAAGATCGCAGAGCAGCAAGGAACTCTCGCCGGATAAGCAGAACTGGCAGCATTTTTTTGCTCTTTGTCCAATCGCGGTGTTCAAGTTCGACTAACATCGACAGCACCATGGAGGAACCGGATGCGCTACCTTTGTCTCTTCTACATCGATCAAACACTTGCTGATGCCGCCAGCAAGGAGGAATGGGCCGAGATCGACCGGGAGTCCTTAGCTTCCAATGAAGAACTCCAACGTTCAGGCCACTATCTCGCCTCCAACGCTCTTGCCGACCCAAAGACCGCAAAGACATTGCGCGTTCGCGCCGGCAAGGTGAGTTGGACCGACGGGCCCTTCGCAGAGACCAAGGAGCATCTGGGTGGCTTCCTGCTTATCGAAGCGAAGAACCTTGCGGAGGCAATGGAGATCGCGGAGCGGGACTCGCTCGCTCGGATAGGAGCGATCGAGGTGCGCGAGACCGCCGGCTTTTAGATTCGAAGTGCCCCGGCTACTTCCCCTCATCCGCCCTACGGGCACCTTCTCCCCGAGGGGAGAAGGGTGAATCGAGAGGTTGCGGCCCGCAGGTTGTCGAGTTTGCCGCACCCGCTCCCGGCCCTCCGCTTTGGGCTCAGGGCGTTCGCCGCTGCAATCGATTCACTGGATCGATTACTGCCGCCTTCGGCGGCACCGCGGCTCACCCACTGCAATCGATTCACTGGATCGATTACTGCCGCCTTCGGCGGCACCGGTACGGGGGTTGAATCTGCCGCACCCTATCCCGGCCCTTCGCTTGGGCTCAGGGCGTTCGCCGCTGCAATCGATTCACTGGATCGATTGCTGGCGCTTTGCGCCACCGGTACGGGGGTTGAGTCCGCCGCACCCTATCCCGGCCCTTCGCTTGGGCTCAGGGCGTTCGCAACTGCAATCGATTCACCGGATCGATTGCTGCCGCCTTTGGCGGCACCGTTGCTCACCCACCCGCAATTCCAAGCAATTCAGCATCCAGCGCCTTCAGATAATCGCCGGCGATTTCGGCGCTGAAGCCGAGGTCGTGTTGGCCGTAGCGGGAGGCGACGCGGATGTCGACGAAGGTGGTTTCGGCCTCTTCGCGGAGCCGGATGATGAAATCGAAGCGCAGGCCGAGGATCAGCGTGCGGGTGGTGCCCTGCAGCGTCACGCCGTTGACGCCGCGGATCAGCTTGGCGACGTCATCGTCATAGGGGCGCGGCGTCGGCACGGGGATGGTATCAGGCGCATCGGCCACGGCATCGTCGCCAGGCTGCGGCGGCTTGACCGGTCTGTCCTCGGGGTCGCGGCCGGGCTCGGTGTCGCCGCTGCTCTCGGTGATGGTCATGCCGCTCATCTTGGCGACCTTGCGCACAGCCTCCAGCACGCGGTCGAGCGCGCCCTCATAGCGCCGGCCGGTGAGTTCGGGATAAGCGGTGAGCTGCTTTTCGCGATCCTCCGGCGTCACCTGCACCTTGCGCTTCAGCCAGATCTGGTCGAAATACGGATAGGAAAGCCAGTCGGGCGCGGAGACCGGATCGGTGGAAACGTCGTAGATATCGGGCAGCGTCAGATAGCGCTCGGTGGCATAGGCGCCAAGCGCCAGCGGAAAGGCGGCATAGATCAGCGCCGCCAGCGCCGCCAATCCGCCCTCAGCCCCCGTCATCCAGAGGCTGCGCAGCCCGAGGGCTGCCAGCATCGCCGCGAGCAGCGCGCAGCCGGCAGCGACAATCAGCAGCAGCACCAGATAGGGTGTGGCGAGGCCGCCGAAGCGGTGGGCGATCATCACGGCCAGCGCCAGCACCAGGGAAAACGCCCCGATGAGCCGCGAAGAGCGGGCGGCGCTGGAAACGGGGCGGTCATAGCGGATGGCCATCAAACTTACCGGTTGCTCGTCAGCGCCCGCGCGTTCGACCACGCAAATCGCCTCAACCCTGTTTAGAGCATGATGCCGAAAAGTGTGAAGCGGTTTTCGGACGACATCATGCTCTATTCTTTGATTTAGATCCGGATTCAGATTTTAGGCCGGCCCGGCCTAAAATCATCCGGATCTGGGGCAAGATTCGGCTAAATTGAAACGATTGTCTGAGGCATTGCGTTGGAATCCACGGCGAAGGCCATGGCGAAACGGCGGCTTCTTCATAAGCCCTTGCTGATATGTCAAAAAAAGGCCATTCTGCCGCGGTTTCATCTCCAGATATAGAGGAGAGACGGCATGATTTCACCCGAGATTGCAGCGAGCCCGCAGGCATCTGCGCTTGGCGGGATCGACCACCAGTCCGAGCCGATGCTGCCGATGGAGCTGCTCGAGCTCGAACTTTCGCTCGAAGGTTATGCCGGCGGCGATCCCGGCTTCTGCGAGGCCGTGCGCCAGGCGGCGGCACGCTCCGGCGGCGAATTGCTGTTCGATTTGCCGGCCGGTGGCCTCGTTCACGATTGCAGTCGCATCGCCGTGCTGCGCATTCCTGAAGATGGCCAGGAGATGCGCGTCGTGCTGGCGCTGCTCGACGATAACGGCACCGAAATCCGCATGCAGGCGCCCAATGAAGAGACCGCGCCGCTGGTGCGTTTCGCCGATGCCTTCATCGAGGTGCTGGAGCGGATCTGAGGTTCAGAGCACGGGCGATCACTGAAACCTCAGGCGTCAATTCCTCGTCCCGCTTTTCGTCATCAGGCCGATAAGGTCCTCGTCGCCACTTTGCCGCGCGATATCGAAGGCTGTCACGCCGCTATCATCCTTGGCATTGGGATTTGCGCCATTCTCCAGAAGAGCGGCGATAACATCAGGCCCGTTCTGCCGGTTGAGCATTTGGACGATAAGAGGCGTTCGGCCGTGATTGTCGCGGGCCTCGATGTCGGCCCCCTTCTCTATCAGGAGATTCACCGCCTCAGGGTCGGTGATGATGTGGAGAATGCTTATCCCCTCGTCGTTCCTGGCGTTGATATCGGCTTCGTTCGCAAGCAGAAGCTCCAGGATTTCCCGTTCGAAATACATGTCGAGAAGGTGAATGGGCTGGAATCGATATTCATCGACGGAGATCGCGAGAGATGGATCCGCCGCAAGCATGGCTCTTACCGTCGTGACATCTCCCACCTGGACGGCATGATGAAATTTCTCGGCGACTTCGGCGTTGGTCGCAGTGGCTGAACTGAATGAAAGTCCCAGGATGGCGATCACGCGCAGGAAAAAGCCAAGCATTGTTACTCCGAAAAACTACCGGCGCTCGGCCGCGGCTTCCGCAACGCTGCGGAAGGGGAATTTTCGTCCGCATTCGCACTTGATGACGAAATTTTCCTGATGATTGGACGGCCGCTGCACGCCAAAGCCGCGCGGCAGCTGGTCGACCTTGAAATCCGGGTGCTTGCGCTTGGGATCATCGACTTCCGAGGCCTCGGCAAAGCCCTCATTCCCGCATTGCGGACAGTTCAGTTTTTTCGAAAATCGATCGCGAAGGGCCATGCTCGTTCCAAGGTTTGCCGGCCTCTCAGGGAGAGCCCATGTTTTCCTCATACATAGGAATGGCCCTCATGCATAGAAAGGTCGGCCGGCGAAAGTGGAACCAAGTGCGGACGATGCCGTTCCTTTTTCGAAAAGGAGGCACTCATGCCGAACAGAGACCCGATCCCGACACCCAATGCCGATACGCCACGTGGCCCGACGCCGACGCCAGGCATTCCCGACCGCATCCAGGAAAAACCACCGCTGACACCGGCACAGGACCCAGGCGACACGAAGAATCCTCAGGACCCGCCGCTTAATCCGGCGCTGCTGCCGATCGGCGATCCGGCTGGGGCGGCGTGATTCTGTTTCTCGGTTTCGGTGGTTGCCCCTCACCCTAACCCTCTCCCCGTTCTGACGGGGAGAGGGGACGTGCCCTACGCGAGATTAGTGGGGGACGGAGAGGTCGCGGCATACCCCTTCGCCCCGCAAGCGGGGAGAAGGTGCCGGCAGGCGGATGAGGGGCTGGCCTCAGCGATCTCCCGGGCCAAGAGCAGCTTGACGCCCTCGCCCGAATGGCCTTTCCTCAGGGAAATGCATTCCAAGGAATATACCGATGCGCATCCCCATTCTCATCACCGTCATGGCCACCATCGTCGCCGGGCTTTCGGCCTGCCAGACGATGACGCCGGAGGAGCGGCGGGCGGCGGATGAGCAGCGGTGCCTGAGCTATGGCTTCCGGCGCGGCACAGATGGTTTTGCCACCTGCCTGCAGCGCATCGATCTCGACCGGCGCGCCGAATCACGGGCGCAGAGCGCTGAGATGATGAACCGCATGGCCTGGGATCTGAACGGACCCTACGTTTACCGCGATCGTTGGCGCTATCGTTACTGAGTAGCTTGGGCGCCCTGCCCCACACTCCACCGCTATTTTACACGGTTGCCCGCAGGTCTTTCGGACCGCGGCGGATTTCTTCCAGCCCGCCCGCAATCACCGCCTGCGCTGCCGCCAGTCTGGCGATCGGCACGCGGAAGGGCGAGCAGGAGACGTAGTCGAGGCCGATCGTCTCGCAGAAGCGGATCGAGGCCGGGTCGCCGCCATGTTCGCCGCAGATGCCGAGCTTCATGTCGTTGCGGGTGCGCCGGCCGCGTTCGGCGGCGATGCTGATCAATTCGCCGACGCCGTCGAAATCGAGCGAGATGAAGGGATCGTGCTCGATGATGCCCTTGCGCTGATAGGTGGGGATGAAGGCCGAGGCGTCGTCGCGCGAGATGCCGAAGGTGGTCTGCGTCAGGTCGTTGGTGCCGAAGGAGAAGAATTCGGCGGCTTCGGCAATCACATGGGCGCGCAGGGCCGCGCGCGGCAGCTCGATCATCGTACCGACGAGATAATCGATCTTCATGCCGGCTTCGTTCATGACGTCGCCGGCGACGGCATCGATGTGCGCCTTGACGTAATCGAGTTCGGTGCGCAGGCCGACGAGCGGCACCATGATCTCCGGTACGACGGCTGCCCCGGTCTCCTTGGCTGCGGCGACCGCCGCCTCGAAGATGGCGCGGGCCTGCATCTCGACGATTTCGGGATAGGAGATCGCCAGCCGGCAGCCGCGATGGCCAAGCATCGGGTTGAACTCGTGCAGCGCATCGACGCGCTGGCGAAGCACGGATGCCTCCATGCCCATGGCGAAGGCGACTTCGGCCACCTCGTCATCGGTCTTCGGCAGGAATTCGTGCAGCGGCGGATCGAGCAGGCGGATCGTCACCGGCAGGCCGTGCATTACGGTGAAGAGGCCGGTGAAATCCAGCCGCTGCATCGGCAGCAGCTTGTCGAGCGCCACCCGCCTGCCCTTCTCGTCGACAGCCAGGATCATCTCGCGCATCACGTGGATGCGCTCGCCCTCGAAGAACATGTGCTCGGTGCGGCAAAGGCCGATGCCTTCGGCGCCGAAGGAGCGGGCAGCCAGCGCATCGGCCGGCGTATCGGCATTGGTGCGCACCGTCATGCGCCGGGCGCGGTCGGCCCAGCCCATGATGCGGCCGAAATCGCCAGACAGCTCCGGCTGGATCATCGGCACCTCGCCCTTCAGCACCTGGCCGGCCGAGCCGTCGATGGTGATGATATCGCCCTTCTTGAGCGTCACGCCGACGCCGAGCAGCCGCTCGTTGCGTTGGTCGATGCGCATGGTGCCGGCGCCGACGACACAGGGGATGCCCATGCCGCGAGCAACGACCGCCGCATGGCTGGTCATGCCGCCGCGGGTCGTCAGAATGCCTTCGGCGGCATGCATGCCGTGAATGTCCTCGGGGCTGGTCTCGACCCTCAGCAGAATGACCTTGCGGCCTTCGGCTTCCGCCTCGACCGCCTCTTCGGCGGTAAAGACGATGGCGCCGGTGGCAGCGCCGGGCGAAGCCGGCAGCCCGCTACCGATCACCTGGCGGGTGACGCGCGGATCGATTGTGGGATGCAGCAACTGGTCGAGGCTGGAAGGCTCGATGCGCAGCACCGCCTCGTCCTCGGTGATCACCCCCTCGTCGACCATGTCGACGGCGATCTTCATTGCCGCCCGGGTCGAGCGCTTGGCCGAGCGGGTCTGCAGCATCCACAGCTTGCCGCGCTCGATGGTGAATTCGATATCCTGCATGTCACGGTAATGGATTTCGAGATCGGTGCAGATGCGGCAGAGCTCGCGAAACGCCTCCGGCATCAGCTTTTCCATCGAGGGTTTTTCGGAGCCGGAGGAAATTCGCCCCTCCTCGGTGATGCTTTGCGGCGTCCGGATGCCGGCCACGACATCCTCGCCCTGGGCATTGACCAGGAATTCGCCGTAAAGCGCCCTCTCGCCCGTCGAGGGGTTGCGGGTGAAGGCGACGCCGGTGGCGGAGCTATTACCGAGATTGCCGAAGACCATCGCCTGGATGTTGATCGCCGTGCCCCAAGCTTCCGGAATATTGTGGAGCTGGCGGTAGGTAACGGCGCGGGCACTCATCCAGCTGGAAAAGACGGCGCCGACAGCGCCCCAAAGCTGGACTTCGGGATCCTGCGGGAATTCCTGCTCCAACTCCTCCTCGATCAGCTTCTTGTAGAGGGAGACGATATGCTGCCATTCCGAGGCGCTGAGTTCGGTATCGAATTCATGGCCGAGCTTGGCCTTCTCGTCTTCCAGGATCTCCTCGAAGGCGTCGTTGCCGAGACCCATGACGACATCTGCATACATCTGGATGAAGCGGCGGTAGCTATCCCAGGCAAAACGCGCATCACCGGCATCATGGCCGAGCGCCTGCACCGTCTCGTCGTTGAGGCCGAGATTGAGCACCGTGTCCATCATGCCCGGCATGGAGACACGGGCGCCGGAGCGCACCGATAAGAGCAGCGGCTGGCTGACGGAGCCGAAGCGGCGGCCGGTGATTGCCTCGATCGCCGATATGCCGGCGCGCACCTCAGCCTTCACCGCATTCTCGATGTGGCGGCCGTTCTTGTAGTAGGTGTTGCAGGCGTCGCTGACGATCGTCAGCCCCGGCGGCACCGGAAGTCCGAGCGCGCACATTTCCGCCAGATTGGCGCCCTTGCCGCCCAGAATCCCATGATCGCGCGCCCGGCCCTCAGCCTGCCCGTCGCCGAACCTATAGACCCACTTGGTCATCTTCCCCCCAACACCAAATCGAGATTAGCTTAATCCGTTGGAGTTGAAATGAAAATCGACAAATGCGGCAGAATGTTGCGCTGCACAATAAATCTTGGCCGCGGCCGGCGTCGAAACGATTGAAAGGTGCCAAAACAGCCAACAAGGCACAAAAAAAGCTTTGCGGGACTGCAACAATGTCCCGCAAAGCCTTGTTTCCGTCCGGCCAGGAAAACCGGACGGGGGGTCCCTCAACCCAAAAACGGCTCAGCTTTTCCTCAAAACAGAACCGCTCTGACCGCGCCTTACGCAATTCCTGGGAAAATAGATCGCTACTTCCCAAGATTTGCTCTCGGTTTCCGGTTCTTGCCCTCGCCCGGAAAACCGCACGCAAATTCGACAATGCGCAACCGTTGATCGCCCGTTTTCGAGCAGAGTAATTAGGTTGCGTTGAAACAACTTCTAATGCAAGTCAGCGAAAAGAGCATCACCCAAATGGGGTACAAGCGACAACAGAGCCGACCTTTTTTGGTGTTTATTGCTCAGCCCTTGATTTTACGCAATTTCTGGGCGTAAAACCGCGCCATAGCTTTACGGAAATTGCGTCTGCGCTCGGCGTCTGAATGGATGCTCGGGTGAAGCCCGCTGCTGTCCGGTTGGCGTTAGTCGCCGCCCCTCACCCTAACCCTCTCCCCGCTCGCGGGGAGAGGGGACGTGCCCTGTGCGAGACATCGGCGGGGGACGGAGAGGCTGTGGCATATCCCCTTCGCCCCGTTTACGGGGAGAAGGTGGCGGCAGCCGGATGAGGGGCTGCTCTCGCAAATCTTCTGGGCCGGGATGTCCAGTGACAATCAGCCCTTCCCCGGTGCAGAAAACGCGTTCGTCGAAAACCTCAAGCAATCTCGCGCAGGCGCTCGGCCATTTGCAGGTCGACGGAGACCAGCTGGGAGACGCCCTGCTCGGCCATGGTGACGCCGAACAGGCGGTTCATGCGGGCCATGGTGATCGGATTGTGGGTGATGATGACGAAGCGGGTTTCGGTCGAAGCCGCCATTTCGTCCATCAGATTGCAGTAGCGCTCGACATTGTGGTCGTCGAGCGGCGCGTCCACTTCGTCGAGCACGCAGATCGGCGCCGGATTGGTGAGGAAGACGGCAAAGATCAGTGCCATTGCCGTCAGCGCCTGTTCGCCGCCGGAGAGCAGCGTCATGGTCTGCGGCTTCTTGCCGGGCGGGCGGGCGAGGATTTCGAGGCCGGCTTCCAGCGGATCGTCGGATTCGATCAGCTGCAGCTCGGCGGTACCGCCGCCGAAAAGATGGGTGAACAGCCGCTGGAACTGGGCGTTGACGATGTCGAAGGCGGCGATCAGCCGTTCGCGGCCCTCGCGGTTGAGGCTCTGGATGGCGCCGCGCAGCTTGCGGATCGCATCGATGACGTCGTCGCGTTCCTTGATCAGCGCTTCGAGCTTTTCGCTCAGCTCCTTCTGTTCCTCGTCGGCGCGCAGGTTGACGGCGCCCAGCCGCTCGCGCTCGATCCTTAAACGTTCCAGCTCGCGCTCGACTTCGCGCGGATCGGGAAGCGCCTGCATGGTCGGCCGCCCGGTCAACTGCAGCGCCTCGTGCGGGGCGACGTTCAGGACCTCGCGGATGCGGCCTTCGCTTTCCTGCCGCTTCTCGCGGGCCGAAACCAGGCGCTCCTCGGCGCGGCCGCGGCGTTCACGGCATTCGGCAAGTTCCGACAGGGCCGTCGTCGCCTTCTGGTCGGCCTCGCGCTGGATGCGTTCGGCCTCGGCCAGAAGGTCGCTCGCCTGGCGGCGCGCCTCCTCGGCCTTCTGCAATTCGCTGAGCAGGGCGCGGCGCTTGTCATCGAATTCATCCGGCGCCAGTTCGAGCTCGGCTGCCTCTTCGCGCGCCTCTTCCTCGCGCTCGCGCAGTGTCGCGACATGGTCTTCGGCACTTGCCGCCCGCTGGCGCCAGGTCTCGCGCTCCTGGCCGATCGCCATGATGCGGCGCCGGCGGGCCTCGTTTTCCCTCGCCAGGCTTTCATGGCGGGCGCGGCTTTCGGCCAGCGCGCCGCGATCGGTCGCAACTTCCGCCTGCTGGAAGCGCAGCCGCTCGTCGATATCAGTCAGATCGGGCGCGTCCTCCAGCTCGATGCGGGCAGTCTCTTCCTGGATAGCGATCTCCTCCAGCTGCGACCGCAGCTGGCTGGCGGCCTCGCTGACAACATCGCGGCGGCGGATCAGATCGCCGGAGGCACGCTCGGCGGCAACGAGAGCGTCGCGCGCTTCGGCCAAATGACGCGCCGACAGGCGGCTCATGTCGCGCGCCTCGGCAAGTCGGCGCTCCTCGGCGCGGATCGCTTCGGCGGCGGCTGCCTGCCGCTCTTCGGCTTCGGCAAGCACGTCGCGGGCAAGGGCCGCCTCACCTTCGAGTTCGGCCAGGCGGTTCTTCTGGGCCAGGCGCAGTGCTGCAGCACTCGGGGCGTCGGCACCGGTGACATGGCCGTCCCAGCGATAGACCGCACCCTCTTTCGTCACCAGCCGCTGGCCGGGCTTCAGCGCCGCCATCAGCCGCTCGGCATCGCCTTCCGCCACCAGGCCGATCTGGCGCAGACGGCGGGTGAGTGCCGCCGGCGCGCGGACATGGGCAAGCAGCGGCGCAACAGCGGATGGAAGGGCGGGATCGCCAGCACCATCGCCATTGTCCGACCAATGGGCCGGCGCCTCGGCATCGAGCGGCGATTCCAGATCATCGCCGAGGGCAGCACCCAGTGCGGTCTCAAAACCGCGATCGACCTTCAGCTCGTCGGCAACCGGCGGAAATTTGCCGGCCGCGGCACCGGCGGCGAGCATGCGGGAAATGGTGCGGGCCTCGGTTTCCAGCGCATTCAGGCTCGAACGGGCCTGATCGACCGGCGCGCGCGACAGCGCCTCGGTCTGGCGGGCGCTAGCCAGCGCCTGGTCGACCGCCTGGACGGCGGCTTCGGCGTCGGCGACGGCAATCTCGCCGGCCTCGACGATGGCGCGTTTTTCGTCGGGATCGGGCAGGCCGGCGATCTTCTCGCCGATGGCTGACAGTTCCTGGTTCGCCTCATCCATCTGGCGTTCGAGGCGCATCCGGCGGTCGGCGAGATCGCGGATGGCGCGTTCCAGCTGGTTGCGGCCGGCAGCCGCCTCGGCGCGCTCGGCCGTCAGCTGGGTGAAGATGCGCTCGCTGTCGGCAAGTTTTGCCGCTGCGCCCTCAAAGGCCTCGCGGGTCTCCTCGGCGTAACGGCCGGAATCGGCGAGGATTTCCGAAATCTCCGCCTCTTCGGCATCAAGCCTCGCCAGGATGACGGCATTGTCGGCCACCAGCCGCTGCTCGCGGCTTATATCCTCGGCAAGCTGGGCGAGACGGCGGGTCAGCTCGTCGCGGCGGCGCAGGATGCGGCCGGCATCTTCCTCCAGCTGGCTTCTGGCGATCTGCAGGCGCTGCAGGGCGGCGGCGGCACGCGCCTCGCCCTCGCGCAGTTCCGGCAGCTTGAAGCTGGCGATAGCTTGGTTCTTCGCCGCCTCCATCTGCATCTGCGCCTTTTCGGCGACGACGGAGGTCGCCTGGTTCAGCGCGCTGTCGGCCTCGGCCTCGGCCTCCTTCGCCTGCACCCAGCGGATATGCAGCAGCATCGCCTCGCGGGCGCGGATATCGGCAGACAGCGTCTTGAAGCGGTTTGCCTGGCGGGCCTGGCGCTTCAGGCTCTCGATCTGGCTTTCGAGCTGCGAGGTGACATCGTCGAGACGCTCGAGATTGCCTTCGGCGGCACGCAACCGCAGTTCTGCCTCGTGGCGGCGGGAATGCAGGCCTGAAATGCCGGCCGCCTCTTCCAGCAGCTGGCGGCGGGCCTGCGGCTTGGCCTGGATCAGCTCGCCGATACGCCCCTGCCCGACCATCGAGGGCGAGCGCGCGCCGGTGGAGGCATCGGCAAACAGCAGCTGCACGTCCTTGGCGCGGCTTTCCTTGCCATTGATGCGATAGAGCGAGCCCTGTTCACGCTCGATGCGGCGGGTGACCTGGATCTCGTCGCTGTCGTTGAAGGCGGCAGGCGCGGTGCGCTCGGCATTGTCGAGATAGAGTGCCACTTCGGCGGTATTGCGCGCCGGGCGGTTTCCCGAGCCCGAAAAGATCACGTCGTCCATGCCGGAGGCGCGCATGTTCTTGTAGGAATTCTCGCCCATCACCCAGCGCAGCGCCTCGACCAGGTTCGACTTGCCGCAGCCATTCGGCCCGACAACGCCGGTCAGCCCGCGCTCGATGATGAATTCCGTCGGTTCGACGAAGGATTTGAAGCCGACCAGGCGCAGCTTGTTGAACTTCATGCAGCCGCTCCGCAGCGCAGTTCAGAACAGGCAGCATCTCCGCAGCATAGGGAGGGCGTGGTACCCCCCTCTGCCCTGCCGGGCATCTCCCCCACAGGTGGGGAGATCGGCAAGAGGTTAGGGCTTCCCCAAACAAGGGAGCGCTTCCGCAGGGCAGTCATGAAGGTCGAGACATTCCTTCCAGCTGATCTCCCCCCTTCTGGGTGAGATGTCCGGCAGGACAGAGGGGGGTATTCCCCCCGCAGCCACAAAAAAACGGGCGCACGGCTTTCGCCGTCGCCCGTTCTATCGAAACGATCCGGTTCAGAGCAGGCTGTCGATGAGCTTCGACAAAGTGTCAACCGGCATGTCTCCAGAGTAGCGCTTGCCATTGATCAGGAAAGTCGGGGTGGCGTTGACGCCGAAATCCTTGGAACCTCTTTCCCGCGTGGCGTTCACTTCATCCAGAAGCTTCTGGTTCGTCAAGCATTTCGTGAAGCTATCCTCAGTAAATCCGGCAAGCTTCGACATCTGCAGCAGTGCGGCGCGGCCATCGTCGGCGGCGGCCCAGACCTGCTGCTGCTTGAAGAGCATCGAAACCATCGGGAAATACTGTTCCGGCGTGCTCAACTGCTCCGGATTGGAAGAATTGCAGCGGGCGAGCATGAAGGCAGCGGCGGCGCGCGGGTCGAAGGGGAATTCGCGGATGATGAACTGCACCTTGCCGCTGTCGACATATTTCTGCTTGATCGTGTCGAAAACGGTGTTGTGGAAATGGGCGCAATGCGGGCAGGTCATCGACATGTATTCGACGATCTTGACCGGGGCATCGGCCTTGCCGAGCGCCATTTCCGGCAGCACGCCGGGCTTCAGCACTTCGGCCATGTCGACATCGCCGTCGGACTCCGGCATTTCGGTCGCCGAGGTGGCCGCCGTCTGCATGGTGTCGACATTGGTGCCATCAGCCATGGTCTTGCCGGAGGACGAAGCATCGGCAGCGTCGTTGCTGTCGTTGCAGGCGACAAGCACTACGGCAGCTGCGGCGATGGCGATACCGCTGAGCAGGCGGCGTTTCGTCAGTTGCATTTCGGACATCTGCATGGATTCCCCATAGATAGTGAGATTGACGGCATGACTGTGCGATATAACGGCTGGCGGCCACTCACAAGGCACGGTTCGCCAACTTCCTTCAAAGAATTGTGACCGTGGTGGGACGACTAGACCAAAAATTGCAGGATTACATCGAGGCGGCGGCCCACCTCGTATCGGCTGCTCGATGAACTCAGTTGTCCAAGCCATGACGCGCCAGCAGCTCGGCCAGCGGCACGGTATCGCTCTCGCCCTGACGAAGCTCTTCCAGGCGTCTTTCGGAAAGATAGACATCCTCGAGGTCGTCGAGATGCGCGAAGATGGCTTGCCGCGCATAGAAGCTCTTGCTGCGGCCGGTACGCCTCGAAAGCTCAATCAGCCGCGCTTCGATATCAGGGGGCAACTGCAAGACCAGCATGATTTTTCTCCCGTCTGCTATACAAGTATAGCAGACGATTATTCAGAGGGGTATTTGAATGCATTCGTTGACTAAGTCTTTTCTCTATTACGTTCTTATTGCATCTGTCGCATTGGCCATAAACGTCAAGAGCGTGCTCGCCGCTGAAGACAGCGGCAGTATTGTTTTCAATCAGATGCTTAAATGTCTAAAGCTGCCTGCGGACGCGCCGAGTGCTTATAGCTTCCTGATTGTAGCGGTCATCAAGGATGGATCTGCCGACTTTTTATCCATCAACTTCCGCACTCCACCATCCGAATGGGAAAAAACCGCAGCCCCGTTGATCGCTGATGCGATCACACAGTGCGAGCCTTATAGCTCTGTCTCGGGCAAGATGGAATTCGCTGTTACCCGCGAGCTTGTTGAAGCGGGATCAAAAAACTAAGCATGCGGAGATAGGGCGTTTTGCTCATCAGCGTTGATTCCCCCGTTTCCCCATCACCGCAGTCCCCAAGCGCTGAATCGCCTGGCGCAGCTTGTCGTTCTCGATGCCTTCCATCATGCCTTCGAGCTTGCGGGCGGCTTCGCCCTTCAGCGGCGGCGGGGTGCGGGAGCGGCGGATGGCTTGTGAGACCGGCTTTTGGACGATGCGGATCTGGTGGACGGCGGCAAAGCCGAAGAAGCTGTTGATGCGCTGGATGAGTTCGCCCTGGGCATGGGTGAGGAAAAGTGCACGCGCGCCTTCGCAGGCAATGGTCAGCACGCCGGGGCGGAAGCCGCCGGTCTCATCGCCGCCGCGGGCCCAGGCGATCTTTTCCGGCCGGGTGCAATCGGCGAAATCCTCGCCGGCAATTTCGCTCCACGAGCCGAGCAGAGCTGTGTTGATGCCGGCGCGCCTGGCAAGCACGGGGTCGATCAGCCCGTTCGCTAGCTCCGAAATCTGCTTTGCACCTTTACGTGGATAACTCATCGAAACCCTTCAGCGACGCCGCCAATTCGCATGCCAATTCGCACAGGCGACTTGATCGCACGGCATTGCTTCGCCAAGTATAGGCACTTCCCCCCATCGCGGCAAATCATGACGATCACCACACTCGACACGCCCTTAGCAAAGCCCCTGCTCGACTGGTACGATCGCCACCACCGCGACCTGCCCTGGCGCGTTTCACCCGGCATGGCGGCCCGCGGCGTCAAGGCCGATCCCTATCGCGTCTGGCTGTCCGAGGTGATGCTGCAGCAGACGACGGTGCAGGCGGTCAAACCCTATTTCGAGCGGTTTCTCCAGCGCTGGCCCGAGGTGACCGATCTTGCCGCGGCCGAAAACGACGCGGTGATGGCCGCCTGGGCGGGGCTTGGCTATTACGCGCGGGCCCGCAACCTGAAGAAATGCGCCGAAGCGGTGGCGAAAGAGCATGGCGGCATCTTTCCCGATACCGAAGAGGGTCTCAAGTCGCTCCCCGGCATCGGCGACTATACGGCCGCCGCCGTCGCGGCCATCGCCTTCAACCGCCAGGCGGCAGTCATGGACGGCAATGTCGAGCGGGTGATCTCCAGGCTCTATGCGATCGACACGCCGCTTCCGGCCGCAAAGCCGGCGATGAAGGAGAAGGTGGCGCTGTTGACGCCCGCCGATCGGCCCGGCGATTTCGCCCAGGCGATGATGGATCTCGGCGCGACGATCTGCACGCCGAAGCGGCCGGCCTGTTCGCTCTGTCCGTTCCGCGGTGCCTGCGCGGCGCTGAAGCTTTCCGATCCGGAGCTCTTTCCGGTCAAGGCGGCGAAGAAAGAGAAGCCGGTCAGATATGGCGCGGCCTTCATCGCGGTAACAGGTGACGGCGAGATCCTGCTCAGACGGCGCATCGACAGCGGCCTGCTCGGCGGCATGACGGAGGTGCCGACGACGGCGTGGACGGCGCGCATCGACGGCGAAACCTCAGCTGCCGCCGCGCCCTTCGAAGCGGCATGGCAGGCCGCTGGCACCGTCATCCATGTCTTCACCCATTTCGAGCTCAGGCTTTCGATCTGGCGTGCGGCCATCGCTGCCAAGGTCGCCATGGATGACGGCACGAATGACGGATGGTGGGAGCCGGTTACAAATCTTGAAGCCCAGGCCTTACCAACCATCATGAAAAAAGCGATCGCAGCGGCTATTCCTCTCGCGTTTAAAACATCCAAGGGATGACCATGACCACCGACATAAGACATATCGTTTTCGACATCGGCAAAGTCCTTATTCATTACGATCCGCATCTTCCTTTCAGTCGCCTCATCCCTGACGAGACCGAGCGCCACTGGTTCTTCGCCAATATCTGCACCCATGACTGGAACATCGAGCAGGACCGCGGCCGCACCTGGGCGGAGGCCGAAGCGCTGCTGATAAAACAGCACCCTGCCCGCGAAGAGCATATCCGCGCCTTCCGCAAATATTGGCACGAGATGGTGCCGCACGCCTATGACGACAGCGTCGCGATCATGGAAGGGCTGATTGCCGAAGGGCGCGACGTGACGATGCTGACCAACTTCGCCTCCGACACGTTCCGCGAGGCGCAGCAACGCTTCCCCTTCCTCAACCTGCCGCGCGGCGTCACGGTTTCCGGCGATGTCGGCCTGATCAAGCCCGATATCGCGATCTACGAGACGCATACGAAAAGTTTCGGCCTCGATCCGGCAGCGACGATCTTCATCGACGACGCGCCTGTTAATGTCGAGGGCGCCAAGGCCTTCGGCTGGAATGCGGTGCTGTTTTCGGGCGCCGACAAATTGCGCAGCGATCTCGCTGGCTATGGGGTGAAGGTCTGAGACCCATGGCTTTCGACCCGGCAAAGCAAGTTGAACTCTTCCACGCCGCGATCAACGCCCTCGATTTTCCGGCGATCGAGAATTATTTCGCCGAGGATGCGACCTATGTCTCGAACGGCGTCGGCGATCTCACCGGACGGGCTGAGATCATGGCTGCCTTCCGGCATTATTTCGACGACTATCCCGATCAAACGGCGGAAAATTCGCTGGTGGAAACATTGACGCCGCTCTCCGGCCGGTCGGTCTGGTCGGTGCGCGCCACCCACAGCAAGACGGGCAAGCCGCTGATCCGCGAGGGTGAGGAGACGATCATCTTCAACGCGGAAGGCCGCGTCACAAGGGTCGAGGTCACCGATTATCGCGACTTCTGAAAATGGTATTCTTGAATAGAGGACGCCCGGGTTTGACCCCGGGCGCCTTGGTCTTCTTCCGCAACTGGAGGAAACCGGAAGAAGGTATTTCGATCTCGCGAAGGCGCTGCTCACTCCGCCTTTGCAAGATCACTGCGGATGACGGACCTGAGATCGTCGATCGGGCGCAGGGACTGCCCGTCTTCGAAATGCCAGAAGGTCCATCCGTTGCATGCATCGAGACCCTGCACCTTGGCGCCGAGACGATGAATGGAGCCGGCCTCGCCGCCGGAAGCCACGGTGCCGTCGGCGCGGACAATTGCGCTATAACGGCGCTTGGCGTCGGTCAGCACCTGGCCGGGCTTGATCAGGCCGCTTTCAACCAGCACGTTGAAGGCGACACGGACTTCGGCCTTCTTGCCGGTCATGACGGTTAGTTCCGCCTTGCCGAGCGGCTCGACGGCGGCGATGCGGGCCGAGGCCGCATCGATATAATCCTGCTCGCGCTCGATGCCGACGAAGTGGCGGCCGAGGCGCTTGGCGACGGCACCCGTCGTTCCCGAGCCGAAGAAGGGATCGAGCACGATATCGCCGGGCTTGGTCGAGGCCATGATGACACGGGCAAGCAGCGCTTCCGGCTTCTGCGTCGGATGGGCCTTCTTGCCGTCCTCGCCCTTCAGCCGCTCGCTGCCGTTGCAGATCGGGAAGAGCCAGTCGGAGCGCATCTGCACGTCGTCATTGGCGGCCTTCAGCGCATCGTAATTGAAAGTATAGCCCTTGGCCTTGGCGCTGGGGCTTGCCCAGATCATCGTCTCATGGGCGTTCTGGAAACGGCGGCCCTTGAAATTCGGCATGGGGTTGGTCTTGCGCCAGATGATGTCGTTGAGGATCCAGAAATTCAGATCCTGCAGCGTAGCGCCGACACGGAAGATATTGTGGTAGGAGCCGATCACCCAGATAGAGCCAGTCGGCTTCAGCACGCGGCGGCAAGCCAGCAGCCAGGCGCGGGTGAAGGCATCATAGGCCTCGAAGGAGGCGAACTGATCCCATTCGTCGTCGACCGCATCGACCAGGGACTGATCGGGACGATGCAGCGTTCCGCCGAGTTGGAGATTATACGGCGGATCGGCAAAGATGATATCGACGGAGTGGCTGGGCAAAGCCTCAAGGGCGCTGACGCAATCGCCCTTGATGATCGTGTCGACCCAAGACCCGGGCCTGGAATCCTGCCGGGAATCCGACTTGACGGAAGCCTTGAGGTCGGCAAGCGGAAAAACTGATGCCATTTAAATACTCACTCATACGCTCTACGCTTAACTGTCCGTTATGGTTACGCAACTTAGTTACCAAAGCCTGAAGCGGTGGCCGATTTCGGGAATTTATTCGGGTGGCCGATGAGTGAGCGGCAGACTTTGCCGCCGCCGGCGATCAGGCGGCGTCGTGAACGCTTCGGCTGTCGGCCGGCGCTTCGTCGCGTTCGAACATGCCGTAATCGCGGATGACACTGGCGATCCGCAGGCGATAATCGGCGAAGATGCCGCAGCGTCCGGCCTGCTGGGCTGCCCGGTGAACCTCGAGATTGCGCCATTCCTTCACCGCCGCCTCGTCGCGGAAGAAGGAGAGCGACAAGAGCTTGCCGCGCGTCGTCAGGCTCTCGAAACGCTCGATCGAGATGAAGCCGTCGATCTTCTCGAGTTCGCCGCGCAGCTCGCCGGCGAGATCCAAATATTTGTGGCGTTCGCCCATATAGGGCACGACTTCGAAGATGACGGCGATCATGGCAGCACCAGCTTGGCGTGAGGGGCGGAGACATTTTTGAGGAAGATGCGATCCTCCTTGAGGATGAAGCCTTCGCGTCTGGCAAATTCATAATTCTCACGGCCGAGCGGGTCGGCAGCCAGCCTGGCGCGATAGGCTTCGTAGGCGGCGAGGCTTTCGATATTGTATACGCCGTAAGCGGTCGTTGCCGATCCCTCGTGCGGGCCGAAATAGCCGATCAAGTCGGCGCCGTTTCGCGGAATTGCCTGGCTCCAGTTGCGGGCATAGTCGGCAAACGCCTCCTTCTTGAATGGGTCGATTTCGTAACGGATGAAGCAGGTGATCATGGTTTTCTCCTTTGGCTCTTCATCCGTTTTCGCACATTGCCTGACGGCGATGCTTCGGTTACGATCGAACTATGAAGGAAGGTCCAGACATTGCGCAGATCGGCGCGCTCATCGGTGATCCGGCGCGCGCCAACATGCTGGCGGCGCTGACCGGCGGCCGGGCGCTGACGGCGACCGAGCTTGCCGGCGTCGGCGGCATCACCGTGCAGACGGCCAGCACCCATCTCGCCAAGCTCGAGGCCGGCGGGTTGCTAGCCCAGCGCAAGCAAGGGCGCCACCGTTATTTCACGCTAGCCGACGAGGCCGTCGCCCGGCTGATCGAAAGCATGATGGGCTTTGCCGCCGGGCGCGGGCATCTGCGCCACCAGCCGGGACCGAAGGAGCCGGCGCTGCGCAAGGCGCGCATCTGCTACGATCATCTTGCCGGCGATTACGGCGTGCGCATGCTCGACAGCCTGATTGCATCAGGATCGATCGACGCTGTCGGAGACGGCCTGGCGCTGACTGAAAAGGGTGAAAGCGACCTCGAATGCATCGGCATCGATGTCAGCGACCTCAGATCCTCGCGCCGGCCGCTCTGCCGCTCCTGCCTCGACTGGAGCGAAAGACGCGCCCACCTCGCCGGCAGTCTCGGCAAGGCCCTGCTTTCAAGCTTCCTCGATAAGGGCTGGGCGCGGCGCACGGCGGAAAGCCGCTCGATCCTGTTTTCGCCGGAGGGCGACCGGCAGTTTTTGAAGCTTTTTCCGGTCGATGCGTAGGTTATACGAATCTGCAAAAGCCTTTGAACGCAGTCGCAGCGCCACCTCCCTGTCCCCTCGCCGCCTCCCATTGCGCCACTGCCTCAGAACGCCAGCACCCCAGAGAGCCTCACCCTGAGGTGCCCCGCAGGGGGCCTCGAAGGGCTAGGCGGGCACGCTGGCGTCAGAGGATGCAAGAAGCAGCGCTGCGGCGTGTCCTTCGAGGCTCCGGCCTTGGCCTACGCACCTCAGGATGAGGGGCGTTGGAATATGCCGCCCGCCGCGACCTGCCGCATAACAGCTCGCCAGCCATACCTTTTCACAAATAAGGCATAACCGAAGCATAGCGTAACCCCGGGCGCCGCATCAAAGGAGGCGCTCCGCGGGGGTTCGGTCCTAACCGGGCACATCTTCTATTAGCAGGCGGTGGCAGAATCCGGCTTGTTTGTCGTCGTGCCGGAGGGCGCCGAATTGCCGGGCTGGCCTGCCTGCTGGCGTTGGCAATCATCCGGGTCGCCGCCGGAGTTATTGGCGCCGTTTATCCCTCCTGCGCCGCCGCCGTCTGTCGAATTTGCGCCCGAACCGCCCGAGCCCGAATTGCCGGAACCGGTGCCGCCGGCTCCAGAATCGGAACCGCTGCCGGAGCTCGAGGAGCCGCTGCCGGACCCGGAACCGCCGCTGCCGCCGCCGGATTGTGCGATGGCGGCAGTTGCCAGGCCAGCTGAAAGCGCTGTTACTGCGAGTAGTCTCAGAAGCATTGGAAACTCCTTCTTGCTTCACCGGGGATGGTGAGCGAACCGGAATTACCTGGATTTGTTCCGATAAAATGTTGCCCGCTCACGCCGCTTGCACGCGTGGCGTTCCAGCTTCCCGAGCCTCAGGCACCTGCCCTCTTTTCATCTTCCTGCCGCACATGCGCCCGCAGTGCAGCCAGCGTCAGCGCCAGCGCCGCGTGATTGCTCTCGGCTTCACCGAGGATGCTTTCGTCCTCTCTGACCTCGCGCAGCTGCGCGCCGTAAAGCGAGTCATCTGCTGTCTGACGACCGCGGGCGAGGTGCCAAACCGCATCCGGCCGGACTTCCTTGCACAGGTCGATGGCGTGATTGACGTCGTGGGTAAACGGCCGCGCCATCAGGAAACCGTGCTCTGACTTGATACTGCTCGGCATGTAGTCGTGAGGACCGTCGAAATCGTTGGGCTCGGCCGGCCGGAGTTGCTTCAACAGAAAGGCACAGGTGATGAAGGCGTCGATCCGGCTGTCGGGCATGTCAGTCTTTTCCAGGGTTTCGATGATGTCCTCGATCGTCATGCAGTCTTCCTCTTCATCCATTCTTTGGCATGCCGCTTCTCTTCCCAATAGCGGCGGTGGCGTTCTCCTCCCGATCGCCATCTAGTGCATGAGATTGCCAAAGGTAGGCCTGGGGCCGAGGTTAGTCTGCATGAGGCGGATTTGATGGATGTCGCGCCATCCTCAACGGGGGCGCATCTCTGCCGTCTCGGTAACAGGCTCACCTGCTGCCGAACCATGTTCTCTCGGTGCCCGCAAGCTATCGACGGCTTACCTCTGGCAACCTTTCTTCCTCATCTTCCTTTCGATTTTGGCTCTCTTGTCGGTGCCATCCCCAGCATGCTTTCCGCCGGTCAGGGCATTATCCTTCATCGCCTGCAGCTGCGCACAGCTTCGGTGCTTGCCCTTGGCGATGACGTCGGTGGATGTGAAGGCAAACAGCAGCACTACGGCTGCCGCCGGTCGGACGAAAGCTGGAAGCCTCATGGTCCCTCTCCCATTGCAAATGGATGGTACGCCGAGGCCCTTGAAGCCGCAATGAGCGCGGTCCATCCCGATGGTAACGGACGCCGGGATGGAGGTTTTCCAACCCGCCGGCCGGCTCATGAAACCCTCCCAGAACGCTCGAACGTCAACCATGACGGCGAGGTCGGACCAAGGTCCGAGGCCCATCCGACTGAGTGCCTAAGGCAGGAACAGTGGTGTGAGAGCGAAGTTTGTCAGGCAGCTATCCATCCATTCAGGATGCGACGGCAAGTTAGAAACAAACGGAGGAATACACCATGATGAAGGCAACACATCTGGCCTTGGCGGCCGCCCTTTTGGCTGGCACGGCTGTTTCCGGCTTCGCTCAATCGTCTAGTACCGTCGGTACCGGCGGTTCGTCGGCCGGCGGCGGAACTGCGAGCAGCACGGTCGGTACTGGTGGCAGCTCTGCCGGGGGCACCTGCCCTGCCGGCGCAACCAACTGTAATTCCGGCTCATCCTCGACGCTCGGCACCGGCGGCTCATCGGCCGGCGGCGGCACTTCGAGCAGCACGGTCGGGACCGGCGGCTCTGCTGCGGGTTCTGGCTCCGGCTCGGGGTCTGCTTCGACGCTCGGCACCGGCGGTTCGTCGGCCGGCGGCGGCACCTCCAGCAGCTCGGTCGGCACCGGCGGCTCCGCCGCAGGCTCGGGCGACGCGAACTCGGCCTCGAGCGTCGGGACTGGTGCTTCGTCGGCGGACGGAGACAAGACCGGCAGCACAGTCGGCACCGGCGGCAGCGCCGCAGGAAGCTCTGACAACAAGGGCAAGAAGGGCTGTGCACCCGGACAGGTCAAGAAGGACGCCGCCGGCACCAAAGGCTGCTGACGATGTCGGCCGGCGCCTTTATGGCGTCGGCCAATCCTTGGAGATAGACCAATGACCAACTTTTCCACAATCGCACTGGGCGCTTCACTCGCCTTAGTCGCCGGACAGGCAATGTCCGAGGAGATCAAACTGGACGACGGAACGACATGCACCGTCGTCGAGTCGCGGTCGTCGCAGGGAGACATGTCCACCACCGTGACGGCCGGCAACGGACAGGTTTCGTCATCGACCACGACCGGAAGCGGATCGGCCGGCTCCTCTTCGTCATCCTCCTCCGCCGGCTCCTCGGCCGGATCAGGAAGCGTCGACAGCTTTTCGACGGCAAGCATCACCCGGCCCGACGGCACCATCATCACCAAACGGTCCGACGGAACCTGCTCGGTCATGAAACCCAAGAAGTAGGAGATGGCAATGAAACCTATCAACCTTATCGCGGCCGCCTCGATCGCGCTGCTCGCATCGAGTTCGGCCGTCCTTGCAGAGGAGTGCAATGCCGCCGGAACGGTCGGAACAGGCGGAAGCGCTTCGGCCGGAGGCACATCGGCAAGCTCGGTCGGAACGGCGGGCACCTGCCGGACCGACGACGGCACGACCTCTTCGATCGGATCGGGGGGAAGTGCAGCCACCACCGATGGAAAGGCGCAAAGCAAGACCCACGTCAACGACAACGGTGACAAGCTGAAGGCGCAGACGAAAGCCCAGGCAGTCGACAAGGGGACGTTCAGCAAGTCTCGCACAAAAACCAGCACAGACGGCAGCACGCTTGATAGTACGACCCGCACGATGTCGCATGTCCCTGGCGAGAAGCCGGTGAAGAACACCACAAATCAGAAGATCATCGTGCCGGAGCAATAGTTTGATGGGGCTCGCCCTTGGCACAAGGGAGAGCCCCACCCTTGTCGCATTTTCCGGCGCTCGAGGTGCCCGCGCGCCGGTCATCCGCTCGGCGCACATAGCAGCTCAACCTTTCATCGAAATTGAAATATCTGCTGCAACCCGTTGTTTTCGCGCCGTTAAGCGGCATGGCGCTAAGAAAATAATTAAGCATGTTCGGCTACTCTCACCTTCTGAATTAACGAGAGAGCCCTGTCATGGCATCGATCCAGCATAAGATCATCATTGCGAGCATCGCGATTTTCGCCCTGGCGGGTGGCGCCACGGGTGTCGGCATCTGGTCCGCGTCAATCCTCTCCGAAAACAACGCCGAGGTTGCCCGGACGGCGCATATTCTGCGCAACCACATGCAGGCCGACATGATGCATGACGCGCTGCGCTCGGATGCGCTCGCATCATTGCTGGCGTCCAATCCGGCAGCAGGCATCGATGTCGACACGGTGAAGGCGGATCTGGCGGAGCATGAGGCGTCGTTCCGCGAGATGCTTGATGCCAACAAGGCTCTTGCCGCCGACGACAAGACGAAAACGATCCTTGCCAGCGTCGAACCTCCCCTGCTTGCCTATATCGCAAGCGCCACTCAGATCGTCGAACTTGCCGGTAAGGACCCTACGGCAGCTATGAAGGCATTGCCTGACTTCATGGCGCAGTTCTCGACGCTGGAAGCGGCGATGGAACAGGCCGGCGATCAGATCACGGCTGCATCCGAGGAAATTTCCAATCGCAGCTCTGATATAAATGCGTCGGTCGATATTGTCCTGGAAGCCCTTTTGGCTTCGGCCGCGCTCTTCGCCTTTGGTCTCTATTTCCTCATCCGCAAGACCGTCACCAAGCCGATCCTTTCGCTTTCCGACGATATGCAAAGGCTTGCCGGCGGCGACACGGCGATTGCCTGCACCGGGATCGGCCGCACCGATGAAATCGGGACGATGGCGTCGGCCGTCGAAGTTTTCCGCCAAGCGGCGATTGCCAACAAGCAACTCGAAAAAGATGCCGAGGCCGCCCGATTGCAGGGTGAAACCGAGCGGGTCATGGCGCGAAAGCAGGCCGACGAAGATGCAGCCGAACGGCTGCGGGCAGCGACATCAGGTCTCGCCGCAGGGCTGAAGAGGCTTGCATCCGGCGATCTCGCCTTCCAGATCGACGAGCCCTTCGCCCCGGACTTTGAGAACCTCCGGCATGATTTCAACATGTCGATCCGGCAGCTCGATCAGACGCTCGGCGCAATTGCGGCCGCCATTGCCGCGATCGACGAAGGCACGCGGGAAATCGCATCCGGGGCCGGCGACCTGTCGAAAAGGACCGAACAGCAGGCGGCCTCTCTCGAAGAAACCGCCGCAGCGCTCGATCAGATCACCGCCAATGTCTCGAATTCGAGCAAGCGGACCGACGAGGCGCGCACTGAAGCGACCGATGCAAACCGCAATGCCGCCAAGTCTTCCGAGGTCGTCTCCCATGCCGAAGAGGCCATGCGCCGCATCGAGGCCTCGTCGCAGCAGATTTCCAGCATTATCGGCGTGATCGACGAGATCGCCTTCCAGACCAATCTGCTGGCGCTGAACGCCGGCGTCGAAGCCGCACGGGCCGGAGATGCGGGCAAGGGTTTCGCCGTAGTCGCCCAGGAAGTCCGCGAGCTCGCCCAGCGGTCGGCTCAGGCGGCCAAGGAAATCAAGGGCCACATTCAGAAATCCTCGGTGGAAGTGGAAAGCGGCGTCAAGCTGGTTCTCGACACCAGTCAGGTTCTGAAGGCGATCAGCGAACAGATTGCCCGCATCAACCAGCACATGGATGCAATCGCCGTGTCGGCAAGAGAGCAGTCGACCGGCCTTGCCGAAGTCAATACTGCGGTCAATTCCATGGATCAGGTGACCCAGCAGAACGCGGCAATGGTGGAGCAATCGACAGCGGCATCCGGTCATCTCGCCGAGGAAGCTGCCAGGCTGCGTGAACTTGTTTCCCGGTTCAGGCTTCAGGCGACAGCTTCGCCATCTGCAGCTGGACGCAGGGGTGGGCAGCTGGCGGCCTGACGGCTGCTATCTGCTCGCCAGTCTTCATTCCCAAGTCAAGCCGACACGACCGATCCGGCGGCGACGCCGGAGCCGGTCGCTTGCCGCATCGCAGCCATGCTTGAGATCAGGTTGAGCTTTGGCCGGGCATCGTGTAAAGCCGCAGCATTCCCGGACAAGACCCAGACTTTCAGCAAGGCGTGAACATATGGACGGCTTCGACCTCATCATCTTCGACTGCGACGGCGTTCTCGTCGATTCGGAAATCATCGCGGCTGAGGTCGAATCCGGACTTCTGACCGAAGCCGGATATCCGATCAGCGCCGAGGAAATGGGCGAGCGCTTCGCCGGCATGACATGGCGCAACATCCTGCTGCAGATCGAGCGCGAGGCGAGCATCCCGTTTTCGGCCTCCCTGCTCGACAAGTCGGAGCATCTGCTCGACCTTAGATTGGCGCAGGACGTCCAAGCCATTCCCGGCGTCGAATTCGCCGTCTCCAGGCTGCCGATCAAGCGGTGCATCTGCTCGAATTCGAGCACCAAGCGGCTCGACATGATGCTGACCAAGGTGGGCCTCAAGCCGCTATTTGCGCCGAACATCTTTTCTGCCAAGGATCTTGGCCCCGACCGCGTCAAGCCGAAGCCCGACATCTTCCTGCACGGCGCAAGCCAGATGGGCGTTTCGCCTGACAAGGTTGTTGTGGTCGAGGATTCCGTTCACGGCGTGCATGCGGCCCGCGCCGCCGGCATGCGCGTCATCGGCTTTACCGGCGCCTCGCACAGCTATCCCGCCCATGCCGACAAATTGACGGATGCCGGCGCCGAAACGGCAATCTCCCGCATGAACGACCTGCCGGGCGTCGTCGCCGCACTGGCGGCATGGGACAACGTTCTCTGAGGCGCTTCGAGCCCGCGATCCGCGGGCTATGCAGAGAGCATTCCGGTTTCTCCGAGTCACTGACGTAAGCGTTTGCGCTGGTGGCAACTGCCGCCAGACTTCGAGCTGCTACGCCAACGGCACGTATCGATCGGATTCCGTGCGATCGATTTCGGGCGATTGAGATAATTGCTATTATATTGGCAATTATGTTCGATATCTGATATAAGCGCTATTATGTTCACATTTAATATGACCTCTCCCGCTGAGGTGATCGGCGGCCTGTCGGAACGGATGAAGCGTCGGCGTATTGATGTCGGCCTCACGCAGAGGGAGCTAGCCATAAGGGCCGGCGTTTCCTACGGATCGCTAAGACTGTTCGAGGAGACGGGAAAGATTTCGCTCGAAGCTCTTGTGAAGATTGCCTTTGTTCTGGAAGCCGAAGCTGAGTTCGAGCACTTGTTTCCGCCTCGCCCGCCCAAGACAATTGACGATGTCATTGGCCGTCCTGTCAGGCAGAGGGTGCGCAAGAGATGACATTCAAGCCGATCCGAAAAATGAGTGTCGTTCTCGATCTCGTGGGGAGCGAGGGAAATTTGGGAACGCTTGCCTGGAGCAGCGACGAACGCCGGGCCTATTTTGAATATTCGGCGGAATTCCTCGCTGCGCCTTTGCCGGTGTCCCCCTTCAATTTAAAAGAAAATCCGGGCCTGATCGCGGCGCCGCGCGATCCGTTCGACGGACTCCACGGTTTGTTTAACGACAGTCTACCCGACGGATGGGGCCGCGTCCTGCTCGATCGCCGTCTTCAAAAGGCTGGTATCGACTATCACCTGCTCACCCCGCTGGATCGCCTTTCCGCGGTTGGAAAGACGGGAATGGGTGCGCTTTCATATATCCCCGAGCTAGCCGACGACGAAAGGAAACCGGCCGACGATATCGATTGGGATTGGTTCGTCGAGCAGGTCGACCTCGTCCACGCCGAGATGGACATTGCCGACATCGACACTCTGCAAGGCGCGCAGGGCGGCTCTGCGGGGGCACGTCCAAAAATCATGATAGGATTTAACAAGGCCCAAAATAAATTCGCTCTGGACTACGGCCAGGACATGGAGCCCGGTTTTGATCGATGGATGGTAAAGGCGCGCGGTGTTGGCGACCCCGTCGATATCGGGGTCGAGGAGCAGGCCTATGCTTTGATGGCACGCGCCGCAGGGCTGGAGATGGCAGAGACGCGGATATTCGACACCAGGAAAGGGAGCCGTCTTTTCGCCACCAAGCGATTTGATCGGACACCGGCCGGCCGGCTGCACATGCACACTGCCAGCGGCATCTTGAACGCCAGCCATCGACAGGCGTCGCTGAATTACGGACAGCTCCATAAGCTGACACTCATGATGACACGTGACAGTTCCGAAGTTCTACGGATGTTTCGGCGCATGGTGTTCAACGTGTACGCCAGGAATCGAGACGACCACGCCAAGAACCACGCCTTCCTCATGAACGCTGACGGGCGATGGACCCTCTCTCCTGCTTATGACCTGACCTTCTCTTCGGGACCAGGAGGAGAACACAGCGTGGATATCGCAGGCGAAGGAAGAAACCCTGATATAAAGCACCTGCTGACAGTCTCCAGGCAAGCATCTATCTCTGATCAAGACGCGAGAGATGTCATCGATCAGGTTCGCACCGCTATCGAAGGCTGGCAACAATTCGCAGAAAAAGCTGGCCTATCCAAATACCGTACAACCGAGCTTGACCGAATTCTGAACTAGAAGGCCTGCTTCGTACGTTTCCTGGAATAACTCAGCTGCTCTTCTTGGTCTTCGCGGGCTGGGTATCAAAGCCGATATTGACGCGCACCAGGGAGCCGGAGCCAACCGGCATCGTGATGCCGTCCTTGCGGAAGATGACCTGGGTGCCCGGCGCACCCGGCGGGATCTCGGTCGGGAATTTGGTGACTTCGGAATAGAGCACGGTCTCGCCGTCGACGACGGAGATGCGGATCGGCAGCGTCACCGGACCGGGCGTGCCGGCCGGGCCGGTGATCAGGCGCAGCTGGGCAACGATGGTCATAGTCAGGTTCGTGTCGTTCAGCGTGCACTGGCGGGTGTAATCGCCGACGGAGGCCTGGAAGACGATCTGCTGCGGATCGTCCTTCTTGCCCTTGGCATAGGTGCGGAAGATCGCATCCTGGTCACGCATGAAGATCTGCGGGCAGGCGCCCTGGACGACGGGAGCGACCGTGCCCTGCGCCGTCGTGGCGGTGCCGATCGAAGGATTGTTCGAGGACGGGTTGGCCGGCGCCAGCGGCATGATCTGGGCGGTGCCGTTCGGCTGGGTCGCCGGCGCAGCCGGCTTGCTGTCGCCACCTATGCCGAGCGAGTTGCAACCAGCGAGCAGGGCAAGAAAAGATGCGGAGACGATGAGACGCGAGACCTTGCCGAGCACCATATTCCATCCCTTGTATAAGCGCTTCTTGGAGGCCCCATGTCTTTTCCGTGGGGCCTTTCACGACGGTTTGCGATGGTCTATATCAGCGGCGCAAACAAAAATCGATTGGGTAAGCGCCGTTTTGATGCACTTTTCGACGCCGGATGCGGGCAAGTTCAACAAGATAACGGCAATGGTAAGGCCCGAAGGCACCACCTTGCCGATTTGCGGCAGACCGCACCAGGGCCGCGCCCGGCCGGATTCTCTCCAGCAATAGATCAAGGATGATGAACGTGGACTATATCTCGACCCGCGGCGAGGCACCTTCCCTCGGCTTTTGCGACGCCCTTTTGACCGGGCTGGCGCGCGACGGCGGGCTCTATGTTCCGCGCAAATGGCCGAGCTTCTCCAAAAAGGAAATCCGTGCGCTGCGCGGCAAAACCTATCAGGAAATCGCCTTCACCATCCTGTCGCCCTTCACCAATGGCGAGATCCCCGACGACGCGTTCCGGGCGATGATCGACGAGGCCTATGGCACCTTCCGCCACCCGGCAATTGCGCCGCTCGTCCAGACAGGACCGAACAGCTTCGTCATGGAACTCTTCCACGGCACGACGCTCGCCTTCAAGGACGTGGCGATGCAACTGCTCGCCCGGCTGATGGACTATGCGCTGGAAAAACGCGGCGAGCGGGCGACGATCGTCGGCGCCACCTCGGGCGACACCGGCGGGGCTGCGATCGACGCCTTCGCCGGCCGTGAGCGCACCGACATCTTCATCCTCTTCCCGCATGGCAAGGTTTCGCCGGTGCAGCAGCGGCAGATGACGACCTCGTCGTCGCCGAACGTGCATGCGCTTGCCGTCGAGGGCAATTTCGACGATTGCCAGAACCTGGTAAAGGCGATGTTCAACGACGCGGCCTTCCGCGACAAGGTCGGCCTATCCGGCGTCAACTCGATCAACTGGGCGCGCATCATGGCCCAGATCGTCTATTATTTCACGGCGGCGGTGGCGCTTGGCGGACCGGACCGGAAGATCTCGTTCACGGTGCCCACAGGCAATTTCGGCGATATATTCGCCGGCTACTGCGCCAAGCGCATGGGCCTGCCGATCGACCGGCTGGTGATCGCCACCAACGAAAACGACATCCTGGCGCGGGCGCTGAAAACCGGCCGCTATGACATGAAGGCGGTCAAGGCGACGAACTCGCCGTCGATGGACATCCAGATCTCGTCTAACTTCGAACGGCTGCTGTTCGAAGCCTATGACCGCGACGCATCGAAGGTGCGCGCGGCGATGGAAAGCCTCAAGCAATCCAACGGCTTCGAGATCGGCACGCCAGCGCTGAAGGCGATCCGCCGCGACTTCCGCTCCGGGCGCGCCAGCGAGAAACAAGTCGCCGAGACGATCCGTAAGACCCATGCCGAAACCGGTTATCTGCTGGATCCGCATTCGGCGATCGGCGTCTTCGTCGCTGCCAAGAAAGAAAAGCCGAATACGCCGATGGTGACGCTTTCGACCGCGCATCCGGCGAAATTCCCCGCCGCCGTAAAATCCGCCTGCGGTATTGACCCGGCGCTTCCGACGTGGCTTGCTGATCTGATGCAAAGGGAGGAGCGTTTCCAGATCATCAAACCGGAGCTGAAAGCCGTTGAAAACTTTATCGGCAAGCACGCCCGCGGCGAGACGACAGCAGGCGCAGAAAGATAGCCAATGACAGTTGAGTGCACCCGGCTGAAATCCGGGCTGACAGTAGTCACAGAGACCATGCCGCATCTTGAAAGTGTTGCGCTCGGAGTCTGGATCAAATCGGGATCGCGTAACGAGACGGACAACGAGCACGGCATCGCTCACCTGCTCGAACACATGGCCTTCAAGGGCACGGCGCGCCGCACGGCCCGCCAGATTGCCGAAGAAATCGAGGATGTCGGCGGTGAAGTCAATGCCGCCACATCGACCGAGACGACCTCCTATTACGCCCGCGTGCTCAAGGACTACGTGCCGCTCGCCGTCGATATCCTCGCCGACATCCTGACGGAATCGGCCTTCGAGGAAGAGGAGCTGGAGCGCGAAAAGCAGGTGATCCTGCAGGAGATCAACGCCGCCAACGACACGCCCGACGACGTGGTGTTCGACCGGTTCTCCGAGGTCGCCTATCGCGACCAGACGCTCGGCCGGGCGATCCTCGGCACGCCGGAGACCGTCGTCTCCTTCACGCCGCAGCAGATCCGCGGCTATCTCAGCCGCAACTACACGACCGACCGCATGTTCGTGGTCGCCACCGGCGCCGTCCAGCATGACGAATTCCTGCGCATGGTGGAAGATCGTTTCGCCAGTCTGCCGACCGCACCTTCCGCCCCGCCCGTCATGGACGCGGCGCGTTATATCGGCGGCAGCGTGCGTGAACCGCGCGACCTGATGGATGCGCAGATCCTGCTCGGCTTCGAGGGCAAGCCCTACCACGCCCGTGATTTCTACTGCTCGCAGATCCTCGCCAATATCCTCGGCGGCGGCATGTCGTCCAGGCTGTTCCAGGAGGTGCGCGAATTTCGCGGCCTCTGTTATTCGGTCTATGCCTTCCACTGGGGCTTTTCCGACACCGGCATCTTCGGCATTCATGCCGCAACCGGTGGCGAAAACCTGCCGGAGCTGGTGCCCGTCATCATCGACGAGCTGCACAAATCGGCCGATGCGATCCACCAGAACGAGATCGAGCGCGCCCGCGCCCAGATCCGCGCCCAGCTGTTGATGGGTGCGGAAAGCCCGGCTGCCCGCGCCGGCCAGATCGCCAGGCAGATGATGCTTTACGGCCGACCGATCTCCAATCCGGAGATGATGGAACGGCTGGAAGGCATCACCATCGAGCGGCTGACCGACCTCGCCGGCCGCCTGTTCTATGACACGGTGCCGACGCTGTCGGCGATCGGTCCACTGGAACAGCTCGCGCCGATGGAAGACATCACTGCCTCGCTTTCGGTGCCGGCGTCGAAGACGCTGCAGGCAAGCCGCTGAGCCGACGTCCGTCCTGCCGGGAGTGATCGATGCCAAAATCGGTTTTTCGGTTCCTGCAGCGGCAGCCGGAAGCGGTGCAGCTGGAGAACGACAGATATCTCCTGCGCCTGCCGCGCTACCAGGATTTCAACCAGTGGCACCGGCTGCGCGCCGACAGCCGCAAGTTCCTGGAACCCTGGGAGCCGACCTGGCGGCGCGACGAGCTGACGGAGGGCGCCTACCGCGCCCGCGTCGTCCGCGGCAAGCAGGAATATGCCTCGGGCCAGGCGGTGCCGCTGTTCATTTTCCTGAAAGACGACATGACGCTCATCGGCGGCGTCACCATCGGCTACATCAGACGGGGTGCGGCGCAAAGCTGCATGATCGGCTACTGGATGGGCGAACGCCATGCCGGCCAGGGGCATATGTTCGCCGCCCTCCAATTGGTTATTCCTTACATCTTCACCGGGCTTGAGTTGCACCGTATCGAAGCAGCCTGTATTCCAGATAACGCGCGCAGCATCCGTCTGCTTGAAAAAGCCGGGTTTCAACAGGAAGGCTATCTGCGCGGGTATTTGAAGATCAACGGTCAGTGGCATGACCATGTGATGTTTTCACGTCTCGCCACCGATACGGATAAAGGCAGGAAAACCGACAGCTGATGACAAGAGACCGCATGCTGCCCAAGTCACCGTCCGGACGAGTGATCGCGGTGATCGCAGCCCTTTTCCTGGCGGCCTTCGCCTTCGTGGCGGGTGTTGCCCAGGCGGCCGAACCGGTAAAGATTTCCCGTGACGATACCGCGCTCGACCTGACGGCAACGACCGAGATCTACGCCAACCAGGGCGAGGCCTTCCAGGTTTCGACGGCGGCCGGCGCCGACGGCATCCGCCGCCGCATCGAGGTCAGGGCAAGCTCGGAGAACCATCAGGGCGACTGGGCGGTGTTTGCGCTCGCCAACGTTTCGGAGGAACAGCTCGAGCGCGTCATCGTCGCGCCGCATTTCCGTCTGGTCAATTCCAAGCTGTTCTGGCCAGATCTCGGCTCGCAACGCATCAGCGCCATTACGCCGAGCGAAGGCTTCGCGCTCGATCGGCAGCCGAGCGACGAAGCCGACGTCTTCCGCATCACGCTGAACCCCGGCGCCGTCATCACCTTCGTTGCCGAATTGTCGACGCCGGAACTGCCGCAGATCTATCTCTGGGAACCGAACGCCTACAAGGACACGATCAACGCCTTCACACTCTATCGCGGCATCGTGCTCGGCATTGCCGGCCTGCTCGCCGTGTTCCTGACCATCCTCTTCGTCGTCAAGGGCACTTCGATGCTGCCGGCGACGGCAGCACTCGCCTGGGCGGTGCTCGGCTATATCTGCGTCGATTTCGGTTTTCTCGGCAAGCTGATCAGCGTCGCCTCGGCCGACCAGCGAATATGGCGCGCCTGCGCCGAGGTGGCGCTGGCCTCGAGTTTCGTCATCTTCCTCTTCACCTATCTCAACCTCAACCGCTGGCATGCGCATCTCGGCTACGCCACGCTTGCCTGGGTGCTCGGCCTTGCCCTGCTCTTCGGCGTGGCGATCTACGACCCGTCGATCGCCGCCGGCATCGCCAGGCTTTCCTTCGCGTTGACGGCCGCGACGGGGCTGCTCTTGATCATCTATCTCGGCTTCAACCGCTACGACCGCGCCATTCTGCTGGTGCCTGCCTGGGCGCTGACGCTCGTCTGGCTGTTCGGGGCGTGGCTGACCGTTACTGGCCGGCTCGACAACGACATCATTCAGCCGGCTCTCGGCGGCGGCCTGGTGCTCATCGTGCTGTTGATCGGCTTCACCGTCATGCAGCATGCTTTTGCCGGCGGCGCCTATCAGCAAGGGCTGTTTTCCGATCTCGAGCGGCAATCGCTGGCGCTGACCGGCTCCGGCGACATGGTCTGGGATTGGGATGTGGCGCGCGATCGCGTCGTCACCATTCCCGACGTCTCGATCAAGCTCGGCCTGTCGCCCGGCACCATGCATGGCGCGGCGCGCAACTGGCTGCCGCGGCTGCATCCAGACGACCGCGACCGCTTCCGCGCCACGCTCGACGTGCTGCTCGAACACCGGCGCGGGCGGCTGAACCACGAGTTCCGCATCCGCGCCGAGGATGGCCATTTCCACTGGCTGCTGATCCGGGCCCGGCCGGTGCTCGGCTCGAACGGCGAGATCATCCGCTGCGTCGGCACGATCGTCGACGTGACCGAACAGAAGAATTCCGTCGAGCGGCTGCTGCACGATGCGCTGCACGACAATCTGACCGGCCTGCCGAACCGGCAGGTCTTCCTCGACCGGCTGCAGTCGGTGCTGGCGCTGGCGCCGGGCGGCGATACGCTGCGCCCGACGGTGATGGTGATCGATATCGACCGCTACAAGCTGGTCAATGATTCGCTCGGCGTCGCTGCCGGCGACAACATCCTGATCGCACTGACGCGGCGGCTGCGCCGGCTGTTGAAACCGCAGGACACACTGGCGCGGCTTGCCGGCGACCAGTTCGGCCTCATCCTGGTTTCCGAGCACAATCCGGCCAAGGTCGCCGATTTCGCCGATGCGATCAGCAAGGCGATCATGGTGCCGATCAACTTCGCCAATCGCGAGATCATCCTGACCGCCTCGGTCGGGCTTGCCTCCTGGGTCGACCGGCAGGAGAGCGCCACCGGCCTGCTCAGCGATGCGGAACTTGCGATGTACCGGGCAAAACGGGCCGGCGGCAACCGTGTCGAGCCGTTCCAGCCGGCCTTCCGCGACTTCGGCACCGACCGGCTGCAGCTGGAAACGGATCTGCGCCGCGCCATCGAGCGCAAGGAATTGGCGATGGTCTACCAGCCGATCGCAAGGCTGGAGGATGTCGAGGTCGCCGGTTTCGAGGCGCTGATGCGCTGGGAACATCCCAAACGCGGCAATATCCCGCCGTCCGAATTCATCCCGATCGCCGAGGCCTCCGATCTTATCGGCCCGCTCGGCATGTTCGCACTGGAACAGGCGACCAACGATCTGATGAGCTGGCAGCACCAGACCGGCGAATTGCCGATCTTCGTCTCGATCAATCTGTCGAGCGTGCAGCTGCTCAACAACGAGCTCTATGACGACGTGCGTTCGGTTCTCGCCAAGACGCATTGCCATCCCTCGCGCCTCAAGCTCGAACTGACGGAATCCATGGTGATGGAAAATCCGGAACAGGCTCGCCTCGTGCTGCAGAAGCTGAAGGAAGCCGGGATCGGGCTGGCGCTCGACGATTTCGGCACCGGATATTCGTCGCTCGCCTATCTCACCCGCTTCCCCTTCGACATGATCAAGCTCGACAAGGCCCTGGTGCGCGACAGCAGCGACAAGAAGGCAACCGTGCTCAGATCGGTGATCGCAATGGCGCGCGAACTCGACATGAAGGTGGTGGCAGAGGGGATCGAGTCCAACGAGGATGCCATCGAACTCGCCAAGATGGGCTGCAACTACGGCCAGAGCTACCTTTTCGGCCCGCCGATCCCTTCGGAATCGGTGCTGCGGCTGCTTCGCGACCGCTTTCCGTTGACGAAACGGGCGTGAGCGGAGCGGGCAGTCTCGTCGGTTTCCGGTAGCAACCAAAGGCCGCCTTCGGCCCGACGCGGACACCTGCTCGTTGTTGAATGATGCGGCTGATTTGCGGCCTTGGTCTGTCGTCAAGCGCGTTTGCTGTACCCGACCTGCTCAGATCGGGTACACCGTTTCGACGGAACCTTAGACCTGCCGCAAGCCGCCGTCGACGCACAGTTCGGCACCGGCGATGTAGCTCGCGTCATCGCTCAACAAGAACAAGGCGGCCGCAGCCACCTCTGAAGGCCTCGCCATTCGTCCCATCGGGATCGGAGCGACAAGTGCCGCGCGAGTGTCTTCCGGAACCGCAGCCATCATTTCCGTATCGGTTGGACCGGGCGCAACAACGTTGACGCGTACACCTTTGGGCGCGAGTTCTGCCGTCCAGGTTCGGGCATAGGAACGGACGGCCGCTTTGGTGGCGGCATAGGTTCCGTAAGAAGAGTAGCCCGCGCTATCGGCGATGGATCCGACGAGGACGACCGCCCCACCTCCTGTCATCGCCGGGAGAGCCGCCTGCAGGCCGAAAACCATCCCGCGGACGTTGACGCCGAAGTGGCGGTCGAAGTGGTCTGGCGTTATTTCGGCGATCTGCGCTGGCTCGGAGAGGCCTGCATTCAATACGAGCGCGTCAATACGCCCGCATGCTTTTCGCACTTTTTCGACAGCCTCCACCATATCTTCGGGGACACTGGCATCGGCGGCAATGCCGACCGCGTCATTGCCGATACCCTTGGCCGCCTTCGCGGCATCTTCACTTCTACGACTGGTGATGAAGACCTTCGCCCCTTCGGCAGAAAGCCGCTCTGCAATTGCCAAGCCGATGCCCTTGGCGCCGCCGACGACCAGGGCAATCTTGTTACTCATTCGAGCCATCGTAAATCCTTTCAATTGATGGTCTCGCTATGATATACATTGTATATCTGGTATCAATTACGCACCTGAAGTAGCCTAGATATGGACGAGTATACTGATCTGGAGGCACTTTCTCATCGCGCGTTTGGCGACATGGCGCAGGTTCGCCCGGTGCTCGACAAGATCGCTGACAAATGGACGATCCTGATACTGACAGTGATCTGTCACAAACCCTCGCGCTTCAACGAAATCAAGCGGCGTCTCGATGGGATCACGCACAAGGCTCTGGCCGACGCTTTGAAGAGGCTTGAGCGGAACGGCCTTGTGACGAGAACCGTGCTCCCAACGCAGCCGATTGGCGTGGAATATGCAATTACTCCACTAGGCCATTCACTGCGGGAGCCGTTTGAAGCACTGTGTTCATGGGCAGCGGCCAACGGCGACAAGGTAGAGGCGGCCACGCTACGCTATGACAACACCGAAAATCGTCGCTGACGCAAAACCGTCTATTCTGCGACGTTTGCAAAATCCGGGAAAACAAGTGTCGCTTTAGTCGTGAGTTGCTTCCGCAGGATTTCGAGCCGCAGTGCCGATCACGTTTCTCGATGAAGGACTTGAAGTTGCGTCTGATTGGGATCGGCGAAAATCCCATGGTCGGCCGCTACCGAGATTTGGGGAGAGATCGTCTTACTGGATGATTTTTACTGCCCCAAGCCGGTTTATGTCACTGCCCGTTGAAACCATGTCAGCGACGGACAGAGATTAGCTCGTGACGAAACCCGTGCTGCAATGCGGCTCGTCGACCTCAATTCGCACCAGCCAGCCCGAGGCTGCACCCACCAGACTTCGCCTTAGAGGAAGCCCCGGATCGGCAATACTTGCAGTCCGGACGCCTGGCATATAAATTGGCTCAATGCTTGATCGTTCATCCCAGTCTTCGACGCATATTCCCACGGACGCACTAAGCGAAGTTCTACAGGACTTTCGCCTGAGCGGCGTCAACTACGGCCGTTGTGAGCTGCGCGATCCGTGGAGCATCGCCTTTCCGCAGCAACAGCTGCTGCGATTTCATTTCGTCAGTGAGGGGCCATGCTGGATCTATACAGAAACCCAGGGATGGCAGGAACTGCAAGCTGGCGATCTTGTCTTGTTGCCACAAGGGGTCGAACACCGACTGGCCAGTAGGCCGGATGTTGTGGAGGACTCGCTAAAGAGCTGCCAGGTCATCAAGTTGGGGGGGAACGTCTGCGAAGTGGTGCAGGAAGGAACAGGCGCGACAAGCACCCTGTTCTGCGGTTCCATGGCCTTGGGTGCGAATGCGCTCAACCCGTTGATCGCTCTGATGCCGCCGATCATCAAGGGTTGTGATGTTGCTGGCAATGATCCAGTCGTCGGCCCGCTTCTCGCCGCGATGACGGTGGAGGCGTCTCAGCCCCAGATAGGCAGCGCCACGGTTTTGTCACGCATGGCGGACGTACTCGTCGCACGGCTCATTCGCTGCTGGGTCAATTGCAGCGGGGCCTCGACCAGCGGCTGGCTCGCTGCGATCCGCGATCCTCATATCGGCCGTGCGCTGGCGGCCATGCACCGAGATCCCGGCCATGACTGGACGCTGGAGACCCTTGCTGGCGTGGCAGGTCAATCGCGCTCGATCTTCGCGGAACGCTTCAGTGCCATCTTAGGAGAAGGCGCGGCGCGGTATCTCGCCCGTCTGCGCATGCAGCTTGCACGAGAGTTGCTTGGTCAAAACATGTCGGTTGCCGAGGTCGCTTCTCAACTGGGCTACGAGTCTGAAGCCTCTTTCGCTCGCGCCTTCAAGCGCATCACGAGCGTATCGCCTGGGGTTATGCGCCGCACCATTTCCGGACGAACGGACATGGAATTCGGACTTTAGGATACATATCATCCTGAAAGACTCCGCTATGAAGACCTCCAAATCTTGGAGGTATTTTAAATGACGGACACAACATCACAGCTCGACAGCAGCGCGATCGCCCTCGATACTACCGTTCCGAGTTCATGGAGCCGCACCACCTGGTTTGCCGTTATTTCGATGGCGGCCACAAGCTTCGCGCTTGTGTCAGCTGAATTCCTGCCGGCGGGCCTGTTGACGCCGATGGCGCGCGACCTTGGCGTCAGCGAGGGAACAGCTGGTCAGGTTGTCACTGCAACCGCGTCTGTCGGCGCGGTAACGGCCTTGTTGAGCAATGTTTTCATCGGCAAGCTGAACCGGAAGACTGTCCTGGTTGGCTTAAGTGCCTTGGCTGTCGGCTCCAATCTCCTGGCCGCCCTCGCGACGGATTTTTGGCTATTGTTGTTGGGGCGAGCCGGGCTGGGAATCGCGCTAAGTGGCTTCTGGGCACTTTCAGTTGCCGTTGTGGCGAGATTGGTTGGCGCCAATGCGACAGGGCGGGGTATGGCTATAGTCACCCTGGGCGTCTCTCTTGCCACCATAGCTGCACCATCCATGGGTGCTTTGGTTAGCGATTGGCTTGGGTGGCGTGCCGCCATGGCGATGACCGCAGGCCTCGCGGTAGTTGCGATGCTGCTTCAGATTCTCAGTTTGCCGACGTTACCCGCAACCACGAGCAACAGTCTTTCTGACGTCTTCGGGCTGACAAAACGGCGCACTGTTCAACTGGGAATGCTTGCCATCGTCTTGCTGATGACGGGACATTTTGCCGGCTCAGTCTACGTGCGACCCTTCCTCGAGCAGGTAACCCTCCTTGGCACCGGGCCGATTGCCTTGGCGCTGCTCGGATTTGGCATCGCCGCTGTGATCGGTAATATCGCCGGCGGACGAATGGCAGACGCCAATATCCGTACGGCACTCGCTGTGACCGGCGCACTGATGGCGTTTGCGGCGCTTGCTCTCGTACTGTGGGGTTCATATAGCGGCATCGCGTTTGCCCTGGTTACACTTTGGGGTCTCGCCTTCGGGATGGCTCCGGTAGTACTGCCAACCAACTTGTCCCGCGGCGCAACGGATGCCTTGGAGGCAGCTGGCAGCCTGATGGTCGTTTCCTTCCAGGTCGCCATCAGCATCGGTGCGGTGTTCGGCGGCTACGTGGTCGATCACTATGGTCCCGCAGCGCCATTGACACTTACAGCCATGTTGGCGTTATCGACTATCGTTCTGGCGTTGCTGCAGCCCCGGGGCTGAATCTTCGAGTTCCGGCCACGGTGCGCAGAAGAGGCGAGGTCCAAAGTGCCCGGAGTGCCGGAGCAACGCTAAGCCGAGACGCGACGGTGCTTTCTCGTTCCGGCGAGGAAGCACCGTCCGATCGCCGATGACCGCGACGACAACAATCCCTCTAATAGGCGTTTATGGAAGATCGGCGCTCACGACTAACATGGCCGGTGTGCGCCTCATGTCTGCCATGGGGCCCAATCGGAAATAGAAGGTTAGCTCGCTGAACGTCGGCTTCGCGCCTTCATGTCGGCCACCGAGGAATCTTCACCCGGAAGCCGACATTGCGGTGACCACCTAGAGTTCATGGTCGCGCCACAACTGGCCACTCCCGCAAGTTCCATGTGCGTCACGCCCGACTCGCCCGAACACTCAGCCAATGATCATGGGGCTTTCCAACGCACCGACGTACCTCGCTGACGATCCAGCCCGCGTCTCTGAGTGCGGACCGCAGGGCAGACTCGCGCCAGTATGTCTCGACGTAGCGCCGGGGCGCTGCAGCGCTGCCGTGTGTGGAAACATCCTCGCCTTCGCCCTCTCTTACCGAGGCGTGCAATCGGCCGCCGGTCCGGGTCGCCTCGGCAAGCCGTCCAAGCACCGTGCCGAAATCCTCGCGCGCGACATGAATCAGGCAGGCACAGGCCCAGATCCCGTCATACGGCGTGCCGGGACGCTGCGGGTCGGCCAAGTCATCGGTCAGCGGGTCCAACAGGTCGGCCTCGAAGCCACTTTCGCGAAGCAGTTCGACGAAACCTTTTGCAATGTCGGTGCGCCGGACGCTGATTCCGCGCTTCTCAAGCTCAAGTGCATCTCGCCCGCCACCGCTTCCGATCTCCAGCACCCTGCCCGAGCCCCCCAGCTCGGTGACGAACGCATCGATCTCTGTGGCGACCCATTCGGGCATCGCCGCGGCCTCGGCAGCGTACTCCGCCGCGACCCTATCATAAGACCGCACGGTATCCGGGTCGGTGCTCATCCTAGCGCTCCTCCTTCAAGACAAGAGGCCTGATGAGCGAGACGCCCATCAGCCCGTTGCGCCCCTCACACTTCGGCAATTGGTGATCGCGGGCGATTTGCTTTCGAACTTTGGCAGAAATGCGGCCAGAGAAACCACCGACCGAGCCAATGCTGCCGGGCGGCAATGCGGCCTCATTTCGGTCGTTCATCCACCTTCGAGGAGTTCATCAAAAAGGACAGTCCGCTCAGTAGCCGGACGCCTGAATTGGGTGAGGGAGAAAACAAGCCCCGGCGGTGAACTCAACTCCACCTTGTTGTAGTTAGGTTGTAGCTCCGCGCCACCTGGCTTAAGCGATGGCGTTCTTGTAATGTCTCAGCCCAAGTTCCAAACCAGTCTACATCGATCAAATGGACCTCTAATGAGTGCGCGCCTATCGACGGCAATTAGAATCGGGGAAGCCGCAAAGGCGATTTTTCGAAAAACCCAGAGCTTTCCAGGCCCAGAATTCGGAAAGGATGCAGCCCTCCGCGAAAGCGAACACGTCGGTGTTGAACCGATGCTTTTGGCGCTTTCCATGGAGTTGGCACTGAAAGCGTGGTTCGTTTTCGACTACGACGATCCAAAAGTCGTCAAATCGCACAACCTAACGAAACTGTTTGATAGCCTAAAGCCCGAAAGCCAAGAGAAACTCGATGCGGAGTTCAAAAGGTCAGTGGTCCCGCATCATCCCAACGGTTTCCACATCGACTACAGCATTCGTCACATTCTGTATCAGCATCAAGATGCCTTCACCGACTGGCGCTACCTTCACGAGGCAAATAAATCGATGATGTTCGACCAGGGTGCTTTTGAGGCAACACTCGAAATGGTGCTCCGTGAGTTCGAGAAGAGATATCGCATTGAACGGGTGACGCCGATTGGGCCATCCTGAACGCAGCCCGGATCGGGGGAGCCCCCGAAGCGGCGTTGAATATTTCATTTCGAGCCGCAGCTTCGGTACAGAAGCTTTCCTTGTCGGAGCGGAAGGCAAATGACCCGATAAGGTCGGCAGCGGCCGGGCGGCAACGCGCCCTCAATTCGGTCTTTCCGATAGGTTTGCGTCCGCCCGAAAGCGGACATCAGATCAAAAGCGTCTTGGCGGAAAATTTTGGCGTGGAGAGCGGATGACCTGCCTCTTCTTCATCCTTCAAATACTTTACCGAAGTGCTCCATAAACGCTGGCGGTTTGTGAGGTGAGGGCGCACCTGTGGATTATGCCGTACATCAAGACTCTGGAAAATAGTCGGGGTACATTAGGCGCCTGCATTTGCGTGTTGGGAAGCCAATGTCGGACAGCGATGAGATTTACTTCTGGGGCCGATTACCCCAGATCACCTATTACTCCAAGCGCCTCACCCAAATAGGTGAGAAGAACATACCTCCAAAGAGGTTCATGTATCGGGTGGTCGAGGGCAAAGGGGGAATTATAGCAGTGAAGGGAGGTAAAGAGGTCGTCCTGCGGAAGAGCAATGCCGGGCGCTACCAGTTCAAGGCGACACTGCACGAGGACAGCGGCAAGATTAGCACCCTCACCTTCCAGAAATGGAACAGCAAGAATATGCCCTACGCTGTCGACACCTTCCCGCTGTACGGGAAGGAGATAGATGAGCTACTGACGTTTATAAAGGCCTGCGAGACCATGATTTTCGTGGACGAGAACGGTGGCAAACTGCCCGACCGCGCCCAGGTCCAGTCCTCGTTCGACCGACGCCAGATTGCCAAAGCCCTGGTGGAAGACCCGAACCTCCTAAATGCGGTGCTTGAGACCGACGTGGAGGCCCAGGAAATCTATAACCTCGCCCGTCGCAAGAAAGAGTTGGCCTACTTCAAGCGGATGCTTGAGGACGATGCATTCCGCGAGCGCGAGAAGGTGGCGGCCAAGGGACGTCTGGAGGACGCGTGGCAGGCCTTCTTTGAGCGGAACACATGGATATTTGGCTATGGCCTCTCATACATGCCGATGAGCAAGCTAGACGGCCAGATGCTGAAATCCAAGGTCGCGGGATATAACATCACCGGCCGCGGCAAGGAGGTGGATGGGCTCATGAAGACCGTCGCCGCCATCAATTCGCTCTGCTTCGTGGAAATCAAGACCTCCGACACCGATCTAGTCAGGAGCTATCGGCCAGGCGTTTTTGCGCCGAGCTTGGAGCTTGCCGGTGCAGTGTCCCAAATACAGGTTACGGTCCAACGAGCGCTGGAAGACCTAACCGAGGTTTTTCGGCCTACCCATTCCGAGACGGGTGACTTAACGGGAGAGACTCTGTTTCAGTTTCAGCCCCGCTCATTTCTGGTCATTGGCAACCTTGGGGAACTCGATAGTCCGAACGGCGCCAATAAGGACAAGTTTAGGTCGTTCGAGTTGTTCCGTCGCTCGCTCCGATGGCCTGAGGTCATGACGTTCGATGAGCTATATGCCCGAGCCAAGTTTATAGTAGATGATGCTGAGACCGTGATGGAATAACTCTATCGGTGCTCCGTCGGCCATTCACCGAAGCTATCCTTCAACCCAAAGGGCGCCAGCATCAGCGAGCTGAGTAGACCACAGATATCAGATACGAGCTCAGCATCTGCCATTACGCCCTAAAGTAGAAATGGCCGCTTTGCTTGGCCAAGACCTCAAAGCTTCCGGTCCGCAGCCGGCCCCGTAGCGGTCATCTACCCAAACCGAGCCGATGTCCGTTGTTGGTGCAATCCGGTCGAAGATGCGCGGCGCTGTAGAGATGCCGCCTTTGCACTGATCTACTTCGCGACCGCGTATCCTTACCCATTATCGGGCACTTGTTGAGGACTTGAAGTCAGCTATCTCAAGCCGGAAAATATCTGGAACGTTGAGGAGCAGCAGGCATGACGAAGCATCGCATCTATTCCATCAGCGTCGCGAGCGTCTATCCCCACTATGTCGCCAAGGCAGAGAAGAAGGGGCGGACGAAGACAGAGGTCGATGAAATCATCTGTTGGCTGACGGGGTATAGCCAGCAGAGCCTGGACGATCAGTTGGCTGAGAAGACCAGCTTCGAGGATTTCTTTGCGCAAGCGCCGCAGATGAATCCCTCCCGATCGTTGATTACAGGGGTGATTTGCGGTGTCCGCGTGGAAGACATCCAGGAAACGACGATGCGGGAAATCCGCTATCTGGACAAATTGATCGACGAACTCGCCAAGGGGAAAGCGATGGAGAAAATCCTGCGGACATAGCCGGGAAACCGTGTCGCGACAGTACCCGCTCACCCGCGGCACGCGCGCAAAATCCGGCACAGTCTCGTCGAGGAAATGACCAATGTTCACTGGCGCGGAGCGAGGCCATCGAGCAGGAAGTCGAGACCCTTCCTGAAGGCGCCGTCCCAATCATTGTCCAGCAGCAGACGAGAGCGTTCGATCGTCGGGTAGTGCTCGCTCAGACCTGTCAGGCGCTGCTGCGCAGCCGCCCTGTCGTCATCGGAGAGGTCGAAGTTCGCCCGGGTGATGGTCGCGCCGATCACATAGTTCCAGAGCGACCATATCGCGACGTTCAAATCCGCATCAATGACACCGGCTCCGGACAAGGTCTTGCTCAGCCGTTCCAGGCGAATGAGGATGTTCGGGCCGAGCGCACGGCGCGGCAGCAGCGAGGCCGACCAGGGATGGCGCAGCATGCTGGCGCGCCAGTCTTCGAGCATATGAACGATGTCCCCGCGCCAGTCTCGAGACTCGACGATGTCAGACGGTCCGCGATATTCGAGCACCGAATCCAGCGCCAGATCGAAGACCTTTTCCTTGTTGTCGACGTGCCAATAGAGGCTCATCGCGCCAGAGCCTAGGCGATCGGCCAGCCGGCGCATCTTCAATCCGTCCACACCCTCAGCGTCCAGAAGTTCCACCGCGGTCGCCACGATCCGTTCCAGCGAGAGAGGCGGCTCACTGCGCGGCTCCTGCCCGGACTGAGGTGACGCACCTCTCCGCCTAGACCCTTTGCTCTCAGCACCGCTGCGTTTGGCTGCCATTCGTCTTCCTTACCGATCAGACGTCGATCTAAGCCGACAATGCTGGGAATGTCGATGCTGACCGATTGACTCGTACGCTGTACGATGCAATTTAATCGTACGCCGTACGAGTCAATCATGTGGCGATAAGATTCCATCCTGCAGGCCGCGAGGATCCGTCGCTCGCAGCCCTGGAAAACCAGGAGAAGTCATGTCACGCGCAATCAAGCATCTCATTATCGGAGGACTCATCATCATGACCATCAGCGTTCCAACTGCGGCAACAGCCAATGAGGACGATCTCAAGCTGACCATCGTCAATCCGGAAAACCTCTACGATCCCTCACCGAATGGCTACAGCACGGCGGTGATCGTGCCGCGCCAAGGCCGGCTGGCCTACATCTCCGGACAGGGCGGCCAGGACAGCACGGGCGCCTTGTCACCCGACTTCGCCGTCCAGGTGAAGCAGGCCTATGCGAATTTGCGCACCGCCCTCGATGCGCTCGGCGCAAAACCGGATCAGGTCGCCAAGCTGACGGTCTTCGTGGTCGATCACGACGTGTCCAAGCTCGAGGTGCTGACTGGGAATGTCAAGGACATGTTCGGCGAAGCATTGCCGGCCCAGACGCTGATTCCCGTTCCCAAGCTTGCCATCGACCCCATGCTCTTCGAGGTCGAAGCCGTGGTCGTCCTGGAATAGCGGCGGCGGCGGATCGAGACAATTTCGGATTTTCCCGGTGGTTCGCCAACATCTGCTTGGCGCGCCACCCTTCCCTTTTGTGAGTAGCCATTGACCAACGGCCTGCGATGTGCGTCTCTCATTGCTTGCACAAGGAAAATCCCATGCTCAAGTTTCTGTTCGCCCTCTCGATGGGTGTTTTTTGCGTCTCGCCGCTTCAGGCCGGCGACGTCACTCCCGTTACCAAGAGCTGCCAGCCGGGGGCAAAACAGGCGCAATGCGAGCGATGGGTCACGGATATCAAGAAAGCCGTAGCGCTGGCCTATAAAGGCGACAACGGGGCGCAGAGGACCATTGCCTTCTGCCTGTCCACCGGTTGCCATGGTGCCGTCGCCATCGACAAGGTCGCCTCCTGCAGCTGGCATCTCGTCATCGCCAATTCCGGTTCCACGACAGTGCTCGACAGTTCAAACACCAGGAACACCTGTCGGCCGATGACGGCGGCTGAGAAAGATCAAGCTCGCGCGCTGGCGAGCGATCTCGTCCAGAAGATCTACAAGCGGCCCCTGGTCAAGACCGACCAGATGTAATCTGCCCGGCTCACGGCTGCGGCACAACGTCCGCGTGAAAAATAAATCTCGTTGCTCTCCCGGCTTTCGCCGCTATTCTCCACGCAAAGAAAATCGGGAGGACCTCTGATGATCCTGCACTGCGTATTCCTGCGGCTGAAGACCGCGGTGACGGCCGAAGACAAGCAGTCGCTGTTTGCGGCGATCGTCGCCCTGAAACAAGTCATTCCCGGCATATTGGATATCAAATACGGGCCAAATGTTTCGCCCGAAGGGCTGCATGGCGGCTTCGTCGACGGTTTTGCCGTGACCTTCGAAAGCGCCGAGGCCCGGGATGCCTATCTCATCCATCCCGAGCATGTGACGGTCGGCGAGCGCATCGTCTCGTCGACGGATGGAGGCCTTGCCGGCATCCTGGTCTTCGACCTTAATTTGTGAGGGCCGCAGGACAGGCCTGCAGCCCTCGATTGATCAGCTCGATTTCGCCATGGCGGCGGCGAGCTGGTCGACATTATACTTGAACATCTTCTCGTAGGTCGGCGCCGGTCCCTTGGCGTCGGACAGGGATTCGACATAGAGCTCGCCGCCGGGCTCGGCACCGGTTGCCTTGGCGACCTGTTTGACCAGGCGCGGATCGTTGGAATTCTCGAAGAAATAAGCCTTCACATGCTCGCTCTTGATCTGCTCGATCAGCTTGGCGACGTCGGCGGCCGATGCCTCGCTTTCGGTGGACAGGCCGAGCGGGGCGAGGAAGCTGACATTATATTCGCGGCCGAAATAACCGAAGGCATCATGGCTGGTCAGCACCTTGCGGCGATCGTCGGCCACCTTGTCGAATTTCGCATGGGCATAGGCGTTCAACTCGTCCAGCGTCTGCGTGTACTTCGCGGCATTGGCCTTGAAGGCGGCGGCGTCCGTGGGATCGGCCGATGACAGCGCCTTTTCGATATTGGCGACCCAGATCTTGACGTTGACGGGGCTGTTCCAGACATGCGGATCGGTGATTTTTTCGCCGTCCTCTTCCATGGTGCGGGTGTTGATGCCTTCGGAAACCGTGACCGGCTTGCCCTTATAGCCCGAGGCGGTAATCAGCCGGTCCATCCAGCCTTCCAGCCCCTCGCCGCTGACGAAGGTAACCTGCGCTGCCTTCAAATTCTTCGCGTCGGCCGGCGACGGCTCGAATTCATGGGGGTCGCCGTTCGGCCCGACCAGGCTCGTCACCTTGACGTGCTCGCCGCCGACCTGTTTGACGACATCGGCAAGCACGGTGAAGGACGCCACAACCTTCAGCGTTTCGGCGGAGGCGGGCGCGGCCGACAGCGCCATCAAAGCGGGGATTGCTGCGGAGAGAAGCAGTCTGTGCGGTGTCATCGAAGTCTCCTTGGGATCAGCCCTTCAAATGCGGGCGGGGGAAGAAGCGCCGGGCTAAGCCGGAGGGCGCGAAAAGAATAGACAGGCCGTAGAGCAGTGCCGCCGTCATGATGATCGTCGGACCGGAGGCGAGTTCGAGATGGTAGGAGGCGATCAGGCCGAGATAGCCGGATGTGGCGGCACTGACCGCTGCTATCGCCATCATGACAGGCAGACTGCGCGACCAGAGTTGGGCGACGGCTGCCGGCAGCATCATCAGGCCGACTGCCATCAGCGTGCCGAGCGCCTGAAAGCTGGCGACGAGGTTCAGCACCACGAGCAGCAGGAAGAGCACGTGATAGACCGGCCCGCGCCCGCCGACGGCGCGCAGGAACCCCGGATCGAAACATTCGGCCACCAGCGGCCGGTAGATGAAGGCGAGGATGACGAGCGTCAGCGAGGTGATCGCGCCGATCAGATAAAGGGCCGGCGCATCGATCGCCAGGATGGTGCCGAAGAGCACATGCAACAGATCGATATTCGAACCGCGCAGTGAGACGATCAGCACGCCGAGCGCCAGCGAGGCGAGATAGAAGCTGGCAAAGCTCGCATCCTCCTGCAGCACGGTCATCCGGCTGACGGCGCCGGAAAGCAGCGCCACCGACAGGCCGGCAATGAGGCCGCCGAGGCCCATCGCCGTCAGCGACAGCGAGCCGGCGACGAGGTAACCGATCGCCGCCCCCGGCAGCACGGCATGGCTCATAGCGTCGCCCATCAGGCTCATGCGCCGCAGCATCAGGAAGACGCCGATCGGGCCGGAGCCGAGCCCGAGGCACAGGCAGGCGACGAGCGCGCGGCGCATGAAACCGTAATCGGCAAAGGGCGCGAGGAAGAGATCGTAAGCCGTCATGCCGCCGGCGCCTCTTCGGGTGCGCAGGCATTCGCATCCTCATCCCAGCGCTCGGCCATGGCGCGGGCCTTCAGGAGATTGACGGAGGACATGACGTCTGCGGTCGCACCCCAGCCGACCAGCTCGCGGGCGAGCAGCAGGGTTTGCGGGAAATGGGCGCGAACCAGCTCGAAATCGTGCAGCACGGCGATCACCGTGCGGCCCTCGCCATGCCAGCGGGTAACGATATCGACGAGGTCCCTGGTCGTGCGGGCATCGATCGCCGTAAACGGCTCGTCGAGCAGGATGATGCCGGCATCCTGTAGCAGCAGGCGGGCAAAGAGCACACGCTGGAACTGTCCGGCCGAGAGCGACCCGACATGGCGGCGGCCGAAGCCTTCGAGACCGACGGCAGAGAGCGCCTCGCCTGCCCTTTTCACCTCACTGGGGGCGATGTAGCCGAAGGCGCCCGTTTTCTTCCAGGCGCCGAGCATGACGGTGTCGATCACCGAGATCGGAAAGCGGCGGTCGATCTCGGCCGCCTGCGGGAGGTAACCGAATTCCGCCCGCCCCAGCCGGTGCTCGACCCTGCCTTCGGCGGGACGAAGCTCGCCCATGATCGCCTTCAGCAGCGTCGACTTGCCTGCCCCGTTCGGCCCGGCAATCGCCGTCAGGCTTCCTGCGGCGAAGGCGCCGGAGACATGATGGACGGCGGGGTGCCTGTTATAGGCGACGGTCAGATTCTCCAGACGGATCAGCGGCGTCATGGCAAGACAACCGCCCAGTGGATCGCCAGCCACAGCAGCGCAATGACCAGCGCCATGCCGATCACTCTGGATAAAGCCGACTGCCCGAGCAGGCTGACGGAGGGGCGGTCGGGGCTCGGGGGCATGGTGCATCCTACAATGTAATAACATTACGGTTATGTTATAACGATTGCGGCGAGATTGAGGCGGGGCTGGCAGGTACCTCACACAATTGAAAGGGCGACCGAATGGCCGCCCCTCATCTGGCAGGATGTCTCTTATAATGTTTGGGATGTGATCGTTCGAGCCCTCGGCGGCCCCTCATCCGCCTGCCGGCACCGACCGGGGTCGAGCCACGGGTCTCGCCCCGTCCTTCGGACCCCCGCTCGCGGGGCGAAGGGAGATAGCCGCAACCTCTCCGGTCCCACCAACCTCTCGCAGGGCACGTCCCCTCGCCCCGCTTTTACGGGGAGAGGGTTAGGGTGAGGGGCAGACTTTCTCTAACGCTCAAAGCTGTTCCAGCATCGCGGCGGCACCCGAAACGGTGGCCTGGCCGGGGCTTTCCTCGACGTTGAGGGCTTTGACCACGCCGTCTTCCACCAGCATCGAATAGCGCTTGGAGCGGAGGCCGAGGCCGCCGGCGGAGAGGTCGGCGTCGAGGCCGACGGCCTTGGTGAAGCCGGCATCCCAATCGGCGAGGAAGTGGATCTTGCCCATGCCGCCTGATGATTGCGCCCAGGCGCCCATCACGTGCCAGTCGTTGACGGCAACGACGGCGATGTCGTCGACGCCCTTGCCAAGGATGGTATCGCGGTTTTCGAGATAACCCGGCAGGTGGTTCAGCGAGCAGGTGGGCGTAAACGCGCCCGGCACGGCGAAGAGCACGACGCGCTTGCCGGCGAAGAGCTGATCGGTGGTGATTTCGACGGGGCCGTCAGTCGTCTTTTCCTTGAAGGTGGCGGCAGGAAGCTTGTCGCCGATCGCGATGGTCATGGTCTTCTCCTTGGTTCTGTCCTTAGCGGTTTCCGGCTCCGGGGGGTTCCGGGCTTTGGGTTCTGGCTTTGGAAATTCCGGCTTGGCGGCGGCGGGCGCCGCAGGGATCGGAGGCGACTATAGGAGCCCATCATTGAAAGGCAAGTGTGGTCTCCATCGCCCTTTCGCCGTCAATGACGAGCACGCTCCATTGCTTGGCGGATATGTCATAATCCTTCGGCAGCTTGCCGATTGATATATCGACCTTGAAGGTCCTGCCGTCGCGTTTGCCGCCGATCTGCTTGGTGAAGGCATAACCGCTCGGACCGGTGACGATGATATCGGGCGCGGTCTTCCCCTCACCCGGCAAGACGAGATCAAGCGACAGCGTCTTCCTGTCGGGCGACATCGCATGCGCCGTCACGTCGAAATCCGGCGATGGCGGCTTCGGCAATCTCGCATTGGCGGCCTGAAGGATCGCCTCCTCCTGCGGGTGCGACTGGATGGCGGGGCCAAGCTTCAGCTGCAAATTCGCCTGGAAGGGAATGCAAATATCCTTGCAGATGCCGATGAAGGCGGCGGCGTCGATCGTCACCGGGCCTTTGCCGGCCGCCGTCAACGACAGCGGCAGCGTCACCGGCGCGTCATAGGCGATATCCTCGATCGCGCCCTTGAAAAAATGCTTCGGGACGGGATAGGCGACGGCATCGAGCGTGACGCCGCTTTCCGCCGCGATGGTGATTTGGGGCGGAATGCCGCTGTTGCCGGGCTCTTTCCAATAGGTGATCCAGCCGGGCTTCGGCTCGATCTGAAGGGCGGCGCGGATTTTGCCGGCGGCATCGGGTGCGAGCGCCACGAGGCGCATGCGGCCGCCCTCGTTTTCCGCCCAGGCGCTCATTTCCGCATGGGCGGAATAAAACGGCACAAGGGCTGTGACCAGCGATACAACCGCGATTAAAAGCCTGCGCGGGCCTGAGGAAATAATCATCATGGAACAAAGGTTTACCGAAACTGGTGTTTGGCCGCCAGAAGTCGCTGCGATTTAAATCTTCATTTTCAGTTGATTGATGTGTGACATTGGCCCATGTTTCTTTTGTCGAGGCCTTGGTGCGGTCTAGCAGCAGGAGGAACGATGTCCTTATTGACCCTGAAGAACAGACGGGAACGTGGCTTCTTCGATGGCCAGTTCCTCATCGCCATGCCGGGCATGGAAGACCGCAATTTTGCGCGCGCTGTCATCTACATCTGCGCGCATTCGGATGCCGGCGCCATGGGCTTCGTCATCAACCGTCCGCAGAGCCTTACTTTCGCCGATGTGCTGCAGCATCTCGACATGATCAAGCCGGAAGACTCGATCGTGCTGCCGAAGCGGGCGCGCGAATTCCCGATCCAGACCGGCGGCCCGGTGGAAAGCGGCCGCGGCTTCGTGCTGCATTCGGACGATTATGCCAGCGACTCCTCGATCCCGGTCAGCGACGACATCTGCCTGACGGCGACGCTCGATATCGTGCGCGCCATCTCCAAGGGCGATGGGCCGACGCGCGCGACTATGCTGCTCGGCTATTCCTCCTGGGCGGCCGGCCAGCTCGAAAGCGAGGTCGTCAACAATGGCTGGCTCACCTGCCCGGCCAATGAGGATTTGATCTTCGACCGCAGCCTCGACGACAAATACGAGCGGGCGCTCGCCGGCATGGGCGTGACCGCTGCCATGCTTTCGGCCGAAGCCGGCCATGCTTGAGGGGCTGGCCTGACCGCTGCTGACCTGACGGCAGCGGGAACGAATAGTCGCGAGTGACGTTTCATTTCGGCAAGCATGGACAAAGGCCCATGCCGACCAAGGAGACATCACATAATGGGTAGCACCAGCGACAAGATTTCCGGCAAGGCAAACGAAATTGCCGGCAAGACCAAGCAGGCCGCCGGCAAGGCGACCGACGATCGCGACATGCAGGCCAAGGGCGCCGTCCAGGAAGCCAAGGGCAAGGGACAGGTCGCAACCGGCAAGGTCAAGGACAAGCTCAAGGGCGCCGTCGACCGGCTCTGAGCGACAGCGTCTCTTCACACACGCAAAGACGCTGTGATTCCGATTTAAGGAATGCGCAATAGACGCTCATCCTTTATCACCATGCCTGCTGCGCCCCTCGTGCGGCAGGCATTTTCAATCCCCCACCCTCATGCTTTGCAGAGATAGACACGATGAAGCTTTTTGCCTGCGACAATTGCGATCAGGTCGTCCACTTCGACAACCGTCGATGCGTGCGCTGCAACCACCGCCTCGGCTTCCTGCCCGGCGATCTCGCCATGCATGCACTGGAACCGCGCGACGAGACGCTCTGGCAGCTCGTTTCCAATCCTGATCGCGACGTCCGCTTCTGCGCCAATGCCAGCCTCGACATCTGCAACTGGCTGGTGGACGATGAGGGCGAGAGTGAATTCTGTGTTGCCTGCCGCCATAACCGGCTGGTTCCGAACACCGACACTCAGGACGGCATCGACCGCTGGCGGCGCATCAGCCAGGCGCAGCGTCATCTGTTTTATTCGCTGCTGCGCTGGAAGCTGCCGCATCCGGATCGGGCGCAAGACCCGCAAGGCGGCCTGGTCTTCGATTTCCTCGAGGATTCAATCGAGAGCAACGGCTTTATCGTGCCTGCTATGACCGGTCACGAGGAAGGCCTGATCACCATCCGCGCCGCAGAGGCCGACGATGCGACGCGCGAACAGGCGCGCAGCTCGATGAACGAACCCTACCGCACGCTGCTTGGCCATTTCCGCCACGAGGCCGGCCATTTCATCTGGAACAAACTAGTGCGCGATCGGGGCGGCCTTGCCGATTTCCGCGCCGTTTTCGGCGACGAACGGCAGGATTATATGGCAGCCCTCCAGACCCATTATGCCGGCGGCGCGCCTTTGGGATGGCAGGAGAATTTCATCAGCGCCTATGCGGCGTCGCACCCCTGGGAGGATTTCGCCGAATGCTTCGCGCATTACCTCCATATCGTCGATACGCTCGAAACCGCACGCGCCTTCGGCATTGCTATCGATCCACGCGGCCATGAGGAAATCGCCGGCGAGGTGGATTTCATCCCCTACAGGGCAAGGAGCGCCGAACAGCTGGTCAGTGCCTGGGTGCCGCTCAGCATCGCGATCAACGCCATCCAGCGCAGCATGGGCCAACCCGACTCCTACCCCTTCGTGCTGTCCTCACCTGTTGTGGCAAAGCTCGAATATCTGCACCGGCTGATCCAGGGCGCGGCGACGGCGCCGCAGCAGCGGGCGGCTTGAGAGAGGTTCGGGCGAGCTGCTTGCTCCCTCTTCTCCCCGCTGGGGAGGAGAGACGTGTGGCAGCGCCGTATTCCTCTCTCATCCGTCAGGAGCCGAGGAGCCGAACTGACTTAAAACGAAACCGCCTTGCCCTTCTTGAAGGGCTCCATGCCCCGGCGGGCGAGTTCGTCGGCGCGTTCGTTTTCCGGATGGCCGGCATGGCCCTTGACCCAGTGCAGCGTCACCTTGTGGCGGTCACGGGCCGCCTCCAGCGCCTGCCAGAGTTCGGCATTCTTCACCGGCTTCTTATCGGCGGTTTTCCAGCCGTTTTTCTTCCAGCCGAAAATCCACTTGGAAATGCCGTCCTTGACATAGGCGCTGTCGGTATAGAGATCGACCTCGCAGGGCGTTTTCAGCGCCGACAGCGCCGAGATTGCCGCCAGCAGCTCCATGCGATTGTTGGTGGTATCCGCCTCGCCGCCGCAAAGCTCCTTTTCGACATCGCCATAACGCAGCACGGCGCCCCAGCCGCCGGGGCCGGGATTGCCGGAGCATGCGCCGTCGGTGAAGATATCGACGTGTTTCATAGGCTCAATCCATATTCGGCGGGCGATTTGATCTGGCGGTGGAACCGCAGCTTGCGGAGATATTCGAGCGGGTCCTTCTTGGTGACCATGGCGCCCTCCGGCGTCGTCAGCCAGTCATAGAGCCGGGTCAGGAAGAAGCGCAGCGCCGACCCACGCGCTAGCACCGGCAGGGCCGAGATTTCGGCATCGCTCAGCGGCCGAACGCTCTGGTAGCCCTCGAGCATCGCCGTGCCCTTGGTGATGTTGTAGGCGCCGTCCTTTTCGAAGCACCAGGCATTCAGGCAGATCGAGACGTCATAGGCGAGCAGGTCGTTGCAAGCGAAATAGAAATCGATCAGGCCGGAGAGCCGGTCGCCGAGGAAGAAGACGTTGTCGGGGAAGAGGTCGGCATGGATGACGCCGGCCGGCAGGCCACTCGGCCAGGCGGCGGAGAGGAAATCGAGTTCGCTGCGGATCTCGGTCTGCAGGCCGGGCTCGACCTCGCCGGCGCGCGCCTCGGATTTCTCCCAGAGCCCCCGCCAGCCGTCGATCGACAGCGCATTCGCCCGCTTCAACTCGAAACCATCGCCGGCCACATGCATCTCGGCCAACGCCCTGCCGACCTCGCGGCAGTGCTTCGCCTCCGGCTTTCTCAGCCACATGCCTTCGAGGAAGGAGATCAGAGCCGCCGGACGGCCGGAGAGCGAGCCGAGCAGCGCGCCGTCCCGACGGGGCAGCGGCAGCGGGCAGGACAGGCCGCGGGCGGCAAGATGCTGCATCAGGCCGAGGAAGAACGGCAGATCGCTCTTTTCCACGCGCTTCTCATAGAGCGTCAGGATCAGCGGGTCCTTGGAGGTGTGAAGCAGGAAGTTGGAGTTCTCGACGCCTTCGGCAATGCCCTTGTAGGAGAGCAGCGTGCCCGCGTCATATTCCGTCAGGAACCATTTCAGATCGTCTTCGGCGATATCGGTATAGACTGCCAAGTGAGGTCTCGCCTTCATGCCTTGTTGATATTGGATTTGCCGGAGTGGACGCCCAGGCCGCAATGACGCCTAGCCGTTGACAAAGGCCATGTCGGCGGTCGTCAGCTCGATGCTGCGCAATTCGCGGTTGACCAGGAAATTTTCGGTTTCCTGCACCGTTTCGGCCAGTTCGACGCGGGCATCGAAGCGAGCGCGGAAAGCCTCGATGATCTCGTTGACGATGACCTCGGGCGCGGAAGCGCCGGCGGAAAGGCCGAGCGTCGAAATCGCGCCGATCTCGTCCCAGTCGAGCTCGGCGGCGCGCTGCACGAGGATCGATTTCTTCGCCCCTGCCCTGAGCGCCACTTCAACGAGCCGCTTGGAATTGGATGAATTCGGCGCGCCGACGATGATGAAGAGATCGCAGCCGGGGGCTGCCTGCTTCACCACTTCCTGGCGGTTGGTCGTCGCATAACAGATCGAGTCCGCCGCCGGCGCCGTCAGGTTCGGGAAGCGTTCGTGCAGGCGGGTGATGACACCGGCCGTATCGTCGACCGACAGCGTCGTCTGGGTGACATAGCCGAGATTATCGGGATCAACAGGGACATAGGCGTCCGCATCCTCGATCGTCTCGATCAGCGAGACCGATCCCTCCGGCAGCTGACCCATCGTGCCGATCACCTCGGGGTGGCCGGCATGGCCGATGAGGATGACATGGCGGCCGAGGCGATTGTGGCGCATCGCCTGCTTGTGGACCTTGGAAACCAACGGGCAGGTGGCGTCGAGATAGAAGAGGTTGCGGCTTGCCGCATCCTCGGGCACGGATTTCGGCACGCCGTGGGCTGAGAAGACCACCGGCTGGGCGCGATGTTCTGCCGGGATCTCGTCCAGTTCCTCGACGAAGACGGCGCCCTTGGCCTCCAGCCCCTCGACGACATAGCGATTGTGGACGATCTCGTGGCGCACATAGACCGGGGCGCCATAGGATTTCAGCGCCAGCACGACGATCTGGATGGCACGGTCGACGCCGGCGCAGAAGCCGCGCGGGCCGCAGAGCCTGATCGTCAAAGGAGGTTTCGCCGCAATATTCATGTCTGTTCCGGGTTGAGAGATTTAGGGACCTCTAGCCCAATATGGTCGAGAATTGAAGTGATACTATTGCTGAGGTGTCTTGGCACCCTTGCGGAACCAGGAGATCGCCACCACGACGACAAGCACGGCGGCCAGCCCGTACCAGGTGAAAGCATATTGCAGATGGTCGTTCGGCAGATCCACCTGGGTGACGCCGCCGATCGGCAGGCCGGCCGGATTGGGGGTGGAATCGGCATCGACGAAAAAGGGAATGACGCTCGCTTTCTCCAGCCCGACGCTCTCGGCCATGACGTCGAGATCCTTCCAGTAGAAGATGTTCTTGGCGACGTCGTTGTCGGGCACCACCCAGGAAGGCTTGCCGGGAAGCTTTTCGCGCGCCAGGCCAGTGACGGTCTGCTCTCCCGTCAGCTGGCCCTGCATGCGCATTTCCGGCTCCTTGTTGTCATAGGGAACGAAGCCGCGATTGACGAAGAGAATGCGCCCGTCGGCAAGCTCCAGCGGGGTATAGATGTAATAGCCGGTCTGGCCGCGCCAAGTGGCGAAGAAGTGCCGCTCCTTGTTGTTGATGTAGCGGCCGGTGGCGGTCACCTTGCGATATTCGATATCGCCACCTGCAGCCGCCATCGCCTCGATGTCGGCAAGCGGCACGGGGCTTGCTGCCTGCCGCGCGGCGATATCGGCGATCAGGCCTTCCTTCCAGTGCAGGCGCTCCACCTGCCAGGTGCCGAGCGAAATCAGGATGGCGAGAGCGATCAGCACCAGGATGCCGGTCAAAACCGGCAGCCGGCGGCGCGGCGTTGCATGCACTATTTCAGTCACTCAGGCGTCCTTCGCGGGCATTATGACGGTATTGCATGGCGATCAGGATGCCTTTGAACCAGCGCAGCGTCAGCAGCGACAGGATAATCGTCAGCGGAGCGAAGAGCAGGATATGCACCCAGATCGGCGGCCCGTAATTCACCTGCAGCCACAGCACCATGCCGATGACGATGAAGCCGACGATGAGGATGACGAAGACGGCCGGGCCGTCACCGGAATCGGCAAAGGAATAATCAAGGCCGCAGGCGGCGCAGCGCGGCTTCAGGCCGAGCAGGCCATCGAACAGCTTGCCCTCACCGCAGCGCGGGCAGCAGCCCTTGATCCCGGTCTTCACCGGGTCGACAGGGGGAAAATGGGCGCTGTCCTCGTTCATTCCATTCCTTCTGGCAGCCTCTGCGGCCGCGGCTCTTTTCGATGCTGCCTTAACTCTCCCATAAATTATTCGCAGGACGAAGGGAAATGCCTGCGTGATTTCGTCCCGCTGATAGTTCCTCACATCGGAATCGATGTGAGGAACTATCAGCAATTCAAAATGTTACAGGGTCCTGGCCGCGTCTGAAAAGTCGCGCGGCGCTGTAATGATTCGCGCCAAACAGAAGAAGAAGACTGATGACCAATGATAGCCATTCCGTGCAGATCATTATCCTGAACGGCGCGCCGCGGAGCGGCAAATCGAGCATTGCGCGCGCTATCCAGGAGGAGTTCGAAGGCCCGTGGATCAACCTCGGCGTCGACAGCTACAACGCCATGACACCGAAACGCTACCTTCCGGGCATCGGACTGCGGCCGGGCGGCGAACGGCCGGACCTGGAGGAACTGGTGCCGTTCTTTTATGCGGCGCTCTACGAATCGATCGCCATCCATGCCAGCCTGGGGCTTAATGTCATCGCCGATCTCGGCCACCACGACAGCTATTCGCAGCCGCTCGGCATTCTCGGCGATTGCGCCCGCCGGCTGGAGGGGTTTCGCGTGCTGTTCGTCGGCGTGCGCTGTCCGATCGAGACGATCATGCAGCGGCGCGACATTGTCCAAGAGGGGCGCGAGACGCTTTATCTCAGCGCCACGGAGGACGTACCAGTCCCGGAACCGGTGCAGCGCTGGCAGGATGAGGTTCATCGTCCCGGCATCTACGACATGGAGGTCGATACGTCGGTGCTGACACCGCTCGAATGCGCCGAAGCGATCCGCCACCAGTTGGATCTCGGGATTCCCGAACCTTTGGCTTTCGAACGGATCGCCGGCGCGCGCTGAGCTGAAAAAAGTATTAGGGTCAGCCTTAGACTGCGGACGAAGTCGGCAAACTCCCTCTTTCGTCATGCTCGGGCTTGTCCCGGGCATCTGGGACCGGTTGATATGTAGCAGATCCTCGGCACAAGGCCGAGGATGACGCCGAGTAAAGAACGAGATTTACCAATAAAAAAGGCGGGCACCAGGCCCGCCTTTTGCTTGACGATCGTTCCGGTCAGCCGGCTGCGACAGGTGCGCCCCAGCCGCCCCAGACGTAGATGCAGAAGAACAGGAACAGCCAGACGACGTCGACGAAGTGCCAGTACCAGGCGGCCGCCTCGAAGCCGAAGTGCTGCTTCGGGGTGAAGTCGCCGCGCAGCGCGCGGATCAGGCAGACAGCCAGGAAGATCGTGCCGACGAGGACGTGGAAACCGTGGAAACCGGTCGCCATGAAGAAGGTCGCGCCGTAGATCGAGCTCTTGAAGGCGAACGGCGCGTGAGCATATTCGTAGGCCTGAACGGCAGAGAAGAACATGCCGAGCAGCACGGTCAGCGTCAGGCCCTGGATCAGGCCCTTGCGGTCGTTGTGCAGCAGCGCATGATGCGCCCACGTGACCGTGGTTCCCGACAGGAGCAGGATGACGGTGTTGTAGATCGGCAGGTGCCAGGGGTCGAGAACCTCGATACCCTTCGGCGGCCAGGTGCCGCCGGTATAGAGCACGCGCGAGGCCTGGATCGCTTCGTTCGGATAGAGGCTGGCGTCGAAATAGGCCCAGAACCAAGCGACGAAAAACATCACTTCCGAAGCGATGAACATGATCATGCCGTAGCGCAAGTGCAGCGAGACGACACGGGTGTGGGCGCCCTCATGGGCTTCCTTCACCGTATCGGCCCACCAGCCATACATGACGTAGAGCACCAGCGCGAAGCCGATATAGAAAACCCAGGGATTGGCAAGCTCGAAGCCGGCGACCTTGAAGGAGCCGCCATTGAGATAACGCATGTAGGAGACGCCGCCGAGCGCCATGATGAAGGCGCCGAGCGAGGCTAGAATCGGCCACGGGCTCGGATCGATGATGTGATAGTCGTGATTCTTCTGGTGAGCATCGGCCATGTCGTTATCCCCGGATGTCTTCCTTCACTCCGCTCCCGGCATAGCCGGAAACGAGCCTTGATCAAAGTTTCTTTTCAATCTTCTCCGCTCCACCCTCATTCGAAGCCACCGGCTTCGGACCCTCTTTCGGGTAGAACGTATATGACAGCGTAATCGTATGGATATTCTTCGATTCCACCGCCTTGACGATTTCAGGATCGATGTAGAACACGACAGGCATGTCGAGCTTCTCGCCCGGCTTCAGGTCCGTTTCCGTGAAGCAGAAACATTGAACCTTGTTGAAATAGACGCCGGCTTCGCCCGGCGTAACGTTGAAAACCGCCTGGCCGCGCTGGGTCTCGTTGGAACGATTCTCGGCGGTGAAATTGACCTGGATGGTCTCGCCGATCTTCGGATTGACCTCGCGCTCGACCGGCTTGAAGTCCCATTGCAGGCCGGGGGCGACATTGGCGTCGAAGGTGACGCGCATCTTGCGGTCGAGCACGACACTCGACACCTGGTCGACGCGCTGCGTCGTGCCGTTATAGCCGGTCACCTGGCAGAAGATGCGGTAGAGCGGCACGGCGGCATAGCTCATCGCGCCCATGCCGAAGACGAAGCTCAGGCACATCATCACGACGGCGCCGTTGTTGCGGCCCTGCTTCTTCGGTGCGGCGGCGTTGTCGCTCATCCAGCCATTCCTCCGCCGATCTTCACGATGGTGATCGCGTAGAAGAGAATGACGAGGCCGGCAAGCACCAGCCCGAGGGCGACGTTGCGGTTGCGGCGCGACTTGCGCTGCGCTTCCGTGAGCTTGAGCAATTCCATCAGAACCAACCTCCCGCATGCGAGACCAGCACCGACGCCAGCCGGTCGATCATCAAGGCGGAGAACACGGCGAAGAGATAACAGATCGAGAAGCCGAAGAGCTTCTTCGCCGGGATCATCTTCAGATCGCCGTCGGGCATGCGCCAGACGGTGATGGAACAGTATATGAAGATCGCGCCGAGGACGGCGGCGACGAGGCCATAGCCGAGGCTCGCGAAACCGAGGAAAGACGGCAAGACCGCGCAGACGGCAGTCAGCACCGCATAGGCGACGATCTGATGCTTGGTCACCCGTTCGCCGGCAACGTTCGGCAGCATCGGCACGCCGACGGCCTCGTAATCGCGCATCTTGAAGAGGGCAAGCGCCCAGAAATGCGCCGGCGTCCACAGGAAGATGATGAGGAAGAGAACGGTGCTCTCGATCGTCACGCTGTTGGTCACGCAGGCCCAGCCGATCATCGGCGGGAAGGCGCCGGCAGCACCGCCGATGACAATGTTCTGCGGCGTCGAGCGCTTCAGCCACATGGTGTAGACGACGGCGTAGAAGAAAATGGTGAAGGCGAGGATGCCGGCCGAGAGCCAGTTGACGGCCAGGCCGAGGATCACCACCGAAAAGCCCGACAGTACCAGGCCGAAGGCGAGTGCTTCCGACGGCGCGATGCGGCCGGCCGGGATCGGACGGTTGGCGGTGCGGCTCATGATGGCGTCGATATCGGCGTCATACCACATGTTCAGCGCGCCGGAGGCGCCGGCGCCGACGGCGATGCAGAGGATGGCGATCACGCCGAGGACGGGATGGATATGGCCCGGCGCCAGTACGAGACCGGCAAAGGCAGTGAAGACCACGAGCGACATGACCCGTGGCTTCAACAATTCAAAATAATCGCGCGCACTCGCTTCCGACAATTCGCCGTCCTTTGCAAGCACCTCGTGATTGTCGATAACCGTCATCATTCCGTCCTGAATGTCTTACGATCAGGACGCCGTATCGAATGCGGCGTCCTGATATCAGCGCAATTTACTTGATGCGCGGAAGCTGTTCCCACTGGTGATAGGGCGGCGGCGAAGGCAGCTGCCATTCGAGCGTCGTTGCACCCTCACCCCACGGATTGTCGCCGGCGACGCGCTTCCTGGCGAAGGCTTCGAAGACGCCGTAGAGGAAGATCAGCACACCGAATGCCGAGATGTAGGAGCCGATGGAGGAAACATAGTTCCAGCCGGCAAAGGCATCCGGATAATCGATGTAGCGGCGCGGCATGCCGGCGAGGCCGAGGAAGTGCTGCGGGAAGAACACCAGGTTGACGCCGATGAACATGACCCAGAAATGCAGCTTGCCGACCAGCTCGTTGTACAGGTAGCCGGTCATTTTCGGGAACCAGTAGTACCAGCCGGCGAAGATCGCAAAGACGGCGCCGAGCGACAGAACGTAGTGGAAGTGGGCCACGACGTAATAGGTGTCATGCAGCGAGCGGTCGAGACCGGCATTGGCGAGCTGGACGCCGGTGACGCCGCCGACCGTGAACAGGAAGATGAAGCCGATCGCCCAGAGCATCGGCGTGCGGAACGAGATCGAGCCGCCCCACATCGTCGCGATCCAGGAGAAGATCTTCACGCCCGTCGGAACGGCGATGACCATCGTCGCGAAAACGAAGTAGCGCTGCGCGTCGAGCGACAGGCCGACCGTGTACATGTGGTGGGCCCAGACGACGAAGCCGACGGCGCCGATCGCGACCATGGCGTAGGCCATGCCGAGATAGCCGAAGATCGGCTTTTTCGAGAAGGTCGAGATGATGTGGCTGACCATGCCGAAGCCCGGCAGGATGAGAATGTAGACCTCGGGGTGACCGAAGAACCAGAACAGGTGCTGGTAGAGGATCGGATCGCCGCCGCCTTCCGGAGAGAAGAACGCAGTGCCGAAATTGCGGTCGGTGAGCAGCATGGTGATGCCGCCAGCCAGAACCGGCAGCGACAGCAGCAGCAGGAAGGCGGTGATCAGCACGGACCAGGCAAACAGCGGCATCTTGTGCAGCGTCATGCCCGGAGCGCGCATATTGAGGATCGTGGTGATGAAGTTGATCGCACCGAGGATCGACGAGGCGCCGGCGATGTGAAGTGCGAAGATCGCAAGGTCTACCGCCGGTCCCGGCGTGCCGCTTGTCGCCAGAGGCGGATACATCGTCCAGCCGCCACCGGTGCCATAGGCGCCTGCCGGACCTTCGACGAACATCGACAGCAGCAGCAGCGCGAAGGCGGGAACGATCAGCCAGAAGGAGATGTTGTTGAGGCGCGGGAAGGCCATATCAGGCGCGCCGATCATGATCGGCACCATCCAGTTGGCGAAACCACCGATCATCGCCGGCATGACCATGAAGAAGATCATGATCAGCGCGTGCGCTGTCGTGAACATGTTGAACATCTGCTTGGCGCCGTCGATCGCGGCATCGCCCTCATAGCCGTAGACCATCGAGGCCAGGCCGTGGAAGATCTGGATGCCCGGCTCCTGCAGCTCCATGCGCATGGCAACCGACAGCGCGCCGCCGATGATGCCGGCAATGATCGCGAAGATCAGGTAGAGCGTGCCGATGTCCTTGTGGTTGGTCGAGAACAGCCAGCGATTGGCAAAGCTCGGCTTGTGCCCGTGATCGTCATGCGCGTGGTCATGATGGGCGGCGTGATTGCCATGCGTGCGATCGTGATCATGAGAATGATCGTCGTGAGCGGAAGGTCCAGCCATTGTCCCGATCCCCTTTATTACTGTGCTTCGGCGACGTTGACGGTCTTTGCGGGACCATCGGTTGCGGCCATGAGTGTCTTGTAGGCGCCGGGCAGGTCGCTGACGGCTGCGGTCAGCCACTGCTTGTACTTGTCCTCGGAGACGACGCGGATGGCGATCGGCATGAACGCATGGTCCTTGCCGCAGAGCTCGGAACACTGGCCGTAGAACAGGCCTTCGCGTTCGGCCTTGAACCAGGTCTCGTTCAGGCGGCCCGGCACGGCATCGATCTTGACGCCGAAGGAAGGCATGGCGAAAGCATGAATGACGTCGGTAGGTGCTGCGGTCACGAGAACGCGGACCGTCTTGTTGACCGGCAGGACCAGTTCGTTGTCGACGGCGAGAAGTCTGGGATAGATCGACTTGTCTTCCTTGCCGGCGGCTGCGCGGTCCTGATCCTTCAGCAGGTAGGAATCGAAAGCCAGCGGGCTTTCGCCCGAACCTTCATATTCGTAATTCCACTGCCACTGGGTGGCGGTCGCCTTGATCGTCACGTCGGGGTTTTCGGGCAGCGTCAGCTGCGCCGTCAGCAGGTTGAACGAGGGAATGGCAAGAAAAAGCAGCACCAGGACCGGCCCCACGGTCCAGGCAATCTCGATCAGCGTGTTGTGGCTCGTCTTCGAGGGAACCGGGTTCGCGCTGGCGCGGAACTTGAAACAGACGACGATGAGCAGGACCAGCACGAAGAGCGTGATCGGAACGATAAACCACAGGGTATATTGTTCAAACCATTGGATTTCCCGCATGATCGGCGTTGCCGCCGGCTGCAGCGTCGCCTGCCACGGCGTGGGCTGGTCGGCATATGTGCCGGAAGCAAAAAGCAGACAGACCAGCGTGGTCAGGGCTGCATAAGCCTTCTTCATCACCTTAGTATCTCCCTCGAGCGCTTGACCTGCAAAATAGAACGCAGAATCCTTGCCATCTTCAGCGCTTCAAACCACAGTTTGGCATTTGCCGCAACAGGTCAGAGCAATTGTCTATGCGGCATTTTTGCTCAAAGCATAGGCAGGCTCGAACGGCAAAACATCCCAAGTTTTTCATCAGCATATGAAAAATCGGCTTTCCGGCCAATCCGCGCGCGAAACATTATTTCGCAAAGGTCCAATTTCCGCCGCAGTCCCCCGGTTTTCACGGGGTGGGGCTTTTCATTTTTGGTGGGCAGCTTCAACAATAGCCGCAATGATTCGATATCCAGAGGTTTCCATGGGTTTCCGTTCCCTCGCGCAGTCGCTTCTCCTGACTGCCAGCATCGCGGCCGCAGCGACGACGCCCGTTTTCGCCCAGCAGCAACCCACTCCGTCACAGGCCGCGCCCCCGGCTTCCGCGCCGGCGCCGGCCCCTGCTCCGGCGCCGCAACAGCCGAGCGCCGCCAAACCGAACGTCGAACCGGTGCCTGGCCAGACACAGCCGCCGGCGCCGGGCACGGTGAAGTCCAATCATGGCGCATGGTCCGTCGTCTGCGACAAGCCGGCGGGTGCGGCGACCGAACAATGCGCGCTGATGCAGAATGTCATCGCCGAGGACCGGCCGGAAGTCGGGCTTTCCGTCGTCGTCCTGAAGACGGCCGACCGCAAGTCGAAGATTCTCCGCGTGCTGGCACCACTTGGCGTGCTGCTGCCGAACGGCCTCGGGCTCAATGTCGACGGCAAGGATATCGGCCGCGCCTATTTCGTCCGCTGCTTCGCCGACGGCTGCTATGCCGAGGTCGTGCTCGAGGACGAGTTGCTCAAGACCTTCCGCAGCGGCGCCCAGGCAACCTTCATCGTCTTCCAGACCCCGGAAGAAGGCATCGGCATCCCGGTCGACCTCAAGGGCTTCGCCGAAGGTTTCGACGCTCTGCCGTGAGGGTAGGTTAGTTGCGACGTCTCGATTCCCTCTTCTCCCCAGCGGGGAGAAGGTGCCCGTAGGGCGGATGAGGGGGCCGGCGAAGCCGGTCTTTTCAACAACGCCTATGCGAGCTTCGACCGCGCTGGCACCGTCTCGACTGTGCTCAGGGTCTTGAGGGCACGCGGTGTTATCGTGGGCGAACCGGAATAGGATTTACGTGAAGGATGTGCCGTGCGGCCCCCTCATCCGCCTGCCGGCACCTTCTCCCCGAGGGGAGAAGAGAACATGCCGCGACCTCTCCGTTCCCCGCCTACTCATCGCATGGTACGTTCCGTCTCGCCACATCATCCTGCCCAACAAAGAATAATTCGACGGCAGGGCTTCACTCCTTATTATGTGGAGCCCTATCTAAGGAGTCAGTGCACTCCTGAACGCATGCCCAATGGAGCCATACCATGAACACCGATCTCCTGACGCTTTTCGATGCCGACGAAGCCACGATGCGCAAGCACGTCGCCGAGGCCCTGTCTGGCGCCGATGACGGCGAACTGTTCATCGAGCATGCGCAGGCGGAAGCGCTGACCTTCGACAATGGCCGGCTCAAGGGCGGCAGCTTCAACACCGAACAGGGTTTCGGCCTGCGCGCCGTTGCCGGCGAAGCGGTCGGCTATGCCCATGCCGGCGATCTTTCGGTGGCGGCGCTGAAGCGGGCGACCGATGCCGTCGGCGCGGTGACACGCGGCTATTCCGGCTCCTACGCGGCAGCGCCCCAGGGCACCAACAAGAAATTCTACAGCGACGAGAACCCGATCGGTCAGCCGAGCTTCGAGGAGAAGGTCAAGGTCCTGCAGGACATCGACGCCTATCTCAGGAGTAAGGATGACAAGGTGCGCCAGGTGACGGCCTCGGTTGCCGCAAGCTGGCAGGTCGTCGATATCCTGCGCGCCGACGGACACCGTGTGCGCGACATCAGGCCGATGACACGCATCAACATTTCGGTGATGGTCGGCGAAGGCGATCGGCAGGAGAGCGGCTCCTATGGCCACGGCGGGCGCATCGGCTTCGGCGATTTCATCGCCGAAGGCAGCTGGCAATACGGCGCCGACGAGGCGCTGCGCCAGGCGCTCGTCAATCTCGAGGCGATCGATGCGCCGGCGGGCACGATGGACGTGGTGCTCGGCTCCGGCTGGCCGGGCGTGATGCTGCATGAGGCCGTTGGTCACGGGCTGGAAGGCGATTTCAACCGCAAGAAGACTTCGGCCTTTGCCGGTCTTCTCGGCCAGATGGTCGCCGCTCCCGGCGTCACTGTCGTCGATGACGGCACGATCGACAATCGCCGCGGCTCGATCACCATCGATGATGAGGGCACGCCGTCCGCCTACAACGTGCTGATCGAAAACGGCAAGCTCGTCGGCTATATGCAGGACCGGCAGAATGCCCGGCTGATGGGCATGGCCCCCACCGGCAACGGCCGCCGCCAGGGCTATTCCCATGTACCGATGCCGCGCATGACCAACACCTATATGCTCGGTGGCGACAAGACGCCCGAGGAGATCATCGCCTCGGTGAAGAAGGGCATCTATGCCGTCTCCTTCGGCGGCGGCCAGGTGGACATCACCTCCGGCAAGTTCGTCTTCGGCTGCACCGAGGCCTATCTGATCGAGAACGGCAAGGTCGGCGCGCCGATCAAGGGGGCGATGCTGATCGGCAACGGCCCGGATGCGATGAAGCGGGTGTCGATGATCGGCAACGACATGAAGCTCGATACCGGCATCGGCAATTGCGGCAAGGCCGGCCAATGGGTTCCCGTCGGCGTCGGCCAGCCGCATCTGCGCATGGATCAGGTGACGGTCGGCGGCACGCAGACCTGAGGCGAAAGGATCCGTCATGGCGGACGTCGAAATCAGAACCTTCACCGCCGATGACGCCGATGCCGTGCTCTCGGTGATCCTGCCGATCCAGCGCGAGGAATTTGGCATCGATATCACTGCGGATGAGCAGCCGGATCTTAGGGTCATCCCGGATTTCTACCAGTCCGGCAAGGGGCAGTTCTGGGTCGCCCTCAAGGATGGCGCCATCGTCGGCACGGTCGGGCTCAAGGATATCGGCAACAACCAAGCGGCGCTGCGCAAGATGTTCGTCTCAGCTGAAGTTCGCGGCTCCGAGCATGGCGTGGCCGCACGGCTTCTCGATCGGCTGTTTGCCCATGCCAGGGATGTCGGCCTCACCGATATCTTCCTCGGCACGACGGACAAGTTCGTCGCCGCGCATCGCTTCTACGAGAAGAACGGCTTTAGCGAGATCGCCAAGAGCGCCCTGCCCCGCGCCTTCCCGCTGATGGCGGTGGACAGCAAATTCTACCGCTATAAGGTCGGCTGACTTAAGCTGCGGGAGAATCCTGGTGCGGTTGACGAGGGACAGTCTCGCCTAAAGCGCGTCACATCGAAATGCCGTCGCCCCCAAACACACTGCGCATTTTCGGCGCGTTGCATCAGCTCTTCGACGTTTGCGCCGGCCGAAACAGCCACTTTCGTTCGATCGCGGCGGCAAGATCGAGATCGTTGTGACGGGCAAACAGCATAAGATGGCCGAGGACGTCGGCGGTCTCGTCGGCAAGGTCTTGCTGCATATCTTCCGGTGAACGCCCCTTCGCACGACCGCGCCCGGTCAGCCGGTTCCAGGCCTGTGTCAGCTCGCCCATTTCCTCCTGCAGTTTCAGAAGGAACCAATCGGCATCACGCTCGATGCCGTGGGCCGCGACATGGGTGGAGGAAGAAATTTCGAACTGATCGGCGAGACGGCGCAGCATGAGCGTTCTCCTTTTGTTTATGGAGGAGAACCTGATTCCCAACAATTGTCCAGAACGGGATTGTCCAGACCGCCGCGCGGCAATCAGCCGTGGTCCGGCAGCAGCATGCAGTCATAGGAGCGCTGCTTCAACGCATCGCAGGCCGAGACGGCGGCATCCTTGCTGGCGAAGCCGACGAAGCGGGCGCGATAGATCCTGTTGACCCCCTGCCCGACCGCCTCCGTATAGGGCGAGGCGGAGACGAGCGGTGCGCCGCCTTCCGACTTCGCCTGGGCGAGAAGCGCACGCGCCGCATCGGCACTCGGTGCGGCCGAGATCTGGATCTGCCAGTCGCCATTGGTCTTCTCTGCCGATGTCTTCGGCGTCTTGCCGGCGTTGAGGATCTCGTCCATCGCGACGGGACGCTCCAGCGGCACGACGGCATCGTCGGCATAAGCCAGGCTTTTGGCTGCGAGATCGTCGGCCGTGCGCGGTGCGTTGAGCGGCACCGGAACATCGGAGGCCTCGGCGGCGGACGCGACTTCGACGGGCTCCTTGGCGCCGACGCTCGCCACCAGCTTTGCGCCGCCGGAAGACGAGGCACGGCCGAGATAACGGTCGAGCAAACCAGCCATCTTGGCGTCGCGGCTGCGGGCCGTGCGGCCACCGAGCACGACGCCAACGACGCGGCGGTTGCCGTCTCTGACCGCGCTGACGAGATTGAAGCCGGAGGCGTTGGTATAACCGGTTTTGATGCCGTCCATGCCCTGGTAGCGGTACATGAGATTGTTGTGGCCGCGCACCGTCCGGCCACGGAAATTGAAACTGGCCGTCGAAAACAGCCGGTATTCGTTCGGATAATTCTTCATCAGCGCGATGGCGAGCGTCGACATGTCACGCGCCGTGGTGACCTGACGGCCATCCGGCAGGCCGGAGGCATTGACGAAGACGGTGCGGCTCATGCCAAGCTGGCGGGCTTTGGCCGTCATCACCCGGGCAAAGCCGCTTTCCGAGCCGGCGAGCTTCTCGCCCATGGCGGAGGCGGCATCATTGGCGGATTTGACGATCATGCCATAGACCGCCTCGCGCACGGTGATCGTGCCGCCAGCCTTGATGCCAAGCTTGGTCGGCGGGCGTGCAGCGGCGTATTTCGACATCCGGATCGGGGTGTCCCAGGCGATCTTGCCGCGCTTCAACGCCTCGAAGGTGAGATAGAGCGTCATCATCTTCGTCAGCGAGGCCGGATGGTTCAGCGTATCGGCGTTTTCGGAGGCGAGAACCTTGCCAGTCCGGGCATCGAGGATCAGCGAAGCGTTGCCGGCAAGGGCCGCAAGCGGCGCCGAAACGGCAAGCGTTACGGTCAAAACAGCCGCCAAAAGCTTTCTCATGCACTTTCCCCTCATACGCTGGCCGTTCATGCGCTGACCCCTGATACGCAGCCCTTGACGCGGGCGCTCGGTCAGACCGGCATTTGTGCCGTAATGTGACAGAAGCAGTAAGTTTGGCGCGACTTTGAGGCAACTCCTATTATTTTTCTAGTCTTTTCATCGTCTTGGTTAACAGGAAATCAAAGACCTGTGCGGTATCGGGATTCAGCAAGGCTTAAATCGCACTTGCTAGTTTCCGGCAAAGGCAAGGGACGGACCCGCATGACGGGACAATTCAAGCGACTGGCAAAACGCGTCGCGATCGGCGCTGGGCTCGAGGTTTCCTGGCTGCTCGCGTCAGTCGGACTGATGCGCGAAGCGCGCGGGCGCGGCGTCGTCTTTACGCTGCATCATGTCCGCCCGCACGTGGCCCAGGCCTTCGAGCCGAATGCGCATCTCGAAATCACCCCCCGTTTTCTCGACGCGGCGCTGCGGCGGCTGCGGCGAGAGGGCTACCGCTTCGTGCCGCTCGATCAGGTGCCGGCGCTGCTGGCGGAACCCGAGGGCGCAAAGCCCTTCGCAGCCTTCACACTCGACGACGGATACAGCAACAATCTGGAACATGCGCTGCCGGTGTTCGAGCGGCATCAGGCGCCGTTCACGGTGTTCGTCGCCAAGGGTTTTGCCGAAGCCTCACACAGCATCTGGTGGGAGACGCTCGCCGTCCTCCTGCGCCGGCCAAGCGAAATCTACTTCGATTTCGGCCGCGGCAGAGAGCGCCTGGCGTTGGAGAGCCCCCAGCAGCAATGGCATGCCTTCGACCGCTTTGCCTGGTATATCCACGGCTCCGACGAGGCGCGCGCGGTTGCCGCCATCGACCTGCTGGCGCGCGAAAACGGCATCGAGCCGACGGATATCGTCCGCGAGCTGGTGATGGGGCCTGGCGAATTGCAATGGCTGGCGGCGCATCCGCTTGCAACGCTCGGCGCCCATACGATCAGCCATCGCGCACTGGCCCGCCTGCCGGAAGCCGAAGCGCGAATCGAAATGCAGGTTTCGGCGGATTACCTCGAGGCGGTGACCGGCACCCGCCCCGAGACGATCGCCTATCCCTATGGCACGCCTGATGCTGCGACTGCTCGCGAGGCGCGCATCGCTCGCAATCTCGGCTTTACCCTTGCGGTCACCACGCAGCCTGGGCTGCCTTCAGCGCAGCTGACCGGCTATCTCCCGCGCATTTCGCTCAACGGCTTCTACCAGAAGCGACGCTACGTCTCGGCCCTTGCCTCCGGCATACCGTTGAAGCTGATGGGCAGGTAAAGCCCGTTACGGATACATCCGCACCTTGTCCCATTCGCCTTCCGGTAATGGGCGGCGGAATTCGACCCGGTCATGCAGGCGGAATTTCTGGTCCTTCCAGAATTCGATCGATGTCGGCCGGATGCGGAAGCCCGACCAGTGGGCGGGGCGCGGAATCTCGCCGATGGCATAACGCGCGGTATATTCGGCCACGGCCTTTTCCAGCGCGAACCGGCTTTCGAGCGGGCGGGATTGTCTGGAGGCCCAGGCGCCGATGCGGCTGCCCCGCGCCCGCGTCTTGAAATAGGCGTCCGCTTCGGCGTCGGTGACGATTTCGACCGGGCCGCGCAGCCTGACCTGGCGACGCAGGCTTTTCCAGTGAAAGCACATGGCGGCCTTTTTCTGGCCGAGAATTTCGCGGCCTTTCTGGCTCTCGAAATTGGTGTAAAAGACGAAACCGTCGTCGTCGAATCCCTTCAGGAGAACCATGCGGACATTGGGAAGACCATCCTCATCGACCGTTGCCAGCGCCACAGCATTGGGGTCATTGGGCTCGGAAGCCTCGGCTTCTTTCAGCCATTCGGCAAAGAGCTTGAAGGGCTCGCCACTTTCGGTAAAGTCACCGCTTGTTAACTCGTTTGCCGACATATTGGTTCAAATGCCCCGGATTATTCAAAACTCGCCCAGCTTTTGATAACTGGACAGGATGCAGGGTGGAAGTCATAGCAAAGTCATCTCGCCATACAAAGGGCCTGCGGCGACGCAGCAGTGTGTTCTTCGTCACCGGCGTCGCGATGTTGTCGCTGTCCGGCTGCGTCGGCGGCGGCATGGATTTCCTGAGTGAAGCCAAGGTCGACCGGTCGGTGGCAACCGGCACCGTGCCGCAGACGCCGCCGAGCACCGACACGCTTTCCGACGAAATGACCGTGCGCAACGCAGTGACCTCGGCCGACGTGCAAAGGCTCGAGGGCCAACCGCTTCCCTGGGCGAACGCATCGACCGGCAGTGCCGGCGTCATCGATACGATCGTCGAGAACAATGAGTCCGGCCAGGTCTGCCGCCAGTTCCGCACGACCCGGCATTCCTATGTCGGCATCGCCAAATTCTACGGCAAGACCTGCCTCGTCGGCGGCGGCAACTGGCAGCTTCTGAGCTTCCAGCCCGAGAGCTGATCTTCCTAAGGTCGTTCAGATATTACAGCGTCCTTTGCGCGTTCGAAAAGACGCGGGGCGCGCGCCCTTCCCAACAGGTTAACGCGTGACCGCTTTCTGCCGAATGCTTAGCAAAGAGCTAACCATTTACCGCGAAACACCCCACATCTCTTCACAGAAATAACAAGTGATTAGCAACTCGGCCCGCAGGATCGGCGTTGAGAGTGGCTGTTCCTGCCTTTGCGGCGGGTGGCGCCACACACGTTTTATTGGACGGGGATGCCGAGCAAGGACGAGGCTTGCCGCATCGCAACACCGGCGGTTTTGACATGCGCGATCCTTACAAAATTCTGGGCGTCAAGCGCGACGCGGCAGCAGACGAGATCAAGGCGGCCTGGCGCAACATGGCCAAATCAGCCCATCCCGACCACAATCAGGACGACCCGACGGCGACGGCCCGGTTCGCCGAGATCGGCCGCGCCTATGAGACCCTGAAGGACCCGCGCAAACGCAGCCTGTTCGACAACGCCCTGCGGATGGCCGAAGCCAAGAAGCACGAGCAGACGATCATGCAGCAGCGCCAGGCCGCCCGCGAGGCTGCCGTGCGCGCCAAGGCGGCGCAGGCCAATGCCGAGCGCGTGATGGAAGAGCTGGCGCGCGCCGCCCAGAAGGCGACCGCCGACGGCTCCAGGCAACAGGCAGGTGCTACCGAGGCCGCCGACGAGATGGTGGATCGCATTTTTGGCGCCCAAGCCCGCGCGGCCGGCGGCGGCCAGGCGCAGGGTCGCGCCCAGCACACGCAATACCAGCAGACCCAAAACCCCCAGGGCGATGCCGGCAGGCGCATCGATGGCGATGCCGCCGAGACCGACACCAAGGGCGACGAGGAAGCGAGCGACGCTGGGGCCAATGCCGCCGCCAACCTGTCGCTGCCGCTCAGCATCCTGACAAACCTGGTGCGCCGTTTCACCGGCGCCAAGGATACCGGCCTCGATAAAGCACCGGATGAGGTGACGACGGCGACAGTGACGATCGACGACGTGTTGAAGAGCGGCTGGATCACCGCGTCGCTGCCGGAGGGCCGCGAAATCGGATTCGCCTTGCCGGCAGGCACGACCGACGGTCACGAGATCAGGCTCAAGGGACAGGGCTTCAAGCTGCCTGGCATGCAGCGCGGCGACGCCGTCATCAACGTTCGCATCGCACCCGATCCGCGCTTCACCGTCGACGGTTTCGATCTGCACGCCGTGCTGCCGCTCAGCATCGAAAATGCCGTGCTCGGCACCGAGGCGCGTATCGAAGGTCCAAGCGGGCCGCTGAACGTGACGATCCCCGCATGGTCCGGCTCGGACAAGACGATTAGAATTCCCGGCCAGGGATTGCCCCGCGAAGAGGGCGGCAGAGGCGATCTGGTCGTCGAATTGCGCATTATCTTGTGGGAAAAACCCGACGACAAAATCACTGATCTCATGCGGAGCATGCGCGAAGGCCTGTTCCTATGAAATTTTTATGACATTCGCACCCTTTATTACGATCCCTAACAGTTGATGATCCCGGCCAAGCTTGAACCGATTAACGGCCTATGCCATAGGCAGGATCGATCAGAATCCTAGGGAGCGAAATATGGCTCAAGCATCCGGCCTCATGGCAGGCAAACGCGGCGTCATTATGGGTGTCGCCAACAATCGTTCGATTGCGTGGGGTATTGCCAAGGCCATTCATGCACATGGCGGAGAAGTCGCGCTCACCTACCAGGGCGACGCGCTGAAGAAGCGCGTCGAGCCGCTCGCCGCCGAAATCGGCGCGACGCTCGTCGGCCACTGTGACGTCGCCGACGAAGCCACCATCGACGCCGTTTTCGAAAACGTCGAAAAGCTCTGGGGCAAGATCGATTTCCTCGTGCATGCGATCGGCTTTTCCGACAAGGACGAGCTGACCGGCCGCTACGTCGATACCTCGGCCGACAATTTCAACAAGACGATGCAGATCTCCGTCTATTCCTTCACCTCGGTCGCACGCCGCGCCGAGAAGCTGATGACGGATGGCGGCGCCATGCTGACGCTGACCTATTACGGCGCCGAAAAGGTGATGCCGAATTATAACGTCATGGGTGTCGCAAAGGCCGCGCTCGAAGCCAGCGTCAAATATCTCGCCGTCGACCTCGGACCGCAGAACATCCGTGTCAATGCCATCTCGGCCGGACCGATCAAGACGCTTGCCGCCTCCGGCATCGGCGATTTCCGCTACATCCTGAAGTGGAACGAATATAACGCACCGCTGCGCCGCACCGTCACCATCGAGGAAGTCGGCGATGTCGGCCTGTATCTCCTGTCGGACCTCTCGCGCTCCGTCACCGGCGAAGTGCACCATGCCGACAGCGGCTATCATGTCATCGGCATGAAGGCGGTCGACGCGCCCGACATTTCCGTCGTCAAGGACTGATTTTTGCACATGGATGCGAGACCGTGCTTATCTATGTGATCAGACACGGCCAGACCGCCTGGAATGCAGAGCGGCGCCTGCAGGGGCAGAAGGACATCCCGATGAATGCCACGGGCCTGGAGCAGGCCCGGCAGAACGGCATCGCGCTTGCGGAGATTCTCGGCGACACGGTCGACGAATTCGATTTCGTCGCAAGCCCGCTCCAGCGCACACGCGCGACGATGGAAATCATGCGCACCGCCATGGGCTTGGCGCCGCTTGCCTATCGTACCGATCCGAGATTGGTGGAGATTTCCTTCGGCGACTGGGAGGGCTCGACGATCAAGGAGCTGAAGGCGACGCAGCGCGCGCGGGTGGCGGAACGCAACGCCTCGAAATGGGATTTCATCCCGCCCGGCGATGACGCGGAAAGCTATGAAATCCTCTCCTGGCGCACCGGCTCATGGCTGAACTCCGTCGATCGTCCGACGGTCTGCGTGACCCATGGCGGCGTCATCCGCACACTGTTCCAGACGATCTCAGACCTGCCGAAGAGCAGCGCTGCGGAAGGCGCAATCCCTCAGGATCGAATCGCTAAGATCGATACCGCAGAGCGGAAGATCGTCTGGCTGTAGGCATCGCCAAGCCCGCCCCTCATCCGCTGCCTATTTAACGATGTCGAGATCGTTGATGACCCGCTTGCCGTCGACCTCGGTATAGAAGACGATCACCTTCACGCCGGCTTCGAGACCGTCGAAATTGAACTCCTCGGGCGCCTGATAGGTTTTGCCGTCATCGAGCGTCAGCACGAGGTTGGCCGTGTCGACCTTCCTGATCGTCGCCTCGACATCGGCGCTCTCGGCAAAACCGCTCATCGGTGACAGGAAGCTTGCTGTTGCCAAAAGCGTGGCGACGACGAAACGCATGGCGACAATCCTTTAAGACGCTGCACGAGAACACGACCGGCCACAGATAAGCTCCTGAATATGGCGAAAATTGCCCGTAAGAATGGCTTTTCCCGCCCAATTGATGAATAGGATTTTAATTATAATCAAAATGCCGCGTTAACCCGCGCTTTTTCCCTTCCCGCGATCTCTCGGCATCGCCGGCGGGCAATCGTAAATTAACCCGCGCGCCCTACAGTTGCTCGTCAACATGGGGGTTTCATTTTGTTATCCAGGCTCAGCGACAGCAAGCAGTTGCGGCGCGTGTTGAAGAATAGCCGCGTCTCGTTTCTGGTTTCGTCGCTTGTCGCCCTGGTCGTCATCATGGTCGGCTTCGGACTCGACCAGGCCAATACTGCGTCTCATGTGCGCGAACTTCATATCCGCACCGAAAACGAGACGAACCTCATCCGTGCCCGGGTCATGGCTGAGATCAATATGGACCTCAGCGTCGTCCGCGACCTGACGAACCTGATCTCCGTCAGCGCGGCAAACGGAGAGGAGATGGAACGCCAGATCAACTGGCTGCTGATCCAGAACCCGTCTTTCATTCATATCGCCGTCGCGCCTGATTTCATCATCCGCGACATCCACCCGCCGCAATCCGGCAACGAGCGGGTCGGCCGCGACGTGCGCGAGGCTCTCTACTTCCGCCAGGCGATGACCGGCGCGACCGGCAACCAGTCGGCGCGCTTCTACGGCCCGATCAGCACCGACGGCCGGGACGCCTTCGCCATCTTCTTCCCGGTTTACGTCAAGGAGAACGGCCAGCGGCGGATCTGGGGGGCGGTCGAAGTCGCGATCGACCAGACGATGTTCTACCAGGCGACCGGGCTGATGCCGGCACGCGACCGCGAAAACCAGGAGCGCTATCCGCATCTCGGCCATCTTTCGATCGCCATTCGCGATATAGGCTTGCCGACCGCCGCCAAAGCTCCTCCCCCGGCGCCGTTCTTCGGGTCCTCCGATATCGACGGCAAGGATCCGATGCGCCAGAAGATCGGCTTTGCCGGCGGCAGGTGGGAGCTTGCCGCTGTGCCGAACAGCGGCTGGAATGCGATACCTGAAAACCGCACCGAGCTACGCCTGATCATCGTTGCCGCCGGATTCATCATCATCGTGCCGATCTTCTTTGCGACCATGCTGCTCGGCGAGCGCAATCGCAACATCAACGCGCTGGAGACGCGCGAGGCAAAACTGCTGGAACTGTCGCAGCGGCTCAACCTGGCGCTGGAATCCTCCAATATTGGCATCTGGGAGTTGCAGGATGATTCGAACAGCCTGCTCTGGGACGCGCGTGCCGCGGCCCTGCACGGCAAACCGGCGGAAGAGGGAAGCCGGGTGCTCGACGAATGGCTGGCGGCGATCCTGCCCGAGGACCGCGACACTGCCGAAGTACATTTCTTCAGCTGCAGCATTGCGGGTGCCGCCTGCACGGCGCAGTACCGCATCCTGCTCGGCGACGGCGGCATCCGCCACCTGCGCTCGGTCGGCTCCTTCTATACGGATGCCGGCGGCGTCAGCAAGACCATCGGCATCGTCTGGGACGTGACCGCAGATGCGGAGACCACCGACACGCTGCGCAAGGCCAAGGATATGAGCGAGGTCAAGAATGCCGAGCTGGAACTGGCGCTTGAAGAGCTCTCGAGCCGCGAGGGGCAGCTCGCCGAGCTTTCCAGTCGGCTCGACCTGGCGCTCGATTCCTATCAGTGCGGCATATGGGAAGCGCGGCCGGGCCTCGGCGGCTCGATCTGGAACGAGCGGATGCACGAGCTCTATGGCCTTGCGCCTCGCAACGGCTTCATGACCGAAGAGACCTGGCTTGGCTGCATCCACCCTGAGGAACGGGCTCTCGCGCTCGAAAGCGCGCGCCACTTCAAGAAGAACGGCGATACGCATACCCTTGTCTGCCGTGTGCTCGTCGACGACGGTTCGGTGCGTTATGTGCGCTCGGTCGGCAAGGTCCACCAGACGGGGACCGGCGAGATGAAGATCATGGGCATCGCCTTCGACGCCACCGAAGACGTGCTGATGACGATCCGGCTGAAGGCCGCCAAGGACGAGGCAGTCGCCAAGAATATCGAGCTCGAGCTTGTCAAGAACAGGATCGAGCACAATTCGCTGCATGACCCGCTGACCGCCCTCGCCAACCGCCGCAAGCTCGACATCGCGCTCGAAAATCTCACCCAGGACGGCCATCAGCAGCGGCAGAAATTCTCGATCCTGCATATCGATCTCGACCGCTTCAAGGACATCAACGACACGCTCGGCCATGCCGCCGGCGATGCGATGCTGGTGCACGCCTCGAAGGTGCTCGCCAAGAATGTCCGCGGCAGCGATATCGTCGCGCGCATCGGCGGCGACGAATTCGTCATCCTTGCCCTCGATGTCGACGACAAGGAGATGGTGCAGCTTTCGACGCGGATCATCGAGGAGATGCGCCAGCCGATCGATTTCCAGGGTTTTTCCTGCCGCTGCGGCGTGTCGATCGGTATTGCGCTCGCCAATGGCATCCATGTCGATGCGCGCAAGGTGCTGATCAATGCCGATATCGCGCTCTACCGCGCAAAAAGCACGGGCCGCAATCGCTTCGAATTCTTCAATCACAATCTCCAGGCCGATATCATCAATACCAAGCGCACCGCCGACGAGATCCTCGCCGGCATCGACAATGGTGAATTCACCGCCTGGTATCAGCCGCAATTCTGCGCCCGGACGATGGAGCTGACCGGTGTCGAGGCGCTGGTGCGCTGGCAGCACCCGTCCAAGGGGTGGCTCGCACCCGACAAGTTCCTGCGCATCGCCGACGAGATCAACGTCGTGCAGATACTCGACCGGATCGTGCTGGAAACGGCGCTGCGCGACAAGATGCGCTGGACGGCACGCGGCATTGTGGTCCCCAAGGTCTCGGTCAATGTTTCGGCACGGCGGCTGCATGACGGCAGCCTGCTGGAATCGCTCGCCGACCTGCATATCCGTCCCGGCGAGATCTCCTTCGAACTGGTGGAATCGATTTTCCTCGACGAGAGCGAGGACGTCGTCTCGCAAAATCTCGAACGCATCAAGGCGCTCGGCATCGATATCGAGATCGACGATTTCGGCACCGGCCATACCTCGATCGTCAGCCTGTTGAAGCTGAAGCCGAAGCGGCTGAAAATCGACCGCCAGCTGGTGCAGCCGATCGTCAATGCCTCGCAGGAGCGCGCACTCGTCAGCTCGATCATCGAGATCGCCCGCTCGCTCGGCGTCGAGACGGTAGCCGAAGGGGTGGAGACGGCAGCCCATGCCGCACTGCTGCGCGATCTCGGCTGCGACATCCTGCAGGGTTATGCCTTCTCGCGGCCGCTCTCCTTCGACGATTTCACCAACGAAGCCACAGGAGCGGGGTGGCGGCTTGCGTCCTGATCGGCGCGTGCCGATCGAGCCCGCCCCTCCCCGCAGACAGAATGGCGGCACAATGCGTCGTCCATCGCTGGCAAAGGCCGGAAACAGCATTTCCTGAGCTGGCCGTTTGGCGCAAAGAAAGGCTTTTGCCTCGGCGGCTTTTTGGCCTATGAGTGTCGCGCCTTTTCAAGCAATGGCGCGGCCGGCTTTGGCGCGCCACCGTGGGAACACATGTCGCACAATACATTCGGTCACCTTTTCCGCGTAACCACCTGGGGCGAAAGCCATGGTCCGGCGCTCGGCTGCGTCGTCGACGGCTGCCCTCCGGGGCTCAGCTTCAAGCTCGAGGACCTGCAGGTCTGGCTCGACAAGCGCAAGCCCGGGCAATCCCGCTTCGTGACGCAGCGGCGCGAGGACGATCTGGTGAAGGTACTATCAGGCGTCATGCTGGACGCCGACGGCGAGACGATGACGACCACCGGCACGCCGATCTCGATGCTGATCGAAAACACCGACCAGCGCTCCAAGGATTACGGCGAGATTGCCCGGCAATACCGCCCCGGCCATGCCGATTATACCTATGACCTCAAATACGGCATTCGCGACTATCGCGGCGGCGGCCGCTCCTCGGCGCGCGAGACTGCCGCCCGGGTTGCCGCCGGCGGCATCGCCCGCCTTGTCGTGCCCGGCGTCACCGTGCGCGGCGCGCTGGTGCAGATCGGCAAACACAAGATCGACCGCCGCAACTGGGACTGGGACCAGGTCGGGCAGAACCCGTTCTTCTCGCCCGATGCCGCGATCGTCCCGGTCTGGGAGGAATATCTCGACGGCATCCGCAAGAACGGCTCCTCGATCGGCGCGGTCATCGAAGTGATCGCCGAAGGTGTGCCGGCCGGCCTCGGCGCGCCGATCTATGCCAAGCTCGACCAGGATATCGCCTCGCTGCTGATGTCGATCAACGCCGTCAAGGGCGTCGAGATCGGCAATGGTTTTGCCGCCGCCGAAACCTCAGGCGAAGACAATGCCGACGAGATGCGCATGGGCAATGACGGTACGCCGATCTTCCTTTCCAACAATGCCGGCGGTATTCTCGGCGGCATCTCCACCGGGCAGCCGGTGGTGGCGCGTTTTGCCGTCAAGCCTACCTCCTCGATCCTGACCGAGCGCCAGTCGATCGATGCGGAGGGCAAGAACGTCGATATCCGTACCAAGGGCCGGCACGACCCCTGCGTCGGCATCCGCGCCGTGCCGATCGGCGAGGCGATGGTCGCCTGCGCGATCGCCGACCATTATCTTCGCGACCGCGGCCAGACCGGCCGTCTGAAATAGGAGCCCTCGCCCCATGTCTTATGACCAGAAGCGCGTCGTCGACGCCATCCGGGCCTTCGAGGCCGGCGAGATCGTCGTCGTCATGGACGACAACGACCGCGAGAACGAAGGCGACCTGATCGTCGCCGCCGTGCATTGCACGCCGGAGAAGATGGCCTTCATCGTCCGCCACACCTCCGGCATCGTTTGTGCGCCGATGCCGAAGGAAGAGGCCAAGCGCCTCAACCTCAACGCCATGGTGGCGGAAAACGATTCGGCTCATACGACGGCCTTCACCGTATCGGTCGATTTCAAGCACGGCACGACAACCGGCATCTCCGCCGACGACCGGACGCTGACGGTGCGCAATCTCGCCAATCCGAATGTCGGCGCCTCCGATTTCGTCCGTCCCGGCCATATCTTCCCGCTGGTTTCCCGCGAAGGCGGCGTGCTGATGCGCTCCGGCCATACGGAAGCCGCCGTCGACCTCTGCAAGCTTGCCGGCCTGCCGCTGATCGGCGTCATCTCCGAGCTGGTCAATGATGACGGCACCGTGACGCGCGGGCCGCAGGTGGTTGACTTTGCCGAACAGCACGGGCTAAAGCTCGTCTCCGTCGCCGATCTCATCGCCTATCGCCAGCGCAAGGAAACGCTGATCGAACTCGGCACCAGCTTCGACATCGAGACGCCGTTCGGCAAGGCCAAGGCCCATACCTATTCCCTGCCCTGGGATCCGATGCAGCATCTCGCCGTCGTCTTCGGCGACATCCGCGACGGCGTCGACATTCCGGTGCGCCTGCATCCGGAGAATGTCGCCGAGGATCTGTTCGGCAAGAACAGCCCGGTCGATTTTTACATGCAGAAGATTGCCGAGCAGGGCCGCGGCGTCATCGTCTATCTGCGCGAAGGCTCCGTCGGCGTCGGCCATACCGACAATGGCCGCAAGGCCCGCAACCAGGGCCGCGAAGCCCATGCCGAAGCCCAGACCCGCGACAGCGAATGGCTGGAAATCGGCCTCGGCGCCCAGATCCTCAAGGACCTTGGGGTGAGCTCGATCAAGCTGCTCACCAGCCGCGAGCGCCACTATGTCGGCCTCGAAGGTTTCGGCATCAAGATCAGCACAACGGAAATTTGCTGAGGGCTCCTCCTCTTCTCCCCAGCGGGGAGAAGATGTCCGAAGGACAGATGAGGGGCCACACGGCACATCCTTCATGCTGCCCTTCGCTTGCGCTCAGCGCATTCGCGGCTTTGCCGCTCACCCCCTCATCTGCCTGCCGGCATCTTCTCCCCACTGGGGAGAAGGGATACGTGGCAACGTCTCGGTCCCTTCTCTTGGGTAGGAGCAGGATATATCGGACGAAGTTCGACTACCCCCTCCACCCCTCCAGAAACACGACCTTCTCCACACCCGCAAACCGCGCCAGCCGGTCAAGCTCCGCCTCCAGCCGCTCCAGCCGCCCAGCCGACGGTTTCACGCCGGGCTCCAGCCAGAGCCGCTTGACATCGAGCGTCGATTTCTTCCGATCCGCCTTCATGTCGATGCGGCCGATAAGACGGTCGCCTTCGAGCAGCGGGAAGACGTAATAGCCATATTCGCGCTTCGGCTCGGGCACGAAGACTTCGATGCGGTAGAAGAAGCCGAACAGGCGTTCGGTGCGATTGCGGTCGCGGATCATCGGGTCGAAGGGGCTGAGCACGCGGATGCGGGGCGGAGCATCGGGATAGCTGTCGAGCGTCGACGGGAAATCGGCAAAGGCCCAGGAGGGTCGCGCCTTGCCGTCGAGCGCTGGTTCGATCAACACTTCGGTCAGCTCCTCGCGATGGGCTGATACCCACGCCTTGGCCTCATCGGGCGAGACGAGGTTCCAAAAGGCAGCGATCTCGCCATGGGTAGCAAAGCCGAGGCGGGCAAGCGCGCTGCGGCAGGCCCAGTCGACGAATTCTTCGCGACTCACCTCCGGCTCGCGGAATTCGGCCGGAATGACCCGCTCGGTGAGATCATAGATCTTCTGGAAGTTCGAGCGGCCGGCGATGGCGAGCTTGCCGGTGTGCCAGAAATATTCGAGCGCCGTCTTGTTCGGATGCCAGTTCCACCAGCCGCCGGAAACGTGGCCGTCGGCCTTGATGTCGCGCGAGAGGATCGCGCCGTCGCGCCGCACGCGCTCATAGGTCTCCTCGAAAGCCGCTTCGAAGCCTTCGCCGCGCCATTTGCGCCAGCGCTCGATGATCACCCTTTCCTGATGAAGGAACTTGTGCTTCCAATAGACGAAGAAGGCGCTCGGCAGGATGGAAGCATCATGTGTCCAGTGCTCGAACAGCGCGCCGTCCTTTTCGAGCAGCGCCTTCAGATGTTCGCGCCGGTAGGTCTGATTGCGGGAAAACAGGATCTGATGATGGGCCCGCTCCACCGTTTGGATGCTGTCCACCTGGACGAAACCCAGTTCATGGATGAGCTGCAACAGGCCGGCCTTGGTCAAGGCGCGGTTCGGCGGGGCGCTGAGGCCCTGTTTAGAAAGGAAGACACGGCGGGCGTCGGAATTGGAAAGCAGATTCGTCATGACCACATCATAATCCGGAAAATCTTCCTAGCCACCCGATATCGACCCAATATCGCGGGCGAGATTGCTCTTTCATCATCACAGGTTCCCCGTATAGAAGCATTGCTGTTTGGGTTGCGCCGATGGCAGCCCCTCACCCTAACCCTCTCCCCGCCTGCGGGGAGAGGGGACGTGCCAAACGCGGCGTCGAGGGTAAAGGAAGCCGGTGCGGCATATCCCCTTCTCACCGCGAGCGGGGGTCCGAAGGACGGGTCGAGACACGTGGCTCGACCCAGGCAGAGGTGCCGGCAGGCGGATGAGGGGCAGGCGGCGATCTCATGGGGCAAGGCGGCGAAGACGTACCAGGCCGCAAAACGTCGGCAGCGGGATCGCATGGATGCGAGGGATTGGTTTGGATATTCGTTTCGAAGGTGCCGGGGTCAGTTTCGGGGCACGGGTGGCGCTGCAGCCGCTGACGCTTGACATCAGTGGAAAACGCATCGGCGTCATCGGGCTGAACGGCTCGGGCAAGACGACCTTCGCCCGGCTGATCAATGGATTGGCCAAACCGTCGGTCGGCCGCGTCACCGTCAACGGTCGCGATACGAGCGATGAGAAGACTGCTGTGCCCGGTGTCGGTTTCATCTTCCAGTCGCCGCAGAACCAGATCATCCTGCCGATCGTCAAGGACGACATCGCCTTCGGGCTGAAGCGGCGCGGCTTCACCAAGGCGGAGATCGAGGCGAAGGTCGAGGGCGTGCTGGCCCGCTTCGGCGCCGAGGCGCTGGCCGATCGGCGCGCGCATGAGCTTTCCGGCGGCGAGTTGCAGGTGGCGGCCCTTTGCTCGGTGCTGGCAACGGGGCCAGGCATTCTGATCCTCGACGAACCGACTAACCAGCTCGACCTCAAGAACCGGGCGCTGGTCGAGAAGATCATCGCCGGGCTGCCGGAAAGTGCCATCATCATCACCCATGATCTGGACCTGATCGCCGATTTCGAGCGGGTGCTGCTGTTTCATGAGGGGTGGCTTGCCGCCGATGCGCCGGCTGCCGAAGCGATCGCCCGCTACAAGGAGATCGCCGCCTGATGCAGTCGCTCTATGTCGAAGGCAACAGCGTGATGCACCGGCTCTCGCCGCGGCTAAAACTGTTGTCGCTGACGATCTTCGGCATCGTGCTGTTCATCACCGGGAACCTCGTCCTGCTGTCGATCGCCGTGCTGCTGACAGCGGTTCTCTACCGCATGATCGGCCTGCCGTTTGTGGATGGTCTCAGGCGGTTGCGGCCGATCTTCCTGACGATCGCGGTCGTCGCACTCTTCAACCTCATCTTCAATCCCTGGCAGGAAGCACTCGTGCCCCTGCTGCGGCTGACGGCGCTGATGCTTCTGGCCGCCACCGTGACGGCGACGACGTCGATCGCTGAGTTCATCGACGAGGTAACGGCGCTTGCCCGCCCGCTCGATCGCACCGGCTGGGTGCAGGCCGACGATATCGGCCTGGCGCTTGGGCTGGTGCTGCGTTTCGTGCCGGAGATCGTCGGCCGTTATCAGGCGATCCGCGAGGCGCATAGGGCACGCGGGCTGAAGGTCCGGCCGACGACGCTGCTTGCGCCGCTGATCATCCTGACGCTCAGGGATGCGGATAATATCGCCGCGGCGATTGACGCGCGCGGCATTCGGCGGCATGTGAGTTAACGATTGATAAACACGGAATTCATGATGATGAGCACTCGCGACCTCGTTCTTACCGCCCTCTTTGCCGCAATCATCGTGGCGCTCGGCCTGCTGCCGCCGATCTCGCTCGGCTTCATTCCGGTGCCGATCACTGCGCAATCCCTCGGCGTCATGATGGCCGGCGTCGTGCTCGGCGCCCGGCGCGGCGCGATTGCCGTGCTGATTGTACTGGTGCTGGTCGCCATCGGGCTGCCGGTGCTTTCCGGCGGCCGCGGCGGGCTTGCGATCTTCGCGTCGCCAACGGCCGGCTTCCTGATCGGCTGGATCTTTGCCGCCTTCGTCACCGGCTATCTCAGCGAACGGTTGGTCAACCATCAGCAATCCGGCCTGGTGCAGACGGTGAGCTTCTTCCTCACCGCCATGGTCGGCGGCATCGTCGTGCTCTACGCCTTCGGCATCACCTATCTGGCGACCGTCGCCGGCCTCGGCTTCACGAAAGCCTTCGTCGGCTCGATGGCCTTCATTCCCGGCGATGTGATCAAGGCTTTCGTCGCAGCGCTGCTTGGCCGCGCCGTCATGGTCGGCTATCCCCTGTTGCCGTCACGCGCCTGACGCATAGGCCGGTCTTCTCTGGCGAAATGCCTCAACAGCCCCGGCGGGGGCTGTTGCGCTCGAAGACTTAAGCCCTTCACCAGAAGTCGCTTCCGGCCGGCTTGTATGCGGGAACTTCCGAACCCTTCTTTTCATTTGTCGCAATGAACATCCGTGAAGGAGAAACCATGCGAGGCGACCAGCAGGAGGAGATGGCTACCTGGTTCCGGTCGCTGGAGCCCATCCAGCCAAAGGACATGGTCGGCCTATGGAGCGGCGTTGGTATTCCGTCGGGTCATCCACTGGACGGCGTGCTCGAAAATCTCAGCTGGTTTGGCAAGCGCTTCCACTCCGACATGCGGGCGGACGCCCTGCTCTTCAAGTGGAGACCGGGCCGGCTTGTTCCGATCGACCCAAGTTTCTTCCCTGTTCGGCTGGCGATCAAGATGGCGCCCTTTGGCCGGACGTTCGTCGCCCGCCATTGGTTCTCGTATCTGCAGAAGATGCTTCGAGCCAGAGGCACGACAGCTTCATTGAAGCTTCAGGCTCTCGACGGCGTCGAAACGGCTGCGATGGTCTACGACAAACAGCCGATCGTGGACTACTTCCACAGGATTGACGATGACGGGATTGCCGGGATGATGTGCGTGCACCACGACCCGCGGCGATTCTTCTTCAAGCTGCAGAAAGTGATGAACTGAGGCATGTCGCAAACGGCAGGGCGGTCGCCTTCTGGAATATCATGTCACACGACCATCGAACCCGTCGCCTCCCCGATCTTTCCTCAATCCAAGGCAGGCGGAATATGCTATGAGAGGAAAGAGGGCGAGATGACCGTCATCGATCGAAATCATGTTCAAATCCGGGGCAATGGCCAGCGTGCGATGATCTTTTCGCATGGATTCGGGTGCGACCAAAATATGTGGCGCTTCGTGGCGCCGACCTTCGAAAGCGACTTCAAGACAGTGCTGTTCGATCATGTCGGCGCAGGACGATCCGATCTCGCGGCTTACGATGCCCGAAAATATTCTTCATTGTCCGGTTATGCGGATGACCTCTTGGAAATTTGCCGCGAACTTGGGTTGACGCAAACGGTCTTCGTCGGGCACTCGGTCAGCGCGATGATCGGCGTCATCGCGTCGCTGGAGGCACCGGAACTGTTTGAAAGCCTGGTCCTTGTCGGGCCGTCGCCGCGCTATATCAACGACGATGACTATATCGGCGGTTTCAGCGCGGCAGATATAGACGAACTGCTGACGTCGCTGGACGACAACCACATGGGATGGTCTGCCGCCATGGCCCCCGCCATCATGGGCAATCCCGATCGACCGGAACTCGGTGAAGAGCTGACGAATAGCTTCTGCCGCACCGATCCTGAGATCGCCAAGGCGTTCGCACGGGTGACATTCACGTCGGACAATCGCAGCGATCTTCCGCGCGTCACCGCCAGAACGCTGATCCTTCAGTGCCGGGATGACATCATCGCTTCCGAAGAGGTCGGCGAATTCGTCCATCAGCAGGTCCCAAACAGCCAATTGGTGGTGCTGAATGCGAGTGGCCACTGCCCTAACCTCAGCGCTCCCGACGAGGTCATATCTGCAATCCGGTGGTTCGTCCGATGACCGGTGCCGACACGCAGATCGCCATGCCGGCGGAAGACCTTGAGGACTTGTACGAAAACGCGCCGTGCGGCTATCTTTCGCTGCAGCCGGATGGGCGCATCGTCAAGGTCAACAGAACGCTTTCGACCTGGATCGGCATCCCTGCCGAGCAGCTCCTCGGCAAACGACTTCACGACCTACTCAATACCTCGGGCCGTATATTCTACGAAACCCATTTTGCGCCTTTGCTGCGCATGCAAGGGTTTTTCAACGAGGTTGCCCTCGATCTCGTCACAGTAGACAGCAAAAAGCTGCCTGTGCTCGCCAATGCCATGGAAAGACGTGCAGAAGACGGCGCCCTGCTTTTCACCCGGGTGACGATGTTCCAGGCTGCCGAGCGTCGCCGTTATGAACGGGAGTTGGTCGAGGCGCGCGCCGCGGCCGATGCTGCCGGCGCCACGATCAAAGCCAAACTTGCCTTCGAACAGCAAACCGCCGAGTTGCGGGAAGAGTTCATTGCTGTTCTCGGCCACGACCTGCGCAACCCGCTTGCCTCGATTTCAGCCGCTGCGCGCATTCTGCGAAAAGAGAAGCAGACCGATCGCGCGATTAAAGTTCTCGACTTGATGCAGGGCAGCGTCGTTCGCATGTCCGCCCTGATCGACAACGTCCTCGACTTCGCGCGCGGACGATTGGGTGGCGGCATCACACTCGAGAGGCGGGCCGAGCATCTCGAGCCGCTCCTGCGGCAGGTCATCGAAGAACTCCGCTTCAGTCATCTCGACCGGGCGATTGAGGTGACGATCGAATTCGACGGGCCGATAAACTGCGACAGCGGCCGGATCGGCCAGCTGGTGTCCAATCTTCTGGGAAATGCCCTGACACATGGGGCGCCGGACGAACCGGTGCGGCTATCGGCGGCAACTGTCGACGGAAAGCTCGAGCTTTGGATCGCCAATGGCGGCGCTCCGATTTCCACCGAGGCGATGACAGGGCTTTTTCAACCTTTCTTCAAAGGTGAAGCCGGCACAAGTCAAAGAGGATTGGGGCTGGGTCTGCACATCGCGTCGGAAATCGCCCGCGCCCATGGCGGGACAATCACGGTCAGTTCCGATGACAAGGAGACGCGCTTCACCTTTGTGATGCCCTTGGATTGAGCGGGGCGCACCGCCGCGCCGGAATCCGGGCAACAAAAAACCGCCTTGAGGCGGTCGGGCATTCTATCGATTTCAGTTTGATTTAGTCTCCTCCTCCACCATCTCCGCCGCCGCCGTCACAGTCGCTTGAGGCATCAAACCAGCCTCCACCTCCATCGCCCGAGCCTCCTGAACTGCCCGACCTGCGCTTGGTGTTTGCGGTGGTCTGGGCAGCGCGCCCTCGTGCTGCCCCGGTGATCAGGGCAAACAGGACAAAGCCTGCGATGAGCATGGTAGTCATAAGAAATATACTCAATCAGTCTCCTTCGTTTGTTTCAGGAAATCTTGTTTCCTGACTAAAATAGTAGATTATTTTCTCGCTCTCGAAAATAGCCTGAATATGAAAATTTCATGACATCCTGGGGCACGTCAAGCGTGGGCTGTTGCATCAGCGGGCAAGGACCGCATTCACCGAATCGTCCTTCGACTGATCGATGAGAACATGGAGAAGGCCGCTCGATGTGCGTTTCGCGCTTCCTCGCGCTTTCCATCGCCGCGATCCACGCCGAGGGCGGCACGGTCGACAAATTTATCGCGACGCTGTGATGGCGATCTGGAATGCCCCGAACGACGAGCCCGATCACGCGTCGCGTGCCTGCCGTGCCGCGGCCGCGATCCGTGACGCGATGCATGCCATCCCGCCGCTCGCGCCCCAGCATGACGCAGTGCGAGTCAGGATCGGCATCAACAGCGGGACGGCACTCGTCGGCAATATCGGCTCGGCCGAACGCCTGAGCTACACGGCGATTGGCGATGCCGTAAACCTCGCAAGCCGCCTGGTCGGCGTCGCCAAAGACAAAGGCGTTGAAATCGTGTTGAGTGGCGAGACGTGGGAACGGGCCGACAGGCGGCTCGATGCGCGCTCGCTGGGGGAGACGGTGGTGCGCGGCAAATCGCAACCGGTGCCGATCTTTACCCTGGACCGGAAATCGTCCCCAATTTGAGGGAGGAAGGACCATGGAAAGTGCATCTTCCCTTATTGGCCTACTCGCCTGGCTGCAGGTCAAGCATTTCGCCGCCGACTATCTCTTGCAGTCGACCTGGATTCTGCAGGGCAAGGGCGACATCCGCCATCCGGGCGGCTATATCCATGCAGCGATCCACGTCGCAGGCACCCTTCCAGGATTGTTTTTGTTCGGGCTGGATGGCGTGACGATCGCGGTCTTGGCGCTGGGCGAATTTCTAATTCACTTCACCATTGATCACTTAAAGGCCGTTCACTCGCGCCGCCATCCGGCTGCCGTGACGACCCGTCCTTACTGGGCCGCGCACGGAGCCGATCAGTTGTTGCATCACTTGACCTACACTGGGATTTTGGCTGCTGCGATGTGATCGAAAGCAGAGTTTTAGGCGGTCCTACAGATCATGCGAATGTTTGCTGTCAGTGCGATCCGGACGAGGATGAATACCCTTCCCTACCGCCTCCAGACAGGCTTGAACTCTGCGCTGCTTCAGTTGCAGCGCAGAGGATCTCGGGCTGCTTCAAGCTGCCGCTCTTTGCGGAAAGAGCACGGCTTGCGGAGCGGCTTTCGCCCCGTCCACCATCAAGGGGACCCGATAGAGGCGAGGAGATGGTATTCCCAGTCTGGAATGCAGCGTTGCGGCCGCGCTTGGCAGGAACGGGAGGAGGCAGCGGGCAACGACCGCAAGGCCGTAGACCTGCTCGGCCAGGCAAGCGCCGAGACGAGCGGCGGTCGCCTTCCGATCTTCCGGTGTGAGGTCGGCAAGCAGGGCTTTCGCATCCGCCCACGGCGCGTCTTTTGTAAACCGCCTGTTCGCCTCGCCGATAAAGGCAAAAATCTCAGTGAGGCCGACATGGAGCTCGTAGGCATCGAAAGCCTGGGCCACCTTCCCCGGAAGGCGGGCAGCCTCGTCCACGAACGCGCTGTCCGGCACGGGCGGAACGATTCCGTCGAATGACGTGGACAGAAGCGCAAGCACCCGGTTGGCGAGATTTCCGAGCTGCCCGGCGAGCTCTCCCGACCAAGCGGCTTCGAGACGCTCGGCCGAGAAGTCGCCATCGTCTGCCGAGCGTATATGCCGGAGCAGGTAATAGCGCAGTGCATCCGGCGTTCCATAGGATTGGATGATGCCTTCCGGATCGATGCCGTTGCCGGCCGACTTGCCGATCTTCCTGCCGTCCACAGTGACGTAGCCGTGCACGAGGATCGAGGATGGCGGCGGCAGGCCTGCGGACAAAAGGATGGCCGGCCAGTAGATGGCGTGGAACTTGGAAATGCCCTTGCCGACAACGTGGATGCGTTCGCCGCCGTTCCAATAGTGCTGCAGCAGGGTTTCATCGGAACCGTGGCCGAGACCTGTGAGATAGTTCGCCAAGGCATCGAACCAGACATAGACGACCTCATCTCCATCCGGGACGGGAACGCCCCAGCCGCGCGCCCGCTCCGCACTGCGCGACACGCTGATGTCGGTCAGGCCACGCCGCAGCAGGGCAAGGATTTCGTTGCGCCGATGGGCTGGAACGATGCGAAGCTCGCCGGTCTCGACGAGCTCAAGCAGCCGGTTGCCATATCTGGAGAGACGGAAGAACCAGTTCTCCTCACGGATGGTATCAAGGGCAATGCCGTGTTCCGGGCAGCGCCCGTCATCGAGTTCCGACGGCTCGTAGAATTGCTCGCAGCCGACGCAATAGAGACCCTCATATGCCTTGCGATAAAGGTCGCCCTTTTCAGCGCATGCCTTCCACAAGGCATAGACGCAGGCGATATGCCTTGGATCGCGGGAGGTACGGACGAATTCCTCGTTGGAGATATCGAGCAGGCCGCCAAGGCGCTCGAACCTATCTGCATTCGCATTGACGAAGTCCGTGACCTGCACTCCCGCGGCCTCCGCCGACCGGACATTCTTCAGGCTGTTGTCGTCGGTTCCGCACTGGAACCTGACGTCGTGGCCGAGAAGGCGAAAATGGCGGGCATAGGCATCGGCCTGGACCAGTTCGAGGGCAAAGCCCACATGCGGCGCGGCATTCACATAGGGGATCGAGGTGGTGATGTAGATCTTGTTCATCGGTGTTTCCTTTCGAAGGCTGTTATTGCCCGCGAGACGGATCGACCCATGAAAAGACCGCCTCGAGGGCGGTCGCTGGTGCATTCTGGACGCACGAAACCCGCCACGCTATGAGCGCGGCATCATCATCACGAAAGTGCTGATCAGGGTGTTGTCCATGCGATTTTCTAGCATCGCGGGCCGTTTCGAACAAGCGTGCTCTTCGATCTGGATGCACTGGCCGCCGCGGGCATGGCCTGCGGCGGAAAGCGATGATTCCAGGGCAGCCCGCCGTCACACCAGCCCGGGCACGACGAACACCAACCAGGCGACGACCGGGCCGATGATCGCGATCAGCGCGCTGTAGATCAGCAACTGTCGCAGCACCTGCTCTCGCCAGTCGTCCGGCGCGTTGGCGACGACAAGCGCGCCATTGGTGGAAAACGGGCTGGTATCGACGATCGTCGTCGAGATCGCGATCGCCGCGACCACGCCAATGGCGCTGACATGTCCTTGCAGGAGGAATGGAACGGCGAGCGGGATGATCGCGCCAAGCAGCGCGGTCGAGGATGCAAAGGCCGAGACGATGGCGCCGGTAAAGCAAAGCAGGAGCGCCACCAGCAGCGGCATGCCGAGACTGGATATGCCGTTCGCCACGTAGTCGACAGTCCCGGCCTTCTCCATGACGCCGACATAGGTGATGATGCCTGATATCAGCAGCACGGTCGACCAGCTGACCTTGTCGATTGCCGCCTTCTGGGTCTTCGGTGACAAGAGCGCCAGCGCGACGGCGACGGTCATGGCGACGAGGCCGACGTTGAACTTGAAAACCAGGGCGCCGATGCCGAGCGCCGTCAGGCCGATCAAGGTGGTAATTCTCTCATTGTTCAGGCGCAAGGTCGTCGCGGTATCGGCCGCCGTACCATAGGCATGCTCCCTGATCGGTTTTGCCGGCGTGCCGCCGTGACCTCTGATCGACTCCGATACGCCCTCTGGATGGAGTTCGGGCAAGGGACCAAGTGACGCGGGATCTTGCTTCATCACTTTTGCGCCGCCGAAAACGAAGAAGACCAGCACTGCGATCGCCAGGTTGAAGAAGAAGCTGGAGAGAAACAGCGAGGTCGGCGCGAAAGGCAGGCCGGCTTTCGCAACGATCTGGTTGGTGATTCCGCCATAGACGCTGATCGGCGAAAAGCCGCCGGCCTGCGCGCCGTGGATCACCATCAGGCCCATCATGACCGGGTGGATGCGGTACTGCACGGCAAAACTCAACGCGACGGGTGCGAGAATGGCGACCGCGGCAGGCCCAAGTGCACCGAAACCGGTAATGATGGCGGCGACGAGGAACATCACCCAGGGAATCAAGCCGATCCGCCCGCGCACCATGCGGACGGCACATTCGACGAGCCAGTCGATCGTGCCGTTGATCTGCGCTATGGCGAAGAGGTAGGTGACGGCGACGAGTGTCAGGAATAGATCACTCGGAAAGCCGGCAAAAATATCGCTGGTTTTCATCCCAATGATCATCGAGCCGAGCACGAAGGCGCCGGCAAAGGCGAGCGCACCCATGTTGATCGGCTGGATCGTCGCAATGATGAACATGGCGACCAGCAGGCCTATGGCCAATAGTTCAATACCCATGATTCCCCTCCCTCCGACGCCTCCAGCGCCGTAGTTGTTGTGTTCAAGATTGATGCTGGATGTCGACGCACACTCCTCCCAGAGGGCGCGTCGCCTTACCTCCTGGTGTAAAGATCGGAGTATTGCTGCCGCAGGATGTTTTTCTGAACCTTACCCATGGTGTTGCGCGGCAGGTCGTCGGCGAAGATGATGCGCTTGGGTTGTTTGTAGCGGGCGAGACGGTCCTGGAGGGCGCTGACGATGGTCTTTTCATCGAGGACGGCGCCGGGCTTGCACACGACGACGGCCGTTACGCCTTCTCCGAAATCGGGATGCGGCACACCAATAACTGCGCTCTCGACCACACCCTCGATCTGGTCGATCTCGCCTTCGACCTCTTTCGGATAGATGTTGTATCCACCCGAAATCACCAGATCCTTGCCGCGACCGACGATGTGGACATAACCTTCCCGGTCGATTTTGCCGAGATCGCCGCTGATGAAGAAGCCGTCGGCGGTGAATTCGGCGGCGGTCTTTTCCGGCATGCGCCAATAGCCCTTGAAGACGTTCGGACCCTTGATCTCGATCATGCCGGTCTCTTCAGGCGCCAGCACGAGCCCGGTGGCGGGATCGGTGACGCGCACTGTCACATCAGGCAGCGGGAAACCGACCGTTCCGGCAATCCGTTTGCCCTCATAGGGGTTCGACGTATTCATATTGGTTTCCGTCATGCCGTAGCGCTCGAGAATGGCGTGACCGGTGCGGGCCTGGAATTCGGTATGGGTTTCGGCAAGCAGGGGAGCCGAACCGGAAATGAAGAGGCGGATGTTGGCGACCGCCTCTCTGTCGAGGCGCGGGCTTTGCAGGAGGCGCACATAGAAGGTCGGCACGCCCATCATCATCGTTGCCTGCGGCATCAGCGACAGGATCTCCTCCGGATCGAACTTCGACAGCAGGAACATCGAGGCGCCGGCGAGCAATGTGACGTTGGTGGCGACGAACAGCCCATGGGTGTGGAAGATCGGCAAGGCATGGATCAGCCGATCGTCGGCGGTGACGCGCCAATAATCTCGTAAGGTCAGGGCGTTCGAGAGCAGGTTCCCATGCGTGAGCATCGCCCCCTTGGAGCGTCCGGTCGTTCCCGACGTGTAGAGGATCGCGGCCAGCTCATCCGCGGAACGCGAAGCATCGACAAAGTCGGCCGGCTCATCGCGTGCGAGATCCAGCAACGAGCCGCTGCCGTCGGCATCGAGCGTTTCAACGATCGCGCCGTGAGGCTTGGCAATTTTCTCCACGCCCTCTCTCGCAGCCGACGCAACAACCACCAAACGCGGCTCCGCATCGCCGATAAAGTAATCGAGCTCAGCCAGCGTATAGGCGGTGTTGAGCGGCAGATAGACGGCGCCGGTTCGAAGACAGGCGAGATAGAGGATCAGTGCCTCGGCACTTTTCTCGACTTGCACCGCCACCCGGTCGCCGGGGCGAATGCCGAGCGTGTCCATCGCGCCGGCAATGCGGCCGGAAAGAGCGAAAGCGTCATCATAGGTCCATGTGCGCTTGCTATCGATCCGGATGAACGGTGCGTCACCGGGCGCAGCGGCCCGCATGGCGTCGAAAAGATGGTTGCTCACTTTCGCCCTCCTCCAAGCGTTGAGTTCATTATCTGTGCGAATGGCCGGGAGCCTTGCTGGCCATTGCCGCCGCGGCGGCCTTCGTCGTTCTGGTTGAGCAAGCTCTTGACGGCCGGCGAGGCAATCACTTCGCCGCGCTGCGCCAGGGCCTCGTGGTTGGCCACGATATCGTCGAGCTTGTAGAGGTAGTTGACCATCAGGCCATGGGCCTGCTGCATCGCCTTGGGCGAGCGGTCGCCGAGAACATTCAGTCTTTCCAGTCGAGCGCCGTTGCCGAGATGGAAGCGGGCGACAGGATCGATGGGGCGGCCCTCCGGCGTCCGTTCAGTCAGGAAATAGCGCGCGGCAAGAGGCAGCAACACGCGCTCCACTTCGCTCGCCGTATTCTCGTTGTCAGGCCAGCTCGGATCATCCAGCAGCGTCAGTTTTTCGAGGACCGCTTCCGGCAGCAACCGGTCGGCGTCCGAGGCACGTGCTTTGGCAAGCCAACGGGCAAAGCCTGGAACGGGCGACAGCGTGACGAAATTCTTCAGGCCGGGCAGGTCTCTGCGCAGGTCTTCCACGACCTGCTTGATCAGGAAGTTGCCGAACGAGATTCCACGCAAGCCATCCTGGCAGTTGGAGATCGAATAGAAGACAGCCGTCGTCGCCTCGTCGGCATTGATCTGCTCCCTGCCCTCGACCAGCACATCTCCGATCGCGCTGGGCACGGATCGTGTGAGCGCCACCTCGACGAACACGAGCGGCTCGTCGGCCAATCGGGGGTGGAAGAAGGCAAAGCATCGACGGTCGGCCGGTGCCAAACGACTGCGCAACTCCTCCCAGCCGGCGATCTCGTGCACGGCCTCGTATTTGATGATCTTTTCAAGGATGTAGGCCGGCGTCGACCAGTCGATAGGGCGTAGCGTGAGAAAGCCGCGATTGAACCAGGAGCCGAACAGATGGGTGAAGTCGGCGTCAAGCGCGTGATATCCTGCGGATTGGTCTTTGGAAGCAAGCAGCTGCTCACGCATCCGGACAAGCTTGGCGGTGCCGTTCGGCGCGTGATTCAATCGGCGCAGAAGCTCCTGTCGCCGCGGCTCGGCTGCCTGGTGGAGAGCGATAATCGCGGCAGAGCTTTTGTCGGTGCGGTAATTTTCAATCGCCTGGTCGAGCTTGGCCGTGTCGGGGCCGAACTTCTCGTGCAGCATATCAAGGAATGCCTGCGCGCCCTCGCTCTCAAGCGCGCCCCAGCGATCGAGTATCTCGGCCGCAAGCGCCATGCCCGAGGCTTCGCCCCGGCTCGACAGCAGCATTTCACAGAGTGTCTGGAGATCGGTCTTGGCTGCGACCTGCGTGGCGCGCGAGCCGGAAAACAGAAGCTGGCGTCCGCGATCCGTGATGCTCTGCAGCATGTCGGTGAAGAAGGAAGCCTCAGACATGCCATTCTCCTCTCTTCTACCGGCCGGCTGGGTGCGGACCGTTTTTGACGGCTGCTTCCCATCGTCGGGTTTCACCGGTAGTATGTAGAATGCCACTCTTCGTACACGAGGTCAATGATCGTGTATACAATAAGTGCTTTTATGTATGAGGGAATTGAAACGAATGTCCGAGAATGTCGGCCGATGGCTTCGCGATGAGATTGAAAATTCCATTCTTTCCAACGAGTTCTCCCCCGGTGAGCGCCTCGACGAAATGGTTCTTGCGACGCGTTTCGGGGTTTCCCGCACGCCGGTGCGCGAGGCGCTGATGCAGCTCGATGCGATCGGCCTCATCGAAATTCGACCGCGCAGAGGCGCAATCGTCATCGATCCGGGGCCGCACCGCGTCTACGAGATGTTCGAGGTGATGGCCGAATTGGAGGGCCTGGCCGGGTCGCTCGCCGCACGACGGCTGGACAAGGCCTCCCGGGAAGCGATCACGGCCACCCACAGCCGCTGCGAGCAATCAGCCGCGGCCGGTGACAGCGATGCCTATTATTATGACAATGAGGAATTCCATAAGGCCATCTACGCAGCCGGCCGAAGCGAATTCCTCGAGGAGCAATGCGTGCAATTGCACCGCCGCCTGCGGCCTTATCGCCGCCTCCAGCTGCGCGTGCGCAACCGCCTGTCGACGTCCTTCTCAGAACATTGCGCCATCGTCGATGCGATCTTTGCCGGAAATGGAGATGAGGCCCGCCGCCTGCTGCGGACACATGTCGGCATTCAGGGAGAGAGGTTCAGCGATCTGGTCGCAAGCATGGCGGCCAGATGACATGACAGCGTAACCTCAGGCGGCAGGAAAGCCCCACACCCGCGCGATGGAAGCCGTCATCCGATATGCGCGGGTCTCCATCAGGAAAAATTCTCCAGCACCGCCAGGAATGTGTGCCGGTCGCCCTGCCCTTCGGTCAGGCGCACGCGACCCTCGATGTCGGCGAGGTGGTGGTCCATCAGCTGTTGCGCCTTGGCGAGGTTTTTCTCCTTCAGGGCGGCAACGATCATGCGATGGTGGTCCGCGCCGCAGTCGTCCTTGCGGTCCTCTTCGTACAAAGACATGACCAGCGAAAGCCGGGCAACGATCTTGGCGAGCACTTCGGTCAGCACCGGGTTGCCGGCGATTTCGGCAAGCACGATGTGGAACTTGCCGGACAGAACCGTCTTCGACTTTTCGTCGCCATGGTGGTGGATGTGCTCTTCTTCGTCGGTCAGCTTTTGCAGCGCATCCAGCTGCTCGGGCGTGACCCGGGCGATCACCAGTTCTAGCAGCAGGCCCTCGATCTTCCGGCGCGCCTCGAAAAGGCTCCTGGCCTGCTCGACGCTCGGCTCGGCAACGAAAGTGCCGCGGTTTCTCTTCCGCTCCAGCAGGTGGTCGCTTTCAAGCACGCCGAGCGCGCCGCGCACGACCGTTCGGCTGACACCGAAATGCTCGGCGATCGCTTCCTCCAGGATCTTGGTGCCGGGCTTGAGCGCCCCTTCGCCGATGGCGGCGGCAAGCGTGGCGCGAATGCGTTCCGAGACATCGTCATTGGTGTCGGTGCTTTCCACCGGCCCATTGGCTGCTGCCATCGCTTTGGGACTCTGGCGGCGCATCTTTCTCATTGCAGTCTCCAAATTGCCTCTGGCGGCCCGGCGTGGATTCGATCGAACATCAAATATCCAAGCGCCATAATTTTTTCCATAAGAATGTTTTTGCGTAAATAGTTCCGGCGCCAGCGTTTCGATAGGCGGTGGCGACGGAAAAATTCCGGCACCGTCTCGGGACTCAAGCCGCTTTCTGCTTCTTTTCCGGCACCGACAGGGCAATGCCCTTTTCGGCGCAAACCGTCTCGACGTGACGAGCCGATTGCTGGATGAAAGCGATTGCCTCGTCGAAACCGTAGGATTGCACCTCATAGGTCGGATAGCCGTAGCGGCTGCTCTCATAGGCCTCCCAGTCGAGAACAGCCCCGGAGGCGACCCGTTTCTCATAGGCATCCACCATCGCCATATAGGCCGCAAGCTCATCCGCCGTCAGGTCGGGGTGGCCGGCGCGCCAGATAGGATCGTCGATCTCGATGCACTGGCGCGGATTAGCCTTGCGCGGCCTGTCGGCGACAGACTGGGCAACCTCCAGCGACAGGTTCAGAACCGGGTTGGCGTCCGCAAGAATGGGAAGGATCGTGGCGAAATCGACGATGCCGCCGCCAACAGGTCTGGCCTGGAAATCGAGTCCACCTGGAGCGCGCCCGACATAGGCATCCTTGATATGGGTCTGGCGGATATGGGGAGCCAGGCGCTTGGCGGCGAAGACCGGATGCTCGCCCCGCTGCAGTCCGTTGGCCGTGTCGAAGACAACGCCGACACAATCGTCACCGACCTTCTCGATCAATCGCAGGATCTCGAAGGAGGTGATCTCGTCATGGGTTTCAATGTTCATGTGTGCGCCATTGGCGCGGGCGACGGGCGCGAGCTTGCGGAGGACCTTTTCGATCCCGAGCAACTGCTCTTCCCAGGTCACGTCGGTGCGGAAGCGGTCATTGGCCAGCCGGCCGCGATATTCGCTCTTGAAATTGCCCGGAGCGACCCAGAGCTCATAGCAGCCGATTGCGGCACTTGCCTCGATCATGCGCGTGAAACCGGCGATGATATCGCCGCCGCCGGCGGCCCGGAGCGCCGGTTCCTCGGCGCTGCAATAGGGATTGATCTTGCCGATGCCGCTTTCGAGATAGAGGCCAAGGTCGTCGGCCTTCGCCCTGATCTCGCGCAGCAGGCCGGTGTCGAGATCGGGGCTCATGTCCAGCGCCGTACTGAAGAAAATGCCTGCGAGCCCAAGCTCCTTGACGTGATCAAGGCTTGCCAGAGGCCCCCGCTTTTTTGCCTCGGGCAGCTTTATGCTGTCGATACCCAATTTCATGTCATGCTCCTCTGCTGTTTCCTGATGGGGCGCGCTGCACTGGCGACCCCTTCGTTGTTGATCTCAATTCACGTCGATGGATCCGCGATCACGCCCGTCCGGGAGCGCGAGGCTTCTCTGCTGTCCGGCCTTTCGGAACGAGGCTCTTTTCGAGATAGTGCTGGCCTATGGATGCGACGCTCGTGATGGCGAGGTACCAGATCGAGGCGACGAACAGCAGTTCGATGACGAGGAAGTTCCGGGCGTAGATCGCCTGGGCCTGCGTCAGCAGATCCTGCATGCCGATGACCGAGACGATGGCACTGGCCTTCAGCATGCCGATGGCCTGGTTCCCCGTCGGCGGCACGATGATACGCGTGGCCTGGGGCATGATGACGGTGAGAAAAGTCTGTGTCTTTTTCAGCCCGAGCGCCGTTGCCGCTTCGCGCTGGCCGCGATCGACCGCGACCAGGCCGCCGCGGATGATCTCCGACATGTTCGCGGCTTCGTGCAGTCCGAGTGCGAGGAAGCCGGCCAGGGCCGGCGTCACCAGATCGTTGATCGAAATGGTGAAGCTTCCCATCCCGACCTGCGGGATGAAGAGGGCGATATTGAACCAGAAAAAGATCTGGACAATCAGCGGCACGCCGCGAAACCACCAGACGAAGCCGGCGGCGATCACCTTGAGAACCAGGTTCTGGCTCGTCGCCATCAGCGCCAGCAGGCATCCGAGCACGATGCCGAACACCATGGCGCCTGCCGTCAGTTCAAGCGTCAGCAGCACGCCGCGCAGGATCGAAGGATCCACCAGATAGCGGGGGATCTCCGACCACTGGATGCTCTGGCTCTGCCCGACGATGAGCGCGAAGAAGGCCAGCGCTGAAATCGCGATGGCACCGGTTGCGATCTGGCCCCAACGCATCGGTCTTCCGACCGATGGCGCAAGCGAGAGCGATATGGGTGACGCTTGAAACAGGGCCATCGGCGTCAATCCGCAGGCATGCTGGCAGCATCGTTGACCTTGACGGTCTTCACGGCCAGCGGTCCGAGGCTCCACTTCTTCATGATGGTCTCATAGGCGCCGGAGTCCACCATCTGCTGCAAGGCGGCAACGACGCTGTCGCGCAGCTGCGGATTGTCCTTGGCGGTCAGCATGCCGAGATACCCGACGGCAAGGCGGATATCCGGCAGCGCCTGCAGGCCCTTGCCGTTTCCGGTCTGGTGCTCGGTCGTGTAGACGCTGGTGGCGTAACCGTTGACCGTGGCGTCAGCTCTCCCCGTGCGGACGGCCTGCAGCACATCCGGCATTTTCGGGATCGACATGATTTTGACCGGCGTCGCGCATTTGGCCGATGCCGCCTCGACCATTTTCGCCTGGAAGGTGCCGACGGGAACGGCGACCTTCTTGCCGCACAGATCCTCCAGGCCCTTGATGGCGAGAGGATTGCCCTTGATCGTCATGATCGTCGTCGCGTCATACATATAGTCGATGACGTCGACCTGCTTTTCCAGCTCCGGATCGTCGTTGATGCCCGAGATCGAGATGTCGAAGCGCTTCGCCAATATGGAGGGCACGATTGCGGCACCCGCGCCGACATCGGTCATCTCAACATCGACACCCAGGATGACGCCGAGTGCGGCAGCGATATCGGCATCGATGCCGATCAGCTTGCCGTCTTCGCCATGAAAGCTGATCGGCGGCGTCAGGTCGGTCGCGACCTTCAGCACGCCCGATGACTTGATGGAGGGTGGCAGCCCGTCGGCCAGTTTCTGCGTGAGGACGACACCGGAGAGCTTGGCGACATCGGCATCGGCCGTCATCTTCTCGGCGGCACCTCCGGCAGCGTAAGCAGAGGCCGCGATCAAAGTGACCATCGCTCCGGCAACTCCGGCCTTCAAGATTTTCTGGATGCGCATCATGTGATCCCCTGTCATTTTTGTATCGGTGAATTCTCGGGATCATCCATGCAATCGCCGTGCCACTTGCAGCTATTTGTCAATAAATACTTGATATTAATATGATTTTTGTTTATGACGATATTTCGGATAGAGTTTCGCAATAGAATTCGCATAAAGTTTCGAACGCACAATGCACAATTTTTACTCTCCCAGGCCCCGCCGCATCGTTTTTGACCGCCTCATTCGCCCCCAAGACCCAAAATCACCGATTCAGAGGCCAAAACCCGCACTTTTCGGCGCTTGATCCCGGCTCAGGGGCCGTTGCTACTTCTATCCGATGCCCATTTAATATACGACGCTGGCGAAAATTTACACAAAAGTAAATGCGAATTTAAAATTTCGTTATTATTATTACAAAGTTTCGAAACTTTATAAGTCAGAAATATCGATTTATTTTCATAGACTTGGCACTTTCATCAACGACGCGCGGCAAAACTGGCACGCCGCTTGCAATTCGTTTCTCATGAACAAGCTCGACGCAAAATTTCTCGCCGGACCGCATCTCCGACTTGTGCCGGAGACCGCGCAGCAATCCGTGACCTCGACCCAGAACCAGGGAGGCCCTATGCCAGGCATACCGAATACGGCTGAACGCAAACGGCTCAGCGTTCAGGGCCTCACACACAGCTATGGTGGCCAGAATGCGATCAGCGACGTGGCCTTCGATATCGAGGCCGGCGAGATCGTTGCCCTGCTCGGGCCGAGCGGCTGCGGCAAGTCGACCGTGCTGCGCGCCATTGCCGGGCTGATCCAGCCGAAGACCGGCAGGATTGTGCTCGGGGAGAAAGACTTGGCCGATGTCTCGGCCCGCTCACGCGGCGTCGGCATGGTCTTCCAGAACTATGCTTTGTTTCCGCATCTGACGGTCGCAGAAAACATCGCCTATCCGCTCGCCTGCCAGAAGCTTCCTCGCACTCAGCGCAAGGCGCGCGTCGAGGAGATGCTGTCGCTCGTCAGGCTCAAGGATTATGGCAACCGCCTGCCGCGGGAACTCTCCGGCGGACAGCAGCAGCGCGTCGCCGTCGCCCGCGCCATCGCCGGGCGCCCCTCCCTTCTGCTTCTAGACGAACCCTTCGGCGCGCTCGACCGCGCCCTGCGTTTCGATCTGCAGGTGGAACTGCTTCACCTGCAGAAGACGCTCGGCATCACGACGCTGATCGTCACGCATGATCAGGAGGAGGCCCAGAGCCTGGCGAACCGCCTGGTGCTGATGAACAAGGGCAATGTCGAGCAGATCGACACGCCGATGACCGTCTACGATCGCCCGAAGACGCTTTTCGTCAACACCTTCATCGGCCAGGCAAACCTTCTCAACGGAACGGCGCTGCGGCTCGATGCCGAGAGCACGCTGATCGGCCTTGCCAATGACCGGACCCTACTCCTGCCGCGCCGGTTGAATTTCACCCTCGGCTCGAAGGTGACGATCACCTTCCGGCCGGAAGAGGTTCGCCTGTCGACTCAGCCGGGCGAGAGCACCCTGCCGGTTCGCATGACGGTTTCCGTGCCGCTCGGCCCGTCGCTCGTCCATGACCTTGTTCTGGAAGACGGCACAGGCCTGCGCGCCTCCGAGGTCAGAGGCCCCACCACATTCATTCCCGAACCGGGAACGCAGCTATTTGCCGAGATCGACACTGCAAGGTGTCACGCCTTTCCGGGCGAACCGGAAATCATGAGTGAAGAAACAATTCAACAGAGGTGAACGAGATGAAGGACTTTCAGATTACCCGTCGTGGGTTCGGTTTCCTGGCGGCTGGTGTTGCCGCATCGGCCATGCTTCCATTCGCCGCCCGCGCTGCCGGTGGCGGAGCCGTTGCCGCCACTTTCCCGGGCAGCTGGGAAGACGCCTACCGCACAGTGCTGACGCCGATGGTCAAGGATGCGGGCTATGACCTGACAATTGCCCCGGCGATGGCGCAGGACCAGCTTGCCAAGATCATGGCGAGCCCCGGCAACCCGCCCTATGACACGCTGCTGATGTCGCCTGGCCAGATGGCCGTCGCCATCGAAAAGGATCTCATCCAGAAGATCGATCCGAGCAAGCTCAAGAACTGGGGCATGCTCGACCCAGCCTTCCAGGGCGAATACGGCCCGACCGTGACCATCGAAGTCAACGGCATCGCCTACAATCCCGATCTCGTTCCGAAGCCGAAGGGCTATCGCGATCTCTTCGAAAACCCGGCCTATAGCGGCAAGGTTTCCTGGACCGGCTTTGCCTCGAACACCGCCGTCATGGCCTATACCGAGATCGCCAAGATCTTCGGTTCCGGCCCCAACGACATGGACGCCGTCTTCAAGCTGTTCAAGGATCATCCGGAGCATCTGAAGGGCGTGGTCGACAGCACCAACCATCAGATGACGCTGTTCCAGCAGGGTGAAATCGCCGTTTTCATGTGCTCGACCGGCAATGTCGCCCGCCTGAAGAGCCTCGGCCTCAACGCCGAGTTCGTCCAACCCGAAACCGGCTCGCCGGCAGCCCCGGTCAATATCCACCTGACCAAGGGCACGGCCAATCTCGACGCGGCCTATGCCTATATGGATGCAGCCATCTCCAAGGCCGCCCAGGACCAGCTCAAGGAGCCGCCGACCGAGATGTTCCCGACCAACAAGGACGTGGCGCTGACGCCGGGCATCGAAGCCTATGTCACCCGCGATCAGATCAAGACCATGGTCTATCCGGACTGGGTCGCGATCAACAAGAACCGCGACGGCTGGATCCGCCAGTTCGACGCGCTCGTTGCCGGTTGAGGTGATGTGATGAAGGCGAGCGGCTTCCCATACGTCCTGCCGATGCTGTTGCTTTCCGTGGCGTTCTTTGCGACGCCGCTCGCCGTCCTCGTCGGTTTCAGCTTCGCCGGCCCTGGCGGAGCGACCATCGAACATTATGTCCGCTTCTTCGGCGACGCGTTCAATTTCCGCGTCCTCGTCAATACCGCAAGGCTCGGGCTCGAAACCGTCATCGGCACGACCTTGCTCGGCGTGCCAATCGCACTCCTCTACTGGCACGGCGGCCGAAACCTTCGGCAGGTGCTGATTTTCCTGACGCTCATTCCGATGCTGACCAGCAATGTCGTGCGCACCTTCGCCTGGATCGTCATCCTCGGACGCCAGGGGCCGATCAGCGAAGCGCTGGTCGGGCTCGGCCTGACGGGAATGCCGACCAGCCTGCTGTTTACCGAACTCGGCCTGGTCATAGCCATGTGCCAGATCGACCTGCCGTTGATCATCCTGCCGCTGATCGCGATCCTGTCGCGCACGCCGGTGCAACTGACGGAAGCGGCCCAGGTTTCCGGCGCCGGCCCCTGGCGCATCTTTGTCACCGTGCTTCTGCCGCTGATGCTGCCGGGCCTGCTGGCGGGCTGGATCCTGGTCTTTGCCAGCACCAGCAGCTCCTTCGTCACCCAGGCCGTCATCGGCGGCGCGCGCAACGTCTATGTTCCGCAGCTGATCTACCGCGAAGTCGGCACGTTGTTCGACTGGCCGCTGGCCTCGGCCATCGCCGTCGTCCTGCTGCTCTCCACCGGCTGCCTGCTGGTCGCCCTTACCATGATGTCCCGTCACAGGAGGTTGGTCGGTCATGCCTGATCGTCGCGAAAATCCCATTCCCGTCATGCTCTACAAGGCATTCGTCTACGGTTTCGGCGGGCTCTGCGTCATCTATCTGGTCGCACCCATCGTGATTGCGCTGACGATGTCGTTCACCTCGGGGCAGACATTGAAATATCCGCCGCAGGGCTTTTCGCTCAGGTGGTATGCGGCGCTGCTCGATCCCGTTCGCTCGGCAACCGAACATATCGCCGCCTGGAATTCGCTGAAGATTGCCGGCCTTGCCGTCCTCGGATCGCTGATCTTTGCGGTTCCGGCAACCATCGGCATGACGCGCATGAGGCGCAGCACCGCCGGCACCATCGAGCCCTTGCTGCTCGCCCCGCTCGTCCTGCCGAGCCTGGTCTACGGCCTTGCCGCCCTGATCGTCGCCAATTTCATCGGCTTCAAGCCGTCGCTCTGGCTGACCGTATCAGGTCATGTCGTCGTCTTCGGGCCGCTGATGTACCGCGCCGCCTCCGTCGTCGCCCAGGGTCTCAATCCCTCGCTTGCCGAGGCATCGACGACGATGGGCGCGAGCTGGTTCATGACGCTGCGGCGCGTCACCCTGCCGCTGCTGATGCCCGGCATCCTGGCCGGCGCATTCCTCGTCTTCATCCAGTCGCTCGATAACGTGTCGGTATCGCTTTTCCTCGCCGATGCCCGAACGACCGTCTTGCCGCTGCGCATGTTCGCGCTGATCGAGGAATCGCTCGATGTGCGCGTCGCGGCAATCTCCGGAATTCTGATCGCCGTGACGCTGCTGGGACTGCTGGTTGCCCGGCGCGTTCTTGCGCCGCCGCGGCAGGCCTGAACGATCCGCCATTTGACCTATTAGAAGGAACAAACTCATGAACATGCGCGCGACAAACGCAGGCGGCTACCGGATGGGATCGCTGCTGGCCGATTTCCAGCCGGATTTCGATTTCTCCGCCCCGCTGCCGCTTCCTGTCGAAGAGTTCGAGGATCGCCTTCGCAGAATTCGCCGTCAGGCGGTCGAAGCCGGTCATGACGCGCTGATCGTTCATGCCGGCAGCGTCGGCTGGTTCCACGCCTCGAATGCCTATCTGCGCTACATCTGCGACTGGATGCGCGAAGGCGTGCTGATCATTCCGACTGATGCCGACAAGGCGATGGTGCTTCTCTCCTTCTTCACCCAATCCGTCCTGCTGCCGCCGGGCGGCGAGCCAGTGCTCGTCGACGAAATCTGGCAGATCGGCCCGATCGGCCGCGAATATGCCGACCGCCCCGGCGATTCCGTTATCAAGACCGCCGAGAAATGCGCCGAGGTTCTCGCCAGCCTAGGCCTCGCCAAGGCCCAGATCGGCAGGATCGGCGACCGCACGTCGCTGACCTTCTGGTCAGCGCTCGACGAACTGCTGCCGAAGAGCAAGTTCGTGGCTGACAACGCCATTCTCGACCGCATGCAGAAGGTCCGCTCACTGCCCGAGATCGAGATGTTTCGCGCTGCCGCCCAACTGATCAGCATCGGCACGCAGGCCGCCTATCATGTGGCGAAGTCAGGCGTCACCGACCATGAAATCCTGGCTGCCTTCACCTATGCGCAGATGGCGCTCGGCGGCGAGACGGGCGACGGTTACCAGATCGGCATCAACGAATTCGGCACCCATTGCGGCAAACCCTATGGCCACATCGTCCGGCCCGGCGACCTCATCAACCTCTATATTTCCAACGTCACCTGTCGCGGCTACACGGCCCAGACCGCCCGCATGATCGCTGTCGGCGATATCACCAGCCGTCAGGAGGAGGTGCTTGCCGCCTGCACCGAAGGCGTCAAGCGGGCCGAAAAGCTGATCAAGCCCGGCGCATTGATGCGCGACGTCAACAATGCCGCCTTCGAACCTATGATCGAGCGCGGCATGCTGACCTCACGCGAGGCGCGCACCATGCCCTACAACTGGTCGCCAATGGAAGACGGCGGCGCACGCCTGATCCCCCATCAGTATGTCAAGGACATCGACTGGGAGGCGCAGGGCCGCAAGCTCATGCATGTCTATCCGGCAACGCACGGACCGCACAATCCGAACCTCGGCCATTCGGTCGGCATGGCTGGCGGCCAGAACAGCTTCAACATCTCCTCGCATAATTACGACAGGATGGAGGAGGGCATGGTCTTCGTGCTGCACACGCAGTGGCTGGAGCCGCTGTCGGCCGGCTGCAATATCGGCGACATGTATGTCGTGACTAAGGACGGTTTCGAGAACCTCAGCCGCCATACCCCGCTTGAAACCCACCGCGTCGCTGCCGAGGCCTGACATGACCAACAATAAACAACACACGCATTTCGATTTCGCCAAGCTGACCGAGCGCGAGCGTTACAAGATCCTCATCGGCACGGTCATCCCGCGCCCGATTGCGCTAGTCACCACCCTGAGCAAGGAGGGCCTGCCGAATGCCGGCCCGTTCAGCTTCTTCAACGTCCTCACCCACGACCCGGCGATCGTCGCCATCGGCGTCGAGAATTATGCCGACATGCGCTTCAAGGATACCGCCCGCAACATCCGCGAAACCGGCGAGTTCACGGTCCATATCTGCGATGACGCCCTCGTCGACCAGATGGAGGTCTGCGCCATCAAGTTCGGACCCGAGGTCGACGAACTCTCCGAAGCCGGACTGGCAACGGCGCCGGGACAGATGGTCAGAAGCCCGCGCATCCTGGCAGCACCCGCAGCACTCGAATGCCGCCGCCACACGACCCTGCAGGTTGGCCCGGCCCGCGAAATCATCCTTGGCGAAGTCCTCGGCGTCTATGTCAGAAGTGATGCGGTCGATCCGACGAACCTGCATATCGACCAGCAACTGATGGACGCCGTCGGACGAATGGGCGGCCATACCTACGCAAGGACGCGCGACCAGTTCGACATCAAGACGCAGACCAAGGAGGAGTGGCGTTCGCGAAAGAGCGTTTCGGAGCCGGTCAGCGCATAGCCGGGCTTGAGCTCAGGCCGATCACGCGCCGTGGTCCTAATTCAAAAACCGATAAAGCCAATCGCGCGTCTCCTCCGGCAACGGAGCCGGCGATTCGTCTTCGGGGGCGTGGGCCTGCCAGATGATTTCCACCTCGGCGGCGCGCTCCTCGCCCGTCTCGATCGAGATGAGGAAGCCGATAGAGCGCACGCCGATCTTGTCGACGGTGGCGGTGAAGGTTGCCGGCTCGTCGTAGTGGAGCGGGCGGTGGAGAAAGCAGGAAACCTTGCTGGGGCTATAGACGGGTTCGTCGTCGACATCGGGCCGTGAGGACCAGAAGCTCGCAAGCACGGACTCGGCATAGGAAATATAGGATGCCAGAAACATCCGGCCGGTCATATCGACATCGCGAAACGGCACGCGTATTTCCGCCACATCAGGACGTTTCGACTGACTCATCAACAAATCTGCCCTACAGAGTTCCCATGGCAACACTACTTCATAATTGCTTATACCGGAACCGGCTTAAGGATAAAATTACGCAATAGTTCAAAGTGTTACAGTGTCCTCCACGTACCGGAAAGGTGCGGGCCGTTGCAATTGGACCTGATCGACGGGAACGGCGCAAACGAGACAGTGTGATAGGCGAACGGTCGGAAGGCGCCGCAAGAGCGCTTGTTGAAATCCCCAGGCAACGCCCCATCTGCTGTGGCACATGACATAAGCGACCGATAGAGTGTCTTCATGAGCACCCGTCTTTATGAACACCCGATCTTCCTGGAACATGTCACGCCCGCCGGCCATCCGGAGCGATCGGACAGGATCCGCGCCATCAATGTTGCGCTGGAACATCCGAATTTCGAGCGGCTGGAGCGCCGGCAGGCGCCGCAGGCGAATGAGGATGCGGTGCTGCTTGCGCATCCGGAGGAGCATCTGACCGCCGTCATGCGGGAGATTCCCGAGGAAGAGGGTGAGATCAACCAGATCGAAGCCGATACCTATGCCAGCAGCAAGAGCCTGCAGGCGGCGCTGACCGGCATTGGCGGGGCGATGGCGGCGGTGGACGATGTCTTTACCGGCCGGGCCGACAATGTCTTCGTCGCCGCCCGCCCGCCGGGGCACCATGCCGAAAAGATGACGGCGATGGGCTTCTGCTTCTTCAACAATGCGGCGATCGCCGCCCGGCATGCGCAAAAGACGCATGGCGCCGAGCGCATCGCCATCGTCGACTGGGACGTGCACCACGGCAACGGCACGCAGGATATCTTCTGGGACGATCCTTCGGTGCTGTTCTGCTCGACGCATCAGATGCCGCTCTATCCCGGCACCGGCGCCAAGGACGAGAAGGGCAAGCACAACACCATCGTCAATGCGCCGCTGTCGCCGAATGTCGGCAGCGACCACTTTCGCGAGGCGTTCAAATCGCGCGTGCTGCCCGCCCTTGACGATTTCCGGCCGGATCTCATCATCATCTCCGCCGGCTTCGACGCGCATCACCGCGATCCCTTAGCGCAGATCAATCTGACCGGCGAGGATTTCGACTGGGCGACCGGGCGCGTGCTGGAACTGGCGGACCGGCACGCGAAGAACCGGGTCGTCAGCCTGCTCGAAGGCGGTTATGATCTCGAGGGACTCGCCGAATCGGCGGGCATGCATATTCTGAGAATGATGAAGGGTTGAGAATGACTGACAGCGCCAAGCCGGAGGTATCCGGCCTTTCCTTCGAAAAGGCGGTCGCCGAACTCGAAAGCATCGTCGCCCGGCTGGAACGCGGCGATGTGGCGCTGGATGAGTCGATCGAGATCTACGAGCGCGGCGAAGCGCTGAAGAAACATTGCGAAACGCTGCTTTCGGCCGCCGAGAACCGCATCGAGAAGATCCGGCTCGATCGCGCCGGCAAGCCGCAGGGCGTCGAGCCGCTGGACGGCGCCTGAGACAGCAAACCTCCCTTTTGAATGCGCTTGGCTATCGGCTTCGGGCCGATCTATCATCCCCTTGCAAAACAGTGAGTGGACATCGGAATGACGGACAGGTTGAAGGGCAAGGTCGCCATTATCTCGGGCGGCGCGACCGGCATGGGCGGCGCCGCCTCGAAGCTTTTTGCGGCGGAAGGCGCGCGCGTTGCGATCATCGACCGCAATGGCGATGCAGCCGCCGAGACCGTGAAGCAGATCCGTGATGCCGGCGGCGAGGCCGATTGCTGGACTGCCGATGTCTCGGACGAAGCAGCCGTTAATGCCGCCGTCGCCGGCGTCGAAGAACGCTACGGCGCAGTGACCGTGCTCTTCAACCATGCCGGCACGATCGTCATCAAGCCTTTCCTCGAAACGACCGTCGAGGAATGGGACTGGCTGCACGCGGTCAATGTGCGCTCGATGTTCCTGATGACCAAGGCCGTGCTGCCGAAGATGATTGAAAGCGGCGGCGGGTCGATCGTCTGCACCTCGTCGATCTCGGCGGTCGCCGCCACGCCGATGGAAGTGCTTTACGACACGACCAAAGGGGCGGTGCATATGTTTGCCCGCGCCATCGCGGTGGAGTTCCGTGACCGCAACATCCGTTGCAACGCCGTCTGCCCCGGCTTCATTCGCACGCCGCATGGCCTGCGCGAGGTTGCCGACCTGCAGGCTCTCGGTGTCGATGTTTCGGATGCCGCCATTGCCGCCCAGCAGGGGCGGATCGGCGAGCCCGAAGACGTGGCGCGGGCCGCGCTTTATCTTGCCAGCGACGAATCGAGCTTCGTCAATGGCGCCCATCTCTTCGTCGACAATGGTTTTACCGCGATCTGAGCCCGACGCACGCCTGATTGGACGCGCGGCACGCTTTCAAGTGTTGGAGCGTCTAAGCGCGTCCGATTGGACGCGCGGCGCTCCAGGCGCTATCTGTGGGCGATGACGCTCGGCACTGTAGCGATCGGAGATTCCAATGTCCTTCTTTCCCGGTAAAGATCCCCTGCCCGGCGATGCCTTCGCCTGCGACGCGATCGAGAGCCTGATCATCCCGCGCACCAGCGATATCGGCGGTTTTCAGGTGCGCCGCGCGCTGCCCAGCAGGCAGCGGCGGCTCGTCGGGCCGTTCATCTTCTTCGACCGCATGGGGCCGGCGATCCTGAAGCCGGATGAGGCGCTCGACGTCAAGCCGCATCCGCATATCGGGCTGTCGACGGTCACTTATCTGTTCGACGGCGAGATCCGCCATCGCGACAGCCTCGGCACCGAAAAGGTCATCCGTCCCGGCGATATCAACCTGATGACGGCCGGCCGCGGCATCGTCCATTCCGAGCGCACGCCCGACAATCTGCGCGGCCATCCGCTGCTGATGTCGGGGCTGCAGACCTGGCTGGCGCTGCCCGACGACAAGGAAGAGATCGATCCTGCCTTCGCCCATACGGAAAAATCCGCCATGCCGCTGATCGAGATGGCAGGCGTACGCGGGCGTGTGGTGATCGGCTCATTCGAAGGCATGACATCGCCGGTCGGTGTTTTCTCCGACACGCTCTATGTCGATCTCGACCTGCAGGCGGGCGCCAAATTTCCCTTCGGCTCGGCTCATGAAGAGCGCGCCGTCTATGTGCTCTCGGGCGAGGTCGTCATATCAGGCGACCGTTTTGCCGCCGACCAGTTGCTGGTCTTTCGGCCGGGCGATGCGATCACGCTGGAAGCCAGTCGCGATGGCTGTCATCTGATGCTCTTCGGCGGTGCGGCGCTCAATTCGAAACGTTATATCTGGTGGAATTTCGTCTCCTCCTCGAAGGAGCGGATCGAACAGGCCAAGGAAGAATGGCGCAGCGGCCGCTTCGATATCGTGCCCGGTGACGAAGAGGAATTCGTGCCGTTGCCGGAGGGCTGAGCGCCACGAAATGAGAGAAATAGACCAGGGTATACTCCGAAAACCGTTCACACTTTTCGACACCATGCTCTAAGGTGAAAAGCTTCGGTTCCTGAAATGCACTTGTTTTGCCGCAATCTAATCGAATAAAGCGGAACAAGGAAAAGCAAGAAAGAGCGCCCGCCCGTGACACAACTGCCGAAGACCCCCCTGCTCGACCAGGTCAACTATCCCGCCGACCTGCGCAAGCTCGAGGATCGCGACCTGCCGCAACTCGCCCGCGAAGTCCGGGACGAAATGATCGATGCGGTGTCGCGCACCGGCGGCCATCTTGGCGCCGGTCTCGGCGTCGTCGAATTGACGATCGCCATTCATAGCGTCTTCGATACGCCTGATGATCGGCTGATTTTCGACGTCGGCCATCAATGTTATCCGCACAAGATCCTCACCGGCCGGCGCGACCGCATCCGGACGCTGCGCCAGGAAAACGGGCTGTCCGGCTTCACCCGCCGGGCCGAAAGCGAATATGATCCCTTCGGTGCGGCGCATTCCTCGACTTCGATCTCGGCCGGCCTCGGCATGGCGATTGCCGCCGACCTCGACAAATCAGACCGCCGCGTCATCGCCGTCATCGGCGACGGGGCGATGTCGGCCGGCATGGCCTATGAGGCGCTGAACAATGCCGGCGCGCTCGATGCGCGCCTCATCGTCATCCTCAACGACAACGACATGTCGATCGCGCCGCCGACGGGCGCCATGAGCGCCTATCTCGCGCGCCTCGCCTCGGGACGCACCTATATGGGCTTTCGTGACTTCGGCAAGAAGCTGACGGCCTATCTCGGCAAGAACATCGACCGGGCGATCACCCGCGCCGTCGAACATGCGCGCGGCTACGTCACCGGCGGCACGATGTTCGAGGAAATGGGCTTTTATCATATCGGGCCGATCGACGGGCATTCCTTCGACCACCTGCTGCCCGTGTTGCGCAACGTGCGCGACAATGGGCGCGGGCCGGTGCTGATCCATGTCGTCACCCAGAAGGGCAAGGGCTATCCGCCGGCGGAAGCCGCGGCCGACAAATATCACGGCGTCAACAAGTTCGACGTCATCACCGGCGCCCAGGCAAGGGTCAAGCCGAATGCGCCGAGCTATACCAGCGTCTTTGCCGAAGCGCTGGTGCAGGAAGCCGCCCTCGACGACAAGATTGTCGGCATTACCGCTGCCATGCCGAATGGTACCGGCCTCGACAAGCTCGCCGAGGCCTTTCCGTCGCGCTGTTTCGATGTCGGCATTGCCGAACAGCACGCCGTGACCTTCGCCGCCGGCCTCGCGGCGGAAGGCTACAAGCCGTTTGCGGCGCTCTATTCCACCTTCATGCAGCGCGCCTATGACCAGGTCGTGCATGACGTGGCGATCCAGGGATTGCCGGTGCGTTTTCCGATCGACCGTGCCGGTTTCGTCGGCGCCGACGGGCCGACCCATGCCGGCTCCTTCGACACCGCCTTCCTCACCACCCTGCCCGGCTTCGTGGTGATGGCGGCGGCCGACGAGGCCGAACTCAAGCATATGGTGCGCACGGCCGTCGCTTATGACGGCGGGCCGATTTCGTTCCGCTATCCGCGCGGCGAAGGTGTCGGCGTCGACATGCCGGCGCGCGGCGAAATCCTGCAGATCGGCAAGGGCCGCATCGTCAAGGAAGGCACCAAGGTGGCGCTGCTCTCCTTCGGCACGCGGCTTGCCGATTGTCTGCTGGCCGCCGAGGATCTCGATGCCGCGGGGCTTTCGACGACGGTCGCCGATGCGCGTTTCGCCAAGCCGCTCGACCGCGACCTGATCCGCCAGCTTGCCCGCCACCACGAAATGGTGATCACCGTCGAGGAAGGTTCGATCGGCGGCTTCGGCAGCCATGTGATGCAGTACCTTTCGAGCGAAGGCCTGCTTGATAACGGGCTGAAGATCCGCTCGCTCGTCATGCCCGACATCTGGATGGAACAGGCCAAGCCCGAAGCCATGAACGCCCACGCCGGCCTCGACCGCGCCGGCATCGTCTCGACGGTGTTCAGGGCGCTGGGGCGCGGTGTTGCGGTTGGGGTGGCGGGATAGCATTTTGGTGAGGGCAGATCCATCCAATAAAAAAGGGCGGCGCATCTCTGCACCGCCCTCTTCATTTAACGTCCCTGAGAACGGCGCCTCTCAGAACTCCGTCCACTCTTCCTGAACGGTCGCCGCGGCACTCGCCTGTCTTCCACCGAAGGCCTTGGCGACGGTGCGGGTCAAAGCGTGGGCCGGCGAGGCGACCGGGCGGGCATTGGTGCCGGCAACGCTTGCGCGCGGCGCAGGGGCCACCTGGCCGAGCTTGAACTGGCGCAGCAATTCTTCGAGAGCATTTGCCTCCTGGGCGAGCGCATGGCTGGCCGCGGTCTGCTCCTCGACCATGGCGGCGTTCTGCTGTGTGCCCTGGTCCATGTTGTTGACGGCGGTGTTGATCTCCTGCAGGCCGATCGACTGTTCGCGCGTGGCGGTGACGATGGCGCTGACGTGGTGGTTGATCTCCTGCACCTCGGAGACGATGACCTCAAGCGCCTTGCCGGTTTCGCCGACGAGGCCGACGCCGGCAACGACTTGTTCGCCCGAGGTGGTGATCAGCGCCTTGATCTCCTTGGCAGCCTTTGCCGAGCGCTGGGCGAGCTCGCGCACTTCCTGGGCGACGACCGCAAAGCCCTTGCCGGCATCGCCGGCGCGGGCGGCTTCGACGCCGGCGTTCAGAGCCAAAAGGTTGGTCTGGAAGGCGATGTCGTCGATGACGCCGATGATGTTGGAGATTTCGCCCGAGGACTTCTCGATCTGCTGCATGGCGGAGACGGCCTTGCGGACGACCTCGCCGGATTTTTCGGCGCCGAGACGGGCGCGCTCGACAAGATTGCCGACATCCTCGGCGCGCTTGGCGCTGTCGCGGACGGTCGTCGTCACTTCCTCGAGCGCAGCTGCGGTCTCTTCGACGGCGGCGGCCTGCTGCTCGGTGCGGTGGGCCAGATCGTCGGCGGCGGAGCGGATTTCGCCGGCGCCGGCATTGATCGCCGAGGCGTTGCGGCCGACCGATTGCAGTGCCGCCTGCAGCTTTTCGACGGCGTGGTTGAAGTCGTTGCGCAGGCTGTCATATTGCGAGGCGAAGGGCGTCTGGAGACGACCGGCCATATCGCCATTGGCAAGTTCGGCAAGGCCGCCCGCCAAAGCGTCGATGGCATAGCGGATCTCGCCTTCCTCGCGCGCCTTCTGCTCGTCGCCTGCCCGGCGCTGGCGCTCGGCGTCATCGCGCATGCGGTCGGTCTCGCCGGCAAGGCGCAGCTTCTCGATCGCCGCCTGCTTGAAGACTAGGACCGACTGGGCCATGCGGCCGATTTCGTCGCCGCGCTCGACAGCCGGAACCTCGATATCGTTCTGACCGCCGGCAAGGCGGTCCATGGCGGCGGTCATGCCGACGACCGGGCGGACGATGATGCGCGACATCAGCCAGGCAAGCATGGCGGCGGCAAGCGAGGCGACGATGCCGCCGGCAATGAGCGTCGTCTTCAGATGGCTGTTGGCATCGGCGCGGATTGCGGCGAGCGCATTCGACTTTTCACGCGCGGTGGCCTTGATCTTGGCGGAGGCTTGGCGGAAGCCGTCGAGCTGGCCCTTGGTGGCGTTGACGCCGATCTTGACGACCTCTGCGATCGGCATGTCGGTTTCCTTGCGCGCCTTGGTCTGCGGCTCGGCAAGCTCATGGAAGTAGAGATCGGCGGCCTTCTGCATGCCGTCGATCATCTCGACCAGCTGCGGCTCGCCGGCCGCCGTCTGCTTGGCGGCGGCAATAGCCTTCAGCATGCGCTCGCGGTTGGCGAAGACATCGCCATAGGTGCTGTCGCTGCGGAAGAGGATGAAGCCGCGCAGATTGACGGCCTGTTCGAGCATCGCCTGCAACGCATCGTCGATCTGGTTGACGAGCAGCTCGGATTTTTCCTGTTCGGCGGAAGCGGACGCGGACGCCGTCGCCTTGGAATAGACGAAAGCGGAAACGGCGACGAAAATGAGAATGAGGGCTGCGAACGTGGCCGCAAGCTTACCGTTCAAGGATATGTTTTTGGCGGACATCGGTGATTTCTCCTGACGACAGTCGACGCGGCGAGAGGCAGGTCGCGCAAGACGCAACCGCCGGGATGTTTGAAGCTGAGAACATGATCGGCGTGGAAACGCGTGCGCCGTCATGGCGCCGAGCGGATCGAATGAACCGCTGCAATCACACCGACCCTACCCGCGCAGGCTTTAAATTTGTTTAAATTTGTGCAGCGCAGCAGCGGCCAAACCTGCGGATTATTGTGCCGTTTCCGGAGGATTGAGGATCAGGATGTCTAAATCCTTTGAGGGATCGAAATCCTCTGATGTCATCCGAAAGATCGTCGGGCCGATCTTCTGAACGTTGCTGCCGCAAAAGCTGATGAGGCTGCCGGGCTTGCCCTTGTCGATCGTCAGCTGGAAGCGCTTGATTGGCCCCGCCCAGTTGGCGCCGGTCGACAGCACATAGGAGATCCAGCTTTCGGTATAGTTGGCGCCGCCGGTCTCGGCTTCCCGGGCACGCTGCTGGGCGACCCTGACGAAGTCGCCGTCGAGGCAGTATTTGCGGGAATATTCCTCGAAGCGCTCACCCTTCGGCTCGCCACCTTCGAGGAAGCTGATGGCGACGGTGCCGCCGACGGCCGGCTTGTAGCGATGCTCGACGCTGACCTTCTTTTTTGCCGGAAAGGTGGTGCGCCACCAATAGGTCGAGCGCAGCGTCCAGAGCGGCACGAGATCAATCTCGGCATCGCCGGCGCCCATGGGATAAACAAGGCCGCGGGCGATCCAGTCCTTGCGGACGGTTTCGGGAAGTTTGGCCAGCGCCTCGGTGGTCTTCTGGCTATAGGGCAGAACGGGAATGCCCTGCTTGGCGAACTCGTCGGTGACGTCGATGCCGAGCGAGACGACGCGCTGCTGCAGCTTGGCGGTGATCGGACTGCCATCCTGCAGGGTGGAAAAATGCAGGAAATTGTCGCTGTCATAATCGGAGATGGCGGAATTGTTGTCCACCTGACCTGATATGTCGGGCATCGGGAAGGCGACCAGGCTCTCGACATCCTTGTCGGAGCTGTTTTCGAAGACGTAGTCGACGCGCACTTCCGAAGCGGAGATGAAGAGATCCTCTTGCGCCATGCTGACATCGTCCGATTGGGCAAAGATCAATCCGCCGGTCTTGATCTCGGCCAGAGTATCGTTCGCCAGCGCGGGCGATGCGATCCCAGCCGCTACAAGAAGAGTGAAGAGCTTCAGCATAGAGCACCCCCATGCGGCTCGCTCCGCGATCGCCGCGGCAGGATTATCGCCGAAAGCTTTCGAGGGTCAATGACGGTCTGGGGAACAAAATGCTTGCAACCGGCGGCTTTGCCGGTCATGCACAGCCGATGTCAGATCAAAACACCCAACGCCTCGACCAGCTTCTCGTCTCCCTCGGCCTCTTTGCCAGCCGTTCACGCGCCCGCGACGCCGTGCAGCGCGGCACCGTCAGGATCGGCGGCCAAGTGGTCACGAAGGCCGGCGCGCTGTTTAGCGCAGACGCGGCAATCGAGATCGACGATCCGGCGCAGGATTATGTCTCGCGCGCCGCACTGAAGCTTGCCGCCGCACTTGACCATTTCCGGCTCGATCCTGCCGGCCATCACGGTCTCGATGTCGGCGCTTCCACCGGCGGCTTCACCGAGGTGCTGCTGCAGCGCGGCGCCGCGCATGTCACCGCGATCGATGTCGGCCATGGGCAGATGCATCCGCGCATATCAGGCGATCCGCGCGTGACCAACAGGGAGGGCCTCAACGCCCGCAACCTGACGGCAGAGGATATCGGCCATCCCGCCACCTTCATTGTTTCCGACGTCTCCTTCATCACGCTGAGACTGGCGCTCGCGCCGGCTCTTGAGATCGCCGAACCCGGCGCTGTCGCCGTGCTGCTGGTCAAGCCGCAGTTCGAGGCCGGGCGCGAGGCGATCGGCAAGGGCGGGATGCTGAAGGACCCCTCGTCCGCTCCCACCGTTGCTGCGGAACTGGAGCGCTGGTTCATCGAGGATATGGGCTGGAAAAGCCTCGGCCTCATCCCCTCCCCGATTTCCGGCGGCGATGGCAATCAGGAATTTCTTCTGGCAGGATTGAAACCGTGAGCACCGAAACCGTCAAGATCGAGAAGCTCGGCGCCCAGGGCGACGGTATCGCCAGCAGCGCCGGCGGACCTGTCTATGTGCCCTTTTCCCTGCCCGGCGAAACGGTGGCGATTGCCCGGGTCAAGAGCCAGGGCACGATCATGTCGATCACGACGCCATCGCCCGACCGGCAGGAGCCGCCCTGCCGGCATTTCGGCCCGGATGGCGTCAACGGCACCTGCGGCGGATGCACGCTGCAGCATATGGCAGATGCGCCCTACCGCGCCTTCAAGCGACAGTTGGTCATCGATGCGCTGAAATCGAAGGGGCTGACATCAGAGGTCGGGGAGATCGTTCCGGCTCGGCCGGGCGAACGGCGGCGCGTGGTGTTTGCGGCGCGCAAGACCGAGAAGGACATGCTAATCGGCTTCAACCAGGCCGAAAGCCACCATATCGTCGCCATCGAGGAATGTCCGATCTCGTCGGCAGGGATCATCGCCCGGCTGCCGGCGATCAGGGCGATGGCTGCATCGCTCGCGACCAGTGCCGAACCCTTCCGCGTCGCCGTACTCGAAACGCTTTCCGGCCTCGACATCTCAGTCGACGACGTGAAGAAGCTCTCCGACCCGCAGCGGCGCAAGGCGATCGAGACCGCGCTCAGCCTGCGCGGCATCGCCCGTGTTTCGCTGAACGGCGAAATCCTGGTCGAGCCGTCGAAGCCGATGGTCGAATTCGGCGGCGTCCAGGTTTCACCGCCGCCGGGCGGCTTCACCCAGGCAACCAAGCCCGCGGAAGAGGCGATGGCCGAACTGGTGCTTGCTCATGTCGGCAAGTCGAAGCGGATCGCCGATCTCTTTGCCGGCTCCGGCACGTTTTCGCTGCGCCTGGCGCGGATCGGCCGTGTGCACGCCGTCGAAGCCGAGGCAAAGGCGCTCGCCGCACTCGATCATGCGGCCCGCAACACGCAAGGGCTGAAACCGATCACCGTCGAAAAGCGCGATCTCTTTCGCCGTCCTTTGATGACGCAGGAATTCAAGCCCTATGATGCCGTCGTCTTCGACCCGCCGCGGGCCGGTGCCGAGTTCCAGTGCCAGGAACTCGCCCGCTCAGGCGTGAAGAGGATCGTGGCCGTCAGCTGCAATCCGCTGACGCTGGCGCGGGATCTCGCGATCCTCGTCGAGGGCGGCTACCGCATTACCGGCGTGACGCCGATCGACCAGTTCCTCTGGACCTCGCATGTCGAGGTGGTGGCGACGCTGGAGAAATAGGCGTGTCTGTCGAAAAGACCAAAAGACGCAACCCATACTATAACGGCCCCGTGTCCGATCATTTCGACGGCACGCATTTCTTCAATCCCGAAGGTATTGAGCCCCTTGGTTTCCGTGATCTGATGCGGTGGCAATTCGGCGGTGGCCGTGAGCCTTGGCCGAGGTCGGTCCCAAGTCCGTACGCGGCGGCCAAGCCGGATCCATACGTCGACGGCGAGGACCTAAGGGTGACCATGGTCGGCCATGCAACAATGCTCGTGCAGGTCGCCGGACTGAATATCCTCACCGACCCGGTGTGGTCGGAGCGCGCGAGTCCCTTGGCTTTTGCCGGACCCAAGCGCGTCGTCCCACCGGGCATCGCGTTCGATGATTTGCCGCCAATCGATCTCGTGCTGGTATCGCACAATCATTATGATCATCTCGATATCGCAACGCTCAGGCGGTTGGGTGCGAAGCATCGGCCGCGTGTCGTGACGCCACTCGGCAATGACACGATCATACGCCGTGCCGTGCCTGATATAGAGACGACATCGATGGACTGGGGCGAGCGCATTTCGCACGCCGGAATAAGCATTGATGCGGAGCCTGCACACCATTGGTCCGCCCGCGGAACCGCCGATCGCCGGATGGCACTCTGGGCGTCGTTCGTTTTGTCGACTCCAGCCGGAAAAATTTATCACGTCGGAGATACCGGCTTTCACCACGGCATCAATTACACAGCGGCACAGCAGAAGCATGGCGGCTTTCGTCTGGCCATCTTACCCTTCGGCGCCTACGAGCCGCGATGGTTCATGAAAGGGCAGCACCAGAATCCGCAGGAGGCGGTGATCGGGATGAAGTTGGCCAATGCGGCCTATGTGGCCGGGCATCACTTCGCCACGTTCCAACTGACAAACGAAGCGGTCGATGCGCCGGCAAGAGCGTTGCAAGACGCAATGCGCGAGCATGATATTCCCCCGGAACGTTTCCGGCCGCTCAGGGCCGGCGAAGTATTCGATGTGCCCGCGGTCTAATCGGCGTCCGTTTGCTGCCAGACGACTGCCATAGATTCTTCGGAAACGACCGAGATTGCCGCGAGCGAAACCCGGCTGTGCTCAGCGGCGCATGAAGGCCTCGAATGCCGCCCGGGCCTCGGCGCTTTTCAGCCGCGCGGAAAAATAGCGGGCCTCCTCGTCGATGCGGGCGATAATCTCGCCGCGATCGCCGCGAATGAGATCGCGGGCGATGCGCAGCGCCTCCGGCGGCTTGGCCGCGAGCTTTGCAGCGAGGCCAAGCGTCATGGCATCGGCCTCGCCTGGCTCAACGACCTTCCAGACCAGGCCGGCTTCCTTCGCTTCCTCGGCGGAGAATGCTTCGCCGGCCGCCAGCAGGGCGAAGGCGCGCTGATGCCCCATCAGGCGCGGCGCGACGAGGCTGGAACCGGCCTCCGGCACCAGCGCCAGATCGACGAAGGGGGTGCGGAACTGGCTGCGGCTGGATGCGATGGTCAGGTCGCAATGGAGATGGATCGTCGTGCCGATGCCGATCGCCAGGCCGTCGACGCCCGAGACGACGGGTTTTTCGGCGTTCACCAGCGCATAGAGGAAATCAAGGATCTCCTGCTCCAAGCCGCGGCCGCCCATTGCGGCAGCGAGAAAATCGTTGAGGTCGTTGCCGGCCGAGAAGCAGCCTTCGGTGCCGAGGAAAGCGGTTGCGCGGATGCCAGGATTCGTGTTGGCCGCATTCAGCGCATCGGCCATTGTCCGGTACATGGCGCGGGTGATGGCGTTCTTCTTCTCCGGCCGATTGAAGCGGATCAACTGGACGCCGGGATGGGCGGAAGGCTGCTCGACGATGATGTGATCGGTCATAAGGTCTCCTCAGGCAAGCAGAATACGGGCGGCTGCAAGGCTTGCCGCCCCATTGACGACCCGGTCGCGAAGGGCTGCGGTCTCGGCAAGCAGGTTTTCGGCGGCGAAGCGGCAGAGCGCGATGCGGTTTTCGGCCGCACCATCGGCACTCTCGGCGAGACCGCCCTTGGCAAGATAGCAGCCGGTCAGCACCAGCCCGAACAGGCGCTGATAGGGCGTAGCACCCGAGAGCGCCTCGGCGGTCTGGTCATCGGCAAGCGTCTTTATCAGCCAGGCGGTCGCCTGCTCGAGGTCGGCGATCGCCGCGTCGAGCCTCACAGCGGTCTCGCCGAAACCATTAAGATTGGAGCGGCGGACGTCGTCGGCGATCTGCTTAAGCTCGGCGATGAAGCGCTTGACCTGATCGCCGCCGGAGAGCGGCAGCTTGCGGGTGACGAGGTCGATCGCCTGAATGCCGTTGGTGCCCTCGTAGATCGGGGCGATGCGGGCATCGCGGAGATAACGCGCGGCACCCGTCTCCTCGATGAAGCCCATGCCGCCATGCACCTGAATGCCGAGCGAGGCGACGTCGACGCCGGCATCGGTCGAAAAGGATTTGGCAATCGGCGTCAAAAGGGCGGCGCGCTCCTGCCAGTGGCGGCTGGTATCACCTGCCCGATGGGACATGTCGATCGCATGGGCGCAGGCATAGGAGATGGCGCGCGCCCCTTGCGTCAGCGCCTTCATGGTGAGGAGCATCCGGGCGACATCGGGATGTTCGACGATCGCGCTCATGCCGGCGCCGCTTGAACCCGGCGCCCTGCCTTGGGTTCGTTCCCTGGCATAGGCAAGCGCCTTCTGGGTGGCGGCCTCCGCGATCGCCACGCCCTGCATGCCGACGGCGAGGCGGGCATTGTTCATCATCGTGAACATGCAGGCGAGTCCCTTGTTTTCCTCGCCGACCAGCCAGCCCACAGCGCCCTTTTCACCGCCGAATTTTCCGTCGCCGTAGATCATCGTGCAGGTCGGCGAACCATGGATGCCGAGCTTGTGCTCCAGCGAATGGCAGAACAGATCATTGCGGGGCCCAAGCGAGCCGCCGTCGTTCACCAGGAATTTCGGCACCAGAAACAGCGAGATGCCGCGTGTGCCGGCCGGCGCATCCGGCAGACGGGCCAGCACCAGATGAATGATGTTGTCGGCCGCGTCATGTTCGCCCCAGGTGATGAAGATCTTCTGGCCGAAGAGGCGGTAGCTGCCGTCGTCGCGGCGCTCGGCGCGGGCTTTCAGCACGCCGAGATCGGAGCCGGCATGCGGCTCAGTCAGGTTCATGGTGCCGGTCCATTCGCCGGAGACCATCTTTTTCAGATATTTGTCTTTCAGCGCAGCACTGCCATGGGTGCTGACCGCCTCGATGGCGCCCATCGTCAGCGTCGGAGCGAGCGCGAAGGCCATGGAACCGGAATTCCACATTTCGAGGGCTGCGACATTCAGCATATGCGGCAAGGCCTGGCCACCGAAAGTCTCGGGCGCCGTCAGTCCGTTCCAGCCGCCGGCAATCCAATGGCGGTAGAGATCGCGCCAGCCATCCGGCAGCCGGACCTCGCCACCCTCCAGACGAGCGCCCTGGCGATCGCCGATTTCGGCAAGCGGGGCCACTTCCTCTGTGGCAAAACGCCCCGCCTCGGCGAGGATGGCGTCGACGAGATCCTCGCCGAGATCGCCGAGAAGCCCCTTTGAGATCGCCTCGCCCATGCCGGCGACATGCTTCAGCGTGAATGCGATTTCCTCGACGGGCGCCTTGTACATGGTTTTTCCTCCGCAGACCGGCTTCGCGCACGGCAAAGCCCCTCCGAGGCAAGGGCTAATTGATTTTTACGTAAACGTCAATTTCGATTTCTTTAGTGGTCATGCGATAGTTTGGCTGAAATGACGCTTTGCGCTTGCACCGTCGGCCAAATGGACGTCATGAACAAACTCTAAGGAAAGACATCGCCTTCGCAAAGGACCGGCGAACAGTGGACACATTGCCCGTCAACATACCCGGTTTTGTCTGGGCCTATCGCTTCTCGCCGGATGAAAAGGCCGCGGTGCGGCTGAACAACAGTGCGACGGTGGCGGAACTGACCGCGGATAACTGTTTCTACTGGCTGCACCTCAACCTTGTCGACGCCCGCGTGCCGGCCTTGCTCGATACGCTGGAGGGGCTGACGGAGGACGCGAAATCGGCGCTGACGACGCGGGATACGCATGCGGCCATCACCGTCGACGAGCAGATGCTCTATGGCACGCTCGTCGATTGCCAGCGCGATTTCGCTGAGGATACCAACAATCTCGGCTGGCTGCATTTCGCCATGTCTGACCGCTTCCTCATCACAACAAGGCTGCAGCCGCTGCGCAGCGTCGAACGGGCACGCGCCCTGATCGAGAAGAATCCGGGCAAATTCTCGCGGCCGGTCGATCTGTTCGAACTGCTGGTGATCGAATTCCAGCGGACGTTGATCGCGATCGTCATCGAGCTCACCGAAGAACTGAACCAGATCGAGGATATCGTCTACGACAGCGCACAACGCGACGAGCGCCGACGCCTGGCGCCGGTGCGGCGAACCGTGGTCAGGCTGCATCGGCACCTGCGCACCGTGCTGGCGCTGATGCGCCGGGCGGCGGCGGCCGACGACGACGAAATGCCCTTCGGCTTCGACGACGTGGCGCGGCGGCTGACGGGCCGGCTGGAAACGGTCGACCACGATATCTATGCGCTGCAGGACCGGGCACGCCTGCTGCACGAAGAAATCGATTCGAAACAATCCTCCGAAACCAACCGTCACCTCTATCTGCTGTCGATCATGACGGCCTTCCTGCTGCCGCCGACCCTGGTGACCGGCTTTTTCGGCATGAACACGGCAAACCTGCCCTTCGCCGTCGGCGACTACGGCACCGAATACGCCGTCGTCCTCATCCTCGCCTCCGTTGCCCTTGCCTGGTGGCTGCTGAGGCGGGTGGATATTCTTTGAGGGTGAAGTTTTCGGCATTCTGAGGGCGCGCAGCCCCTCATCCGGCTGCCGCCACCTTCTCCCCGCCTGCGGGGAGAAGGGGATGTGCCGCCACCTCTCCGTCCACCGCGAAACTCTCGCATGGCACGTCCCCTCTCCCCGTTTTTACGGGGAGAGGGTTAGGGTGAGGGGCCAGTGTGGGGACGTTGTCCGTCCTAGCCTCAATACGGCGAATAGCACTGTTGGCGCGGGCCGTTATAGGGTTGGAACGTGTTGTCGTAGGCGCGGTAGGACCGGTAGCGGTTGGCGCACCAGGCGACGTGGCTCGAACCCATGCGGGGCGCAGGTGCGACGTAACGCGGCTGTGCGGCAATCGCGCCGCCGATGACCGCGCCGGCGCCGAAGGCGGCGAGCGGATACCAGTAGCCGTTATAGCGGCGGTATCCCGGGCGGTAATAGGAATATCCGCGATAGCCACCGTAATAGCCGGGCCGGTAGTAGGCGCCGGGACGATAGCCAGGCCGGTAACCGGGGCGATAATAGCGGCGGTACTGCACGTTCTCGACGGCGGAGGATTTTTCCACCTGCGGGGCGGTGGGCATCTGGATTGCCTGCGACGGCGCAAAGCCCGTCAGCACCACGGCGGCCGCCAGAATTGCGGTCGCGATCTTGTTACTCAAACCGAACATTCTTCTCTCCCATTCAACAGCGATAACCGCCTGCTCAGCAACGCTTTCGTGCCGGAATGGTTCCGAAAGCGGCCGGGGCCAGCTGCTTTCGTATGTGTACAGAAATCGATCTGAACCGGGCATTAACCGGGAGGCCGATGATGTCGCCCGGAACGCACTTCAGTCCTTTGTTCATGCATGCCGTTAGCCCGGAACCGTAACAGTTCCGGGCTACATGCATTAGGCCACGGCGGAAATTTTCGCCTGGTCACCCTGCAGACGGTTCACCATGAAGTTCGAATACCATTCGAGGAACTGCATGACGCCGCCTTCATGCAGGGAAGAATAGGGGCCCGGCTCATAGGCGGGCGAGTGAATGCCGAAGGCGTTTTCCTCGACGATGCGGCGATCCTGATCGTTGGTTTCGGTCCAGACGTGGGTCAGTTCCTCGAGATTATAATCCACGCCTTCGACGGCGTCCTTGTGGACGAGCCACTTGGTCGTCACCGCCGTCTCATTGGCGCTGAGCGGCAGCACCCGGAAGGAGATGGCGTGGTCGCCGAGCAGATGGTTCCACGTCGTCGGGTAATGGAAGAGCAGCATGGTGCCGATGTGGCTGATCGAGATATCGTCGGAGAGCGGGCGCTTGACGGCACTCTTGCCCGACATGGTGTAGCTCTCGGCATCTTCGATCAGCGGCATGCGGGCGGTGCGGAACTGACCGTCCGGCGAAATCTGGAACTTGCTCGGCAGGCCAGCGGCCTCGCAACGCGCCCAATGGCCGGCGATCTCCGGATCGTCGGCACCGCCATCCGTGCCGGTGACACTCGGGGCTTCGGGATAGGTGCGGCAGAGCTCGGGGTGATTGGCGGCGCAGTGATAGCACTCGCGGTTGTTTTCCCAGACAAGCTTCCAGTTGCCCTTCTCGATGATCGTGCTCTGGAAGGCGACCTTGCTCTCGCTGATCCGGTGCGGCGCGACATAGGGTTCGATCTTGTCGCGCACCGGCTGGAAATCGGGGGCAGTGTTGGCAAGGCAAATGAACACATAGCCTGCGACGATTTCGCAATGGACGGGCTTCAGATTGAACCCGGTCTTGTCGAAATCATCGCCCATGTGGCGGGCGAAGGCGAGCTTGCCTTCGAGATCATAGGTCCACTGATGGTAGGGGCAGACGAGACGCACGGAGGAGCCATGCTCCTTGGTGCAGACGCGCGAGCCGCGATGACGACAGCTATTGTGGAAGGCGCGGATGACATTGTCGCGGCCGCGGACGATGACGACGGGATAGCTACCGATCTGAACTGTGAAATAGGCCCCCGGCTTCGGCAGTTCGCAATCATGGCCGATGAACAGCCAGTCGCGATAATAGATCATCTCCATGTCGAGCTGGAAATAATCCTCGTCGATATAGAACGGCTGCTCGAGGCTGAAGCCCTCACGGCGGCTCTTGAGCTGACGCAAAACGTTGCTGCGAATATCCATCTTCATGTCCTCGTGCACCCGGCTGCCGCCTTCCGGCAAGAAGGCCGGCGAAAGCGCGCCCGCTTCCTTCTCCTTCGGGAGAGTTGTTCATGCATTTAATCACCGAGCTTGCCTGCCGCTTGGTTGTAATGCGACATCGGCTTCGAAATTGACGACAGGATGCGGCAAGCCGCAAGCTGCCGATCCCAGTCGATGACATCGCCCGACTCTCCGGGCAATTATCGTCAATTGCGACATGGCGTAAAGACCCGCTCCGCAAAGAGGTCTGCTGCCGAGATCGACCGCCGTCTCGTTTGCGACATCTGCCGGAATTTGCCCTTCCGCCGGCCGGCTGCGAGACTATTTTTTTAACATCGCCTTAAGCATACGGTCCTATCCTCCTGGTGATCACCGACCGACCGAAGAACGCGAACCATGGCCAAACTCCGTTATTTCGACGCGAAAGATGCGAGCAGATCGCAAGAGCCGCAGCTGATTGCCGCTCATTCCGAATTCTTGCGCACCGGCCGCATTCCCCGCGAGCGGCGGCATTGGCTGGCAGAGGAAAAGCGGTATTTCACCCATGACGAGGTCGCCGCAAAGACCGGCCGCAAGCTGCAGGTGGCCGGCGAAAAAACGCATCAGAACATCAACGGTTTCCACCATTCGATCCAGTTTCCGAAGATGATCTTCCACCGGACGCTGCAGGATAGCCCGCATCTCGGCTATTGCCACGTCACCGCCGCACGGACGAAGTTCGCCCGCTACGAGGAGGTGAGCTGGGCTTTCTATATCGCCAATTTCTACTCCGACATCGGCGACAACGACAATTTCTTCGAGCGCATCGACGTCGGTTATTCCCGCATGTATTTCGCCGTCGCCATAAAGCCAGGCGAAGAGTCCGCGGAAAAGATGACCATCGACCGGTCGGTGCGCGGCAACGGCCTGCTTTTCCGCACCCACGATCCGCAGGCGGCGATCCGCAACATCCTGCTGCTCGGCGCCCGCAACGAACAGCTGCGCGAAATCATCCGGCAGCTTTAAGCGATTGATCGCGGGCGGCGGAAAGCCTAATGACTGCCGGGACGAACACGGGCAGGACATGGCACGCACGATCGATATCACGGCAGACAGGCAGGCAGCGCTGGAGGCGGCCTCAGCCGCTCTTGCCGACGGCTTTGCCATCGCCATCCCGACTGAGACCGTCTACGGCCTTGCCGCCGACGCCACCAATCCTTTGGCCATCGCCCGCATCTACGAGACAAAGGGACGGCCGCGCTTCAACCCGCTGATCTGCCATATGGCCGACCTCGCAATGGCCGAAGAACATGCCGAGTTCGACCCGGTCTCGCGAGCGCTCGCTGAAGCCTTCTGGCCTGGCCCGCTCACCCTCGTGCTGCCGCTGAAGCTTCAGAGCTCGATCCATTCGCTGGCGACCGCCGGGCTCGACAGCGTCGGCATCCGCGTGCCGAAGGGGTTTGCAGGCGCTTTAATCGGCGCCTTCGGACGGCCGCTCGCGGCCCCCAGTGCCAATACCTCAGGCGGGATCAGCGCCACGAGTGCTGCCCATGTCGAAGCCGATCTCGGAGCGAAAATCCCGTTGATCCTCGATGCCGGTTCAAGTGCTGTCGGCGTCGAATCGACGATCGTCAAGGCAGAGGGCGGCCAACTCAGGCTGCTTCGGCCGGGCGGACTGGCGGCGCGCGAGATCGAGCGTGTTGCAGGCCAACCGCTGCTGCGGGCGAAGGCGGCATCGGCGGCCATCGAGGCGCCGGGCATGCTTGCCTCCCATTACGCGCCGGGTGCTACCGTGCGCCTCAATGCGACGGCAGTCGAACCCGGCGAAGCGCTGATCGCCTTCGGCAGCGCTGTGGTCTCCGGCGCGGACAGTGCAAAGATCGTCCTTGATCTCAGCCCGCGCGGCGACCTTGCCGAGGCGGCGGCCAATCTTTTCGACTATATGAAGCGGGCCGATGCCAGCGGCGCTCAGAGCATTGCCTTTTCGCCGATTCCCGAGGACGGGCTGGGCGAAGCGATCAACGACCGGCTGCAGCGGGCAGCCGCGCCCCGCGACTGAAGGACCGCGCATCACGATGGAGGACCGAGCCTGATGAGCAATTCCAGCATTTCCACCGAACTCCTCGATCGCTTCGCGGCCATCGTCGGCGAAAAATACGCGCTGCGTAGCGAGGCCGATCTTGCACCGCATCTGATCGAAAACCGTGGGCTCTATCACGGCTCCTCCCCTCTCCTCTTAAAGCCCGGTTCGGTCGAAGAAGTCTCTGATATCATGCGGCTTGCGACGGAGACCGGAACGGCAATCGTGCCGCAGACCGGCAATACCGGCCTCGTCGGCGGCCAGACACCGCGTCAGGGCAAGTCCGATATCATCCTGTCGCTCGAACGCATGAACAGGATCCGCGATGTCGATCCGGTGGCGAACGTGCTGGTGGCCGACGGCGGTGCCATCCTTGCCGAGGTGCAGAAGGCGGCCGAGGCGCATGGGCGGCTGTTTCCGCTGTCCCTTGGCGCCGAGGGCTCCTGCCGCATCGGCGGCAATCTTTCCACCAACGCCGGCGGCACGGCCGTGCTTGCCTATGGCAATATACGTCAGCTCTGCCTCGGCCTTGAAGTGGTGCTGCCGACCGGGGAGATCTGGGACGGCTTGCGCCGCCTGAAGAAGGACAATACCGGCTACGACCTCCGCGACCTTTTCATCGGCGCCGAGGGGACGCTCGGCATCATCACCGGCGCGGTGCTGAGACTCTTTCCCCAGCCGCTCGGCCATCAGGTGGCCTTCGCCGGTCTGAATTCGGTGACGGATGCCCTTGCCCTCTTCAACCTGGCCTCCAGCCTCTGCGGCGCCTCGCTCACCGGTTTCGAGTTGATGCCGCGTTTCGGCGTCGAGATCACCACCCGCCATATCGACGGCGTGCGCGATCCACTGGAAACGGCCTACCCCTGGTACGTGCTGATCGACATTTCGACATCGGATTCGGCCGAGACGGCGGAACGGATGATGAGCGGCGTGCTGGAACAGGGTTTTGAGGCCGGGTTGGTGCTCGATGCCGCAATCGCCTCATCCGTGGCGCAGCAGAAGGCGCTCTGGCACATGCGCGAAAGCATGTCGGATGCGCAGAAGCCGGAAGGCGGATCGATCAAGCACGATGTTTCCGTGCCCGTGTCGAAGATCCCGCATTTCATGGCCGAGGCGGAAGAAGCGGTGATGGCGGCGATGCCTGGCGCCCGCATCTGCGCCTTCGGCCATATGGGCGACGGCAATATTCATTACAATATTTCTCAACCGCTCGGCGCCGACAAGGACGCCTTCATTGCCCGCTGGCATGAGATGAACCATATCGTGCATGAACTGGTGCTTGCCTATGATGGCTCGATCTCGGCCGAGCACGGCATCGGTCAGCTGAAGCGCGACGAACTGGCGGCGATCCGGCCAGCGATTGAAATCGAGCTGATGCGCCGCATCAAGCGCGCCTTCGACCCTGCCGATATCATGAACCCGGGAAAGGTTGTCAGCCTCGATGCGTGAGGCTGCACGCCATCAGGCGCCTACTGCGTACCGCCGTTGGTCAGGATCATCAGCGCCGGCGACTGCTGGGTGGCGTTCTGGACGTCGTACATCGCGGTGAACCGCCGCAGCAGCTTATCGACCTTCTTCGGGTCCTGGAGGTCCTCGAGCTTGACGAAGCGGTTGATGAGATCGGCCTGCTTGGCGACATCCATGCCGGAGATCTGCGACGGCAGGCTGTAGGCTGTGGTGATGACCTGATAAAGCGCCCTGTCGCCGAGGATCCCATAGATCGAGGTGATGCTCGAGGCCTTGCGGCTGAAATAGAGCGCCAGGCGGACGCCGTCGTTGCTTTCGCCCTCCTGGTTTTCCATCGTTTGCTGAACGTAGAGCTCCTGGGTGTGTTCCTCGGCCGCCTTGTTCTGGATGGTGCCGATCTTGGCGCGGGTCAGGTTGCCGTCCTTGTCGAAATTGAAGGCAGCGACGATGTCCTGGAATCGCGCGTCGGCGGTGGCGTTGAGATAGCTCTTCTTGTCGTCGGGATCGGAGGTGAAGATCTTCTTCAGCGTTGCCTTGTCGTAATCCTCGGGGTCAAGGTTATTCGCCTTCAGCACCAGGTCGGTCAGCCGGCTGTCGTCCAGGAAGTCGTCAAGCGACTTTACCTTTGCCATGCCCTTGGCGAAATAATCGACTTCCGCCGTCGCATCCTTCGCCGCCTTGTCCTTCACCGGACCGTCCTTCATCAGCATGGTGATATGCGATCTATAGTCGGTGCCGTATTTGGCCATTGTCGCGTCGGGCAGCGCCTGGAAGGGTGATGCCGCCTTGCCGTCGGGGCCGAAGTTGAAGGCGCGCGCAAGGTTGGTGATGCGTTCATCCTTGAGCGAAGCGACATAGCCGTTCGGATCATAGGCATCGCTGGTCAGGATCTTGCGCATCATCGAACGCGATACGTCCTGGTCGGTCAGGCCGAAAGCCTGCAGCGCCACATGGAAGAGATCCGGGAGATTGTCGTTGCTCTTGCTGAAATCGGCCGCCGAATTGCTGCGCAGGAAATCATTGACGCTGTTGACGTCGGAGAAATTCAGCAGGCTGCTGCTGTCGGCCATGAGCTTCTGGTAGTTGGATGCGACCTCGTCGATCGCCTCGTCGCGCTCGTCGTCGTAGCGCGCCGCATAGTTGTCATTGGTGGTCTGCGCCTGATCGGCCGTCTGGACTGAGCTGACGACTGGAAGCGATCCATCGGCGGCGAAGTTGAAGTCGGCATTGAGATCGGCGTGACCGGCTGCTGCAGCCGCCGTCGCATCGGTCAGAATGCTCTTCAGGTCGGCGTCCGAGATATCGAAAGGCAGATTGTAAGTGCTCTTCAGGAAATTGGTGATGGCGTCATCGGCGATGAGATCATCGACATTGGCGATCGCCCCCATCCGTGCGGAATAGTCGTTGGTCCGGGCTGTCGAACTAATTTTCGTATTGCTGATCTGGGCGGCCGTCTGCGCCTGCATACCATCTTCAAGTGTGCCGTCCGCCTTGAAGTTAAAGGCAGCGGCAACGTCGGCATAAGTGCCGGTGCCGCTCTGGTCAGTCAGGATATTTCTGAGATCGAGATCGCTGACCGTCGACGGGATGCCGAAGGCGTTGCGGACGAAATTATTCAGTTTCTGGTCCGCCAGCAACTGATCAACGTCCGAGATGCCGGCGATGGTCGCCTGATAGTAGACGGCCGCATCATTCGCCTTGCTGGTGGTGCTCGCGCTCTGCGAGGCACTTTGCGAGGCGTAAAGGGTGGCGACAGAACCGTCCGTCTTGAAATTGAAAAGATCGTGGACGTCGCTATAGCCCTGGGCGCTGGCGGCCGCGGGATCGATCAGGAAGGTCCTCAACGTCGCATCGGAGACGCTGTCTGCGATTTGCATGCTGTTTCTGATGTAGCTGACGGCAACGGCATCGGACATGATGTCATCGACATTGGTGACATTGCCGATCATGCCGTTGAAATGCGCGGCGTTCGCTGCCGACTTGTCGGTGGTCGACTTTCGTTGCGCTTCCGTCTGAATTATCGAACCGTTGATCGAACCGTCCGCCTGGAAATTGAAGTCGGCATTGATGTCGGCATGGCCCTGAGCCGCGGCATAGGCCGAATCCGTCAGAATGCTCTTGAGGTCGGCATTGCTGAAATTCGTGCCGAGACCATAGGCATCCTTGATATAGCGCGCCAGCACATCATCGGCGAGCAGGTCGTCGACATTGGTGATGCTGCTCGATTGCGAGGTCAAGGTATAATAACTGCCGGTGTTCGACGCAGCCGACTGCAGATTGTTCGCCTGGGCGATAGACTGGGCGCGCGCCGTGCTCGACGTCGAACCGTCCGCCTTGAAATTGAAAGCATTGTAGACATTGGTAAAGCCCATCAGCTGGGCATAGCCGGGGTCGGTCAGCACCGTACGCAGCGCTGCGGCGGTAAAGTCGGCGCCCATGCTGTAGGCTGTCCTGATATACGAGGTCAGCCGGTTGTCGGCGACCAGGTCATCGACATTGGTGATCGTGCCGATCTTGGCGGTGTAATAGGCCTTGTTGTATTCGGCCGCCGTCTTGCCGACGTAATAGACGTCGGAGCCGACCGAATTGTCGATGATGACCGATTGGGAATTCAGTGTGTAGGACTCGATGACCGAGGCCTTTTGCGCGGCGGTCTGGGCCGTGCCGGTGACGGTGCCGTCGGCGTTGAAGCTGAACTGGGCGGCAAGCGCTTTATACTTGTCGCCGCCTTGCGTATTGACGACGCTCGTGGGGTCGCTGAGATCGCTGGTCAGCACCTGCCGCAGAAAGTCCTTCGACGCATAGGTGGGATCGATCTTGAAGGTCTTCAGCACATAGGTGCGCAACCGGGTGTTGTTGACCAGATCGTCGACGGTCTGCACGCTATCGATATTGTTGCTGTAATAGGTGCTCTCGGCGTTCGCGGCCTTTTCGGCATCGGCGAAGGATTGCTTGTAGAGGCCGATGAGCTCGTCCTCCTGCGCATCCGTCTGCACGTCCTTCTCCGGCGCGTTGAAATTGAAGGCGGCGGCGAATTCGCGGTAGCGCGTATCGGAGAGCTTGTTGGCGTAGCTGTCGGGATCGGTGAGATCGCTTTCCAGCACCTTCTTCATGAAGGCCTTGGCGTAGGTCATGTCCTCGAGGCCATAGGCCTTCATCGCATAGCTGTAGAGCTTGTAGTCACCGAGGAAGTCGTCGACATTGGTGACCTTGTTGATATGGTCAGCGTAATACTGGGCATCCTTCTTGACCGTCGTCTGCGACGCAACCTTGTTGAGGCTCGACGTCATGTCCCGCGACAGGATTGTGTAAGCGAGGGAAGCCGTGATCATGGAAAGCGCCCTTTTCGGCAAAATCTCTAAAAGAACGACGAAATGCTGGTGAGCATATTTTGCCATAGAAAGCTTACCTGAGGCTTACCTCCGGATGCATCATTCCAGGACACCACATCGTTCACCTTCCGGAAACCCTGCCGGATTCGGTTTTGATAACCATCAGAGGAGGCAAAGTTTTCTTAACCGCAATTTTTAAGCTGTACGGAACGGCGGCTGCCTATTGTCGGCCATAGAGGACGAAAAGTCCCAAGGAGAAGACCGGAAATCGGCTCTCAGGTAAGACAAGGGTAGAATGAAATGAACAATCCCGTTATGAAGCCCGCCTGGGCTGGCACGACGTTACGCCTCGATCCGTCCCGCTTTCCCCAGCAGGTCAGCTACGCCATCCACGATTGTTCGGATGACGTCAATATCACCATAGACGAACGCGGTGCGGTCCTGCGCAAGGTCCTCCCCTCCAGCGGCCTGCCGCTCTCGATTGCGCTGCCGAAGCGCGTTTTCAAGGGCGTCGCCGCCCGCGCCATCGACCATGGCGACGGCGATGTCACTGTCACTCTCGAACTCCATCACACCGATCCGGAGCTCTGCATTCCGCTGCTCGTCGCCCATGATCTCAGCGACATCGCCGCCGACTGGCGAAGCTGGTCCGAAGCCTTCCGCATTCCGATGCTGATGGTCGAGGCCGACGGCGTCGCCCGGCCGCTCGAGGATCACATCGGCGCCTTGCGCACCAGCGACCTCAAGCCGCGCCGCCGTCATTCCTACTTTGCCAACCGCCGCCCGCGCTTCCTCGTGCGCCGCACCACCGGCCGGCTGGGCGTCGCCATGAAGATTGAGGGCAAGGAAATTATCGCCCGGACTTAAGCGAGATCGCGAAAGTCCCAATGTGGCAATGCCATTTTGAAACCCGGCGCCCGCGCCGGGTTTATCGTTTCATCCACCGTCCCAATCAGGGAATGGCAAACAGCAGCGAGACGAAGAGGCCGAAGAAGATGATCAGGCCGACGCGGTTGTTCGATTTGAAGAGCGCCAGGCACTGGTCGGCATCGTTGATATCGAGCCGGACGATCTGCCAGGCGAACATGCCGGCGGCGCCGAGCAGGGCCAGGAAAGCAATGAGATTGGCGCCGGCAAGAGCGAAAGCGATGAACATCAGCACCAGCGTCAGCCCGTAAAGGCCGATCAGCCATAACCGCGTCCTGTCGCCGAACAGGCGCGCGGTGGAACGGACGCCGATCAGCTCGTCATCCTCCTTGTCCTGATGCGCATAGATCGTGTCATAACCGATCGTCCAGGCGACGGAGGCGGCGTAGAGCAGGATAGCGGCGAAGGAGAGGCCGCCCATAATCCCGGCCCAGCCCATCAGCGCGCCCCAGGAGAAGGCAAGTCCGAGGTAGAATTGCGGCCAGTCGGTGAAACGTTTGGCATAGGGATAGAACGCCACGATCCCGAGCGAGAGCACGCCGAGGAAGACGTTGAGCCAGTTGAACTGCAACAGCACGATGAGGCCGACCAGCGCCTGCAGGCCGATGAAGATTTTCGCGTGGGCGCGCGTGACGCGGCCGGAGGGCAGCGGACGCGACCGCGTGCGCGCCACTTCCATGTCAATCTCGTGGTCGACGAGATCATTATAGGTGCAGCCGGCGCCGCGCATGGCGACCGCGCCGATGAAATAAAGGAACAAATGAGACACCAGCAAGCTGCCGGAATAGATCCCCTCGCCGATCGCCGCATTGGCCGCAAGTGTCGCCGACCAGAAGCACGGCCACATCAAGAGCTGCCAGCCGATGGGGCGGTCCCAGCGTGCGAGCTGTGCATAAGGCCAAAGCCATGGCGGCAGGATCCGGTAGACCCAGTTATCGGAAGGTGCGTCGGAGACGCGATGGTTGAAGTCGCCGGTATCGTGCATGCCGCTCATCTAGCGGCGGGCCGTCGATGCGGTCAAGAAGCGATCATTGCACTGCCATTTGCATCACCGTTGGATCGATTCTGATCCAACGGTGAAATTATAGGGCAATTCAAAGCATTACAGCGCTGCGCATCTGAGATGGGATGCGCAGCCGCGTCAATCACTGCAGTGAGAAATTGAACTTGTAGGTCGCCGAGACGCCGATCAGGACCTGGTTCTTCGAGCCGCGGTCACGCACGAGGCTGCTGTCGGCGGCAGGGCCTGCCAGCCGCTTATATTCGAGGAAGGAACTTGCCGAGAGGTTTTCCGTCGCCTTCCAGGTCAGCGCCGCGCCTGCGCCATAGGATTGGATGCCAGACGACGGCTTATAGGGATCAAGGCCGCTTGCCGCCGCCTGCTTGGCGTTGACGCCATAATAGGCGTCGTAATAGCCGCTGGTGGCGAAGGTCGCACGCGGGCCGCCTGATAGCTGGAGGTCGGGGGCGATATCGGTGAAGGCATCGACCGCGAGATCGGCGACGATGCCGTCATGCGAGCGGATGCCCTGGCGGACTTCGGCGCGGGCACGAAGGAAATCTGTCGGGTAGACCTCGACGAAACCGCCGGCTTCCGCCCCCCATTTGACCTTCTTCAAGCCCTTCAGCTCGCTGCCGTCGCCGTCATCGCGCGACGGCACGAACCTGCCGACGATGCCGGCGCGGAAAGCGCCCTTGTCGATGAGGGCGAAGGACGGATTGTCGTTGCGCGAGGAAAAACGCGGGCCGGCGCCTTGGCGACCGACCGAGATCAACGGGCTGAACTTGAATTCATTGTGCGACGAGCCCTCGAATTTCGGGGCGGAGAAGCCAGCGACGCCGACGCTCAAATACCAGTCGCCGGACCAGAAGTGCTGGCCGCTTTCCTGGGCGGCCGCCGAGCCAGCAGATAAAAGGGCAATAGCCAAAGAGATCGATACGACTGATCGATGAGACACGTCCACACTCCAGAAAACGCAAAAACAAAGCCGCGGAGGGCGGCGGTCGCTACATCTATCCTGATGTCGTTACCCCAATGTTAACCAGGCAGACGACTGCGTCTGGTTTTTACCGCTGGTTCCAGCGGCGGATGACCGGCTCGGTCAGATCGTGCTCGTAGCCGAGCACGCTGATGCTGGCCGTATCGAGTACGAAACGGGAGCCGTCTTCCGGCGGCAGGCCGAGCCAGCGGGCGGCGAGGACGCGCAGGAAATGCGAGCTCGAAAAGACCAGGATGGTGCCGGCCGTTTGACGAAGTCCGCTAATCACGGCGTCGGCGCGATCGCCGACATCGGCGGCGAATTCGCCCTTCGGGCAGCCGTCGCGAAAGAGCTGCCAGCCGGGGCGGTTGGCAAGGATCGCCTTGGTGGTGATGCCTTCATAAGAGCCGTAGTCCCATTCGGCGAGATCGTCGTTGATCACCGCGCCCGATCCGAACCCGGCGAGCGCGCAGGTCTTGCGGGCCCGCTCGGACGGGCTCGACCAGACGGCGGAGAAGCTAAGGCCCGCCAGCCGGTCGGCGAGTTTGCGGGCGGCGGCCTCGCCGTTCGCCGTCAAGGGAATATCGCTGCGTCCGGTATGCCGCCCCGACAGGCTCCATTCGGTTTCGCCGTGGCGGACCAGGTAGATCTCGGGAAACGCACTGCTCATCGGCACAACCTTTCATGAGAATTGGCTCCTCGGCAAAATCGCCAGCGGAAGCGGCATTTCCGGGGGATCAGAATGTCACCTTTTCGAGCGGGGCGCGCCTCGCCTCGAATTCCTTCAACTTCGCTTCATTCCGCGCAATGTAACTGCGATTGTCGGGAACGGCGAACTGGTTCTTGGCGATCTGGATCTGCAGGATGAAAAGCTCGTCCCAGCGGAAGCCCATTTCGGAACCCGCCAGATAGAATTCCCACATGCGGAAGAACTGCTCGTCGTAAAGTGCCACCGCTTCGGCCTTGCGCGCCACGAAACGCTCGCGCCAATGACGCAGCGTATAGGCATAATGCAGCGGCAGGATTTCGATATCCTTGACCAGCAGCCCGGCCTTTTCAAGCGGCGGCACGACCTCGCCGACGGAAGGGATGTAGCCGCCCGGGAAAATGTATTTCTCGATGAAGGCATTGGTGCCGAAGCTCGGCTTGGGGCGGCCGATCGAATGCAGCACCATGACGCCGTTGTCATCGAGGAGATCCGATACCTTGCGGAAGAAATTGCCGTAGTGGCCGATGCCGACATGTTCGAACATGCCGACCGAGACGATACGGTCGAACTTCCTGCCCGTCATGGTGCGGTAGTCCTGCAGTTCGAAACGCACACGGTCGGCAAGGCCGCGCTTTTCGGCGCGCGCACGCGAGACCTTGAGCTGCTCCTCGCTCAGCGTGATGCCGGTGAACTCGGCACCTTCCGTCGCCTCCGTCAGGTACATGCCCATGCCGCCCCAGCCGGAGCCGATCTCCAGGATGCGCTGGTTCGGCTCGAGCAGAAGCTTGGCGGCGATATGGCGCTTCTTGGCGAGCTGCGCCTCGTCGAGACCAATGCCCGGCGGCTCGAAATAGGCGCAGGAATATTGCCAGTCCTCGTCGAGGAAAAGATCGAAGAGCTTGGCCGACAGGTCGTAATGATGGGCGACATTGTGCTTGTTGCGATTGACCGGCACGCGGCTCTTCAGCTGCTGCCAGGCAATGCGGCCGAGGAGCAGTGCCGCCATCTTGAAATCGAAGATCTCGTTGGTGGTGTTCTGCTTCACCAGCGACAGGAAATCATAGATGTTGCCCTGTTCGAGAATGAACCGGCCTTGCATGTACATTTCGCCGAGCTTCATGGTCGGGTCGCGCCGGATGGCGTCCTCGGCCTCCTGATCGGCAAGGCGGGCGACAACGGTTTCACCGGTGCCGTCGCCGATAATGTGGGTTTCGCCATTGGCAAGGGTAAGTTTCAACGAACCCTTGCGGACGATTTGCTGGACGATCGATAAGAATGCCGACGCCATGGACGCCTCGCAAATGTGACAGGATGGTCACATCAACTTAATCGCTCTCTTTCGCCTTACAAGCGCCGGATTTAGCACTCCGCTCAGAACGCTGCCAAACTGTTGCATTTTTGCCGAAATTCCGGCTAAACCCTTATTTTCGCTTCATGGCTTCGGCAAGTGCTGCACCGAATGCACCCTGGCTTTCGGCTTTCTGCGCCGCCGGCCGGCGCTCGTTCTGTGGCCGGGAACCCTGACTTCCGCGAGAATCACCACGCGGCGGCGGCGCTGAAGAGCCGTCATCACGTTTCATCGAGAGAGCGATGCGCTTGCGCTTGGCATCGACTTCAACAACACGCACCTTGACGACGTCGCCGGCCTTGACGACGTCGTGAGGGTCCTTGACGAAACGATCGGCAAGCTGGGACACGTGCACCAGACCATCCTGGTGCACGCCGATATCGACGAAGGCGCCGAAGGCGGCGACGTTGGTCACCGTGCCTTCCAGCACCATGCCGGGCTTCAGGTCGGAAATTTCGTTGACTCCCTCGGCAAAGGTCGCGGTCTTGAAGCTCGGACGCGGGTCGCGGCCGGGCTTTTCCAGCTCTGCGATAATGTCCCTGACCGTCGGCAGACCGAATTTCTCGTCGATAAACTGGCGCGGATCGACCGATTTCAACACGGCGCTATCGCCCATCAGCGCGCGCAGATCACGGCCGCAGGCGGCGACGATCTTCTTGGCGACGCCATAGGCCTCCGGATGCACCGAGGAGGAATCGAGCGGCTCCTTGCCGTTGGGAATGCGCAGGAACCCGGCGCATTGCTCGAAGGTGCGGCCGCCCAATCTGGCGACCTTCAGGAGATCCTTTCGCGTCTCGAAACGGCCCTCGCTGTCGCGGTGGCGGACGATAGCGTCGGCGATCGACGGGCCGAGGCCGGAGACACGCGCGAGCAGCGGCGCTGACGCCGTGTTGAGGTCGACACCGACGGCATTCACCGCGTCTTCCACCACGGCATCGAGCGAACGCGACAGCTTCTGCTGGTCGACGTCATGCTGATATTGGCCGACGCCGATCGACTTCGGCTCGATCTTGACGAGTTCGGCCAGCGGATCCTGCAGGCGCCGCGCGATGGAGACGGCGCCGCGCAGCGACACGTCGAGATCGGGGAATTCTGCCGCTGCGGTCGCCGAGGCGGAATAGACCGAGGCGCCGGCTTCCGACACGATGACCTTGGTCGGCTTCGGCGCCGGCAACTCGGCCAGCATGTCGGCCACCAGCTTTTCGGTTTCGCGGCTGCCGGTGCCGTTGCCGATCGAGATCAGCTCGACATTGTGCTTGCGGACCAGCGATGCGAGCTCGACCTGGGCACCGCGCACATCGTTCCTCGGCTGGAAGGGATAGACGGTCGATGTCGCCACCACCTTGCCGGTGCCGTCGACGACGGCGACCTTGACGCCAGTGCGGATGCCGGGGTCGAGACCCATCGTCGCGCGCGAGCCGGCGGGCGCTGCCAAAAGCAGGTCCTTGAGATTGCGGGCGAAGACATGGATCGCCTCCTCTTCGGCCCTTTCGCGCAGTTCCCGCATCAGGTCGAGCGAGAGCGACATGGAAAGCTTGACGCGCCAGGTCCAGCTTGCGACCTCCATCAGCCAGCGGTCGCCGGGACGGCTCGTACCGATCTCGTAGGCCGCCACGATCATGCGTTCGACCGGCTTGTTCGGAGAAGTCGTCTCGGCGTCGGCCTCGATCGTCAGCGTCAGCACCTCCTCGTTCCAGCCGCGCAGCATGGCGAGCGCGCGGTGGCCGGGGGCGGTCGCCCAGCGTTCGGAATGGTCGAAATAGTCGGAAAACTTCTCGCCCGTCGCCTGCTTGCCGTCGACGACTTTCGCCTTCAGCAGCGAGGCCTGGCGCATATGGGCGCGCAGCTTGCCGAGCAGGTCGGCATTTTCGGCAATGCCTTCGGCGATGATGTCGCGCGCGCCTTCCAGCGCCGTCTTCACATCGGGCACATCAGCTGTGATGAAGCCTTCGGCCAATGCCGCCGGTTCCCTGGCGCGGTCGGCAAGGATCGTCTCGGCGAGCGGGCCGAGGCCGCGTTCGCGGGCGATTTCGGCCCGCGTGCGGCGCTTCGGCTTGTAGGGCAGGTAGAGATCTTCCAGCTCGGCCTTGGTTTCGGCGCCTGCGACCTTCACCATCAGCTCGTCGGTCATCTTGCCCTGGCCGGTAATCGATTCGACGATCGCGTCGCGCCGGGCTTCGAGTTCGCGCAGATACACCAGCCGCTCGGCGAGATTGCGCAGCTGCGTATCATCCAGCCCACCCGTCACTTCCTTGCGGTAACGGGCGATGAAGGGCACGGTTGCGCCCTCGTCGAGCAGCTCGATGGCGGCTTTGGCCTGTTCGGGCCGGGCGTTGATTTCGGCGGAGATGCGGGCTGCGAGAAAACGGAGGTCTGCGGCCATGAGATTTCCTGTTTCGTCAGAGGTGGCGGGACCATAGCGGCGAAAAGCGGCAAGGCAATGTTGGAGTTTACGGCCGAGCGCCGATCCACAGGATAAGCAGGCCGGAAAGACGGCGATTTTGCGGTTGTGCAGATGCGCCATTCTTTGCTAGCAGAAGCAACGTTTTGACCCGGCGCCTATGCCATCCCTCCCCTGTCGCGGGAGGCAAGGAAATTCGACATGCCAAACCTTCTTCTCGAACTCCGCTCCGAAGAGATTCCGGCCCGCATGCAGCGCAAGGCTGCCGGCGACCTGAAGAAGCTCGTCACCGATGCGCTTGTCGAAGCGGGTCTGTCCTACGAGGGCGCACGCGAATACTGGACGCCGCGGCGGCTTGCGCTCGACATCCATGGCCTGACGGCACGCTCCGCCGATGTGCGCGAGGAACGCAAGGGACCGCGCACCGACGCCAACGAGAAGGCGATTGAAGGCTTTTTGCGCGGCGCCGGGCTTTCCTCGGTTTCCGAGGCGCAGGTGGTGAGCGATCCGAAGAAGGGCGATTTCTACGTCGCGGTCATCTCCAAGCCCGGCCGCGCGACGGAAGAGATTGTCAGCGATATTATGCCCGGCATCATCCGAGATTTTCCCTGGCCGAAATCGATGCGCTGGGGCAAGGCCTCGTCGAAGCCCGGCGCCCTGCGCTGGGTGCGGCCGCTGCAGTCGATCGTCTGTACCTTCGGCCCGGAGCATGAAGAGACTACCGTCATCCCCTTCGAGATCGACGGCATCACCGCTTCCAACATCACCTACGGCCATCGCTTCCATGCGCCCGAGGCGATCACCGTGCGGCGCTTCGACGATTATGCGGCGAACCTGGAAAAGGCGAAGGTCATCCTCGACGCCGAGCGACGCAAAGACATCATCCTGCACGATGCCCGCGACATCGCCTTTGCCAACGGGCTGGAGCTGGTGGAAGACGAAGGTCTGCTGGAAGAAGTCTCCGGCCTCGTCGAATTGCCGCAGGTGCTGATGGGCAGTTTCGAGGAGGATTATCTCTCGATCCCCTCCGAAATCATCCGGCTGACGATCAAGACCAACCAGAAATGTTTCGTGACGCGCGCGAGCGGCAGCGAGACGCTGTCGAACAAGTTCATCCTCGTCTCCAACATCCAGGCAAGCGACGGCGGCAAGGAAATCGTCCACGGCAACGGCAAGGTGGTGCGGGCAAGGCTTTCCGATGCGCTGCATTTCTGGAAGCGCGACCAGGGCAATCTGCCGGATCTCGATACGCTCACGGCTTCGGCGGCAAAGTTCGGCCTCGACATCAACAAGCCGCTCGACCAGCGCATGGCCAAGCTCGATGCGCTCAATGTGACCTTCCATGCCAAGCTCGGCACGCAGGGCGCACGCGTCGCCCGCATCCGCACGCTGGCCAAGGAATTGGCTGATATCACCGGCGCCGACGCGGCTCTCATCGATCGCGCCGCCGTGCTCGCCAAGGCCGATCTGCGCACCGAAGCCGTCGGCGAATTCCCGGAGCTGCAGGGCTTGATGGGCCGCAAATATGCAGTGCTGCAGGGCGAGAATGCCTCCGTTGCCGCAGCGATCGAGGACCACTACAAGCCCCAGGGTCCGTCGGACCGCGTGCCGGAGGACAGAGTGGCGATCACCATCGCCCTTGCCGACAAGCTCGATACGCTGATCGGCTTCTGGGGGATCGAAGAAAAGCCGACCGGGTCGAAGGATCCGTTTGCGCTGCGCCGCGCTGCACTCGGTGTCGTCAGGATCCTGCTCGAGCGAAGGATCCGCCTGCCGCTGATGGCAACGACCAGGGATGGCGACCTGCTCTCCTTCTTCCACGACCGTCTCAAGGTCTATCTGCGCGACCAGGGCGCCCGCCACGATCTGATCGACGCCGTGCTGACGCCTGATGCCGACGACCTGTTGATGGTGGCGCGCCGCGTCGAAGCGCTGACGGCCTTCATCACCTCGGAAGACGGCAAGAACCTGCTTGCCGGCACCAAACGCGCGACGCAGCTGCTCGCCGCCGAGGAAAAGAAGGGCACCGTGATCGCCGACGGCGTTTCGCCAGCGCTTCTGAAGCTCGATGCCGAGAAGGAGCTCTTCACCGCAATCTCCAGCGCCTCGAAGGATGCCTCGGACGCCGTTGCCGGTGAGGATTTCCGCTCGGCGATGGAAGCGCTCTCCAAGCTGCGCGGCCCGGTCGACCGCTTCTTCGAAGAGGTACTCGTCAACGACGAGGACGCCGCCATCCGCGCCAACCGTCTCGCTTTGCTGCGGCTGATCCGCGAGGCGACGGGGACGGTTGCGGATTTCTCGAAGATTTCGGGGTGATGTTGCCAGTACGCACGCGGCGCTTGCCACGTGGGTGCTGGCGTTAAATACGTTTGGCGCCGATGTTGCGCCGTCTCAAAAACATCTGCCCCTCACCCTAACCCTCTCCCCGTAACGGGGCGAGGGAACGTGCCCTACGAGAGGTGGGCGAGGAACGGAGAGGTTGCGGCTATCCCCTTCGCCCCGCGAGCGGGGAGAAGGTGCCGGCAGGCGGATGAGGGGCTGGTGCAGTCGTTACCCCTTGAAGAGCGGCTATCCAACGCTGGCATTGCCGCCGCCGCGGCGCTATTCAAGAGACATGCAGAGCAAGATTCTCGTCAGCGCCTGTCTCATGGGCCACGCCGTTCGGTATGACGGGCGAGCGAAGCCGTTGCTTCATCCGGCGATCGAGACATGGCGGGCCGAGGGCCGGCTGGTGACGATCTGTCCGGAGATGTCGGCGGGCATGACGGTGCCGCGGCCGCCGGCGGAGATCGCAGAGGCGGCAAGCGGCGAAGAGGTGCTGGCCGGCAAGGCGCGGGTTGTCGAGCTGACGGGCGCCGACGTAACGGAAGAGTTCCTGCGGGCAGCAAAGAATGCCGTGGCGCTCGCGAGGCAGACCGGCTGCCACTATGCGCTGCTCATCGACGGCAGCCCGTCCTGCGGATCCGGTTTCATTTATGACGGCACGTTTTCCGGCCGCAAGCAGGCCGGTAATGGCGTGACGGCGGCGGCGCTGAAAGCAGCCGGTGTCGAAGTGTTTTCCGATCGCGAAATCGAACTGTTGATCGAACGTATCGCGCGATGAGCTTCAAAATGGCACGGCCGCCGGAGAACCGACGGCCGCTAAGAATTTGGTGATAAAATTTCTTATTGTTCCCGCGCCGTTTATGCGGCGCGGCGACCCTGATGTGCAGCGGTAGCTGTGTTGGCCCCACTGACGCGGAAGCCGCGGATGAGGTCGATCAGCTCGTCGGTATCGCTGGCGAGTGTTTCGGCCGATGCCGTGGTCTCCTCGGCCATGGCGGCATTCTGCTGGGTGGCGGCATCGAGCTGGTTCATCGACGAGGAGATCGAGCGCAGCGTCGTATCCTGTTCGGAGGCGCTGTGGGCGATCTTGGCGACGATCTCATTGGCGGCTTTGATCTGGTCGGAGATGCGCTTCAGCGCCTCGCCTGCCTCGCCGACCAGACGGACGCCGTGGTCGACCTGGCTGGAGGAGCGGGCGATCTGATCCTTGATCTCCTTGGCCGCAGCGGCGGAGCGCTGGGCAAGCTCACGGACTTCCTGGGCGACAACCGCAAAACCCTTGCCGCTTTCACCGGCGCGCGCTGCCTCGACGCCGGCATTCAGCGCCAGCAGATTGGTCTGGAAGGCGATCTCGTCGATGACGCCGATGATCTTGGTGATCTCCGACGACGACTTCTCGATGCCGCTCATCGCCTCGATCGCCTGGGTGACGATCGCATCGCTGTGGGTCGCCTCGGTGCTGACCGAGTGGACGCGTTTGCTGGCTTCATGGGCGCCATCGGCGGTCTGGCGGACGGCGACGGTCAGTTCATCGAGTGCGGCTGAGGTTTCTTCCAGGCTGGCGGCCTGGCGCTCGGTGCGCTGCGACAGCTCGTTGGAAGCGCGGCGGATCTCTTCCTTGCTGGTGCCGATATCGGTGCCCTTGGCGCTGACCTTGGCCATGGCGGCTTCGAGATGCGACAGCGCATCGTTGAAGTTATCGCGAAGGGCGGCGTATTTCTGGCCGAGATCGGCGCAGCGGACGGTGAGATCGCCGCGGGCGATCATCTCCAGCGCCTGGCCGATCGTCGTCACCACCCGCGCCTGCAGCGTAGCTTCGTCCTGCTGCCGGCGCAGATTGTTTTCGCGCTCGCTTTCCAGCGCCAGCTGTTGGGCCGCCTCGCGATCGGACATCGCATGGCGTTCCCTGATCTTTTCCTGCAGCGACTGCGTCGCCTTGGCCATCATGCCCACTTCATTGTTCATGCCGATATGCGGGATGGCGATCGAAACATCCTCTTCGGCGACAGCCTTCAGAGCGGCATGGACGTTGTTGAGAGGTCCCGATATGCCGCGGATGACGAAGTAGGCGGCGGCCATGGCAAGGAAGAACAGGACGATGCTGCCGGACAGTGCAGTCAGGATCGTCCTGTTTACCTGAGTATCGAGATCGTCCATGTAGACGCCGGTGACGACGACGACCTTCCAGGGTTCGAAGGCCTGCCCATAGGCCGTCTTGCGGTAATCGCCGGCCGGCTGGCCCGGCTTGCTGGTGGAATAATATTCGACGAGACCACCGCGCTGCTGCCCGAGCTTAACCAGCTCTTCGCGATAGAGCTTGCCCTTGCTGTCCGGCTGAGCCTTCAGGTTCTGCCCGACTTTCGCAGCGTCGTAATGGAACATCATCTGGACGTCGTAGCTATAGCCGAAGAAATAGCCGTCCGGATCGTATTTCATCCCGTTGACGGTGGTGTAGGCCTGCTTCTGGGCATCCTCCAGCGTCATTTCGCCTGATGTGACCTTGGCCTGGTAAAGCTTGAGAACGGAGACCGCCGACTGAACCTCGGCGCGCAGCATGTCGTAACGCTCCTTGTAGATCGCATCGACCGAGGAGCGGATCTGCAGGGAGGTGGCGATCGCAAAGGCGATCATCAGGCCGACGACCAGCAATATGAGCTGCTTCGATATCTTCAAATTTTTCATGACGCCTCGCAACGGGAATGGATGGCTGCATTCCGGTGCGGTTTTCTACCGCCTGTGCGAGCGCGCCAAAGAGAGGACGCGTCTACCGCTGCTAGAACAAACATGCTGCGACCGGGTAAGGAACAATTTGATGCTCACCCTATAAAAAAGCTTTAACTTTATTGATCGCGGCGCGAGTTTCCCTAAAAATCGAGGGGTAATTTACAAAGCAAAACCGCCGGATCTCAGCATATCAAAACAAGAATGCACCCTCGCTGCTCATCGAGGGTGCATTCGGTCCACCGGTGGTGGAACCCCAATCGATCGAAACCTTGATCAGGCAGGGGCAGGGAATTTTGGTTTTAAAGCGCCGCGCACTTTTGCGCGACATGCTTTAGAAACGCAGCTTGAATTCGGAAACGTTAAGGGCTGCCGGTTGTTCCGCCATGCCGGCGGCAACGGGCTTGGCGTCGCCGCCGATGACGGCCGCCGTCGTCGCATTCATGTCGATGCCGTCGACAGGCGGGGCGGAAGGCGCCGCGGCAAGCATCGCTTCCGGGGTCGCCTTGCTGACGAAGACGACGGGCGAGCCGCCCATCCAGCCTTCGGTACGATAGATCTTCTTTTCGCCGCCGACATCTCGGATTTCACTCGCCTGGAGGACGCCAGGCTTGAGCTCCGGCACCGTATAGTCCCTCTTGGTCAGCTCGGCCTGGAGTGGCGGGCAATGGGCGCAGCTTTCGGTGACGATGCTGCCTTCAGCGGACGACGCGGTCTTGCTAACCACCTCTATCGAGGACGCCATTGCAGAACCTGCCATCAGCAGGATTGCCGCACCGAGGAAAATCTGACGCATCAAAGTTACTCCGTCTCACCTTCGGAGCAAATTAGCGCAGCTTTGTTTCCATCCCGTCAGGGGAAAGGGTAAAAATTTAAAGAACGCGGCGGTTTATACTCATTCCAAGCCGCTTTCGCGCTCGATCGCCCGCCAACCGATGTCGCGCCGGCAGAAGCCGTTTTCCCATCTCACCTTGTCAAGCAGCGCATAGGCGCGGTCCTTGGCCTCGGCGACCGTGCCGCCTGACGCGGTGACGCTCAGCACGCGGCCGCCGGTCGCAACCAATGCGCCATCCTTCAGACCCGTGCCGGCATGAAACACCTTCTCACCCTCGCCTGCGTCGGGCAGGGAGAGGATCGGTGTATTCTTCTCGTAGGCGCCGGGATAACCCTTCGAGGCCATGACCACCGTCAGTGCCGGATCGTCGCTCCATTCGGCGTTGACCTGATCCAACGTGCCGTGGGCGGTGGCGAGCAGCAGCGGCAGGAGATCGCTCTTCAACCGCATCATCAGCACCTGGCATTCGGGATCGCCGAAGCGGACATTGTATTCGATCAGCTCCGGCCCCTTCTTGGTGATCATCAGCCCGGCGAAAAAGACGCCGGAGAAGGGATGGCCGCTTTCGGCCATGCCGCGCATCGTCGGTTCGATGATCTCCTTCATCGTCCGCTCGACCATTTCGGCGGTCATGACAGGCGCCGGCGAATAGGCGCCCATACCGCCGGTATTGACGCCGGTATCGCCCTCGCCCACCCGCTTGTGATCCTGGGCGGTTGCGAGCGGCAGCGCATTTTTGCCATCGCAGAGACAGAAGAAGCTCGCCTCCTCGCCATCGAGATAGGCTTCGACGACGACTTCGGCGCCGGCAGCGCCAAAGGCACCCTCGAAGCAGTCGTCGACGGCGGCCAATGCTTCATCGAGCGTCATCGCGACGGTCACGCCCTTGCCGGCGGCAAGGCCGTCGGCCTTGACGACGATCGGCACGCCCTCGGCGCGGATATAGGCTTTCGCCTTCGGTCCATTGTTGAAGCGCTGGTAGGCGCCTGTCGGAATATCGTAGCGGGCGCAGATATCCTTGGTGAAGCCCTTGGAACCCTCGAGCTGGGCGGCGGCAGCGGAAGGACCGAAGACCGCCAGGCCATCGGCGCGCAGCCGGTCGGCGAGGCCGGCAACCAGCGGCGCCTCCGGGCCGACGACGACGAAATCGATCGCCTTGTCCTTGCAGAAGGCCGCGACCGCTTCGTGATCCTCGATATTCAAGGGCACGAGGATGGCATGTTCGGCAATGCCGGGATTGCCGGGCGCGGCATAGAATTCGCTCATCAACGGCGATTGCGCCAGCTTCCAGGCGAGTGCGTGCTCGCGTCCGCCCGATCCGATCAACAGAACCTTCATGCGCCACCCTTTCCTTTTCTGTCTGGCGGTTAAGGGCCAGGGGCCGAAAGGTCAAGCAGGAAAGCTTACCAGCCCCCGCCCCCACCGCCTCCACCACCGCCGCCGGACGAGCCGCCGCCGGAAAAACCGGAGGATGAGCTCGACGGCGGTGGCGCGGGAATTGTCGACGCGATGGTCGAGGCCATCGACGAGGAAAAGCCGCCTATGCGATCGGAGAAGCTGCCACTGTTGAAGTTGCCGGAATACCAGGCGGGCGCATAGGCGGCAGCCGCGCCGGCAGCAGCTGCCGCAAGCCAGGTTTCGAAGGTGCGCGACCAGGGCTTTTCGACGCCGAGCGCCACCGCATAGGGCAGCAGCGTCTCGAAATGCCGCGGCGACATTTCCGGGGCGCCAGCCGTGTTCATCCGGTCTTTTTCGGCAAGCGTCAGATATTGGCGCAGGCCGTCTATGCCGTCCATCATCTTGGCGCCGAGCGGGGTCGGCGCGCCCATGATGAAAAAATAGAGGATGTTCAAAAGCACGATGCCGCCGACAGCAAAGAGCATCGGCGTTTCGTGCAGTTCCACCAAGGAGGAGGCAAGCGCCAGCCCCATGGTCGCCAGGATGCTGATGCCGACGAAGACGCCGATCGCGGCGGAGATGATGGCGATGATCTTGCCGAACAGCGACTTGCCGCGATGCAGCGACCTGACGAGGCCGGCGACGAAGACCGAAACGAAGACCGAGATGACGATCGGGATCAGCATCACCGCGATGGTGTCGGGCTCCAGCGAACCGAAGACGAACAGGATCACCAGGGCCGCGGCACTGAGCGCGATGCCGCCTGCGGTATAGATCAGGTTGGAATTGTAATATTTGCCGCGATGCTCCTTCTCGATCGCCGAGCGGAATGCCTGGCCGACGGACTTCACCCGCTCGCCATTGGCCTTGTCGATCGTCAGCGTCGCGCCGGCTCCGCCGGCAACTCTCAGCAATTCGATCTCGCCGGCCTGGAACTTCTCCTTGCCGAGCGGCTTGCCGGTGCCTTGGATGACGATCGAGTTCTTCAGGTCTTCCAGCTTGACGTAACCGCGGACGGCAAGATTGAGCGCGGTGGCGGACAGCGCCGTCCAGCCCTCGCCGGAGAAGCCCTTATTGTCGATGTAGTTGACCAGCGCCGGCGAGATGCCGTCAGGCGCGTCCCAGCGCGGCACGACGACACCACGGGCGGGATCACGGCCGACCTTCAGCCAGGAGCGGGTGTAGTAAGCGAAAACGAGGATCAGGCCGCCGAAGCCGATGAAATAATTGCGGTTGTCCTTCAACCACCATGTGCTTTCCATGTCCGCGCTCGGCGGATCGATCGACCCTTTCGGCATGCGGATTGCAAAGGTCAGGCCTTCGTTGGGGCCAAGGGGCATGGTGGTGGAAAAGACCAGCCCGGCGCCGGTCTCGCTGGCGCGGGCATTCTTTCCCGTCGCGCCCTCGGGGCCGGTGAAGAAGATCGTCTCCGTCGCGCCGACGCCGGGCGGCAGCTTCACCGCCGCGGTGGCCAAGCGGATGGGGAAGATCCAGCCATTGCCGGTGACGTTCCAATAGAGTTCGTCATGATCGTCGAAATAACGGATCTGGCGATTGGTCCTGTAAGTGAAGACATATCGATGACGGCCCGGCGTTACCGTCACATCGGCAGAACCGGCATAGATGCGGATACCGCCTGATATCGATTCGGTGTGCCAGGGCTCGTCCTCGCCATCGCGCTGGACCGAGACCATATCGAAATCGACGCTGCGGCGACGGCCCGCGGCATCGCTGAAATAGAGCGGGAAGTCACGGAAGATGCCGTGGTTGATCTGATTTCCCTCGGCATTGACGGTGATCGTCTCCGTCACCGACATCGCGCCGTTCTTGTCGAGCGTGATATCGGAGGCGAAACTGTCGATCACCTCGGCGGCAAAGGCCGCGGTGGCGGCAAGCATCAACAGGAGTGCAAAGCAAAATCCGAAAAACCGACGCCCCATCCCTGTCTCCCCGCCGGCAGCCTCGGCTGCGTGTTTCGTCAATCTTGGTCCTGATAGGTCACGCCAAGTGCTGCCAGTGTCCGCCAGTAGGCGGGGAAGGTCTTGCCGACGCAGTCGGGATCGAGAATGGTGATGCCGTCGATCTTCAGCGCGGCGAGTGCGAAACTCATGGCGATGCGGTGATCGGCGAAGCTGTCGATCTCCGCCGGCAGCGTCTGACCGGCGAGAGCAGGATCGGAATGGACGATCAGATCGTCGCCGTCCTCGACGGCCAGGCCTCCGCGGATGTTGTTGAGCCCCGTGGACAGGGCGCGGATGCGGTCGCATTCCTTGACTCGCAGATTGGCGATGCCAACGAAGCGGACCGGCGTCTCATTGAAAGCGGCAAGCACCGCGATCGTCGGAACCGCATCCTGCATCTGCGAGCCGTCGATTTTAGCCGGCAGATGCGGGAATTTGGCGATCGCCTCGTAGGCCTTGGCATCCGGCTGGGTGAAGGCATCGTTCGGCACGCCGAGATCGATCTTGCCACCACTCAGCACTTCGGCCGCCCAGAGATAGGTCGCGGCGGATGCATCCGGCTCGACGATGAAATCGGCGGCCCGGTAGCCGGTCGGCTCGACGCGCCAGATGACGGGACTGGTCTTTTCGACCTTGGCGCCGAAGGCCTTCATCGCCGCCGTCGTGAGATCGATATAGCCAAGCGCGCCGATATCCTCACCGACGAGTTCGATATCGACAGGACGGTCGCCGCCGGCCGCCATCATCAGCAGCGCCGAAACATATTGGCTGGACAGGCCGCCATCGATCAGGATTCGGTCGGCCTCAAAGCGGCCGGTGCCCCTGACGGTGACCGGCGGGCAGCCAGTCTCGGCGGTGACGTCGATGCCGAGCGTGCGCATCGCCTCGACCAGCGGGCCGATCGGGCGCTTGCGCATATGCTCGTCGCCATCGACGATGACGGTGCCGTCGACCAAAGCCGCAGCCGCCGTCAGGAAGCGGGTCGCCGTGCCGGCATTGCCGAGGAAGAGCGGCGCTTTCGGCGCCAGCAGCCTGCCGCTGCCGGTGACGACGAAGCTGGTATCGTCAGGCTCGTCGATCGCAACACCCATGGCGCGCAGCGCTTCGGCCATATAACGCGTATCGTCGCTCTTCAGCGCCCCGGTCAGCCGGCTCGTTCCCTTTGCAAGACCGGCGAGCAGAAGCGCGCGATTGGTAATCGACTTGGAGCCCGGCGGCATGGCGCGGCCCGAAAGCGGCCTGCCCGGCGGGATGATCGTGAGTTTGGCTGTGCGTGTCATGCTGTTCTTCCGTCCATAGGGCGACCCTAAAGCGCTTGCCGCGCTTTAGGTCTTTGGTTTTGCGCATGTCGTTATCGCAAAACCGCTGCACACTTTTGCGCGACATGCTCTAGCCGGCCGCGATCTGCCCTTGCTCTTAATCGCTTTCTCGCAAAGGCAAAATGCCGGATCGTCAGAATTTCACGGTGGGAACGGCGCGGTCGGCCTCGTTGGTGATTTCGAAATATTCCCGCTTGGCAAAACCGAACTGGCCGGCGACGAGATTGGACGGAAAACTTTCGACCTTGACGTTCAGGTCGCGGGCGGCACCGTTGTAATAACGCCGCGCCATCTGCAGCTCGCCTTCCATGGTTTCCAGCGAGGCCTGCAGCTCGGCAAAATTCTCATTGGCCTTAAGATCCGGGTAGGCCTCGGCGAGCGCGATGACCCGGCCGAGCGCCTGGCCAAGCAGCCCTTCCGCCTGCGCCCTGCCCGCGACATCGCCTGATGGCACGGCCTGCGCCTTGTTGCGGAGCTCAACCACCTCTTCGAGCGTCGACTTTTCATGGGCGGCATAACCCTTGACCGTCTCGATCAGGTTCGGGATCAGGTCGGCGCGGCGCTTGAGTTGGACGTCGATGCCCGACCAGGCTTCTTCCGCCATCTGCCGCGCGCGAACCAGGCCGTTGTAGACGAAGACGAGATAGAGCGCGACCAGAACGATGACGCCAAGCGCAATATACATCGCGAATCCCCCGCAGCGAAGTAAAGTTGAGGCGGAGACTAAGCGGTTTTGCCGGCTGCCGTCAAACGCCGATATCCGTGAGGATTCGGGGTGCCCGACCAGCCGTTTATATGGACGATACGGCTGGCGAGCTGTTGCGTTATGCCGCTTCTTTGCCCAGGTTGACGCCGCCGGCGTCGGTCAGCAGGAAGGCTTCGCCACAGGCCTTGGCGAGCGTACGCACGCGCAGGATGTAGCTCTGGCGCTCGGTAACCGAGATGACGCCGCGGGCATCAAGCAGGTTGAAGACATGGCTTGCCTTGATGCACTGGTCATAGGCCGGGAAGACGCATTTGTGCAGGCGCTGGTTTGCGTTATCGCCGGGGGCGCCGGCATCGAGCAACGCCCGGCATTCCTTCTCGGCATCGACGAAGTGGCGATGCAGCATCTCGGTATTGGCGAATTCGAAATTATGGCGCGAATATTCCTGCTCGGCCTGCAGGAAGACGTCGCCATAGCTGATCTTCTCGTCGCCGTCGCGGCCGTTGAAGTTCAGATCATAGACATTGTCGACGCCCTGGACATACATGGCGAGGCGTTCGAGGCCATAGGTCAGTTCGCCGGCGACCGGCGAGCATTCGATGCCGCAGACCTGCTGGAAATAGGTGAACTGCGAGACTTCCATGCCATCGCACCAGCACTCCCAGCCGAGGCCCCAGGCGCCGAGCGTCGGGCTTTCCCAGTCGTCCTCCACGAAGCGGATATCATGCAGCAGCGGATCGAGGCCGATCGCCGCCAGCGAGCCGAGATAGAGCTCCTGCAGATTCGCAGGGTTCGGCTTCAGGATGACCTGGTACTGGTAATAATGCTGCAGCCGGTTCGGGTTTTCGCCATAGCGGCCGTCGGACGGGCGCCGCGACGGCTGGACATAGGCCGCCTTCCACGGTTTCGGGCCGAGGGCGCGCAGCGTGGTGGCCGGGTGGAAGGTGCCAGCGCCGACTTCCATGTCGTAAGGCTGCAACACCGCGCAACCCTTGTCCGCCCAGTAGTTATGCAGGGTCAGGATCAGCGCCTGGAAGGAGCGCTTCGGGTTCATATGGTCTGGGATAGCTGACATCGAACGGCACCGATTGCTTGGGATTTATCGGCGCGACAGGTGCCATGGAGGGCGTCGGGGGTCAAGACTTTTGCGGCGGCGGAGAGGCGTCGAATGCCGATAGGGAAGAGAAATTCTTTCTGCGCTGCGGGGGTACCCCCCTCTGTCCTGCCGGACATCTCCCCCACATGGGGGGAGATCGGCTGGGGGGAATGTCCCGGCTTTCATAACGGCTCCGCGCAGGCGTTCCGTTGTTTGGGGAAGCCTTAGCCACTTGCCGATCTCCCCACCTGTGGGGAGATGTGCGGCAGGACAGACGGGGTCACAAGCCCGCACTGCGGAGCCGCTGCCGGATGAGAGGCAGATGAGTGGCGAGGCCTCTTATTCTCCCTCGCGCTTCAGCCGGTATTCCCCCGTCTCCGGGTCCTTGACCAGCGTGCCGATCGCGCCGGTCTGGCGCTCCTTTTCAGCGCGGCGCGACTTTTCGGCGAGCTTGCGGGCATCGGAGACGAAGCGGCGGTAGAGCCACCAGGCTGAGAAAACCAGGACCAGGATCGTAATAAGCTGTGCCATGCCCCTCTCTTGCTCCTCTCAAAGCCCGAACCGGCTCCACAATGCTCTCTCTTCCGCCGCTTCGACAAGCCCCGTCGCGAGACCGGATGCGGCACCTTCGAGTGTCACAGGAGATACACCGGGAATCCGGCGGCCGAACAGGCCGCGGCCGGCGGTGACGAGCTCCAGCTTGGTCTTCTGACCGTAGCGCCGCTTCAGTTCCTGGCGCATGTCGCCGAGGCCGTCGATCAGGCCGAGTTCAAGGCCGCGCGTGCCACTCCAGAACAGGCCGGAAAACACCGCCGCATCGTCCCTCAGCTTGCCGGCGCGCCGCTCGCGCACCATGGATATGAAGACCTGGTGGATTTCGAGCTGCAGGCTCTTCAGGTACTCGATGTCCTTTTCCTTTTCCGGCTGAAAAGGATCGAGGATCACCTTGTTTTCGCCCGCCGTATAGACCCGGCGTTCGACGCCGATCTTCTTCAAGAGCTCGGGAAAGCCGAAACCGCCGGAGACGACGCCGATCGAGCCGACGATAGAGGTGGCGTCGGCGATGATCTCGTCGCCGGCGAGCGCGATCATGTAACCGCCCGAGGCGGCGACATCTTCGACGAAGACCAGAACCTTCTTCTGCTTCTCGCGGGCGAGCTCGCGAATGCGGGTGAAGATCAGGCGCGACTGCACGGGCGAGCCGCCCGGCGAATTGATGGAGATGGCGACTGCCGGTGCGTCCTTCATGGCGAAGGCTTTTTCCAGAACCGGAGAGACATTGGCAAGGTTGAGGATCGGCCGGAACTGGCCACCGCCACTGATGATCGTCCCCTGCAGGCGAACGACCGGAATGGTGATGCCGTCCTTGCGGAACCGTTTCGGCATCAGTTTTCTCAAGAATCCGGCCATTTCCCATCCTTCGCTTCGGGTCGCACGATCGTCACCCATGTATGCGCTGGAACGGCAAACGCAATGGCTGCGTTCTTGAAAACATTGGGCCTGAAAACATCGGGCTTAAATTTGTTGTTGCGAATGACTTGCATTATCATTCTAACTCGTCATAGTGCGTGCACGATAAAACAGGTGGAAATCGCATGGACGTGCTCAATCCGAATACAAAGAGCGGCTGGCGGCACGAACGCGGAGAAGCGTCGCTGTCGGATGTCTACCGCACCGTCGGAACCGGGCGTCACAGCTCGATGTGGCGAAGGGCGGCGGCCTTCGCCGGGCCGGGCTACATGGTCGCCGTCGGCTACATGGACCCCGGCAACTGGGCGACCTCGCTCGCCGGCGGCTCGAAATTCGGCTATGCGCTGCTCACCGTCGCGCTGCTTTCCAACCTGATGGCGATCGTGCTGCAATCGCTCTGCGCGCGCCTGGCGATCGCCTCCGGCCGCGACCTCGCGCAGGCCTGCCGCGACGCCTTTCCGAAATATGTCTCGCTGCCGCTCTGGGCCTTTGCGGAAATCGCCATCATCGCCACCGATATCGCCGAGGTGATTGGCACGGCGATCGGCCTCAACCTGTTGATGGGCATCCCGCTCGAGCTCGGCGTGCTGATTACCGCGCTCGACGTCTTCGTGATCCTCTTTTTGCAGAAGCTCGGCTTCCGCTGGGTGGAAGCCTTCATCATCGCGCTGCTCGGCGTCATCGCGGTCTGCTTCGGCGTGCAGATCCTGCTGGCCGACCCGCAATGGGGCGCGGTTCTCACCGGCTTCTTCCCGACGACCGAGATCGTCACCAATCCCGAGATGCTCTACCTGGCGCTCGGCATTCTCGGTGCGACCGTCATGCCGCACAATCTCTACCTCCACTCCGGCATCGTGCAGACGCGGGCCTACGGCCATACGGTTCCCGAAAAGAAGGAGGCGCTGACCTTTGCAACGATCGACTCGACGGTCGCCCTCTGTTTCGCGCTGCTGATCAACGCCTCGATCCTGATCCTGGCTGCCGCAGCCTTCAATGCGCACGGCAGGACCGACGTCGTCGAACTCGGCGATGCCTATTCGCTGCTGTCGCCGCTGCTCGGTCTCGCCATCGCGCCGACGCTGTTCGGCATCGCGCTTCTGTGCTGCGGTCTCAACTCGACGGTAACGGCAACGCTTGCCGGCCAAATCGTCATGGAAGGCTTCCTCAAGATCCGGCTGAAGCCATGGGTGCGCCGGCTGATCACCCGGGCCATCGCCATCGTGCCGGCAGCGATCGTCACCATCTGGTATGGTGACCAAGGCACGGCGGAGCTTTTGATCCTCACCCAGGTGGTGCTCAGCCTGCAGCTGTCCTTCGCCGTCTTCCCGCTGGTGATGTTTACCGCCAACAAGGCCAAGATGGGAGAACTCGTGGCGCCGCGCTGGCTGAGCGGCCTGGCCTATCTGATCGCGATCGTGATCGCGGGGCTGAACGTCAAGCTGCTCCTCGACTTCGTCACCGGCTGAAGCAAATCCGGGAAAGCATGAAGCGGTTTTCCGTCCGCAATTGCGAGAGATCTAAAGTCTCATATAAGCCGCCCGCCCGTTGTTGAAGTCATCGACGAGAGGGGAGAACTTGTGGCTCCCCTCTTCGTGCATGATCAGCGGCGCCCGCAGCGACAGCCGCGCCCGCGATCCCTTGATCGCCGTCACCAGGATACGTACGGCGTTTTCACCCTGACGTGGATGGATGGCTGTGATCTCGATGCCGCCGAAGCGCCGACCGCAGGCCGTGATGATCTCGGCGATCGACTGGGGCCTGGCGATCAGCGACAATTGCCCGCCTGGGATCATGATGGCGCCGGCGGTGCGTATCCAGCTTTCGAACAGGCCGTCGGTCATCGCATGGGCTTCGGCCTTCAGCGCATCCGGCGTGCGCCGGTCGCCGGCGTCGTTGAACGGCGGGTTCATGATGACGTGATGGAAGCTCTCATCGGTGAGCCCCGCATCGTTGCGCGCCTTGGCGGTCAGCGTCACATCGGCCTCGATGACGCTGACGCGGCCGGCGACATGGGCATTGCCGGGCAAAAGGATGCTGCGGCGGGCATAATCGGCCATCTCGGCCGAGCGTTCGAAAAGCACCACCTCTGCATCGGCAAGGCGCGAGGCGACGGCAAGGCCGGCAGCGCCCGCGCCGGCGCCGAGATCGGCAACCCTGACCGGACGATCGTCGGCGACAAGAGCCGCAAGCAGCATCGCATCCATGCCGGAGCGATGGCCCCTGCCCTTCGGCTGCACCACATGGAAGCCGCCGCGATGAAAGGCATCGACAGTGTCAGTGGCGGTCATCGGAGCTCACTTCCGCTCGCGCAGCTCGCCGCCGAGACCGGCATCGGTGAGGATGCGGCGCGCCTGATCGGCCATCTCCTCATCCACCAGCAGGCGGCGCGACAGCATGCCAAGCGAGCCTTCCAGCACGCTCATGCCCTGATCGGCGATGAAGCAGTGAATCCCGGCATCCTTCATCAAACTCTCGGCATAAGAGAGAAGAACGGGGTCGTTGGCGCGGATAAGCTCATGCATTTGCCGTCGTTTTCCTTTCAATTTCGCTCAGCGCGACAATTCACCCCTTGCCGCGTCCATCGCCCCTTTCTATTGTCAGGTGCAATGAATGAATAGGAGTCCGGGTCGTTGGGCGTGGTCATACCGCTTGAAGAAAGCAAAAACAAACTGGCATCCATAAAGCCGCTGGTCGATCTCACCAGGGCGGATATGGAGCGAGTAAACCAGCTCATTCTCTCCAAGGCCGGCTCCGACGTGCAGATGATCCCCGAAGTGGCGAACCATCTGATCTCGTCCGGCGGCAAGCGGCTGCGGCCGATGCTGACGCTGGCTTCCGCATCGCTGTTCGACTACCGGGGCGAAAATCACGTCAAGCTCGCCACATCGGTCGAGTTCATGCACACGGCAACGCTACTGCATGACGATGTCGTCGACGAAAGCGATCTGCGCCGCGGCACATCGACGGCGCGGATGATCTGGGGCAACCAGGCAAGCGTGCTGGTCGGCGATTTCCTGCTCGGCCAGGCCTTCCGCATGATGGTCGATGTCGGCTCGCTCGATGCGCTGGACGTCTTGTCTTCAGCCGCCTGCGTGATCGCCGAAGGCGAAGTGCTGCAGCTTTCCGTCGCCAAGAACATGGAGACGACGGAGGACGATTATCTCTCGGTCATCCGCGCCAAGACGGCGGCTCTCTTTGCCGCCGCCGCCGAAGTCGGGCCGATCGTCGCCAAGGCCGGCCGGTCCGGCCGCAATGCGCTGAAATCCTACGGCATGAATCTCGGGCTCGCCTTCCAGCTGGTCGACGACGCGCTCGACTACGGCGGCAAGGCCGCCGATCTTGGCAAGAATGTCGGCGACGATTTCCGCGAGGGCAAGATCACCCTGCCGGTCATTCTCGCCTATCGCCGCGGCACTGAGGATGAGCGCGCCTTCTGGCGCGATGCAATCGAGGCCGGCAACAGCACCGACGCCAACCTCGAAAAAGCGCTGGGACTGATCACCAAATACGGCACGCTCGGCGACACGATCGGCCGCGCGATCCATTACGGCACGATCGCGCGCGATGCGCTTGCGCCCCTTCCCGATACGGTCTGGAAATCCGCCCTGATGGAAGTGATCGACTTCTGCATCGAGCGCGTCAATTGATCAAACGTCCTTGATCGCAGGCTGATTTTCTTGCAGCGCCGCTTCAAAAAAGCCATCCTGTTATGAATCAGTGATCGCAACTGGTTTTGCGGCCGGCGGCATTTGTCGGGACGCTGTCGAAGAAAGGTTTCCTAATGCGGCAGAGAATTGCCATCCGTCTTCTTACGAGCGCAGCGCTGGCCGCTGTCCTTTCGCTCAGCGGTGTCGGCGGCGCGAACGCCGAGGATGCGGCCAAGACAGACGATTCCGGCACGGCCGTTCACTTCGATGCGGACAGCGTCACCACTTTCTCCGGCGCCTTTCTCGCCGCGCGCACCGCCGATGTCGATCATGACTATGAAACGGCGATCGAACTTTACAAGAAGGCGCTGCAGATCGAGCCCGGCAATCCAGAGATTCGCCAGCGGCTGATGATCTCGCTGCTCCTCAATGGCGATATCAAGGACGGCGTCAAATATGCCAATGACCTGAAGGGCGATCCTTCCGTCGAGCGTATCACCACGATCGTGCGCGGCATGGATGCCGTGCGCCGCGACGACTACAAGTCCGCCGAGGCCATCCTGAAATATAAGGGGCCAAACGATCTCGACCGGATGATGAACGACCTGCTGCTCGCATGGGCCCGCGTCGGCGCCGGCCGCGGCAAGGAAGCGCTCACGATGGTCGAGAAGATGAAGGGGCCGGACTGGTTCCGCATCTTCCAGAATTACAATGCCGGCGCGATCGCCATCGCCATCGGCGACGTGAAATCCGCCCGAAAGCATCTGAACGATGCCGTGCTCGACAAGGAGGGAGGCGCAACGGCGCCCGACACCTTCATGCGCGCCGTGATGGCGCTTGCACGCCTCGAAGCAACACAAGGCAATAAACAGAAGGCGCTCGACGCCGTTTCCGTCGGCGACAACCTATTGCCGAACTATGCGCCGCTGAACGCGCTGCGCGACAGTATCGAAAAGAACGAGAAGCAGGAGCAGCAGGTCAAGACGGCCGAAGAAGGTGCCGCCGGCGTGCTCTTCTCGGTCGGCGGCGCGCTAAACCGCGACGGCGCCGAGGACATCGTCTCGCTTTACCTGCAGACGGCCAAGGCCCTCGACCCGAACAGCGCCGATACGCTGGTGCTGCTCGGCGGCATTGCCGAGAAGCAGAACCAGATGGACCGCGCCATCACGCTCTACAAGAAAGTGCCGGAGAATTCGCCGATGCGGCGTATCTCCGAGCTGCAGCTCGGCCTGGCCCTTGCCCAAGGCGGTAAGGTCGACGAGGCCCGCAAGCACCTGCAGGCGCTGATCGCCTCCGATCCGAAGGACATCCGCAGTTACCTGGCCTATGGCAGCGTGCTCTCCGACGCCAAGGACTACCAGGCGATGGCCGCCAATTATGACAAGGCCGTCGAAGTCATCGGCCCCATCCCCGGCCGGGCCAACTGGAGCGTCTTCTTCCAGCGCGGCATTGCCTATGAGCGGCTGAAGAAGTGGGACCAGGCGGAACCGAACTTCCGCAAGGCGCTGGAGCTCAATCCCGACCAGCCGCAGGTGTTGAACTATCTCGGCTATTCCTGGATCGACATGAACCGGAACCTAGACGAAGGTCTCGGCATGATCAAGAAGGCCGTCGATCTTCGCCCTGACGACGGCTACATCATCGATTCGCTTGGCTGGGCCTATTTCCGCCTCAACCGCTTCGAAGATGCCGTCGACGAGTTGGAGCGGGCGGCACAGATCAAGGCCGGCGACGCAACGATCAACGACCATCTCGGCGATGCCTACTGGCGCGTCGGGCGTAAGCTCGAGGCCGTCTACCAGTGGAACCGGGCGCTCGCCTCCGAGCCCGAAGCTGCCGAGATCCCGAAGATCAAGGACAAGGTCGCCAACGGCCTGCCTCCCGTCAGCGACGATGCTAAGGCAGCCGACAAGAAGCAGCCGGATCCGGCGCCCGTCATCCCGCCGCCGGTCGACAAAAAATCCTGACGGGCAGGAGGCATGCCTGAAAGGACTTGGCCGGATACAGGTCAAAGAAATAGAGCATGATGTCGTCCGAAAACCGCTCACACTTTTCGGCATCATGCACTAGCGTTTCCGAGGAGGCGCGCGCGAAAATCAACCTGGCCCTGCATGTGACGGGCCAGCGGCCGGACGGCTATCATCTGCTCGATATGCTGGTGACCTTCGCAGATCATGGCGACCGGCTGGACTTCATGCGGTCGCCGGCCGATGCATTCACCCTGTCGGGCCGTTTCGGCGAGATACTTGCCGGCGACAGCGGCACCAACCTGGTGCTGAAGGCCCGCGACCTCCTGCGCGAGGCGATCGGTCCCCTCGCCTTTCCCGTCCGCATTCATCTCGAAAAGAACCTGCCGGTTGCCTCCGGCATCGGCGGCGGCTCGGCCGATGCCGCCGCGACGCTGCGCGGGCTGATGCGGCTCTGGGGCACGACATTATCGGCGGAGACGCTTGCCGCGCTGGCGCTGAAGCTCGGCGCCGACGTGCCGATGTGCCTGGAGAGCCGGCCGCTGATTGCCCGCGGCATCGGCGAAAAGATCGAAGCTGTGCCTGATCTGCCGGCCTTTGCCATGGTGCTCGCCAATCCGCTGAAGGGCGTCTCGACGCCTGAGGTTTTCCGCCGGCTGGCGACAAAGAACAATCCGGCCCTGAGCCTGGCACCGAGCCCGCCTCAGACTGCCGACTGGCTCGCGGCGATTGCTGCTGCCCGCAACGACCTGGAGCCGCCGGCGCGCGAACTCGTGCCCGAGATTTCGGAGATCTCGGCGATGCTGCAAGCTCACGGCGCCCTTTTGACCCGCATGTCCGGTTCCGGCGCCACCTGTTTCGGCATCTTTGCGAGCATGACTGTTGCCGAAGATGCGGCGGCAGCTCTTCACGACGAGCGCCCTGGCTGGTATTTCCAGGCGACGGAAACGGGTTCGGGAGGCGCATGATGGCAGGTCTGGACGAAAAGCGGCCCTTCATCGCGGTCGGCATTGCGGTTCTCACGATCTCGGATACCCGCACGCCGGAGACGGACAAGTCAGGCGACACGCTGGCGGCGCGGATCACCGAGGCAGGTCACAGGCTGGTCGACCGGGGGATCGTGCCCGATGATCGCCAAAAGATTGCCGCACGGGTGAAGGCCTGGACTGAGAGAGAAGACATAGACGTCGTCATCACCACGGGCGGCACCGGCTTTACCGGTCGCGATGTGACGCCCGAAGCGTTGGAACCTTTGTTCGAAAAGCGGATGGACGGCTTTTCCGCCATCTTCCACCGGATCTCTTACGAGAAGATCGGCACGGCGACGATCCAGTCGCGCGCCACGGCAGGTGTTGCCAACGCCACCTTCATCTTCGTGCTGCCGGGTTCGCCCGGCGCCTGCCGGGATGCCTGGGACGGCATTTTGAAAGGACAGCTCGACTATCGCAGCGTGCCGTGCAATTTCGTCGAGATCATGCCGCGTCTGGACGAGCACCTGAAACGCGGCGCGACCAAATAGACCGATGTGCCTGCGCTATGTCGCAAGGCCTGGCAGGACGGGCATCGTGTCCCAGCTGTCACCCGACAGCAGGACGCAGCTTATGCCGTGAACATCCGTGACGATGAGTGTCCAGGTGCCGCTTTCGGCGGCATAGACCTCAAGAACGGCGTTCTGGTTGATCAGTCCGACTGCCGTGAGCTTTTCGGCGAAATTCTTGTCCAGGAAATTGACGATTTCGGGTCGGCCTGCGCAACTGCGCATCATCTGCGATGCTGCCGAATGCGGATGCGCGATCACCAATGTCGGCAATATGACGGCCATGAGGCCGTAGATCATACCGCGTACGCCGTAGATCCTACCGCGCGCCATGACGCACCTCCTTTCGCCGGGAACCCGGCAGAAGAGGAGATTGTCGCTGACCTGTTCTGCCGTTCACCGGCATTCCATGGCCATTCCGTTGCGAAGCGAGGCGCTTCGACGGCGCCATGTTTAAATTATAGCGCGAAATCCTATTGGGCGCCATCTTTTGCTCATGGAGAGCGTTGCGGCCCTATCGCGCAGCGCGGGCGACCCAGGACGGAATCAGTTCGCTCGCGAGCTTGCGCGGCTTCTGCCCCTTGACGAATTCGGTCAGCCGCATGCCGCTTTTGGCAATGGCGAGTGCCTGCTTCTTCGGCAGGAGAAAGCCCAGTTCCAGCGGCGGCACGGCTCGGCCGACACGCTGGAAAAACGGGCGCCGGTAGCCGCGCGACGCGGTGAAGCGCGCCGGCAGCTTGTTCAGCGCGACATATTCGGCGATCTCATCGATCCAGCCGGCCTGGGGTCTGGCGCCCGGCTCGACGAAGAGCAGCCATTCGCCGCGCGCTGCGCGGACGATGTCCTTGATATCCCATTGCGAATGGAAGCGGCAGCCGGCGGCGTCGGCCACCCGCGAGGTGCCGTCGCGCGAGCCGTGATCGAGCACGACCACATCGCTCACCAGCCCCTCCACCGCGCCTGCCACCAGTACCGATAAAGTCTGTGCCAGTTCAGATTCCTGATCCTGACATTCGAGAACAACCGTCAACATTGACTATTTATAATGCGCCGCACAAATTTTTGCCAGCGCCGTTTTCCTCATTTTGTTCTTGCATTGTTCTCATTTTGCGGATAGGAATTTAATCAGCAAAACGGGCGGAGGCGATGGCTTTCCGCCGCGGGAGAATCCGATGAGAGAGCAGTCCCTGGCAGGGCAGGCCGCATTCGCGCCTGCCAATACGGCAGATATTGCCGATGCGATGATCGTGTCCTCCGGCCTGAGAGTCGAGGTCGACCGGCGGCGTGGACGTGGGGCGGGACTGAACCCGACGGGTCGGTTCGAGCCACTGCAGCGGGAGACCGTCGACGATGGCTGGCAGACCTGGGAAGAGCTGCCGCCATTCAAGACGGAAGTGCAGGTCGAGAAGCCGCGCACGGCCATCACCCGCAACGAATCGCCGGACCTTTCCTTCGACCGCTCGATCAATCCCTATCGCGGCTGCGAGCACGGATGCATCTATTGTTTCGCCCGGCCGACACACGCCTATATGGGGCTTTCCGCAGGGCTCGATTTCGAGACGAAGCTCTTTGCCAAGCCCGATGCGGCAAAACTGCTGGAGCGGGAGCTCGCCAAGCCGGGCTACAAGGTGCGGGTGATCGCAATCGGCACCAATACCGATCCCTATCAGCCGATCGAGAAGGAATGGCGCATCATGCGCGGCATTCTGGAGGTGTTGAACAAGGCGAACCATCCGGTATCGATCGTCACCAAGTCGGCGATGATCCTGCGTGATCTCGACATTCTGCAGGAGATGGCAGCTAAGAACCTGGTGCGCGTCGGCATCTCGGTGACCACGCTGGATCGCAAGCTTGCCCGGACGATGGAGCCGCGTGCCGCCACACCGCCGCGGCGGCTGGAGACGATCCGCACCCTTGCCGAAGCAGGCATCCAGACGGCAGTCATGGCCGCCCCGCTCATCCCGGCGCTGAACGACCACGAGCTGGAGCGCATCCTCGAATCGGCAAAGGCTGCGGGCGCTGCCGAGGCGAGTTATGTCATCCTCAGACTGCCGCTCGAGGTCAGCCCGCTGTTTCGAGACTGGCTGCTGCAGCATTATCCCGATCGCTACCGGCATGTGATGTCGCTGGTACGCTCGATGCGCGGCGGCAAGGATTACGATGCCGAATTCGGCAAGCGCATGAAGGGCGCCGGTCCCTATGCCTGGCAGATCGCCCGGCGCTTTGAAATGGCCGCCAGACGTTTCGAGCTGACGCGACGTAGTGTGCCGCTGCGCGATGACCTGTTCGTACCGCCTGATGGCAGCGGCGTACAATTGTCGCTTCTTTGATTTTTAAGCTTGCGTTTCGGCATCTCGACAAAACCGCCCTGTTTTCGAGCACCGAGCGCAATTCCCGCGGATGGCCCTGACCGCCACCATCCGCCGGACCGGTCCCCGGCCGCCGCCCTGATCCGGGGACTTGCGGGAAATCGGGTTGGCGTGCGAGGTTCAGCCGCATGAAACCTCGCACGCCACCCGATTCTCCCCTGCTTTTCGACACGGCTCCGCTCGTGCCGGATTTCCGACTGGAACTCAAAGCCCGCAAGGCCGGCCACTGGCCGGTCGCCGGCGCCGATGAGGCAGGCCGCGGGCCGCTGGCGGGACCCGTCGTGGCGGCCGCCGTCATTCTCGATCCGAAGCGCATCCCTGAGGGGCTGAACGATTCCAAGCAGCTTTCGGCGCAACGGCGCGAGGAACTGTTCGTGCAGATTCTGGCGACTGCGACCGTCTCCATCGCCTCCTCCAGTTCGACGCGCATCGACGAGACGGATATCCGCAAGGCAAGCCTCGACGCCATGCGCCGGGCCATCTGCAGCCTCGCCATTCCGGCCAGCTACGTGCTGACCGACGGGCTCGACGTGCCGCCCGGCCTCGACTGCCCCGGACAGGCTGTGGTCAAGGGCGATGCCCGCTCGGTCTCGATCGCCGCCGCCTCGATCGTCGCGAAGGTGACGCGTGACCGGATGATGGCGCGGGCACATCATGTGTTTCCGGATTACGGTTTTGCCGCGCATGTGGGCTATGGCACGGCGCAACACCGCGCCGGCATCGAGAGGCACGGCCCCTGTTCGCTGCACCGGATGAGCTTCAGGCCGCTGCGCAAGACCGAGGGCGGTCCCGAGACGGACGAGCTGCTTTCCGAGTAGGTCATTCAACAGAAAAGCCGGGCAAAAAAGACTGCCAAAAGAAAAGGCCGGGACATGCCCGGCCTTTTCTCTTTTTCGAAGCTGCTCAGTTCAGCCGCGTCTTGACCTGGCCGACGGCATTGCCGAAGAGCTCGGACTGGATTTTGGTGTCGGCCCGCTTGGCAAGCACGGTTTCAGCGGCCGCGATTGCGAGATCGACAGCAGCGGAACGCACCGCCTTCATCGCCTCAACCTCGGCCTGCTTGATCTTCTGCTCGGACAGCGCCGTGCGGTTGGCGACGAATTCTTCCGTCTTCTTCTTCGCTTCGGCGGTCAGCATTTCGGCTTCGCGCTCAGCGGCGGCAACGATGTGGGCCGCTTCGGCTTCTGCTTCCTTGCGCTTGCGCTGGTATTCGGCGAGCAGGTGTTGGGCCTCCTCGCGCAGACGCTTGGCTTCAGCCAACTCGTTGCGGATCTGGTCGGCGCGGTCGTCGAGCGACCGTGCCATCATGCCCGGAACCTTCAGGTAAACGACCAGCGCCAGGAACAGGACGAGGCCGACAAAGGCGAAGAAAGTCGCGTCAAAGGCAAATTCCATCGATCAAGCCTCCTTCTTGGCAGCCGCGACGGCGGCAGCGACATCGGCCTTGGCGACGGTACCGCCGATCAGCTGATCGACCACGGCAGCCGCCGTTTCCTCGGCAATGGTGCCGACGTCGGCGAAGGCCTTGGCCTTGATCTCGCCGATACGGAGCTCGGCAGCCTTGATCTTTTCCGAAAGGCTCGCCTCGACAGCGCGGCGTTCCTCTTCGGCCTTGGCCTTGGCGGCGTCGCGGGCGGCGGAGCCGATCGCGTTGGATTTGGCGCGGGCGGCGGCCAGTTCACCTTCATAGGTCTGGACGGCGGCGTCGGCTTCGGCCTTCAGGCGGCCGGCCTCTTCCAGATCCTGGGAAATGCGCGTGTGACGCTGATCGAGGATGGCCCCGATGCGCGGCGCGATGACCTTTTGCATGAGCAAATAGAAGACGCCGAACGTGATCACCAGCCAAAGCAGCTGGGACGCGTAGGTCGTCGAATCGAAAGGCGGGAAAGGGCCGCGGGCGTGTTCGCCTTCGGCAACACCAGTCTCGGTATGGACCTCGCCTGCGGCCGGAGCGGCATGCGCATCCGTACCCGTCGCTGCCGCCGGTGCTTCCTCAGCGTAAGCCGGGGTCACAAAAAACATGCTCACCTCCAGGTGGACTGCAAATGCAAAGGATCACGGCTTGCGGTCGCAGGCCGTGATCCATCTATTCGCCGATATCAGACGGCGAAGAGGAGGAGGAGAGCGACGAGCAGCGAGAAGATGCCCAGAGCTTCCGTAACGGCGAAGCCGAATACCAGACGGCCGAACTGGCTGTCAGCGGCAGACGGATTGCGCAGTGCGCCGGAGAGGTAGCTGCCGAAAATATTGCCGAGGCCGAGAGCCGTACCGGCCATACCAAAGCAAGCCAGGCCTGCACCGATGTACTTTGCTGCTTCCGCTTCCATGTTGAACTCCTTTGAAATGGTTGTTGCGGCGAATGACTGACGCCCTTTGACGTCGATGTCGTTATCCTTAGTGCCCGCCCGGATGGATTGCATCGTTGAGGTACATGCAAGTCAGCACCGCAAAGACGTAAGCCTGAAGGAAGGCGACGAGGAACTCGAGACCGGTCAGGGCGACGGTCATGATGAGGGGAAGAACGGCGCCGCCGATACCCAGAGCACCCATGGTTCCGAGCGAGGCGACGAAGCCTGCGAACACTTTGAGCGTGATGTGACCGGCGAGCATGTTGGCGAAAAGACGAACCGAGAGCGAAATCGGTCGCGACAGGAAGGAGATGATTTCGATCGTGACGACCAGCGGCAGCAGAATGCCCGGCACGCCCGAAGGCACGAAGACATTCAGGAAGTGGAAGCCGTGCTTATAGAAACCGTAGACGAGAACCGTACCGATAACCAGAATCGCGAGCGCGAAGGTGACGATGATCTGGCTCGTCACCGTGAAGAAATACGGGAACATGCCAAGCAGGTTGGCCGTCAGGACGAACATGAAGAGCGAAAAGACCAGCGGGAAGAACTTCATTCCCTGCTTGCCGGCGCCTTCCTTCAGCATATTGGCGATGAACTCATAGGACATTTCGGCGACCGACTGCGAACGGCCCGGCACGATGGCGCGGTTCGAGGTCGAGAAATAGAGGAAGCCTGCGGCAGCGGCAGCCGAAACGGCCATGAAGAGCGATGCATTGGTAAACGAAAAATCAACTCCGCCGATTTCAATCGGCACAATCTTCTGGATCAGGAACTGATGAGTCGGATCGTTAGACACCGCTTGTTCTCTCTCTTTGGCCCGCAGGACGCGGGGTCATTGCACTGGACCGGAACCGGTCCTTATTTCTTGTCGTCCTTGTCGTCCAGGGGATGGGCCACCACCCCCGCAGAACGCAGCACGTTCAGAACGCCGGCACAAAATCCGAGAAGCAGAAGAACAATCAAACCCCAAGGCGCCGTGCCAACAAAACGGTCGAGGAGATAGCCAAGGAGAGCACCGACGACGATTGCGGAAATGAACTCGCTGGAAAGCTTCATCGCCTGGGCATAACCTTTGCGGCTTACCTCGGCGCGGGCTTCCCTAGCCTCGTCCTGTCCCGTCTCGACACGCTTGGTCGCGAGTTTCGCTCCCAATTGCGCACGGCGCTTTTCAAGACTTTCCTCGCGGTCATCCGCCATGGATCTCTCCTCACCTGTCCGTCGCCCGCACTCCCGCTACCCCGGTCATTCGGACCCCGGACGCGAAGGTTGAGACCCTTCCGGCCCGTTCTGAAGTCGCGCGCAACATAGTTTTAGGGATTAGCATAGTCAAGGCGTAGACAGCTTCTGTCCAGCGAGAAAATAATTCCATCAAATCAAAGAGATAAATCGACTCCGGGTCGATCGCGCAAATTCGACGGAAAGAATCCGCTTTTGCGGGCCGGAAATCGGCTTGCCCCAGCGATTTATCTCAGCTCCAGCCGCCGCCATAGGTGCGATAGAAGACGTGAAGACCGATGCGGCCGACCTTTTCCATGGTCCTTGCCCATTTTGGTCTGACATAGACGGCATGGTAATGCGTCGCCGAACCCACCTGCGGCAGCCAGATCTTGCCTGATGTCACAGCCATCGCTACGTCGCGGGCGACTCGCCAGTGATATTCCGAGTTCACCCTGTCCTTGATGCTGTCGCAGGCGAAGGAAAACTGGCAGCGGTTGCGCCAATCCTCGTTCTGATAGACGACGCCGCAGATGGTCTTCGGATAGGAAGGGTTGCGGACGCGGTTGAGGATGACCTGGGCGACGGCCGCCTGTCCCTTCACCGATTCTCCACGCGCCTCGAAATAGATGCCGGAGGCAAGGCACTGCTGTTCTCGGGCGGAAAAGACGCTCGGCGCCAGCACGCTTGCGGCCCAGGCGTGATCGCGCGGGCCGATCTCCGGAACGAAGCGGCCGCTGTCCTGTTCGGTCAGGATGGAATCGAAGGGCGATTGGCGGGCATAGTCGGGTGTGGCCGGTGCATAGGCGGTGGCCAGAACATCGGCCTTGTTGCTGGTGACGAGGCCTGCGAGCATTGCCGGCACGCCATTATCGGTCACCGCAGGCTGCGTCTTATAGAAAGATGTGGCGATCTCGATTTCCTTGCCCTGGATCTTCGGCTTGACGAAAGCCGACCGGTCCTTGAGATCGAAGCTCGGGGTGAAGAGCATCTTGGTGCGCTCGAGGATCGAGCCGGCGGAAAAATCCTTCGGCGGCTGCATCTTCTCCACGGCGACGACGCGGCCTTTCTTGCTGCCACGGTTGACGCGATCCTCGTCCGGCGTGTCCTCGTGGCCCCTATCCTTGGCAGTGCCCTTGTCCTTGGTATTGAAGGCGACCTTGCGGCCATCGGGCAGCACCATGCCGGCACCGGCGGAGATCGAACCGGTCACCATCGGCTCGGCGAAGGCGAGTTCGGCCTGGTGGATGGAGCCGGCTGGCGAATTGGTCAGCACCATGCGCCAGTTCTCCCCCTCATGATCGAGGCCGGCGAGCATGGCGGCGAGATCGGCATGAGATGCGGCGCTGGGGAAAATCAGCCAGCCGGCGAGACCGAAGATTACGGGCGACACCCAATTCTCGGGAATGAGACGCAGCTTGCTACGGGAAGGGCTCTTTCGACGCAACACGGACTCCGGGCATGGAACGCGGGAACATTCCGTTGAAAGTCTCGCATTAACCTTGATGTCCGGTTAACAGGCCGTGCCGAAATGTGACCGTGAGAAGTTTTGGATGTTCTAATGTGAGGGGTAATCTCGTGTGTTTGGGAACAGCGGTGCAGCACCTCCGGCCTCGATCCCAAGGGATGTCAATGATGAAGCAACAGCAACTTGGTCCAATCTCTCTTGCTCCGGCTACGGAGAAAGGGGACCAAGGCGCCACGACCGTCCTCTTCTCCCCAGCGGGGAGAAGTGCCGGAGCGATAGCGAGGCGATGAGGGGGTGAGCGGCAAAGCCGCGAATGCGCTGAGCGCAAGCGAAGGGCAATGAATGGTATACCGTGTGGCCCCTCATCCGACCCTGCGGGCCACCTTCTCCCCGCTGGGGAGAAGAGGGAGCTCAAATAATAACGTGCGAGCCCAGTTCAACCACACGGTTTGCCGGCAAGCGGAAGTAATCCGAGGGGTTGGCGGCGGCGTTGGCGAGAGCGATGTAAAGCCGGTCCTGCCAGTAGGGCATGCCCGACTTGGCGTCCGGCACCAGCTTGCGTCGACCGAGATAGAAGGAGGTCGACATGATGTCGAACTTCAGTCCGGTCTTGCGCAGTGTCGCCAAGGCCTGCGAGACGTTTTGCGATTCCATGAAGCCGAACAGCAGTTCGACGCGGGAGAAACGCTCGGAAATCTGCTCGACCCTGTAACGGTCATGGCTTGGAACGCGCGGTTTGTTGACCGTGCGGATCGTCAGGATGACGTTGCGGTCGTGAAGCACGTGGTTATGCTTGAGATTGTGCAGCAAGGCGGCGGGGGCGGATTCCGGATCGCTGGTCAGGAAGATCGCGGTGCCCGGAACCTGGGCCGGCGAATGTTCGCTCTTGCGCTCGATCGAGCTGACGAAGGAGGCGAGCGGAATATCGGTATGGCGGGTCTTTTCCATCAGGATCGCGGTGCCGCGACGCCAGGTCCACATAACGACGGTAAAGGCCGTAGCGATCAGAATCGGGATATAGCCGCCGTCGTGGATCTTCAAAAGGTTGGCGCCGAGGAAGATCAATTCGAGCACGACCAGCGGCACGAGCGCGATCACCGCAACCGGCAGCGACCAGTTCCAGCGGGCGCGGACGAATTCGAAGGCCATGATCGAGGTGACGACCATGGCGCCGGTGACGGAGATGCCATAGGCGGTCGCCAGTGCGTCCGATGTCTTGAAACTCAGAACCAGGAAGATGACGCCGATGAACAGCACGGCATTGACCGAAGGCACGAAGATCTGCCCGGTATTGGTTTCCGAGGTGAAAAGGATTTCCATGCGCGGCAGGAAGCCGAGGTTGATGCCCTGGCGCACCATCGAGAAGGCGCCGGTGATGACCGCCTGGCTGGCGATGATCGTCGCTGCGGTCGCCAGGATGACGACCGGCAGCAGCGCCCATTTCGGATACATCAGATAGAAGGGATCGGACATCGTCGCCGGATTGCCGAGAACGAGAGCGCCCTGCCCGAGATAGTTCAGCGTCAGCGCCGGGAAAACCAACAGGAACCAGGCCCACTGGATCGGGCGGCGGCCGAAATGGCCGAGATCGGCATAGAGCGCCTCAGCGCCCGTCACCGTCAGGAAGACGGCGCCGAGCACGACGACGCCGTAAAAGCCCTCATGCAGCAGGAAACTGACGGCGTAATAGGGATTGAATGCGGCGAGGATGCCGTAATCGTCGGAGATATGGGAAATGCCGGCGGCCGCCATGACGAGGAACCAGACGGCGGTGATCGGGCCGAAAAACCTCGCGACGGCGCCGGTGCCGCGCGACTGCACCACAAAGAGCAGCGCCAAGATCACCACCGAGATCGGCACTATGTAATCCGCGAGGCGGGGTGTGACGAGCTTCAGGCCCTCGACGGCCGACAACACGGATAGAGCCGGCGTGATCATCGCATCGCCGAGGAAGAGGGCCGCACCCATCAGGCCAAGCAACATCAGCATGGCGGTATGGCCGTTAGCGGTCTTCATCAGAAGGGCAAGCAGCGACAGCGTGCCGCCCTCGCCGTCGTTGTCGGCGCGCAGCAGGAAGAGCACATATTTAATGGTGACGATAATCGTCAGCGCCCAGATCATCAGCGAGATCAGGCTGATGACTTCGAAACGGGTGAGGCCGTCATGGGCCACCGGTTTCAGCGCTTCGCGAAAGGCGTAGAGCGGGCTGGTACCGATATCGCCGTAGACGACACCGACGGAACCCAGCCCGAGATAGAACAGCTTTTTCGGCGTCATATGGCGTTCGTTCGGATGGCTATCTTCGGACATGAAGGTTTAACAGGCTCCTCAGAGCCAGCCTTTCCAGCGGAAAAAGAAAAAGGGGATGACGGCGGAGATCACCATCAGGGCCAGCGAATAGGGATAACCCGCGGCCCAGGTCAGCTCCGGCATGACCTGAAAGTTCATACCATAGACGGAAGCGACCAATGTCGGCGGCAAGAACACCACCGAGGCAATCGAGAAAATCTTGATGATCGAGTTCTGCTCGATGTTGATCAGCCCGAGCGAAGCATCGAGCAGGAAAGTGATGTTGGCGGCGACGAAGGAAGCATGCTCCGACAGCGACTGGATATCGCGCGAAACGGTGCGGCAGAGCTCCTTCGCCTCGCGGTCCTGCTGGATCGCCGGGATCGTGTGAAAGAACGTCAGCAGGCGGGCAAGCGAACCGAGACTGTCACGCACCTTGCTGATCATCCGGTGGTGGCCGGCAATATCGCGCAGCTTCTCCTCAAGATAGTTCGAGGGCTTGCGCACCTTCTTTGCCCGGTCGCCGAAGACATGCGTCGACAAGATGTCGATGCGCGAGACGGAGATCTCGAGGATCTCGGCGGTGCGGTCGACGATCGTCTCCAAGAGCTTGGCGAGAAGGGCAGCGCCGCTGCGCCAGTTTTCCGGCAAACGGTGGAGGGCGGCGATAAACAGTGCAAAGGACTTGGGATGGGCGTAGCGAATGGTGACCAGGCGGTTTCCAGCCAGGATGAAGGCGACATCGGTCAGCGTCGGCACGTCGGTGTCAGCCTTCCAGAGCAGCGAGGCGGTCATGAAAACGGCGTCGTTTTCGACATAGAGACGGGCGGAAGGCTCTATATCTTTGAGGTCGTCGCGGGTCGGGACCTCTATGCCGAGAATCTTCTCGACATAGAGTTCCTCATCGCGGGTCGGCTCGACCATGTCGATCCAGACGACATCCTCGGGAAAGGACGCGGCATGCGACAGATCGCGAATCTCGACCGACCTGCAATTGGAACAGTAAGCGGTAATCACCGGTCGTCTCTCCGCCTGCATCCAACCTTAAAGGCCGGCATGCGCGTTGTGCTCAACCGCATCGCAGTTCCCAATCCTTCGATCGACAAGACAACTCCGAACTTGCAGGCGGGCCGGCCTCTTCGAAACGAAGACCGCCGTCACTGAGCATCTGCAGCAAAACGCCATCATGGCGCCGCGGCATATGAAGCAAAGCCGTGAAATAATCAAGACATCTTCCGTGAAGCGCGGCTTTTCACCACGTTTCCCCCACAATTTGGGGTATCCGCTGCGGTGATTCGGGCCTGTTAGCGCCTGGCAGCGTACGTGATTCATACGGCGGGCTTAGCCCTTTGTTCCAATCATGCCGTTATCCCGGAACCGCTTCACACTTCCGGGCGGCATGGATTATTCGAAGACGATCGCCGGCGCCGGGCGCTGGGACTGACCGGCGACCTGCTCCCAGACCTTGGCGGCGATGCCGCGATAGATGCCGGCGACGACGCCGTTCGGCTCGGAGGCGACGAGCGGCGTGCCGGCGTCGGAGGTTTCGCGGATGTTCATCGTCAGCGGCACTTCGCCGAGGAAGGGCACGCCGAGGCGCTCGGCCTCCTTGCGGGCGCCGCCATGGCCGAAGATGTCGTAGCGGGTGCCGGTATCCGGGGCGATGAAATAGCTCATATTCTCGACAATGCCGAGCACAGGCACCTCGACCTTGCGGAACATGTTGAGGCCCTTGCGGGCATCGATCAGAGCGAGATCCTGCGGCGTCGAGACGATGACGGCGCCGGCAAGCGGCACCTGCTGGGCCATGGTCAATTGGGCGTCGCCGGTGCCGGGCGGCATGTCGACAACGAGGACGTCAAGTTCGCCCCAGGCGACTTCGCGCAGCATCTGCAGCAGCGCCGACTGGACCATCGGCCCGCGCCAGATCATCGCCGTCTCCTCGTCGACGAGGAAGCCCATCGACATGACCTTGAGGCCATAATTCTCCATCGGATTGATGATGCGGCCGTCGATCTGCGTCGGGCGGCCGGATATCTTCAGCAGTCGCGGCATCGAGGGGCCATAAATATCGGCGTCGAGAATGCCGACCCGAAGACCGTTGGCGAGCAGGCCGAGTGCGAGATTGACGGCGGTGGTCGACTTGCCGACCCCACCCTTGCCCGAGGCGACGGCGATGATGGCGCCGATGCCGGGCACACCGATCTTGCCGGCGCGCGGCGGCTGTTGAGGAGCGTGGGCGCGGCCCGCATGATCATGTTGGTGATCGTGGCCGGCATGGCCGTGAGGCGGGTTCGGCGCAGGGCGGGCAGCCGGAGCGGCGGCGGCCGCCTTCTTGTCGGCGGTCAATGTGACGAGGGCACCTTTGACGCCTGGCATTTCCTTGATGACGCGCTCGGCGGCAAGCCGCATCGGCTCCAGCTCCCTGGCGCGATCGGCCGGGACGGTGATGGAGAAATAAACCTTGCCGTCGGAGATGAAGACGTCGGAGACCATGCCGAGCTCGACGATATCGTGCTCGAGATCGGGCCCACGCACGGTCTTCAGCGTTTCGAGAACCTGTTCCTTGGTGACGTCGGCCATTCCACCCTCACTGCTTCTTCTTGCAGACTGCAGCGCCGCGCGTCTCTCAAGACGCGCAAAGGACGCTGTAGCACTTTGAATTGCTGCATGATTTTAGCCTGATCGACTCCGATCAGGCTAAAATCATGCAGTAGAAATAGTGGAGACGGAAGCCTTCGCCAAACAAAATCATCGGGAGGAAATCGATTGCCGGCGCTCAAAAAGGCGCCGGGGAGAATTGGCGATCCGTTGCGGCCATCAAGTCCGCCAGGCTTTCGCCCTGATGGCCGCAACGGTCTCCCCGAGAACCGGCGCAATCCGGGGCGAACTAGAGCAAGCCGAAGAAAAGACCAGCGAAAAGTGAACAGGGAAGATGAAATCGCAGACAGCCGGGTAAGAAGCGGTGCCAAAACGCAACAACCGCCGCCAACACCGAAGAGCCGGGAGAAAAGCGGCATCGGCGTCGGACAGCGGTGTGTCGGCCGCGCCATTTCCTGGCGCTGGTCTCAAAGCCCCTCTGGACCTCTCGCATCAAGAGATGCAGAAAGCGTGCCAGATAGAAAATCAGGGAAAAGACCGCAAAAGCGCTTGCGGCAGTACCTCGACGGGAAAGACTTGCCTACGGGCTGGGCGGCTTCAAAAGCAGTCGGTTGTTTTCTGCAACTTATTTGATCAGGCCGATGCGCAGCGCCTTGGCGACCGCCTGGGTGCGGTTGACCGTATCGAGCTTCTTGGTGGCGCGGTTGAGGTAGTGATTGACCGTGTGCTCGGACAGGGTGAGGATTTCGGCGATTTCAGCACTGGTCTTGCCGGCCGCCGTCCAGTTGAGGCAATCGATCTCGCGGTCGCTCAGCGTGTCCGTCATGCGCGTATCGAGGTTGCGGATCTCGGCAAGCCTGTCGAAGACGTGGATGGCGATGTAGGAGAGTTCGCGCATCTCTGCCGGGCTGAAGGGTTCGCGGTCGCCGGCAAAAGAGACGGCGCCGCGCAGGCCGGAGGGGTCATGTGTCGGGAAGTAGGCGCAGCGCATCATCTTAAAACGTTCGAACAGGGAGGCAACGAGAATGGACTTGCCGTCGTCCCGCGACCAATTCTGCCGCGACATATCGTAGAAGAAGGGCCGCGCGGATGTTCTGAGCCGCCTGAGGACCGGGCTGTTCACCATCAGGCCCTCCTGGTCGTAGAGGGCCAGAAGCTCGGCCGGCCAGCTGGTGATGACAGTGCTGCCCTGAAGATCGAAGGAAGTGATCGGCGGCAGGTTGAGAACCATGAAGGCACGGCTGCGATAGACTTCCGTCACCCGTTTCATGAAACGGAAAATATCGAACTGGGTCTTCAGGCCCGCTATTTCCTGAACATAATCGTCTTCGTCCGTGGATGTTTGCGACAAGGGTGCCATCACATTTCTTCATCTTCGGCACAGCGGCCGGCAAACCGTTTGCGAAACCTGCCCGCCGCGGCCGGCTCGATTGCATCGGGAAACGACGATCGCTGGTTGGAATCGGCTTCAGCGTTGAGCGTTCTGCCGGTGAACGGTTGTAGATTTCGCGGACCGTTCTAGTTGTGGTGATTCGTCGGCAAATCTCAATATCGCACTCATCATAAGCATGCTCTGCGATTGCGTCCAGCAGGGGGCCGATTGCAATTTTTCCGTCAGCGGCGCGGACCGAGACGGACGCGCATGCCTTCCATGATGCTCGCAGCCGCCAGTTGCACCGGAACGGACCATTGGTGCAGAAGTTCCATCGACAAGCGATAGGCCGGGCCGGTAATCGAAATGCCACCCATAAAGGTCCGATCCTCCGACCAGACCGGTGCGGCAACGCAGCGGATGCCGGCCTCATGCTCTTCGCGGTCGAAGGCATAGCCCTGATCGGCAATCTCGCGGATTTCGGCAAGCAGCGTTTCGGCAGAGACATGGGTCGAGGCGGTAAAGCTGGTGAAGCTCAGGCCGGCAAGCAGATCGACGAGGCTTTCGGCCGGCAGCAGCGAAAGGGCGGCCTTGCCGACGCCGGTGCAATAACAGGGCGAGGCATTGCCGATCTGCGAATACATACGTACCGGCTGGCGGCCTTCGACCTTATCGAGATAGATGATCGACTGCCCTCTCAGAACGCCGAGATGCACCGTCTCGCCGGTCGCCCGCTGCAGATCTCTAAGGTGCGGTTCGGCAATCAGGCGGAATTCATTGCGCGCCCAACTGCGCGCGGCGAAATCGAGCAGGCGCAGGCCAGGCGCATAACGGCCATCGCCATCGAGTTCGAGCAGCCCCTCCTCGACCAGATGGGTGAGCTGGCGATGCAGCGTGCCGCGCGGCTGGCCGGCAAGGGCCAGGATATCGGTGAAACGCAGCGGCGCATCGGCATGGGTGACGAGATCGAGCAGAACCATCAGTTTACCGAGCGTGCCGGTCTCGCGTGCCTGTGCCGTGCTTCCGCCGTTTGAATTCATCACCTTGTCCGCCCTTGACAGAAAGGGCAGTGTAATTCGATAATTCCATATAGTCAAATTAAGTTCCAAATAATAGAACAGCAGACGTGGGGAGGCGACGGTGACCATGATGGCAGCACAATTTCCCGAATTCAAAGACCGAGCCGTGCTGGTGACCGGCGGCGGATCGGGCATCGGTGCTGCGATCGTCGAAGGTTTCGCGCGCCAGGGCGCCAAGGTCTCGTTCATCGATATCGCCGAGATCGCGGGCCGCGAGCTTGCCGAAAGGCTGTCGCGGGAGACTGCGCATCCGGTCTCCTTTCACCATGCCGACCTGCGCGACATCGAGGCGATCCGGCGCACGGTCGATACCGTCATTGCCGATTCAGGGCCGATCCGCGTGCTGGTCAACAATGCCGCCTGGGACGACCGCCATGAATTCGACGCGGTGACCGAGGCCTATTGGGACAACAACCAGGCGGTCAACCTCAAGCACGTGTTCTTCACGTCGCAGGCAGCCGTGCCGTCGATGCGGACGGCTGGCGGCGGGGCGATCATCAATATGTCGTCGATCGCCTTCAAGCTGAACATGGGCGGTTTTCCCGCCTACGCGGCGGCCAAGGCGGCGGTCGTCGGGCTGACGAAGAGTATGGCGGGCAGGCTCGGGCCGGAGAACATCCGGGTCAACTGCATCCTGCCCGGCATGGTGGTCACCGAGCGGCAGATGCAGCACTGGCTCACCGAGGAAAGCATTGCGCGCTCGGTCGAGGATCAGTGCCTGAAGGTTGCGCTCAAACCCGATGCGATCGTCGGTCCCTGCCTGTTTCTTGCATCCGACTGTGCGGCGGCGATGACCGCCCAGTCCCTGATTGTCGATGGAGGCGTTCTGTAATGACAAATCCCGCTTATGTCGCGGTGGACTGGGGCACCAGCAGTTTCCGGCTCTGGCTGATCGGCAGGGACGGCACCGTGCTTGCCGAACGCCGCAGCGGCGAAGGCATGACGAGCGCGGCAAAGACCGGCTTTTCCGCGGTGCTTGCCGGCCATCTCGCCGCCATCGAGACGCCGGAAAACCTGCCGGTGATCGTCTGCGGCATGGCCGGCGCCAGACAGGGCTGGGTCGAGGCCGGTTATATCGATGTGCCGGCGCCGCTCGCCTCGATCCTGACCGGGGCGGTCTCCGTGCCCGGCGAAAGCCGCGACATCCGCATCCTGCCGGGCCTTGCCCAGCGGGACATGGCGAGGCCCGACGTCATGCGTGGCGAGGAAACCCAGCTTCTCGGTGCGCTCGGCCGCGCAAGCTCAGGCGCGCAGGCGGTCTGCATGCCCGGCACGCATTCGAAATGGGTGCATGTGACGGAGAGCAAGGTGACCGGCTTTTCGACCTTCATGACCGGCGAGCTTTTCGACGTCATCAGCAAACACACGATCCTTTCGCATGCCGTGGCCGGTGCGGAAGAGCAGCCGGCGGATGCGGCGGCTTTCGCGGCCGCGGTCTCGGCCGCTTTCGCACGCCCGGCCCTTGCCTCCAACCTGCTCTTTGCCGCCCGTTCCGGCCAGCTCCTGCACGGGATTTCTGCCGCTGCCGCACAAGCCCGGCTTTCCGGTACGCTGATCGGCCTCGAAATCGCCGGGGCGCTGCAGGATACGGCAAACGGCACCACCATCACCCTCGTCGCCTCCGGGCGCCTGCAGGCGCTTTACGAACAGGCCTTCAGAACCCTCTCCCTTGCCTTCACCGCCATCGACGCCGACGCTGCCGTGCGCCGCGGGCTTTCGGCTGCCGCCGAAGCCATCTGGCCGAACTGAGAAAGCTGACACGATGAACCGCATTCCCTTCCCCGACATGAAGCGCCCGCTGATCGCCATCCTTCGCGGCATCCGGCCCGACGAGACCGAAAGCGTCGTCGGTGCTCTGATCGAAAATGGCCTGACGGCGATCGAGATCCCGCTCAACTCGCCGGAACCGTTCAAATCCATCGAGCTCGCCGCGAAGATGGCGCCGGCCGAAGTGCTGATCGGCGCCGGCACGGTGCTGACCGTCGAGGCAGTCGACGGCCTGCATGCGGCCGGCGGCAAGCTGCTGGTCACCCCGAATGTCGAACCCGAGGTGATCATCCGGGCGCGCGAATACGGCATGGTGACGATGCCGGGCGTCTTTACGCCGACCGAGGCGCTGGCGGCTGCGCGCGCCGGCGCCACCGGTCTCAAATTCTTTCCGGCCAGCGTGCTTGGCCCTTCCGGCATTACGGCGATCCGGGCAATCCTGCCGCCGGAGCTGACGATTGCCGCCGTCGGCGGTGTGTCGGACAAGAATTTCGGCGATTACACCAAAGCCGGCATCTTCGCCTTCGGCCTCGGCACCAGCATTTACAAGCCGGGAATGACCGCATCAGAGGTTGCCGAGCGCGCCAAGGCGACCATTTACGCCTATGATGCAGCCATTGGGAGCGCGAACGTATGACCGATATTTATGAGTTCGAGGGCAAAACACTTTGCAATACCAATTCCGTCCTCGGCGAAGGTCCGACCTATGATCCGGACAGCAACACCGTCTGGTGGTTCAACATTCTCGGCAAGGAACTGCACGAGCTCAATCTTTCGACGAGCGAGAAAAAGGTGCACCCGCTGCCTGTGATGGCGAGCGTGCTGGCCCGCATCGACGCCGGACGTCAGCTGATCGCGACGGAGGAGGGACTCTTCGTGCGCGATGTGGCAAACGGCAACCTCACCTTCTACGCCGCGCTTGAAAACGACAGGCCCGAAAACCGTTCGAACGACGGCCGCACCCATCCTTCCGGTGCGCTCTGGATCGGCACGATGAGCAAACGGGCGGAAAACCAGGCCGGCGCTATCTATCATGTCGCCAGCGGCAAGGTGACGAAGATCTTCAATGGCATCAGCATTCCGAATTCGATCTGCTTTTCGCCTGACGGCACGGTCGGCTATTATACGGATTCCCGCATCAACCGGCTGATGCGCGTCATGGTCGATCCGTTGACCGGCCTCCCCTCGGGCGAGCCGATCGTGCTGGTCGACAGCATGGACGAGCCCGGCAGCATCGACGGCTCTGTGGTCGATGCCGACGGCTATCTGTGGAACGCGCGCTGGGGCGCCGGCGTCGTCGACCGCTATAGTCCGGACGGTCTGCGCATCTCGCGCTATATGGTTCCTGCCGTCCAGCCCTCCTGCCCCGCCTTCATCGGCGTCAATGCCGACCGCCTGGCGGTAACGACCGCCTGGGAAGGGCTCGACGAGGATGCCCGTTCGGCGCAGCCGAGCGCCGGCGCGCTGCTGGAACTCGGTATCGACGTCAAGGGCGTGTTCGATCCGGTCTATGTGATCTGAACACGGGATGTCCGAGGCCATCTGAGGCGCTCCCCGACCGGGCGCCTTTTCTGGTTTTGGTGGCAGCTCTTTGATAAATGTTCCGTGAGAATCGAGAAATTTTCCGTGTTTTCAACCGGAACCAATCGGCCCACCACTCATTTTCCTTTCGAACCGGCGCGGCAATCAAACAGGCGTTGCCGGGTCAGCGATTACTCCAGGAAATGAAAGTAGGTTCGAAATGACACGCAAACTCTTGACGACCGTTGCCGCTGGCGCACTGTTTGCCACGGCTTTCGCACCGGCGGCATTTTCGCAGACGGCGCCGCAGCCGGCGGATCCCGCCGCTCCGGCCCAGACGGCTCCCGCCGATCCGGCAGCACCGAAGCCGATGACGCCTGATGTCACCAAACCCGCAGGCGATGCCGCACAGGCTCCGGCCCCGGCACCGACGGCAGATACGGCTCAGGCCGCCTATCTGACGGAGCAGGCTCCGGACCAGATCAGCGCCAACACCTATATCGGCCAGTCGGTCTATAACGGCAACAATGAAAGCATCGGCAGCGTCAACGACCTGATCCTCAAGAAGGATGGCGGCATGGTTGCCGCAATCGTTGGCGTCGGCGGATTCCTCGGGATCGGCGAAAAGAACGTCGCCGTGCCGATGGAAAAGATCACCGTCGCGCAGAATACCCAGGACGGCAGCGTCAAGCTGACGACCAGCGAAACGGCTGAATCGCTGAAGGCCGCACCTGAGTTCAAGACGCTGGCAATGCTGGCGGCCGAAAAGGCTCCGGCTCCGGCTGCGACCGGTACCGATACCACGGCGACTGGCTCGACCACGCCTAAATAATCCGTGCGCGGTAGTATAGCGTAGGCGATGGCGCTCCCAGGGGCGCCATCGTTTTATGCGCTGACACGCTCCGCCATGGTTGGATCGTAATAGTTTTCGTGCAGGAAGCGCAGCGTGGCGATACCGTCGGCCGGACGGCCGAAGTGATAGCCCTGGCCCATGCCGCAGCCGAGTGCGCGCAATTTCACCGCCTCGGCATAATCCTCGATGCCTTCCGCTACGACTTCCAGCTCCAGGCCCTCGCACATGGTCAGGATCGCCTTGATGATGTGTTCGGAGGCGCGATCGGAATTGATCCGCGAGACGAAGGCGCGGTCGATCTTGATCTTGTCGAAGATGAAGTCGCGCAGGCGCCCGAGGCTCGATTGGCCGGTGCCGAAATCGTCGAGCGAGATGCGTACACCGGCGGCGCGCAGATCGGCGATGATGCGGTGAGCGGTATCGGCCGAACTCATCACCGCCGTCTCGGTGATCTCCAGCTCCAGGCGATGCGGATCGAAGCCGACGCGCCCGAGGATCGACAGGACGCTGCTGCTCGTGCCCGGATCCATCAGCTGAGCCGAGGAAAGATTGAACGACAGGAAGAGTTCGCGGGGCCAAGAGAGCGCTGCCTCGGCGGCTTTGCGCAGCAGCGCCTCCGACAGCGCGTCGATGAAGCCGCGCTCCTCGGCGAGCGGCACGAAGACGCCGGGCGAGACGAAGCCGAGATCGGGATCGTTCCAGCGGGCGAGCGCCTCGAAGCCGACGACCTGATTGTTGGACAGCGAGACGATCGGCTGGAAATGCACGTCGATCGCGTCGGAGATGATGGCGTTTCTGAGCGCCTGCTCCAGCTGTGTCGCGCGCTTCATCTCCTGGGCGATCTCGCGCGAATAGACGGTGATCTGGCCGCGGCCGCGGCGCTTGGAACGGTAGAGGGCGGTTTCGGCGCTCTTCAGCAGCTCCTCGCAATCCTCTCCGGCAAAGGGATAGATGGAAAAGCCGAGGGAGGCGGAAAGACGGACGTTGCGGTCGCCGAGGTCATAAGGCGCCGACAACACCTCGCGGATCATCTGGCCGAATTTCTCGGCACTCGCCCGCTCGAAGATCAACGGCAGCACGAAGGCGAATTCATCGCCATCGTGGCGGGTGACCAGCGCGCCATCAGGAATGCAGGCTCTGAGACGATGGGCGACCTGGCAGAGGATTTCATCGCCGGCTGTCGAGCCGAACAGATCGTTGATCGGCTTGAAACTGTCGAGGTTGACGATGCCGATGGTGAAGGGGGCCGGATCGCTGGCGCGCTCAGCGGAGATCTGCAAGACCTTGTCCCGCATGCGATTGCGGTTGCCCAATCCGGTCAGCGGATCGGTATAGGCCATCGCCTGAAGCTCATTCTGACCGACGGTCAAGAAAGCTATGTCCGCCGATTTCATCATCCAAACCCGAGCTTTCCTCCGGAGCCATGCAGAAGAATGACCGGCAGGTCTTAACAATTCGATAGTAAATCAGCGGCATAACCACTTGAACCCGCCCAAAATCTGGGGAGTTGACGGGTATTTTGGCGCCTGCACACTTTTACCGAGAACATGGTTCAGTTTCGGGCGTGCATGGCCTCGTTCATTAGATATTTCTGAAATACGGTTTCCAGCATGTCAGGGCTGACGGGTTTCATGATGACGTCGTCCATGCCTGATTTGACGCATTCGGCGCGATCACGCTCGAATGCCTGGGTGAGCACGCCGATGATCGGGGTACGGGTGCCGCCGGTTTCCTCCATCTGCCGGATGAGCCGCGCGGCCTCGAAGCCGTTGAAGCCCGGCAGGGAAATATCCATCAGCACGATCTGCGGCCGGTGCTCGGCCCAGAGGCGCACGGCCTCGTCGCCGGTCGCCGCAAGCATGTGGCGATAGCCGAGACCTTCGAGGATCTGTGAAAAGACGATCTGGTTGATATCATTGTCTTCGGCGACGAGAACCTGCAGACCGACCGGATCGTCGGAAATGGTGATTTCCCAATCAGCATCCGAACCGGCGGCGCTGCGGCTGCTGCGATTGAAATGGCGGGCAATCTGGAAGGTGAGTTCGTTGGCGATCTGGAAACCGTCCATGACGAGCGCCGGGATGCCGTATTGCTCGGCAAGCTCGAGGCAGCGCATGCCCATCTGGTTGTCGATGATCAGAAGATCGAGCGAGATGCCGGAGGAGGTGGCGATTTCCAGGAACCGCTCCTCTTCGTCCTCGCCGCGGACTGAGCAGGATTCGAAGCCGTATTTCGTCAGCGTCCGCAGCGCGGCGGTCTCGGCGGCGAGGTCGGCCGTGACGACGAGGACCTTGCGGCCGGAGAAATTCTCCGGAACGATCGCTTCCATCGCCGCCGGTTCGCGCCGTGCGATGCCGGTTGGTACCGGCACATAGGCCCGTCGATAGCTTTGATTGCTGGAGGCGGTAATCGCGGACGCTTGGCCGAACTCGTCGAGATCGGCGCCGTCGCGCGGCAGATCCTGCATGGTCGACACCAGGAAATAGCGGCCGGGCTTGCCGATGCGGTGCTTGCGGCTGACGATATCGCGCTCGATGCCGTCGCGGGAGATCTGCCGCTGGCGGGAGACGGACATCTCGCCGGTCTCCAGCACATGGCGGTCGCTTTCTTCGAAGCGCTTGGCGATCTCTTCTGAAAAAAGATCGCCGCTCTTGCGCCCAAGCACCTCGTCGGCGCTTGTCTGATATTTCTCGCAGAAGGCGAGGTTGACCGCGACATAGGTGAGGTTGCGATCCTTGACGAAGAGCGGGAACGGCAGATTGTCGAGAATGTCCTCGGTGAGCTGCACCCGCTCTAGGTCGGAGCGCCATTGCTCTTCGCGCTTCTTGTTCTCGGAAATGTCGGAGATGATGGTGACGCCGTAACCGCCGGGCAGCCTGCGCTTGACGAAGCGGACCCAGCTATCGGCACCGCGGCGCTCGACGGCGTCGAAGCGCTCGCGCCAATGCGAGGCGATTTTCTGCGACAGCCAGTCTTCGCGGCTCAGCGAGCCACCCTGCCTGACATCATACTGCTGGCGAATGCCGGTGTCGTACATCGCGCCGAGGAAATCGCGAAGCCGCGTGCCCGGCTTCAGCATCTCGGCGGGCAGCGGAAAGAACTCGAGAGTCTGGCGGCTTGCAAAGATCAGATGATCGTTCTTGTCGTAGATGATGAAAGCTGCCGAAAGGCTGTCGCACACCACATCGAAAAGCGCCGTCTGCAGATCGGTCTCAGCGGGAGCCCCATCGATTTCTGATGATGTGTCCGCCTTTTCGAAGCCGGCACTCATTCTGTTGCGTCCCACATCTGTTCGATTTCGCAGCTTCCGGAGGTATGTGATTAGAAATGCCATTTTTATGTTAAAACCGGCTTAACATTACCTATTCCCAAATTTGGGGGAGCCCCGGATCACGTTTCGGGAAAGCCTGTCGAAACCTCTTCCCTCCGGCCCGCGAATCCCCGAAAATAGCCCATGGCCATCAGACAGCTTTCCGAAACGCTCATCAACCAGATCGCCGCCGGCGAAGTCATCGAACGGCCGGCGAGCGCTGCCAAGGAACTGATCGAAAACGCGCTCGACGCGGGCGCGACGCGCATCGAAATCGCCACGTCAGGCGGCGGCAAGGCGCTACTGCGCGTCAGCGACAACGGCTCCGGAATGGACGCGGCCGATCTGGAACTGGCGGTCAGGCGCCACTGCACCTCGAAGATCTCAGAGACGCTCGAGGATATCCGCACGCTCGGCTTCCGCGGCGAGGCGCTGCCCTCGATCGGCTCGGTCGCGAGGCTCAGCATCGCAAGCCGCAGACGCGACAGCGCCGGCGGCCACGAGATCGCCGTTGCCGGAGGCAAGATCGCGCATCTGCGCCCAGCCGCCGCCAATCCCGGGACGATCGTCGAAGTGCGCGACCTGTTCTTCGCCACACCCGCCCGGCTCAAATTCCTGAAGACGGAGAAGGCCGAGGCCGGTGCCATTACCGAGATCGTCAAGCGCATGGCGATCGCCTTTCCTGCGGTACGCTTCGTGCTGTCGGGCTCAGACCGCACCACACTCGAATTTCCGGCGACCGGCGACGACCATCTGGCGCGCATGGCGCAGGTGCTCGGCAAGGAGTTCCGCGACAACGCCATTTCGCTCGACGCGGTGCGCGAAGAGATCGCGCTGACCGGCTTTGCCGGCGTGCCGACCTTCAATCGCGGCAACTCTGCCCATCAATACGCCTTCGTCAACGGCCGGCCGGTGCAGGACAAGCTGATCCTCTCGGCGATCCGCGGCGCCTATGCCGAGACGATCCCATCCGGACGCCATCCGGTGGCGGTGCTGTCGATCACGCTCGATCCCGCTCTCGTCGACGTCAACGTGCATCCGGCAAAATCCGACGTGCGGTTCCGCGACCCGGGCCTGGTGCGCGGCCTGATCGTCGGCGCCATCCGCGAGGCCTTGGCGCGCGACGGTAGCCGGGCGGCAACGACCGGCGCGAGCGACATGCTACGTTCCTTCCGCCCGGGCTTCCAGCCGAATAGCCAGCGACCGCAAACGGCATGGTCGGCCGAAACCTCGCCCTCCCGGCCCTATCAGCCAATAACGGGTTTCGGCGAGCGGCCCCAGGCATCCTTCGACGGACTTTCGATGCCGACGGCGCGAGCCGAGCCGCAGTTTTCGCCGCAGCCGGCAGCGCCCGAACCAATTGCGCGCTATCCGCTCGGCGCGGCACGGGCGCAGATCCACGCAAACTACATCGTCGCCCAGACCGAGGACGGGCTCGTCATCGTCGACCAGCATGCCGCACATGAGCGGCTGGTCTTCGAAGCGATGCGCAAGGCGCTACATTCGAAGCGGCTGGCCTCGCAGGTGCTGCTCATCCCTGAGATCATCGATATTCCGGAAGAGGACTGCGACCGGCTGATGCAGCACGCCACCGAGCTTTCCGAACTCGGCCTGGCGATCGAGCGTTTCGGCCCCGGGGCGATTGCCGTGCGCGAGACGCCGGCGATGCTCGGCGAGGTCGATGCGCATGGGCTGATCCGCCAGCTTGCCGACGAGATTGCCGAATGGGACACGGCGTCAGGCCTTTCGGCTAAGCTCGAATATGTGGCGGCGACCATGGCCTGCCACGGGTCAGTGCGCTCCGGACGACGGCTACGGCCGGAGGAAATGAACGCGCTGCTCCGGGAGATGGAAGTGACGCCCGGCTCCGGCCAATGCAATCACGGCCGGCCGACCTATATCGAATTGAAGCTCAGCGATATCGAACGGCTTTTCGGCAGAAGCTAAAAAAGCTGGAAAAGCAGCCCTTGCGGGAGTATGGCAGACTAAAGCGTGTCGCGATCTTTCAGATTCGCTTGGCCCACGCTTTAGGGCTTTGGCGTCCGCATGTCGTGATCGCAAAACCGCGGCACAGTTTTGCGCGACACGCTCTAATGACAGACTGCAGGGAACGGAGCGCATGAATTTGTTCGAAGGGCACGGAAACCGCGAGGCGAAGATCCGGTATCTCGATGGCGATTTCCAGATTCTCTCGCCCGGCTCCTATGTCGTCTGCGCGATGACGGGGAAACAGATCCCGCTCGACGAATTGCGCTATTGGAGCGTCGCCCGGCAGGAGCCCTATGCCGACGTGATCTCGGCCATCGATGCCGACAAACGCGCCGGCGTGCTGCCTAACCAGCGGCGCTAGAACAGGATGATTTTAGGCCGGGTCGGCCGTCCTGACAGAAGATTCAAATCTGGGCGCAACGAGAGGTGACACGTCCGACCCGCCCCACGAAGGACGGGCCGTTTGCGTGATCCGATCCCCACAGGGGCAACGGTTCACTTGAATTTCGCCATATTCTCTGGCGTCACGAGCGCAGCGCCGGAGTCAATCAAAGACTCAACCTTCTCTCCGCGAATCGATTTTACCAGCGCATCCACACCGAGTTCAGCCATCTTGGTGGGGAACTGCGCCACCGACGCATCCTCGACTCCACTCTTCAGCGCCTCCTCTTCGCCGCAACAGAAGTCGAAACCGACCAGCACAATCTTGTCATTGGCAGTGCCAGCGTTCTTGATTGCGCGCGCCGCGCCAGCAGCGGGCGGGCCGCAAGCGGCATAAATGGCCTTGAGGTCTGGGTTCTTCGTCAGCAGATCCTCGGCGACACTGATCCCGAGCTCCTCGGTGCAGTTTGTCGCGCCTTTCCCGACGATCTTGACGTCAAGTCCCTTCAGCCCTTCAAGCATTCCCGTCACACGGTCATCGAGCGCTGGCACCCCGGGCACGCCCTCAAGAATCCCAAGCGTATCGCCGGCTTTAAGAACAGTTTTGAGATATTCGCCGGCGATTTTGCCCGCGGCGAAGTTATCGGTTGTGGCAAGCGCCGTCCTGCCTTTCCAATCCGGAATATTGTTATCCATCAGCACGACCTTGATACCGGCCGCCACCGCCTTGTCCAGGGCAGTGGACACGGTGGGATCGACGGGTGTGATGGCAATACCCTGCACGCCTCGTGTCACCATGGACTCGATCTGTGCAATCTGGCCTTCTATGTCGGTTGCGGACGTACCCTGCCCGTAGATGATCTCGACGCCGGGATTTCTCTTTGCATAATCTTTGGCTGCGTTCTCCATTGTTGCGAAGAAAGGTACTGGGAATTTGGTTATAAAGCCGAGCTTCACCGGCTCCTGCGCCAAGGACGGGACTACAGCGACGGCGAGGAGCGCAAGGGCTCCCAGCAGGGATTGCGGTTTCATGATTACATCTCCCATGTTTCGACCGCCCTCCTCTAGAGCGATCTCGTTGTCCGCTGCCCCAAAGAAGCAGCGATCTCCCTTAAGCCTCGGCGCCGACAATCATCGCAACAAGGTCCTGCTTGTTGGCTTGCGTTGGCTTCAGTTCACCCACCTTGCGCCCCTGGCGCAGCACAACCGCCCGATCGGCGATTTCGACGACATGTTCCATATTGTGCGTGATGATGATCACGGCATTGCCGTCGGCTTTGAGCTGATGGATAAGGTCAAGAACCTGGCGAGACTCGCGAAGACCGAGGGCGGCCGTTGGTTCGTCAAGAATCACCAGCTTGCGCGCAAAAACAATGGCGCGCGCGACCGCGATCGCCTGTCGCTGTCCCCCGGACATCAGCGCGACCGGCGCATCGAATCTCGGCAGCTTAACCGTCAGGCGATCGATGACACTTGCTGCCTCCCGCTTCATCACGCCCGTGTTGAGGAAGCGGAGCGGACGCGGCAGCCAAGAGGGGAAAGAGATTTCTCGTCCGCAATAGAAATTCTGTACCGGGGTCAGGTTGTCGAAAAGCGCCAGATCCTGGTAGACGGTTTCAATACCGGCGCGGCGGGCGGCCGCCGTTGAATGGAGGGATACGGGCGCACCATCCACGAGGATCTCTCCTTCGTCGAGACTATGAAGCCCGCTGATGCATTTGACGAGCGTCGACTTGCCGGCGCCGTTGTCACCCAAGAGAGCGGTTACCTCACCCGAGTACGCATCAAAGCTTACTTTTTTCAGGGCATGGATGGCGCCAAAGCGCTTCTGGGCATTTCGAACCGAAAGTGCCGGTGTGGTAGATGCTGGGTTCATTGCACTCTCGCCGATTGAAGCACGCGTGCGCGCGCCTCGAGATGGTTACGAAGCACGTCGGCCTCTACGGCGATGACGATGACGAGCCCAATCGCGATCATTTGAAAGAACACGTCGACCCCGAGAAGGTTAAGGGCGTTGCGGATGACGCCGATCAGCACGGCGCCGATCAGGGCGTGTCCGAGATGGCCGCGTCCGCCAAGGAAGCTGGCGCCACCGATAATCACCGCAGCAATCGTGTCGAGTTCCAAAAGATTGCCGTAGATTGGCGAGGCGGCGGCGGTCCGTCCTGCGAGCAGCACCGCGCCGACACCTGCACAAAAGCCGCAAATAATGTAGGTTGCGAGCAGAACGCCCTTTACTGGGATACCCATGCTTCTGGCGGCATTCGGCGCCCCACCGACGGCATAGATCCATCGGCCAAAGACCATCGACTTCGTGAGGATCAGAAAAAGAAGCCCGAACATCGCAACGGCAAAGAAGGAATTGGGCACACCAAGCGTCGCACCGCCGCCGATCGCGGTCACTGCATCGGGCATCCCGCGCATGGTGGTGTGGCCGGGCGCCAATGCAAGTGCCAGGCCGCGGCAGATACTCAAGGTCGCAAGTGTAATGATAAAGGGGTGTGGCAGCCGACCGTAGACAAAGACCAAGCCGTTGACCGCACCGATAGCAGCACCGGCAAGCAGCATGGCCATTATGACGACGACTGAGGAATCAATCTGCTGATAGACAAGTCCGCCGATGACTGTTGCTAGCGCAAGATTCGAGCCTACAGACAGGTCGATGCCGCGCGTCAGGATAACGAGTTGCTGCCCCATTGCCACAACAGCAATCACTGCTGTCTGTGCCAGGATGTTCCCCAGGTTAACGGGCTTTAGAAAAGCCGGCGTGATCAAACTGACGACGGCGATGAGCATAATCAGGATCAATAGAGGGCCGAGGCTCAATAGCTTCAGCCCGAATGTGATGCCAGATTGTCTCGGCTGGAAGGTTGCATCTTGCGAACCACCAGGCCGGGACGAGTTCTGAGGCAGAATCCCGGAGTCTTCCAAATTCCCCTAGCCTCCCCCGTTTTTTATACATAAGAAACATATGATACACGTGCGTCAAACTGTTTTTTATGGATATCTAATCATACCTGGAGTTGCGCCATGAGAACGGATACGACTTTCAAGCGGGCATTCAATGATATGATCGATATCATTCGGACTTTCGATCTTGGGGCGGAATTGCCGTCCGAAAATGCATTGCGCACCCAGCTTGGCGTGAGCAGAACAACGGTGCGGAAGGTGCTGGCGGGGATGTCCGCACGTGGGATCATCATATCTGAAGCGCACAAGCGGATCATAGGTGAGCGGCCGCGGCAGCAAGAGCGCTATCCGAAGGAACAGACCCTAGCAATTTCGGAACAGGTCGAGACGAGTTTCATGGAATGGATGATGCGCGGTGATGCCTGTCCGGGCACAGAAATCAATGAGACGGAATTAGCTCGGAAATTCGGCGTCGCGACAACGATTATCCGTGAGTTTCTCAATCGATTTCAGAAATATGGGCTGATCGAGAAGCGTCAGAATGCAGGCTGGGTTTTTAAAGGGTTCACAGCCAGTTTCGCACTCGAACTGTTTGAGATCAGAGAGATGTTCGAAATGCGCTCCGCGCGGCTTTTCGCTGCCCTGCCCGACAGGTCGCCCGTCTGGAAACAGATCCAATCTATGCGGGCGGCACATTTGGAACTGCTCGCGGATATCGACGCTCGGTTTCAGGATTTCTCGGAGCTGGACAGCCGTTTCCACCGGCTGATTACCACAGTCGCGCCAAACCGCTTTATCGAAAGCTTCCAAGACGTGATAACCATGGTCTTCCACTATCACTATCAGTGGAACAAGCGTGATGAACGCGCGCGGAATGAGGTCGCCATCAGGGAACATCTCGCCCTGATCGAAGCCCTCGAAAGCCGCAATATCGTCTTGATCGATCGCGCATGCCGGTTGCATCTGACTTCCGCCCGCGAAACTTTGCTTCACTCGATCGCGTGATAGCGTTGCATGTGGAGATGTACGCAGGACGAGACGTTTTGCAGCAGCCTGCTAGCTAGAGCGGTTCAGCCTTTGCTGGAATCGCTTTAACCCCGGCCTTCATCTCCCGCAGCCGCCGCTCGCGGCAAGCGACGATCGCCCGGTCGATGATGAGGCTGGGGGCGAGGTGATCCTCGAAGACCATGTCGACCTCGATCACCCGGCTCTTTTCGACGAGCCGCGCCGCCTTGCCGTGATGGCCGGAAAGGCGGACGAAATCCTTGGAGGTGGTGACGATCAGGAGACCTTGACGCTCGGCGGTCGTCAGGATGTCGTCGATCTCCTCCTCCGTCAGGTGCTCGTGATCGCCGAAAGATTTGGCGACAACGATCTCGGCGCCGCGGGATTCAACCGTGCGAAAGAATTTGGCGGGATCGGCAATGCCGGCAAAGGCTAGCACCTTGGTGCCGGCCAGCGTATTGTCGCCGCGGACTTTCAGCGATGCGGTGAAATAGGGCTTTGCCGCGCGCGCCGCCATGCGGACGATCCTGTCGGCGGCATTGCCGCCACCGACCTTCAGCAAAGCGGTTGCGGACCGCAGCTGCTGGCGGATCGGCGCGCGGACCGGGCCACCCGGCACGATATGGCCGTTGCCGAGGCCGCGCGTCGCGTCGATGACGAGCAAGGCATAGTCGATCGCCAGCCGGGCACTTTGGAAACCGTCATCCATGATGATGAGATCGGCGCCCTCCGCCACCAGGCGCTGAGCCCCTTCGACGCGCCGGCGCGAAATCACCGTCAGCGCTTCCTGGGCAAGCAGCAACGGCTCGTCACCGACGGCAATCGCCCGGTGATGATCGGGGTCGACCACGGTCGTCACATCGAGCGAGCCGCCGTAACCCCTGCTGAGAAAGCCGGGCTTCAGCCCCTTCGCCTTGGCGGCGCGGGCAATCGTCAGCGCCGTCGGCGTCTTGCCGGCGCCGCCGACGGTGAAATTGCCGACACAGATAACCGGAACCGCAACCGAGGCGCGGCGCGCATGGGCCATGCGGTGGCCAGCGATACGGCCATAGAGAAAAGAAAGCGGCAGCAGCAGCCAGGCCCGCCAATCGGCTTTCCTCCACCAGAACGGTGGCGCTTCGGATATCATCTTGCCGTCCCGCTCCCTGCCCGGCCACAGAATTTTCGTTTCCCGGCCGGATTGAGAAGCCAAACCTGAAAAAATGCAAGCCCTTACCCGTCAGGCCGGCTGCAGATCCGGCAGCAGGGTCTCGATGGCAGTGATATCGTCGAGCACATGATCGGCCGCGGCGGCAAGCGTCTCCCGCGAACCGGTGCCGGTCAGCACCGCGATCCTCAGGCCGGTGCCGGCATTCAAACCCATGTGCAGATCGTGATTGTTGTCGCCGACCATGGCGACCTCTTCAGGCGAGAGACCGGTCGCAGCGCAGAAGCCGAGCACCATGCCCGGCTCTGGCTTGACGCCGAAACCGCTGTCATAGCCGGCGATGTAATCGATATAGCGGGCGAAACCGAAACGTTCCGCCGTCTGGCGGATCGACCGCTCATTGTCGCTGGAGGCGACACCGAGCTTGAAGCCGCGTCGATGCAGCCGAGCGAAGAAGCCGGCGAGGTCGGTCACCGGCACGGAAAATTCGGCGGCGTTGGAAAAAAGGGCGTCGAGGCGGATCGTCAGTTCGCCGACATCGACCATCGAGCCCGCCGCGACCAGACCCTCGGCGATCTGGCGGGTATTGCCGGCGGCAAGCAGGCTGTCGGGAACGATGTGGCCGGTCAGCGGATCCATGCCGCAGGCCGAAAGCAGCCGGTTGGCGAGAAGCTCATCCCCTCTGGCGGCGATGCGGGCAAGCTCGCGGTTTACCGGCAGCCAGCTCTCGTCATAATCGAGCAGCGTGCCGTCCTTGTCGAAGAGGATGCCTTTGATAGGGGACGCTGCCGACATCTTCGCTCCTCAGACCTGGGCCACGGCCTTGGGCAGCAGCCGCGCCTTGACCGTCAGCGGATTGATATAGGGTTCCAGCCCCTTTACCGTCGCCGTCAGCGCGCCGCGCATCTCGTGCACGGCGGTGATGCCGGCCTCGATCATGTTGCGGCGGGCGTCGTCGTTGATCAGCAGATAATGCACGCCCTTGGCCAGCATTTCAGTATCGCGCACCATGCGGGCGCTGCCGCTGCGGGCAAGCTTCTGATAGGCATCGCGGAAATTCTGCACATGGCCGCCGGAGAGAATGGCGCAGCCGAGCATGGCGGGCTCCAGCGGGTTCTGGCCGCCTTCGGCAAAGAGCGAACGGCCGACGAAGGCGATTTCCGTCAGGCGGAGATAGAGGCCCATTTCGCCGATCGTATCACCGAGGAAGATATCGACATCGGCGGACAGGACATCGTCGCGGGTGCGGCGGGCGACCTTCAGCCCCTGCTTGACGAGCGCTGCCTCGATCTCGTCGCTGCGCTCGGGATGGCGCGGCACGATGATGGTCAATTGATGGTCGCGCTCCCTGAGCGCCCGGTGAACGATGGCGGCGGCATTCTCCTCGCCGTCGAAGGTCGAAATCGCCGCCCAGGTCTTGCGCTCGCCGATCTGCTTCTTGTAGCGGGCGAAGACAGCGCTGTCATAAGGCGGCGCGTCAGTATCGACCTTCAGATTGCCCGAAGTGATGACGGGGACGGCGCCGAGATCGCGGAATCGTTCGGCATCGACATCCGACTGGGCGATGACGAGGGCAAGATTCTCGAACAAGGCTTCGGCGATCGCCGGGCGGCGGCGCCAGCGGGCAAAGGAGCGGTCCGACATGCGGGCATTGATTAGGATCTGCGGAATGCGGCGGCGGCCGAGCTCCAGCACCGTTGCCGGCCAGATCTCGGATTCGGCGATGATGGCGCAATCGGGCTGCCAATAATCGAGGAAGCGGCTGACGGAGGGCTTCAGGTCGAGCGGCACATATTGATGGATCGCTTCCTGGCCGAGGCGCTCGGCGGCGAGCTTGGCCGACGTGATGGTGCCGGTCGTCAGGATGACATGGATGTCACGGCGGCGGATTTCGCGGATCAGCGGGATGACGGCGTTGGTTTCACCGACGCTTGCGGCATGGAACCAGATAAGCGGGCCCTGCGGCCGGTTGGCGCTCGGATAACCGAAGCGCTCCAGGCGGCGGGCCCGGTCTTCCTTGCCCTTGGCCGTGCGGTAGGTGATATAGAGGCCGACGACAGGAGAGGCCACGGTTCCCGCCAGACGGTATGCGCTCAGACCGAACCGCGCCATCCGGGAACTCATCGCGCCAGCCTCCGATCAAAACCGATCGACATCAAACCCATTCCCTAATTATCGTTGCGGCCGCAATGGCCGATTAATTTGTTCAGAATGCGTCAAACAATCCGGATCGATGGGCGCGCCCGATGCAGCAAAGGCCGACCGAGGAGCGGCCGGCCGGCGGCACTTGCTAAGTTCAGCCCTTGGGCTTTTCCTGCGGATCGAGCAAACGATGCATGTGGACGATGAAGTAGCGCATATGCGCATTGTCGACCGTCTGCTGCGCCTTCGCCTTCCAGGCCGTCAGCGCCGCAGCATAATCCGGGAAAATGCCGACGATATCGAGACCCTGCAGGTCACGGAACTGGACGTCATCGAGGCTTTCCAGTTCGCCGCCAAAAACGAGATGCAGAAGCTGCTTCTTGTCACCGGAGTCAGTCATTTTTTCTTCTCTTTCTGCCTATTCTCCTCCGCCACCCATCTGCGGGATTTTGACGGAAACGTCAACTGTCTCGTCGCCCCGCAAAGGCCGCGAGGAATTCACTGATGCGGGGTGTTGGGGCCGCACAGAGGACCTTGTGGGTGACCTCAGTGCGGTTGTAGACGATCGGTTCGCCTTCGATGTCGACGAGGCCGCCGCCGGCGCAGACAAGGATCAGATCGGCAGCGGCAAGGTCCCAATCATGTGAATTGCCCTTGACGAAGGTGCCTTCGAGACGACCGTCCGCCACCATCGCGATGCGATAGGCGAGCGAGGGAATGTATTTCTCGCGCGTCACCCGGTCACGGAACGCCGGCGGAAAGGTCTTCAGCAGGTCTTCGCCGATCGCAAGGCGGCTCATCTCTTCCGGTCCGGCGGCCGAGACGGTGAAGGGGACGCCGTTCTTCAGCGCCACGCCGCCCTCGACCGCCTCATAGAGCTCTTCGAGCGCCGGGGCATAGAGCACGCCGGCGACCGGCCGGCCGCGATGAACCACCGCGACGCTGACGCACCAGACCTTCTGCCCGCCGAGGAAGGCGCGCGTGCCGTCGATCGGATCGATGATGAACAGCGTCTCGCGTGAGAGACGGTCGGCATCGTCGTCGGTCTCTTCCGACAGCCAGCCATAATCCGGCCGGGCCTTGCGCAGGATGGTCTCGAGCGTCTTGTTTGCGGCGAAATCGGCGGCGCTGACGGGAGACCGGTCCTCGTTCTTCCACCAGACCTCGGGAGACTGGTTGAAGAAGCCGAAAGCGACGGCGCCCGCCTCTCTCGCAGCATCGGCGATCAGCGTGAGATCGCTCTGCCAGCGGGCCTTTTCCTTATCGTTCATCCCGTCATCCGTTTCTCGATTCAACAGTGTGAGCATGATGTCGTCCGAAAACCGCTCACACTTTTCAGCATCATGCTCTAGCGCCCTGCGAGCGTCATGCCTTCGATGGCGAAGGTCGGGGCCGCGACGCCGAACTTGCGGTCGATGTCGTTTGCCGGCGTCAGGCGCATGAACATCTCCTTGAGGTTCGAGGCGATCGTCACCTCGGAGACCGGGAAGGTGAGTTCACCATTCTCGATCCAGAAGCCGGTGGCGCCGCGGCTGTATTCGCCGGTGATCATGTTGACGCCGTGGCCGATCAATTCGGTGACATAAAAACCGTTGCCGACGCTGCGGATCAAATCCTCCGGCGAGATATCGCCGGGTTCCAGGGCAAGGTTGGTGGAGGAAGGCGAGACGGCGGTGCCGCCGCGCACGCCGCGGCCGTTGGTTTCGAGGCCGAGCTCGCGCGCCGTCGAGGTCGAGAGGAACCAGTGCTTCAAAATACCATCCTCGATCATCACCAGCCGCTCGCCGGAGACGCCTTCGCCATCGAAGGGCCGCGAGGAAGGGCCGCGTACGATCAGCGGATCATCGGTGATCGACAGGCCTGACTTCAGGATCTGCTGGCCCATCTTGTCACGCAGGAAGCTGGACTTGCGAGCGACGGCAGCACCATTGATCGCACCGGCGATATGGCCGACGAAGCCACGGGCGACACGCGGGTCGAAAATGACCGTGACGTCCTTGCCGGTCGGTACCTGGCGCGGATTGACGCGCTTGATCACCCGTTCGCCTGCGCGACGGCCGATTTCAGCGGGATCGTCGAGCTCGGTATAATAGAGGCGGCTGTCGAAATCATAGTCGCGCTCCATGCCTGTGCCTTCGCCTGATATGACGCTGACGGAATGGCCGAAACGCGAGGCCATGTAACTGCCTTCGAAACCGTGCGAGGTGGCAAGAACGAGGCCGCCCATGCCGGCGGAGGCGCCGGCGCCGGAGGAATTGGTGACACCCTTGACCGCAAGCGCGGCAGCTTCTGCGGCAAGAGCGGCCTCGCGCAGCATCTCGGAGGAGACCTCGGTGGTATCGAGCAATTGCAGGTCGGGATAGGCTCTCGAAAGGCTCGCCTCATCCGCCAGGCAGGCGAAGGGGTCTTCCGGGGAAACCTTGGCCATCGCGACGGCGCGTTCGGCCAGCGCCTGAAGATCGAAGCCCGGATTGGCTGAAACGCTGGCGACACGCTGGCCGATGAAGACGCGCAGGGAAAAATCGTCGTTTTCGGAGGATTCCGTTCCCTCGACCTTGCCGAGGCGGACGCTGACCGATTGCGAGCGCGACCGGACGACGACGGCATCGGCGGCATCGGCCCCTGCCTTCCTTGCCAGATCGATCAATTGACTTGCGCGGGAAAGAAGTGTCGAGGAATCAATTTCAGAGGACATGATTTGGCCTTTCCTTCGGCTTCCATTTATTGTGCACTCTCCCAAGCATCAAGGCCGCCGTCACCGATTCTTTATCGGGGCTGCCTGCTTGCTCCCCGCCGTCGAAAGAAATTGTCAGCATGTCAGCGTCCAATGCCTTTTTTTCCGAAACGATCCTGCTGCTTGGCGGGGCGGTGGTCGCCGCTCCGATCTTCAAGAAACTCGGGCTCGGCACGGTGCTCGGCTATCTTGCTGCCGGCATCGTCATCGGCCCAGTCTTCCACGGCATCACCGATGGCGAACAGATCCTCGCCGTCGCCGAACTCGGCGTCGTCTTCCTGCTGTTCATCATCGGACTGGAGTTGAAACCCACCCGCCTCTGGCAGATGCGGCGCGACATCTTCGGCCTCGGCACGGCGCAGGTGGTGCTGACGGGCCTGGCGCTGACCGCGCTTGCCTGGTTTTCCGAGGCTCTCGACTGGCGCGGCAGCATCGTTGCCGGATTTGGCCTGGCGCTATCTTCGACCGCCTTCGCCATGCAGATCCTCGAGGGCGACGGAGACGTCAATACGCGATACGGGCAGCGCTCCTTTTCGATGCTGCTGTTCCAGGACCTGGCGATCGTGCCGCTGCTGGCGCTGATCACCATCCTCGACGGCGGCGACAAGGGCAGCAACGCGCCGCTGTTGGATTTCGCCATCGCCATCGGCGCGGTTGCGGCGATGATCGTCATGGGACGCTACCTGCTGACGCCACTCTTCCAGATTATCGCCCGGACCGGCGCGCGCGAAGCAATGATCGCGGCTGCCCTCTTCGTCGTCATGGGGTCGGCGATCCTGATGCAGTTGGCCGGGCTTTCGATGGCGATGGGCGCCTTCCTATCCGGCGTGATGCTTGCCGAATCCTCCTACCGGCACGAGCTGGAGGCTGATATCGAGCCCTTCCGCGGCGTGCTGCTCGCTATCTTCTTCATCGCCGTCGGCCTGTCGCTGGAGCTCGACGTTCTTGCCGACAATGCGCTCTTCGTCATCGTCGCCGTGCCGATCGTCATGGCCGTCAAGGCGATCGTCATCTATGGGCTCTGCCGGATCTCCGGCTCTCCGCACAACGATGCGATCCGCATCGCCTTCCTGCTGCCGCAGGGCGGTGAATTCGGCTTCGTGCTGTTCACCACCGCGGGGGCGGCCGGGCTGATGTCGACGAGCACAGCCTCGCTGCTGGTCGCGATCGTCACGCTGTCCATGGCGCTGACGCCGATCGGGTCGGCCCTTTCGAAGCGGCTGCTCAACGGCGATAAGCAGGAGGAGCTGGACGAGGATTTCGAAGGAGCCGGCGCCGACGTGCTGATGGTCGGCTTTTCGCGTTTCGGCCAGATCGCCGCCCAGATCCTGCTTGCCGGCGGGCGCAGCGTCACCGTCATCGATTTTTCGGCCGACCGCATCCGCCAGGCTTCCTCCTTCGGCTTCCGTATCTATTTCGGCGACGGCGCCCGCAAGGATGTGCTGCGCTCGGCCGGCATCGACAGGGCGAAGATCGTGCTGGTCTGCACGCAGAAGAAGGAAATCACCGACAAGGTGGTGGAACTGGTGCAGGCCGACTATCCGCACACAAGGCTCTACGTGCGTTCCTACGACCGCGTCCATTCGATCGAGCTGCGCAACAAGGGCGTCGACTACGAGCTGCGCGAAACGCTGGAATCGGGCCTGCTCTTCGGACGGCGAACGCTGGAGGCGCTCGGCGTTTCCGAGGTCGACGCTTACGAAATCGGCGAGGATATCCGCAAGCGCGACGAGGCGCGCCTGGTGCTGCAGGTGTCCGAAGGGCTGCAGGCCGGGCGCGACATGCTGTTTTCCCACCCTGTCCGCCCCGAACCGCTGGTCAAGCCGAAGCGCGCTGCCGATCCCTTCGAGGACGATCCGCTGGCCGGAACCGCGGATGCGACGGCGGATGCCTGATCGCCCCTGACCGGCTTGCGAAATTGACGCATTGAATATCAAGGGGGCGGCGTTTATCAAACGCGCGATCGGAGCGATCCAAGAGGGAAACTTGATCAAACGGGCGACACAGATCGAACAATGGGCGCTGCGCATCCTCTGCGCGGTCGCATTGGTGTTCGTCGGCTTCGCCCATCAGCTGCCTGCCGCAGCGGCTGGCGAATTCGATCCGGCCGAACTCGCTCAATATGTGCTTCCGGACGGGACGCTGCCGACGCTTTGCGTCACCACAACGGACAAATCCGGTCAGGACCAACACGACAAGGCGCATTCGCATGGTTGCGAAGCCTGCCGGATCAGCGCCGCCATCCTCCTGCCGGCGGCGGACATCGCCGGTGCTGTCATACCCTTTGCGCCTGCGGTTGAACTGCCGATCCGGACCGAGGCCTTCCATCGCCAGCTTTTCCCGCCCAATACCGGTCCCCGGGCTCCTCCTTCCGATCCGATCCCTGCCTGAACTTCGCGTTGCGGCAGGCGCCGTGACGCGCCTTTCAACGCCGGCCGACCTGCAAGCGTGCTGTCGGTCGTGGATACGGATTCATTCTCATGTCGACCATTACTGCTGCCGAACCGGCAGAGGACGTCGCAAACGGCGTTTCGCTCTACCGTGCCATCTGGCGCTGGCATTTCTTTGCCGGGCTTCTCGTCATACCCTTCCTGCTCAATCTGGCCGTTACCGGATCGCTCTATCTTTTCAAGGACGAGATCAACAGCACCTTCTTCGGCTACCGCTACAGTGTCCAGCCTATCGGCAAAGCGCTGTCGCCGGAGCGGATCGCAGAGATCGCCGCCTCCGCCGTGCCGGGCTCAACCGCAACATCCTACAAAGACCCGGTCCTGCCCGAGCGATCGGCCATCGTCACCCTCTCCAGCGATGCCGGCTCGATGCTGGTCTTCGTCAACCCCTATGACGGCAAGGTGCTCGATGTGGTCGGATCGACCGACGAGTTCAATTATGTCGTCAAGCGCATCCACAGCCTCGCCTATTTCGGCAGCATAACGAACCGGCTGATCGAAATTGCCGGCGGCTTTGCCATGGTACTCGTCGTCACCGGCATCTATCTCTGGTGGCCGCGACGCCAGACGGGCGGCGTTGTCAGCGTACGGGGGACGCCCGGCCGCCGCGTTTTCTGGCGCGACCTGCATGCCGTGACTGGCGCCTTCGCCGGTGTCCTGATCTTCTTCCTCGCGATGTCAGGCATGCCATGGTCGGGCTATTGGGGGGCGAACGCCAATGCCTGGCTGACCGAACACGGCCTCGGCTATCCGGTGCAGCTCTGGGACGATGTGCCGAAGTCGCGAAAAGTCACCGAGGATATCCTTGCGAACAGCGGCTGGATCGTCGAGAAGGCGCCCGTTCCGCTTTCCGATATCGCCGCAGCGCAATCAGCCAGGCCAATCGGCCTTGACAAAGCCGTGGAGATCGCCAGGAGGCTGGGCATGGCGTCGGGCTTCGACGTGGCGATCCCCTCCGACGAGACGGGCGTTTATACCGCCTCTCTCTTTCCGGACGCCCTTGCCGACGAACGCACCCTCCATATCGATCAATACTCCGGCAAACCACTGATCGATATCGGCTTCGATCAATATCCATTCCTCGGCAAAGCGATCGAGTGGGGCATCAATGTCCACCAAGGACAGGAATGGGGGCGTTTCAACCAGCTGCTGATGCTCGCAACATGCCTCGCAATTGTGCTCAGCTGCGTGACCGCCGTCGTCATGTGGTGGAAACGGCGCCCGATCGGCCGCCTCGGCGTGCCACCCATGCCGCCAAAGCCTTCGATCTATTACGGCCTGTGGGTGATTGTCGGGATCTTCGCGGTCACCTTCCCGATGAGCGGGCTCGCGATTCTCGCCATGATCGCCTTCGACCAGATCGTCGTGCGGTTCGTACCGTTGCTGAAACGCGTTCTCGCCTGAGGGAGGCCATCACCTGAGGGAGGCCATCAGATGAAGAAGATCATCGCGATCGTTGCAGGCGTCCTGCTTGCATCCATGGCATCTGCGACCGACGATCCGCAACAGGCGATCCCGGCAAGGCTGAAGGTGATGTTCGAAAGGCCAGACAAGCCGCTCGATATCGCGCCGGTCGTAGTTCAGGCCGACTGGGCGATCGTCGGCTGGAGGCAGGACGGACGCGGCGGACGGGCCCTGATGAAGAAGACGCATCACGGCTGGAGCATCTATCTCTGCAGCGGCGACAGCCTGAAGGATGCCGCGACACTGGAGACGATCGGGCTCTCCGCAGGTGACGCCGCCGGGCTAGCTGCGAAACTGAAGCATGCCGAGACCGGCCTCGATTCTTCCGCGCTTGCGCTCTTCTCAAGCTTCGAGGGCACGGTGATGATGAACGAGGCTTCAAACGGCGCGGGTCATGCCGGCCATGAGGGCCATGCCCAATGAAGCAAAGAAACAGCTAGCGCTTCAGCCGAGCCTCAATTTCCCGGTCAAGGGCGAATTTCAGGTCGTCCTTGACGCCGACGGACATAGCGAGGACTTCGCGGGCCTTGAGGAAATCCATGACGCCGGTGCGGCCGACCGTCGGGCGCAGGAAGATATGCGGCGGGCGAAGCTTCAGCTTCAGCGAGATCGCCGTCTGCATCATCAGCTGACCGGAACCGAAAATGCTCTCCATACGGTTCGGAATATGGGTGCCGTCACCTTCCGGCGCTCCGACGACATCGATACCGACGACGATGTCGGCAAGATCCATCAGGCATTCATAGGGCACCGGATTGCTGATGCCGCCGTCGATCATCACGCGATCGCGCAGGCGCACCGGCATGAAGACGGCGGGGATGGCGGAAGAGGCGGCGAGTGCGGGAAACAGTTCGCCCTGCTCGATGATGACTTCGCACTGCCCGTAATAGTCCGTGGTGATCACCTTCATCGGGACCAGCAGATCCTCGAAGCGGGCCGGCAGCTCGGACGGCAGGAAGGCTTTCAGGATCCGCTCCAGATTGAACTGGCCGATGCGGATACCCTTGGCCACCGCATCGCGCACCGTCGCCGGCCTCAGGCCCCAGATGCGGGCAACGACCGCCGTCTTGTTGCCGACGGTCGTCAGCGCATGTTCGCGGATTTCGGCGCCGGACATGCCAGCCGCCATGCCGGCTGCCATGATCGCACCGATCGACGAGCCTGATACCGCCACCGGGCGGATGCCGAGTTCATCGAGCGTCTCGATGACATGGATATGGGCAAGTCCGCGCGCACCGCCGCCGCCAAAAGCGACGGCGACCGTCGGCACATCGCTGATCGCAGGCAATTTCGGGCTGATGATCTCTGCCTGCTGCACGCCCGCCCCCGCTTATTGCGGCTGATATCGGAAGAAATGCACCCTCGTATCGCCGAAGATGCGGCTTTCGAGGAAAACATAGGAAGGGTGCACGGAAACGACAATATCGGCGCGTTCTTCGAGCACCGCGATTGCGCCTGGCCGCAGCCAGCCGCCCTCGGCCGCCGCCGCCATCGCCTTCTCACCGAGACCCTTGCCATAGGGCGGGTCGGCAAAGAGCACGTCGAAGGGGTCGAGATTGCCGACGCTGCCGAGATCGGTCGCATCCCGGCGCAGGATGCGCGTGCGGCCATGCAGGCCGAGCGCATCGATGTTCTCCCAGAGCAGCGCCCTGCCCTCGACGCTGTTTTCGACGAAGAGCGCATGGCGACAGCCGCGTGAAACCGCTTCGAGCCCGACGGCGCCGGTGCCGGCAAAGAGGTCGAGAATCCGGGTGCCATCGACGCATTCCGGATAGGCATGGCTCAATATATTGAACAGGCTCTCGCGCGTCCGGTCGGCAGTCGGCCGGATCTCGTTGGATTTTGGCACGGCGAGAGGCCGTCCGCGAAACTCACCGCCGACGATCCGCACCGCGCGTCATTCCTCTTCCTTTAGCACCACCTCTGGACGGCCCGCCCGCAGGCTTGTCGCCGCCCGGCCTGTCACCGCCCGGCTTGGCGCCTTTCGGCTTGCCGGAAAAACTCTTGGCCCCACCAGGCTTGGCCCCACCGGGCTTGGCCGCAAAGCCCTTGCCACGCGGCCTGTCACCAGAAGGCTTGCCACCGGAAGGCTTGTCGCCGAACGATCTTTCGCCGCGCGGACGCTCGGAGCGGCCCTCGCCGGCAAAGCTTCTGGCTGCCCGTGGACGTTCGTCACCGTCCTCGCGCGGCCTGCGATCACCACGCGGCTTGTCGCCGAAGGGCCGGTCTCCACGTGAAGGACGATCACCGAACGGACGGTCGCCGCGCGGACGCTCCGAACGGCCCTCGCCGGCAGAGCTTCTCGCAGCCCGAGGACGCTCGTCACCGTCCGTACGTGGCTTGCGATCACCACGCGGCTTGTCACCGAAGGGACGATCCCCGCGCGGGGGGCGATCACCGAACGGCCGGTCGCCGCGCGGACGCTCCGAACGGCCCTCGCCGGCAGAGCTTCTCGCAGCCCGAGGACGCTCGTCACCGTCCGTACGCGGCTTGCGATCACCGCGCGGCTTGTCGCCGAAGGGCCGATCCCCACGCGAGGGACGATCACTGAACGGCCGTTCGCCGCGCGCCGGGCGGTCGCCAGAACCGCGGTCTTCGCGGGCGGGGCGATCACCAAAGCCGCGCTTGCGGCCGAAGCCCTCGCCCTCATCCTTGCGGGGCTCTTCGCTCGAGCGGATCCACTCGCCATCCTCTTCGCGCACGCGGTTCACCTGGGTGCGCGGGCGATCTTCGATGCGATCGAAACCAGGGCCTTTTGCCGGCGACTGCTCGCCGCGCTTGCGTGCGGTCTGCGCATTCTTGGCAGCTTTCGCCGCAGCCTTTTCGCCGAGCGGCCGGGCGCCCGGCGCCATCCAGACATTGGCGCTGCGGCGCTGGCCGAGCGGCTGGGGACGCTTCGGCTTCTCGTCGTCCCTGCGGCCGCCGTCACGGCGATCATCATCTCTGCGCGCCCCACCGTGGCGATCGTCGCGCTTGGTGTCGAGGCGGCTCAACGCCCGTTCGCGCTTGTCCTCGTCACGGCGCGGACGCTCGCGCTTTTCAGGTGCTGCGGGTTCTGCCTCTTCCTCGGCAGCGACCGCCGCCGCATTGTAGATCGGCGCGTCGAAATTCGCCTTGGCTTCCTCGATGAGGCGCGGGCCGAGCTGGTCGCGCAGCGTGCGGCCGCGCACTTCGACGACATGGCCTTCCGGCAGGTCGCCGAGCTGGAACGGGCCATAGGAAATGCGGATCAGGCGATTGACGTCGAGGCCGAGCGCGCCGAGCACGTTCTTGATTTCGCGGTTCTTGCCTTCGCGAAGACCCATGGTGATCCAGACGTTCGAGCCTTGCGTGCGGTCGAGCGTCGCCTCGATCGAGCCATAGAGCACGCCGTCGACGGCGATGCCGTCCTTCAGCTTGTCGAGCGCGTCCTGATCGATTTCGCCATGGGCGCGGACGCGGTAGCGCCGCAGCCAGCCGGTCGCCGGCAGCTCGAGTGCGCGGGCGAGACCGCCGTCATTGGTCAAGAGCAGCAGGCCTTCGGTGTTGATGTCGAGGCGGCCGATCGACATGACGCGCGGCAGTTCTTCCGGCAGGTTGTCGAAGACAGTCGGCCGGCCTTCCGGATCGGCATTGGTGGTCACCAGACCGGTCGGCTTATGATAAAGCCACAGCCTGGTGCGTTCGATGCCGCGGATCGGCACGCCGTCGACCTCGATGCGGTCGGCGAGCGTGACGTTGACGACGGGGGTTTCGAGAACCCTGCCGTTCAGCGTCACACGGCCTTCCATGATCATGCGTTCGATGTCGCGGCGGGAGGCGACGCCGGCGCGCGCCATCACCTTGGAAATGCGTTCGGCCTTGGCCTCGCCTTCGGTTTCGGCGGCGATCGGACGCGCGGCTGCAGCCTTTGCCGGCTTCGCATCGCCCGGCTTCTGCCCGGTGCCCCGTGAAAAGGGCTTTGCGCCCGGGCGTTTTGGCTTGTCTTTGGGTGTCATTTGTTGTTTGCCTGCCTTTTGGGCCTGTCTATCAGGTCACGCATCTGCGGTTAAGTGGAAATTCTTGCGATCGTGAAGACAAATCGTTTCATGGAGATGGCGCTCGAAGAAGCGCGTGCCGCCGGAGAACGCGGCGAGGTGCCGATCGGCGCCGTCGTCGTTGTCGACGATATTGCCGTTTCACGCTCGGGAAACCGCACGCGCGAGCTCAAAGACGTGACCGCGCATGCCGAAATCGCCGCGATCCGGCTCGCCTGCGAAGCGCTCGGACAGGAACGTCTTGCCGGTGCCGATCTCTACGTGACGCTCGAGCCTTGCACCATGTGCGCGGCAGCCATCTCGTTTGCGCGTATCCGCAGGCTCTATTATGGCGCCGAGGACCCAAAGGGCGGCGCCGTCGACAATGGCGTGAGATTCTATGCGCAACCGACCTGCCACCACGCCCCGGAGGTCTATTCCGGTTTCAACGAGGTCCAATCGGCCGATATGCTGCGAAGGTTCTTTTCGCAAAGGAGAGAGGCGCCGTAATCCCGGCGCCTGGGCGCGGCGCCATCATTTTGCCGGCGCGCGGAAAGCGCTACTATTGCAGGAAGTTCCACCACTGCTTGCCGGTGTTGGCGACAGCTGCTTCCTTCTTGCGCTTTTTCTGCTTCTTGAGTTCGGGCTCGCCGACATCATCGAGCTTTGCCGGATCGTCGACGGTGCGGTAGCCGGGCGGCGGATCCGAGATATAGCGGCGCTGGTCGACATAGGAGCCCTTCTGCAGGGCACGGGCTTCACGGTAGGCCTTGGTCTGGGCTTCCGTCGTGCGCCGGCCGCCTTCGATCGCAGAGCTTGCGAGCGGCGAGCGGTAATTCGGATTGTCCGAATTCGCGTCGGCTTCCGAAACGAGACGAGCACGCGTCTCCTCCGGCGATTCAAGCCATTGCGGATTGTCCTTGTTGGCGACGGTCGGCTGCGGCGCAACCAGGGTCTCCTTCTGCGCCTGGGCCGGCAGCACCAGCGTCGGGCGCGGCGTGTACTTGACGCCCTTGTTCTTCGGGTCCGGACCGGTCAACGACACGGACTGGCCGAGATCGTCGGTCAACTGTTCCATGGCGGTCTTGTCGGTGCCGTAGGTCGGGCTGCTGGCGCAACCGGACACCAGGGAACATCCCGCCACTACAACAGACAGGCAGGCGCCCATACGGAACCAATGCGTTGCTAACATGAAAACCCTTCCAGCCCTGCCGGTGCAATCGTCGCCCAACCGGACAACCGTCCCCCTGACGCAAAAATCCGGCCATTTTCAGGCAGCTTTTACCGGATGAACCGCGAAAACGCAATTCATCCGGCAATATTCTTCACTTAAGCGCCGCAAGCTCGCGAAGGGCGGCGGCATCGCGGGCCGAAACATCAGGATATTCCGGATCGGAGCCGACATCCCTGGTGATGCGCCAGGAGCGGGCGCATTTCTCGCCCTCTGCCAGCTTCGGCACGACGCTGACCTCCGGGACCTCCGCCAGGCGGAAGGCATCCATCGGTCCTTCACCGGCCTTGATCTCGATTGCCGACGTGATGCAGACCTCGGTGAAGTCCTGGCCCTCCAGCGCCTTCAGCAGTTCCGGATCGGCGATATGAACGACAGGAGCCGCCTCCAGCGAGGAGCCGATGCGCTTGTCCTTGCGCTCGATTTCCAGGGCGCCGGTCACAACCGAACGCACTGTACGGATCTTCTTCCACTTCTCGGCCAGCGCATCGTTGCGCCATTCTTTTGCGACCGGGGCAAACTGCTCCAGATGCACGGAAACGGCGGACGGATTGCGCGACAGCCAGGCCTCCTCGGTGGTGAAGGGCAGCATCGGGGCAAGCCACGTCACCATGCAATCGAAGATCTGGCGGATGACGTGTAGGCTGGCGCGCCGGCGCAGACTCGACGGCGCGTCGCAATAGAGCGCATCCTTGCGGACATCGAAATAGAAGGCCGACAGCTCGACATTGGCGAAATCGATCAGCGCGCGGGCGATCTTCTTGAAGTCGAAGGCGTCGTAGTTCTCGCGCACCAGCTCGTCGAGTTCGGCCATCCGGTGCAGCATCAACTGCTCCAACTCCGGCAGGTCGGCAAACGCGATCTCCTCGCCTTTGTCGTGGGCAAGCGTGCCGAGCATCCAGCGGATGGTGTTGCGCAGCTTGCGATAGGCATCGACATTGGTCTGGATGATCGTCTTGCCGACGCGCAGGTCGTCGGCATAATCCGAGGTCATCACCCAGAGGCGCAGGATATCGGCGCCGGCATCCTTCATCACTTCCTGAGGTGCTGTGACGTTGCCCTTCGACTTCGACATCTTCTCGCCCTTCTCGTCCATGGTGAAACCATGGGTGAGGACGGCGTTGTAGGGCGCGCGGCCGCGGGTGGCCGCCGATTCCAGCAGCGACGAATGGAACCAGCCGCGATGCTGGTCGGAACCTTCGAGATAAAGGTCGGCCGGCCACTTCAGGTCCGGGCGGTCTTCGAGCGTGAAGGTGTGCGTCGAGCCAGAGTCGAACCAGACGTCGAGGATATCCATGACCTGGGTCCAGCGGGAATGGTCGTGGTCATTGCCGAGGAAGCGCTCCTTGGCGCCTTCGGCAAACCAGGCGTCGGCGCCCTCATGTTCGAAGGCTTCGAGGATGCGGCCGTTGACGGCTTCGTCGACCAGGACCTCGCCCTCATCGTTGGCAAAGACGGCGATCGGCACGCCCCAGGCTCGCTGACGCGAGAGCACCCAGTCCGGACGACCCTCGATCATGGCGCGCAGGCGGTTCTGGCCGGCGGCGGGCACGAAGCGGGTATCATCGATCGCACTGAGCGCGCGCGAACGCAACGTCGTGCCGTCGGCAAGGGTCTTGTCCATATAGACGAACCATTGCGGCGTGTTGCGGAAGATGACCGGCTTCTTCGAGCGCCAGGAATGCGGATACTGGTGCTTGAGACGGCCGCGGGCAAAGAGCGCGCCGCGGGCGATCAGTTCCCTGATGACACGGTCGTTGGCATCGCCCTTCTTGCCGTTGTCGTCGATGACGCGGGCGCCCTCGAAGCCGGGGGCGTCGGCGGTATAGAAGCCACCGTCGTCGACCGGGAACGGGATTTTGGTGTCGATGCCGCGGGCCTCAAGCGTGCGGGCAGCCGACATCCAGGCGTCGAAGTCTTCGCGACCGTGGCTCGGCGCGGTGTGGACGAAACCGGTGCCCGCATCATCGGTGACGTGGTCGCCATCCAGCATCGGCACGCGGAATTCATAACCGCCGTCGAGACCCTTGAAGGGATGCGCGCAGGTCATCGCTGCGAAGTCGGCCGCAGAGACATCGCTCAAGCGCTTGTACTGAAGCTTGGCCTTGGCGAAGGATTCCTCGGCCAGCTTATCGGCAAAGATCAGCTTTTCGCCGGGACGCGGACCAAAATCGTTCTCGGCGGCCGTCACTTCATAGAGGCCGCAGGAGATGCGCGGCGAAAAGGAGACCGCGCGGTTGCCGGGGATCGTCCAGGGCGTGGTCGTCCAGATGACCACGAACGCATCCTTGAGCGCGACCGGACCTTCGACGACCGGGAATTTCACCCAGATCGTGTCGCTCTCATAATCCTGGTATTCGACCTCGGCCTCGGCCAGCGCCGTGCGCTCGACGACCGACCACATGATCGGCTTGGAGCCGCGATAAAGCTGGCCGCTCGCAGCGATCTTCAAGAGTTCACCGGCGATGCGCGATTCCGCGTGAAAATTCATCGTCGTATAGGGATTGTCGAAGTCGCCCTCGATGCCGAGGCGCTTGAACTCTTCCGCCTGGACCTTGATCCAGCCGGCGGCGAATTCACGGCATTCCCGGCGGAATTCGTTGACCGGGACCTCATCCTTGTTCTTGCCCTTCTCGCGGTATTTTTCTTCGATCTTCCATTCGATCGGCAGGCCGTGGCAATCCCAGCCGGGCACGTAATTGGCGTCGTAGCCGCGCATCTGGAACGAACGGTTGATGACGTCCTTGAGGATCTTGTTCAGCGCGTGGCCGATATGGATGTTGCCGTTGGCATAGGGCGGACCGTCGTGGAGGACGAATTTCTCGCGGCCGGCGGCGGAAGCGCGCAGTTTCTTGTAGAGACCCATCTCCTGCCAGCGCTTGACGAGTTCCGGTTCCTTCTGCGGCAGGCCGGCGCGCATAGGGAAATCGGTCTCGGGCAAATAGAGGGTCTTCGAATAGTCGATCTTTTCGGCTGTGTCGGTCATGTCTGACAATCGTTTTCTGGCGGCCCAGGAAGGGGCGCAACGGGCGTGAAATAGCTGGTGACGGAAGCGCTCGTATCCAAGCGCCAAAAACCCGGACCTTCCGGCCGCTTAGCGCGCGCGGAAAGCCGGGCCGATAATTCGCATCATCATTGCCAGCCGATATTTCTTCATCGCGCCGGTTCATAGGCGTTTTTGCCGGGAAAAGGAAGAGAAGAATTCGCGGTCGGCAATCGGCTTCAACGGCTGGAATCGCCGGTAGCCGCATCGTTCCGGAAAGCCTAAGGCTGGAAACTCTGTGCGGCTTGCAGTATATATCTGACTATCTGACCAGATTAGATCGAGAGCCAGAGGCATGAAAAAGATTACCAAGCAAAGCTGGAAGCTCGAGGACGCGAAAGCGCGCTTCAGCGAGGTGGTCCGCCGCGCACACAGCGAAGGACCGCAGCGCGTTACCGTTCGCGGCCGGGACAGCGTCGTCGTCATCAGCGCCGAAGAGTTCGACCAACTGACCAAAGTCGAACCGAAGAAGCCTTTCGTCGATTTCATGGAAAGCCTCGATCTCAAGGAACTCGATCTTGAGGCGGATTACGGGCGGGATGCCGAGCTGTGATCGGCTGGCTGCTCGATACCAACGTCATTGCCGCGCTGATCAATCCGAACGGCGCACCCTTCGTCAAATCCTGGGCTGCGGCTCAAGACGAGAAGAAGATGTTCATCAGCATCCTCACACTGGCGGAATACGACAAAGGCATCGAAAACCTGCCGGAGGACGATCAAAACCGCTATCGTTATGCCGCCTCCCGCGATGCGCTGGAGGAAAGGTTTTCGCAACGCGTTCTTTCGCTGAGCGACGCAGCCGTCAGACACTGGGGCATCATTTCGGGGCGGGTGAAACTCAAGACCGGGCATGCGCCGTCGGTTGTCGACACGTTGCTCGCTGCCGCCGCAATCGAGCACAATCTCTATCTGGTGACGCGAAACGTCAGGGATACACGCTTCTCCGGCGCGGCGATCTTCGATCCATGGACGAACGATCCCGGTCAGTTTCCGCTGAGCCGGAGATGACCCGCCCGCATTCGAAGCTACTCAGGGAAGCACAATCTCCCGTCAAGAGCGCTGATCGCCGCAACGCCCGCAAGCAGCGCGCCGTCGCCTCCTCCTCATCGCGCTTGATCTAGGCGACGAGCCCGTCGAGACTGGCTCACCCCAACCGAAGCAATTGAAGGTCGCGCCAAATGCGCATATATATTGGGGCAAATGGCAGAAAGGTCATTCAATGCTCAGTTCTCTTCAGACCTCCGAATCGATGACCATACGCGAGCGCCTCGAGATCGCTTCGCACGGCTCCGTCCAGGTTTATGACGGAGCGATGGCATTGAAATTGACAGAGCTCGGCTTTTCCGTGGAGGAAATATATCGTTTCGTCGCACCGCGCCGAACTCTGGCGAGACGCAATGCGAACGGCGAGCCGCTGACGGTCGAGGAAAACGACGGCGCATTGCGTATCGTGCGGATTGCGGAGATGGCTAAGCGCATTTTCGGCGACAGAGCCGTTGCGTTCGATTGGCTGCGCAAGCCCAATCGCGGAATGGACGGCATCACGCCCATCGATCTGCTGGAATCGGAAACCGGCGCCCGCCTTGTCGAGCAAGCCCTGCACCAGATCGACCACGGGATTTACGTCTAGAGCGGTTCAACTTTTCATGGAAACGCAGAACTGCTCTAACCTTCTGTTTTTACGCAATTCCCGGCAAGCGTTTCGCGCTTTGCCTGGGAAAACCGCTTCGCACTTTTCCTGGAATTGCTTTAAGCGATGATCTTATGGCGAATCTCGAATTATGCCGATCTTTCCGGACGCGGCGGGCTGCTTGCACCGGGACGATGGCATCATCAGGGAACTCCCGTCGTCTATTGCTGTGATCACCCGTCGACTGCGCTCCTCGAAATTCTGGTACAGGTCGATCTGAATCAAATTCCGAGAGATTTTCAGCTCCTGAAAATCCATTGCCCGGACAATATCGAAGCCTTCGATATCGGGATCGATCCTGCTGCGATCAACCAGACCAGCCGGACGCGCGACCGTGGCAGCAAATTACTGGAAGACAATGATTTCTGTCTCCTGCGCGTCCCATCGGCAATCATGCCAGAGGCCGCGAACATTCTTATCAATCCGCGTCATCCAGACGCGTCGCGTCTGACAATCGAAAAAACGATCCGCTATCCTTTCGACAGCCGGCTATTGCGCTGAGGAAAAGCATAGTCTCCGATCAAGAGCGCCGAGCGGCTTAACACCCGCAAGCAGCGCCCTCGCCTCTTCCTCATCGCGCTTGATCTGGGCGACGAGCGGGTCGAGGCCGTCGAATTTCAGCTCAGGGCGGAGATAACCGAAGAAGGAGACGGAGCAGAGCTGGCCATAGAGATCGCCGCTGAAATCGAAAAGATAGGTTTCGAGCAGCGGTGCGCCGTTTTCCGTCACCGTCGGGCGGCGGCCATAGCTTGCGACGGCATCGTGGAGCGCGCCGTCCTGGCGGCGGAAGCGGACGGCGTAGATGCCGGCGGCAAGATCGACCTCCGGCGGCAGGCGCATGTTGGCTGTCGGGAAACCCAGCTGCCGGCCGAGTTTTTCGCCATCGATCACCTCAGCTTCCACCGTATAGCGGTAACCGAGCATGCCGGCGACTTCGCTGACATTGCCCTCCTTCAGCAGCGCGCGGATATGGCTCGAAGAGACGACATCGGCGTTTTCGTCGCGAAAGGCATCGATCAGGGTGACGCCGAAGCCGTAGGTCTGGCCGGCATTCATCAGGAAGGCCGGACCGCCCTCGCGGCCGCGGCCAAAATGGAAATCGAAGCCGGTGACGACTTCGGAAGCGCCGAGCCAACCCTTCAGGATCGAATGGATGAAATCATCGGCCGAGCGCTGCGAGAATTCGTAATCGAAGGGATATTCGATGACGGCGCTGAAACCCAGCATTTCCAGAATGCGGGCCTTCAGCGGCGCCGGCGTCAGGCGGAAGACCGGCGCCTGCGGCCGGAAGACCGTGCGCGGATGCGGCTCGAAGGTCAGCACCAAAGCGGGGATACCGCGCGCCTTGGAGATCTCCAGCGCCCGGCTCAGCACCGATTGATGGCCGCGGTGCACGCCATCGAAATTGCCGATGGCAATGACGCCGCCCTTCAGATGGGCGGGCAAGGGTTCCCGGGTTTCATTGCGGTGGAAGACGGTCATCGGCTGGCTTCTCTTCATGCAAGACATGTCTTCATGCAAGGCGGGGCATCCACCACTTCGGCGCGGCGTTTTCCCGTTCAAGATAGGCGTTGAGGATCGCCTCGTCGGTCTCGCCGTTGAGAGTATATTCCTTAGCGTGGATACCACCGCTGATGTAGAGGAGGTCGAGGCCGTAATTCAAGGCGCCCCGCACATCGGTCGGCATGCCGTCGCCGATCGCCAGCACGCGGTCGACCGGGAAATCACCGCGAAGCTCGCGGGCAGCCGCTAGCGTCGCCTCGTAGATCGGCCGATGCGGCTTGCCGGCGATGCGGGTTTTTCCGCCGAGCTGCTCGTAATAGGCGGCCATGGCGCCGGCGCAGGGGATGATGCGATGGCCGCGCTCGACAACGAGGTCGGGATTGGCGCAGATCATCGGCACGTCGCGGGCTTTGAAATCGAGAAGCATATCGGTGTAATCCTCCGGCTTCTCCGTCTCGTCGTCGAAAAAGCCGGTGCAGACCAGCGATTGCGCTTCGCCCGCCGGCCGGCGCTCGACGCCAATGCCTTCGAGAAGCGCCTTGTCGCGCTCCGGGCCGAGCAGAAAGACGGTGTTCGGCCCTTCGGCGATCAAACCGCGCGTGACGTCGCCAGAGGTGACGATCCTGTCATAGGCGCTGTCGGGAACGCCGATCTGGCGCAGCTGCTCGACCACCTGCCAGGAAAGGCGCGGCGAATTGGTGATGAGGACGACGGCAAGGCCGCTTTCACGTGCCGCTTCAAGGGCTGCGGCCGCCTTCGGGAACGGATCGACGCCGTTGTGAACGACGCCCCAGACATCGCAGAGCACCACATCGTAGTGACCTGATATCTCCGAGAAGTTTTCTATCCGCTTGGCCATTCCGATTTCCCGATTTGCTTCAGTCACCGGTGACATTGCAAAGGCGCAAGGCGATGGCAAGGCATTTTCTTCGCTGCCGGGCCAATGCGAAGAGCTCGAACGGCGGTCCGGCAGAGCGGAAGGGCAATGGGTTTTGACGACGATTATCGCGAAGCGGTAGATCGCCGAGTGCGGACGAGTTCGGCTGCGCCCGGGTTTCGGCCGCAATCTCCGACTATTCTCCGGCCTCTTCACAATTCCGGCACAAAAATTCGTGATTGGTCTCATTGACTCCTCTCGGAGCCATCCCTAAATGCTCGTTGCTAGCACTCGCCGCAAGGGAGTGCTAACATCTATCCATGTGGGCCACTCCGGTCCGCGAATGTCATTCGATCGAGGGATTAGACAATGGCAAGCACCAACTTCCGCCCCCTTCACGACCGCGTCGTTGTTCGCCGCGTTGAGTCCGAAGCCAAGACCAAGGGCGGCATCATCATTCCCGATACCGCCAAGGAAAAGCCGCAGGAAGGCGAAATCGTCGCCGTCGGCTCCGGCGCGCGCGATGAGTCCGGCAAGGTCGTCGCACTCGACGTCAAGGCTGGCGACCGCATCCTGTTCGGCAAGTGGTCCGGCACCGAAGTCAAGATCGACGGCGAAGACCTTCTGATCATGAAGGAAGCCGACATCATGGGCATCATCGGCTGATCGGCCGACCTGCTTTCCCGAAATGGCTGACGGGCATTTTGCCCGAACAACTCGAATTCAGGAGTTAAGAATATGGCATCTAAAGAAATCAAGTTTGGCCGCACCGCGCGCGAAAAGATGCTGCGCGGCGTCGACATTCTCGCCGATGCAGTGAAGGTCACGCTCGGCCCGAAGGGCCGTAACGTCATCATCGACAAGTCCTTCGGCGCGCCGCGCATCACCAAGGACGGCGTTTCCGTCGCCAAGGAAATCGAACTCGAAGACAAGTTCGAAAACATGGGCGCCCAGATGGTCCGCGAAGTTGCTTCGAAGACCAACGACATCGCCGGCGACGGCACCACGACGGCTACCGTTCTTGCCCAGGCGATCGTTCGCGAAGGCAACAAGGCCGTTGCAGCCGGCATGAACCCGATGGACCTGAAGCGCGGCATCGACCTTGCTGTCGCCGACGTCGTGAAGGATCTCCAGGCCAAGGCCAAGAAGATCTCGACTTCGGAAGAAGTTGCACAGGTCGGCACGATCTCCGCAAATGGCGACAAGCAGGTCGGTCTCGACATTGCTGAAGCCATGCAGAAGGTCGGCAACGAAGGCGTCATCACGGTTGAAGAAGCCAAGACCGCCGAAACCGAACTCGAAGTCGTCGAAGGCATGCAGTTCGACCGTGGCTACCTCAGCCCCTACTTCGTGACCAACCCGGAAAAGATGATCGCCGACCTCGAAGACGTCTTCATTCTCCTTCACGAGAAGAAGCTCTCGAACCTGCAGTCGATGCTCCCGGTTCTCGAAGCCGTCGTTCAGACCGGCAAGCCGCTCCTCATCGTCGCTGAAGACGTCGAAGGCGAAGCCCTTGCAACGCTCGTCGTCAACAAGCTGCGCGGCGGCCTGAAGATTGCTGCCGTCAAGGCGCCTGGCTTCGGCGACCGCCGCAAGGCCATGCTCGAAGACATCGCCATCCTGACGGGCGGCACTGTCATCTCCGAAGACCTCGGCATCAAGCTCGAATCCGTCACGCTCGACATGCTCGGCCGCGCCAAGAAGGTTTCGATCTCCAAGGAAAACACCACGATCGTCGATGGTTCGGGCGCCAAGACCGACATCGAAGGCCGTGTAGCCCAGATCAAGGCCCAGATCGAAGAAACCACCTCCGACTACGACCGCGAGAAGCTGCAGGAACGTCTTGCCAAGCTCGCTGGCGGCGTTGCCGTCATCCGCGTCGGCGGCTCGACGGAAGTCGAAGTGAAGGAAAAGAAGGACCGCATCGACGACGCGCTCAACGCGACCCGTGCTGCCGTTCAGGAAGGCATCGTCCCCGGCGGCGGTATCGCTCTGCTCCGCTCCTCCACGAAGATCACCGTCAAGGGTGCAAACGACGACCAGGAAGCCGGCATCAACATCGTTCGCCGTGCCCTGCAGTCGCTCGTTCGTCAGATCGCTGAAAACGCAGGCGACGAAGCCTCGATCGTTGTCGGCAAGGTCCTCGACAAGAACGAAGACAACTTCGGCTACAACGCCCAGACGTCCGAATATGGCGACATGATCGCCATGGGTATCGTCGACCCGCTCAAGGTCGTTCGCACGGCGCTGCAGAACGCTGCTTCTGTCGCATCGCTGCTGATCACCACCGAAGCCATGATCGCCGAACTGCCGAAGAAAGAATCGGCTGGCGGCGGCATGCCGGGCGGCATGGGCGGAATGGGCGGAATGGACATGATGTGATAGGCGAAAGCCATCACTGACCACCATTCCGGCATCCGGAACAGGAAGGGCGGCCCCTCGGGTCGCCCTTTTCTTTTGCCCAAAGCGATTCGACGCGCGGCACAGTGATTTGCATAGCCGACGAACGCCTGCGCAGTTCTCTCTTGCAGGCCCCGGGCACGAAGCTTGCGCCAAACTTGCGCTGCCTGCGTATTTATCAGCCTGCCGACATGCGAGAGATCGCAGTGCTGCTGCAGTATTTCCGGCCTGACGTGGAGTGAAAACGTTTGCAAAGCTTTCAAAGCTGATCCTCCCATGCCAATTCTCGCGAAATAGGCCGAAGATGCAGACATCCTAAGAAAAGAGGCCGATCCGAAGACCCCTTAAAAAGCCGTTGCCGTTTGTCCAAAAGCTTCTATAAATCCGCGCTGAATTAATGCGCGCCCGGCGATAATTTTTCGCCAATGGACGAGGCCGGAGCGCGGAAGGCGATACGTGAACGTTCGGCTTTGAGGAGCTCCGGTTACGGAGGCCAGATGGCCGTGGCAATAATCGCCGGAGGTAAGCGCGGGCATCATGCCCGCTGCTGCGTGATCCTGTTTCTTTGTGTTTGCCGAGCGTGCGGCCGAGGAGCCGCATCCGAACGGGAGAACGCCTTGTTTAACATCGCCAGAGCCAATGCAGCCGTACCTTTGACACCCAGCACGCTTGATGACGCCAATCAAAATCATAAGATGTTGGCGCAGTTTTCCGTTTCCGAAGCCTGGACTGGAGATTTTTCGAGCGGCATGCTCCGTCTCGGCGAATGGAGCGCGATGCTGCACGGCCTCGCCGCACAGGAATGCGGACTGCTCAGCCTGATCCGCTGCTATGATGCCAAGGACCGCAGCCACATATTGGAGCTGTTCGAGCAGGCGGCGGCGCGCTGCTCCTCCTTCTGTTTTTCGACGACGATCATCATGTCGAACGGCTTTCGCCAGCCGCTCTTCTGCATCGGCGAGTCCAACGGTCTGGAAGAAAAGTTCAGCGGCAGCATGGTCGGCGTCTTCGTCTTTCCACGCTTCAAGCTGGAAGGCGCAAAGCAGATCACAAGCCGACGATAGGCCGGAATGGCTGCCCCTCACCCTAACCCTCTCCCCGCTCGCGGGGCGAGGGGACGTGTCCTGCGGTAGGTAGGCGGGGAACGGAAAGGTCGCGGCTTGTCCCTTCGCCCCGTTTACGGGGAGAAGGTGGCGGCAGCCGGATGAGGGGCGGGATCGGCGATCTCTTGGGTCGTTCGTTACTCCGGCTTGACCGGTATGTTGAGGCCTCTGGCACTTGCCGGACGAGCGATGCAGCGCTCCAGCCAATCCGAGACGGCGGGAAATTTCGCGTATTCGAGAACCTCGCGGCCGCCATAGAAAATATCGGCACCGCGAACCCAGGTGAAGGTGGTGATGTCGGCGATCGTGTACTGATCGCCCATGATCCACTCACGACCTTTCAGCCGGTCTTCTAGCACGCCGAGCAGGCGCTTGGATTCGTCGCGATAACGCTCGACCGGATAGGAATTGTTGGCGACCTTGTCGGCGGCAAATTTGTAGAAATGTCCGAACTGGCCGAACATCGGGCCGATGCCCGCCATCTGGAAGAACACCCACTGGATGGTTTCATATCGGCCGGCGGCATCGGCAGGGATGAGCTTGCCGGTTTTTTCGGCGAGGTAAAGCAGAATGGCGCCGGATTCGAAAAGGCCGATCGGCTTCCCGTCGGGACCGTCCGGATCGATGATCGCCGGAATGCGGCCGTTCGGGTTGAGAGATTCAAATTCCGGCGACTTCTGCTCGTTGGCGGCGAAGGAAATATAATGCGGCTCGTAGGCAAGCCCGAGCTCTTCCAGGGCGACGGATACCTTCACCCCATTCGGGGTCTGCAGGGAATAGAGCTGGATGATGTCGGAATTCTTAGCCGGCCAGCGCGTCGTGATCGGAAATGCGGACAGATCTGCCATCGGATTCTCCATGTTATCAGCCGACCATAAGAGATCGGCTTCGTGAAAGGCAAGCGACGACGGCATGACATCGTTTCATATTATTGAACGAACTGTCCCCTTTCGTTTATCTTTCCATAAAGGAAGAAAAAGGCGACATAGGTGGCATACGAGGTCCAACAGGTGCCGGGGCACCCAGATCTCCAGAGCCCTTCAAACGGAGACCATCCATGTCGAACGCCATCATCCTGACTGCCCGCATTCTTCTTTCCTTCATGTTCATCCTTTCCGGCTTCATGAAGCTGACCGATCCTGCCGGTACTACGGGCATGATCGCTGGTGCCGGGCTGCCCGCAGCAAGCCTGCTGGCCTATGCCGCAGGCCTTTTTGAATTGCTGGCCGGCCTTGCGGTTCTCACAGGCTTCCAGGTCCGCATCGCCGGCTGGCTGCTCGCCGCCTTCTGTGTCTTCACGGGTGTTGCCTTCCACCTGCCCTACGCAAGCGGCACGGAACTCGTGAATATTCTCAACCAGATCATGGTCATGAAGAACGTCACGCTGGCCGGTGCGTACATCCTGCTCGCCACCGTTGGTGCCGGTGCCTATTCGATCGACGCACGCCGCGGCGCCTACGTGGCCGCCTGATACCAGCAGACATCCTCCCGCAAATACGAAACCCGCCGTCATCCGACGGCGGGTTTTCTCGTGCCTGAATGGCCGGGATCAGAGGGCCGCGCGCACCGCCTCGATGATTGCCTGCACGGCGGGCTCGCCGGCGTGGCTTTCCTTTCGGGCCCGCACCAGGCAGGCCTGCGAATGCAGGATGACACCGTCCTGGAGCACCTTCAGGTGGTTGGCCCGCAGCGTCGAGCCGGTGGAGGTGATATCGACGATGATATCGGCCGAGCCCGCGGCGGGAGCGCCCTCGGTGGCGCCCAGGCTTTCGACGATGCGATAAAGCTGGATGCCGTGCTGGCTCGAAAAGAACTGCTGGGTCAGCCGCCAGTATTTGGTGGCGATGGCAAGGCGTCGGCCGTGGCGAGCGCGAAAATCGGCGGCGACATCGACGAGATCGGCCATGGTCTCGACATCGAGCCAGATCTCCGGCACAGCAACAACGACATCGGCATGGCCGAAGCCGAGGCGGGCGCAGAATTCGACGCGCTTGTCGACTTCGGCAAAACCTTCCCGCATCAGATCCTCGCCGGTGACGCCGAAATCGACGGTGCCGTTGCCGATTTCACGGGAGATTTCGGAAGCCGAGAGGAAGGCGATTTCCACATCGTCCCAGCCTTCGACGCGGCCGCGATAGGAGCGATCGTTACCGACCGCCGAGATCGTCATGCCGGCACGCTCGAAGATCGCCGACGCGTCTTCCTTCATCCGGCCCTTGGAGGGAAGCGCGATGGTGATGGTCATGCGGCTGTCCTCTCGGTTTCGATGCGGTCGAGCCAGAAGGAGAAGCCGACGGCCGGGATGCGGTCCGTCGCACCGAGGAAAGTCAGGAGCCGGTCGAAACGGCCGCCGCCGGCCAGAACTGCGGTCGAGCCTTCGACTGTCACCTCGAAGACGAGGCCGGTGTAATAGTCGAGCGGCCGTCCGAAGGCGGCGCGGTAGTCGAGGCAGGAAAGATCGACGCCGGCATTGGAAAGTGCTGCGACGCGGCCATTGAAGCGGGCGAGCGCGTTGCCGAGTTTCAGGCCGGCGGCATCAGCGAAACCGGAAAGGGCTGCGGACGCATTGACGAGCGGCACGTCGAGCGACAGGAACTCTTCCAGCACATGGAAGGCGGCATCGTCGAGGCGCGTTTCGGACAGGATGAGCTTTTCCTTGAGCCGTCGGGAGATCTCGAGAGGCGAGCGGCCGGCATTCGTCGAATAGCCGGTCTTCTGCATCTCGCGCTCGAGATGAGCGACCAGCGCCTGCTCGTCGCCTGATGCGACAAGCCTGGCGATATCGTCGTCCAGCCCGGTGACGAATTGCGGGCTGACGAGACTGGCAAGCAGCGCCTCCAGCTGCGTCATATTGCCGAAGGCGTGGATCAGACGCTTCTGCCAGCCAAGCGGCAGGCCGAGCGCCTGGACGACGGCCTCGAACACCGCCTGGTCGCCTAATGTCACGGCTAAGCGCCGACCCGGCAGCAGTCGGGCGAGAATGCCGGTGGCATCGCCGATGGCGCGGGCGTCGGCGTTTGACAGGTCGATATCGCCAAGATCCTCGATGCCGGCCTGATAGAATTCGTTGGCGCCGTCGCGACGCTGGCGGAAAACCTCGCCGAGATAGGCATAACGCTTCGGCGTGCCGGTCGCCGTCTCGATGTGGCGCAGACAGACGGGAATGGTGAATTCGGGACGCAGGCAAAGGCTGGCGCCGGTTTCGCTCTCCGTCATGAAGATGCGGCGGCGCAGGTCCTCACCGGCAATATCAAGGAAAGGTTCGGCCGGCTGAATGACAGGCGTGTCGATGCGCTCGGCGTTGCGCTCGATGAATTCGGCGATGAGGTCGTTGGCGAATTCGGGGAGGTTGATCAGGGGCATGCCGGGCTCCGAATAATAGGCGACGGTCGTGCCGGAAACGCCTCAGACATTCGCCGCTCGCTTCCGATCCTCGGCCTGCGCAGCAAGAATCTCCTTCACCTTGGCGACGAGGTCGGCTTCCGGCGCCGTTTCCTGCGCTACGCGCGCTTCGCGCCAGCTGGCATTGTCCTCGATCTCGCCGGAGAGCCGCTTGCCCTCGATCAGATCCTTGATCTGCACGACGCTTGTCGCGCGCTCGTCGCCGCCCTGGATGATGGCGATAGGGCAGCCGCGGCGATCGGCATATTTCAGCTGGTTGCCGAATTTCTTCCAGTTGCCCTGGAACATCTCGGCGCGGATGCCGGCGGCGCGCAGTTCCTGCGTCATCCTTTGATAGCGGCCCATCGCCTCGACATCGCCGTCCATGACGGTCACCAGCACCGGCTCGATGACCTCGCTGGCGCCGAGCTTGCCGAGGTTCTTCAGCGCCGTCATCAGCCTGGAGACGCCGATCGAAAAGCCCGTCGCCGGAACCGGCTGGCCCATGAAGCGGGAGACGAGGCCGTCATAACGGCCGCCGCCGCCGACCGAACCGAAGACGACCTTCTCGCCCTTCTCGTTGGTAACGTCGAAGGTCAGTTCGGCCTCATAGACCGGGCCTGTATAATATTCGAGGCCACGGACGACGGAGGGGTCGATTTTGATGCGGTCAGGGCCATAGCCGGCGCTGGTGACGAGTGCACCGATGAAATTCAGCTCGTCGACGCCTTCGCCACCTTTGGAGGTTCCCGCAACCAGCTCGGCGAGGCGTTGAGCGCTTTCGGCATAGTCCTTGATGCCGACGAAGAACAGTACCTTGTCGATCTGCGCCTGATCGAGCCCTGCGCCCTTGGTGAAGTCGCCGGATTCATCCTTGCGGCCGGGACCGAGCAGCAGGGCCACGCCCTCCGGGCCAAACTTGTCGAGCTTGTCGATGGCGCGCAGCACGTTCAACCGTTGCCCCGCCTTGTCGTCGCCGCCGAGACCGATCGCCTCGAGCACGCCATCCAGAACCTTGCGGTTATTGACGCGGATGAGGTAATCGCCGCGCTTGATGCCGAGGGCTTCCAGCGTATCGGCCATCATCATGCACATTTCGGCATCGGCCTGAACACCAGGCGCGCCGACGGTATCGGCATCGAACTGCATGAACTGGCGGAACCGGCCTGGGCCTGGCTTCTCGTTGCGGAAGACGTAGCCGGCGCGATAGGTGCGATAGGGCAGCTGGATCTCGTTGAAATTCTCGGCGACATGACGGGCGAGCGGCGCCGTCAGGTCGTAGCGCAGCGACATCCATTGCTCGTCATCGTCCTGCAGCGAGAACACGCCCTCGTTCGGCCGGTCGCTATCGGGCAGAAACTTGCCAAGCGCATCGGTATATTCGAACAGCGGCGTTTCGAGCGGATCGAAACCATAATGCTCATAGACTTCCCGGATTTTTGCCGTCATCTCATTGACGGCGCGGATATCACCGGCCGTGCGGTCGACGAAGCCGCGCGGCAGGCGGGCCTTGAGCTTTTGCGGTTTCTTCTGCTTGTCGTTCATTTCCGGGAATTCCACTGACTGTGACAGTGGCGGTTTCCTAGCGGATTGGGCGGGGAGCGGCAAGGGCGAAGGCCCTTGATCTCAAGACCGGAATCGATTGAACGAAGAGGCGTCCACCAGAAATGCGGATATGCTCATGATCACTGAGGCGCTTCTCTATGCCGCGACCTTGCCGCTGACCGGCAAGCCGTGTCGAAAGTTCATCCGCTATTCCGTCAATCTCTGGTCGCGGGCCGGGCGCTGTGCGGCGGATTGGGCCGAACATGAGGAGATGAGCCGGAAGGCGATCCTGGCAGCAGCGGCCGACCTCAGGCAGAAGCGGACCGCCGTCGTCCTCGGCTCCGGCCTGTTGCGCGACGTGCCGATCGAAGTGCTGGCGCGGGATTTCGACACCGTCGTCCTGGTCGATCTCGTTCATCTCGCCTCGGTGCGCCTGTGGCTGTCGGCCAAATTCTATCGCAACGTCCGGCTGATCGAGCGCGATCTCTCCGGCTATGACGAACTTGCCGCCGGCCGCGAGCCCGAATCGCTCGGCTTCCTGCGCGGCGTGCCCTATCTCGACTTCGTGGTTTCCGCCAACCTCTTGTCGCAGATCGGTCGCGGCGTGAAACGGCGCCATGAGGCCGAGGCCGGGCGAATGCCTGAAGACACGGTGGAAAGGCTGATCACGGCACATCTGACCGGACTTGCGGGGCTTCCCTGCCGCAACTGCCTAGTAACCGACATCGCCTATGCCGTCATCGACCGCAACGGCAAGACGCATGAAGAGGCCGACCTGCTGCACGGCGTTTTGCCGCCGCCGGCAAAAGCGGCCTGGACATGGCCGGTCGTGCCGCTCGGCGAAGAAAGCAACGATTATAGGATCGAGCACAAGGTCATTGCCGGCTGGTGATCCGGATATGACCGCCGGCAGTATTTGGTTGCAGCCGACATTCACAGCGAACCGAGATCGCCGAGATGAACGCCTGGCTCAAGGCCCACGGCAAGTAGCCGATCGTTGATGAAAAGGGGAACGCCGGATGTCCGGCGTTCCCCAAGACTTATGAGATCTCAGTCCTTCGGCTCGAAATCGGCTGGACGACGGCCGGCGCCCTGTCGCGCCAGCATCCAGCCCGGATATTCGGGCGCAAGCGCGCTTACCTCGTCGAGCTTCTTGATATCGTCTTCATCAAGCTTCAGCTTGACGGCGGCAAGGTTCTGGTCGAGTTGGTCGACACGCTTGGCGCCGATGATGACTGTCGTGACGAAAGGCTTGGCGAGGATATAGGCGAGCGCCACGGTGGCGACGCTGACGCCGTGTTTTTCGGCGATTTCGCGCATGACGGCGACGCAGGCCCAGGCCTTGTCCTTGTCGACGGGCGGGAAATCGAAACTGGCGCGGCGGCCTTCACCATTGCCGGGCGCGCCCGGACCATATTTACCGGAGAGCAGACCGCCGGCGAGCGGCGACCATACCATCAGGCCGAGCTTTTCCTCCTGCATCATCGGCACGATGTCGCGTTCGAGATCGCGGCCGGCGATGGAGTAATAGGCCTGCACGGTTTCGAAACGGGCAAAGCTCCGGCGTTCGGAGAGGCCCAACGCCTTGGAAATGCGCCAGGCCTGCCAGTTGGAGACGCCGATATAGCGCACGAGACCGCGGGAAACGAGATCGTCAAGAGCGCGCAACGTCTCCTCGATCGGCGTCACCGTATCGGTCCCGTGGATCTGATAGAGGTCGATATGATCGGTCTGCAGGCGCTCGAGGCTCGCCTCGACCGAATCCATGATGTGGCCGCGCGAGGCGCCGCGGTCGTTCGGCTTGTCGCCCATGACGCCGTAGACCTTGGTGGCGATGACGACGTCCTTGCGCGGGATGTCGAGGTTCTTCAGCGCCTGGCCGAGCAGCCGTTCGGACTCGCCGAATGAATAGACATCGGCCGTGTCGATGAAATTGACGCCTGATGCAAGCGAGCGCTCGACGATCCGGTCGGCGGCATTTTGGTCGACATCGGCGATGGCGCCCCAGGCGCTGCCTTGCTTGGCTTCACCGAAGGTCATCGTGCCGAGGCAGATTTCCGAGACGAAAAGTCCCGTATTTCCGAGTTGATTGTAACGCATGGTGGAAAAATTCCTTTGTGTCTGCCGCAAGAGGGCTTGCGAACTCAAGAACTTCATTTTTTGATTATTGGCCTGCATATGACAGGCACAGCCGTGGCTGGCTGCAAGGTGAGGCGATTTTCATGTAGTGCGGCGGCGGCGCTTTTCAACGCCGTAGCTTGGCTCTGCGGAGGCGATGCCCTTGTCTCGACACAGGCCGCCGATAGATTGCCGACCATATTTTAAGAGGTACGCATATGGCAGCGCGACCACTGACCACGATCGGCTTCGATGCCGATGATACGCTCTGGCAGAACGAACAATATTACCGGCTGACGGAAGCGCATTTTACCAGGCTTCTTGCCGATTTCGCCGAAGGACCGAAGATTTCCGAACGGCTGCTGGAGGCCGAAAAACGCAACCTTCGCCATTACGGCTTCGGCATCAAGGGCTTCACGCTGTCGATGGTCGAAACCGCAATCGAGATCACCGAGGGCAAGGTGCCGGCGAGCGTGATCGCCAAGATCCTCGATACCGGCCGCGATCTTCTCAATCACCCGGTCGAGACGATGCCGCATGTGCGCGATACGCTGGAGGCGCTTGCCGGCAAATACCTGCTCGTCATGATCACCAAGGGCGATCTCTTCGATCAGGAGCGCAAGCTTGCCCAATCCGGGCTCGGCGACTTCTTCGATGCCGTCGAGATCGTCTCCGACAAGACGGCCGTCACCTATCGCCGCATCTTCGCCAAGGTCGGCGACGGGCCGGAGCGAGCGATGATGGTCGGCAATTCGCTGAAATCGGATATCGTGCCGGCAATCGCCGCCGGCAGCTACGGCGTCTTCGTGCCGCACGAACTGACCTGGGTGCTGGAACATGTGGACGAGCCAAAAGAGGCGCCGCGTTTCCGCAAGATCGACCACCTCGGCGAATTGCGCGACCTGATCGACCGGCTCGGCTAAGCCGGGCACTACCTCTGCCTCATTGCCGCTTCGGCGGGGCCTTCGGGAAGAGCGAGGGGCGCTCCGGCTCGGCCGGCGGTTTCGCTGGCGGCGCAGCCACCAGCGGCTCGATCAGGATGCTGAAGGGAGCGCCGAGGCCACGGCGCGGCGAGACCTTGGAATAATAGGGACGCAGCAGCCAGGTGGCGTTTTCCTTGATCGTCGTCTCGAAGCTCATGCCGTCCTCGTCGGTGCCGAAGAAGGCCTCGTCATCGGGTTTCGACAGGTCGAAAATCGCCAGGAAGGCAAATTTGCTCTTGGTGGAAAAACTGATCTTCAGGTGCTGGCCGGCGCGCACCGGCAGCGTATAAACATGGCCATTGCCGAACTTCGTCCAGCCCTTCAACTGCATGGTGACGGCCGGGAATTGCAGCTTCTCCAGCTTCTCACCGGGGTCGAGTTGCGGCGTCTGCGCCATAGCAGAGACGGTCAGGAGGAAAAGGGCAGCGGCGGCGATCAGTGTTCTCACGGAATGATCTTTCATGGGCGAACCAGAGCGGTGCGCATCGCCTCGACCTCGGGCCGGCAGAAGCAGCCTTCCAGATGATCGTTGACGAGACCCATCGCCTGCATGAAAGCATAAACTGTGGTCGGGCCGACAAAGGTCCAGCCGCGTTTCTTCAGATCCTTCGAAATGACCACCGATGTCGACGTCGTCGGATTGGCGACGATATGCTCGCGGTCGACCACCGCCGGCCGCTCGTTATGGCCGGGCTCGTAACGCCAGAAATAATGGGCGAGCGAGCCGAATTCGTCCCGGAGTTCGATTGCGCGCTTGGCATTGTTGATGGTCGAGACGATCTTGCCGCGATGGCGGATGATGCCGGCATCGGCAAGACAGCGAGCGACATCCCCTTCGCCGAAGAGGGCGACCTTTTCGAAATCGAAACCTGAAAAGGCGGCGCGGAAATTCTCGCGTTTGCGCAGGATCGTCAGCCAGGAAAGGCCGGACTGAAAGCCTTCGAGGCAGATCTTCTCGAAGAGGCGGGTATCATCGGTGACGGGGCGGCCCCATTCCTCGTCATGATACCGGAGATAATCGGGCAGGTTGGCGTGCCAGTGGCAGCGGCTCCTGCCGTCCTCGCCGATGATGATGCCAGTCGCGCTCATGATCCTTCATTCTGCGGGGGTCCGCTTCGTTCTCTGCTCATGATTCCGGCTTTACCATTTGCAAACCGTCTTTCCAAACCGAACGGTAACCCTGACGAAAAGTTTATCCCGTCGGTCGGCTTTTCATGAATCGATCTTTACCATTCGCTGGCGGATAGGGTGGCAGCGTCTTTCCCGGGCGGAACCTCTCCGCCCGGGCGGACCTGTCCCGCCAGCCGCATTTTCGGTCATTTGTAGAGAGTTCGTCCGATGATGAAACAGCTTGTTCTTGCCGCAACCCTGTTCGGCATTTTCTCCACGGCCGCCATTGCAGACGACCGCTACGCCACCCGCCCGCCCGTCGTGCTCAGCCCCGATCTGACTGCGCCCTGGATCAACCAGCTGGGCGGCGGCAGGGTTCGTCCCGTCGTCTATCAGCGGCCGGTCATCCGCCAGCAGCAGCGCGGCCTTTTCCAGCGCCGCGTGCTGCGCCAGGCGCCGCAGGCCGCACCGCAGACCGTCTCGGCGATCAATCCCGGCATTCCGTCGATCCGCCGCCCGATCGAACCGCAATACCTGCCGCAAATGGTCGATTACGACACCACGGAAAAGCCCGGCACGATCGTCATCGATACCAACAACCGCTTCCTCTATCTGGTGATGCAAGGCGGCAAGGCGCGGCGTTATGGCGTCGGCGTCGGCAAGCCGGGCTTCGAATGGGCAGGCGCCCACAAGATCACCCGCAAGACCGAATGGCCGGACTGGACGCCGCCTTCCGAGATGGTCCGCCGCGAAGCCGCCAAGGGCCATTATCTACCGGCGCGCATGGATGGCGGGGCGGAAAACCCGCTCGGTGCGCGCGCCATGTATCTCGGCTCGACGCTTTACCGCATCCACGGCACCAACGCGCCCTGGTCAATCGGCAGCGCCGTTTCCTCCGGCTGCATCCGCCTGCGCAACGAAGACGTCGTCGACCTCTACGACCGCGTCAATGTCGGGACCCGCGTCATCGTCATGTAACGGCGGCGCAATACTTACAGCGCCGCGCGTCTTTTCTGATGCGCAAGGGGCGCTCTAATTCTTTAAATTGCTGCATAATTTTTCCTTACGTCGATTCCGATTTGAGGATAAATTATGCAGTAGGAGCCGCAAGAACATCCGGCTCCCCTTCTCCAAAAAATGTTTTATCCGGCCACACCGATCTTGAATCGGGCAGAAGTTCATGTAGCTTCGAGCGGATTTGCTTGAGGGGAATCGATCATGATCAAACTAATGTCGGGTCTGGCTGCTGCCGGACTTGTCCTGTCCTTGATGTCCACATCCGCCTTTGCTGCACCCGCCGGCTCCGCGTCCGACAATGCACGGCGCCCGGCGCAGATCGTGCGCGTGGCGCAGATGCCGAAATATGTGAAGCCGCAGTTCAAGCGCAAGAAAGTGCGGCTGGTCACGACGGAGGCCGCCGGCACCGTCATCATCGATACCAACAACAAGTATCTCTATCTCGTCGAAGGCAACAATCGCGCCACCCGCTACGGCATTGGCGTCGGCCGCGACGGCTTCGGCTGGTCGGGGGTCGTCAAGATCGGCCGCAAGGCCGAATGGCCGAGCTGGACGCCGCCGGCCGAGATGCGCCGCCGCGAAGCCGCCAAGGGCCATATCATTCCCGCTTTCCAGGAAGGCGGCGAGGACAATCCGCTCGGCGCCCGCGCCATGTATCTCTACCAGGGCGGCCGCGACACGATCTTCCGCATCCACGGCACCAACCAGCCTTGGACGATCGGCCTCAACATGTCTTCCGGCTGCATCCGCATGATGAACGCCGACGTCATGCATCTTTACGATCGCGCCTCCGTCGGCACCAAGGTGATCGTCATCGGCCCCGGCAACAGGCAGGGCAAAGTGGCGTTCGAGGACAGGGGCATCGACGTGCTGCGCACGATGTTCGGCGGCTGAGCAACACTTACCAAAAAAACGAAAGGCGCAGTTTGACGCGCCTTTTGTTTTGCTTAGACTTTGCGGCCAAAAGCTGGCACACGTGCCTAAGAGTCGACATATTTGTTTCGGGGCTATTCAATGATATCTGCGCTGCGTTCCTCCGCTTCCTTGCTTGCGGGCATCGCGTTTTTTACCGTCTGTTCGGCAGTTTCCGCCTTGGCGGAAGACCTGCAATTCTCCATTTACGGCGGCTACCAGACCGCACCGCACAGCGGCGTCGACCTTTCGGACGGCACGAGTTTCACCGCCGGCTGGGAAGGCAAGTCCTTCGGCAGCCCGCCTTATTACGGTGCCCGCGTCACCTGGTGGCTCGAGGACTTCAACAAGCCGAACTGGGGCATCTCGCTCGATTTTACCCATGACAAGGTCTATGCCGACGACGATACGCTGGCCAAGGCCGGCTGGTCGCATTTCGAATTCACCGACGGCCTGAACCTCATCACGGTGAACGGTCTCTACCGCTTCCAGGATCCGGCCCGCCGCTGGACGCCCTATCTCGGCGCCGGTATCGGCGTGAACATTCCGCATGTCGAAGTGATTCGTCCCGAGGGCAAGACCTGGGCCTACGAATTCGGCGGCGTGACGCTGCAGGCCCAGGCCGGCGTCGACTTCAAGGTGACCGAGCGCTGGTCGACCTTCGTCGAATACAAGGGCACCTATTCGCGCATCGACGTTCCGATCGATAGCGGCGTGGACCTGAAGACCAATATCTTCACGAATGCCGTCAACGTCGGCGTTTCGTTCCACTGGTAACAAATTTCAGCTGCGGAGTTAGAGCGGTTCAGCGCATAGAAGCGCAGAACCGCTCTAACCTTTTATTGTTACGCAATTCCCGGCAAAACCGCTTCGCGCTTTGCCTGGGAAAACCGCTTCGCACTTTTCCTGAAATTGCTCTATTTGGTGCCGCAGCTGACCTTGCCCTCGACGGCATAGGGTTTTTCACCGCCTTCGATGGTCAGGGAATAGCTGCCGCTGAAATTTGCGGCCGGCTTGCCGCGCGCGCCGGCGACGACTACCAGATCCAGCGTTGCTCCACCGGTGTCATCTTCGCCGCCGTCGAAGACTTCCATGAGCAGTTCGCCGTCACGTGACCAATGATTGGTCAGGTGCTGCGATTCGAAAACACGTTTTCCGAACACCGCCTCTTGGGCCGGATCCTTGACGATCAGCGCGCCGCGGAAATGGTTGAGCTTGTGGCCGGCAGCGCTTTCGAAACCGCTTTCGACCGTGAAGCGCGCTTCCTTGTCATCGGCGGAACAGAAAAAGCGACTGTCGGCATGGGCAGCACCTGCCGCACCGAGCAGTCCCGCAAATACGATCATTCCACGCCACATTGCCCAACCTCCGAGACAGCGTCGTTTGCGGCTCTCGAAAAGATGCGCGGCGCTGCAATAGGTCTCAGCCTAACGGCAAACCTGTTAATTTTTCCGGCACAGCGCCGCCATAGGCCCAATCGAGAAGCTCGACCGTATGCAGGATCGGCATGCCGGTGCCGGTGGCGATCTGGGTGATGCAGCCGATATTGCCGGTGGCGATGATATCGGCCTTGGTGGCCTCGATGTTCTTGACCTTGCGCGCCTTCAGCGCGGCCGAGATCTCCGGCTGCATGATGTTGTAGGTGCCGGCGGAGCCGCAGCAGAGATGACCTTCCGCCGGATCGCGCACCGTAAAGCCCGCCGCTTTCAGCAATTGCTTCGGCGCGAGCGTAATGCGCTGGCCGTGCTGCATGGAGCAGGCGGAATGATAGGCGACCGTGATGCCCTTCGGCGTGTGCGCCGGCAGGTCGAGGGTTGCCAGATATTCGGTGACGTCCTTGGCCAGCGCCGAGACCCTGGCCGCCTTTGCGGCATAGGCGGGATCCAGGCGCAGCATGTGGCCGTAATCCTTGATCGTCGTGCCGCAGCCCGAAGCGGTGATGATGATCGCGTCGAGGCCTTGCCCGTCGATCTCGCGTGTCCAGATATCAACATTGGCACGCGCGCTAGCAAGCGCCTGTTCGGCACGGCCCATGTGGTGGACCAGCGAGCCGCAGCAGACCTCGCCTTCCGGCATCACGACCTCGACGCCAAACCGCGTCAGCAGGCGGATCGCCGCCGCGTTGATGCCGGGATCGAGCACCGGCTGGGCGCAGCCGGAAAGCATCGCCACCCGGCCGCGCCGTTCCGTCTCGGGCCGATACGTGCCGGGCTTTGCAAAGTCCGAAGCGGCCGGGATTCGCCGTGGCGCAAGCGCCAGCATGGCGGCAAAGGGTTTCAGTGCGCCACCGCGCATCAGGCCGACGAAGGGCCGGCCGAGGCGGGCAAGATTGAGCGCCAGGCGGAAACGGCCGGGATAGGGCAGCACGGCGGCAAGGATGGCGCGCGTCAGCCGGTTCATCAACGGACGTTTATAGGTCTTTTCGATATGGGCGCGGGCGTGATCGACCAGATGCATGTAATCGACGCCGGAGGGACAGGTGGTGACGCAGGCAAGGCAGGAGAGGCAGCGGTCGATATGAGTGACGACCTCTGCGTCGGCGGGCCGACCGTTTTCCAGCATGTCCTTGATCAGATAGATGCGGCCGCGCGGACTGTCGAGCTCGTTGCCGAGCGTCACATAGGTAGGACAGGTGGCGGTGCAGAAACCGCAATGAACACATTTGCGCAGGATCTGCTCGGATTCGGCGACATCGGGATCGAGGAGCTGGGTCGGGGTGAAGTTGGTTTGCATCTAGCGGAGCCTCCGCTTGGGGAGGATGTCGGGCGTTGTGCCTGGAATACCCCCCTCTGTCCTGCCGGACATCTCCACCACAAGGGGGGAGATCGGCAAGAGGTTGGACCATCGCTTCCTATCTGCCGTGTCGGAGTCGCAGTGCCAGAATTGTTTGGGGAAGTCATCGCCCCCAGCCAATCTCCCCCCTTGTGGTGGAGATGTCCGGCAGGACAGAGGGGGGTATCTCAGACGCAGACCCATCTTCTCCCTCACCCCATCTTCCCCGGATTGAATATGCCGGCCGGATCGAATTTTTCCTTCACCCGCCGAGACAGCATCGCTACCGCCTCGGGCTCCGGATGGAAGGCCGATGTAACCGCCCTCGCCTCACCCGATGCACGGATCAGCGTCGCGTGGCCGCCGCCGAGCGCTTTGATGTAGCGACGGACCAGTTCGGCTTCGGGGCCTGCTTCCATGCGCATCCAGACGAGGCCGCCCTGCCAGTCGTAGAAGGCGTCGACGCCGGCCTCAAGGCGGAGCGCTGCGACCAGCTGATGGCCGGTGCCGGGGGCGACCGAGACGCGCCAGACTGGTCGCGCGGTGCCATCGGCATAAGGCAGCACGTCGCGGATTTCCTGCCAGAGCCTGGAGCTTTCCGGCTGTTCCAGCCGCGTGACCGTGGCGAAGGCCGACATTGCCGCGGCAAGCTTTTCGATGCGCACGTCGACCGAGCCCGGCAGGCCTTCGATGCGCAGAACTGTCGCTTCGCCCTCGGGCAATTTGCCGGCGAGGAATTTCCACGTCACCGTCAGCGGCAGGTGGGCGGCGCCTGAGACTTCCACCGGCAGGGCCATCGCCGCCGCCATGGCGTTTGCCGCCTCGGCGTCGTTCAGACCTGATAGCACCACCGTCCGCTCCGTCTTCGGGCGCGGCGGCACACGGAAGGTGACTTCGGTGAGGAAGCCCAGCGTGCCATGCGAGCCGGCAATCAGTTTGGCGAGGTCGAGGCCGGTGACATTCTTCATCACCCGGCCGCCGGCCTTGATGATCTCGCCCCTGCCGTTGACGAAGCGCACACCGAGCAGGCTGTCGCGGGCGGCACCTGCGATCAGCCGGCGCGGGCCGGAGACATTGGCGGCGAAGACGCCGCCGATGGTCGGCTCGCCCGATGTGCCCATCACAGGGCGATGATCCATCGGCTCGAAGGCGAGCATCTGGCCGCTCTCCAAAAGTGCCGCCTCGACCTCGGCAAGCGGCGTGCCGGATCGGGCGGTCATGACCATTTCGCCGGGGTTGTAGGAGACGATGCCGGAGATTTCGCTCGAGCGCAGCCGGTCTTCGGCGGCAACCGCATTACCAAAGCCCGACCGGCTATCCCCGCCGCAGATTGCGAGCGGCCGGCCGGCTTCCGCATGGGCGCGGACAATCGCCGCTGCCTCTTCCTCGGTCTTCGGCATCAGATCGATCATACGTCAGGACGCCCTTCGAGCGGGAAGACCTTCGACGGATTGAGGATCCAGCCGGGATCGAAGGCGGCGCGCGCCGCCATTTGCTGGGCGAGATCCACCTCGGAATATTGGTGCCGCATCAGGTCGCGCTTCTCGATACCGACGCCGTGTTCGCCGGTGAGGCAGCCGCCGGCATCGACGCAGAGCCTCAGGATATCGTTGCCGGCCGCCTCGGCGCGGGCGGCATCCTCCAGATCGTTGGCGTTGAAGAGGATCAGCGGATGCATGTTGCCGTCGCCGGCATGGAAGACGTTGGCGACGCGCAGGCCGTAATGATCGACGATCTCGGCGGTCCGCTTCAGCACGTAGGAGAGCTGGCTGAGCGGCACAGTGCCATCCATGCAGATATAGTCGGCGATGCGGCCGGTGGCGCCGAAGGCGGATTTACGGCCCTTCCAGATCAGCGCCGCCTCGGTCGCCGACTGGCATTCGCGCACGGTCTTGACAGCGTGCCGGCGAGCGATCTCGACGATGTCCTTCAGCGCGGCGTCCATCTCCGCTTCCGATCCCTCGACCTCGACGATCAGCAGCGCACCGACATCGAGGGGGTATCCGGCATGGGCGAAGGCCTCGCAGATTTCGATTGCCGGCTTGTCCATGAATTCGATCGCCACCGGGATGATGCCGGCGGCGATGACATCGGCAACGCAGGCGCCGGCCTCCTCCGAACTCTCAAAGCCGAAGAGCACGGGGCGCGCGCCTTCCGGCTTGGCGATCAACCGCACCGTCGCCTCGGTGACGATGCCGAGCTGGCCCTCGTGGCCGCAGACGAGGCCGAGCAGGTCGTAGCCGGCCGAATCCAGCGCCTTGCCGCCAAGCTCGATCACCGTGCCATCGACCAGCACCATCCTGACGCCGAGCAGATTATTGGTGGTGACGCCGTATTTCAGGCAGTGGGCGCCGCCGGAATTCATGCCGATATTGCCGCCGATGGTGCAGGCAAGCTGCGAACTCGGATCGGGCGCATAAAAAAAGCCGTCCGCGGAGACGGATTCGGAAATATTGAGATTGGTGACGCCGGCCTGGACCACGGCGACGCGGTTCGGCAGATCGATTTCGAGGATGCTGTTCATCTTCGACAGGCCGAGCACGACGGCATCCTCCTGCGGAATGGCGCCGCCGGAGAGCGAAGTGCCGGCGCCGCGCGGCACGACGGGAATGCCGTAGCGATTGCAATAGCGCATGATGGCCGAAACCTCGGCCGTGGTGCGCGGCAGGGCAACGGCGAGCGGCAGGCGGCGATAGGACACGAAGGCGTCGGTCTCGAACGGCACCAGCTCACGCGCCTCATGCACCAGGCATTCCGCCGGCAGAAGATCGGTCAGATCGGCGACGATCTGGGCTCGGCGCGCCAGCACGTCGGCGCGCGGCTCGAGAAACGAAATGGCGTCGGACATGGCGTTCTCCCTGGCCCTGACGAGGGGGAATGACGGCGGGAAGATGGCAGCGGAAACCGGCCGCGAACCTCCCTGCCGCCGATAGACCGGCTTAGCACTTTCCCGAAAGTGGCGCAAATGCTAAGCACTTATGCCAAAAGGGGAAAAAGTCACAGAAACCTTATGACCAATCTGGGTGATCTCGAAATCTTTGCCAAGGTCGTTTCAACCGGAAGCATGTCGCTCGCCGGGCGGGCGCTCGGCTTTTCGCCGGCCGTCGTCTCCAAACGGATCAAGCGGCTGGAGGACCGGCTCGGCACCCGGCTTCTGCAGCGCACGACGCGGCAGATCTCGCTGACGGAAGCCGGACAGGGCTTCTACGACCGGGTTCTCGGCATTCTCGCCGGGCTCGAAGAGGCGGAATTCTATATTTCCGGCCGCTCGGCGCAGATGCACGGCACGCTGAAGATCTCGGCCCCGACCTCCTTCGGGCGCATGCATATCGCGCCGCATCTGAAAGATTTCATGGAGGCGCATCCGGAGCTTGCGATCAACCTGGTGCTGACCGACGAATTCAGCGACATCGTCGGCGGCGGCTTCGATCTGGCGATCCGCATCGCCGAACTCACCGATTCGAGCCTCGTTGCCCGAAGGCTGGCGCCGGTGCGCCGGCTGCTCTGCGCGTCGCCGGATTACCTTGCAGCGCATGGCGAACCGAAGCACATCGACGAGCTGAAACACCACCGCTGCCTGCCGGCCCATAATAACGACACCTGGCGGCTGAAGGGGCCGGACGGGGCGCTGAGTCTCAGGCCGGAAGGCTTGTTGATTACCAATTCCAGCGAGGTGATCCGCGAGGCTGTCATCGCCGGTCTCGGGATCGCGCTGCGCTCCACCTGGGATATCGGCGAAGAGCTCAAGCGTGGCCGCCTGGTGCAGGTGCTGCCGGCCTATGAGAGCTCGCACAATGTCGCGCTGTCGGCGGTCTATCCCAGCCGGCAGTTCCTGCCGGCCAAGGTGCGGCTATTCATCGACTATCTGGCGGAACTTTATGGGCCTGTCCCCTATTGGGAGCGCTGATGGCAGCGCCGGTTCAGCGCGCCAATCTCTCGATGACGAGATCCAGCAGGGCGCGCAGCCGCGCCAGGCGCTTCATGTCGCGGTGATAGCCGACCCAGGTGTCGCGGCCGGGCGGCGGTTCACCGAGATCGACCAGTTCGATGGCCGCAAAGGAATCGCCGAGCGGCCGCGGCAGGACGGCGAGCCCGGCTCCGCTGGCACAGAGCGCCGCCTGCACATCGCGGCTGTTGCTGCGCATGACGATGTCGGCCCGCGGCAACAGGCGCCGCAGCCAGCCGACGTCAGGCATATCGCCGAAAGCTTCGTCCATGGTGACAAGGCGGGTGCCCGCGCCGTCGCCGGCTTCGGGGTGCGGCGCGCCGCGGCTGATGTAAACGCCGTATTCGATATGAATGAGCTTGCGCGATATGACCTCCGCCTCCGTGAAAGGCTGGATACGGAAGACGAGGTCGGCTTCACGTCGCGACAGGCTGAGAAGCCGGCTGTCGGTCAACAATTCGACCACCACCTTCGGATGGACTTGCGAGAATTCTGCCAGCACCGGCGAAAGCACATGCGCGCCGAACCAGTCGGATGAGGACAGCCTGAGAAAACCATCGAGCTGACGGCTGTCGCCGGCAAGGACGCGCTCGACGGCGAGCGCCTCCTCCTCGATCCGTTCGGCGCCGGCGAATACGGCCGCGCCTTCATCGGTTAGGACGAAGCCATCGGTCGTGCGCTGAAAAAGCGTCTGGCCGAGAGAGGTTTCAAGGGCACGCAGCCGCCTCCCCATCGTCGGCTGCGTCAGTCCGAGGCTGCGGGCTGCTGCCCCCAGCGTACCGAACCGCGCGATCGCCAGAAACAGCTTGAGGTCGCTCCATTCCATTGTTCGCATCCGCCAAACAAAAATGCATGGACTTCAGTCGTTATCTTTCATTTTCATTCGCGTTTCAATGAACCATCTTTACTCACGCCAATTGCGGTGTCGCTGCAGACGCCGCAGAGCGAACAAAGGAGCGTTCGATGTCTGTACAATCAACGATGAAAGCGTTGCTGGCGGAAGCGCCGAATTCGCCGTTGCGCATCGCCGATATTGCAAAACCGGTGCCCGGCGAAGGCCAGGTTCTGGTGCGCATCAAGGCAAGCGGCGTCAATCCGCTCGACCTTAAGATCCGGGCCGGCAATGCGGCGCATGCCCGCCATCCGCTTCCCGCCATTGTCGGTATCGATATGGCCGGTGTTGTCGAAGAGATCGGAACTGGCGTCAGCGGTTTCCGCCGCGGCGACGCGGTCTACGGCATGACCGGCGGGGTTGGCGGCATTCAGGGATCGCTTGCCGAATTTGCAGCCATCGACGCCGCACTGCTGGCGCCAAAGCCGCACAATCTGTCGATGCGCGAGGCAGCCGCCCTGCCGCTGATCTCGATCACCGCCTGGGAGGGGCTTGTCGACCGCGCCGGGGTCAAGGCCGGCCAGAGGGTTCTGGTGCTTGGCGGCGGCGGTGTCGGCCATATCGTCGCGCAGATCGCCAAGGCTGCCGGAGCCGAGGTCTACGTGGTCGACGGCGCGTCGAAAGCGGACTATCTCGCCGGCCTCGGCGCAACACCGATCGATCGTGACGTGGAAACGGTTGAAGGTTATGTCGCAAGACACACCGGCGGCAGGGGGTTCGATCTGGTCTACGACACGGTCGGCGGCCAGGGGCTCGATACGGCGTTCCGAGCCGTCAGCCAGTTCGGCCATGTCGTGAGCTGCCTTGGCTGGGGAAGCCACGCGCTGGCGCCGCTCTCCTTCAAGGCCGCCACCTATTCCGGCGTCTTCACGCTGCTGCCGCTTCTGACCGGCGATGGACGCGCCCATCACGGTGAGATCATGCGGGAGATGACAAAGCTCGCCGAAGCCGGCAAGGTGATGCCGAAGCTCGACCCGCGCCGCTTCACCCTTGCCGATACAGACGAAGCGCATCGGCTGATCGAAGACCGGCAGGCGGACGGGAAGCTCGTCATCGAGATCGACTGATTTAATCCGTCCGCGGAATTGGAGCAATTCCAGGAAAAGTGCGAGGCGGTTTTCCGTCCGGAATTGCGCAAAAACAAAAGGTTAGAGCGGTTCTGCGCTTCCTTGAAAAGCTGAACCGCTCTAGCGCGCCAGATCGAGGTAGGCGCTCGCCACCATCGCGTCGATATCGAAGGGCACAGGCACGATGCAGGATTGGGCGTCGGCCTCGCCCCTGGCGATGCGTTCCAGGCAGCGGGCCTGAAGGGTGAAGCCGAGATCCATCGACTCGACAGTATTGCCGAGCGGCCGCGGGCCGGCGAGATTGGCCATGTGGCCGCTGCCCAGCACATGGAAGGAGCGGCCGTTGCTCAGATGGAAGGTCTCGACGTGATCGGCCTCATAGCGGTCGATGCCGATGACATCGGGATGGCGGCGGAAAGCCTCGACATCGATCTCATGCGGGAAATGGCCGCCATTCATCAGGATCGCGCCATCCTTGACGAGCGGCAGATCGGCTGCCGTCACGATGCCGGCAAAACCTGTGACGGTGAGGATTATATCGGCCGAGCGGATCGCTGCGTCGCGCAGCGGCGTGACGAAACCGTCGAGGTGAGCTTCAAGCGTCGTCACCGGATCGATGTCGACGACGCTGACGGTGGCAAAGGCGTTGCGGAAACAGGCAGCCGTGCCCTTGCCGCAAGCGCCGTAGCCAAAGACCGTCACGCGCTTGCCGTTGGTGGAGCGGTTGGTGAAGCGGAGGTAGCTTTCGAACAGACTCTGGCCGACGGCATGCCTGTTTTCGGCGAACTGCTTGATCGGGCTGTCGTTGATGACGAGGATCGGCATGTTCAGGCGCTCGCGCAGCTGCAGCAGCCGGGTGCGGCCGGAGGTGGTTTCCTCGGTGCCGCCGCGGAGATTGGCGTAGGGTTTTTCCGCCGCAATGGCGAAAAGATCGCCGCCATTATCGAGCAGCAGATCCGGCTTTTCGGCGATCACTGCTTCGAGGCTCTGATGATGAGCGGCGGGATCGGTCGTCTGGGTGGCAAAGACCGTGATGCCTTGGGAACGCAGGAACTCGACTGTCGAAGGCTGGGTGCTGTTGAGATTGCCCGTGCAGACGAGACGCGCGCCGCCGGCGCGAAGCGTCATCAGCAGCGCCACCGTCTTCGGCTCCAGATGGATGCCGGTGCCGATCGACAGGCCCTCGAACGGATGCGTCCGCTCGAATTCGGCCGCCGTCGCCTTAAGCAGCCGGCAGCTGTTGCCGATCCAGTCGATGCGGGTTGCGCTCTTTTCCATCATCTCTTTCCTATTGGCGTGTTCGTGCTGTTTTTAGCGGAGCAACAGGCCTGCGAATATGGAAGTAATTCTGGCGAAGGGGCAGAAAATCTGCCCTTTCAGGCCGGTGTCCCGCAACGAAGCAGCCAGCTGGCCAAGGCGGCAAAGGCCGGCCGTTTCGCATCCGGCGTGCGGCAGCAGAGGCTGTAGCCCGATGGCCGGCAGATGAAGCCATAGGGCGCGACCAGATGCCCGCGCTGGAGATCGTCCTCGATCGACGCGCGTGGCGCAAGCGCGATGCCGAGCCCGGAGCGGGCAGCAGCCAGCGCCAGCAGCAGATCCTCGAATTCCTGGGCGCGGGAAAAAACGACCGGCGGCGTGCCGCTTTCGGCAAACCATTCGTCCCAGAGCTTCGGAACGTTGCGGCTGACAAGCATTGTCAGCGCGCCCATCGCCGCCGGGTCGCTCGATAGTGTCGCGGCAAGCGAAGGCGTCGCGACCGGGCCGAACTCGTCCTCCATGAACCGTAGGGCGGTAATGCCTGCGGCCGGCCGGTATTCGCCGCCCATGATCACGGCGTCCAATTCGGGGTGCATCTGCAGCGGTTCGACCACGGTCATCGGCACGATGTCGACGGTATCGCCGAGGCACGCCTGCATGTCTGCTACGCGCGGCATCAGCCACCAGACTGCGAAGGCGGAGGGCACGCCAAGGCGGATGCGGCCCGGCACCACGCCTTCAAGCTCCGAAGCAGCGCGCTGCAGAATGTCGAAAGCCGCACTCGCGGCGGCTGCAAAAGCGCTGGCCTGCAAGGTCGGGACCAGCCTGCGGCCGTCACGCAGGAAGAGCTTGCGGCCGAAGTGATTCTCCAGCGTGTCGATCTGCTGGCGCACGGCGCCGCGCACCACATTCAGCTCTTCGGCAGCCTTCAGAATACTGCCGTGACGGCAGACGGCTTCGAAGGCGCGGACAGCATTGAGCGGTGGAAGACGCATGAGGACGACATTCACAAAATCATGGTGGATCACTAGATCTCGCCATTGAACGAAAGGCAAGTTCACGCCATATTGTACAGCTGTGCAATGTGACGCATTCGAGACCGGATGTGGCGAATTTCTTGAACCTGTCCGGCCTCGATTTCCCTATGAACGGCGATCAAATCGCGTTTCGAATTGTCCTGTGGCCTTTTGGATTGCGTAAGCTTTCCGTGATATACGTATATGAGTGATTCCTAACGACGACTGCGAAGGTGACCCGACTATTGACTCTTCTCGCCCGACTGGCCTCCGATGTGCAACTGATGTTCCGGCGTCCGCCGCGACAGCAATATGGTGCGCTCTGCTATCGGGTAAAGAAGAAGAGCGGTGAGGTCGAGGTGCTGCTGATGACGAGCCGCGACACAGGCCGCTGGGTCATTCCCAAGGGCTGGCCGATGACGCGCAAATGCGCCCATGAGGTCGCGATGCAGGAAGCCTTCGAGGAAGCCGGCGTCCGCGGCATAGTCGAAACGGAGACGCTCGGCGCCTACACCTATTCGAAGGTGTTGCGCGACGGGGTACAGGTGATCTGCAAGGTGCAGGTCTATGCGCTCGAAGTCACCGACATGGCGAAAAACTTCAAGGAGAAGGGCGAGCGCCGCATCGAATGGGTCTCGTTCGACGAGGCGGCGGCGCGCGTGCGCGAACCGGAGCTCCGCCACCTTTTCCTCGCCTTCAAACAAATGATGGCCGACAGGCTTTCGGCCAAGGCGGCAAAACAAATTCCGGCAGTGAAACAAATTCCGGCAGAATGAATCCTGCCATCTTGCGCTGCTAGGAAAGCAGCGTAGAAGCAGATTCATCCTCAGGAAAAAGAATGCCGCCACGTCCCGCAGTCCTCACGAAACGAACGCTCGACAAGGACCTCGACAAGATCACCCATGCCGAGGACGCTGCGAAGCATGTTTTGCGGCGGCTGGTGCCGCCTGGTCTCGGGCTGATCTTCGTTGGTCTGGCCATGCTCTTTGCCGGCGTCTACGTGTTCGACCAGCCGGGAGCGATGCTCGTCATCGCGGCGGCGGCCCTTGCCGGCTACATGGCGATGAACATCGGCGCCAATGACGTGACGAACAATGTGGGTGCTGCCGTCGGCGCGCGCGCCATGACGATGGGCCAGGCACTGGTCATCGCCGCGATTTTCGAAGTTCTTGGCGCCACGGTGGGGGGCGGCGAGGTCGTCAAGACGATTTCTGCAAACATCGTCGATGCCGTCCAGGTGCCGCCGGCAATGCTCGGCTGGATCATGATGGCGGCACTGACGGCAGCGGCCCTCTGGATCAACCTCGCAACCTGGATGAACGCACCGGTCTCCACCACCCACGCGATCGTCGGGGCGGTGATCGGCGCCGGCATCTCAGCCGTCGGGCCGGAGCCGGTGAACTGGCGGGTGATGCTGGAGATCACCGCGAGCTGGATCACCTCGCCGCTGATCGGCGGGCTGATCGCCGCCGGGTTGCTTTATCTCGTCAAGACCCTGATCGTCTATCGCGACGACAAGATCGCAGCCGCGCGGCACTGGGTGCCGGTGCTGGTGGCGGTGATGGCCGGCGTTTTCATGTCCTATATGGTGCTGCAGCTGTCGCCTATCGGTCGATTTCAGCCTTCCACCATCATACTCATCGGGATCGGCATCGGGCTGGTAAGCTGGCTTATCGCCCGGCCGCTCGTTCTCGCCCAAGCGCGGGATCTTGAAAACCGCAACAGCTCGCTGCGGACGCTGTTCCGGCTGCCGCTCATCGGCTCTGCGGCGCTGCTGTCCTTCGCGCATGGCGCCAACGACGTTTCCAACGCGGTCGGGCCGCTTTCGGCAATCGTCCATTCGGTCGGTATCGGCGGCAGCGGCGGCGTCGGGCATCCGCCGCTCTGGGTCATGCTGATCGGCGCCTTCGGCATCTCCGTCGGCCTGCTGCTCTTCGGGCCGCGTCTCATTCGCCTGGTCGGCGAGGAGATCACCAAGCTCAATCCGATGCGGGCCTATTGCGTCGCGCTGTCGACAGCCTTTACCGTCATCGTCGCCTCCTGGCTCGGCTTGCCGGTCAGCACCACGCATATCGCCGTCGGCGCCGTCTTCGGCGTCGGCTTCTTCCGCGAATGGTACACGCGCCATTCGAAGGCCCGCATCGCCTACATAAGGCGCAAGGCCGAAAGCTTTGATATCGACGAGCCGGAAGAGCCGAACATCTACGAGACGCGCCGGCGCTATCTTGTGCGCCGCTCGCATTTCATGACGATCATCGCCGCTTGGATCGTCACCGTGCCGGTTTCGGCAGCGCTTGCGGCAATGATTTATTGGGTTATGTTCGCGTTCTTCGTGTGAAACCCCGAGTTTTCGAATGCGCGCCAATTTCCGTATGCAACGGCTTTTCGTCGACGCGCCGCTTACGAGCGCCACGGTCGTGGAGGCGAATGCTGACCAGTTCAACTATCTCGCCAATGTGCTGCGGATGGAGGAAGGTGGAGAGATCCTGCTCTTCAACGGCCGCGATGGCGAGTGGAAGGCGACGCTTACCTTCCCCACGCGCAAACGCATATTTTTGACGGCAACCGAAGAGACGCGGCCACAGCCGCTGCCTTGCGACCTGCACTATCTCTTTGCGCCACTCAAGGTCGGCCGCATGGACTACCTCGTGCAGAAGGCAGTCGAAATGGGAGCCGGCCTGCTGCAGCCGGTCATGACCCAACACGTCCAGGGCAAGATCACCAATCTCGACAAGCTGCGCGCCAATGTCGTCGAAGCGGCAGAGCAATGCGGCATCCTCGGCATTCCCAATGTGGCCGAGCCGGTCAGGCTTCTCGAGCTGCTCGACCGCTGGCCGAGCGAGCGCCGCATCATCTATTGCGACGAGGGCGATGCCGGGCAAAACCCGCTGCCGGTGCTGTCGGCGATCAGGGAAAGACATCTCGCTTTGCTCGTCGGGCCGGAAGGCGGCTTTTCGGAAGAAGAACGGGCGCGGTTGCGAAGCCTTGATTTCGTTACCGCCATTCCGCTCGGACCGCGCATCCTGCGAGCCGATACGGCAGCTGTTGCGGCCCTGGCGGTGGTGCAGGCGGCGATCGGCGACTGGAAGTGACCTCGAAAACGGGTTGACATGGAAATCGGCGCTATTTTTTTGATGCGTCGTTGAAAGAATTTCACTTGCAACATAGGTGGCTTGGGTCCAAATCACCCTTCCAATTGCCCGGCCCCCTGGGCGCATTTCCGAATACAGGTATCCCGCATGGCCCGCGACACTACCGACCAGACACCGCTCTCTTCGGTCCAGGATCTGACCGATTATATCGCCGCGGGCAACAAGCCGCGGGAGCGCTTCCGGATCGGCACCGAACACGAGAAATTCGCCTTCTTTCGCGCCGACAACAGCCCGGTTCCCTATTTTGGCGATGCCAGCATTTCGGCCCTCCTGACCGGCCTGCAGAAGAAAAGCGGCTGGGAGCCGATCACCGACGGCGGCAACATCATCGGCCTTGCCGAGCAGAACGGCATGGGCGCGATCTCGATCGAGCCAGGCGGCCAGTTCGAACTCTCCGGCGCACCGCTCGAGACGATCCATGAGACCTGTCGGGAATCAAACCAGCATCTGGCGACGCTGCGCGAAATCGCCGAGCCGATGGGCATCCGCTTCCTTGGCATCGGCGGCAGTCCGAAATGGACCTATGCGGAAACCCCGCAGATGCCGAAGTCACGCTACGAGATCATGACCCGCTATATGCCGAAGGTCGGTACCCAGGGTCTCGACATGATGTACCGCACCTGCACGATCCAGGTGAATCTCGACTTCTCCTCGGAAGCCGACATGCGCAAGAAGATGCGTGTCTCGATGAAGCTGCAATCGCTGGCGACCGCTCTGTTTGCATCCTCACCCTTCACCGAGGGTAAGCCGAACGGGCTGCTCTCCTGGCGCGGCGATATCTGGCGCGATGTCGACAACCGGCGTGCCGGCCTGCTCGATTTCACCTTCCGCGACGATTTCGGCTTCCGCGACTATGCCGAATGGGCGCTCGATGCGCCGATGTATTTCATCGTCCGCGACGGCCGCTATCACGACTGTACCCATGTCACCTTCCGCCAGTTCATGAACGGCGCATTGAAGGGCGAGGTCGCCGATCCGGCGCCGACGATGGGCGACTGGACGAACCATCTTTCGACACTCTTCCCCGACGTGCGGCTGAAGCGTTTCCTCGAAATGCGCGGCGCCGACGGCGGCCCGTGGCGGCGCATCTGTGCCTTGCCGGCCTTCTGGGTCGGCCTGCTCTACGACGATGCCGCACTCGAGGCCGCCGACGAACTGACCAAGGATTGGAGCTTTGCCGAGATCGGTGCGCTGCGCAACGCCGTTCCCGCCGAAGGGTTGAAGTCGCAATTCCGCGGACATCCGCTCTTCGACATGGCGCGCGAGGTGATCGGCATATCAAGGGCCGGCCTCAAGGCGCGGGGCAGGCTCAACCGGGAAGGCCAGGACGAGAGCATCTTCCTGGCGCCGCTCGAAGAAGTGCTCGCCAAAAAGGCGACGCTCGCCGAGGATCTGCTGTCGCTCTATCACGGCCGCTGGCTGGGCTCGGTCGAACCGGTGTTCGAGGACTATCAGTACTGAACTGAGCCCTGAATTCCCTGAATCGAAATCGATTCAAGGAATATGCAGTAGCAAGCTGTGGTCACGGCGCCATCGCGCGCTTCCTGGCTTCGCGCGATCTGGCCGTGCGGCGGGCGGGCCTCAGTTCCTCGATCGTCGGCAGCCACCACTCGGCGTCTTGAACTGGCGGCGTCTTCGCAGGCCAGGTGCGGACGAGTTCTTCCAACGTAGGGACCCGCCAATATCCCCAGACATGATCCTCGGTCACGCCGGCATAGAAGTCCGTAACGACGTTCGGGTCGACCAGTTCACCTGAGATTTCGGTAAAGACGACGATTCCATAAGCGGTGACCACAGGACGGCCTATCGGCGGCAAGTCGTCGCTCTGAAGCGGGTAGCGATGACGCTTTCGTTCCGCAGAGCGGAGCTTGCTGCGCACATCCTGTTCGGTCCCCTTCCGCTCCTCGGCTCGACGTCGTCTTTCTTCCGGTTCGTTTCTGCGCGCCGCCGTCTCGATCTCCGGCCACCGGCGTTTGAGTTCCTCATAGGACCGGAAGGGAACGTGCCATAGCTTGAGATCGCCGTCCCACCGAGAGAATGGCACCTCGCGCAACTCGTCGACGACGGTCTTCGAATACGGCGTGCGGATTCGAAAGCCCGTCTTGCCAAGTTCAAGATATGGACTGTCGATGGGATCGAAGGCGAAGGCGTCGCGGCCCTTCGCATCCGCATGGGCGTCGGCTTCGGCCTCCATCTCGGCAAGCCATCGTCCGATGCGGCGGGACGCCGTCCGCCCGGGAACGAACCAGGCCTTGCGGGTATCACTCCAGCGGGCACGGGGGAAGCGTCTTCGGAATTGCTCGACCGTCATCCTGTCGTAGGGAAAGGAAATGTCGGCGCCCGGCTTCGCACCGTCTTCATTCGGTGGCGGCTCGTCGTGACCAGTGGAGGATTTGGTTTCGGCCATGGAAGAAGAACGCCGGCGCGCAGGGATCGGTTTCCGGTGAGGATAGCATATAGGCCGACGGAGAGTGACGGCCGGCCGTCGTTATCGCCGCTTTCGCCTCATCAGGCTAAGTTCTTATGGCAAAAAGCCGTTTGCGCATTGCCATTTCCGGTTATAGTGGCGTTACAACGCGCACGACCGGGGGAAAGGGACTTCCATGCTGCCACTCTTCGACATGATGATGCAGGCGCAGAACGGGGCGGCGATGGAGGCGATCGCCCGGCAGTTCAACCTTGCGCAGGAACAGGCGACGAAAGCGATGGCGGCGCTGATGCCGGCCTTTTCCGCCGGGCTGAAACGCAGCACCAGCAATCCCTATGATTTCGTCGGGCTGATGCAGGCGGTTTCCTCCGGCAATTACGCGCGATATTTCGAGGATATGAACCGGGCGTTCACGCCGGAGGGTATTTCCGACGGCAACAACATCCTTGCCCAACTCTTCGGCTCGAAGGAGGTTTCGCGCGCGGTCGCTGCCCAGGCGGCGCAGATGACCGGGATCGGCCAGGACATTTACAAGCGGATGCTGCCGGTGCTGGCCGATACGCTGATGGGCGGGCTCTTCAAACAGACGACCGGCCAGATGGCCTCGCCGGTCAACCCCTTCGTCAACACGCCGATGGGCGAGACCATCCAGAAATGGCTTGAGAGTACCGGCTTCGCGCCGAAGCCGGCCCCGGAGCCTAGCGTCTTCGACAATCCCTTTACGCAGGCGATGCAGCAGATGTTTTCCGTGCCGAAGCCTGCCCCAACGCAGACGCCGAACCCCTTCCTCGACAATCCTTTCGCCAAGGCCTTCCAGGAGATGATGGGCGGACTCGGCCAGCAGCCGGCGGCCACGATCAAGGCCAAGACGCCGGAGGGGCCGAAGGAAGAGGCGAAGGTCAATGCCGACAGCTATACCGAGATGCTGAACGCCATGTTCGACAGCGGGCTGGAAGTGCAGAAGAACTACCAGCGGAACCTGGAAGCGATCTTCGAAACCTATCGGCCGAAGCCTTCCTCGGAAAAGAGCGAATAGCGCACTAAAGCGCGTCGCGATCTTTCAGATTCGCTTGCCACGCTTTAGGTCCTTGGTTTCTCGCATGTCGTTATCGCAAAACCGCGACACACTTTTGCGCGACATGCTTTAGATTTTTGCGCATGTCGTTATCGCAAAACCGCGACACACTTTTGCGCGACATGCTTTCGCGCATAAAAAAACCCGGAGATGGCTTGGGAAAGCCGATCACCGGGTCAAGCGGCAGGGCTATTGGCTATCGCCCTGCGGGGAAACTTAACGCTCCTGCTCCTCGTAGGAGCGCAAGAACGACGACAGGCGCCAGCGATTGCGCGCCGAGCGCGTCAGATGTTCCGACGGGTCCTCGAAGAAGGTCGACGCCAGGAACGCGGAGGTCAGGTCGGCCCTGCTAAGGCCGATATCCCTCAGCTGAGCGTCGCTCAGATCGTGCAGCGTGTTGATCTCCATGCGATTGCGGAACCCGCGAAAGAGGGAGGTCAACGGTGCGAGGCCTGCTGCCAGACGTTGGGAAAACGTCGGGGTGAGCTTTCCGCAGTCGAGTTCTATTGTTCTGTCTGTCATCCGCATGGGACTCTCCTTTCTTTCGATTTCTTTCAGGCGCGCAACAACCCACCCCTCCCGCGAGGTCGCACGGGAAGGAGCAAGGCTGAATTGGCTCGGACAGGCAGGGTGTCTGTCCTTCACTTTGCTTGATTTGCATCCCGAAGATGCCAAAGACCTATTGATCAGTCCAACGAATGTTTCTAATGATTATCATCAGCTATCTTTATGGGTGAAAACATGTCCGCGCCTCTTGATCTCGACCAATTGCAGACTTTCATCGCCATCGTCGATTCCGGCAGCTTCACCAAGGCCGCCGACAGGGTCTACAAGACCCAATCGGCCGTCTCCATGCAGATGCGCCGTCTTGAGGAGCGCATCGGCAAACAGCTGTTCATCAAAGACGGACGCGGCAATCGGCTGACGGTCGAGGGCGAAAAACTGCTCAACTATGCCCGGCGCATCATTCGCCTCAACAATGAGGCGATTGCTGCTTTCGACGACAACAGGCTGGAGGGGATGCTGCGCATCGGTACGCCGGACGATTATGCCGACCGCTACATGCCCGAAATCATCGGCCGCTTCGCCAAGACGCATCCAAATGTCGAGCTCTATATCGTCTGCGAGCCCTCGGTGGATCTGGCCGAGCGCATGCACAAGGGCGAACTCGACATCGCGCTCGTCACCCACAATCCGCGCGAGCGCATGTCAGATGTGGTGAGAACCGAGCCGCTCTGCTGGGTGGGCTCGGCCAACCATCCGATCCGTGACGACGCCCCGGTGCCGCTTGCCGTCGGCCGGCGCGATTGCCAGTGGCGCCAGCTCGCCTGCTCGGCGCTCGATGCTGTGGGACGCGAGCACCAGATCCTGTTCACCAGCTGGTCCTGCACTGTCGTTGCCGCTGCCGTGCTTGCCGGCATGGCGGTTTCGGTGATGCCGGAATCGGCGCTGCGGACAGGCATGAAGGTGCTGAGCCAGGCAGACGGTTTCCCGGCGCTGCCGCCGGTGCAGATCGGAATCATGAAGCGGCCGGGCGTTTCACTCTCGCTGATGAATGCGATCACGGCACATATCACCGCCTGCCTCGACAATATCACGCCTACTGTCGCCGACGACAGCCTGGAGGCAGACGTCAAATCCGCCCAGGCGCGCCTTTATCCGCGGCTGAAGGCGGCCAATATGGTACCAAGCTGGTAAGAGTTCAGGCGGCGCGGGGCACGATCGTGGCAAAAAGGGAGGCGCGGATGACGCGCTTCCACTCATCGAGCATGCGCCGCGCCAGCGCCTCTTCACTGACGGCGGCAAGTCGAATGACGGCGCCGATCAGGTGGCTGAACAGGTAAGTGCGCGCATACATGTCTTCGTCGCAAAGGTCGGGAGCCAACTGACGCACGGCGTCATGGAAGATGCCGGCGACGTGACCGCTATGCTCGATATTCAGCTGCAGCAGATCCTGATCGGTCTCCGTTCCCATCCAGACGCCGAGATAGACGGGATCGTTGTGGTAGGAATCGTAATACCAGTCGATGGTGGCGCAGACGCGGTCGAGCGCCTGGTCGAGTGAGCGTACGTCGCTAAACATCGCCGCGGTCTTCGCCTGGATCGCCGAGGCATGCTGATCGAAGAGCGCTTTGACGATTGCCGCCTTCTCCGGGAAATACTGGTAGACCGAACCGATCGGTACCTTGGCGGCGATGGCGAGTTCCGTCATCCGCATGGCGCTGACGCCCTTTTCGGCGATGATCTTGGCGGCGGCGGCGAGAATGAGGTCCAGCCTCTGGATGCTGCGCTCCTGCTTCGGCTTCCTGCGCAAGCCGATCCGATCCATGCTTTCCGCGCCCATGTCGTTCCCATTCTTTTTGTTCGCGGCGGAAGGCATATGCCAGCCAGCGCGTCGAGCCGATATGACATGCAGGTCTTCATCCGCGGTAAATGGAAACGTTCGTATTTTAACGACTGGAAAAAGCGGGTTTTATCGCGATTTCAGGCTGCGATTCTATCGCCACACAACCAGATCCAAGCGGTCTGGTCCGTATGACGGTTGATAGGCCTGCCGCCTCACCCCATCGCCATCCATATGGCGAGCCAAACCCACATTGCGGCGAGCACCAGGTAACCCGCAGCGAAGATCGGACTGCGATAGCGCAGGTCGTTGCTCGTGACGTGGATGACGGCATGAGCGTAGCGCAGGGCAACGAAGCCCCAGGCAAGCCCGACGGTGACGATATTGTCGGCGTCCGTGATATAAAGAAGAACGCAGCAGGCGTAGAAGAGCACAGGCAGTTCGAACTGGTTGGCGAGGCAGTTCTTGACGACCTGGCTTTCGGCCGGCTCGCCACGGTTTTCGCGGTAATCCGATTTCGCGATGCTGCCGGCGCGGACCATCCTGGCGCGACGCATGCCCAGAAGCGCATAAAGACCATAGACCAGGGCCACATGGGCAAGCAGTGGCCAGAAGATTTGATAGCCGGTCATATGTTGGTCGTTTCCTTTCGGCTTCCGCTTTCGACGCGAGCATTAGCCGAAATGGGAGCTGGATACCAGCATAGGGCAACGCCCCATCGGCACCTGCGTCGCTAAGGCACGTCGGCGCAGGTGTCCCGGCTTTTCGACATGGAGCTGGATGGAAACGGCGCCTCAGTCCTGGCGCGAAGAGAGCCAGCGCATGACGGCGAGCCGGGCGGCGACGATGAAGCAGATGGCGAGGCTTGCGAATTTCAATCGCGTCATCCAGGGCAGCAGGTACGTTGCAAGACCTGCATACGCGCCGTTGCCTAAGGCGATGAGGCTCGAGATATTCTCGCCATAATCGGCGATGCCGTAGATGAACGGCAGCAGGTAGACCGCCTTGCCAATGACCGGATGGACCGATTGGCCGAACCACGAACTGACAGGACCGAGCTTGAGGAAGGCGAGGAACAGCAGCGCCGTCAGCAATGCCGGAAAGATCAGCTCCGGCCCGAAATACATGGCGCGCAGCAGCCTAGTCGCCGTCTCGTTCTCATCAAGCAGCTGCTGCATGTGGAAGACCGCAGACTCGTCGTAACCGGCGAAATAAGTATCGAGCACCGCTTGGCCGGTTTCGTGCTTGAAGGGAACGACGAAGCCGAAGGTCGTCCAGGCGAGCACGGCAAGGCAAAGGGCTGCGAGCAGCGCGACGATCCAGAGAGGAATCCCGCTGCCCGCCTTCATGATCAGAGGCCGGCGCCCGGATAGTTCGGGCTCTCGCGGGTGATCGTCACGTCATGGGCGTGGCTTTCGCGAAGACCGGCACCGGAGATGCGCACGAAAGTCGCCCGCTCCTGGAAATCCTTGAGGTCCTTGCCGCCGACATAACCCATGGCCGCCTTGAGGCCGCCGGCGAGCTGGTGGATGACGCCCGAGACCGGCCCCTTGTACGGCACCTGACCTTCGATGCCCTCAGGCACGAGCTTCAGCGTGTCGCGCACTTCGGCCTGGAAGTAACGGTCGGCCGAGCCGCGGGCCATGGCGCCGACGGAGCCCATGCCGCGATAGGCCTTGAACGAGCGTCCCTGGTAGAGATAGACCTCGCCCGGGCTCTCATCGGTACCAGCAAGCAACGAGCCGATCATGACGGCGGAAGCGCCTGCGGCGATCGCCTTGGCAAGATCGCCGGAGAACTTGATGCCGCCATCGGCGATAACAGGCACGTCCTGGTCATTCGCGGCCTGAACCGCCGACATGATGGCTGCGAGCTGGGGAACGCCGACACCGGCAACGATGCGCGTCGTGCAGATCGAACCCGGACCGATGCCGACCTTGACGGCGTCCGCGCCGGCATCGATCAGCGCCCTGGTGCCGTCATAGGTGGCGACATTGCCGGCCATGATGCGCACCGAGTTGGAAAGCTTCTTGACGCGGGCAACCGCATCGAGGACGCGCTGCGAATGGCCGTGGGCGGTATCGACGACCAGAAGGTCGACGCCGGCCTCTATCAATCGCTCGGCGCGCTCGAAGCCGTCGTGACCGACGCTGATGGCGGCGGCAGCGCGAAGCCTGCCCTGCGCATCCTTGGAAGCGTTCGGGTTCAGCTGCGACTTCTCGATGTCCTTGACGGTGATGAGGCCGACACAGCGGCCTTCGGTATCGACCACCAGCAGCTTCTCGATGCGATGCGAATGCAGCAGGCGCTTGGCCTCCTGCTGATCGACGTTTTCCTTGACGGTGACCAGATTGTCCTTGGTCATCAGCTCATGGATCTTCTGTTCCTGATCGGAAGCGAAGCGGACGTCGCGGTTGGTCAGGATGCCGACGAGGCGGCCGGACTTCTCCACGACAGGGATGCCGGAGATGCTGTAGGATTTCATGAGCCCGAATGCATCGGCGAGCGTCGCATCGGGGCCGATCGTCACCGGATTGACGACCATGCCGCTTTCAAACTTCTTTACTTGCCGGACCTGCTCGGCCTGTTCGATCGGCGTCAGGTTTCGATGAATGACGCCGAGGCCGCCGGCCTGGGCCATGGCGATCGCCAGGCGGCTCTCGGTGACGGTATCCATGGCGGATGAGATGATCGGGATGTTGAGTTCGAAATCCCGGGCGATGCGGGTGGAGATATTCGTCTGGCCGGGCATGACCTCGGAATGTCCCGGCTGCAGCAACACGTCGTCGAAGGTAAGCGCGTCGGCGCCGGTTGCCGTTTCAATGATGCGTGCCATGGCCAAATTCCTTCATTTAATAAAAATGCGACCCTGTCCGGAAACGAATCGTCCGCCCCGGCGGTCTGCATGGGTTGCTTGGAAGTTGGCGAGGGCTGGTAACACGTCTATGACAGGAAGGAAATAGCAAAAAGCCCGGCATGCCCGCCCGGCTCGGCATGGGTGCCATGCGCCAGGAGCATTTCGGGAAAAACGCTAAGCGTTTTTCTGTCCAGAATTTTGTAAAAACAATACGTTATAGCGGTTCAGCGCTTCCGTGAAAGGCTGAACCGCTTCGGATCAGATGTCGAACTGATAGGTCTTCGGTACGAAGCGATAACCGCCATCCTGCCTCTCGACGAAGCCGACTGCCGGGAATGGCATGTGATAACCAAGGAAGGCGATCTTTTCGGTGGCGATCATCTCGAAAAGCTTGCGGCGGGTGGCGGCTGCCTGCGTCTTGTCCATGTCGAAGCGCACCTCCCAATCCGGCCGCAGCAGCGACAGGATATAATGGTTGGCGGTATCGCCTGTGAGCACAAGGCGCTTGCCCTCGGATTCGACGTGGAACACCATATGGCCCGGTGAGTGGCCGGCCGCCAGCATCGCCGTTATGCCGGGTGCGACGCTATCACCGTCCTTAATAAATGTGGCCTTCTCGGCGAGCGGCACGACATTGGCGAGCACCGCCTTGTGGCCGCCCTCGGCAGGTGTGCCCTCACGTGCCTTGTCCGACCAGAAATCATATTCCGCCTGGCCGACGATATAGCGGGCATTCTTGAAGGCAGCCGCGCCGTCTTCCATCAGGCCGCCGATATGATCGCCATGCAGGTGGGTGAGCGCCACGATGGTGACATCCTCGGCCGAATACCCCGCCGCCTTCAGGCCTTCGGCAAGCTGGCCGGCGCCGCGTACTCGGCCGGCCGCACCGAAGCCGGTATCGATGAGGATGACATCCGAACCGGTATCGATGAGAGCTGGCGTATAGCCGTTCAGGAACTTGTCAGCCGGCAGGAAATTTGCGGAGAGCAACGCCTTGACCGTTTCGGGATCCTGATTGGTGCCGAAGGTTTCATAGGGCTTTTCGGAGATGTTGATGCCGTCGCGGACGACGGTGAACTGATAGGAACCGAGCTTGAATTGATCGATTTCGGGCAAAGGCGTTCTATCCATATTTCTGGCTTCTCCAGTCGCAGCCGCTTCGGCCTTATCTCTAAAAATTGCCGGAGCCGCAGCCAAGCCAAGGCCTGCGGCAAAAAGCGTGCGCCGCTTCATTCGCGTCGAAATTGTCATATATCCATTCTCCCATGACATGCGGTGCCCGCCGGTCGGATTTCTTGCACCCAGCCGGGTAAACATATGTCAATTTTGATAGACGACGTTGGCGGGCAAGCCGTCTCACGCAGACGTGAAGCAAACGTGTCATCGACCGGAATTGGCACCCGGATTGGGGGATTGGCAGAACCCGAAACTGGGACTAAACAGCACGGGCCTTCCCACCTCCCATCGCGCCCCTCAAGGCTCCCGCCTATGAATCGCATCGTCCCGCTGATCCTTGCCGTCGCTCTTTTCATGGAACAGATGGACTCGACCGTCATTGCGACGGCGCTGCCGGCGATCGCGGCAGATCTCAATGTCGGGCCGATCACGCTGAAGCTGGCGCTGACTTCCTACATGGTGGCGCTGGCGGTGTTCATCCCGGTCAGCGGCTGGATGGCCGACAGGTTCGGCGCCAAGAAGATCTTCCGCCTTGCCATCTCGGTCTTCGTCATCGGCTCGATCTTCTGCGCAATTTCGTCCAACCTCGTCGAATTCGTGTTTGCCCGCTTCCTGCAGGGCATAGGCGGCGCGATGATGACGCCGGTCGGCCGCCTCGTGCTGGTGCGCACGACGCAGCGCAGCGACCTGGTCTCGGCCATGGCGCTGCTCACCATCCCCGCACTTGTCGGCCCGCTCACCGGCCCGCCGCTCGGAGGCTTCATCACCACCTATTTCAGCTGGCACTGGATTTTTCTGATCAACGTGCCGGTCGGCATCATCGGCATCTGGCTTGCGACGATTTTTCTGCCGGAGGTGGAAGCGACGGCGCCGCCGCGGCTCGATGTCACCGGTTTCGTGCTGACCTCGCTTTCGGCTGCAGGCGTCGTCTTCGGCCTGTCGGTGGTTAGTCTGCCGGCCCTGCCCCCGATCATCGGCGTCACCGCCACCTTGATCGGCCTCATCTGCGGTTTCCTCTACGTGCGCCATGCCAAGCGGCATCCGGCGCCGATCCTCAACCTCAATCTGTTCAAGAACCCGACCTTCCGGGCCTCCACCTTGGGCGGCATGCTCTTTCGCATTTGCGTCGGCGCCATGCCCTTCCTGACGCCGCTGATGCTCCAACTCGGCTTCGGGCTGACGCCGTTCCAATCCGGCCTCATCACCTTTGCCGGCGCCATCGGGGCAATCACCACCAAGTTCATGGCGAAACGCGTCTTCGCAGCCGCCGGCTTCCGCACGACGCTTCTCGGCGCGGCCATGGTAACGACCCTTGTGACTGTCGTCACCGGCCTGTTCACGCCGTCAACGCCGCATCTCGTCATCATCGGCGTACTGCTGCTCGGCGGCTTCTCCCGCTCCTTCATGTTCACCGGCGTCAATGCTCTTGCCTTCGCCGATATCGAAGATGCGGAAGCCAGCCAGGCGACATCGATGAGCTCGGTGATGCAGCAGGTCAGCCTGGCGCTCGGCGTCGCGGTCGCCGCCGCGATCCTGGAGAGCTCGATCTACTTCCGCGGCGAAGCGCTGCAAGTGGCCGATTTCCACCTCGCCTTTTACATCATTGCCGGACTGACAGTGATTGCGACCATTCCCTTCATCCGGATGGACCGCAATGCCGGCGCAATCGTTTCCGGCCACCGCTCGAAGGCAAGAAAGGCGGCAACGGTTGAAGCCGAACAGCAGGCGGTGAAATAGGGAGCCGCTAGTTCAGGCTTTCGCAGACGGCAGAGAGCTTGTTGCCGTCGAGATCACGGATATAGGCGGCATAGAAATGGGCGTGGTAGGAGCGCAGGCCGGGCTCGCCCTCATCCACGGCGCCTGCCGCGATCGCCGCGGCATGGAAGGCATCGACATCGGCCCGCGTTTCGGCCGCCAGCGCGACCATGGCGCCATTGCCTGAGGTCGCCCGGCGGCGATTGAACGGCGTCACCACCCAAAAGCGGCAGCGCGTATCGCCCTCGGCGGAATAGCCAATTTCCTCCTCGGAAGAGCGCTGGCGGCGATAGCCGAGGGGAGACAGCACGGCATCGTAAAAATGCCCTGCGCGATAAAGGTCGTTGGTTCCGAGCGTGACGTAAAGAAGCATTGGATCAGCAGCCCACTATCCTCAAGCCGGCTATCATCCGACATGATCGGCCCAAAGATCAAGCTTGCTGTTCAGGCTTCGGCCTTGCGCCCTTTGAAGCCCTTGGCCAGCCGCCCATGTGCAAGACCGTCAGGTCGAAACAACGGGCGCAAAGCGTATGCTGCCTCGATCCGTGCAGATCAGGGCGACCATATAGGCGAAGATCGGATCCAGAGCCTTCTGGTTAAACATGATGCCAAAGCTGCCGGTTATGACGTAGCTGCTAAAGAGCAGAAGAGCGAGCGCAATCGCCAGATCGCGGCCCGGCCCGGCTTCTTTTCTCCACGCGCCGATCACCGGGGTGAGCAGCATCAGCGAAAGCGCCGCGATGCCGAAAACACCGGCATCGATTCCCGCGGTCAGAAAACCGTTGTGGACATGTGAGAAGGACAGCTGCGGCCGTATGTTATCGGGCAACTCTGCCAAAACCGAAGTCATCCGGTTTTGCGGGCCGTAACCAGTCAACGGGTCCTTACTGATTGCCGATAGTGCACCTTTGTACAAAGCGAACCGGGCACTCAGCGACGTGATCTCACCGTCGGTGCGTTCGAGCGATGTCAGATTTTCCTGAAGCTCCTGAATGCGATGAAAAACCGGGCCGCTACCTAAGGCAACAAGGCCCACAAACAGCAAGGAGCCGGTAATGGCGAGGCTGCGCAAGCTCAGATGGAAGCCGCGTTTGCGAAAAAACCAGAGAAAGATGACGACATGGACGGGAATGACCAGCCAGGCCGAGCGCGTCCCCGACAGCAGAACGCAGCCGAGACCGGCGGCATATCCCAAAATCCCAATTCTTTGCTCCACGCTTTTGGGAGATTGAAGGTTGAGGAGCGCAATGCCGCCGAAGAGAATGCCTATGATCCCGAGCAGGGCAGCGTTCGTAGTCCCGCCCTCCGCCCGGTCCATAAGAAACGCGATCTGCAGGAGACTGAGCAGAAAAGTAACGATCATGCCGATCCCTGCGCCGAGGATGAAGAGCGGCACGAGACGGCCATCGGGAGATTGGCGCATCCGCGGCAATACCAGCCAGATCGAAAAGAACGGCAGGAGCCGGAGTATCCACTGCAATTCTTCGGAGTAAGGTGGATTGATGAAGATGCTCGCGATCATCACCAACGGGTAGATCGACATACCGATGGCAACCAGCCGGTCGGATTTCGACAGGTTCAAGGCAAGGCGACCTGTCGCCAGGGAGTAGGCGCCCCACAGCATCGACGCGAGGAGGATGAAGGAGTTAAAGTTCGGCGAAAGCCCTGGAACGATTGCAAAGAGAAAGACCGCAATGCCGTTGTTTCGGTCGTGTGCACTTGCAGCCCCATTCCCAGGATAAAGCACTTCTATCATGAGTTGTTTGAAATATTTCATTTTACCGGCCTGATCGTATCGGTGCTGCCTCGCTACGGATCGTGATGTCGGCTGTCAAGCCGGGATAAGGGCGAAATCCATGGCCTTATTCAATGCGGCATTCAGGCAACAGCATTCCGAGTCGCCATAGCCCTTTCTAAACAATGGTCAACGATGCGACGCAAGGAGTTGATCGGCAGAAAAACACGGCTGAGGTGCAGGCTGATTTGATCTCTAGGGCAGGCCTATGTCCCACAAGACTTGGATCGACTTGAGATCATCCGGATCTAACTAGGTTCGCCATCATCGGACAAGAGTGGCCCGAAGATCAAGCTTGCTATTCAGCTTCGGCCTTGCGCCCTTTGAAGCCCTTGGCCAGCAGGAACATTTCGACCGATTCGGCGCGCGACGAGTTGGGCTTAACATGGACGACCTGACGGAAGTTCTGCTTCAGCATGGCGAGCAGATCACGCTCGGTACCGCCCTGAAAAGTCTTGGTGAGGAAGTGCCCGCCTTCCCCCAGCACTTCGACGGCGAAATGTGCTGCGACTTCGCAGAGATGCATGGTGCGCAGATGGTCGGTGCGGTGGTGGCCGGTGGTGGGCGCCGCCATGTCCGAGATGACGAGATCAGGTGTGCCGCCGACGGCCTCCAACAGCTTTTCCGGCGCACTGGGATCGAGGAAATCGAGCTGCAGGATCTTGACCCCCGGCAGCTGGGTCATTTCAAGGAAATCGATCGCAGCCACCCGAATATCATCATCTGTCGAGCCGGTGACCTTGGCGGCGATCTGCGACCAGCTGCCGGGGGCAGCGCCGAGATCGATGATGCGCCTGGCGCCACGCAGGATATGATGTTTCTCGTCGATCTCCAGCAGCTTGAAGGCGGCCCGGGCGCGATAGCCTTCAAGCTGGGCGCGCTGCACATAGGGATCGTTGATGTGGCGCTCCAGCCATTGGCGGGAGGAGGCCTTCATCTTCTTGTTCTTGACGCGCTGGCCGAGCTTGCGGCCGGTTCGGTTTCCCGCGATCGGTGCCTTGGTCATGCCTATTCCTTATCTCACGATCTCACGCACTGGCCGCGGCGGTTGCGATTGCGCCGCCACACGCCGTCATCGGCCATCATGTCTGTGAGCAAGCCTTCCCTCAAGCCGCGATCGGCAACCCGCATGCGCGGGCTCGGCCAGCGGCGGCGGATCGCCTCGAGAATGGCGCAGCCGGCGAGCACCAGATCGGCCCGGTCAGGCCCGATGCAGGGATTGGCGGCACGGCTTGCGAAATCCCAGGAGAGAAGCTTTGCCTGCATGGCGGAGACCTCGTCGTCAGACAGCCAGATGCCATCGACCTTGCGCCGGTCATAACGCGGCAGGTCGAGATGCACGCCGGCAAGCGTCGTCACCGTGCCCGATGTGCCGATCAGGTGGAAGTCGCCGGTCTGGGCGACCTCGATCTCCGGGCAATCGAAGCTTCCAAGCATGCCTTCGACTTCACGCACCATGCCTTCGAAGGCCTCCGGCGTAACGTCATGCCCGCCATGGCGCTCCGACAGCGTCACGACGCCGACCGGCAGCGAAGTCCAGTGGGTGATGTGATTGGCAAGGCGGCTGAAGCGATTGTCGCCGATACGGATGACGGCGATCTCCGACGAGCCGCCGCCGATATCGAAGAGCACGACGGAGCGCGTCTCGCGACCGACCAGCGAGGAGCAGCCGGAGACGGCTAGCCGCGCTTCGGTTTCGCGATCGATGATTTCGAGCGCGAGGCCGGTTTCGGCAACGACGCGGCTGAGGAATTCCTCGCCATTGACGGCCTGGCGGCAGGCTTCGGTGGCGATCAGCCGCATGCGGCGGATCTCCCGGTTCCTGAGCTTGGAGGCGCAGATCCTCAACGCTTCGATCGCCCGCTCCATCGCCTCGTCGGACAGACGGCCGCTGGCCGCAAGACCTTCGCCGAGGCGCACGATGCGGGAAAACGCATCGACGACGCGAAATTGTCCCGGACGAGTGGGCTGGGCAATGAGGAGACGGCAATTATTGGTGCCGAGATCGAGGGCGGCGTAGAGCTCCACCGGCCACACTTGCTCGCCGGCCGGACGATCCCCCTGATGCCCGGAGTGGGAATGGCTTTCCTGGCGGCCCCTGCGGTTGGCGCTCGCGCCATTCAGCGTTTCACGCAGTTCGGCCCTGAGCACCGTTTCTTCTGCGCGGCTTTCCTGCTGCTGGGCACCTGATGGTTTTGCCGGTGTCAGCGGCCGGCCCTGCAGACCGCGCTTGCCGCGGTGTTTGCGGCGGTTGCGACGGCTCGGCGCTGAATCGCTATCGGAGCGGACAGCATTGCCTGCCGCTGCCGTCTGTTCCATTGCCTGGGGGAGAGGTGAACCGTCCTGCACAGCACCGTGGCCGCCACGACGGCGACGCTTGCGCTTGCGGGCCGGATTCCCGGCTGCATCTTCCATCGGGCGCGCAGGCTGTCCGACACCGCCGGAAGGCTCATGCGAAGCGGGATGAGCCGCGTTGCGGGATTGCCCGCCACGCTTGCCCTTGCGGCGCCTGGACTTCTTGCCGTCCTTGCGCCCTGCCGCCGACGCCCCGTCAAATTGCGGCTTTGCGCCGCCTTCGGGGTCTTCCACGTTGTTTTTCCATCGCGCCGCGCAAGTCTTGAGATATGCAGCAGGCGCTCATTCGATTTTTGCGTTGCGGCAAGAATATCAGCGCCCGCCGAAATCGCCAAATTCTTTTTTGGATAGGGGATTTGCAGCGGTTCACCTCTCCGCGGCAGCGCCGATTTTTTTTAAAACAGCTATTTGCAATCCCCCGGCTTTTGGTTATAAGCGCCGCACACCAGCCGACCGCGCGCCGGTTCGCTTATGCTGGGGAATAGTTCAATGGTAGAACGACGGACTCTGACTCCGTTAATCTTGGTTCGAATCCAGGTTCCCCAGCCAATTCTCAGCAAAACCCCATATTTCCTTGATTTTCCAGTCGGGCCGGATATCGTTTTTGGCATCATCGGCACCCTGATGTCCAGAAATGAAGCCCACAGGTGATGCTCACGGTTTTTGAAACCGGGGCGGCGCTCTTTTGCTCCACTGGGATTGGGGGCGACGTCGGGGGTGGCCTCCTGCCCTTCGCCCTTGGAATCGGCCTCTGAGCCTTCGGCCTCTTCGGCGCCGGCGATGCCAAACTTTTCCTGCCGATCGGTCTTTTCATCGGCTGGAACGGCATGCTGCCCTTCGCCATCTGCTCGGTCGGCAGAACCCTTTTTTTGAAACCCAGACCCTCGGCCCGCACGAACACCCAAACGGCGCGTCGCTCGGTTTTGATGCCGCGTTCGGCCAGTTCCGCCACAAGGCCCCGCGTCGTGAACGGGCTGGATCGGCAGCGTTGGCGCAGCCAGTCGGCCCGTTCGCCGGACAGGGCCGCTGCTTGCGCCCGCCGACGCGACCCCGCGTCAGAGCGCCGGTCTCGGCAAGCCGCTTCCTCCACTTCGAAACACAGGAGGGAGCGATCGCAAGTGCGGCTGCGATCGATCGTATCGTTTCTCCGGCATTCAAGCGCGCCATCCCCGTTCGCGAAGATCTTCAGAATATGGTTGCGTCATCTCTGCCGGCCATCCTTTAAAAATCGAAGTGTGCTCTAAAGAGGTCATGGCGTTGTGTTCTCTGGCAGCTTGCAACTGAACCGGTCATCTCGATTGACAAGCCGGGGAAGATCGCTGTTGTGAATTGTCGGTTGCTTATTGCGCCGCCTTGGACTTCGGTTCTTTGTCACCCTGCCAGAGCGGCAGGCCGACTTCTTCCGAGACCTGCGGATCGGCTGTGTAGATGGGATAGCCTTGCCTGAGCAGCCTTATCAGGATTTCCCGGTCGAAACGAGTATGTTTGCGGGTCAGATTGGCGCCATTGTATATGTGGCCGTTCGAATGAGGATTGATGCCGGTTATGATGACCGCGCTGGCATCGTTGTATAATGCAAACAACACCGCGATCATTCCGTTCGAGCACTTGGTTTCGGCATCGAGCTCAAGGTTCACCAGTCCGCTGGCTTTGTGCATCAACGCGATGCGCTGATAGCGGCCCACGAGATGGAGATCCCGGTAGCAATAGCTGAACGAGTTCAGATTGTTTTTCACGCGCGCCTGGCGTTTTTGACCCCGCCGCCAGGTTAGAACGTAGAGAGCGCCGGTGCGGTGCCCGGTGAGAACGCGCCTTGTCTCCACTGCTGCCGTATTGCCGCCCTGGAGCTCGTTGAAGCCCATCAGGGTGATGTCGGGCGCATCGATGCCCCAGGCATGGACAGCTATTTGCGAGGCGTTCACCGAAATGATGCGATATGTCTCATCGAAGCCGACGGGCTTGTGGGAAACGGGTGCCGATCCAACGACCACGACAGGACCGGCAAGTGGTACACTGGTTTTCGGAGGCTTTGGCCTAGTCAGGGTATATCTAATGCGCCGGTAGATGATTTTATGCATCTGCGCGAGCAATTTTGGCATTCGAAGCATCACTCCAGCTCATTCGTAGCCTGAAATCTCAAAACAAGGGGTGAAACGGCCCAAGAATCTGAGATGCTTTTGTACCAAAGGGTCATCAGATTGCAAGGCTGGGGCCGATGCAACCATACTGCATGCCCACGCAGCTCGAATTTTAAGGCTTCGAGGACCACAAAGTTGTGGCTTGTTTAGGTGCGCGCCTGCAGCCCCGGACGACACGATGGACGGCTTGGCCCTTATGGCTGCCGCGATTGTCCAGGATGACAATATCTCCCTTGGCATGCTTGGGACGAGGATCCTCTCGAAATAGAGGGTAAAGGGCTCACCGTAGGAGCATCGATGAACCAAGGGGCATCGATTAGCCGCAGCGTAGGGCTGCAATGAAGGTCAGGATTTTCCAATGCTCGGGCGGGACCGCCGCACATAGGCGTCGGCCCCAGGCCCCACCCGGGCGCCATGTTCGTCTTGATCCAGGCGTCATCGAGAAAGACCAGCCGCCGCGCTTCGATCCGCTGTTGATGGGTCTTCAGCGCAACAGTTTCCTGGCGATGTCCACCCAAGTCTGCTCGGCCGGCAGAACTGCATTGAAGCTCAGATCCCCCGCCCGGAGAACACCCAAACGGCGCGTCGCTCGGTCTTGATGCCGTGTTCGGCCACTTCCGCCACAGGCCCCGCGTCGTGAACGTCCGGATCGGCAGCGTTGGCGCAGCCAGTCGGCCCGTTCGCCCGACGAGATCCGCTGCTTGCCCCGCCGACGCAACCCGGCGAGGCAGCAGTTTGGCGCTGAGCCCGGTGAAGGAGCCCATGCCGCGCGCGAACTTCAATCAGACGGGGTTGTCCGCCGACAGGTTTGCCAGCCCGGCCGAACCGCCGTTTCGCACGGTGCGGCGACGAACTCGATACCAGAGGCCCATATAGACCGGCGAATTGCGATCGAGGAAAATTCTGGTCGACGGTGTCATTCGGTACTGTCCGCCCTCCTTGGTCAGGAAGCCATGGATCACAAGGTAATCGCAGAGGATGCGCACCCCACGCTCCGCCCTATCGGGTTCCCCCGCCGCAATGGCAGAGCTGTCCCGCGGCCGCCGGCCGCCACGCGATGATGTTTGAACTGACAGGAACAGGAACGAATGAAGCGAATGTTAACCGGCTGGAGCAGTTGCGGCGCATCGCCGCCTGCTACGCCAAGGCGGACAGGGCCTTGGCCACATTCTTCGCCCGGCTGACATGCCGTTTGCGCCATTCACAGGATAGCCTGGACACAACGATGCAATGAAGGCTGGCGAGCCTCCATGCTGCGAAGATCGATACGGAATTTGCAAATGCCGAATTTCACCAGCCTGGCATCAGACCGCTGGATCGGCACCATTTTCGAATTCCAGGAACCAGGCATAAGTGGCTCTGATGCCGTCCTCGAGCGAGATGCTCGGTTGCCAGCCCATGTCCTGCAGCTTCTTGTTGGCCATCAGCTTTCGCGGCGTGCCGTCCGGCTTGGAAAGATCATGGACGATCTCACCCTCGTAACCGACGACGCGGCAGACCAGACGCGTCAACTCGATAATTTCGAGATCCGTGCCCGAGCCGACATTGACGTGCTGCGAGCCCGAATAGGTCTTGAGCAGAAAAACCAGGGCGTCGGCGCAGTCGTCGACGTGAAGAAACTCGCGGCGCGGGGTTCCTGTGCCCCATACGACCATTTGCGGTTCCTTGCGCAGTTTCGCAGCATGCGCCTTGCGGATGAGCGCGGGCAGCACATGGCTGGAATTCAAGTCGAAATTATCGCCAGGGCCGTATAAATTCGTCGGCATGGCCGAAATGTAATCCCGGCCGTATTGCTTGCGATAGGCCTCGGCGAGCTTGATGCCGGCGATCTTGGCGATCGCGTACCATTCGTTGGTCGGCTCGAGCGGACCGGTCAGCAAAGCCTCTTCGGAGATCGGCTGTGGCGCGAGCTTGGGATAAATACAGCTTGAACCCAGGAATAGAAGCCGGTCCACTCCCGCGCGGTGGGCGGCTTCGAAGATGTTCGCTTCAATAATCAAATTGTCATAGACAAATTCTGCGGGATAGCTGTCATTCGCAAGGATACCGCCAACCTTGGCGGCGGCAAGAATGATTGCGTCAGGTCGCGTTGCTTCAACAAATTTCTCAACCTCGTCCTGGCGCTTTAGATCGACCTCGCGGCGCGTGGCCGTGATGACATTGCACTCTTCGGATTGAAGCCTGCGCACAAGAGCGCTGCCGACCATACCCCGATGACCGGCAACCCAGATTTTCTTGTTGGACAGGTCGTACACTCAGATCTCTTTCCTGCTGTTCATGGCTTTCCAGTGCTTGATATCTTCACGCACCATTTCGGCGGCGAGTTCGCGAACCGGGGTCTTGTGGTGCCAGCCCAGTTTCTGACGTGCCTTGGTCGGATCGCCAAGCAAAAGGTCGACTTCCGTCGGGCGAAAATAGCGAGGATCGATTTCCACAAGGCAAGCGGCGGACGCGGCATCATAGCCCTTTTCGTGAACGCCGCCCCCCCTCCATTCCAAGATGATGCCGACGTCGGCAAAGGCCCACTCCACAAACTGGCGGACACTGGTCGTCTCACCCGTCGCCAGGACGTAGTCATCCGGCTTGTCCTGCTGCAGCATCAGCCACATGCCCTCGACATATTCGCGCGCGTGGCCCCAGTCACGCTTGGCATCGAGGTTGCCGAGGAAGAGCTTATCCTGAAGGCCGAGGCTGATGGCAGCCACGGCCATCGTGATCTTGCGCGTGACGAAGGTCTCGCCACGAAGAGGGCTTTCATGGTTGAACAGAATGCCGTTCGATGCGTGCATGCCATAAGCCTCGCGATAATTCACGACGATCCAATAGGCATAGAGCTTGGCTGCGGCATAGGGAGAGCGCGGATAAAATGGCGTCTTCTCGTTCTGCGGTACTTGCTGCACAAGACCGTAGAGTTCCGATGTCGACGCCTGATAGAACCGGCTTTTTTTCTCGAGCCCCAGGATGCGGATAGCCTCAAGCAACCTCAACGTCCCGATACCATCCGCATCGGCTGTATATTCCGGCATTTCGAAACTGACGCCGACATGGCTTTGTGCGGCAAGGTTGTAGATCTCGTCAGGCTGTGTCTGCTGCACGATCCGCAGCAGATTGGTCGAGTCGATCATATCGCCATAGTGGAGGATGAAGCGCGCATGGGCTTCATGTGGATCCTGATAGATGTGCTCGATGCGGCCGGTGTTGAAAGACGACGATCGCCGCTTGATGCCATGCACTGTGTAGCCTTTGCTCAGAAGCAATTCGGCCAGATAGGCACCGTCCTGACCAGTCACCCCGGTAATAAGCGCCGTTTTCGTCATTTTTCACGTTGTCTTTCGATGCAATTTTATGTGAATTAACACCTCGTATTAACTTCCCGAAAGAGTTCTGACCGCGTGGGCTCAAGCAGACACCGGTCAAAACCTCTACGTCGCCAGTGATCCAATCACACAATCTGCCGATGTCAACAAAATCGTGTCCGACCTACGGTCGAAGCGTGTGCCTCACGTGGTTTATACGCCCTGTCAGCCAGCAACATTGCCCCAGGACGAATGTATTAAGCAGTGCGCTAGCTGCGGTTGCTCGTGTGAGTGACCCGGCATCATAGCGACGTTAATAGGCAGCCCCACACTGTCGCTGACGACATGGATTTTCGTCAGACCGCCCCTACTATCCAACGCAGCGGTCTGGATGATCAGCCTTCAAAGCTGCCGCTGAATGATGTACGCGAACCGAAGTGTCGTCGATCATGATAGTGCTACCACTTGATGCCGGTAACCGCGTCCGTCAAGATGCCCCAAATCCCGGCTTTCATCCTGCGTCGGAGCCGATTTTAGCAGGCGGTGTAGGGTCCATAACGCTCGACACGTGGCGCCAAGGAGCACCCGATCGCAACACCCATAAAAGTCCGCTTAATACACGTCGATGATCGACACGCGGCATCCTTCGATGTTTATCAGGCAACAGTGGCTTAATCACGCGCGCGGCGGCGCCATTATCCGGCCGCACAGTGAATCTGTGGTTCGGGCAAGCTTCCAATCCGACGCTGCTCGTTTCGTAAATGATCCGGAGCGCTATCTCTGTGAGGCAATCCAGAGGGACTCCATGAAGCCTACCGCGACACTCGCTCAATTTGTACGAGTTCACAGCCTAGTTCTGCACAGGCGCGGTCTCATGCCTAAGCCAGATACCTTAGTAAAATAATGACCCGATTGATTTGCTGGCCTCCGCGTGATAGCCGCAGGTACGAGGTGTAGACAAGATGAATATATCCGCAGGTCGGCCGGTAAACGCGTTTCAGATCGAACGCGGCGTTCACGGAATAGGATATCGCCCGGACGTAGACGGCCTGCGCTCGGTTGCAGTTCTATCGGTCGTCATATTCCATGCGTTTCCAACCGTGCTGCCGGGTGGCTTCATCGGCGTCGATATTTTCTTCGTGATCTCCGGCTTTCTGATCTCGACGATCCTCCTGGAAGCCCTGAACCGCGGACGTTTCAACCTTCTTGATTTCTATGGTAGGCGCGCCCGGCGTATTTTTCCTGCCCTGGCGATCGTGCTGGCGGCGACCGCGGCTTTTGGATGGTTTGCTCTTCTCCCCGAGGAATATAAGGAACTTGGAAAGCATATCGCCGGCGGAGCGGGCTTCGTGTCAAATCTCGTCCTGTGGCAGGAGAGCGGCTATTTCGACAGCGCGGCGGAAACGAAACCGCTGCTTCACCTGTGGTCACTCGGGATCGAGGAGCAATTCTACTTTGTCTGGCCGGCAATCCTCTGGGCGGCGCTCAGATTTCGCCTTCCGAAGCTCCCGATCATTCTGCTCGTCGCGGCGCTGTCGTTCATAGCCAACATGGTAAGCGTCCATGCCCACCCGGTCGCGACCTTCTACTCGCCCCTCACGCGCATATGGGAACTCCTGATTGGAGCAGCGCTCGCGCAGGTATCGATTGACGGTCGCGGCAAGCATCCTTCTTTCTTCGGCGCGGCTGCAAACCGGATGAGTGCGTCCAACTTGACGGGTATAGCAGGCGCAGCCCTGATCGGTGTGGCACTTGCGCGCCTTTCCCCATCGAGTGCTTTCCCCGGTTGGCGCGCACTCTTCCCAAGCGTTGGAACGGCCCTTCTCATCCTTTCCGCCGCCGGCAACTGGGTCAACTGGAAGCTCCTCTCGAATCGCCCAATGGTATGGGTGGGCCGGATCAGCTTTCCCTTATATCTTTGGCATTGGCCGCTGCTGGCATTCGCTCGTATCATCGAGGGCGACACACCAAGTCTTGAAATTCGGTTATCGGCTATTTTGGTTGCGTTCCCACTGGCGACGGCCACCTATCTGCTCATCGAAACGAATATTCGCCACAAATGGAAATCCCGCGCAGTGACGATGACGCTAACCTACATCGTCTGTATTGTCGGCATGGCTGGCTATTCGATTCATCTTTATAACGGCGCCCCCATGCGGGAGGGTGTCGCTTTGGAAGCCAAGATCCACGAGCAGCTAGAAGGCACGACCTGGAAATACACCAGCAACGACATATGCAAAGCCAAATATCCAACGAATTTTCGATACTTCTGCACGCAGACACGCGAAGGCTCCCCCACGCTGATCCTTCTCGGGGACAGCTACGCGAACGCGCTTGTGGCAGGCCTTGTCGTCAATCCTGCCACGCAAGATGAGGTAGTGTTATCGTATGGCTCATGCGATCCAAGCGCGTCAGCCGGAGATCTTGAGATCAAGACGCAGTGCGAGACGCAGGACAGGATCATCTCAGAGACGCCAGGGCTGCGATATGCGATCCTGGAAACGAAGTGGCCTCGATTTGACAGTTCTGGCCGCCTGATCGATTACTTCACGAAAGTACCCATAAACGACGCCGCGTGGGCGCCGCGCTACCGGGACGGTCTCGACAAGCGAATTACATTCCTTGAATCCAGGGGAATCAAGGTATTTCTTTTCGGCCCCAAGCCTGAGATCGATTATGAGCCCAAGTATTGCTTTGCCCGGCCATTCAGACAGCCGGTGAAGAACTGCCAAATGACTGAGACCGAAGTTCAGGAGCAGCAGCACGAATTGTCTCTGGTGCTGAGAGATGTTCTCGCTAAGCATCCGAACGTGACTTTTTTCGATCCTAACCCCGCGTTCTGTAAAAACGGGACTTGCAGCCTCAAGACCCAGGATGGATTGCCGATGCTGCGAGACAAGGTGCACTATTCGCAATACGGAAGCGCAATCGCTATCGATCTATTTGTGAAGCAGGCGCAAAGGGAAGGGTATTTTAGGGGCCGCTGACTGCGGTCCTTTCCTACAAGCACTTCGACAAAATGGATCCGAGCAGGTCATACGGAGAAGTGCGAAGTGGCCTTGGCTGGGGTTCCAAATTCCAGCTTTAAGTCGGGACTTGGCTGCAAATACGTTCTCAGCCGTTGCGCGGACGTAGATCTCGCGGAAATCGCTGATCACTGCGGTGGTCCGTGACAAATGCCTGTCTCCCTTCGAAGGCTAGTAGTCGTGTCAGGGTATGACATCGTAGCCCCGCGCCTTGACTCGACCCCGGATGGTGAGAACGGGATCATTGTTGCTTTGATCGATCGACAGTTCAGCGCCGACCGTATTCCCTATGATGATCCGGACATTGCGCACGCCGGCCCCGTTGTAGTTCTTCGACCCAAATTCGGCCCAGCCGTCCTTGATACCTGTTCGGGCGCAAAAGATGGGCGAGCCAGGGTGGGTGATCGGATCAATGTTGCATATGTCCTGCCAAGCGTAGCCGCTATCTGTGTCTGGGATAGCGCCCTCCCCCGGCACGATGTCCAAAGCCATGTTCTTGCCCGGATCGTTCGGGCGAACGACGGCGACCGAAGCGAAAGAAACATCGTTCCTTTGGTTGAAATTGAATGATGTCGCGAGGAATTGGGCGAACACGGGAGGAGCTATAGGCGAGAGACCAAGGGAGCCCGCGAAGAACAGGCCGTTGAGAGAAGTTAATGCAATGCCGAGCTTACTCATCTGTTTCCTTGAGTTTGACGCCAGGGTGGAACTAAGATTGATTTACCCGCCCCTGCGTGTTAGCGGCGGAGGGCGCAGGTCACGAAGTATTCATACCAGAAGCCTGGCGCCCGTGGTGATCTACAAGAAAGTTGAAACTTGTTCAAAAGGCTCATTCGATCGATTCGCAGGCCGGCAACCCTGCCTCGAGGCGCAGACACTTTCAACTGCGGCGGCCAAACTGCCAATTCCTGGATGGATCGGGCGAACATTTCCGCCGAACTAATAGCGAAAGCGGCAGCGCTGACTGGGGCCCCTCAGCTTACGTTGGCAGACATTGGATGCGGCGACGGAAAATTAGCCCCTTTAGTCGCCTCCAGGAGAGTCGGGCTTGTTTATCGTGGATTTGATCTGCACCCACAGAGGAAGGATGTAACGCCTTTTGACCTGCGCAAGGACAAGCTGGAGGATCGATATGACGTTATCTCTCTTCTGGGAGTGCTTGAATATATTTCCGATTTACAACCTGTGCTGCGCTATCTTCGGGATCACTGCCGCTACTTGGTCGTCAGCCATGTCTCAAATCGAGTGGGGATGACCGTAGAAGAGATGGCGAAGTTGAACTGGACAACCGTGTTGTCTAAGGGTGAATTTTCTTCTGAGTTGATAAAAGCGGGCTTCTCCATCGTCGAAGATCGGACCACTGCAAACGGTCAGACGGTAATCTGGCTTTGCGAGGTGGATGCACGCAAAGACGGGAAGCTCCTTTTCTCGGTCTGATTCAACAGGGGAATGCGGACCGCCGACAGGTACGCCCACTCTCCCCGGCAGTTTTTCGGCGCGGGAGAGTGGGCGAAGATCACGCAAATAGGAAGCCTTCCGACTGAAGATCCGACACCATGACATTCTGAAGTATTATGGTGTTGTCGGCATCGCCGGTGATGATCGTGTCATTGCCGGACTGGCTCGATGCGGCAAGGAGCGATGCCCAATCTGAGAAGACGCTGTCATCGATCCTGATAACGTCATGTGCGGTCCCGCTTGCTTTGAAATTTGTGATCGTGTCGTGGCCCCAATCCGGCGAATAGACGAAGACGTCGTCCAGCATACCACCAATGAGGATATCATTGCCGGCGCCGCCCATTAGTGTGTTGCGGCTGGCCATCCCGCCCATGATACGATTGTCCAGCGCATTGCCGGTGCCGGTGAATGGATCCAGGCCGGTATAGGTAAGGTTTTCGACATTGGCGGCAAGCGTATAGCTTGACAACGACGTGCTAACTGCGTCGGCCCCTTCATCTGCGTTTTCGCTAATGACGTCCGCGACATTGTCGATGTAATAAGTGTCGTTGCCAAACCCGCCGATCAACGTGTCGGCGCCTGCTGCGCCGTCCAATCTATCATTGCCGATACCGCCGGTGATGGTATTGCCGAGCCCATTTCCTATACCAACGAAGGCTCCCGTCCCGGTGTAGGTCAGGATTTCGACATTGTCGGCAAGCGTATAGCTTGCCAGTTGCGACGTTCGAACGGTGTCAGTTCCCTCATTGGCATTTTCGGTGACGGCATCGGCGACACTGTCGACGGAATAGGTGTCGTTGCCAGTGCCGCCGATCAAGGTGTCGGCGCCCGCCGCGCCGTTCAGCCAATCGTTGCCGGCCCCGCCTGAGAGGGTATCGGCGGTAGCGCCCCCCGTGATCGTGTTGTCGAGACCGTTACCGGTGCCGGTGAAGGATCCCGCCCCGGTATAAGCCAAGTTTTCGACATTGGCGGCAAGCGTATAGCTTGCAAGCTGCGATGTCCGAACCGTATCGGTTCCCTCATCGGCATTTTCGGTGACGGCATCGGCGACATTGTCGACAGAATAGGTATCGTTGCCGGTGCCGCCGATCAAGGTATCGGCGCCCGTAGCACCGTTCAGCGAATCGTTGCCGGCACCGCCGATGATCGTGTTGGCGATGGCATTGCCGGTGCCGGTGAAAGCTCCCGTGCCGATATAGGTCAAGGTTTCGACATTGGAGGCAAGCGTGAAGCTTGCCAGCGCCGTCCGAACCGTGTCGGTCCCCCCATTGGCGTCTTCGATGACGACCTCACCGATATTGTCAACGGAATAGGTGTCGTTGCCGCCGCCGCCGATCAAGGTATCTGCGCCCGCCGCGCCATCCAGCCAATCGTTGCCGTCGAAGCCTGATAGCCTATCATTGCCGACACCGCCTGTGATCGTGTTGGCGAGTTCGTTTCCGGTGCCTGTAAAGCCCCCCCCGCCGACATAGGTCAGGTTTTCGAGATTGGAGCCGAAGGCGAGCGCGTAGCTTAACAACGTCGTCCGAACCGTATCCGTCCCCTCATTGAGGTTTTCGGTGA
>NZ_JAAXQT010000002.1:0-423209 GCF_019778565.1 Rhizobium laguerreae | reverse complement strand
CGTTTCCGGTGCCTGTAAAGCCCCCCCCGCCGACATAGGTCAGGTTTTCGAGATTGGAGCCGAAGGCGAGCGCGTAGCTTAACAACGTCGTCCGAACCGTATCCGTCCCCTCATTGAGGTTTTCGGTGACAACGTCGGCAGCATTTTCGACGGAGTAGGTGTCGTTACCCGCGCCGCCGAGCAAGGTATCGGCACCCGCCGCGCCAATCAGCCAATCGTTGCCGGCACCGCCTGACAGCCTATCGTTGCCGACACCGCCAGTGATCGTATTGTCGAGAGCATTGCCAGTCCCGCTAAAAGTCCCAATGCCGGTATAGGTCAGGTTTTCCACATTGGCGGCAAGCGTATAGCTCATCAATGCCGCCGTCCGAACTGTGTCGGTGCCCTCATTGGCATTTTCAGTGACGACGTCGCCGGCATTGTCGACGGAATAAGTGTCGTTGCCGGTCCCGCCGAGCAAGCTATCGGCGCCCGCCGCACCGTTCAGCCAATCGGTGCCGGCCCCGCCTGAGAGGGTATCGGCGGCAACGCCCCCGGTGATTGTGTTGTCGAGCCCGTTTCCGGTACCGCTGAAGGCCCCGGTGCCGGTGTGGGTCAGGTTTTCGACATTGGCGCCAAGCGTGTAGCTTACCGTGGCGCGAACCGTGTCGGTCCCCTCATCGGCGTTTTCGGTGACGACGTCGGCGATATTGTCGACGGAATAGGTGTCGTTGCCCGTGCCGCCGAGCAAGGTATCGGCGCCCGCCGCGCCGTTCAATGTGTCGTCGCCGACACCGCCGATGATCGTGTTGTCGAGCCCGTTTCCGGTGCCTGTAAAGCCCCCCCCGCCGACATAGGTCAGGTTTTCGAGATTGGAGCCGAAGGCGAGCGCGTAGCTTAACAACGTCGTCCGAACCGTATCCGTCCCCTCATTGAGGTTTTCGGTGACAACGTCGGCAGCATTTTCGACGGAGTAGGTGTCGTTACCCGCGCCGCCGAGCAAGGTATCGGCACCCGCCGCGCCAATCAGCCAATCGTTGCCGGCACCGCCTGACAGCCTATCGTTGCCGACACCGCCAGTGATCGTATTGTCGAGAGCATTGCCAGTCCCGCTAAAAGTCCCAATGCCGGTATAGGTCAGGTTTTCCACATTGGCGGCAAGCGTATAGCTCATCAATGCCGCCGTCCGAACTGTGTCGGTGCCCTCATTGGCATTTTCAGTGACGACGTCGCCGGCATTGTCGACGGAATAAGTGTCGTTGCCGGTCCCGCCGAGCAAGCTATCGGCGCCCGCCGCACCGTTCAGCCAATCGGTGCCGGCCCCGCCTGAGAGGGTATCGGCGGCAACGCCCCCGGTGATTGTGTTGTCGAGCCCGTTTCCGGTACCGCTGAAGGCCCCGGCGCCGGTGTAGGTCAGGTTTTCGACATTGACGCCAAGCGTATAGCTTATCAGTTGCGACGTCCGAACCGTGTCGGTTCCCTCATCGGCGTTTTCGGTGACGACGTCGGCGCCATTGTCGACGGAATAGGTGTCGTTGCCGATGCCAGCGATCAAGGTGTCGGCCCCTGCCGCGCCGTTCAGCCAATCGTTGCCGTCGCCGCCGATGATCGTGTTGGCAGTCGCATTGCCGGTGCCGGTGAAGGCTCCCGTGCCGGTATAGGTAAGGGTTTCGACGTTGGTGCCGATGGTATAGCTGGCAAGCGCCGCTTGGACCGTATCCGTCCCCTCATTGGCATTCTCAATCACAGCATCCGTTGCAATATCGACGACGTAGACGTCGTCGCCCACCCCCCCCGACATCGTGTCCAATCCGGCACCGCCGATCAATGTGTCGTTGCCAGTATCACCTGACAGCCTGTCATTGCCGACTCCGCCGGTGATCGTGTTGTCGAGTCCGTTTCCGATACCGCTGAAGGCCCCGGTGCCGGTGTAGGTCAGGTTTTCGACATGGGCGCCAAGCGTATAGCTTGTCAGTTGCGACGTCCGAACCGTATCGGTCCCCTCACTGGCGTTTTCGGTGACGACGTCGGCGATATTGTCGACGGAATAGGTGTCGTTGCCGGTGCCGCCGAGCAAGGTATCGGCGCCCGGCGCGCCATTCAGCCAATCGTTGCCGGCACCGCCTGTCAGCCTGTCTTTGCCGACCCCGCCGGCGATCGTGTTGTCGAGCCCGTTTCCGGTACCGTTGAAGTCTTCCAAGCCGGTGTAGGTCAGGTTTTCGACATTGGCGGCAAGCGTGTAAATTGCCAGTTGCGATGTCCGAACCGTATCGGTCCCCTCACCGGCATTTTCGGTGACGATGTCGGCGATATTGTCGACGGAATAGGTGTCGTTGCCAGTGTCGCCGAGCAAGCTATCGGCGCCCGCCGCGCCGTTCAGCCAATCATTGCCATCGCCGCCCAAGAGCGTGTCGGCGGCAGCGCCCCCGGTGATTGTGTTGTCGAGCCCGTTTCCGATACCGCTGAAGGCCCCGGCGCCGGTGTAGGTCAGGTTTTCGACATTGACGCCAAGCGTATAGCTTATCAGTTGCGACGTCCGAACCGTGTCGGTTCCCTCATCGGCGTTTTCGGTGACGACGTCGGCAGCATTGTCGACGAAATAGGTGTCGTTGCCGATGCCAGCGATCAAGGTGTCGGCCCCTGCCGCGCCGTTCAGCCAATCGTTGCCGCCGCCGCCAATGATCGTGTTGGCAGTCGCATTGCCGGTGCCGGTGAAGGCTGCCGTGCCGGTATAGGCGAGGGTTTCGACGTTGGTGCCGATGGTATAGCTGGCAAGCGCCGTCTGGACCGTATCCGTCCCCCCATTGGCATTCTCAATCACAGCGTCGTTGGCATTGTCGACGATGTAGACGTCGTCGCCCACCCCGCCCGACATCGTGTCCAATCCGGCACCGCCGATCAATGTGTCGTTGCCGATACCGCCGGCAAGCGAATCATTTCCGGCATTGCCCCAAAGCGTATTGTTCGCATCGTTGCCGACAATCGTATCGTTGCCGGAACCGGCCTGAATATTCTCGATCAACGAGGCAAGATTGCCATGATAAAGAAGTGCGTTGAAAATGTTGCCGCGAGCATAACCACTGTTCGGGCCGCCGTTCAAATCGGCCAACTGACCTTGGGAAAAGACCGAGTAGCTCCCGGGTTGCAAGTTGATGTTAAGACCGGTGGAATAGGCGCTGAGATCATAGGTGTCGATACCGCCGCCGTCCCAGACTGTTGCGAAGATTCTGTTGGCATCGGGAGTGATGGCCGCAACCCCGTTGACATAGGTGACGCCTTCGTTCGGGTTCCACTTGTAGACGGTATTGCCACTGTTCGTCGTGTAGTCCGCCCCATACATTTCCTGCAGGGCGGCGATGTCGAGCATCATGAAGGTTTGTGGCGCGCCATCATGCTCATACTTGTACCCACTCAAATCGTCTCCGACATATGTGTGGTAGGTCATGATCGTGTATTCGAGCGAGTCATATGCACTCGGAACAACTGTCATATTGGAAGCATAAGCTTCCTGCGCATGTTTCAATCCCAGCGCGTGACCCAGCTCATGCGCCACGGTATGGCCCGCATAGTTGCCGAATTCCGGAAAGCGAAGGTCATATTCCGTGCCAGCATATTCCGTCCCGAACCAGACATCGCCGCCGACGCCGCCAACAACTGGAGTATAGGCCCATGCCGTCGAAGGTAGGGACGATTGAGCGAACCGCACCGTTGCGGTATCCGCGCTTCCGGCGACAAAGTTGGCGTTCGTAAATCCCTCTACGGAGAAGCCGTCATTTGCCGTGTTCCCGTAGGACTGCTCCATAAAGAACAAGGCAAAAGACTGCTGTTGCGAGGAAATCGAAGAGAAATCATAGTCTTTCTCGCCGCTATAGGCATATGATGCCGAAGTAGTGGGAAACGCATAGGTTATCGTTGCATTCCAGGCAGCGCCGGCGAAAAGCCCGTCAACTTTCTGATCCCCAGTTAAGGCGACGTTTGTTGTCGAAGTAATAAGGTTCGTCATAAAATCCCCGATTGCCTATTCCACTGGACGGCACCTAATGCCGAATTTCCCTACTGCTTCATTTGGGGACGAAATTCAACTAAAAGCTTCATTTTATAGACATGTGTCTTGGCAGCTAGCGCTAATGAAGCGCTTCCTCCACGCATAAGATTCGATTTGCTGCGGCAGCCGGCGCGCAAGACCTCGGATACGGGGAAACGACGTTGAAGAGACCGTGCTTCCAATGCCGGCGACGAGTACAAAGAGCTGAACACGCGCTTTAAGCCTGATGGTCCTGGGAGCTCGCTGAATATAAATGGCCTGGGACGCCCGTCCCCCTCAACGCCAAGTCGTGCTGCAGCTGGGCCGGGTCTGCCGCAATTCGACAAAACGCAGCGAGGCCGCAGAGTGCACCAGACCGGAGTCCAAATGCTGCGAAACGATGCACATCCACGCGGAATTAGTTCCCTGAAGCTAGAATTACCGCTCCCGGCACTGACCTCTGAACGGCTGTCTGCCAAGATGTACCTCGCTCAGAAATACGATGCCACGGGGATTTCAGCCTCGTCCCGATTTCGAATTGGTTGTGGCGAAGAAGCAACAGAATGACATCGGCAGCAGGTCTGCACTTCGCCGACGGCTCGCTCCAAAGAGGCCGCACCCAACCCCGTTCATAGCTGACGCCGGCTGGTGAGATATGCGATTGACGCCGGACGGCTCTCCATCCCGCCGAAGCAGGATGAACAGCCGACGGTAGCCAAAACGCCGCCGCTCGTTGGCGAGTTCGCGCAGCTTCGCTCGCGGATTGACCTCCGGCGGTCGACTTGACCGATAACGGATCGTCTTGCGGTCGGCGGATATGATCTGGCAGGCCCGACGCTCCGACAGACCCATGACGGCCTTCAGATGCGTGGCGGCTTCACGCTTGGCGGCAGGCCCTACCATTTTTTTGCAAGAAGCTCGCGGAGTGCGGCTGCATCCAGCATCTGCTCGGCCAGCAACTTCTTTAGCCTGGCATTCTCGTCCTCAAGCGCCTTCAGACGCTTCGCTTCGGAGAGTTCCATACCGCCGTACTTGGCTTTCCAATTATGAAACGTTGCTTCTGAAATCGTAAGCGGCAAGGAGACCCCATCTGGCGCTGCTGATGCTGAGCGGGATATTTCGGACATACGAGTTCTCTAAATGTGAGGATCTATGTCTAGGCCTGCGGCTAGCCTTGGATTGATGCGGATGATCGAGGCGGTGCCCGATCGTCTTGACGGCTCGCCGCGACAGTTGCGGCGGTTCTGGTCTGACGAGTTCAAGGCCACCGCGGTCGAGCAAGCCTGTGAGCCCGGTGTGAACGTCTCAGCAGTCGCGCGGCAGATCGGGATCCTTCCGTCTCAGCTCTATCGCTGGCGCAGAGAACTGTCGGGGAGTGATGAGCCTGGGCAAGTAGCAGCGACAGTGGATCCGCAGAGCGTTGTATCCGACCCCGTCATCGAAATCATCATCGGCAATATCGGCGTGCGGGTGGGCCGGCATGTCGGTGAGGCGCATCTGCAGCGAGTGATCCGGGCGGTTCGCTCAGTATGATCCCCGCAGGTGTAAAGGTCTTCCTTGCCAGCCATCCCATCGACTTCCGCAATTATGTGAAGCGTGCAGTTATGTGGAGTCCGCCGCGGCTCGAGCTGCTTCCTCGTTTTTGTCCAATAGCTTAGATCGCTCATGAGCCTTCCCCACTCGGTATAATTGTTGTCGTCTCAAGACGTTCTTTTTGTCATCGAGAGGAGACCACCGTGCCAAAATCGACGGAAGTTCTACCAGAATGCACGCAACTGATGGACCCAGGCAAATTGCGTCCGTTCCTGGAGGCGTTCACGAGCCGATTGTTGAACTTGGGACATACCCGCCTGACGGTGTCAGGCTACGAAGCTTCGGCCCGTCATTTCGGACAGTGGCTACAGAGCACGAAGATTGCCATCACGGAGATTGACGACGATGTCGTTCGCCGCTTTGCGCAGCACCGATGCCGTTGCCCTGGCAGCCGGCAAGCCGATCGTCTGTCGGCCAAATATGTAAATCGCGCGCGCCGGTTCATTGGTTTCCTGGTGGAATACGGGGCGGTGACGCCGTCGACACATGAGCTGCCAGGTGTGGACCTTCACGAGGTCCAAATTGTTGCTTTCCAGACTTGGCTGAGACGGCATCGGGGGATATCCGAGCGCACCGTCCGTCGCCACGGCCGTATGGTCATGCGGCTGCTTGCCGGCCTCGGTCCTGATCCAAAGCTGTACGATGCCCGTCTTGTTTGGCACGTGATTCTTGACGAGGCCCAGCGAAGTTCGCGCGCCAACCTCAAGACGATGACGATGGCGTTGCGAGGCTACCTCAAGTATCTGGCTACCCAGGGTTTGTGCCAACCGGGGCTTGATCAGGCCATACCGACGGTCCCGCAATGGCGGTTATCGGCCTTGCCGCTCTACATCTCCACCGCCGACGTTGATCGGGTGGTTGCGTCGTGCGACGTCACGACACCGATCGGCATCCGCGATCACGCGGTTCTGCTGCTGCTGGCACGTCTCGGTCTGCGCGCCGGCGACGTTTCGAGCATGTGCCTTGAAGACATCGACTGGCGAGAGGGCACTTTATGTGTGCGCGGCAAGGGCCGCCGCGAGATCCGGCTTCCGCTGCCCCAGGACGTCGGCGAAGCGATTATCGACTATCTACGCGAGGCCCGTCCGCCCGCCGCCTGCGAGCAGATCTTCCTGCGGGCTGTCGCGCCGCATCGGCCGTTGGCGAGCGCGACTGTCTCTAGCATCGTCAAGCTTGCGCTTGTAAGGGCGGGTATCGACAACGCTCCCTCCCGAGGCGCCAATCTCCTGCGACACTCCGCGGCGACCAGCATGCTTCGGGCCGGCGCCACGCTGGATATGATCGGGACCGTGCTTCGCCATCGATCGGTCGACACGACTGCCCACTATGCGAAGGTGGACATCGACATGCTGCTCCAGATCGCCCAGCCTTGGCCGGGGAGTGCGTCATGCTGAGCCAGGATCTCTCGCGATATGTGGAACTCCAGCGCACGGTGGGCTTCAAGTTCCGCGTCCAGCACACGCTTTTGAGGAGCTTCGTCACCTTCGCCGAGAAGCATGGCGATCGGCACATTGAAGTCACTCGTGTACTTGAATGGGCGACGCTGGCGCCATCCCCACAGCAGCGCCGCAACCGGCTGGTGACGGTCCGCCGCTTTGCGTTGGTGCTAGCAGCCGAGGACCTGCGCCATCAGATTCCTTCCGCCGAAGCCCTGGGGCGCAACCTGCTCAAGCGGCGGATCCCGCACATCTATACCCGGGATGAGATCACCGCGTTGTTGCAGGCGGCCGCACAATTGAAGCCGTCAGACACGATCCGGCCGCTGATGTACGAGACCCTGTTCGGATTGCTGGCCGCCACCGGAATGCGCATTTCCGAAGCCCTCGCGCTTCGATTTGAGGACGTGACCGCCGATGGGCTGGTTATCCGACAAACCAAGTTCCAGAAGAGCCGCTTGCTGCCGCTCCACGACACGACGCGGGACGCTCTGGACAAGTATTTGTTGGCGCGTCGTCGGCTCGGAACCTTGAACAGCATGCTGTTCGTTTCCGCTACGGGCGCCCCGCCGGCCTACAGTACCGTGATTGCTGTCTTCCTCCGCCTCGCACGATCGCTCGGTGTGCGGGGAGAGCCCGGGCAAACGGGCCCCCGCATTCACGATCTGCGGCACACATTCGCCGTGCGCTCCCTCGAGCAATGCCAGCACGATCACCATGCCGTCGGCCGCCATATCGTCGCCCTCAGCACCTACCTCGGCCATGCCCACGTCACTGACACCTACTGGTATCTGCAGGCAACGCCGATCCTGTTGAGGCAGATCGCAGCGGCTGGCGAGGCCTTGCATCAAGGAGCCGTCACATGACCGCGCTGGCTCCGCATCTCACCACCTTTCTACGAGAACACCTGCCGCAAGAGCGGCGGGCAAGCCCACACACCTGCGAGGCTTACGCCTACAGCTTCCAACTGCTGCTGTGCTTCGCCGCTAGCCGGTTGAGGACCACCCCGTCCCGCATCGAGATCGAGCAACTCGATCCACCGCTCCTCCTTGCGTTTTTGGAGCACATTGAGAGGGAGCGCGGCAACTCGGCGCGCACCCGCAACGCCCGTCTTGCTGCCATCAAAGCCTTCTTCCGCTTCCTCGAGTACCGGCTCCCTTCCTATCTGGATCAGGCGCGCCGGGTTCGGGCGATCCCGATGAAGAAGGTCGACGAGGGGCTCGTCAGCCATCTCAGCCGCGACGAGATGCAGGCTTTGCTTGATGCACCGAACCCGCGTCAGGTATCCGGCATTCGCGATCGAGCGATGCTGCATCTGGCCTTCGCTGCAGGGCTGCGCGTCTCCGAGCTCGTCAGCATCCGCCTCGACCAGATTGACCGCCAGACGGTCACCAGCATCCACGTCATGGGTAAGGGACGCCGCGAACGCGTGTTGCCCTTGTGGAAAGAGACCACGGCGGCGTTGAAGGCCTGGCTGGCAGTCCGCCCGGCGAGTGGCGACGCCGAACTCTTCCTCAATGCCGTGAGACGCGCGATGACCCGGGCCGGATTCGAATATATCCTCGCCAAGCACGCCGCTACCGCGGCGCAGAAGCTCCCATCTCTCGCCGATAAACGCATTACCCCACATGTGTTGCGCCATACCTGCGCCATGCACACCCTGAAAGCGACCCGCGATGTACGCAAGGTGTCACTCTGGCTCGGTCACGCCAGCCTGCAAAGCACGGAAATCTATCTGCGGGCCGATCCAACCGAAAAACTGGAGGCGCTTGCCGCGATGGCGCCGCCGTCGCTCAAGCCGGGTCGCTTTGCTGCTCCCGACAAGCTGCTCGCGATGCTGAAGTCCATCGGACGATCGACAAATTATGTCGAGTAATCCCACTCTCAAACACCGCAAGCGGCAAGCAATTGCCGCGGCGGACTCCACATAACTGCACGCTTCACATAATTGCGATTATGCGGGGCTCCGCATAACCGCAAAGGGCCGGACAGTTTGCTGTCACTGGTGCGCGATGCTGGCAGTGATCCGTTCAACGGCTCGCTTTATGTCTTCCGGGCGGAGCGTATCTTCGCTGACGAGACGACATTGCCAACGCTTGCGCCGGGATCCGGATCGGCAAAGACGGCTTGGCTATGGGCCTATGCCAGGGATGACAGACCCTTCGGCGGCAGTGGCCCACCAATGGTCGCCTATCGCTTCGAAGATAGTCGCGCTGGCGATCGTGTCGCCCGGCATCTGAGCGGCTATCGTGGTATTCTTCAAGTTGACGGGTATGGTGCCTACAACAAGCTTGCCCGATCTGACGGCGGCAATGACGGCATGATACTCGCCGGCTGCTGGTCGCACACCAGACGCAAGTTCTACGAGCTCCACGCTTCGGACAGCTCTAAGATCGCCACCGAGAAGGCGGAGCTGATGGCAAAGCTCTGGCAGGTCGAAGAAGCGGCCCGCGGGCAAAGCCCTGGCGCCTATGTCGCGGCGCGTCAGCAGACATCTGCAGCCGTCGTCAATGAGCTCTTCGACCTTTGGCAGAAGACTCTGCCGCGGATCTCCGGCAAGTCGAAGCTCGCCGAGGCGATCCGCTATGCCAACCTCGCGTCGCTCCATCTTCGAACGCTTTCTCACCGACGGACGCGTCGAACTCGACTCCAACATCCGTTGAGCGCGCCATCAGGCCCCAGACGATCACGAGAAAGAACAGTCTCTTCGCTGGCAGCGACGGCGGCGGCAGGACCTGGGCGACGATCGCCACGCTCCTTCAGACACCTAAAATGAACAACGTCGATCCGCAGGCCTGGCTCACCCAGACCCTCGAGCGCATAGCCAATGGCTGGCCCAGCAGCAATCTCGATGCACTCATGCCGTGGAACTACGCGGGCTGAACGGCCTCAGCTTGCCGCCTACCTGAAATCCCGTGCTTTGCGGCAGAGATCGGCTGCTTTCGCGCCAGGCTCCTGCTCCTTCAGCACCGCAATAATCTGCTCTTCCGTAAGTCGCTGCTTCTTCATTCGTCCGTCTTTTAACAGGCCGGACTCTGATCCATTCTGGAGGAAATTCTCAGTGGCAGGTCATTACTGCCTTTGCTGAGTGGCCGGTCGAAAGTGGGGGCAGTTCGGGGTACTCCGAGAGTCCACAGCCCTTTCTTGCAGATCGAGACATAGAATCCTTGTGATTGCCCGAATGAACAATTCAGGCAACGCCGATCCGCAGCAGATCGTGGAAATGCACCAGCCCGACAGGCCGGCGGTCGTCGTCAATGACGATCAGCGCACCGATGTGATGCTGGTTGAGCAGCGCGAGGGCCGCGGTCGCCAGCACCGTCGGCCTCACCGTCTTCGGCGTCTTCGTCATGATGTCGTCGACGGCAAGTTCAGAGAGATTGCGCGTCAGGTTGCGCGCCATGTCGCCTTCGGTGACGATGCCGCAGAGCCGCCCATCCTCATCAAGCACGCCGACGCAGCCGAAGTGCTTGCGCGACAGCACCGTGATCGCCTCCGGCATCGGTGTACCCGTGGCAACGAGCGGCAGCCGCTCGCCTGTATGCATGACATCGGCGACATGCATCAGGCTCGCGCCCAGCTTGCCGCCGGGATGGAAGACGTGGAAATCCGTGGCGGTAAAGCCGCGCGCCTCCAAAAGCGCCACCGCCAGAGCGTCGCCGATCGCAAGCTGCATCAGCGTCGAGGTCGTCGGCGCCAGCCCATTGGGGCAGGCCTCCTGTTCGTTCGGCATCAGAAGGACGATATCGGCGGCGGCCGCAAGCGAGGAACCTTCGCTACAGGTGATCGCGATCAGCGGAATGGAGAAGCGCCGCGTGAAGGAAATGATGCTCTTGAGCTCGGCGCTCTCGCCGCCCTTGGAAATCGCCAGCACGACGTCGTCGCGCGCGATCATCCCGAGATCGCCGTGATTGGCCTCCGCCGCATGTACGAAAAAGGCGGGCGTCCCGGTTGACGCGAATGTCGCCGCGAGCTTGGCGCCGATATGCCCGCTCTTGCCGACGCCGGTGACGATCACGCGGCCGGAGATGTCGCCGATGACTTCGACGGCCCGTGTGAAAGGACCGGCTAATCCGTTGTCAAAAGCACGTTCGAGCGCTTCAAGACCGCGTCTTTCGGTCTTTATCGTGCGTTTTGCCGATTCGAGCACGCTGTTTTCAACGAGGTTGATCGCTCTTCTGTTCATGAAATTGCGTTAGACCTTTTCACTTTCCAAGTCCACCCCGCACGATTTGCGTCGGCATCTATCGAACGAATGAGAAAAGAGGCCACCGTTTTACCGGCTTGAGAAGAGGTCAAATGGCAGAAAGATGAATACTCGTGCCGTTCCTCGCCTGACTTTCGCTCCGCCAGTGAAGTGGGCTTTATTTGGGCCAATCAAGCCGCGATCCTTACGAAGGCAGCGCCCAGCCGCGATTGAAGATTTCAGAGCAAAGACGGTAATCGCTTAAGACGGGCAAGGATGCGATGCTGAACGGGCAGCAGGCGCAGATAGGGGGCAGGCCAGAACAAATCGCGGAAGAAACTTGAAGATTTCGAACGCCCGATCCACTTGAGGAAGGCGGGATGGATGTAACCTTTGTCGATAGCTTGATTGATATCCGCCAATGTAACAGCACCTGCCTCCAGCGCAGCGTTCACTGCCGCGTAAAACACGTCTCGATTGGGATTGGTTGGCTCTACCCATGGCTGGCGATTCATATCGGTGAAGTGGATAAGGCTCGTCTCGCCACTGTCGTAGTATTCGAGCGCATTCCATCTGAACGGCAAGATCATCGCCTTTTCGTCGGCAGGCATATGAGAGAATTCGTAGACCAGAGAATGATAGTCATAGACACCAGTAGAGAGCTTTTGCATTAGCTCCTTGGCATCCCAGCGCGCTTTGGCGCAGTCTACCAGGAAAACGCTGTATTGCGGTCGACGACCGCGTTCAGGCGGCTGTTCGGCGTACAAAAGCGATACCCCCTCAGGCATCGGCCAATTCCATAATTCGGCGATATCGGTAAAGACCAGCATGTCCGCATCCAGATAGATTGCCCGGCCCTCATAACCGCAGATTTGCGGAATCATGAAACGTGTGAAACTGAAGCCAGTCTTGGACCTTAGTGCCGGATTCTGAGGCGAAGGAGCGGCATAATCGCTGAGATAGTGAATCTTCACCGGAGCACTTGTACGCGAAGTGATGCTGTGAGCCAGCACCTTCGCGCCAATCATCTGGTATTCATCGGTGCCTATAAATATCTGGATTGGGTCCAAGTTCGCCATATGGTTGGCCTATCTTTGGGTGCGTTCTGATTTTATGTGGCGGGCAAGCTGTGCGATGCCCGTTTCCAGGGTCACTTTCGGTTTGTACCCTAACAAAGTCCGAGCCCGGGTATTATCGGCAAGCGCAAAACGGACATCCCCGGGCCGGAAATCGCCAGAAATGCGAAGGTTTTCTTTGCTGATCCCCAGTTCGGTGAGCAAGCACTCAGCAGCATAACGAATTGTCGTACTAATGCCGCTTCCCACATTTATCGGCTCACTGTCAACGCTGCCAGCAACGGCAGCAAGCATCAGCGCCTCGACGATGTCATCGACGTAAACGAAATCGCGGACGATCTCGCCATCCTCATAGATGTTCAGAATCTTACCGTCTAAAATCTGCTGGCCAAAAATCGAGAGCACACCGGTATAGGGATTCCGGCTACTCTGCCCGGGCCCGTAAACATTCTGAAATCTGAGAATTACGGGTTGGATGCGCGTGTTGTCGAGGCCTTGGCCACATATGTATTCCTGCATCAGCTTTGTGGAAGCATAGATGCTTGACGGACGCAGAGTAATGCCTTCAGGAGTAGCGACAGGGGTAGCCGCTTCACCAACGCTGTCGTAGAGATCAAAAATCCCCTTAGACATAGTCTCGCTTGGACGCGGCTTCGGCGTGAAGATTTCGCCGAGGCTCGATTTGTAGGCGCCCTCCCCGTAGACTGCCCTGGAAGAGGCGAGAACGAGCCGTCTCGCCTTGTCGGGAAGCTTGCGCAACCCTTCAATCAGATAGGCGGTTCCATTGATGTTGGTATCACAATATCGAGAAATTTCGTGATAACTCTGACCCGTCCCGGTTTCGGCCGCAAGATGGAAAATCAGATCGGGATCGTGTCGCTCAAGCACCCCTTCAAAGAAAGCCCTGTCTGACACCGATCCTTCTTCAACAATCGCCCCCTCGATAGACTTAGCCGGTTTCTCGCCGTGGACTTGGGGATGAAAGTTGTCGAGCGCGACGACGGACTTAATGTCTGGCCGCTGCGCCAGGCGTGCAATGAGCCGCCTGCCGATGAAGCCCATGCCACCGGTGACCAATACTGTGTCTTGCTTCACTACCAAGAATCTCCTTGGGCATCATAACGGGGTCGGAATCAGGCTGCCTTCTCGGCGGCCAGTTTCGCCTCATATTCCTTGATGGCCTTGGTGCGGAGACGTTTAGCCTCGTACACTTCCTTATGCGCAACATATCCCAGGCGCTTATCATTGGCCTTGTGATAATTGTACCAGGCCTTGCGTGCAAAACCCGGAATTTTATTGAGATACTTGAGATCAGCGATCAGAGAGGGCCGGAAATAGCCCCTATCGACCTCTTTCTTGATCTGATCCATAGCCAACTGCCCCTCGGCAACCATTCGGTTCACTTCATTGAACCAGATGTATCCGAGTGGATGGCCACTATAGGTCCACGGCTGGGTATAGACGTCGGTGTAGTGCAGCAGGCACGTGTTTGCGTCCCAATGCTCAAGTGAGTTCCATTCGAATGGAACGCCATACTTGACCTCATTTTCCTCGAGGATGCAGAATTGGCTCATCAACTGATCGTAATCGTATTTGCCATCATCCATCCCCTGGACGATCTCCTCGACCTTCCAGTCGCAAGCGGCGCAATCGATCAGCATCACGGCGCATTGCTTCTTACGGGCGGCAGGAGCCCCCTCTTTCGTCGTCGTCACCTCAGCGTGTTTGACCTCTTGCTGGACAATGATCTTCGCGCCGTCGAAGGGAATATTCCACAACCCCTTGATGTCTTTCATGACGAGCATGTCGGCGTCCATGTAGATCGCCTTCCCCTTATAACCATTCAGCGCAGGAATGGTGAAGCGGGAAAAGGAGAAGCCCGTACGCTGACCGTTACGCGGATCAACCGGTGCGGGCACCGGCAAATCCAGCATTCCAAAGACCTCAACCTTCGCATTGGTATGACGCTTGATCGAGTATTCCAGAACGTTGACTGCAAGCATCTGCGAGCTGTCCGTTCCGACAAATACGCGGATGGTGTCATCATCCAGATTGCGGGTAGCGAGATCATCGATCTGAGTTATGAATGTCGGCATCGTCAATCGCCTTCCTGCTGGATCCGATAAGTTGCGTGTTTCACTCATACATTCTTACCCGCCATCAGATCAAATGGAATTAGCGGGAATAGACAGCTTTTGATGCCGCAGAGAATGATGAGCCGTGGGCGAGGTATCACTCGCTAAAGTGCTTGTTTTGTGGCGGTTTTGGCGTGCGATCTTCTAATAGGCGATCAATCTCACGCGCGATGTTGGATGAAACGTTTCCCACCGCCAATGCGGACGATTTGAAGCGGCTGACGGCATCCATAGTCGCACTGCCGTCAAGAGCACGGGTTACGAAAGCCTCTATATCCTCATAGGAACGACCGATTTCGAGCGGTTCAAACAGAGGCAAATCCAACGTATTGGCAAAGACCAGAACCGGCCGGCAAAGCTGTGCGGCATCCACTGCAACCGTCGAGGGAGTTGTGATCACCGCTTGCGAGACCGAGAGCAAATCAGCGGCGGTGACACCGGCAAACTCGGGATCATCCCGCCGCAGTAGAAGCGTGTTGGCCCGGGTTGTTATGCGAGGATTCTTTTGCAGCCAGACGCCAGCCGGATGCGGTTTTATGACAAAAAACACATCCTTGAACGTGTCCACCAGTCGTTCAATATGCGCGCTGAAGTGCCCACGATAGCCATCGGCTTCATACCGATGCCAATGTAGATTCTCAAAAATCGCAATCACCGGTAGGCCGCGAGGGTTGATCGCCTCGAGGCTGCTCTTCAACGTCACAAGGTGCCGCGACGTGCTTGGCGCAAATCGTCCTACGGGAATACAGCGTTGCACAAGATCGGATGATGCCTCCTTCGGCAGCCGCGCGGGATCGCCGTAGGTGAATATGGATGACGACGCAATTTTCACATCGCTGGTATGGCGATCGTCAAAGTAGGATAAACCCGGCGCTTCCAATCCATGCTGCATGGATATTGTTGGAATACCGAATTCATTGGCTTTCAACACAGCCGCGTGGACCAATCGATGGGGGCGCAAGGAAGTCTCCGCACCGACAATAAGTACGGACGCGGACTTCACATCGAGCGCTCGCAGATTGTCCTCGTCCGTGTCCTCCGTGAGAAGACGAAGACGCGCACCGGTGTTTACGATCTCTCGCACGATATCCGGCTGCTGAAGGTATACCGACTTCAGAAGCACCACATCCACATCATGGCGGTTGCCACCCTTGCCTTCGCCAGCGTCGGCGACCAAAGCCGTCACAACTGGCAGCAGTACGTGAATGTCCTGTAAAAGATGGAAGAATATAGCAAGCCGCGGAGATTTGGCAGGCCGAGGCTTCTCCAGCCGCATAAGCTCGAGCCATTTCCGGCCAGTAGCCTCTGCCGAGAATTCTTTTTCAATAATCGATCTTGCCGTCTCTAGGTCCGCCTTTGTCGCCGCTTCATCGAGAAGATACCGTCGAAATCCGCCGTCCCAATCATCGGTTACGATGCAATCCTTCAACGGCTCGAGAGACATCAGACGCGAAGCTATCACCGGCGTACCGCAGCTCAGCGCCAGAAGGGCGCGATTGGCCGATTTACACTCTGAAAATTCATCCTCAATCTGGGGCATAAGGAAGGCATCACTCGCCCTGACAGCCTCAAAGCAGCCCTCCTGGCTCCATAACTCAAATCTTGACCGGAATGGGAGTGGCTCTATCAGGGTCTTATAAGCATCAGATCGGTTGCTCATAACGACCAGTTCGAAATCAACCGTCTGCGCAAGGCGGATCAGATCGGATGCAATGAGCGTCAGGGTTTGTATGCCCGATTGAAAGCTGTCCGAACCCGCGTTGCCGAACCAGATGAGCTTCTTGCCACCGTTGAGACCCGAGACCCGCGCCTGATCCCCCATCTTATTGCGACTTGCAGTCGCTAGAGAAGCGACCCTTCGAGAGCTGGATGCCCAAGAATTACGAAGCCGCTGATGAAACCTCGCCGGCAAGCTGCGCGGCGCGCGGGACAGCTCTGCGACCAGCATCCGCAGAGCCAGAAAAGACCCCCGCGCCTGTCGTTGCAGGCGTCCTATTTTGGATTTCAGGGCGATCAAGCGAGCGCGCGGGCGAACGAGTCGGCGAAGTTCAGCAAGACTATAGGCATCAATCTTTTTGACGCTGAAAACACGCGTGCGCTCAATGAGCGTACTAGACTCCGCTTGATCAGGAATAACAACGATGGGAATTGATTCCGAAAGCGAAGCGGATAAAACCTTCCTCAACTGCTCCGTTGGCACCACGATAGCGTCGATGTAGGGCGCCTGAGAGAGAATGATAACCCTGCGCAGTTCCCCCGAGCTGTTGCCGTACCTGGGATGCGTGACATAATCGCATAGATCGAGAAAGACCTTTCGTGCGTACCGTTCGCGGAGTTCCCGCATAATCGCGGTCAAAACATGGCTTACCGTCTTGACGAATATGACGACATCATACTCCTTCAAATGCTCGATCTTGGCATCGCGAACCGAGAAATAGGCATTTTGGAATCCATTGTCCGCAAGGGCGAAGCTGGGATAAAGCGCGCGATACCTAAAACTGGCAACGTTCGGGCTGATGTCTGCCGATACCCAAGCAATCTTCATGTGGCTTCCAGGAAAAGATCCATACTGCGCAAGGCGTCACCGAGAACCGCTCTTGCATTCAAACATGCAACCGCAGGACCCTTACAACTTGGTCCTCCAATCTCGCAAGAGAATAAAACTCCGCGATCCTATCCTGCACGTTCTGCAACAAAGAAGCCGCTTGGCTCTGGGGCATCGAAAGCAATTCGATGATCCGTTCTGACCAGGTTTCGTTCTCGGTTTGGGGCAAGCCCGTAATATCGCAAATACGAGCATAGACCGGTCCTGTCGACAGCACAGGCAGGACGCCGGAACTCGCATACTCTATGAACTTGGTATTTGCCTTGCAGTCATTGAACGGATTGCGCACCAGCGGCGCCAAGCCCACTTTCCAGTCAAGCTCACGCATCCTCGCGAGGAAACCATTATAGTCCGTCGTCGGCGGAATGGCGCGCACCCTGCTTCCGTATTTCCGAACCATTTCCGGCGGCATCTTGATCGATCCGAAGGTTTCGAAGCGCGTTTCCGGGAGACGATCCAGCACATGCTCGATCGACGGTAGGACTTGCGCGAGATCCTCCGCGTGACCGGCAGTCCCCATGTAGCCGAACAGGAGCTTGTCCGACAGTTCTCGCTTTATGTCATTTGAGGCGGGGCAATATATCTCGCCGGCGATGGACTCGGACCTGAAGTCATAGCGGTTAAAACGCCTCTTCAGCTCTTCGGTGGACAGGTAAATAAGGCTAGCGCCTTCGCAGAGCGCTCGCATGCTCTGCAGGCGGATAGGATCATGGTACCGATCGTACTTTGCCTTACCCAGCGAGAGCGGAACGTCAAACAAGTCATCGTCGAAATGGCTCACGAGCGAAATGCCCGCGCTGTGACAGTAAGCAACGACTTCCTTCGAACCGACACCTCCATAGCGGCTCGCCACCACTACGGTCGGATGCAAAGACGACAGAAGTGCACGCATATCTTGAGGGGTCGAAAAGACCGACTCCTCAAACAGAGCGAGCGCAACTTCCCCGGTCTGCCGGCGTAACGTCAGCGGCAAATCAAAGCTTATTCGCTGAGTTGCACCAGCTCCATCCGCCATTATCACCACCCTATGCCGAGCGTCGGAAAAATGACGATCGAATATGAGCGGAGAAAGCTTGGCGGTCGATTGGCCTTCATGGGCGGGGCGGAAGATACGGGCGATATGGCGAAGCATTCAACGGCACTTCATCGGTAGCAATACTCGTAAGGGTCTTGAGTTCCCGCTTTAGATATAGCAGGAGAAACGCAATCGCAAACATTATCCCCACCCGAGGTATCGTGTCCGTTCGGAGCTGGGGCAAGACGCCTCAAAACGGCGTGCGGGAGAAGTTTTCGCTGGCGCACCGGCCAAAAGCTGAATATCGGTTCCCCGCTGGACCATGCAACTCACCCACCAAGATAGGACATTTGTTTCTCAGCATGCAGACTGAAAACATTGATTTCGATGGCACGCCTTCGCCGGCCAAACAGATCCGGCATAGTATCGCGCTTGCCTATCAATTGTTCCGACCACAGCTCAAGGCCAAGTTCAACCGGTCATTTCTCGGCTATTTCTGGATCATTTTCCCTATTGTCGTCCTGACGGTGGCAGCACACGGAGCACATCAATCTGGCATCATGTTCGCGCCAGACATCAATCTTCCCTTCTTCCTGTTTTATATGATCGGGGTGGTGGCGTGGCTGAATTTTGGCGAAGCTCTCATGTTGGGGGTGCGCTCGGTTGAGGCCTCCCGATCGTTCATTGCGCGTGTGCGCTTTCCAATGCTCAGTATCGTGCTCAGCCAGCTGTTTGCTATTCTCGTCGATGGACTGATCCGTATTCTTTTTGTCGGCTTGATGGCGCTTGCCTTTGGAATTGATCCGTTGAGAGTCATGCTCAGCTGCGGGATCATCCTGTTCGGGACGGTCTTTGGAGCAATGCTCGGCGCCTTTATTGCGCCCTTTGCGCTGCTGGTGGAGGACGTGAAGCGCATCTTCCAGCTGTTTTTGTCGTTCGGGCTCTTAATCAGCCCGGTGTTCTTTCAACCGCGGCCCGGCACGACAGCAGAGACCGTTTTATATTTTCACCCGATTGCGCCAATCGCTCTGCCGGCTCGTAAGGTGATGGCCGGTGCGCCCCTCGACATCCCACTGTCGTTTGCGTTCGGTTTGGCGGTGTTATGCCTACTGATCGTTGCTTTGCGCTTCTTCATCAAGGCCAAGCCGCTCATCGTCGAGCGCATGTTGTTGGGAGGGCGATGATGTCAGAGAATGCCGTCGTCCGCGTCAACGGTTTGAACAAAAAATTCAGTCGCAATTTGAAAGGTTCCTTTACCTCGGGCGTTCGTACGCTGATCGGCGGTGGCTTCAAAGAGAACCCCAACCAGCTGAAGCCCGGCGAATTCTGGGCACTTAGAAACATAAATCTGGAGCTTCAAAAAGGCGAGTCGCTCGGTCTTGTCGGCGTCAATGGCAGTGGCAAGACCACCCTGCTTCGCCTGATAGCCGGGGTCATAAACCCGACATCCGGAACGATCGAGACCCGTGGCAAGATCGCGCCCATGCTGGCTCTCGGCGCAGGCTTTGAACCCAGCCTCAGCGGCTCTCAGAACATCTACCTCAATATGTCGCTTCTTGGCATGACGACAGACGAGATACGCGCGCGCTATGACGAGGTCGTCGATTTTGCGGAGATCGGCGAAAGCATCGACGCGCCGCTCGGCACCTATTCTACGGGCATGAGGATGAGGCTTGGATTTGCATGCGCCGTCCACACCGACCCGCAACTTCTCATCGTCGACGAAGTACTGGCCGTCGGGGATGCGAGCTTCCGCGTAAAGTGCCGCAACAAGATCAACGATATCCGCAAGGGAGGGGCATCTCTCATTCTCGTCTCCCATTCCCGGCTTTCGATAGAGTACTTGACAGATCGAGCAATCTATCTGCGGAAGGGCCAGGTGCTGGCAGAGGGAGATTCGAAGTCCGTTCTCGATGCCTATGAAGCCGATCAAGCCAGCACAACAAGAGAAAAGCTAAACAGTCGGGACAAGCCGTCAACCTCTGCGACATCAATTGCGACAGGCAAGAAAATAACCATCGACGACGTCCGATTGCTTGACAATGCCGGCCACGAAATTGAGCAGATTTTTCCTGGCGAGGATTTGACCGTCGAAGTAGCCGTGACAGCTCATGAAGACCTTGACGAGTGTGCTTTCAACGTCATGTTTAAGCCGGTGGTCGAACCAGTGGTCTATCATCCCTCCTCGACACGAGATGAATTGGGATGGGTACAAATTACCAAAGGCAGGCACACGGTTCGCATGAAGTTTGATCCTGTCATCTATTTGCCTGGCCTTTACTCGATCAGAGTCAACGTCTCGCAGGGATCGATAATGGACATCCTGTGTCACGTGGAAGAGAAGAGTGTCCGAGTACTGCGACCCGAGGGAAAGATAATTCGTTCTCACTATATACCGCCGCTGCACATCGACCTCGCAGGCTTGGCTGTTACTGCGCCGGATCCGGAGGACGTGGATTTTGAAGAAGCAGAAGATCTTTGACGAGGCGTCCGGGCATGCTGAATGAAAGGTCAGTGCAACTTGTTGTGTTTCATGTCGATAAAGGCGCCGCTGTTATCGATCGAACCAAATATGGAGACTTCCGCGCGCGGGATTATCACAACATGATTGCCCTCATGTGGGCGTCATTCCGGCGCTACCACCCGGGCACGACCCTCACCATTCTTACGGATACAGACAGCCGATTTAACTTGCCGGGTGCTACGATCTGGCGTCGCGAAATCGACATCGATCGAATAATGTATGAGCGCATGGTCTGGCAACGCGATGCACTCACGCGCCTCGGCAGCGAACACCCGGTATTCCTGCTCGACTCAGACATGCTTTGCCTCAGAAGCTTCGCCCACTTATTTGAACAGAAGACCGGTAACTTTGATCTCGCGTTGACTTTCCGACGCTCCCACAACTCACCGATCAACGGCGGCTTGTTGATCGTCAATAGCGGTGACGAAGCGCGCAAGCGCGTAGTGAGCATGATGTCTCAGATGATTGATAACTACACGTCTATGAGCGAGGAGGAAAAGACATGGTTCGGCGACCAGCTCGCGCTCCGTGATCTTGTGGGCCTACATCACAGCAAAATGCGTAACCTTCAAGTGATCGAAAACTGGCTGGGACACATCCTTTTGCTGGACTGCGATCAATATAATTTCACCCCGAAATTGAGCGATCATGACATCCTCAAGCCGGCGACGAAGTGTCGGCTGTATCACTTCAAAGGTAATCTCAAGCATTATATGGGGCCGTATTTCACGGTCGCAAGTGCCATGCCCTTTAGGCCCTCTGCATTCCTTGCCTATCCGTTTCTGCCCTGGGCGCTCTTTAAAATTTGGCGGCTGGAGCGGATTCGACACGCTGAATCCCGACGTGGCGAACAACAGCCGGAGAGCAACGGCGCGATAGCGACGGAGAGAAAAGTTCCTGACGAAGGCGAGCAAATACGCACCGAAATCAAGACGCTTTCGGATGAGCTGCGCGCTCGCAATTTGACATACTGCGGCTATGACAAACTGGCCATCCTTCACGATTGTATTGTTGATGTGGAACGGAACAAACTGGAAGGGCGGTTCGTGGAGGCGGGGGTCGCCCTTGGCGGCTCGGCCATCTTCATGTGCCATTATAAATCTCACAATAGGCCACTAGACCTGTATGACGTTTACGACCAGATCCCAGCTCCTGGGCCGGAAGACGGGCTTGATGCACATGAGCGCTACGCTCAAATCGAGTCTGGGCAGTCCCACGGCCTTGGCCAGGATCAATATTACGGTTACCTGGGCGACACAAAGCAGCTTGTCGCCGACAACCTCAAAACTTTCGGCTTTTCTGCATCGGAGCACAATATCCATTTCATCAAGGGATTGTTCCAGGATACGATGAACCTGACAGAACCAGTCGTGGTCGCTCATATCGACGGCGATTGGTACGATTCGGTAAAGACTTGCATCGATCGCCTTGCGCCACATATCGTAAAGGGCGGTTACATTATATTTGACGACTATTCGTCTTATTCCGGATGTCGGAAGGCAGTGGATCAGTGGCTCGCGCAATCACCTGAGTTCGTGCCGGTGGTGATTAAGCGCTCCATTGCCGTTCAGCGAAAACGTTAGCGAATCTCTGTCAATCCTCCGATGTTGGCGTCTGCCTCGCCTCTCCTCACCGTACGCGCGGTCATCTGCGCTGCGTGAACATTCGACAACGATGCCGATGCATGAAGACGATAAGATCGTCGCCGGAAGGCTGGTGGCAGGTATGCATCCGGTGAGGGCCGCAGGTTAGGCTGCTTGAGCGTTCAGTCCGTGTGGCTGCCAATTCCACGGAAGTAATTGCTCCAGCTTACTGATTGGCGTGTCGGCGATGCGGGCCAGAACGTCAGCAAGCCAAGCCTGCGGATCGATGTCGTTGAGCTTGGCACTCATGATCAGCGTCACTATCAAGGCAGCACGATCAGCGCCGCGATCCGATCCGGCGAAGAGCCATGACTTCCTTCCCAGTGCAAAACCCCTGAGCGCTCGCTCGGCGGCATTGTTCGTGAGACAAATCCGGCCGTCGTCGAGGAAAGACTCGAAGCCGTTCCAGCGCTTCAGCATGTAGTCGATCGGCTCTGCGACCGGAGAACTGCGCGACAGTTTTGTCCGCTCGGTTTGAAGCCAGCGGGGCAGTTCGCCGACAAGCGGCAGACTGTGCTTGCGACGGCGCTCCAGGCGTTCCGCTGCGGCAAGCCCGTTGATCTCACGCTCGATGTCGAACAGCGCATCGATCCGTTTGACGGCTTCCAGCGCCATAGGCGAGATCGGCGCGGCGCGGCTGCCGCGTTTGGCATTCGTGGCGATGTCGGCCAGCACGAAGAACTTGCGCCTCGCGTGCGACCAGCAGAGCGCCTGCGTCAGCGGCCCCGGATCGCGGTCTACCTTGAACAGCGGATTGTAGCCGCCATAGGCATCAGCCTGCAGAATGCCGGTGAAGGTCTTCAAGTGGCGCTCGGGATGCTCTTGTCGTCGATCTCGCGATGCATAGTAGAGAGCCGCCGGCGGCGATTGCCCGCCGAACGGCCGGTCATCTCGGACATAGGTCCAGATGCGACCCGTATCGGTCTTTCCCTTCGCCAGGATCGGCACTGTGGTGTCGTCGCCATGCAGCCGCTCGGCAGCCAGGACATGCGCTTCGATCAACGAATGGAGTGGCTTCAGCGCCGCGGCGCAAGCGCCGACCTGATCTGCCAGCGTCGACAGGCTAAGGTCGATACCCTCTCGGGCATAGCGCTCGCTCTGGCGGTTCAGCGGTTGATGCTGCGCGAACTTCTCAAACAGGATCATCGCCAGAAGGCTGGGCCCGGCAAAGCCCCGCGGCGTCACATGGAAAGGAGCTGGTGGCTGGGTGATCTTCTCGCATTCGCGGCAGGTGAACTTCTCCCGCACCGTTTGGATCACCTTCCACTGACGCGGGATGACCTCCAGGGTCTCGGTGATGTCTTCGCCCAGCTTCGACAGCTTGCCCGAACCGCAACAAGGGCAGCTCGCCGGGGCCGCGATAACGACACGCTCGCGCGGCAGATGTTCAGGGAATGGTTTCCGTGATGGACGCTTGCGCTCGAAAGCCCTGACCGTCGAGGCTTTGGCCGCAACCTCTGCCGCCAGTTCGTCTTCGCCAGCGTCAGCCTCCAGCTCCTCGAGCTGCAGTTCCATCTGTTCGAGGAGTCGCGCCTTGCGTTCTGACCGGCTGCCGTAAAGTTCACGGCGAACCTTCTCGATCTCCAGCTTCAACCGCGCGATCAGCGCATTCGGAATGCGACACGAGCGCCTTTGCGCTGGCGGCTTGCGCCTTGGCGGTCGCAGCTTCTGCCTCGGCAGTGATACGCCGGGCACGCTCCTCGGCCAGCAGTGCAAGCGCACTGGCAAGGTCGTCCGGAAGCTCATCAGTCGCGTCGCTCATGGCAGGATGGAATCATATTCGAGTCCGCCATTCCAGTGCTTTTGCTCATCCTGCCGATGTTGGCCGCCAGGTCTTTTGCGGCATCCGCCAGTCTATGCCTTCGAGCAGATAACCGAGCTGGGCCGGTGTGATCACCACCGTGCCGTCAGCGGCTGACGGCCAGATGAAGCGGCCGCGCTCCAGCTTCTTCGTGAACAGACAGGCTCCTTGTCCGTCATGCCAGATCACCTTGATCAGACCTCCACCGCGCCCCCGGAACACGAACAGATGTCCGCACATCGGATCGCGCTTCAGCGTCTCCTGCACCATCAGCGACAGACCGGGGAAGCCTTTGCGCATGTCCGTGTGACCGGTCGCCAGCCAGACCTTCACACCACTCGGAACCGGGATCATCTCCGCCCCAGCACGACATCGAGAATGCGGCCCAGCGCGTCCGTGTCGATGTCGCTGTCTACGCGGATACGACGGTCCCGACCGAGTTCAATCGTCACATCGCTGCGCTTCCGGCGGGACTGCGATGGGGCGGGTGGCCCCGAGGGAATAGGCGAGGCTGGAAGCGCGGCATCGGACACGACCACCGGCACCAACGTGCTCGCTGTTTCCGTCCTCGGCTCCTCGATTTGGCAAAGCTCCTTGCGCCAACGGAAGAGCTGGCTGACATGGATACCGGCCGCACGAGCAATCTCGGAAAGCACCGCACCTGGCTCGAGACAGGCTGCAACGAGCCGCTCTTTATCCTCCTGAGACCAGCGCCGTCGGCGCTCGACAGACGTGATCACTTCAATCTGATGCTTCGTCATAGGACTACTCCTAGTGTTTGCACTAGGACTTCCGATGTTCGTCTCAACCTCGCAAGACGGCCCTCACCGGAAGCTTACGGTGGCAGAACCGCACTGGGTTTTGAAAAGGATGGGCGGCAGATATGCCCGCTGGAGAACTTTCATTCGGCTGCGCTTGGAGGCTGGTAACCTGCCCCGATTATCCGAGCCACACCGGCGATCTACAGCTTTCCGGAGGCAGCGGCCTCTGGCAGGGCATAGATCTTGCCGTTTGAGGATCACACATCCAAATCAAGCCCGCACTTCAAACGTGTTTTCTGTTGAAGCCGGCCTTCCTGTCGTAATCCATTTGCCGCCAATCATCGAATAGAACCAGGTCTGTCCAGACGCCTGTTGCCGGAATACCACGTCAAATAAAGCCATAGATTGCACCGTGATCACAGCTTGACAGCTGTGATCACGATCCTTAGCGAGGCAGCATCGATCCGATCTTCGCCTACCTCGTCGCCCTTATTTGTGCCGATCGCGGCAGCACGGGCTTTGCGTCCGTCGTTCGGAGCGAGATCTCAAGAGCGGTTCAGTTTTTTTGCGGAAGTGCCGAACCGTCCCGAGCTTTGCTCTTGCGCCATTCCTGGGAAAACCGCTTCGCACTTTACTGGCGTTGCTCTAGCTGACGTCACAGCGATGCTTAGTTGATCCGCTTACGGGCGACCAGGAATTGCATTTACGAAACGCTGCATCACCAAATGGCACGCCTGAGCCGAGGTTCTGATCGTCTCCAGATCCGCATCGAGGTGATGGCGGAGTTGCCCGGGTTCGATGAGTTCGAAACCGAGAGCACTCGCAATTCCGGGGGAGCGTTCGTCGACCTTGACGAGAAAACTCCATTTGTTCTGACTCAACATATGAAGATGCGCATGGAGGCGACTACCCACATGCAAGTCCACTTGCCCGTAAAATGCCAGCAGCCTGTCAACGTCGTCGGCAAGGAGGATCTCGTACCCAAGCTGTCGAGCGAGTTGCCGCACGTGGCGAGGCGTCCTCGCCTTTTGGCTGCCCAAACGCTTCCCGAACCGGTCGGCCAACGGCTCAAAGACAGACGGAGGATCGAAATTCTGATGGAACACCAAAACCCGCCTCTTGTCCGGAAATAACTCGGCCACCTCTTTTAAAACCGGAATCTCTCTATCCCAGAAATCACCGCGATCTGTAATCGTTACCGCAATGGTTGACAGGTTGCGCTCGAACTTAGAGCCGTCCAATAGAGGGCGGTCCATGACAACGGGGCAGCAGGTCATCAGTGTCTGTTCACGCAATGCCGGCAACGCCGTGTCCAGAAGCCCCTTCGTCAACGGGCAGCGCCAACTTGAGTACTCAATTCGTTCGTGGATGATCGACAAGATCTCACTAGCGTTGTCTGTGAACCCTTCGTTGAAACCGGCTTCTCCGTGCAGACCGATACCGAAGGGTATGAACACCAGGTTTGACTTGCGCAGCGTGCTTGCCTTCATTTTGGCGATCGGCGCGAAGTCATCCTTGAGCTGGTTGGCTCCGGCGAGAATCACATAGCGATGCGACTGCAGCCGCGCAAAATCCTCATCGACGAGGGGCGTTCTGGGAGAAAACATCGCCGACTGAGAAAACCTGCCAACCTGCCTCTCAATCGCGCGCAAGATGAAGCCGTCACCATAATTGACCTTCTTTTGGAGACGAATGGAAGGCGGAACCAGAAATGGGGTGAGAACTGCGGACATCAAGAATTGCACCTATTTCCGGCCAGCGTAAACCGCATATGGATTAGAAGGCGCGAACAAGGATCGGCGACAACGACGCGCTCCACTTCCCGAATTTGAAGATCTCTCAGAATAAAGGAAACGCAGATCTCGGCCCGATTGAGCCATGACGTAGCCTTTTGATCCGACAGGTTATTGCGATTCATGATTGCTCTCTTGACGGCTCCACTCAGAAGTAACAACTCCTCGATATCATCCGCGACTTATGTCCCGAAGGCGACATTGCGTTTAGCCGCCTTCCGAGACAAAGGCTAGCCTTTTTCCCGAGAGGCCCGCTTCCTTCGAAACCGCCGATAGGAGCGCAGCGCCTATAGCCTGTTCAGTAGAGCGAGAATGGGAAGAAATCTGGTTTGGATCGCGCTTTGGCGCTTTATCCCGGTTCGCTTGAGCACGGACAATCTCTCAAAAGGCCAGCCGCCATGGCGAGCCCGCTGAAAGGCATGGAACGCGGCACGATTTTCGGGAGTAAGGCGATCCTCGAAAGTCGCGATTGCGAGCTCATGGACAGTGTTCCACGCACGCCACTGCCCCCGGAAGGCCATCCACAATCTTGCGACTTGCATTGAGATGCTGTTATTGGCGCCGACCAGGTTGGCGGCGTGTTGACGGTATTTCAACACCGGCTGCGAATCATATCGGACCACCCCGCCGCAGCCCGCGACAACAATGTAGAACCACCAGTCGTGGGAAATGAGTCGTGTTTTCGGCAATGTGCTGACCACAAGATCCCTCGCCGCCTGATTGAACATCATGGTGTTGCCTCCGCCGATGCTTTGGACCAAGGCGTTGCGAAAACTTGGTTCGAGTTTGAAATCCGGCGACATTCCTGCATGATTGAGTTGTTCGTCGACAATTTCAGTCCGAGCGAAATAAACTGCCGGTGCGCCAGGGTCGATCCGCGAGAGCCAGTCGTACGCACGTTCGAGTTTGTCCTGATACCAAATGTCATCCTGGTCGCAAAACGCATAAGCGTCAGCGTTTTTGAGCTTCGAAAGGTTGTTGAGGAAGTTGCCGCAAAACCCGAGATTGACGGGATTCTGTATCAAGCTGAAACGAGCATCATTTACGGCCAGAGCTGCCAGCATTTCTACGGTGCCATCCGTCGAGCCGTCGTCGAAAAACGTGACATGCCAGTCCGTGAGCGTCTGCGCCTCAATGGAGGCAATCTGCTCCCGAAGATAGCGCATACCATTATAGGTCGCGCAAAGAATCTCTATCAACCGAACATCTCCGAATTTTCAACAGGCGGCGGCGCGCGCTCGCTAGCATTGGCACGGCCCGCGATGTGACAGCCAGAAGGATCCATAACCTTAGCCACCCCCTCCGATCCAGTTCGCACAACGCGGCTCCTGGCGATTTGTCGATCCGTTGTTTCATCACACATACCGCAACCCCATGCGGCAAATGCCTATGTCAGCGTGCGCCATAAAGCATGATCGTCATCTCTGCCAAGCGCCAACTGAAATTCAAAGGATGTCGGGTGTGAATTCTCTTTGCCTGCAGCCGTTATGCCACTCCAAAGCGCCTTGCGATCTCGGATAGAGGCGCCCGGCACATGGGCCTCCCACGCGTCCCGATTGAAGGCAGCCCGTCATGAGACACCAGATGCTCGACATAACTGCGCATGAAGGCTTTTTGACCGGCATGGATCCGCAATTTTACGCTAGAAGCCAATACATTACCTTCGCTTCAATCGTTTGCTCCGATGTTTCACGCATCCGGCGGCAGAACTGGATTCTCATCTTGCCGTCCAGGCCTCGCCAAGGTATGTGCTCAGCAGCACAATTGGCTATATTGGCCGGCGTTGGCCGCTGTCACAATCCAGCGATCGAGCCTAATGCAAGGATGTATGCGTTGAATGTAGAACAACTGGAGATCGGGGACGTTAAAAAGATCACTCCCGCCAGGTTCGGTGACTCGAGGGGCTATTTCAGCGAAGTCTTCAAGGATTCCTGGTTCCGCAGCAACTTGGCCGACGTATCTTTCGTACAGGATAATGAGTCCCTTTCAGCACAGCCGGGAACCGTCCGGGGATTGCATTTTCAGTTGTCTCCCTTTGCGCAAGGCAAACTTGTGCGCTGTCTCCGTGGCGCGCTCCTGGATGTGGCCGTCGATATCAGACATGGTTCTCCGACATACGGAAAGTGGGTCTCCGCAGAACTGTCCCCTGCGAATGGCTCACAACTTTGGGTGCCAGCCGGATTTGCGCATGGGTTCGTAACTTTGCAGCCTGATACGATCATAAGCTACAAAGTCACAGCTCCCTACAGCGCGGAGCATGACCGTGGCGTGCGGTGGAACGACGCCGAGATCGGGATAGAGTGGCCGCAGATGGATGCCTACGTTCTTTCTGATAAGGACAGTAACCAGCCGCTGCTTTCCGAACTCCCCGCATATTTTCAATTTTCGTAAAACGGAGGGCCTCATGCGTGTTCTTGTAACAGGTGGCGCGGGCTTCATCGGTTCGGCATTGGTGCGCTATCTCGTCAGCGAGATCGGCGCCGACGTCCTCAATATCGACAAGCTGACCTATGCCGGCAATCTCGCCTCACTGAAGGCAATCGAGAATGCTCCCAACTACAGGTTTCTCAAAGCCGACATTTGCGACAGAAGCGCTGTCTGCAATGCCTTCGAGGAATTTCGCCCCGATTACGTCATGCATCTGGCGGCGGAAAGCCACGTCGACCGCTCGATCACCGGGGCGGCGGATTTTATCGAAACGAATATAAACGGCACCTTCAGCATGCTGGAGGCCGCGCGGCAATATTGGCAAGGTCTTCCGGCGGACGAAAAGGCGGCATTCAAGATGCTGCACGTGTCTACCGACGAGGTCTATGGTTCCCTCGGCGAAGACGGGCTGTTTGCGGAGACGACACCTTGCGATCCGTCCTCTCCCTACTCCGCGTCCAAGGCAGCAAGCGATCACCTCGCGACGGCATGGGAAAGGACCTACGGCCTGCCTGTGATCATTTCCAACTGTTCGAACAATTACGGTCCTTTTCATTTCCCGGAAAAGCTCATTCCTCTCATCATATTGAACGCGCTGGAACGGAAGCCGTTGCCCGTCTATGGAAGCGGCGCAAACATCCGCGATTGGCTCTATGTCGACGATCATGCACGAGCGCTCTGGCTGATCGTGCAACGAGGCCGTCCCGGCGAGAAATACAATGTCGGCGGGCGCAACGAGCGGCGAAACATCGAGGTTGTCGAGCGCATCTGCGCGATCATGGACGAAGTCCGACCAGGAACCGCGCCGCATAGCGATCTTATAAGCTACGTTACCGATCGGCCGGGCCACGATGCTCGCTACGCTATCGATGCGACCAAGCTCGAGACCGAACTCGGCTGGAAAGCACTGGAGAATTTCGACAGCGGTATCCGCAAAACCGTCGATTGGTATCTGGAAAATGCATGGTGGTGGCAGCCGCTGCGTGAGCGTGTGTATTCCGGTGAACGCCTTGGCGTGTTGAAAAAGGTATGAGATGCGCATCGCGGTAACAGGCAAGAGCGGCCAGGTCACGTCTGCGTTGCAAGCGCTGAACGCCGGAGGTATCGAGGTCATCGCCATCGGCAGGCCCGAGCTGGATTTGCTCGAGCCTTCGATGGTGCGTGAAACCATTGCGAAGCTCAAACCCGACATCGTCGTCTCGTCGGCCGCCTACACTGCCGTTGACAAAGCCGAAAGCGATGAGGCGGCGGCTTTCGCCATCAATCGAGACGGCGCAAGAGCCATCGCTGCCGCAGCTGCCGAGCTGTCCCTTCCCGTCATCCATCTCTCGACCGATTATGTGTTCGACGGATACAAGCCCGAACGCTATGTCGAGAGCGACCCGGTTGGACCGGTATCCGTCTATGGCAGATCGAAGCTCGAGGGCGAATATGCGGTCGCCGCAGCCAATGAAAACCATGTCATCCTGCGGACTGCCTGGGTCTATTCAACGTTTGGCCATAACTTTGTGAAAACCATGCTCAGGCTTGCGGAGACGCGGGAAGAGTTGAGCGTTGTCAGCGATCAACTGGGTTGCCCAACCTCCGCCAACGACATCGCCGAGGCTATCGTCAAAATAGCAGACAGGCTAGCAAAGGATTCCAGCACGGACTCGCGCGGCGTTTTTCATTTGGCCGGCAGCGGCGAAACGAACTGGGCCGAGTTTGCTCGATATATATTATCCATTCTCGAGGAAAAGACCGGCAGGCGTGTCACTGTCAGGGACATTGCGACCGCCGACTACCCAACAGCCGCGAAACGGCCCGCCAATTCCCGATTGTGCTGCGATAAGTTGAAGCGCCTCTATGGCGTCAGCATGCCGGAGTGGCAGGTATCAACGCGAGCTGCTGTGACAAAGCTCTTGGAAGAGCCGAAGGAGGCCGTATGAAAGGTATAGTGCTTGCGGGGGGCAGCGGCAGTCGACTGCACCCGATGACTCATTCGGTCTCGAAGCAGTTGCTTCCGATCTATGACAAGCCGATGATCTACTACCCGCTGACGACCTTGATGCTGGCTGGCATACGGGAAGTTTTGATCATCTCCACTCCGCACGATATGCCGCTCTTTCAGCGTTTGCTGGGTGATGGCAGCGATTGGGGCATGTCTCTGAGCTATGCTGTCCAGCCGAGCCCCGATGGCCTGGCCCAAGCCTACATTATCGGCGCAGATTTCGTGGCGGGCGGACCATCCTGTCTCATCCTCGGAGACAATATCTACTTCGGCCACGGGCTGCCCGAGCTGCTTGAAGAGGGTGTATCGAAGGGTGATGGCGCGACGGTATTTGCCTATCACGTGCACGATCCCGAACGTTACGGTGTCGTCGAATTCGGCAGCGATATGACTGCAATTTCGATTGAAGAAAAGCCGGCGAAGCCGAAATCGCACTGGGCTGTCACCGGCCTTTATTTTTACGATGCCGACGTCGTTGATATCGCAGCCAATCTAAAGCCATCGGCGCGCGGCGAATACGAGATCACCGATGTCAACAAGACATATCTGGAGCGGGGGAAGCTGCGGGTCTCGATGATGGGGCGGGGATATGCCTGGCTCGATACAGGCACGCCCGAAAGCCTGCTCGAGGCCGGCGAGTTCGTCCGCACGCTTGAAAAACGCCAGGGCTTCAAGATCGCTTGCCCGGAGGAAATTGCACTGGCCAAAGGCTTCATCACGAACGAGCACTTCGCCCAGATTGCCGCCAAAGCGGGCAAAGGCGATTACGGCCAATACTTGCGTGGTCTGGTCGAATAATAGCTGCGATTCGGCAGAATATATAGGTCAGGCTGAGAGCCTCCCCCTGACGTCCTCTCCCAATTCCTTCATGCGGTCGGCCGGAATGCGGCCGATCAGCATGAAGGCGTGCGTCTCGTTCGCCCAGTAGATCACGTTCAGGCCCTTGCGGCTTTCGAGGTCCGGCGCCTTGCTGCCCGCGTCAGACTTGACGATGCAGAGCGCCATCGGCCCGGTCTCGGGGTCGAGATAGGCGATCTGGGCGAGCGCCTTACCATCATATTGCAGCAGCAGGGCGCGTTTGAAATCGATCCCCGGCAGCGAGACGGCTTCGGGGGAGAGCGACAGACCGAGCTTCTCGTCAAGACCGGCGAGCTGGGCGGCCTGGTCCTCCCTGCCGGGGGCGGGGCCGGCGTACGTTTCGGCGGTATAGAGCGAGATATAGTCGGCGACTACGGCGCGCCATTCGCTGTTTTCGTCCTTTGCCGAAAAGCGTGCTCCGATGCCGATGACGGCGCGGTCGATGGCGATGCCGGCGACCAGCGAGGCGGCGAGCGCGCCGAGGAAGCGGCGTCGGCTGGCGAATATGGGCGCGGGGCCGGATTTTGCGCTTTGGTGCGCCGGGATGGCGGCAAGCATCGCCTGCAGCTTCTCGCGCGGCGCTTCCGATAGGAGCGAGGCAAAGGCCTGCTCGAACGGCAGGTTGGCGCGCGCCAGGAATTCCAACCGTTCGGCGACGCTTTCGTCTTCATTGACCAGTGCCTCGATGCGGGCTGCCTCTTCGGCCGTCAATTCGCCATCGATGAAGGCGGTCAGGTCCTCGTCGGAGGGAATGGTGTGTTTCGTCGTCATTGCCGTCCCCCTTCCGGTCCGGCGTCGGAGAGTTTGGCGCGGGCAGCCGCCAGCCGGCTCATCACGGTTCCGATCGGGATATCCAATATGCCTGCAACCTCGCGATAGGAAAGTCCTTCCACATAGGCGAGAAAAAGCACCGTCCTCTGCGCCTCGGGCAGCGCATTTACCTGTTTCAGCACCTGGTTCGCCATCACATGGGTTTCGGTGTCGTGCGCGCCGTCGAAGGTCAGCGTCTCCCCGGCATCGACGAAACCCTGGCCCTGGCGCACCCGGCGGGAGCGGATCTCGTTCAGCCAGATCGAATGCAGGATCGAAAACAGCCAGCGGTCGAGCCGGGTGCCGGGGATGAACTGATCGGCGCGCTCCAGCGCACGAAGGCAAGTCGCCTGCACCAGGTCGTCGGCGGCATCGCGCTGATGCGAGAGAACGAGACCATAACGCCAGAGCCTTGCCAGATTTTCCGTCAGGCCGCTCCTGATATCCGCTTCGCTCGCGATGGCCGCCTCCGCCAATCCTGCATTTTTCGAAACCGCCGGATGAACCGGCGATTCCATTCTGGCGCGACTATAGGCAGGAAAATGCGTGCGCGCGACCGACATTCTTACGTCCCTTTCGTGCTTCCATTTTCCTGCTGTGGCCTGCTGATCAGATCTCCGAGGGATCGAGGATTGCAGCGTTCAGATCCTGATATTCCTCGCAAGCCGTACCGCAGATCGCTTTGATTGACTTCAGCTGGTCCTTGGCGAGATCGAGCTGACCCTTGATGACATAGGCTTCGCCGAGATATTCGCGGACCTTGGCGTATTGCGGGTCCATCTTCACTGACTGCAGATAATAGGAGATGCCTTCGTCGGTGCGGCCGAGCTTGCGCGTGGCATAGCCGCGATAATTGAGCACTTCGGCGGTGTTCTGATCCTTGACCGTGTCGAGCATGGCAAGCGCCTCCTCGTAGCGACCGGCCTTGGCCAGCGAATAGGCATAGTCGGCGCGGTTCTCGTCGGAGACGTTGGCGCTTTGCTGCTTGACGCATTTCTTGGTCTTCTGGTCGTAGATCTCGCCCTTCTTGCAGACCGGGGTCGTGCTACTGTCATCACCGACCGCAAAAACCGGGCCGGAGACAACAGAAGCGGCAAGGCAGCCGCCGAGAATGATGGAAGCGATGCGGGCTGTCATGATCGTCATGGGGAACTCCTCGAAAGTGACGCTGCGACGAAAGAACACCGCTGCATCCAGCTTTATTCGGCTGCCGCTTGCATTTCTTCTTCACCCTTTCGTGAAGGTTCAAAGCTGAATAATTTGGTCGTCCGCGTGTTTTCCTTCGTTCCGCCGGAGGGACAAGGAGAATTCTGTGACCGATACCGTCAAACTCGTCAGCCTCGCCGTTGCCACACCCGAACATGTCATTTTCCAAAAGCAGGCGGTCGAAGCCTCGGCCCGGCTGTTTGCCGACCGCTTCGAGGATTTCCGCCATCTTGCCCGCGTCTTCGATAGCGCCGGCATCGAAAAGCGCCATGCGGCGCGGCCGCTTGCCTGGTTCGACGAGCCGCATGGCTGGCACGACCGGATGCAGGCCTTTGCAGAGGTGGCAGGCGGGCTTTTCGTCGAGGCTGCCAGCTCGGCCCTTCGCCAGGCAGGGCTTGAGGCCGGCGATGTCGATTGTGTCGTGACCGTCTCCTCCACCGGCTTTACGACACCGAGCCTTGATGCGCAGCTAGCTGGCCGGATGGGTTTCAGACCCGACATCGAACGCCTGCCGGTCTTCGGGCTCGGCTGTGCCGCCGGCGTGTCGGGCTTTGCGATCGCCTCGCGGCTGGCGCAAAGCCGGCCGGGCACTGTGGTGCTTTTCGTCTCGATCGAGCTTTGCACGCTTGCCTTTCGGCTGGACGAGCTGACGCGGCCGAACATCATCGCGACGGCGCTTTTCGGCGACGGCGCAGCCGCCTGCGTGCTGCGATCAGGCGAAGACGGGCTGGCGGAAGTGGAATCGACCGGCGAACATCTTTTTCCCGACACGCTCGATATCATGGGCTGGAAGATCGATGATGGCGGCTTCGGCATCGTGCTGGCGCAATCGCTGCCGGCCTTTGCCGAAAAGGAGCTCGGCCCGGCGGTAACAGCCATTCTGGCGCGAAACGGGCTGAGGGTGGAGGATATCGACCGCTTCATCTGCCATCCCGGCGGCACGAAGGTGCTGGCCGCGATGGAGAGCGCGCTTTCGCTGGTCCCGGGCACGCTAGATCACGAGCGCGCCGTGCTCGCCGAATACGGCAACATGTCCTCGCCGACCATCCTGTTCGTGCTGGAGCGGGCAATCCGCGCCGGGTTGCCGGAGCGCTCCGCGATGATCGCCATGGGGCCGGGCTTTTCGGCGAGCTGCGTGACGCTCAGGAGGGTCGCATGATGTGGCCGTCGGTCGCGCTCCTTGCCTTCGTGACGCTGCAGCGGCTGGGGGAACTCGTGCTCGCCCGGCGCAACACGGCGGCGCTTCTTGCCAGAGGCGCCAGAGAGGTCGCACCCGCTCATTATCCCGTCATGGTAGCGCTGCATGCCGGCTGGATCATCGGCCTTTGGCTCACTGCACCGGGCAGGCCTGTCGCGCTCTTCTGGTTTCTGGTGTTCATGGGGCTGCAGGCGCTGCGGCTCTGGGTGCTGGCGACGCTGAAAGACCGCTGGACGACGCGCATCATCATCCTGCCCGGTGCGCCGCTCGTCAGATCCGGGCCCTATCGCTTCCTCCGGCATCCGAACTATGCGATCGTCGTCGGCGAGATCGCCGCCCTTCCCCTCGCCTTCGGCCTGCCGCTTTACGCGATCGTCTTTACACTTCTCAACGCGCTGATCCTCCATGTCCGCGTGAAGGCTGAAAATGCCGCACTGAAAAGGGCAATGATTTTGAAATGAATGCGACTTTCCGTTTGCGTCGCGGTATAGGCACGGGCATTTTCACCCGATAAACAAAGCGGAATGCAAGCGGAAATGACGAAGAACGCAATCGTGCTCGGCGCCGGCATCGTCGGGGTTTCCACGGCCATCCATCTTCAGCGGCGCGGCCGGCAGGTGACGCTGATCGACCGCAAGGATCCGGGCAACGAAACCTCCTTCGGCAATGCCGGCTTGATCCAGCGCGAAGGTGTAGCACCCTACGGCTTTCCCCAGCAGCTCGGGCTTTTGTTGCGTTATGCGCTGAATAACCGCATCGACGCGCATTATCACCTGCGCACGCTGCCGAGCCAGATCGCCTTTCTCGCCCGCTACTGGTGGAACTCCAATGCGCGGCGCCACGCGATCATCACCCGGGCCTATGCGCCGCTGATCGAAAATTCGGTTGTCGAACACCAGGATCTGATAGAGGCGTCGCAGGCCGAAGGGCTGATCCGCAAGGACGGCTGGATAAAGATCTTCCGCACTGAAGCCAAGCGCGACCAGGCTCTTGCGGAGGCAGCACTTTGGCAGAATGAATTCGGGGTGGAGTATGACAGCCTGACTTCGGCCGACATCGCCCGCATGGAACCTGATATGACCGGCGATTTCGCCGGCGGTATCCACTGGCGCGATCCCTGGTCGGTGCTCGACCCGCATGCGCTGACATCGGCCTATCGCCGTTATTTCGAAAGCTTAGGCGGCCGGTTCGTCACGGGCGACGCCGCCTCGCTCGGTCCGTTCGGCTCCGGCTGGAAGATCATGACCGCGGAAGGTCCGCTCGAAGCCGAGGATGCGGTGATAGCGCTCGGCCCCTGGGCGGCCGTTGCAACGCGGCGGCTCGGCTATGCCTTTCCGCTCGGCATCAAACGCGGCTATCACATGCACTATGCCACTGAGGGCAATGCCGTGCTCAACAACTGGACGCTCGATGCCGAACGCGGCTATCTCCTTGCGCCGATGAACCGCGGCATCCGCCTGACGACAGGGGCGGAGTTTGCAACGCTCGACGCGCCGAAGACGCCGGTCCAGCTCGACCGCGCGGAAGCCGTGGCGCGCACGATCTTCCCGCTCGGAGGCAGGCTCGATCCCGAACCGTGGATGGGCGCGCGCCCCTGCACGCCGGATATGATGCCTGTTATCGGCAAGGCGCCGCGCCATCAGGGCCTGTGGTTTGCCTTCGGCCATGCTCATCACGGGCTGACACTCGGGCCGGTGACCGGCCGCGTGCTTGCCGAACTCATCACCGGCGAGACGCCGTTCATCGATATCGCGGCCTATTCGCCGCAGCGTTTCAACCCGTGATGCCGAGAGAAGCGAGACCTTTGAGAGCGGTCGCAGCGATGCCTTCCACCGTGTCGTCGATATCGACGGTGACGACGCCTTGCTCGCCTGTCGGCACCTCAAGTGTGGCCAGCTGGCTGTCGAGCAGCGAGGCCGGCATGAAATGTCCCTTGCGCTCGGCCATACGCTTCATCAGCAGCGCTCTGGAACCTTCGAGATAGACGAAGAACAAATTGCCACCGGCAGCAGCCCGCAGCCGGTCGCGATAGAGGCGCTTCAGCGCCGAGCAGGAGACGATGATGCCCACGCGCTTTTCCAGCGAGGCCTTGATGTCTTCGCCGATCCGGTCGAGCCAGGGCATCCGGTCCTCATCGGTCAGCGGAATGCCCTTCGACATCTTCTCGACATTGGCGGCGGGATGAAGCGCATCACCTTCTATGAAGGCCAGGTGCAGCGCTTCGGCAAGCTTCTCGCCGACGGAGGATTTACCGCAGCCGCTGACCCCCATGACGATGATCGCATGGGCTTTGTTCGTCCACTCATCCGGCATGTTTCCTCCTCAAGCTTGGCTTCCCGCTCAGTCGAGCGGGAAATGACAGGCATATTGTTGTGCGCCTTCTCCCCTTAATTCGGGAGAAACCTGGCGACAATAGTCCTGCGCCTTCCAGCAGCGCGGGTTGAAGTGGCAGCCCGACGGCGGCTTCAAGGGCGACGGCAGTTCGCCCTGCAGGCGGATGCGGGTCTTCTCGCGCTCGGGATCGGCGATCGGGGTCGCCGACAACAAGGCGGCCGTATAGGGATGGCGCGGCCGGGCGAAGACTTCGGCGGCAGGACCGGTTTCGATCGGGCGGCCGAGATACATCACCATCACCTCGTCGGCGATGTGATGGACGACGGACAGGCCGTGCGAGATGAAGAGATAGGCAAGGCCCATCTCCTTCTGCAGGTCCATCAGCAAGTTCAGTACCTGCGCTTGGATCGACAGATCAAGCGCCGAAACCGGTTCGTCGAGCACCAGCACTTTCGGCCGCAGCATCAGGGCGCGGGCAATGGCGATGCGCTGGCGCTGGCCGCCGGAGAACATATGGGGATAGCGGCCGTGATGCTCCGGGCGCAGGCCGACTCGGGCCATCATCTCCTCCACCTTGCGACGGCGGGCGGCGGCATCGAGATCGGTATTGATCTTCAGCGGCTCTTCAAGAATCGCGCCGACCTTCTGGCGCGGGTTGAGCGAGCCGTAAGGATTCTGGAAGACGATCTGCACCTGGCTGCGCAAGCTGCGGTCGCCGACGCGCGCCGGCTTGCCGTCAATCAGCAATTCGCCGGCCGTCGGATCCTCGATCATCGTGACCAGACGGGCAAGCGTCGACTTGCCGCAGCCGGATTCGCCGACGACGGCGAGCGTCTTGCCGGAATGCAGGCTGAAGCTGACGCCGTTCAGCGCCTTGACCGTGGCGTCGGCTTTGAAGAGACCGCGGTTGACGGTGTAGAAACGGGCGAGATCCCTGCCCTCGAGAACAGCGCCCGTCATACCAGGTCTCCTGCAGTTTCAACGGCCATGATGCCGGGATGTCCGAGTGGCTTGCCGTCCTTCAAAGGATAGTTGCAGAGCGCCAGTCCAAGCTCCGGTCCCTGACGGACGACACCGCGATCGCACTCGACCGTGGCGAAGCCGCAGCGCGGCGCGAAAAGACAGCCCGTCGGACGACCATGCTGGCCGGGAACGACGCCGGCGATCGAGGGAAGACGCTGGCCGACTTTGGCGCGTTCCGGCAGGGCGGCGAGCAGAGCTGCGGTATAGGGATGATGCGGATCGCGGAAAAGTGCCCTCACCGGCTGTTCCTCGACCTTCTGGCCGGCATATTGCACCTGCACGCGCTCGGCGGTTTCGGCGACGACACCCATGTCGTGGGTGATCAGCACCAGCGCCATGCCCTGCTCCTTCTGCAGGCGAACGAGCAGATCGAGGATCTGCGCCTGGATCGTCACGTCGAGCGCGGTCGTCGGCTCGTCGGCGATCAAGAGCTTCGGATTGCAGGCGAGCGCCATGGCGATCATCACGCGCTGGCTCATGCCACCGGACATCTGATGCGGAAAGTTCGACAGGCGGTCTTCCGGCGCCGGAATGCCGACGAGGTTCAAGAGCTCGATAGAGCGTTGGCGGCGCTCCTTGCGGTTGAGGCCCATATGAAAGCGCAGGGTCTCGCCGAGCTGGAAACCGACCGTGAAGCACGGATTGAGGCTCGACATCGGCTCCTGGAAGATCATCGCCATATCCTTGCCGATGATCCTCCGGCGCTGGCGGGCGGAAATGCCGCGCAGGTCCTTGCCGTCGAACTGCATCCGGTCGGCGGTGATCTTCGCCGTCCACGGCAGAAGCCCCATCAGGGCCAGCATGGCCACGGATTTACCCGAGCCGGATTCGCCGACGACCGACAGGATCTCGCCCTTGTCGCAGGCAAGCGACACGCCGTCGACGGCGCGGAAGAGACCGGAAGAGGTCTGGAATTCGACCGTCAGATTTTCAATCTCGAGGAGTGACATCACGACCTCTTCAGTTTGGGATCAAGCGCGTCGCGCAGGCCGTCACCCATCAGGTTGATGGCGAGAACGGTAATGAGGATGGCAAGACCCGGGAATGTCACCACCCACCAGGCGCGCGAGATGAACTCACGGGATTCGGCCAGCATCGTTCCCCATTCGGGTGTCGGCGGCTGGGCGCCCATGCCGAGAAAACCGAGGGCGGCGGCATCGAGAATTGCCGCCGAGAAAGCGAGCGTCGCCTGAACGATCAGTGGCCCAAGACAGTTCGGCAGGATCGTCTTGAACATCAACCGGAAGGTGCCGGCACCGGCGACACGCGAGGCGATCACATATTCCTTCTCACGCTCTGAAATGACCGAGGCGCGCGTCAGCCGCACGAAATGCGGCTGGTTGACCAGCGAAATCGCGATCATCGCATTGGTGAGACCAGGTCCGAGCACGGCCACCAGAACGAGAGCGAGCAGCAGTGACGGGAAGGCCAGGATGATATCCATCAGGCGCATGATTGCGGTATCGATCTTGCCGCGGAAAAATCCGGCGACGAGGCCGATCAGGACACCTGAAATGACCGAAAGCGTGACGACGACGACGCCGATGAAGAGCGAGAACCGCGCGCCGTAAATTAGGCGCGAGAGGATATCGCGGCCGACGGCATCCGTTCCGAGCGGGTAGGAGGCGCTGCCCGCCTCCATCCAGAACGGTACGGCCAGCAGCACCTGGCGGTTCTGCTCGTTCGGCGCATGCGGCGCAAAGAGCGGCGCAAGGATTGCGACGACCAGGATGATGACGAAAACCACCAGGCCGATGACGGCGCCCTTGTTGCGGGAGAAATAATGCCAGAACTCCGCAACGGCGGATGGCTGGCCGGTTTTGACGGTGACCGTGCTCATGGGCCGCTCCTAATGACGAATGCGCGGATTGATGAAGCCGTAGAGAACATCAACAATCAGATTGACCAGCATGATGACGCCGGCGATCAGCAGAAGGCCGCCCTGGACCACTGCATAATCGCGCTTGAAGACCGAATCGACCATCCATTTGCCGATGCCCGGCCAGGAGAAGATCGTCTCGGTGAGGATGGCGCCGGCAAGAAGAACGCCGATCTGCAGACCGATCGTGGTTACGACAGGGATCATCGCATTTCGCAGCGCGTGCACGCCGACGACACGCAGCGGCTTCAAGCCTTTGGAGCGCGCGGTGCGGACATAGTCCTCACCCAGAACCTCGAGCATCGCCGAACGCGTCTGGCGTGCGATGACGGCGAGCGGGATGGTTGCCAGCACGATGGTCGGCAGAATGAGGTAGCTGACGGCCGAGGCGAAGGCTCCCTTCTGGCCCGACAGCAGGCTGTCGACAAGCATGAATCCGGTGACCGGCTTGAAGAAATACATCAGCGAGATGCGGCCGGAAACCGGCGTCCAGCCGAGATAGCCGGAGAAGAAGATGATGAGCAGCAGACCCCACCAGAAAATCGGCATGGAATAACCGATGAGGGCAACTCCCATCACGCTCTGATCGAACCACGTGCCTCGCTTGACGGCCGCAAAGACGCCGGCGGGCACGCCAAGACAGACGGCGATGATGATGGCACAGAGCGAAAGCTCCAGCGTTGCCGGGAACAATGTGAAGAACTCGCCGAGAACGGGCCGTTTGGTGACGATCGAGGTACCGAGATCGCCTTGCAGCACTTTTCCGAGATAATCGAAATACTGCACATATATGGGCCGGTCGAAACCGAGATCGTGCATGATCTGGGCGTGACGTTCCGGCGCCATCACACGTTCACCCGACATAAGCATGACGGGGTCGCCGGGAATCATGCGGATGAACGAGAAGGCTATCAGCGAAACGCCAAGGAATGTCGGAATCAGCACCGCGAGGCGGCCGATGAAAAAACGCAACATAGCAGGTTTTCCAATAGTTTCCGGCGGTCAGGGGAACCTGACCGCCGGCCGCACCCGGCGTTGACCGGGCAGTTTACAGATTTTTTATTATTCGGAAATGTCCACACCGTCGAAGCGGTGAATTCCGAGCGGGTCCATGAAGAAGCCCGAGACCTTCTTGCTCATCGGAACGAAGACCAATGAGTGGTTAATCGTATTCCAGGGAGCTTCCTTCTTGAAGATCAGCTGAGCCTGTTCATAGGCCTTCGTGCGCTCGGCGACGTCGGCCGTCTGCTTGGCCTTCGTCATCAGATCGTCGAATTCCTTGTTGCACCACTGAGCGCGGTTGTTGCCGCCGACCGCGTCGCAGCCAAGCAACGTATCCATGAAGTTGTCAGGGTCGCCGTTGTCGCCGGTCCAGCCAAGGATGACGGCACCGTCGCGATTCTTGTCGGACGAGAGCTTCAGATATTCGGCCCATTCATGGGTGACGATTTCCGCATCGACGCCGACCTTGGCCAAGTCGGCCTGCATCAATTCTGCGGCGCGGCGCGCGTTCAACATGTACGGACGCGAAACCGGCATCGCCCAGATCTTCATCTTCAGATCCTTGACGCCGGCATCTGCCAGCATCTTCTTCGACGCATCGGGATCGTACTTGTCGTCTACGACGGCATCGTTATAGGACCACATGGTCGGCGGGATCGGGTTCTTGGCAACGGCCGCAGCACCCTGGAAGACGGCGTCGACGATCGCCTGCTTGTTGATCGCCATGTTCAGCGCCTTGCGGACTTCGGCCTTGTCGAAGGGAGCAATCAAGGTGTTGTAAGCGAGATACGAAACGTTCAGGCCGGCCTGCTCGAGCACGGTCAGGTTTTCGTCCTTCTTGAGTTCGGCGACGTCGGCCGCATTCGGATAGGGAATGAGGTGGCATTCGCCGGCCTTCAGCTTCTGCGCGCGGACGGCAGCATCAGAGGTGATCGCGAAAACCAGATCGTCGATCTTTTCCTTGCCCTTGAAATAGGTTTCGTTCGCCTTGTAGCGGATGACGGCATCCGGCTGGTAGGCGACGAAGGTGAACGGGCCGGTGCCGAGCGGCTGCTGGTTGAGCTGCGCCATCTTGCCGTCGGCGGCAAGCTTGTCGGCATATTCCTTGGAGACGATCGAGGCGAAGTCCATGGCGAGATCGGCCAGGAACGGCGCTTCGGGATGATTGAGGACAAACTTGACGGTAAGGTCATCGACCTTCTCGATCGACTTGATCAGCTCAGGAAAGCCCATGCCGGCGGCGTATTCGTAAGAGCCGCCCTCGACATACTTGTTCCACGGATTGTCAGCCTTGAGCTGACGCTCGAACGAGAAGATGACGTCGTCGGCGTTGAGATCGCGCGTCGGCGTGAAGAAGTCGGTAGTCTGGAACTTGACGCCAGGATGAAGCTTGAAGGTGTATTCCGTGCCGTCGGCCGAAACGCTCCAGCTATCGGCCAGGCCCGGCTCGATCTCGGTCCCGCCATGCTTGAATTCGACGAGGCGGCTATAGACCGTGCGCGACGACGCGTCGAAGGTCGTGCCTGCCGTATAGAGGCTGGGGTCGAAGCCTTCCGGCGAGCCCTCGGAGCAATAAACAAGGGTCTTGGACCAGGCCGACGTCGCCATGACGGAAATCAAGGCCGTCGCTGCCAGCAGGACAGAGATCTTTTTCATAATATTGTTTCCCGGTTGTTCTTTTTTGATGTTTGGAGACCGTAGATTGCCATCTCGGTCGACGCTCGATGGAACGATATTTATTTACTGAAAGCAACGGGCTACGCAGAAAATTTTTCCAGCTGGACAATTTTAGAAATTTTCCGTCAAAAATCAGCCTCATTCGGAAATATTCGCACAAAAAAGACCGAAATTTTGTCGCATTTGGTATAAAAACGCGCCCATCGGGACACGCAGCCGGCATATCCCGTTCCGGAGGCTGTGTGAGATGCCCGCAAAAACAAAAACCGCGGTTGCTGGGGGCAACCGCGGTTCAGAGCAAATTATGATCTTTAATTTAGGCGGCGGGGACAACGATCGCAGGTTTGCGATAGGCCGGCTCGCCGGTGATTCCGAGAAGGAAATTGATCTGCGGACGCGCCTTGACGAGGTCGTCAATCGAGTATTCCGAAAGCACGGCGAAGAAGGCGTTGAGCGCCTTACGCAGCGCCGAATTCAAACCGCAGCTATCGACCAGCGGGCATTCGACCTCACCGTCGTCCTCGAAGCATTCGGCCATGGCGAAGTTGTCTTCCGTCACCCGAACGACGTCGAAAAGACTAATGTCGGCGGCCGGTTTGCCCAGGCGCACGCCGCCGTTGCGACCGCGCACCGTTTCGACCAGACCCGCCTTGTTGAGCGGCTGGAGGATCTTGAAAAGAAAGAGCTCGGAAACGCCATAGGCCCTGGCGATTTCCGGAATCCGGCTCAAGTGCCCGTCGTTGGCAGCACAATACATCAACATGCGAACCGCATAGTTCGTCTGCTTCGTCAACCGCATGCCATTCTCCTGACTCGTCTGTTCAGACCTATATAGGCGGTTTGCTAGTTTTGAACAATTCCAAAATATGAAATTCGCATTCAGCTTATGAGGCCATTTGCCGCGACGTCAATCCCGCTCCAGGATCTCGACGTAATCCAGAATCGCCTGCTTGCGCTCGGGTGTGCCTGGATGGGTGGACAGCATGCTGGTGCGGGAGTGGTCGCCGAGCTTGGCTTCCAGCAGATCGAAAAACCTGGCGATCGCGACGGGATCCATACCGGCTTTGCGCATCAGTTCGACCGAGCGTCGGTCAGCCTCAGCCTCGGCGCTGCGGGAATAGGACAATGCGAGCAGACCGCCGCCTTGCGTCAGGATATCCTCGACGCCGGAGCCAATATCGCCGGCAATCAGCATGACGAGACCGGCGATGCCCGCGGCCCGATAGAGCTGCCTCAGGCTGTGCTTGTATTCGACATGGCCGATCTCGTGGGCGAGAACGCCTGTTATCATCTCGTCGTCGCCACCTGCCAATTCGATCAACTGATCGGTGAGGACGATATTGCCGTCGGGAAGCGCGAAGGCATTGGGACCGATCAAACCGCCATTGCGAAAATTCAAGACATAGCGGTCGGCGCCGCCTTCGGCATTGGCGGCCACCTTTCGAAAGCGATCGGCGATTTCGGCCTGCCGGATCTCCGTTATGTGGCTTGGAGACAGGGCCGTCGTGTCAAGCGTGTTGAGAGCGCCATAGGACATCATCTCAGATACGACAGGCGGCGTCACGAAGATGGCGACTTCGACGAGCGCCGGCAACGCATAACGATAGATTCCGACGGCAAGCAGAACGACCGCGACCGCGAAGACGAAGATGCGGGGATGAAACTCCTCAAGCCGATGCACCCATCCGCTTTTGCCGCCAGCGCGAAGAAAGGCATCGATTGCGTCATTGTCGGCGCTCTCGAAGACCGAACCGTCGGTAAAGACCGCACGCCGGGGGATCGATCCGACACGCGCCGTAAAGGAGACCGTCCCGATGGCGCCATCGGAAAGAGCCGCATCTTCCGCGGTGACGGCGATGAGGCGCCCGCCCCGCGACAGCAGGCGGGCGGGAACGGCGGCGCTCGAATGCGGCGGATACCATTCCCCCGTCACGATGGTTTCTCCGTCAGAAACCAAAATCAAGCCCCTCCATGCTCATATATTCCGAACCGACGGAAGTGCCGCTGGCTTCAAACTGTGTAAAGACCTCGCCGATCTCGCCTTCGATGCGGATCGCTGTGTGCTCGGTGACATAACGCGCCAGCCGAACCGCCGCCCAGGGGCGCATCAGGCCGAGGGTGAGCACCGTCACCACGACGTTCGATATGGCGATCCAGGCATAACGTGCACGGGAAAGATCACTCCGCAAGACATGCCGGCCGTCGATCCGCGTCGACGACCAGACGATGTTGTGGACAGCCGCCCGATAGATGAGACCGGCAAGGCCGTAGATGATGATGAGGCCGAAGACGACCAGATACATTCCCGACACCACCATGAAGATAAGTGGATCACTCTCAGAAGCCTGTATCCCGACGACTATGATCGCAACCAAGGCAGAGAGCACGACCGCGCCCAGCACGACCATCAGGGCCGGGATGACAAGCGCGCCGTAAAGCGCGCTAACTTTGGGATCCGTTTGGAACGGTCGGTTGCCGTAGCGGAGATTGTTGAAGATGTAGCGGTTGAGCCAGCGGCTGGCGAAAGGCGCCAGCAGACCCAACGACAGGACGGCGACGAGGCTTCCGAGCATGACGGAGACGAAGGCGCCGCCGGCGGAGCCGGTGAAATCAAATCGGACGTTGCGGTAGCTGGTCACGCGGGCGTTGAAACGAAGGCCCCTCACGATCAGCCAGGGAAGTGCGATGAGGATGAGGATCGTGGTCACTAGCGAGAACAGCGGATGAATCACCGCCAGAATGTTGGCCACGATAACGAAGGCCACCACAATGAGGCGGCCGATAAAGATCTGCATGCCGGTGGCGTGATATTCGAAACTGCGGCCAAGCAGGACGGTGTTGCCGTAGAAATAACGATTGCGCCGCACCTTCGCCCAGGCCGAATAGATGCCAAGCGTTACGATCGTCAGAAGAACGTTGACGATCCAGATGCCGAAATATTCCGATGCCGTGCCGGTGAACCTTGCACGCTCGAATGCGTTCGCCGCGGCGCCCGCGGACACTCGATTATCCATATTTTGCTTCCCCCAAAGCGTAACAAGCCCACCGGCTCATGACGGGAATCACGCGACCGGCAGCTCATCTGAAAGCAAATCGGGCAAAAATCAACAACTTAGAATCGAAAAATCCGGAGGCCGAAAGGCCCCCGGATTGCAGATTGAAGATTGGACTGTCGTGAAGATTACTTCATCGTCGGCATGACGAATTCCGCGCCGCTCTTGATGCCGGAGGGCCAGCGGGCGGTGACGGTCTTGGTCTTCGTCCAGAACTTGATCGAATCCGTGCCGTGCTGGTTGAGGTCGCCGAAGCTCGAGGCCTTCCAGCCGCCGAAGGAGTGATAGGCGAGCGGTACCGGGATCGGAACGTTGATGCCGATCATGCCGATATTGATGCGCGAGGCGAAATCGCGCGCGGCATCGCCGTCACGCGTGTAGATGGCGACGCCGTTGCCATATTCGTGCTTCATCGGCAGCGACAGCGCATCCTCGTAATTCGCGGCGCGAACGACGGAGAGAACAGGTCCGAAGATCTCGGTCTTGTAGATATCCATCTCAGGCGTGACGTGATCGAACAGGCAACCGCCAACGAAATAGCCGTCTTCATAACCCTGCAGTTTGAAATCGCGGCCATCGACGACGAGCTTGGCACCTTCCTCGATGCCGCGGTCGATCAACCCGCGAACACGGGTATAGGCTTCCTTGGTGACGAGGGGACCCATGTCGGCCTTGTCGTCGGTATAGGGGCCGATGCGCAGGGATTCGATCTTCGGCGTCAGCTTCTCGACGAGGCGGTTGGCGGTCTCCTCGCCGACCGGAACGGCAACCGAGATCGCCATGCAGCGCTCGCCGGCCGAACCGTAGCCTGCACCCATCAGGGCGTTGACGGCCTGATCCAGGTCTGCATCCGGCATGATGATCATATGGTTCTTGGCGCCGCCGAAGCACTGGGCGCGTTTGCCGTTCATCGCTGCCGTGCCATAGACGTAGCGGGCGATCGGCGTAGAGCCGACGAAGGAGACGGCGCCGATATCGGGATCGGTGAGGATCGCGTCGACGGCACCCTTGTCGCCATTGACGACGTTGAGGATGCCGGCCGGCAGACCGGCCTCGATCATCAGTTCGGCGAGACGGATCGGCAGGGAGGGATCACGCTCGGAGGGCTTCAGGATAAAGGCGTTGCCGCAGGCGATCGCCGGCGCAAACATCCACATCGGGATCATGCCGGGGAAATTGAAGGGCGTAATGCCGGCGCCGATACCGACCGGCTGGCGGATCGAATACATGTCGATCGCCGGTCCGGCGCCTTCAGTGAACTCGCCCTTGGCGAGATGGGGAATGCCGCAGACGAATTCGCAGACTTCGAGGCCGCGGATGACGTCGCCCTTGGCATCCTCGATCGTCTTGCCGTGTTCCTTGGAGAGGATTTCGGCAAGCTCGTCCATGTGCTTGTTCAAGAGTTCGACGAACTTGAAGAAGACGCGGGCGCGGCGCTGCGGATTGGTGGCAGCCCATTTCGGCTGCGCAGCCTTGGCGTTTTCGACAGCGGCGCGCAGTTCCTCGACGCTTGCGAGTGCGACCGTCGCCTGTACTTCGCCGGTTGCCGGATTGTAGACGTTGCTCACGCGGCCGCTGGTGCCGGCAACCTGCTTGCCGCCGATGAAATGACCGATCTCACGCATGGGTGTTCCTCCTGTTTTTGGATGGCCGACAATCGCACTTCAATTTGCACAAATCAATGCGCTGATATAAGCATCCGTTGTGCGAAAATTATAGCTCTATCGTGCATCAGGCGCTGCCGCTGCTTCCAAACTTGGCACGGCACGCCAACAAGTCAAACGCCGACAAGTCAAACCCTGGGGGGGAGGTCAAAGCGATGAGCCGGAAACCCGTCGTCAGAATGGCGGAGCTGGAGATCGATCCGGACACGCTTGAAACCTATCGCGCATTGCTCACGCAAGAAATCGAAGCATCCGTCGCGCTGGAAGACGGCGTCCTTTCCCTGAGCGCTGTTTCCATCAGGGACAACCCAAACCGGATCCGTATCCTTGAAGTCTACGCCGACCAGGAAGCATACGAGGCCCATCTGCGGACACCGCATTTTCTTAAGTACGAGAACCAGACGGCGCACATGGTGACATCGCTGACGCTTATCGAGGTCGATCCGATCGCAATACGTGCCAAGCCATGAACTGGGACGATGTTCGTATTTTCCTCGCCGTCGCCCGCACCGGGCAGATCCTTGCCGCCTCGAAGCGGCTGGGGCTCAATCACGCCACGCTCTCGCGTCGACTGACGTCGCTGGAAGAGGCGCTGAAGACGCGGCTTTTCATCCGCCGGACGAATGGCTGCGAGCTGACTGCCGAAGGCGAAGTGTTCCTGACATCCGCAGAGCGGATGGAAACCGAAATGCTGGCCGTGCAGGCCAGTCTCGGCCACACAGATACGGCAATTGCCGGGACTGTGCGCGTCGGCGCGCCCGATGGGTTCGGTGTTTCCTTTCTTGCACCACGCATGGGCAGGTTGATCGAGCGCCATCCGGAACTGAAGATCCAGCTCGTGCCGGTTCCGCGCTCTTTCTCGCTCTCGCAACGCGAGGCCGATATCGCCATCACGCTGGAGCGGCCCGAACAAGGCCGGCTCGTTTCCTCGAAGCTGACGGATTACACGCTCGGCCTTTATGCCTCGCGAAATTATTTGGCGTCACAGGGAGCCCCCGCCGATATTGACGCGCTCAAAGCGCATCGCCGCATCGGCTATGTCGAAGACCTGATCTTCACCGCGTCCCTGAATTTTTCCGGCGCAGTCATGCGCAGTTGGGATGCAGGCTTCGAGATTTCGACGGCGATCGGACAGACGGAGGCGGTGCGAACAGGCGCCGGCATCGGCATCCTGCATGATTATATCGCCAGGCAATATCCGGAACTCCAGCGCATTTTGCCGGAGGTTTCGATTCGGCGCGCCTACTGGACGACCTATCACGAAACCGCGCGCGACCTGCTACGCGTCAGGAGCGTCGCCGATTTTCTTCAGGAACTCGTCAGCGCCGAACGGCACATCTTTCTCTAAGTCTCGAAAGTGTGTTTTGCCGGTTCGTCGTTCTCGTCGGGATTGGGAACCGGCGCTTCGTCGGGCAGCCGGTCAGGCTCCGGTTCCTTGATCGGAGGCTCTGGCTTCCAGCCGGGCCCGGGCATCGGCGGCTGGTCTGGAATGGGTTCGTTGGGCACGGACATGACCGCCTCCCTTTCATGATTTCCGTTTACGCGACGTTCGGGGTTATTTGTCCGGCTTCAGCGATTCGGCAGCACGCATCGGCATGCTGTCGATGATGGCGAAGAGCTCACCATCGGTAATCGGCTCGCTGGCCTTGAGCTTCACGGTGCCGTCCTTGCCGAGCAGGAAAGCGGCGAATTCTCCGACCTCCGGCGCCTCGAGATCGCGGCGGATCGCTTCGCCGTCGAGGCCGTCAGCCGCACCGAAGAGCGGACGGACGTCGGCGCCGGAAACCTTCAGCACCACCAGGTCGCGCTCATCGAGGGCCGAGCGGTTGGCGAGCAGCTGATTTTCCTGCCGAGCGGCGCGGGAATTATCCCTGTCGGCGAATAGGATAAAGACGCGGTTCTTCCACTGGAACTGGGCGAGGCTTTCGATCGGCGCATAAGCGCTGTTGGTCTCGTCGATCTTCGTCGCACCGTAGAGCAGGGTCTTCGACATGCATATTCTCCCGTTAACATCGAGAACGACCCGGTGCGACATGGGTTCCATCGAAACGTCAGGATCCGTATTTTTGTCGGTGAAGATCTTCCTCATTTCCAGCAGCGGCATTCGGCTCCAATCCAATCGGAATTAGTCGTTTGGCATTTTCGCCGGCGCGCCCCTTATCGCCTATGCGTCTGGATAAACGTATTCTGCTCGCCTGAGCTGCGATACCTTCTTTGCCATCCGTTCGTTTCCCAGCCCGGATAATGCAACCGGAACACTCCAGCCAAGACTGATCCATTTTATGGATACAGATCAACAGAAATGGCCTCTCTTGTTTTGCTTAAGGGCCATTCATATCGATGCCACGCCCACGGCTGACAGCCCGCTGGCGGCGCTCCGAAATGATCTTCTTGCTGCTCTCCTTGCGGACGGTCTGCTGCAGGACTTTCAGCCTGTCCTGCATCGCCTCGAAGGCGCGGCGCTGCATCTGTGGCACGCGGTGGATGAGATCCTTTTCGCCGCGAATGATGGCATTGCGACCAAAGCGCTCGTCGAGCGCCCGGCTGACGGCGGCAAACTCCTCGCGAATGGTGGGATTGAGAGAAATAGCCGATGCATTCCGCTTGCGATCGTTGTTCTTCGCCTCAGCAGTCAGGCGCATCAGCGCCTCTTCCGCCGCCTTCGACAGGCCGGGAATGGCGACTGCCATGCGCCGTCGTTCTTCTGCAATAGCCTGGCGTTCGGCATCGAGCACATTGACGTAGGCCGAACCGAGCGCACGCAGCCGGGCGGCGACTTCAGGCACGGCCTGCACCGCCTCTTTCCGCTCCCGGCCGGCGGCCAGCATCCGGTCCATCAGACGATCGGAACCGCGCAGCGCGCCGTAGGCGGCCGGATCGTTGGTCACCGCAGCGGCGATGCGATCGGCAGCGAAACCTTTCTGGAGCAGCTCTTCGATCTTGCCGACGGCGCCGGCCGGATCGCGCCAGATCACTCGTGCCGCCTCAGCCAGCGCTGCGCGCTGCTGGCGATAGAGAGGAGCTGACAGCACCCGCGAGCGCGCCTCCTCGTCGACAGGGGTCTTAAACTCGGTGACGGCGGCCAGCATGGGCAATACGGCGACATGCTCATTCTTCCGCTCAACGCTGGCGCCAGCGACGATCTTCGAGCGATCCCGCCGCTCGGCGAGATGCTGCTCCTCGGCAAAACGCTTCACGGCTTCGAATAGGCCAACCAACTTCTCGCGTCTGGTGCTCGCGAGGTCTTCCGGCAGACGCCCGGCTATGTTGCGTTCGGCAATCGCATCGGCTTTGGATGTGAAGGCGCTCCAACCGAAACGGGCCGTGAGCGCCTCGCTGATGGCCTTGACCTCCTGGACGATCGAGCGGTCTTCGGTGACAAGCGCAAAGGCGGTCTTGTAGGCGTCGTCACCACCCTGCCTGCGCACCGCCTCGATCTCGACGAGACGTGCCATCGCCGCCTTCGAGAGAGCCGGGATCGGCAGGGACATATGCGCGCGGCGCTGTTGCTCACTGAGATCGAAGCGTTCGGCACTCCGGCGGAACTCCGTCGCATGGGCACGGGCGAGCGGCAGGAGTTCCGTCAAGGCGGTGATCGCGGCATTTCGTTCGTCGCGTGCCGCACGACCGTCGACGATCCGATCGGAACCACGCAGGCGGCCCAGCCGATCCGGCGCAACAACAAGATCGTCGGCAAGCCTGCGAGGTTCGATGCTCGTATCCGACGCCAGGGCGCTCAGGCCGACAATCGCTGCATCCGGGTCACGATAGATCTTCTCCAACAACGGCCGCAGGATGGCTTCGCGCTCTTTCCACGCCGGCGACGCAAGCTGAGCCAACCGCGCGTCCTCGTCGACGCTCCTGGCAAAGACTGTGGTGGGTGCGATCAGATACCGCACACGGCCAGTGTCGGCATCTGAGACAGTTTGCGTTTCAATTCGCGCCTCATTGTAGGAAACACGCCGTTCCCGCTCGATCGCAAAACCGAGCGCCATGCTGGCCCGCTCCCAGAGCTCAGCCACCTGCTCCCTCTTTTCCGCGATCCACGCCCACCGCCGCGAAACCTCCTCTTCCATGCCAGCCGCAGTTTGAGAAAGAGCGTCGATCCCGCGACGCCGGGCGAAATCGTCGGCATGGGCCTGGTAGCCGGCCTCGCTCTCAAAATCGAGCGTCGTCGTCTTGGCACCGGAGCGCGACAGGCGCTCGACGAGTTGCTTGAACACATCCGGCCGATGGCTTTCCCGCTCGATGCGTTGCAGGCGAGCTTCGGCGGTTTCGATCCGCTTGGCGGTCCAGACGTTGCGGTCGACCTCACGTTCCTCGTAACGCTTCTGCCCAGTTTGCTCATCGACGATCGGAACCTGAACCTTGACCTTCTCGACACCGTCCTTGCGCAGGGTGACCGTGTCGCCTTCGGAGACACCGCCCTCTTCGAGCGCCTTCGGCAGGCTCACACCCCAGAGACGATGGACGGCTCCGTCGTCCGTCTTCACGTCGGCATAAGGACTGTCGTCGGCATCCTCATCATTTGGCCGGAACTTGGCTTGTCCGGTTTCCACGAGCTCACCGGTCACACCGGCGGCATGATCGACATGCGGCTTCCTCCCCCATTCCGGCCTCGCTTCAAAGTCTTCCTTCGCGGCATAGAGGTCAGTGCGGTCGCGATGTCGGGTCATCGACACATAGGTCAGATGCTGGTCCATCATGCCGGTGGCGAGTACGAAGGTTCGCTCGACGGTGGCACCTTGTGATTTGTGGATGGTCGCAGCGTAGCCATGATCGACATTGCGGTAGCTGTCCTCACTGATGACGACATCGCGGCCATTGTCGAGACGGACCGACAGCAGTGCATCACCTCGTTTGTCGCCGGTGGAAACGACCGTACCGAGCATGCCGTTCTTCACATATTGCGGACCGAGACGGGGCGCACGTGGCTCGACGAAACGGGCATTCTCCAGGAAGATCATGCGGTCGCCGGCGGCGAATTCTCGCGCGCCGCGTTCGGCCCGGAAAGAGCGACCCTCACCGAGTGCGCCCTCTCCTGTCATCACCGATCGCAGCGCTTCGTTCAGACGCTTCACGTCGGCATTGGTGTGGGCGAGCACAAGAAGCTCGTCGCCGCGAAGACGGCCGTCATTGCCTTCGAGGACCGACGTCTCGATTGCCAGTTTGCGCGCTTCGCTCCAATCGGCGACGATCCGATCGATGATTTCGTCGCGCGTCGCCGCCTCGATGAGATGACCCTGTTGCGCATAGGCGTCGAGACCTTTCTCGATCTCGCCGCGCGCAAAAAGCCGAGATGCCTCGCGCGCCCAGTCTTCGCGCTGGCGGCGCACGCCGGCGAGTTCGGCAAAACCGATGCGCTCGGTGATCGCCCGGAAGGCCGCACCCGCCTGGATCGGCTGGAGCTGCATCGCATCGCCGACCAGAACGACTTTCGTGCCTGCTTCTTCGGCGATCTTCAACACACGCGCCATTTGCTGCGACGACACCATGCCGGCCTCGTCGATGACAATCACATCGCCGCGGTGAAGCGTCTCGTGTCCATTGGCCCAGATGAGTTCCCAGGAGGCGAGTGTTCGCGATCTGATGCCGGAGCTATCTTCCAGTCCTTCGGCGGCCTTCCCCGCAAGGGCCGCGCCGATCACCCGGCGGCCATCGTGTTCCCAGGCGACGCGAGCGGCGGCAAGCAAGGTCGACTTGCCGGCGCCAGCAAGGCCGACAATGGCCGCAATGCCGCTGTCGCCGGCGACATGACGGATGGCGTCCACCTGTTCTGCATCGAGCTTGAAAGGCTTTTCCGGATCAGCTGTTTCGATGTTCTTGACGGCGGCCGCGACATGCCGTGACGGAACGGCAAAACCGCGACGTTCCGATAAAACCCGCGCGGACTGCGCCATGTCATATTCGATGCGAAGGATCGCGCGCGTGGTGAAGACAGCCGGCTCTGTCGCCTTCCCCGTTTCAGGATCGACCTCCTGCGGCTTCAGCATGATGAGATCGTCAGACGCCATCAGCCGCGCGCGGATATTGGCGAAGTCGGCGGGATCGTCGACGGTGCGATGCAGCGCCTTGGCGATATCGCGCTCATCGAAGGTCGAACGTTCATTGCCGAGCTGCTTCAGCAACAGCGCAGGATCGGCAAGCAGCCGGTCGGCCATCTCCTGCCGGCGGGCAAGGTCGGCCGGAGCAAAATACATCTCGGCACCCCTGCGGGAAAGGGCTGCCTTTTCCGGCCCGAGATGTCTTTGCGCGATGCCATCGAGACCCTGCTCGGCATAGGAGCGGCCATCGAGCCGGATCTCGTGGCCGGCAAGCGCCAGGTGCCGGTTGGCCGTCTCCGCCCAGGCGATCTTCCACGCCTGCAAGGTTTCCTTGTCGCCGCCCCAGGACTTATAGACGATCCGACCCCCGGGCCGCCCGGGCGGGAAGAAACGCAGTGGCTCGCCATTCTCTCCCAAGACAGGAGCGTTTTTCGGCCCAAATCCCTCTTCCGTCAGCGGTCTCACGGTCGTCAGCAGATGAATATGCGGGTTGCTATCCTTGTCGTGGTAGACCCAATCGGCGACCATTGCCTCGGACGTGAAATTATCACGGACGAACTCGCGCGCCAGGGCGATGTTCTCGGCCCGCGTCAGCTCTTCCGGCAGCGCGATGATCAGCTCGCGCGCCAGCCGCGCGTTTGCCTGTTTCTCGAAAGCTTCAACAGCATTCCACAGCGCTTCACTGGCACCAGCAACGGAACGCCCCTCGACCGCCGACCGCAGCCAATCCGGCATCTGATCCGGCAGGGCCAGTTCCTCGTGCACCAGCTCGGAGGCCCCGCGCCGATAGCTGAACGACGTGCCTGCCTGTTCGTCCATCATCCTAGTGCGATGACGATAGGCGGCGGCCGCGACGACGTTGCGTCCCGCTCCCCGGCTGATCACCTGCGCTCTGACGAACATGATCGCCATGATTGTCCTCGCATATCCGGAGCAGTTGCACCAGCGAGCGACGTCGCTCTCTTACAATGGTCGGGCCGAACGACTGACTCGCTCCGCGCTTGTCTCCGGTCTTTTTCGCGCGGGTCCACATCAACTGCGACAAATAAGCGATTTAACTGTTTTATTCAAGATAGTTTAATCTGAAACCTATTTCACGCTTTGTTCGCCCTGTTGCACGGCGTTCCAACCACGCCGGGATCGGATAATCCTTGTCCCTAGGCGCTTGAATCTTTTCATCAATCCCCCAGCGTGAGTTGGCAACCGGATGGGACACAGGGGCAAAACGGGAGTCGAGCGGTGCTAAAATTGCCAGTAGACGATATTGGATCTTTCGCCTATCGATTGCTCATGAAATCGTCGCTTGAACATATGCCGCTTCGCAAGCAGCGAGAACTCGGACGGGTTCTCGAAATCCTGCACGAGGAATTCGAGGACGCGTTGAAAGAGGGTACGGCCGATTTCAAGAAGCGTGGCAGGATCCTGAAGATCATCCTGTTCGGCTCCTACGCCAAGGGCGGATGGGTCGACGAACCCTTTACCATGAAGGGGTATCGCTCCGATTTCGATCTCTTGATCATCGTCAACAACCGCAAGCTCTGCGAGTTCGCCGAATATTGGTACAAGGCGGCTGACCGGCTAATGCACGATAAGTCGATCGAAACACCGGTGAGCTTCATCGTCCATTCCAGACGTGAAGTGAATACCTACCTCAAGGAGGGGCAGTATTTCTTCTCAGACATTCGCAAGGAAGGCATTGTTCTCTACGAACTCGACGATGAGCCGCTGGCCGAGGCCGAGCCTCTTTCGTCGGAAGATCGACTGCGAATTGCGAAAGAACATTACGAGGATCGGCTAACACTTTCGCGCTCATTTCTAAAGATAGGAATATCTTGCGTTAGCGAAAAGGAATTCCGAGTCGCAGCATTCCAGCTCCATCAGGCGTTGGAACAAGCCTATTCCTGCGTTCTCCTGACCCTAACAAATTACGGCCCGCCTTCCCACAACATCAAATTCCTCCGCTCCCTTTCCGAAGAACAGGATCGGCGGTTAGCTGAGGCATTTCCTCGCGATCAGCATCGTGAACGCGCCTGGTTCAACACGTTGAACGAGTCATATGTGAAGGCGCGCTATTCGAAACATTTCGAAATCAGCGAGGAAGCGCTTGGCTGGCTCGCAGAACAAACTGCGTTACTGCTCGAACTAGTCAAGATGGTTTGCGAAGGGCACCTGGAGACCCTTAGAGGAATAGTTGGCAGCGACATAATCAAGCGAGATTCGCTTTCATGCGATTGACCAACTGCGCGAACGGAATTCGCCATCTCGGGCACGACCGGCTACAAAATCTTCAATTGCTACAAAGATGACGGCCTGGAAGCCCTGACGGATCTGTCTTGCGCCTGGTGCGTTGCGCCAACCAACTACCTCAGCCGGTCGAGGCGATGATCATCTGGCAAAAGGAGCCGCATTGGGGTACCAGGAAGGTCAGAGAACTGCTGGTCGAGCGCCTAGCCAGCGATGTGCGCGTGCCGTCAAGCAAAGGACTTTGCGACCGATCGACGACCCGTTTCTGCACGAGGTTGCCACCCAATGTCTTAGGGACGATCTGTTACCTATGTCTTCGATATGGACAAGTGGGAGATGGTACGGTTGGGGGGTCTCGAACCTCCGACCTCAGGTGCCACAAACCTGCGCTCTAACCAACTGAGCTACAACCGCATAAATCGCGCTTGGCGCGACGGGGGTCACATACGAGGACTTGGAGATGAATTCAAGCCCCATTCCTCGTCAATATACAAAAAGGCTGGACGCGAGGTCCAGACTTTTATCTCCGATCGGTAAAGACCGATCAGGCAACCTTGAAGGAAGCCATGGCCTTTTCGGCGGCGTCCTTGGAGGGCTTTGCGAGCTTCTCGGCCACCTGCTTGGTGGTTTCCTGGATCGACTTCGCCTGCTCGACGGTGAGTTCGGCCTGCTTGCGGATGAACGAGGTCTGCAGCTCGAAGAATTCGGCCGGGGACTTGACGCCGAGCAGCGCTTCGAAGTGCGACAGCGAGTTCTCGGAGTTGATGCGCAGGATGTCGATCGCCTTCAGGCCGATCTCGACGCTGCCGGCCTGAGCCGTCTGGACGGTGGCTTCGAGCGTCTTGCCGGCTTCCTCGCCAGCGGTCTTCAGCTTGGCATAGGCATCCTTCGACTGCTGAGCGCCCTTTTCGGCGAATTCACGGAAGGATTCCGTGAACTTGGACGGGTCGAAAGAAGCGATTGAAAAAACGTCGTCGGTCTTTATGGTAGCCATGGGTCGCATCCTTTGGGTTGAGGCAGCCGCTGCCTGCGTTAGTTGGATGATGCTTATATAAGACATTTCATTGTGCATTGCAACAATTATTGTGCAGTGCACAAGACGTTAACCTTTCCGGCCGAAAACCCCCTCCTCTTCTGGACCGGCATGCGCCCCGCAGTTATTAATAAGCCGTTAATTTGAGAAGGCCGACAGCGACAAGGTTCGAACATGCCCGCAGTCCAATATCCGTTCATCGATATCGCCGTGCATGCACGGGTGCGGGAACGCTTTTCACGCGGCGAGGCCATGGTGCTGTTTTCGGCCGATCTTGCGCGCCTGCTCTGGGCGAACGGTGCGGGTGCGGAGCTTTTCGGCCATTCGGCAGTCTATGACCTGCTCGATCAGGGGGTCGACCGCACCGACATTACCTTCCGCCAGCTGGAAACGGCGGCGCGCCAGCTCACCGATATCGGCGACAGCCGCAGCCTGATGATCCGCGTCGCCAGGGGCTTCCAGCGTGCGCAGGTGCAGGCGGCGGCCGAACTGATCCGGCTTTCCCAGGGCGAAAAGGCCATCCTGTTTTCGGTGCCGGTCTCGGCAAAGCCCCTCGCGGCCGGCGCATCGGCCGCCCAGATGCTGCAGGGACTTGATGATCCCGATACGCATATGGCGGTGATCGGCGCCGATGGCGAAGTCATCGCGGCTTCGCCGGGCTTTGCCTCGCTCGGGATCTCCGAGCAGACTGCAAAGACCTTGATCAACCTTGCCGGCGCGCATCCCGACCGATTGGTGAAGCGACCCGTCGCGACCGGCAGAGGCAATCTTCCGGCCGCGGTCGGCAAGCTCAGCGACGATCCGGCGCTTAATCTGCTCTTTGCGGTGGAGACCGCGATCGGTCATCTCGACCCGCTCGACGCGCCCGCGCTCGATCCAGTCGATGCGTCCACGCTCGACCCGGTCGATGCGCCCGCACAGGAAGAAAGCGCGCCGCCGGCCGAAGTGCTTCAAGACGACCCTGTCACCCCAGCAGGCTTTACCGAAATCATCGACGCCGTTTCGGGGATCGAGGAGGTCGAGGAGACTCTCGAAGAGATCGCCGGCGAAAACGAACAGCCAGCCGAGACAGACGCGGCATCCGCAGACGAGGCGAGTGAAGAGACCCACCCTGCCGCGGATGCGGAGCCGGAGAGCGACGGCGACATGATCGATAGAAGCGCGGATGAGGCCACCGAGCCCGCCGCGATCATCGAGGACGATGTGACCTCCATTGCGGAGACGGTGGAAACGGCGACGGCGGCGGAACCGCCTGTTGAAGCCGGCGAAACGCCTGTCGAAGAGGCGCCGGCAGCGGTTCACGAAGAACCCGCCATCGCACCGTCTCTCGTCCCCGATACGCCCCCTGCCCCTGAGCTTGCGGCTGAGCCCGGCTTCGTCTTCAGGCCGAACAGCCGCGCCACGCGCTTCGTCTGGAAGATCGACGCCGAGGGCCGGTTCACAGAGGTCAGCCACGAATTTGCCGAGGCCGTCGGTCCGCATGCGTCCGACATTATCGGTTCTGCCTTCGGCGATGTCGCCGCCCTCTTCAATCTCGATCCTGACGGCAAGCTTTCCGAGGCGCTCGCCCGCCGCGACACGTGGTCGGGCAAGACGATCCTCTGGCCGGTCGAAGGCACCAGCCTCGTCGTTCCGGTCGATCTGGCGGCGCTGCCGACCTATACCCGCAACCGCGACTTCGATGGCTTCCGCGGCTTCGGCGTGGTCCGGCTTTCCGATGCACAGGAAGATCCGCTGGCGCTCGGCCTGACACTCGGCCCTGATGGTATCGGCCATGATGCAGCGAGCCTCGGTCCAGTTGCAGAGCCCGTCGCCGAAGTGGCAGATGAAGCGGAAGCCGCCCCCCAAGAGGTCTCGGCCGAAACCATCGCAGCGGAAGAGATCGACGACCAAGCGTTTACGGCAGCCGAGCCGGAGACCGAAGAGACAGGATCGGAAGAGATCACTGCCGAAAAGGCGATCGTGCAGACATCAGCGCCGGAGAATGCCGTAGAAGAACAGGCGGTCGGCGCCGACGAAGCACCTGCCGCCGAGCCGGCAGCGGATGTTTCGGACGAGCCGCCGGCGCTTCGGATTTCGGAAACGCCCAATCGCCGTTTCTCCGACAAGATCGTTCAGCTCCACAACAGCGGCGCCGGACTGACGGCTGCCGAACAGGCCAATTTCCGCGAGATCGCCAAGCGCCTCGAAGCCTTCGGCACCCGCAAGGAAGAGCCTGTCGCCCCGGCGCCGATGGAACCCAACGCCGCGGCGCCGATGGAACCCAGCGCCACGGAAACAACCGGCTTCGAAGAGGCCTCCGGACCCGAAGCGTTCGAGGGCGAAACACCCACTACCGACGAGGCAGACATATCGTCGATCGAGGAGATCGCGCCGCAGGAAGCGATCCTCGAGAATGCCGTCGAGGCGGAGCGCGAAGACGATGGCGCCGCCGAAGAGCCTGACGTCATCGCCGAGGACGAGGCAACGGAAGGGCTTGAGGAGACGACCAGCCAGATCGAGGTTCTCACCAGCTTCATCCCGCCGCGCATCAAGATGACGGACGGGCTTTCGGTGGGAACGGTCGACCAACTGCCTGTTGCCGTGCTCATCCATATCGGCGATGCGCTGATCCATGCCAATCCGGAATTCATGCGGCTGACGGGCTACGGCACGCTCGAGGCATTGCGCGAAGTGGGCGGCATCGAAGCCCTGCTGCAGCGCCGCGAACTCGAGGAGAATGCCGCAGGCTCCGGCACCATGATGCTCGTCAAGGCTGATGATACGCTGGCGCCGGTGACCGCGCGGCTGCAATCTGTGCGCTGGGAAGACGCCAACGCCCTGATGCTGGCGCTGATGCCGGTGGAAGGCAAGGAAGATGGCCGCAGCGACGCAAGCCGCTCCGATGGCCGGTCCGAGGGCCGCTCTGAAGGCCGCCCCGAGCGGATGGTCGAGAAGGTCGCTAAACTCCAGGTCGAAGTGGAAGAATTGCGCTCGATCCTGGAAACGGCGACCGACGGCGTCGTCGTCATCGGCACGGAGGGCGATATCCGCTCGATGAACCGGTCGGCCAGCGCGCTTTTCAATTACGACGAACAGGAAACTCGCGGCAAACCCTTCGTCATGCTGTTTGCCCATGAGAGCCAGAAGGCAGTCATCGACTATCTGAACGGCCTCTCCGACCATGGCGTGGCAAGCGTGTTGAACGACGGGCGCGAAGTGATCGGCCGCGAGGCCGCCGGCGGCTTCGTACCGCTGTTCATGACGATGGGCCAGCTCACCTCCTCCAACGGCTATTGCGCCGTCATCCGCGATATCACCCAGTGGAAGCGCACCGAGGACGAGCTGCGCAACGCCAAGGGTGCGGCCGAAACCGCCAACGCCCACAAGACCGATTTCCTCGCCCGCGTCAGTCACGAGATCCGCACGCCGCTCAACGCCATCATCGGCTTTTCCGACATGATGGCCGGCGAGCGCTTCGGGCCGATCGGCCATCCGCGTTATATCGAATATGCCAACGACATCGGCCGCTCCGGCCGGCACGTCCTCGATATCGTCAACGACCTGCTCGACATTTCGAAGATCGAGGCGGGCGAGATGGATCTCGATTTTGCCGCCGTCGGCCTCAACGAGGCAGTTTCCGAGGCTGTGGCTCTGGTACAGCCGCAGGCGAACGGCCAGCGCGTCATCATCCGCACGGCGCTGTCGCATGCGGTACCCGAGGTCGTGGCGGATCTGCGCTCGATCAAGCAGATCGCGCTCAACATCCTGTCGAACGCCATCCGCTTCACCCCGTCAGGCGGGCAGATCGTCGTTTCCACCTCCTATGAAGCCAATGGCAGCGTTGTGTTGAGGGTCCGCGATACCGGCATCGGCATGACGCGCAACGAACTCGACCAGGCGATGAAGCCGTTCCGGCAGGTCTCCTCGACCCAATCGCGTCACCGCGGTGACGGCACCGGGCTCGGCCTGCCGTTGACCAAGGCGATGGTGGATGCCAACCGAGCGACCTTCTCGATCAATTCGGCGCCGAACGAGGGCACGCTCGTCGAGATCACCTTCCCGTCGCAGCGGGTGCTGGCCGGTTGATAAAGAAAAGGCAGCCAGGAGGCCGCCTTTGAATTTGGTGCTGTTCAACAAGAGCTCAGTCGATCAACGTCATGTTTCGGAGGCCCGAAGGCCCCAGGCCGCATAGTTCATGTGCGGCCCCCAAGTTAGCTTCACCTTTGACAAACCTTTCTTAACGAAAGGTTTCCATGACAGGAAATTGATAAAGGGTGAAAGCTTGTAATCTACGATCGCTGTCAATCCTTCAGCTCGCTTAGCCCGGCGAAGAGCCCCAGCGCCTCTGGATTGGCAAGCGCTTCCTGGTTCTTCACCGGCCGGCCGTGAACGACCTCGCGCACGGCAAGCTCGACGATCTTGCCGGACTTGGTGCGGGGAATATCGGCAACCGCGATGATCTTCGCCGGCACGTGCCGCGGCGAGGCGCCGGTGCGGATGCGGGTCTTGATCGCCTTGACGAGATCCTCGGTCAGCGTCACATCCGGGGCAAGGCGGACGAAGAGGATGACGCGCACGTCGTCGTCCCAGTCCTGGCCGATGCAGAGCGCCTCGGCCACCTCCTCCATCTGCTCCACCTGATTGTAGATCTCGGCCGTGCCGATTCGAACACCACCAGGATTGAGCGTCGCATCCGAGCGGCCGTGAATGACAAGGCCGCCATGCTCCGTCCATTCGGCGAAATCGCCGTGGCACCAGACATTGTCGAACCGGTCGAAATAGGCGGCGCGATATTTGGCGCCATCGGGGTCGTTCCAGAACATCACCGGCATCGAGGGGAAGGCCTTGGTGCAGACGAGCTCACCCTTCTCCCCACGCACCGGCTTGCCGTCATCGTTCCAGACGTCGACCGCAAGGCCGAGGCCGGCCCCCTGGATTTCGCCGCGCCAGACCGGCTGCAGCGGATTGCCGAGCACGAAGCAGGAGACGATATCGGTGCCGCCTGAGATCGAGGCGAGCTGTACGTCTTCCTTGATGCCCTCGTAGACGAAGGTGAACCCTTCCGGCGACAGCGGCGAACCGGTGGAGGTCATCAGCCGCAGGCTGGAGAGATCGTGGCTGACGCGCGGCGTCAGCCCGCCCTTGCGCACCGCATCGATATATTTCGCCGAGGTGCCGAAGATGGCGAATTTTTCGGCCTCGGCATAGTCGAACAGCACGTTGCCATCGGGGGCGAAGGGCGAACCGTCGAACAGGCAGAGCGTCGCGCCGCTGGCGAGACCGCTGACCAGCCAGTTCCACATCATCCAGCCGCAGGTGGTGAAATAGAACAGCTTCTCGCCCGCCTGCAGGCCGCAATGCAGCCGCTGCTCCTTGAGATGCTGCAGCAGCGTGCCGCCGGCCGAATGCACGATGCATTTCGGCACGCCTGTCGTGCCCGACGAAAAGAGAATGTAGAGCGGGTGCGAAAAACCAAGCTGCGTGAACTCGACCTCCCTTGCCTCATAGGGCGCGACAAAGGCCTCAAGCGTTAAAGCCCCCGGCGTCTTACGCGCCACGGCCTCCGCATCGCCGGCGTAGTGGACGATGACTGTGGGCACACCCAGATTTTTTGCGACCGTCGCGACCTTGGCGCCGACATCCTGCAGCTTGCCGGAATACCAATAAGCATCGCAGGCAATGAACAGCTTCGGCTCAATCTGGCCGAAGCGGTCGAGCACACCCTGCTCGCCGAAATCAGGCGAACAGGACGACCAGATGGCGCCGATCGAGGCGGCGGCGAGCATGGCGGCGACGGTTTCCGGCATGTTCGGCATCATCGCGGCGATACGGTCGCCCTTGCCGATGCCGAGTGCTGCGAAGGCCTGCTGCAGCTTCGAGACCTGCACACGCAGCCGGTCCCACGACCAGCGGTCCTCGGCCTTGTCCTCGCCGCGGAAGATGATCGCATCGCCGTCACCGCGGCCCGACAGAAGATTCTCCGCGAAGTTCAGCGTCGCATCGGGAAAGAAGCGAGCATCCAGCATACGGTCGCCATTGGCTAACACCTCTACGCCGCGCACTCCCTTGACGCCGCAGAAATCCCAGACGGTCGACCAGAAATTCTCCCGCTCGGCCACCGACCATGCATGCAGATCCTCAAAGCCTGAAAGAGAAAGCCCGAAATCGGCATTGCAGCGCTCCATGAAGGCATGGATCGGGCTTTTTGCAACGGCATCCTCCGAGGGCACCCAAAGCGGTCTGTTATCTTGCATTCAATCCTCCTCCCCAATACCGCCCTTATATCATGCTGCATTGCGTTATAAAGTACGGAACCGGCGCGATCCGATGCCGTCAATTCAAAGTTTACAGCGTCCTTTGCGCGTCTGAAAAGACGTGCGGCGCTCTAAGAGATTTGCATATGCCTGGCATTTCCTATATCCGGCGAAATCAGCGCATAACGGGATGACCGGCTGAATTTGCCGGCGGAGATCATGAGCACGTCAAGACATCGCAGGTGGCGCAGGAAGATCGGACCCGTTTCGCGCTGGCTTCCGGCCTTTGCCCGCCTGTCGACGGTGTTCCTGCTGATCGCGCTGGCGCTTTTCGTGGCGCTCAGGGTTGCCGCACCCTATCTCATCTCGACCGGCTTCGTGCGCTCCGGTATCGAGGACGCGCTGTCGAAATGGACCGGCTACCATGCCGAGATCAAGGGTAGTCCGGTTCTCGAATTCTGGCCGACGCCGCGCATCACGCTGAACCAGATCACCATCCGCCAGCCGCGCGAAAGCGGCGACAAGCTGCTCGGCAGCATTGAAAGCCTGTCGGCCGATTTTAGCCTCATCGATGCGTTGAGAGGCCGGACGAGCTTCCATGAATTCCACCTGGTGCGCCCCAAGCTGGCGCTGACGCGCGACGAGAAAGGGCTGATCGACTGGAGTTATGCCGGCCTGCTCGCACGCGCGATCAGCGGCGTGCGTTACGAAAACGGAGCTGAGGTGCTCGATCCCGATCTCGATGCCGAGATCGGCGCGGTGACCGTCGAGGACGGCACGCTTGTGGTCACCGACATCAAGTCCGCCACGACCTATCACTTCGACAGCGTCACCGCCGATATCGCCTGGCCGAGACTATCCGGCGCGATCTCGGCGGTGGTCATCGCCCGTATCAATGGCGAAGACCTGAAGGTCGATTTCGCCTCGCGCCAGCCACTGCTCGCCTTTGCCGGCAGGAATGCCGAGACACGAACGTCGCTCACATCAAACCTTTTGACCGCGCACTTCCAGGGCATTGCCAGCATCGCCAATCTTTCGGCCCTTTCCGGCAATATCACCGCCAGCATTCCCGATTTGCCCGCACTTCTGACATGGTCGGGCAAATCGATCCCCGGCATCGCAACGCTGAAGAGCGCTTCGCTGGAATCCGACATCATGTCGTCGGGCAACGGCCTGCGTTTCAACAATCTCAGTCTTTCGTTGAACGAAGCGAGCGCCACCGGGGTGATGGACCTTTTCACCCAACCCGGCAAACGACCGAAGATCGGCGGCACGCTCGCCTTCGACCAGATGAACCTCAAGCCGTTCCTCGACGCCTTTGCGCTCAGGCTCGCCGCCGGCGAGGCGGAGGAAATCTCCGCCGGCATAAGCGGACCGCTGCGGGCGCTCGATGTCGACGTCAGGCTTTCGGCACGGCGCGCACAGATGGGTCTCTTCGAGCTTTCCGATGTCGGCGCCAGCATGATCGTTGCCGGTGGCGAGGCCAAATTCGATATTGGCGACAGCCAGTTCGAAGGCGGTGAAATGACCGCGCATCTGGAAGCGACGCAGCGCGACTTCGACGGCGGCGGCAAGCTGCGGCTGTCGATCCGCAATGCCAATTTCGCAGCCCTTGCCGAGCGCCTGCAGCTGAAAGGTCCGTTGCCGCTTGCAACCGGATCGCTCGATCTCGACCTGCAGTCGCCGAAGGCGATCTGGACGACCGGCATTGCCGACGTCACCGGCAAGCTGCACTTCTGGACGGGAGAAGGTACGATTCCCGGCATCGATGCCGCAGCACTCCGGACGCAGGCGGCCGAAAAACCGTTCTTTCCGCTGAGCGCGGCGGCAGGCGGCGCCTTCGCCTTCAACCAGCTCAACCTTCAGGCCGATTTTGCCAACGGTTCCGCCGAAATGCACGACGCCCGCATCGCCGGCGCCACACAGACGCTGACGCTTTCCGGCGTCATCACCTATCAGTCGAACGGGCTGGCGCTTTCCGGATCGCTTGATGCAACCGATCCTGCCAAGGCGGCGGAGCTGCCGCTTCTGCCGTTCTTCATCGGCGGCTCATGGCCGAACCCGGTGATCTCGCCGGTTCCGCTTTTCGGCAATACGCCTCAGGCGCAATAAAGCGCGAGGAGCTCGCGCTTTAGACCTCACGCGCCGGCGGCTGCCGCGCGCTCGTCCCGCTGGCGCTGGATTTCACGGCGCTTGGTGACGACCGAGGCGCAGATGACACCAACGGTCACGATCGCGATCAGGATCGTGCACACCGCATTGATCTCAGGCGTCACGCCGAGGCGCACCTGGCTGTAGATCCTCATCGGCAGCGTGGTGGCGCCCGGCCCCGACGTGAAACTGGCGATCACCAGGTCGTCGAGCGACAGGGTGAAGGCAAGGATCCAGCCGGAGAGCACAGCCGGCGCGATGATCGGCAGGGTGATCTCGAAGAAAGTCCGCACCGGCGGCGCGCCGAGATCCTGCGCCGCTTCCTCAATCGATTGATCGAAGCTCAACAGGCGCGACTGCACGACGACGGCGACGAAGCACATGGTCAGCGTCGTATGCGCGAGCGTGATCGTCCAGAAGCCGCGGTCGAAACCGATCGCGACGAAGAGCAGCAACAGCGACAGGCCGGTGATGACGTCGGGCATGACGAGCGGCGCGTAAATCATGCCCGAAAACAGCATGCGGCCACGAAAGCGGGTGTAGCGCACCAGCGTCAGCGCCGCCATCGTGCCGAGGATGGTTGCGACCGTCGCCGACAGCAGGCCGACACGGATCGTCACCCAGGCGGCGTCAAGCAGGCCCTGGTTCGAGAGCAGCGAGACATACCACTTGGTGGAGAAGCCGCCCCAGACGGTGACGAGCTTCGATTCGTTGAAGGAGAAGATCACCAGGAGCACGATCGGCAGGTAGAGAAAGGCAAAGCCGAGCGTGACGGAGATGATGTTGAAACGGGTCCATTTCAGCATGAGTTATTTCCCCCGCTCTTCGGCCTTGGCCTGGGCGTTCTGGAAGAAGACGATCGGGATCACCAGGATCATCAGCAGGATCGTTGCGACCGCCGAGGAGACCGGCCAATCGCGGTTGGCGTTGAATTCGTTCCAGAGCGTCTTGCCGATCATCAGCGTCTGCGAACCACCGAGCAGGTCGGGAATGACGAATTCACCGACGGCGGGAATGAAGACCAGCATGCAGCCGGCCACCACGCCGGGGATCGACAGCGGAAAGGTGACGCGCCAGAAGGCCTTGATCGGCGTGCAACCAAGATCCTGCGCCGCCTCGATCAGCGTACCGTCCATCTTCTCCAGAGCCGAATAAAGCGGGAGCACCATGAAAGGCAGATAGGAATAGACGATGCCGATATAGACGGCGGTATTGGTGTTGAGGATGATCAGCGGGCTGTCGATGATGTGCAGCGACAGGAGAAGCTGGTTGAGAAGCCCTTCCGGCTTCAGGATCGCGATCCAGGAATAAACGCGAATCAGGAAGCTCGTCCAGAACGGCAGGATGACCAGCATCACCAGCGTCGGACGGATGCTGCGCGGCGCTTGCGCCATGCCATAGGCGATCGGATAGGCGATCAGCAGTGTGAGGAAAGTGGAGATCCCGGCAATCACCACGCTCGAGACATAGGCATTGAAATAGAGCGAGTCCTCGGTGAGGTAGCTGTAATTGTCGAAAGAGAGCTCTCCGATCTTGCTCCAGAGCCCGGCCCAACCGTCGGCAAGTGAGAAGACGGGCTCGTAAGGCGGCATGGCGATCGCCGTCGTTGACAGTGAGATGCGGAAGACGATGAAGAAGGGCGCCAGAAAGAAGAGCAGCAGCCAAGTGTAGGGGATGGCGATGACGAGGCGATTGTAGAGGCCGGAGGTGAGCTTGCCCATGATGTCAATCCTTCAGCAGAATGCCGGCGTTCTCATCGAAAGAGACCCAGACTTCCTGGTCGTAGGTGAAGGGGTCGTCGACGGAGCGCTGCGCATTGAGGGACGAGGCCTTGACGATATTGCCGCTCTGCAATTTCACATGGAAGACGGTCATGTCGCCGAGATAGGCGATGTCCCAGAGTTCGCCCCTGGCGGCGTTGACCGAAGCGTTGGCAGGAGGCGTGCGCCCGACCCGCATCTTTTCCGGCCGGATGGCGAAGCCGACGGCGCTGCCGGCCGAGGGTGTCTCGGCGGCGGCAACGCGCACGCTGAAGCCGCTGTCGATTGATATCTCGATGGTGCCGTTGCCCGATGAGGCGACCTTGCCGTCGAAGATGTTCACGTCGCCGATGAAATCCGCGACGAAGCGGGAATTCGGCGCCTCGTAGATCTCCGCCGGCGTCGCCACCTGCACGACCTTGCCGTGGCTCATGACGGCGATGCGGTCGGCCATGGTCATCGCCTCTTCCTGGTCGTGGGTGACGACGACGAAGGTGAGGCCGAGGTTCTGCTGCAGGTCCATCAGCTCGAACTGGGTTTCCTCGCGCAGCTTCTTGTCGAGCGCGCCGAGCGGTTCGTCGAGCAGAAGCACCTTCGGGCGCTTGGCAAGCGAGCGAGCCAGCGCCACGCGCTGGCGCTGGCCGCCGGAAAGCTGGTTCGGCTTTCGGGAAGCGAACTGCTCCAGCTTGACCAGCTTCAGCATCTGCGAGACGCGGTCAGTCATCTCGTCCTTCGACATGCCGTCCTGCCTCAGGCCGAAGGCAATATTCTTCTCGACCGTCATGTGCGGGAAAAGCGCATAGGACTGGAACATCATGTTGACCGGGCGCCTGTAGGGCGGCGTGCCGGCCATGTCGGTGCCGTCGAGCACGATTTCGCCCGAGGTCGGCTGTTCGAAACCGGCAAGCATGCGCAGGAGCGTCGACTTGCCGCAACCCGACGCGCCGAGTAGCGCGAAGAACTCGCGGTGGTAGATGTTCAGCGACAGATCGTCGACGGCGGTAAAATCGCCAAAGCGCTTGGTGACATTCTTGAAAGCAATGAAGGGTTTTGCAGACGGATCGGTCCAAGGCGCAAAAGCGCGGCGGATATTGCCGAGAGACTTCATATTATTCCCCGAAATATAAGGTTCTGCCGGCCTCCACCCCTGCCGGTAATTGAAAGGCCCGGACGTTTCCGTCCGGGCCCAAGGCTGAATTACTGGCCGGTGACGACCTTCGTCCAGAGGCGCGTCCCCAGACGCTGCGTTTTCGGATCCCACGGCTTGACCGTGAAGAGGTTCTTCATCACCTCTTCGGTCGGATAGATCGCCGGGTCTTCCAGAATCTCCTTGCTGACGAACTGCTGCGAAGCCTTGTTGCCGTTGGCATAGAAGGTGTGGTCGCTGGCCTTGGCGATGACCTCAGGCCTCATCATGTAGTTCAGGAACTCGTGGGCTTCCGCGACATGGGGCGCATCGGCGGGGATCGCCATCATATCGAACCACATCTGGGCGCCCTGCGAGGGGATCGAATAATTGACTTCGACGCCATTCTTGGCTTCGGCCGCACGGTCGCGAGCCTGCAGCATGTCGCCGGAATAGCCGAAGGCGATGCAGATGTCGCCGTTGGCAAGCGCGTTGATATATTCGGACGAGTGGAACTTGCGGATATTGGGGCGAACGGCCGTCAGCAGCTCTTCGGCCTTCTTGAAATCCTCAGCCTTTGTGGAGTTCGGGTCGAGGCCGAGATAACGGAACGCCGTGGAGATGACGTCCTTCGGCGTGTCGAGAACGTAAATGCCGCAATCCTTGAACTTTTCGGCGACCTTCGGATCGAAGATCACTTCAAGGCCGGGCTTGACATCGGGACCGAGGATTTCAGCGACCTTCTTGACGTTGTAGCCGATGCCGTCCGTGCCCCACATGTAATCGACCGCGTGTTCGTTACCGGCGTCATATTCGGCGGTGCGCTGCTGGATCACATCCCACATGTTGGAAATGTTCGGCAGTTTCGACTTGTCGAGCTTCTGGAAGACGCCGGCCTGGATCTGGCGCTGCAGGAAGTCGGCAGTGGGAACGACGACGTCATAACCCGTGCCGCCGGCAAGCAGCTTGGTTTCCACGGTCTCGTTGGAATCGAAGGTGTCGTAGACGACCTTGATGCCGGTTTCCTTGGTGAAGTCGGTCAGGATGGAGTCGTCGATATAATCCGACCAGTTGTAAACGTTGACCACGCGCTCCTGCGCATAGGCCGGCGCGGCAGCAAGGAGTGCGGTAACGGCGGCGGCTGTCACGCATAGGATGGTTGACCTCATGACTTCTCCTGTTTTTTTCAAAGATTCCGCACCCGGGGCATCTTTTCCCTCTGGTTTTCGACGCAGACTAAGAAGGAATTTCTAAGCCCACAAGCGCAAAATCCTGCGCGCTCAATGATTTCACAATCACTGGAAGTCGAAGGCGCTGAGGCCTGCCACCATCTCGTCGAGCCCGAGCGGTCTCGTCACCGGCGGCTCGGCCCGGGAAAGGCATCCACGCCGCTCGCAAAGGCGACAGGCTGGACCGACTGCGACCGGCTCGAGCGCCATCGCCTGCCCATAGACCACGCCCTCGCCAAGGGCGGCATCGCAGCCGATCAGGATCGCGGTGCGTCTGACCCTTTCGCCGAATTCGACGCTCGGTCCCCCCAGGGTGCGGGCGACCGTCAGGAAGGATGCGCCGTCAGGCATGACGACCGTTTCGGCGAGGATCTGGCCCGGCTGCAGGAAGGCGGCATGGATATTGAGCTTCGGACAGCCGCCGCCGAAACGGGCCTGCGGGAAGCCCTGGGCGCCTGCCCTGCGCAGCCGGTGGCCGGCGGCATCGATCTCGATCAGGAAGAAGGGAATGGCGGCCGCGCCCGGGCGCTGCAGCATGGCAAGGCGCGCGGCCGCCTGGCCGAAAGAGACGCCGAAGCGCGCACGCAGAATATCGATATCGTAGCGCGTTGCCTTCGCCGCCGAAAGAAAGGCCTCGTAGGGCATTGCAAGCGCCAGCGCGGCGATACGGGCAAGCTCGAAGCGAGCGATGCGGCGCGCCTCGGCGGAGGAGAGCGAGAGATCGGCGAGTTCGGCATCGATTGCCGGCAGCAAAGCGAGAGTCGCGGCCTCGATTGATATCTCATGCGCACGGTCGGCCTGTGACAGGCGCTCCGAGATGAAAAGCCGCATCGAATGGCGATCGAAACGGCGGCGCAGATCCGGCATGACGTGGACGGGCAAGACACGCACCGCGATGCCGCGCTCGGAGCGCAGCCAATCCTTCAGCCCGGCGGCAAGATCGACGCCCCGGGGCAGCGTGGCGGCAAAGGCTTCCGCCGCCGTCTCGATCTGTCCGAAATAGCCGGACCTACGCTCCAGCGTCTCGCGCACCTCGTCCAGCGGCAAGCGGCCGGCGGCGACCGGCGCATGCCCTTCGGCGGCCATCAGCGCCGTCAGATCGGACAACCTTGCCGCCTGCTCGCGATAGGCGCGGTAGAGCTTGATCATGCCGCTCGCGGCATTGGGTGCGGCCTCGGCCACCTCCACCAACTCCTGATCACCCGGCAGCTCGCCCAAAAGCAGTGGATCGGCAAAGACCTCCTTGAGCTGGCCGAGACTGCCGCCGGTCTGCCCCCGCAACTCTTCCAGATCGACCCTGTAGACGCTTGCAAGCTTGAGAAGGAGCTGCACCGTCAACGGCCGCTGGTTGCGCTCGATCAGGTTCAGATAGGACGGCGATATTTCCAGCGCTTCGGCCATGGCGGTCTGCGTCAGCGCCAGCGCATTGCGGATGCGCCTGACTTTCGGGCCTGCGAATATCTTTCGTTCCGCCATGTCACACCCTTTGACAGGAAGGAGCGCTCATATTTACAAAATTTTACAAATTCACAGCGCCACTCTGTCAATCCTCCTCATCTTAACCTCTTTCCACTCCGGAAATCAAAGGTTTTTCTGGTCATAGCGCGTCATATTGTCAATCTTGTCACGCAGCAGCCTTTATCAAGCTTTTAGTCAGGAGAACAGCATGACGGATTTTTACAAGCTTGTCCCAAACGCTTCAGCCGATCGTTTCGACGGCATCGACCGACCGTACTCGGCCGATGACGTGCAGCGACTGAGGGGCTCGGTGGCGCTCAGCCATACGCTGGCCGAAATGGGGGCGGACCGGTTGTGGCGGCTTCTGCATCAGGAGGATTTCGTCAATGCGCTCGGCGCACTTTCCGGCAACCAGGCCATGCAGATGGTGCGCGCCGGGCTGAAGGCGATTTATCTCTCCGGCTGGCAGGTGGCGGCCGACGCCAATACGGCGTCGGCGATGTATCCCGACCAGTCCCTTTATCCGGCCAATGCCGGTCCGGAACTTGCCAAACGCATCAACCGCACGCTGCAGCGCGCCGATCAGATCGAGACCGCGGAAGCCCAGGGGCTCTCCGTCGAAACCTGGTTCGCGCCGATCGTTGCCGACGCGGAAGCAGGCTTTGGCGGACCGCTCAACGCTTTCGAAATCATGAAGGCCTATATCGAGGCCGGCGCTGCTGGCGTGCACTTCGAGGACCAGCTCGCCTCGGAGAAGAAATGCGGCCATCTCGGCGGCAAAGTGCTGATCCCGACGGCCGCCCATATCCGCAATCTCGACGCCGCACGGCTTGCCGCCGACGTCATGGGCGTTGCAACGCTCGTCATTGCCCGCACCGACGCGGAAGCGGCAAAGCTCTTGACGTCAGACATCGACGAGCGCGACCAGCCCTTCGTCGACTATGATGCCGGGCGCACGGTCGAAGGTTTCTATCAGGTGCGAAACGGCATCGAGCCCTGCATCGCGCGCGCCGTCGCCTATGCGCCGCATTGCGATCTCATCTGGTGCGAGACCTCGAAGCCGGACCTCGATCAGGCGCGGCGTTTTGCCGAAGGCGTGCACAAGGTTCATCCCGGCAAGCTGCTCGCTTATAATTGCTCGCCCTCCTTCAACTGGAAGAAGAACCTCGACGAAGCGACGATCGCAAGGTTCCAGCGCGAACTCGGGGCGATGGGCTACAAGTTCCAGTTCATCACGCTCGCTGGCTTCCACCAGCTGAACTACGGCATGTACGAACTGGCGCGCGGCTACCGGCAGCGGCAGATGTCGGCCTATTCCGAGCTGCAGCAGGCGGAATTCGCCGCTGAGGTCAATGGCTATACCGCCACAAAACATCAACGCGAGGTCGGCACCGGCTATTTCGACGCCGTGTCGCTCGCCATCACCGGTGGTCGGTCTTCGACCACGGCGATGCACGGCTCGACCGAACATGCGCAGTTCAAGCCGGCTGCGGAATAACTCGAAGAGGAGGAGAAGATCATGGCATCCATTACACGCGTCAGAGAACGGGCCGAAGAGCAGGCAAGCAGCATGAGCGAGGATCAGCAGACGACGATCCGCATGCTCGCCAACGACCTGCATCGGCTGAACCAATCGGTCATGAAGGCCGTCGAGGCTGGCGTCTCGGTCGAACTGGTGCGCTCGGCCCGTCATCACGGCGGCGACGGCCACTGGGGCGACCTGCTGATTCCGGTCGTCGTCACCAACCGGCATTGACCAAAGCCGGCCGGCGGGCCGACGGTGGCGGCCCCGCTGCTCAATCAGAGCGCCTGCAAGTCGGAGAGACGGGCGGGCGTTCATCCTTTTCGAAAGCTCATCCGATTTAGGCTTGTGCGCGCCACTGCTCTTCGCAACTTGTCGCAATTGTCACCGCCGCCTATTCGGCGTTCCGGGAAATGACCGAGCCGATAGGCTGGCGGCCTCGACAGCTGCGCATCGTTCGTATAAAAATATTTTTCAGAGTTAGAATTTTTCTGGCAATTATCACCAAGGCGAACCATGGCGTCACGTATTGCAGTAACACAGGATGCGGATTTCATCGTGAAGGCCTATGCAACGTCCTTCGGGTTTACGGTGCAACAGACTGAAGCCTATGTGGGCAAGGTGGGCCTCGAAAATTTTTATATCGCCGACCATGAGGATAGGCCGGCGGCGGTCTTCGCTCTCATCACCACCGGGCACTGGTTCGGTGGCAGAGCCGTGCCAGCATGCAACATTGCACATGTGGCCATTCTACCCGAATACCGCGGCATGGGTCTCGCAGATACCATCCTGGAGGATGCGGGTGCGATCGCTGCCAACAGAGGCGCTTTTCTCACAACCTTGTTTGCATCAACCCGCCCCGTTTATCGAAGAGGTGGATATGAATTGGCCGGATCGGAAATCATCTACGAAGCGGAAACGTCAGAGCTTTATAAAATCAAGGAAAAGTACCGTTGCCGGGAGCTGACGCTATCTGCCGCGCTGCCGACCTTGGCCTCTATTCATGAGCGACAATGCGTGGTGGAGGCAGGTAATCTGCAGCGTAGTGCGGCACAATGGTCCCTTCTTTTGGCGTGGCCGGATCCCCCGACATCCATTTACGTCTTCGACGAGGACGAGGACGTTGCGTATGTGATCATCGATACGAGCAATCCCGAATGTATGATCATCCGGGATTGGGCGGCGCTGTCCGGACGGGCGGCTCGGTGCATATTGCGGTTTTTGGGGACATTCTCGACCGTATACCCGCGGGTGCGGTGGCACGGTTCGGCGCAGGACAAGTTGGTTTTCGCGATGCCGGACAAGGGATGGCGTCTCGTCCACCAGGAGGAGTTTCTAATGCGGGTCCTTTCCGCAAGGGACGCGCTTCTGGCGCGTGGCTACAACTCAGTGACCGAGCAGGTCACGTTGGAGATAATGAAGGGCGAACAGGTCGAGACGCTATCGCTCTCCATCGAAAACGGCACACCGTATTGCCGAACGCATGAAGCCGGCTTACCCATCGTGAAAATCGCAAGTGAACATCTTGCAACACTCTATAGCGGCTTTCGCTCCGCGAGTTTTCTTGCAAGAGCAGGGTGGATAAACGGTGATCGTGATGGCGTAATGGCATGCGACCGCATATTTTCCGGCCCGCCCCCCTGGGTCGGAGAACATTTTTAAGGACATCACGTGAATCCGACACCGCATATGGCTCTCGTTGCGAGTATTCGCTCACGCGCTCCGAATATGACGCGCGCGCTGCAGCGTGTCGCAGATTACACGTTGGAAGACCCGCAGGCGGTACTTTACAAAAGTATCACCGAACTTGCAGAAGACGCGCAATCCTCCGAAGCCAGCGTGATGCGGTTCTGCCGTGAACTGGGATTCACTGGGTTCCAGAATTTCAAGCTGGCTTTGGCGCAGGAGTTGGCGACACAGAGCCAGACCAGCGTCCCGATATCAACGGGAGATCCGGTTCAGAATCTTGTGGAGACCGCAAGAACGGCCCTCGATGAAACGGAGCGGCTGCTCGATCGTGGCATAATACAAGCCGTAGCCCAGGAATTGCTGCAGGCAAAACACATCGAGATTTTTGGCGTCGCCGCTTCGGCGATCACAGCGCAATATCTGGAATACAAGCTCGCACGCCTGGGTGTACATTCCCATATCGCCCGTGACGCGCATCTCGCAACTATGGCCGCTGCCACCTCAAATCCCGCTGATGTCTACTTCCTGATTTCAAGTTCGGGCTCGACCCTTGATACGGTCAAGATTGCCGAGCTTGCGCATGCGAGGGGCGCACGCGTGATCGGGATCACCAATCGATCGAAAAGCCCGTTGGCAGCCACGTGCACGCATGTGCTGTTGGCATCCTGGCCGGAGACACCGCTTACCGGGGGCGCCTTTCCCTCCAAGATCAGCCAGTTACTGATTGTCGATGCTCTGGCGTCCTATATGACGATGGCTGAGCCGGACCGCCTTATTACCATTCTCGACACCGCCCAAAGCGTTACCGACCGCAACGTTTAAGACCCCTGCGAGCACCCCTTTTTCGCCGGGTTGATTTCTGCTCTTACGGTTTGACGGAAATTTTCATCATAAATAATTTCTTGACGGTTTATTTCACTGGGATACCGTGAACTCGAATTTGAGACGAAGGGTATTGGAACTTGAGCATCCTTGAAGCCTTGCGCGGAACACTTGCCGTTTCCTGTCAAGCGGCTGACGGCAGCCCCTTGCAGCCGACAGATCACATTGTGGCACTTGCCAAGGCGGCGGTGCTGGGTGGCGCGAAGGCGGTTCGTATCGAGGGCGTCACAAATGTGTCCGCCGTGCGAAATGCCGTCAGAGTCCCCATCATCGGCATTACCAAGATCGAGCATCCGGATTCAGAGATTTACATCACGCCGACGCTGGAGGACGTTCGCCAGCTTTGCGAGGCGGGCGCAGACATTGTGGCGTTTGACGCCACGGCGAGACCAAGACCCTACAGCGTCGCTGCCCTTGTCGAGGCGGTGCATCAGGCGGGCCGGATCGCCATGGCCGATATCAGCACCTTGGAGGAAGGGCGGGCGGCGGTTGCCGCAGGTGCCGACTTCGCGGGCACGACCCTGTCTGGATACACGCCCTATTCGCCACAGACCGAGGCGCCGGATTTTAAGCTGATGGAAGATCTTTTCCGCGCGGGCATCCCGTTTGTGGCCGAGGGCCGCATCTGGGAACCAACCGATGCACGTAGAGCCATCGAATATGGCGCAGCGTTTGTCGTGGTCGGTTCTGCCATCACCCGTCCCGATGTGATCACGCGGCGGTTTGCGGATGCTGTGGCCGGTGCGCGCACAACGCCTGAATTCAATGGAGAAAGCAGATGACAAGGAAATTTCGTGTTGCCGTGATCGGAGCCGGCTTCATGGGCTCTATGCATGCTTCAATTTTCGCAAACGAACCCCGCGCTGAACTCGTCGCCGTCGTCGATAGCGACATCGGACGCGCCGCTGCGCTGGCAGGTGAGTTGCGCGGCAACGTCAAAGCCTACAGCTCCCATCTGGAACTGCTGGCTGCCGAAGAGCTTGATCTGGTCAGCATCTGCACCCCGGATCACCTTCATCTCGATCCGGCGCTCGCCATTGCGGCAAAGGGCATAAATCTCTTCGTTGAAAAGCCGATCGCCTCGACCATGGAAGATGCAGCCAAGATTGTCGCGGCGTGCAAGGCGGCGGGCGTCAAGCTGGGGGTCGGCTATCTGCTTCGGTTCGACCCACGCTACTACAAGGCGCGCGAACTGATTACGTCGGGCAAGATCGGCACGCCTATTCACATCTATGCCCGCCGCAACAGCGCACGAACCGAAGGCCCCAAGCGCTACGGCGGCACCTTGCCGCTCGCACTGCATGTCACAGTGCATGATGTCGACATGGTGCTTTGGATGCTTGAGGGTCAGACTCCGGTTTCCGTCTACGCCCAACAGACTGACATTCTCCTCGGATCGCTCGGCACGCAGGATACGATCGCGGCGGTTGTACGCTTCTCGGGCGGAACCGTCGTGACGTTTGAAAGCGCCTGGTCATTGCCTGCCGGCGCTCGCCACATGATCGACGCACGCCTGGAACTCATCGGCACCGAGGGTTCATTCGAAGTGCAGTGCGGCGATAGCGGGCTTTATTTCGCAGACAACCAGACATCCCGCGACATCGACACCCAGCATTGGCCGATCGTCGAAAATCGGGTTGGCGGCGACCTCAAGCTCCAGCTTGCCAGCGTTCTCGAATGGCTCGACGGCGGTCCCTCTCAGGTGGCCAGCGGCGAAGAAGCCATTCGCTCGTTGGATTTGACCCGAGCCCTCATCCGCTCGGCGGAAAGCGGCGAGGTGGAGAGACTCTAGCGCATCATCGATCAAGCAATTCAACGCAACGCATGGACAGTTCAAAAAAAGGGGAATGACATGAAACGACGCCAACTACTTGCACTCACGCTTGCGCTTGCGACCTCTTCGGCCTTGCCGGCAATGGCGCAGAACGCCGATCAGCCCTATGCGGGAACGCATATTGCGGTTCTGATGGAAGGCCACCCGACCACCGACGGCATCCAGAAGCTGTTACCGGAGTTCACCAAGGAAACCGGCATCGAGGTGGAACTCGAGGTCATCCCGGAATCCGACATCACCGCCAAGATGCTCCTGGAGTTCTCCTCCGGCTCTGGCCGCTACGATGTCGTCCAAAACAACATCATCTATATTCCGGGCTTCGTTAAGGCCGGATATATCGATCCACTCGACGATCTGACGAAAAAGCTGCCCAAACATCTGGACCGCGCCGATTTCGTGCCCGGCTACCTCAACACGAATATTGTCGACGGCAAACTCTACGGCCTGCCGGTTTACGGCGAGAGCACGTTCCTGATGTATCGCAAGGATCTGTTCGAGCAATACGGTCTCACCCCGCCGAAGACTTTTGACGAGGTTATCAGCGCCGCCAAGACCATCAAGGAAAAGTCCAACGGCGAGATCGCAGGCATTACCATGCGTGGCGCCCAAGGTATCCAGAACGTCTATGTCTGGGCGGGCTGGCTATGGGGTTACGGCGGCGAATTCCTCACCAAGGATGGAAAATCGGCCCTTGGAACACCAGAGGCCGCCGCCTCACTCGATGCCTTTGCAAAAGTCCTACGCGACTACGGTCCCGTCGGTGCTGCCAATTTCGGTTGGGAAGAAAACCACGTTCTCTTCCAGCAGGGCAAGGCCGGCATGACAATGGATGCAACGGTCAACGGAGCATTCAACGAGGACCCGGCTGTGTCATCAGTGGTCGGCAAGGTTGGCTACGTGCCGGTTCCCATACAAACCGACGCATTGAAGGGTGGCTCATCGTCCCTCGCTGTGCACAGCCTTTATATCACGTCCGCCTCCGCCCAGAAAGAAGCAGCATGGCTGTTTGTGTCGTGGGCAACGGCGAAAGAGCAGCAAATCAAGTCGTTCAGCATCGCGCCCAACTCCGGCGTCACGTCTGAAGCTGCGTTGAATTCGGATGAATTCAACAAGCGCTACGGAGCCTTCAAGGAAGCGATGCTGGCTTCGATCAAACAGGGCAATCCGCAATATCTGCCGACGGTTACGGCTGCGAACGAAATCATCAACAATGCTGGTATCGCCGTATCCAAGGCGCTAGCCGGCACCGCTTCGGCAAAGGACGCACTGGCGGAAGCCAACACGGCCAACGACGCAGCACTCGCCCGCTAACAAACGGGCGCCACGTCCGGATTTCCGGACGTGGCTACACCGCGGGGATCATTATGTTCAACGACACAACGAAGCTTTTCTATCAGCCGGTGATTGCCTTTTTCGGCGCGGTCTCGGTGGTCATCACGATCTATGTCGTGTGGCTGACATTGCACAATATCAGTCTGATGCGGCCAGGGCAGGAACAGTTCATAGGGCTGGACAACTACGTGCGGCTTCTGCTCGACCCACGTGGCCTCAATGCTCTCTGGCGCACGGTCCTCTTCACCGTGCTGGCCACGACCATTGAACTGATCATCGGCCTTTTCATCGCCTTGCTGCTCGACCGGGAATTCCATGGCAAGAGGATCGCGCGAGCTATCATGCTCGTGCCCATCGTGATGACGCCCATCGTCGTCGGGCTGACATGGCGTTTCATGTTCGACCCGTCGAGCGGCATGGCGAATTACCTCCTGTCCCTGCTTCATCTCGGTCCGGTCGATTGGCTTGGCAACCCAAACGTCGCCTTGTTCTCGGTCATGATTGCCGACATCTGGCAGTGGACACCCTTTGTCGTACTCTTGACGCTGGCATCACTGGAAGCGCTGCCGGGCGATCCGCAAAACGCCGCGCGTGTCGATGGCGCCCGGGAGTGGCAGGTTCTCTGGCACATGACCTTGCCGGCGCTTCACCGTGCGCTTCTTGTCGTCGCCCTCATCCGCGCCATCGACAGTGTGAAGACCTTTGACATCTTCTACATCATGACCCGCGGCGGACCAGCGTTGTCGACGGAAACACTCAACCTCTACGGCTATATTTCGGCATTCACCAATTTCGACATTTCCTACGCCCTGACCGTTGCGATGGTGTTGACGATCTTCACCAATGTCGCGCTGCTGTTGCTGTACAATCTGGCCTTCAAGGCCAAAGCACGGGGAGCTTCATGATGCGCAAAATGGCCTTCTATATCGCCATCCTCGTTCTCATCGTGGTCGTGCTGTTTCCGCTCTACTGGGTGGTCGTCACATCGGTAAAGACGACGAAGGACGCCTTTGCGATCCCGCCGGTTTGGTTCTTCGAACCGACCTGGGAAAACTACCAACGCGTTCTCAACAATGGCGTCTTCATTCGCGCCTTCATGAACAGCGTCCTTATCTCAATTACGGCAAGCGCCATATCGGTCGCGATCGGTGCGCTTGTCGCCTATGGGCTCGTGGCACAGGAAGAACCGGTGCGCCGCAGCAATGAAAAGTTCGTGCTGAGCCTCAGGATAGCACCACCCCTGATCTTCATCATTCCCGCGTATTTTCTGGCCGCGCAGTTGAAATTGCTCAACAATCACTGGGTGATCATTGCGGTCTACGCCTTCATCAATGTGCCCTTTGCCATATCGCTGCTCATCACCTTCTTCGAGGACATACCGAAGGAGTTGCGCGACGCGGCAAAAGTCGACGGCGCGCGCGAACTGACGATCTTCTGGAACGTGTTCCTGCCGGTTGCCAAGGGCGGCATCGTCGCGACGATGATCCTGTGTGTGCTGTTTACATGGAATGAGTTCTTCATCGCCCTCGTCCTGACCGGGCGGGACACCCAGACATTGCCCGTCAGTATCACGTCGTTCCTGACTTTTCAGGGGGTGCAGTGGGGACCGCTCACGGCAGCCGCAACGCTTGTCATGCTGCCGATGCTCGTTCTCGGCATGTTGGTTCAAGGCCAGGTCGTACGTGGCATGTCACTCGGAAGTATAAAAGGATGACCGGCATGATCCAGGCCAGCAAGCAGTCGCTTTCCCTACGGAAAATCACAAAATCCTATGGCCCGATCTCGGTGCTGAAAGGGATTGATGTCGAGGTCGATGAAGGCGAGTTCGTCGTCCTTCTCGGCCCCTCCGGCTGCGGCAAATCCACCCTGCTGCATGCGATCGCGGGTCTGCATTCGATCGACTCTGGAGAAATCGTGATCGAGGGTCGACCAGTGACACACATCCCGACACGGGAGCGCGATGTCGCAATGGTGTTCCAATCCTATGCGCTCTACCCGAACATGACGGTTGCGCAGAACATCGGCTTTCCGCTCCGGATGCGCAAACTCTCGCGTGAGACAATTTCGCAAAGGGTGTCGGAGGTCGCACGCCTCTTGCAAATTGAACCGCTTCTCGAGCGGAAGCCGCGCGAGCTTTCGGGTGGCCAGCGCCAGCGTGTTGCCATCGGACGGGCTCTTGTGCGCGACCCGAAGATTTTCCTCTTTGACGAGCCGCTGTCGAATCTTGATGCGACGTTGCGTGTCGAGACACGCGCCGAGATCAAGAGACTGCACGAGCGCGTCGGAAAGACAATGGTTTATGTGACCCACGACCAGATCGAGGCCATGACACTAGCGACCAGAATTGTCGTGATGAACAAGGGCGATATTCAGCAGGTCGGCTCGCCCTATGAGATCTATCACAAACCGGCCAACACCTTTGTGGCCCGGTTCGTCGGCTCGCCGTCCATGCAGTTTATCAGCGGCCGCCTTGTTATGGATGGGACCGCAGTGATCTTCACGGATGGAAAGGATTGGAAACTGCCTCTTCCGCTCCCAGGACTTTCCGAAGGCATTTCGGGAGACGTCATTCTTGGTGTGCGGCCGGAACACATAAAGCTGGCCCGTCACGATGAGGAGGGTCATGACGCCATCGTCGACCTGGTCGAGTCGACAGGCCCTGAGGACAACGTCACTTTATCGATCAACGGACAGACGGCGACAGCCAGGCTGGAAACCGGGAGCACCGCCCCTGGGCAGACGATCAAGGTACAGATAGCGGCCGAGAAAGCGTCCCTTTTCGACGCCGCGACTGGACAGCGCCTGAATTGAACGGAAAAACCATGGAAATCATCGTCAAGGATACAGTCGACGAAGCCTCTGCCATCGTCGCGGAAATTCTGATCCGGCAAGTCGAAGAAAAGCCGGACAGCGCGCTCGGCTTGCCGACGGGAGCGACGCCGCTTGGGGTGTACGCTCGTCTGATTGAGGACTTTCGAAACGGCCGTGGTTGCTACAATCGTGCCCACGCCTTCAATCTTGATGAGTATCTCGGGATTTCGGGCACCGACACTGCATCCTATGCCTTCTACATGCGTGAAAACCTGTTCCGGCACATCGATTTCATGCAGAGAAATATCCATATTCCGGACGGTTCAGCTGCGGATGCGAGCGCGGAGGCCACGCGCTACGAAACGCAGATTGCAGCGCGTGGAGGCATCGACCTGATGTTTCTCGGCCTTGGCCGCAACGCCCACATCGGCTTTAACGAACCGGGATCCCCGCATGACACCCGCACCCGCCGGGTTGCGCTGACAGCCTCGACGATGGAAGCCAATGCGCGCTATTTCGCACCGGGCTCACGCCAACCCACGCATGCCATCACGATGGGAATCGGCACTATTCTGGAATCGCGGAGCATCGTTGTTCTGGCGACCGGTATCGACAAGGCCGGCGCAGTTGCGGCAAGCCCTGCAGGGCCAATAACAGATGCCATTCCCGGCTCCGCGCTTGCACGCCATGCCCATACGACCATTGTGCTGGACAGGGACGCCGCCCACGAGCTTGATCGCATACTGGCGTTGGAGATTAACGCGTGACGAGGCCGGTGCTTGCCATCGATATCGGTGGAACAAAAACGATGACGGCGCTCGTGTCGGACGCCGAGGTCCTTGATGAAATGACCGTTCCAACGCAGCGTTCTGAGGGACCGGATACCTGGCTCGCCAATGCCCACGCTGCCGCAGAGCGTTGGCATGGTGAATATGATGCAATCGGCCTTGCGGTGACCGGCTTCATCCGCAATGGGCTTTGGTCGGCCATGAATCCTGAGACATTGGGAATACCTGAAAACTATCCTCTGGTTGACAAAACCTCGGCCTTGTTTGGCGCGCGCACAGTAGCGATGAACGACGCTCAGGCGGCGGCGTGGGGTGAGTATCGGTTTGGCGCCGGGTCTGGTGGCGATCTGGTTTTTCTGACCGTATCGACGGGTGTCGGTGGAGGTATCGTTATCAACGGTCGGCCACTTGGCGGTCTCGCCGGGCATTTCGGGCTGACGCAAAATTTTGGTGGCAGTTCCACCTATCTGGAGGACCAAGTGTCCGGGCGCTGGATGCAGGCAGAAGCGGCGCGGCAGGGATTTGGCGACACGTCCGCCCGCGACATTTTTAACGCTGCGCGGAACGACGAAACTTGGGCGAAAGCGATCGTTGGACGATCGGCACATGGGATCGCCATGCTTTGCCGGGATATTCAACTTATACTTGATCCCGCAGAGATTGTGATCGGCGGCGGAGTCGGCCTTGCCGAAGGTTATCTCGATCTCGTTCGCGACGTCAGCATTCAAATCCCTTCCGCCATAAGATCGAATATAGTGCCCGCTAAACTCGCTGCACGGGCTGGAGTCATCGGAATTGCCAATCTTGCAAGCCGAGTACTTCTGCCAGACGGTCATGCGAAGTGACAATTTCATTAGAACAGGATGTCGTCCGAAAACAGCTCACACTTTTCGGCATCATGCTCTAGCCGCGGCTCGGTCGTTTTCCGGCGAAGAGATCGGCATAACTTTTGATCAGCTTGGTCATGCGGTCGGCGACCGTCCGGATCTCCGGGCGGTGGCGGTCCTCGGCATTCATGACGATCCATTGCCGGTGGCGCAATTCCGGCAACTCGCCGCCCTGGCGCTGCAATTCGGGATGGAGATCGCCGACGAAACAGGGAAGTACGGTCTTGCCGGCGCCGGCGCGCACCAGATCCGGCAGCGAGCGCGGCCGATTGACGGTGGCGACGATCCCCGCTGCCGCATGGGCGTGCGGCCAGCGCAGATAGGCCGATATCGCCTCTTCCTCGGCGACGGCAATCCAGCGCTCGTCGGTCTCGGCGGCATTGCGCCTGACATAGACGGCATAGGCCACCTCCCCGAGTTGACGTGCGGCAAGATTGGCCTCCTCGGGCTCGAAGGCGCGAATACCGATATCGCTTTCGCGATAGGCAAGGCTCGCTCGCGCCTCGCCGATGGTGAGCGAAATGGCGAAGGCATCGCCCGGCACGCGGATTGCGGCGAAATTCTCGGTCAACAGCCAGGCGAGCCAGGTGCCGGCGGCGACCCTGACGGTCGTGGCGCCCTCGCCGGATTGCCGCCACGCCGCCACCTTGCGGGCGGCGGCCTCCATTTCCTGCAGGTGATCGAGCAGCGCCTGGCCATCCTGGGTCAGACGATATCCGGTCTGGCTGCGCGAAAACAATGCGCGGCCAATCTCTTGCTCGAGATCGAGCATGCGCCGACCGACGGTCGCAGGACTGAGCCCGCTTGCGGTGCTTGCCCCCGTCAGCCCGCCGAGCCGGGCCACCTGCAGGAAAAGCTGATAGGAATCCCAACTCGCATTTTTCATGGATGAAAAACATAGCGGGATTTTTCCCGTTTATAAAGAGAAATTCGACGCCTAGATCAGGTGATGTCTTACATAGGAAAGGACATTGTCATGATCGACATGCTCACCATCGCAGGCACCATCGGCTATCGGCACTATCCCCAGCGAAGCGATGGCAAGGCGGAAGAGGACAAATTCTATGCCGAGTTCGGAAACAATAGCCTTATTGGCTTTGCCGCCTGGCTGACGTCGCTCGACCTCCACCTCGGAAGGCGGCGCAAGGGCGCGGCGCAATCCCGCAGTGGCAGCGGTTGCGCGGTTCAGGCGACTCTTCTCGCTCCGAGATGAGCCGGTGCCGATTCTGCGACGATGCGGAACCGCTCGATCAGCGCCATCAGCGTATCGGCCTCGCCAGCAAGCAGGCGGCTTGCCTGCGTCGTCTCGGCAACCATCGCCGCGTTCTTCTGGGTCATCTGGTCCATGGCGTTGACCGAACCGTTGACTTCCTGCAGCGCGGCCGACTGATCGCGGCTGGCGGTGGCGATGGTCTCGACATGGCCACTGATCGCGATGATCTCCTGGCTGATCGACGCAAGGACGCTGCCGGTCTTCTGGACCAGTTCGGACCCTGCCGTCACTTCGCGGCTCGATGTCTCGATGAGCGACTTGATCTCGCGCGCCGCATCGGCCGAGCGCTGGGCGAGTTCGCGGACTTCCTGGGCGACGACGGCAAAACCCTTGCCCGCCTCGCCGGCCCGCGCCGCCTCGATGCCGGCATTCAGCGCCAGAAGATTGGTCTGGAAGGCGATGTCGTCGATCACCTCGATGATCTGCTCGATACGCTGCGAGGCCTGCTCGATGCGATCCATGGCAGCAACGGCATCGCCGACGACGGCGCCCGAATTGTCGGCCGTCTTCTTGGTCGCAGCCACGACATTGTTGGCTTCACGGGCACGCTCGGCGGACGAACGAACCGTCACGGTAATCTCTTCCACCGCGGCCGCAGTCTCCTCGAGGTTCGCTGCCTGGGCCTCGGTGCGTTTGGAAAGCTCGCCGGCAGAGGCGGAGACGGCGCCGCTGTTGCGCTGGATCGTCGCGGCGCTGTCACGGATACCGGACAGCGTATCCTGGAGCCGCAAGAGGGAAGCGTTGAAATCGACGCGCAACTGCTCCAGCCGGCCGACGAAGGGAGTGCCGATCGTCTGCGAGACATCGCCCTGCGACAGGCGCCCGAGTCCGGCGGCAAGCTGGTTAACGGCAAAGTCGATCTGGCCGTCGAGCGAGCGCTTGTCGGCATCGTTCCTGGCGCGTTCGGCATCGCTCAAGGCGCGCTGTTCGCCAGCCTGGGTTTCCAGGTCGCGCCTTGCGCGGGCACTGTCGCGGAAAAGCGCCAAGGCCCGGCCGATGTCGCCGAACTCGTTCCTCTTTTCGACACAAGGGATCGTCCCTTCGAGATCGCCCGCGGAAATCGAGTGAACGCTCGCGGTCAGCGCCTGCAAAGGCTTCACCGACAGGCGGATCGCATAGAAGGCAAGAACACCGACGAGCAGCATGACGATGCTGCCGACACCGAGAACCAGCATCTGCAGCTCATACATGCGCTGGTAATAGACCTCCATCGGAATGCCGATGAAGAGAATGCCGACATTGGCGTTCGCGGCATTCTTGATCGGGAAATAACCGGTCATGAACTTGCGGCCGAAAAGCTCCGCCGGACCGTAATAAGCCTCGCCCCTGGCAAGAACCGGCTGGGCGGGGTGCTCGGCGACCAGCTTGGTGCCGACGGCACGGTCGCCGTTTTCCTTCTTCACGTTGGTGGATATGCGGACGTAGTCGCTGCCCTGCTTTTGGAAGATGGTTGCAACGCCGGCGATCGATTGTGCGGTGCGGTCGACGAGCGAATGGTCGGCGAGGGCGGGAATAGCGTCTTCCGTGACAGTGGAGAGCTGATTGCCCTTCAGCTCGATCTTGGCAGCCTGATCGGCCGCACCGTAGAGAACGGCCATCGCGCGGGTGGCATCCCTGGCGTCGGAGACAGCCCCGTCCATGACATGATGGCTCAGATTGTAATAGGTCACGCCGACGATGGCGGCCGTGCTGATCGCCAGCAGAAACAGCGTGATCGCAACGATCTGGCGTACGATCGACGTAGAGAAAAGGCGCAGCATCGAGACCCCCGGGAGATAGACCAAGGTTAAATTAGACTAAAAGCGTTAAGGAAGATTCTCCGTAAATCGGGGTTGTCGGAGGTATTCATCGGTCTCGTTTTCGGACGGATCATCTCTGCGTGATCGCCGCGCTCGCAATCCGACCGATCGCGATTTCTGCGAAATAGATAGAAACGGCCCCGGAAAGTCCGGGGCCGTTCGAATAAGACGGGTCGGTCGATGATCAGGCGGCGCGATAGATCGGCGCACCGGTGGCTTCGCCGTCGATCTTGAACTGCTGGATGAGCCTGCGCAGCGAATCGGCCTCGTCGGCCAGTTCGCGGCTGGCGGCAGTCGTCTCCTCCACCATGGCGGCGTTCTGCTGCGTCATCTGGTCCATCTGGTTGACTGTCGCGTTGACGCTTTGCAGCGCGTTGGACTGGTCGTGGCTAGCGCGGGCGATCATCTCGACATGCTGGCTGATCGTGACGATCTGGGCGCTGATCTTGGCGAGCACCGTGCCGGTCTCCTGCACGAATTGCGAGCCTGAATTGACCTCGTTGGTCGACTTGTTGATCAGCCCCTTGATCTCCTGCGCCGCGGCTGCGGAGCGCTGAGCCAGTTCGCGGACTTCCATCGCGACCACCGCAAAGCCCTTGCCGGCTTCACCGGCGCGCGCTGCCTCGATGCCGGCGTTGAGCGCCAGGAGGTTGGTCTGGAAGGCGATCTCGTCGATGACGCCGATAATCTGCTCGATCTGGCGCGAAGCACCTTCGATGCGGGTCATCGCGTCGATCGCATTGCTGACGACGACGGCGGAATCGTCGGCGCTGCGCTTGGCCTGGCGGACGATCTGATCGGCATCCTTAGCGCGTTCGGCCGACGAGCGGACCGTGACGGTGATCTGGTCGACGGCGGCCGCGGTCTCTTCGAGCGAGGCAGCCTGCTGTTCGGTGCGCTTGGAGAGGTCCTCGGCCGACTGGGCCATCTGGTTGCCGTTGCCCTGGATCAGTTCGACATTGTCGCGGATCTGGCTCATCGTCGCCTGCAGGCGCATCATCGAACCGTTAAAATCCTGGCGCAGTTGTTCGAGACGGCCGATGAACGGCGTTTCGATCGTCGTCGAGATATCGCCCTGCGACATGCGTTCGAGGCCGGCGGCAAGCGCATTGACCGCGAATTCGATCTGACGATCCATCTCGCGCTTTTCGGCGTCGTTGCGCTGGCGCTCGTGTTCGGCGGCGGCGCGTTCCTCGTCGCTCTGCTCCTCGATGCGGATCTTCGAGATGGCATTTTCCTTGAAGATGCCGAGCGCGCGGGCCATGTCGCCGATTTCATCGTGGCGCTGCTCGCCGGAGATGCTGGTATCCAGTGCCCCTTCGGCGATGCGGCGCATGGCGCCGGTAATATGGCTGATCGGGCGCTGCAGCGTCAGCACAAGGGCAATGCCGCCGAGGATGGACAGCAGGATGCCGAGACCGGTGGTCATGACGGAGATGCTGTTTGCCTGGGTGCGCTCGGTGCCGGCCGTCTGCTTCTGCAGTTCGGCGAAATCGGTCAGCTTTTTCCAGATCTGGTCAAGCTCCTGGCGGGCCGCGGCATAGGCCGCGACGCGCTGGCCGATCGTGTCGACGATCTTCGAACCGCCGCCGGAGATGACGTCCAGCGCCGGCTGGATCGCGCCGGATATGCCTTCGGCAAAGCCCATGCCCTTGGCGCTGGTGACCAGCACCTGCATGTCCTTACCGAGCGTGCCGGCCTGCTGCTGCAGCCGCACGAGATTTTCCTTGCTGGAATCGGCGAGAAAGTCGGAAAGAACGATCTGAAGCGAATAGACCGAATTTTCGAGACGCCTCGTATCCTGCAGGACCGAGTTGGCCTGGGCAATCCGGCCGTCGAGCGCGGCAAATTCCTGCGTCGCGTCACGCATTTTCTGCGTCGCGGTCAACTGCGTATAGGTCGCGGTCTGGCGGAAGCGCGAAACGAGACGGCCGAGTTCGGTGGCGGTCTCGTCGGTCGGATTGGGCGTCTGGGCGATCGTCTTGATGCCGTCGATGGTCGCAGCCAGCGCGTCGACGACATTCTTCTGATTGGTCGGAACCGAGATGGCGATCAGACGCTGCGATTTGATGATCTCAGGCATCTGTTCGTTGATGAAGGCGATCTTGTCCTGCGGTGTCTGCGGCTTGCTGAAGCCGCTGGCGACGGTGCCGAGAAAATCCCCGCCCTTCAGCAGGCGATCAGCGGTGCGAAGGGTAGCGGTGGCGGCACTCTCATCGCTCTGGACCGTGTTCTGCAATTCCTCGGCCTGGTAGGACACGGTGAAACGAGTGCTGATCACGCTCTTCTGGGCGGCGTCGATCTGCTCATGCAATGCCTTCTCCTGCTCGTGCAAGGCCCACAGCTTGTCGACGACGCCCGAAATCTCCTTGGTGCGTCGCGATGCCTCCGCAAGGCTGTCGCGGCCGGCGGCCTCGTCACCAACCTGGTTCAGCGTCTGGTCGAGCACACCTTGCTGGGTCTTCAGATCCGCGATCAGCTTGTCGCGCGCCTCAGGGCTGGTGACGCGCAGGAAATCGTCCATCGAACCGTAGAGATCTTTGAAGCCGCTCAGCGACTGCAACACGCTGTTGGATATTTCCATGCGGCCCTGCAGAAGTCCCGAAGCGTAGAGGCCGGTCAGGCCCACCGCCGAAATGGTGACGACGAAAGGCAGAACGAAGATCAGAACCTTCGTCTTGATCCTGAAGCGGGAAAGAATCTTGTCAATCAACATGGCGTTCCGGGCCTTTCATACACCACTCCTCCCGCAGGCGGCCACATGGCGCCAGCCGGGTGCACATCGAGCTGTTCTTATTTTACATTGGGGAACCCGGAGGCCAGGCGGCAGTCATTGCCAATTCATGTCCAAACAACTTGGAGATGCCCAAATATTCGCGAGCAATTGTGTCAGATTAGATATTAATTTTCGGATAAGCGGTTATGGCGGGTTAAGCCAAGGCCGTGAAATAGTTACAAGTTATGGGCCGCGACGCCGCGGTGCGACAATGAGCATGTCGCAACGTTCGTTCCAGGTCTGCGGACAGGATCAGATGAAGTGCGAGAGCAGCAGCGCGAGGCTGGCGGCAGTGGCGCCGGCTGCAAGCATCAGATAGCGCAGGGCGACCATCCGGGCGTTCGGCTTTGCCTCGGCAATTGCGATGGCGCGGGCGCGTCGTGCGTTTCTGTTCATGGCGAAACCTCACTTCTCTGTGACACAACAACAATCCAACAAATCGGCTTGCCGGTAAAGCTTAATTTAGGAACGACCTTACAAACCGCCAATTGAGACAGGATGGCGCACCTCTATTAAGAAGTCTTGAATCGGCTTTCTAAGTGACCGTTCAAAAACAGGGCTGGTCTTGAGGAGTGGCTTAATAGCGGTGATCAGCTTTTGGACCGCACAATCGTTTAGGGATGTTCTGCGGGCCTAAACCGCCGCCCATCGAATTCAACTAAGACGACGCCGTGGAGGGAAGCCCAGCCGTTACCAACTCAGAGGTTAGGCCATTGTCACGAACTGCCAATTTTCGTTGATTATCAAATTCGCAAGACACCTCGGCTTGACCGGGAGCCCGGTACTTAAACTTTTCACCCTTGAATAAAATTGTCGCGCCAGGTGGCATTCTGGCGCAGCCAGAGAGGAGCCCTGCTGCCAACACTGTCAACACACTAAGGAACTTGGGGATTTTGAGAGCAACATAGGTCATTGATCTGATTTCCTGCCATAGGGCGTCTCATGTCGTATTCGTCATCGAATGCAATAATCCCAAAACCGCTGCGCACTTTTTGGGGGACATGCATTAGACGCATTCGCCCGCGGCAAAACCGGAAGCCCAGGCCCACTGAAAATTATAGCCGCCGAGCCAGCCGGTGACGTCGACGCATTCGCCGATGAAATAGAGGCCGGGCACGGCTTTTGCTTCCATGCTGCGGGAATCGAGCGCTGCCGTGTCGATGCCGCCAAGCGTCACTTCGGCGGTGCGGTAGCCCTCCGAGCCGGACGGTTTCACCGCCCAGTTCTGGACGCCGGCGGCAAGACGCAGCAGCGCCTTGTCGGGCAGGTCGGCCATATTGCCAGAGATCTTTTCGCGCTCTACGAGAAATTGTGCCAGCCGCTTCGGCAGGATATCGCCGAGTGCCGTCTGCGGCGACTGACGGCCATTGATCTGTTTTGCCGCCTTCAGATGGGCCGCGACGTCGATATCCGGTTCGATCGCAATGACGATCTCGTCGCCTTCGCGCCAGTAGGAGGAGATCTGCAGGATGGCGGGGCCGCTCAGTCCGCGATGGGTGAAGAGCAGCGCTTCGCGGAAGGCGGTCCTGCCGTGGCGGATTTCGGCCGGGGCGGCAATGCCGGCGAGCGGCGCGATGCTTTCCAGCAGGCCGGGATCGAGCGTCAGCGGCACGAGGCCGGGTCGGGTTTCGAGCACGGCCAAGCCGAACTGCTCGGCGAGGCGATAGGCAACGCCGGTGGCGCCCATCTTCGGGATCGACTTGCCGCCGGTGGCGACGATCAGCGACGATGCTTCACAGTGACCTTCGCTCGTCGATACACGGAAGCCGGCTTCGGTCTTTTCGACGGCTGATATTTCTGTGCCGAGATGCAGCACTGCACCGGCCGTGCGCATCTCCGCCAGCAGCATGCGGATGATGTCTTTGGCGCTATCGTCGCAGAAAAGCTGGCCGAGCGTCTTTTCGTGCCAGGCGATGCCGTGGCGATCGACCATGGCGATGAAATCGGCGGGCGTGAAACGGGCAAGCGCCGACTTGCAGAAATGCGGGTTGGCGGAGAGGAAATTCTTCGGTCCGGCATGGATATTGGTGAAATTGCAGCGGCCGCCGCCTGATATGCGGATCTTCTCGCCAGGCGCCCTGGCATGGTCGAGGATGACGACCGAGCGGCCGCGTTTTCCGGCACGGATGGCGGCCATCATGCCCGCCGCTCCGGCGCCGATGACGATAACGTCGCTTTTGCGCTGCAAACCCGTTTCCCCGATCAAACCCCGCGTCTTCTTTTCCATCAAAGGGCGAAAGTCAACGTTCTCAACCCCTCGCCAATTGGCAAAGTCTGGTTATGATGGCGCCACGATCAACGCAAACCGGTGTGTCATGTCCCCAAAAAAGACGACGCTGAAGCCTGCCAGAAACGTACCCGCCTCGAAGAAAACTCCCCCGGAGCCCGGATCCCTGCGCGGTGTTGCAAACTGGAAGGAAGCAGCGCGGTGGCTGAGGGACAGGGGCATCGAAGACATCGAATGCATCACGCCTGATCTTGCCGGCGTTGCGCGCGGCAAGATGATGCCGAGTTCGAAATTCACCTCCAACACCTCGCTGGCGCTGCCTTCGGCAATCTACCGGCACACGATTTCGGGCGAATATCCCGACGAGACGGAGAGCTTCCGCTATGAGCCGCGCGACAGCGACCTGAAGCTGATGCCCGACCTTTCGACGCTTTCCGTCGTGCCCTGGGAGACCGACCCGACGGCGCAGGTGATCTGCGACATCGTCGATTCGGACGGTGGGGAAGTCCCCTATACGCCGCGCAACGTGCTGAAGCGGATCATGAGCCTCTATCATGAGCGCGGCTGGAAGCCGATCGTGGCGCCCGAGATCGAATTCTACCTGGTCGCCAAGAACGACGATCCCGACTATCCGCTCCACCCGCCGAAAGGCCGGTCCGGCCGCTCGATCCTCGGCGGCCAGGGTTATTCGATCGCCGGCATCAACGAGTTCGACGAGCTGATCGACGACGTCTATCATTTCTCGGAGAAGCAGGGGCTGGAGATCGATACGCTGATCCATGAAGAGGGACCGGCGCAGATGGAGATCAACCTGCGCCACGGCAATCCGATCGAACTTGCCGACCAGGTGTTCCTGTTCAAGCGAACGATCCGCGAGGCGGCGCTGAAACACGACATCTACGCGACCTTCATGGCCAAGCCGATGCAGGGCCAGCCGGGTTCGGCGATGCATATCCATCAGTCGGTGGTCGATATCGAGACGGGCAAGAACATCTTCTCCAATCCCGACGGATCGGCTTCGAAGGAATTTTTCCATTTCATCGGCGGCATGCAGAAATTCGTGCCGAGCGCGATGGCGATGCTTGCACCCTACGTCAATTCCTACCGGCGCCTGCAGCCCGATATGTCCTGCCCGGTCAACAATGCCTGGGGTTACGACAACCGGACGACGGCGTTCCGCGTGCCGGTTTCCGATCCGCAGGCGCGGCGCGTGGAAAACCGGCTGCCGAGCTCGGACGCCAACCCCTATCTCGCACTCGCCGCCTCGCTCGCCTCCGGCCTGCTCGGAATCATGAACGAGATCGAGCCGACGGCGCCGACGGAGGATTCGGCCAATGAGGGCTCGATCGACCTGCCGCGCGGCCTGCTGGAGGCCGTGGCGCTGCTCGAGGACGAACCCGCCTTCGAGGGGATGTTCGGCAAGCAGTTCATCGGCCTTTATGCCGGCGTCAAGCGCGGCGAGTTCGAAACCTTCATGCAGGTGATCAGCCCTTGGGAGCGGGAATTCCTTCTGCTCAACGTGTGAGGGACCATCATGGCATCGCAGGAGACATGGCAGAGCCCCATCGCGCCCGGGCTGTCCTGGTATCAGGCAACGGTCGGGGAGCGGCCCACTTATGCCGCTCTCGACGGCTCGAGAACATGCGACGTCGCCATCGTCGGCGGCGGTTATACCGGCCTGCAGGCCGCCTATAATCTTGCCAAAGCAGGCGTTTCAGTGGTGCTGATCGAGGCCTGCCGCTTCGGCGACGGGGCGTCCGGGCGCAATGGCGGGCAACTGGGCACCGGCCAGCGATGGTGGCCGGAAGAACTCGAGGAGAAGATCGGCTACGAACGCTCGAAGGCGCTGTTCGATCTTGCCGAAGCGGCCAAGCGCCATCTCATCGATTTCGCCCGCGAGCATCAGATCGAGATCGACTATGTGCCCGGCCAGCTCAACGTCGCCCACAAGGCGAGCTACAAACGCGACTACTACGAAAATGCCGAAATCGCCGCCTTACGCTACGGTTATCCGTATCTCAGCTTCATGGACGAGGAGGAAACGCAAGAGAGGCTCGGCTCGAAGCGTTTCCATTGCGGCGTGCGCGATGTCGGCACCGGCCATATCCATCCGCTGAAGCTGCTGGTCGGGCTGGCGCGGGTCGCTGCCAATGCCGGTGCTGAAATCTTCGAGATGACCAAGGCAACGGCGGTCCGCCAGAGCGGCGGCAAGGTGACGATCGAAACCGAAAGGGGAACGATCACCGCTGAGCGCGCGCTGATCGCCTGCAACGGTCATATCGGTGACCTCGAACCGGTGACGGCGAGCCATGTCATGCCGATCCGCTCCTTCATCGGCGCCACGGCGCCGCTTGACGGGCATCCCGATGTGCTGCCCGGAGGCGAGGCCGTGGCCGATTCGCGCTTCGTCGTGCGCTACTTTCGCAAATTCGGCGACGGCCGCCTGCTGTTCGGCGGACGCGAGGCCTATACCTCGGACAATCCGCGGGACATTTCTCTGCACATCCGCCGGCAGATTGCCGAGATCTACCCGGACCTCAAGGACATCGAGATCACCCATGCCTGGGGCGGCAACGTCGGTATCACCATGCCGCGCCAGCTCTTCGTGCGCGAGGTCATGCCCGGTGTCATCTCGATCGGCGGTTATTCCGGCCATGGCGTCATGCTGTCAAACTACTGTGGCAAGCTCTACGCGGAAACGGTGCTTGGAAAATCTCGCGATCTCGACCTCTTCACATCGCTTGATATTCCAGCCTTTCCCGGTGGTGCGCGCATGCGGGCGCCGTTGCTTTTCCTCGCCTTGTCGTGGTTTGCGCTTCGCGACAAGTTTTAGTCCGATTGCGGATTTCATCTTCCGGAAATTCGCTCTAAAACCGGTGCCTGAGAGATTCATTGCACTGCACACTGGCTTTTTTAAATCGATTAGATTAAAAGAGCCGTCAACCAAGCCTGATTGAGAGACAAGCTCATGAGCAGCCAAATCATTCCCGTTGAGCCTTTTGATTACGTCGTTTTCGGCGGCAGCGGCGACCTTGCCGAACGCAAATTGCTGCCCGCCCTTTATCATCGCCAGATCGAAGGCCAGTTCAGCGAACCGACCCGCGTGATCGGCGCCTCGCGCAGCCCGTTGACCCACGAGGAATACCGCAATTTTGCCCGCGATGCGCTGAAGGAACACCTGAAGAAGGGCGAATATGACGAGGCTGAGGTGGAGAAGTTCTGTGCCCGCCTCTACTACGTCTCGGTCGATGCCCGCACGGATACCGGCTGGGATCAGCTGAAGAAGCTGCTCGACGAAGGCAAGGACCGCGTGCGCGCCTTCTATCTCGCGGTCGCGCCCGGCATCTTCGGCGATATTTCGCAGAAAATCGCAGACCATAAGCTGATCACCAAGTCGACCCGCATCGTCGTCGAAAAGCCGATCGGCCGCGATCTCGCCTCGGCGCTGCAGCTCAACGACACGATCGGCCGCGCCTTCAAGGAAGAGCAGATCTTCCGCATCGACCACTATCTCGGCAAGGAGACGGTGCAGAACCTGATGGCGCTGCGCTTCGCCAACGCGCTCTATGAGCCGCTGTGGAACGCCAACTATATCGACCACGTGCAGATCACCGTGGCTGAATCGGTCGGCCTCGAAGGCCGCGCCGGCTATTACGACACGGCGGGCGCACTGCGCGATATGGTGCAGAACCACATCCTGCAGCTGCTCTGCCTGACGGCGATGGAAGTGCCCTCGTCGATGGATTCGGAAGCCGTACGTGACGAGAAGTTGAAGGTGCTGCGCGCGCTGAAGCCGCTCAATGCCTCCAACGTGGAGCAGGCGACGGTCCGCGGCCAGTATCGCGCCGGCGCATCGCGCAGCGGCCCGGTCAAGGGCTATCTCGAAGAGCTGGAAGGCGGCGTCTCGAACACCGAGACCTTCGTCGCCATCAAGGCCGAGATCAACAACTGGCGCTGGGCCGGCGTTCCCTTCTATATACGAACCGGCAAACGCCTGACCGGGCGCATGTCCGAGATCGTCATCACCTTCAAGCCGATCCCGCACGCGATCTTCGACCAGGCGGCCGGGCGCATCGTCGCCAACCAGCTGATCATCCGCCTGCAGCCTGATGAGGGCGTCAAGCAGTCGCTGATGATCAAGGATCCGGGTCCGGGCGGCATGCGCCTGCGCAACGTCTCGCTCGACATGAGCTTCGCCCAGGCCTTCAACGTCCGCAATCCGGACGCCTACGAGCGCCTGCTGATGGACGTGATCCGTTCCAACCAGACGCTGTTCATGCGCCGCGACGAAGTCGAAGCCGCGTGGAAATGGGTGGATCCGATCCTCAAGGGTTGGGAAACGACCGGCCAGCAGGTGCAGGGCTATACGGCCGGCACCTGGGGGCCGAGCCAGGCCATCGCGCTGATCGAGCGTGACGGCCGCACCTGGCATGACGAAATCTAGGACAACATCGATGACATCGACCCTGCATTCCTTCGCCAGCGCCGCAGACCTCGCCGGCAGTCTCGCCGATAAGGTCGCCGATACGCTTTCGGCAGCGATCGCCGCCCGCGGAACGGCGTCCATCGCCGTTTCCGGCGGCTCCACACCGAAGGCCTTCTTCCAGGCGCTTTCGACGCGCGACATCGCCTGGGAAAAAGTGACGATCACGCTTGTCGACGAACGCTTCGTGCCGGCCGACAATCCGCGCTCGAACCATCTGCTGGTCGACGCCAATCTGCTTCAAAACAAGGCAAAGGCGGCGCGCTTCGTGCCGCTTTACCAGCCGGCACCTTCCGTCGAGGAAGCTGCAAGACTTGCGGCGGCAAAAAGCGCCGAGATCGGCATCCCCTTCGACATCGTCATCCTCGGCATGGGTGGCGACGGCCACACCGCCTCGTTCTTTCCCGGCGGCAGCAATCTTGCCAAGGCGCTCGACGCATCGACGCCGCGCGGCATCATCACCATGGAAGCGGAAGGGGCCGGCGAGCCGCGCCTGACCTTCACCTTCTCCAGTCTTGAGGATGCCGCACTCCTGGTTCTCCATATCGAGGGCGAAGGCAAAAAAGACGTTCTCGCCAAGGCGGAAGGCAGCGGTGAAGAGGCAGAAATGCCGATCCGCGCCATTCTGCGCCGGGCCACTTCCCCGGTCGAGATCTACTGGGCTCCCTGATCCGCCGTAGATTTGAAATTCAGATCTAGGCCGGAGCCGCCGAAACAGATAGAGACAACGAACAAGGCAGGGATTTTCCATGTCCGCTCATGCACGCATCTCTGCGATCACCGATCGCATCGTCGAACGCTCGAAGCCCACCCGCGAACGCTATCTCGAACGCCTGCGCGCGGCCGCCTCGCAGGGCGTGCAGCGCTCGGTGCTTGGCTGCGCCAACCTCGCCCACGGCTTCGCGGTCTGTTCCCCCGCCGACAAGGATGCGCTTGCCGGCGACCGCATCGCCAATCTCGGCATCATCACCGCCTATAACGACATGCTCTCGGCCCACCAGCCGTTCGAGACCTATCCGGCGATCATCCGTGAGGCAGCCGCCGAAGCAGGCGGCGTGGCGCAGGTGGCCGGCGGCGTGCCAGCGATGTGCGACGGCGTCACCCAGGGACAGCCGGGCATGGAGCTCTCGCTCTTCTCGCGCGATCTGATCGCCATGTCTGCGGGCGTCGGCCTGTCGCACAATATGTTCGATGCCGCCCTCTTCCTCGGCGTCTGCGACAAGATCGTGCCAGGCCTGGTGATCGCAGCCCTGTCCTTCGGGCACCTGCCGTCGATCTTCGTTCCGGCCGGCCCGATGACCACAGGCCTGCCGAACGACGAGAAGTCGCGCGTGCGCCAGCTCTTCGCCGAGGGCAAGGTCGGACGCGCCGAACTGCTGGAAGCGGAATCGAAATCCTATCACGGCCCCGGCACCTGCACCTTCTACGGCACCGCCAATTCCAACCAGATGCTGATGGAGATCATGGGCTTCCACATGCCGGGCTCCTCCTTCATCAATCCCGGCACGCCGCTGCGCGAAGCGCTGACGCGCGAAGCTGCCAAGCGGGCGCTGGCGATCACCGCGCTCGGCAACGAATTCACGCCGGCGGGCGAGATGATCGACGAACGCTCGGTCGTCAACGGCGTCGTCGGCCTGCATGCGACCGGCGGCTCGACCAATCATACGCTGCACCTCGTCGCCATGGCGCGGGCAGCCGGCATCCAGCTCACCTGGCAGGACATTGCCGAGCTTTCGGAAATCGTCCCGCTGCTTGCCCGCGTCTATCCGAACGGACTGGCCGACGTGAACCATTTCCAGGCGGCCGGCGGCATGGGATTCCTCATCAAGGAACTGTTGAAACACGGCCTGGTGCATGACGACGTTCGCACCGTCTTCGGTCAAGGTCTCCAAGCCTATACGGTCGACGCCCGTCTCGGCGAAAAGGGCGCCGTCCTGCGCGAGCCGTCGCCGGAAAAAAGCGTCGATCCCAAAGTGCTCTCCAGCATCGAGACGCCGTTCCAGGCGAATGGCGGGTTGAAGATGCTGCGCGGCAATCTCGGCAAGGCGGTCATCAAGATATCGGCCGTCAAGCCGGAGCGTCACATCATCGAAGCGCCAGCGGTCATCTTCCACAGCCAGCAGGAGCTGCAGGATGCCTTCAAGGAAGGCAAGCTCAACCGCGATTTCATCGCCGTCGTGCGCTTCCAGGGCCCAAAGGCGAACGGCATGCCGGAACTGCACAAGCTGACGCCACCGCTCGGCGTGCTGCAGGACCGCGGCTTCCGCGTAGCGCTGCTCACCGACGGGCGCATGTCCGGCGCATCCGGCAAGGTGCCGGCCGCGATCCACGTCACGCCGGAAGCGGTCGACGGCGGTCCGATCGCCCGCATCCGCGAGGGCGACATCATTCGCCTCGACGCGATCAAGGGCACGCTCGAGCTGCTCGTCGATGCGGCCGACATGGCCGAGCGTGAACCTGTCGTCGTCGATCTTTCCGACAATGAATTCGGGATGGGCCGCGAGCTCTTCGCACCGTTCCGCCGCGCCGTCGGACCTTCGGACCAGGGTGCGAGCGTGCTCTTCCACCACTGAGCGTGGTCACTGGAGACAGACAAAAACCCACGGGGCGCGCGCAGCACCCCGTGGGTTTTTGATTTCAGTCGAATGGTCCCTCAGGCCCGGACGTCGAGAACGTAGTCACGGTGGGCCGGATGGGTGCTGTAGACGAAGATCTTGTTCAGCTCCTTCTGCGTCAGCAGGCGCAGGAAGCGCACGTCGATCGTATTGTTGGCGTTGACCTTCATCAGCAGGCAGCCGACCTTGGTGATGCGGGCATCCGGAATATCCAGATAGAACTGCTTCGGTAGGCTGAACTGGGTCAGGATCGCGAGTGTCGCGCTGCTCATCGAGATCCGGACAATGTCGCAGCGGCGCGAAGCCGCGTGCATGACGCCCTTTTCCGTATATTCGATGCGCGCGGCATTCATCGTGTCCTCCATTTTGAACCGCGCCTCGCGGTCATACATGAAGGATTCTTCCTTGCTCAGGAAATGAGATTTTGGCTGTGACGGATTGGAAGCGGCCACGTGCTTATCCCCCTCATAAATTGACGAGGAAAAGGTAGCAGCCGATCTTTAACAGAAAGTGAGAATTCGGCCCGTCCTGCACAATTCCTGGGGTGATCACCCCAAAAATGGCCGCCTCATTTCCGGTAGGTATGACCGGTTGCGTCAAAGAGATGCAACTTCTGCCTGTCGGCGGCAAACCGCATCCTCTGGCCCTTCTTCACATCATAGATGCCGGGCAGTTTGACGACGATCGGCTCGCCGGGAACCAGGCCCTCGATATAAAGCAGCGTCACTTCGCCGAGCGCTTCGACGATCGACACCTCACCTTCGAAAAGGTAGTCGGCGCCGTCGGCAACCCCGAGATCCTCCGGACGAACGCCGAAGCTTGCCTGCTTGCCCATTTCGGACGCATCGGTCGCGATATCGAGCGTCACCGACATGCCGCCGGTCAGCGTCACCGTCGTCTGGCTTCCAGTCCCTGATATCGTCGCGGGGATGATGTTCATCGCCGGCGAGCCGATGAATTTCGCAACAAAGAGGTTTGCCGGGCGCTCGTAGAGGTCCAGCGGCGCACCGACCTGCTCGATATTGCCGGCGGAGAGTACGACGATGCGGTCGGCGAGCGTCATCGCCTCGACCTGGTCATGGGTGACGTAGATCATCGTCGTATCGGCCATCTGTTCGTTCAGACGGGCGATCTCGATGCGGGTCGCGACGCGCAGCGCGGCATCGAGGTTGGAGAGCGGCTCGTCGAACAGGAAGACCTTGGGATCGCGGCAGATGGCGCGGCCGATCGCCACGCGCTGGCGCTGGCCGCCGGAAAGCGCCTTCGGCAGGCGACCGAGATATTGGGTCAGCTGCAGGCTCTCGGCCGCCGCCTTGACGCGGCGATCGATTTCCTGCTTGCTTTCGCCGGCGATCTTCATGCCGAACGCCATGTTATCGAAGACGGTCATATGCGGGTAGAGCGCATAGGACTGGAAGACCATGGCGATGCCGCGCTTGGAGGGCGGCACGTCATTGACGAGATGGCCATCGATATACATCTCACCGCCGGTGATCGCCTCAAGACCGGCGATCATGCGCAGAAGCGTGGATTTGCCACAGCCGGACGGACCGACGAAGACGATGAATTCGCCCTGCTTGATATCGAGGTCGATACCGTGGAGAACGTCCACGGAACCGTAGGATTTGCGAATATCCTTCAGCGTCAGTCCAGTCATTTCTCTCTCCCCTGCGTTCTTTAGGCGAGACGGGCGAAATACGCCCCCCAGGCCGGAATATCGATCTTGTCGCCATAGTTGTTGCTGGTAAAGCCATGGCCCGTCAATGCCTGCCATTCTCCCGCCGGCAAGATGACGCCGACCTCGGCCGGGCTCATGTTGAAGATGCAGAGCAGCTTCTCATTGCCGTATTCACGGGTGAAGACCAGGCTATCGCCCTGTGTTTCCTCGAATTCGATCTCGCCCTTGGCAAAAGCCGGGTGCAGCTTGCGGAAGGCGATGAAGCGGCGATAGTGCTCCAGCACCGAAGTCTCGTCGCCCAGCTGAACGCTGACGGCACGCAGGATATGCTCGACGGGCACCGGCAACCAGGGCTTGACCGTCGAGAAGCCGCCCTGGGCGACCTGGCTGTCCCAGACCATCGGCGTGCGGCAGCCGTCGCGGCCCTTGAATTCCGGCCAGAACTGGATGCCATAGGGGTCCTGCAGATCCTGATAGGCGAGATCGGCCTCGGTCAGCGCCAGTTCCTCGCCCTGATAGAGGCAGACGGAGCCGCGCAGCGTCAACAGCAAAGAGGCATAGAGCTTGGCAAAGGCGTCGTGATCGGCGACCAGCCCACCCCAGCGGCTGACATGGCGCATGACGTCGTGATTGGAGAGGGCCCAGCAGGCCCAGCCATCCGGCGCCGCAGCTTCGAAATCCTGCATCACCTCCTCGACCCGCTCCGGCGTCAGCGGATCGGGTGCCAGGAACTCGAAGGCATAACACATGTGCATCTTGTCGTTGCCGGAGGTGTATTCGCCAACGATTTCGAGGCCGCGCTGGCTGTCGCCGACTTCGCCGACGGCGGCGATCGCCGGGAACTCCTCGAGAACGGCGCGAAAACGCTTCAGGAAGGCAAGGTTTTCGGGCCGGTTCTTGTCGTAGATATGCTCCTGAAAATTATAGGGATTGACCGCCGGCGCCGTCGAGGCGTTGCGGCGCTCGGGCGCAAGCGCCGGATTGTCGCGCAGCTGCGTGTCATGGAAATAGAAATTGATGGTGTCGAGGCGGAAGCCGTCGACGCCGCGATTGAGCCAGAAGCGCACGACATCGAGCAGACGGTCCTGCACCTCAGGGTTATGCAGGTTCATGTCCGGCTGCGAGGTCAGGAAATTGTGCATGTAATATTGCATGCGCGTCGGATCCCACGCCCATGCCGAGCCGCCGAAGATCGACAGCCAGTTGTTCGGCGGCGTGCCGTCCGGTTTGGCGTCCGCCCAGACATACCAGTCGGCCTTCGCGTTGGTCTTGCTGGAGCGGCTTTGGACGAACCAGGGATGCTGATCCGAGCTGTGGGAGATGACGAGGTCGATCATTACGCGGATGCCGAGGCGATGGGCCTCTGATATCATCGTGTCGAAATCCACCAGCGTGCCGAAGATCGAATCGACGTTCTCGTAATCGGAAACGTCATAACCGAAATCGCGCATCGGCGAGGTGAAGAAAGGCGAGATCCAGATCGCATCGACGCCAAGGCTTGCCACATGGGGCAGGCGGGCGGTGATGCCCTTCAGGTCGCCGATGCCGTCACCGTTCGAATCCTGGTAGGAGCGCGGATAGATCTGATAGATCACCGCGCCGCGCCACCAGTCCTTGTCAGGGGTCGAGATCGATTGGGAAGCCACGTTCATGGAATATCCTGTTTGAAGTCACGTTCGGGAATGGTCAGCCTCCCTTGACCGAACCCGCCAGCAGACCGCGCACCAGGTAACGCTGAAGCCCAAAGAAAACGAGCAGCGGCACGATGATGGTGACGAAGGCTGACGCCGTCAAAATCTCCCAATTGCCGCCGCGTGAGCCGAGCAGCGCGTTCAGGCTGCCGGTCAGCACGATGTGGTCCTTGTCGGTGCCGAGGAAGACCATGGCGACGAGCAGGTCGTTCCACACCCATAGGAACTGGAAGATGGCGAAGGAGGCGAGTGCCGGGAAGGAGAGAGGCAATACGATGCGGACGAAGATCTCGAAATCGCTCGCGCCGTCGACACGGGCGGATTCGATGATCTCCTTCGGCAGGCCGGCGATATAGGCCCGTAAGAGATAGATGGCGAGCGGCATGCCGAAAGCGGTATGAGCCAGCCAGATGCCGGGATAGGTCTTCGACGGCTGGCCGAGCATGTTGCCGATCTCGTTGTAGAGACGCAGCAGCGGGATCAGGGACATCTGCAGCGGCACGACGATGAGGCCGACGACGAGCGCGATCAGCAGCGCGCGGCCGGGAAACTCCATCCAGCTCAGGGCATAAGCGGCGAAAGCGGCAATCAGGATCGGGATGATCGTCGCCGGGATCGTCACGGTCAGCGAGTTGATGAAGGATTGGCCAATGCCCTCGCCTCTTAGAACCGTGTTGTAGTTCTGCATCGTGAATTCCGGCGGTGCCGAGACGGATGCATAGATGCGCCGCGGGCGCTGGTCGGGCGAAAAGGCGGCGTTCTTCACATAGCGATAACTGCCGTCGCTGTTGATCTGGAGGGTTTCACCGTCGCCGAGATCGGCGGTCTCACCGGCCTTGAAGGCGGCCGGCTGCTGCACGCGGTTGCCGAAGGCCTTCACCTCGCGGCCGGTCTGGCCTTCCAGCACATTGCCGACAATGACATAGGCGGCACCTTCCTGCTGCTGCTGGTCCGGTGTGCCCAAGCGAACGGCAACGGTCTGCGTCGAGCCGACGAAGGCCGTCCACCAGCCGGAGACGACGATCTGGTCCTTGTCGCGCAGCGCACTGACAAAGATGCCGAGCGTCGGGATGAGCCAGATGATGACGATTAAGAGAACGGCTGCGTGAACGAAGAGCCGGGCGGGGCCGATCTTGAAGTAGCTTCCGATAGCGGTCATCTCAGTGCCCCTTCAGTTCGCGATTGGCGCGGCGCACGTTCCAGACCATGATCGGCGTGACGGCGAGCATGATGATGATGGCGATGACCGCGCTTCGGCCGGAATCGCCGCCGCCGCGGAACATCCAGTCGAACATCAGGTTCGCCAGCACCATCGTCTGCCACTGGCCGTTGGTCATGGTCAGCACGATGTCGAAGACCTTGAGGACGAGGATGGTGATCGTCGTCCAGACGACGGCGATGCTGCCCCAGACTTGCGGCACCATGATGCGCCAGAAGATCTGCCAGCCATTGGCGCCGTCGATGACGGCCGCTTCGATCGTCTCTTCCGGAATGCCGCGAAGAGCCGCCGACAGGATGACCATGGCGAAACCGGTCTGGATCCAGATCAGAATGATCATCAAGAAGAAGTTGTTCCAGAAGGGAATGGAGATCCACACCTCCGGCGTGCCGCCGAAGGTCTGGACGATGGCGTTCAGCAGGCCGATCTGGACGTCGTTGCCGCCGCGATATTCATAAATGAATTTCCAGATGACCGAGGCGCCGACGAAGGAGATCGCCATCGGCATGAAGACGATGCTCTTGGCGATATTGCCCCACCAGATGCGATCGGTCATCACGGCGATAACGAGGCCGAAGAAGGTGCAGGCAGCCGGCACGACGGCGAGCCAGAGAATGTTGTTGAAGATCGACTGGCGGAACTCGCGGTCGCCGAGCGCCCATTTGTAGTTAGCGAGGCCGACGAACTGCAGACCGGCGCGGTCGTAGAAGGAGAGGATGAAGGTCGCAACGACGGGATAGACGAGATAGACGATGAGCAGGAAGAGCGCCGGGCCGATGAACAACCACGGCCGGACGAGTGCACGCCGGTTGAGATTGCGCGATGCGGCGCGGATGTCGCCATCCTTCACCGGCAGAGCGAGATCCAGGATCTTGTTCGAAAAATAGAAATAGGCCGAGCACGCGACAACGGCGACGACCACGACACTTAAAGCGGATACTATCTGCAACAGCATTTCGTCCCTCCCCTGCTTCCCCTGATCTTATTCCGACCGGTTTTTATTCTGACGGGTCAACGCCGGTCATCGTCAATTTATTTGTATTGCCCAATCACAATATATCCTGCGATGGCCGGGCTCTTTGCGAGCCCGGCCAGTCATGCAAAGCCATGCCGCCGGCAAGCCGGCGGCATAATTTTGAAAGATTACTTGATGCCGTCCCAGGCGCTCTGGATTTCGCCTGCAGCCTCTTCAGCGGACTTGCCGCCGACGAAATCGACCATGCCGGTCCAAAAGGCGCCGGCGCCGATCTTGCCCGGCATCAGGTCGGAACCGTCGAAGCGGAAGGTGGTGGCGGAGGTCAGGATATCGCCTTCCTTCTTCATCTGCGGGTTGGCATAGGCCTCGGTGCTGACGCTCTTATACGGCGTCAGGAAGCTCGACTGCGCCATCCAGACCTCATGGGCGATCGGGGTTTTCAGGAAGTCGATGAAGGCGCGAGCAGCCTTCGAGTCCTTGGCGATCGAGACGAGCGTGCCGGCGCCCAGAACCGGCTTGCCGAGTTCGGGATGCGAAGCAAAGGTCGGCATGTAGAAGAAGTCGGCATCCTGGCCGAGCTTCGTGCCCTCAGGGAAGAAGGACGGGATGAACGAGGCCTGATGGTGCATGTAGCACTTCGGCGGAACCGCAAAGAGGCCCTTCGGGCTGTCGCGGAAATCGGTCGAAGCCACGGCTGCGACGCCGCCATCGACGTATTTGGCGTTCTTGGCGAACTTGCCGAACTCGTCGATCGCGGCAACGACGGCCGGATCGGTGAACTTCAGCTCGTTGGTCGTCCACTTGTCATAGGCTTCCGGCGGCTGCATGCGCAGCATGATGTCCTCGACCCAGTCGGTCGCCGGCCAGCCGGTGGCGCCGCCGGAACCGAGACCGATGCACCAGGGAACGCCGCCGTCCTTGACGATCTGGTCGGTCAGGGCATGCAGCTCTTCCATGGTCGTCGGGATCTTGTAACCGGCTTCCTCGAAGTTCTCCGGAACATACCAGACCAGCGATTTTACGTCGGCCTTGTAGGGGAAGGCGTAGAAGGCTTCCTTGCCGTCCTTGCCCTTGTAGGTGCCATAACCGACCCAGCTGTCGCCGGCGCCGTAATTGTCCTTGATCCACTTGGAGTTGTCATCGCCGAGCGGCGTCAGGAAGCCCTTGCTGGCGAGATCGGCCAGGAGGCCGGGCTGCGGCAGAACGGCAATGTTCGGCGGCGAACCCGCCTGCGTGTCGATGACGATCTGCTGTTCGTAGTTTTCGGAAGAGGAGTATTTGGCATCGATACCGGTGGCTTCGGTGAAATAGGCAAGCACGCTCATGAAGAACGCCTCGTCCTCACCGCGCCACGGCCCGAAGATCGTCAGCGGCTGACCCTTCAGATCGGCATGAGCAGCCTTGAACTCGTCATAGCTCTTCCAGTTGAACTTGGAATCCTGTCCCGGGGCAAATTTCAAATCGGCCGCGGACGCAGCACCGGCAAAAAGCGCTGCCACGGCAACGCCCATCAAAAATGACTTTTTCATGTGATCAACCTCCCATCACAATCCCAACCGCGCCGAATTCCCTTAATAAAAGAAATTTCAAAGCGCTTTGACACCAAACTCATTCCACTTTCGGTGGAATGGAGTCAAGTTAATTCGCGAAAACCCGTTGTGAATACGCCAGATATCGCGGCATATCGCGGCGCAACAGCGCCTATCGGGAAATATGGAGCGATTTTTCTTGAGTCAAGCGCGCCAGATGATACATAATTGAAAGCGCTTTGGATGCCACTGGGAGGCGGCAGGCCTTTTCAAGACGGCTGACGGGCGGGCTGGGAGGAAGCATAGCAGGTGAATCTCAAACAGCTATCGGAATTGCTGGGGCTGTCTCAGACGACGGTGAGCCGGGCGCTCAACGGCTATCCCGAGGTCAATGAGGCGACCCGGGAGCGCGTGCTTCAGGCTGTCAAGGAAACCGGATACAGGCCGAACAAGGCGGCGCAGCGGCTTGCGACCGGCAAGGCAGGCTCGATCGGTCTCGTCATGCCGACGGCGCCCGGCCACCAGTCCGACGTGCATTTCGGTGAATTCCTGGCCGGGCTCGGCGAAGAGGCCGTGCGCCACGATTTCCACTTCGTCATCATGCCGGCCGACCCGGATGACGAGGTGGCGGCGCTGCGCCGCCTTGCGATCAGCGGCAATGTCGATGCCCTGTTCGTCGCCTATATGCGCGGCCACGACCCGCGGCTCGCCATGCTGAAATCGCTCTCCATGCCCTATGTCGTGCACGGTCGCTCATACGGTTCGGAGCCGGATTATCCCTATCTCGACATCGACAACGAAGGTGCCTTCTACGATGCGACGCGGCTGTTGCTGCAACTCGGCCATACGCGTTTTGCGCTGATGAACGGGCCGATGCATCTCGATTTCGCCATCCGCAGGAAGAACGGCGTCCTATCAGCCCTTGCCGAGCGCGGGCTCACGCTCGAGGAGGGTTGCACGAGCCACGCGCTGATGACCGACGAACAAGGCCTGCTGGCGATGGAACATTTCCTGCAATTGCCGGAGCGGCCGACAGCGATCCTCTGCTCCAGCACGGTGCTGGCGCTCGGCGCGATCCGCGCGGTCAACCAGGCCGGATTGCGGCTCGGTGAGGATATCTCACTGATCGCCCATGACGACGTGCTGCCGCTGCTGAAACCGGAAAGCTTTTCCGTACCGCTGACGACGACCCGCTCTTCATTGCGGGCGGCCGGCCTGCGTATCGCGCAGCGGCTGATCGGCACGGTGAAGCATGCCGGCCCCTTCCCCGACCAGGAGCTCTGGAAGACCGAGCTGATCGTCAGGGCCTCGACCGGTCCCGTTCCCCAGTCCTAGAACAGGATGCCGAAAACCGCTCACACTTTTCGGCATCATGTTCTAATCAAAACTGCGGCGGCGTCTGCCCTGCCGTGCGGTGGGCGGCGATGACCGTGTTGGCCATCAGCATGGCGATGGTCATCGGCCCGACGCCGCCGGGAACCGGAGTGATGGTGCCGGCGACCGCCGAGACCTCCTCGAAGGCGACGTCGCCGACGAGCCGGGTCTTGCCTTCGCCTCTTTCGGGGGCTGCCACCCGATTGATGCCGACGTCGATGACCGTCGCACCGGGCTTCACCCAATCGGCCCTGACCATCTCCGGCCGGCCGACGGCGGCCACCAGGATATCGGCGTTGCGGCAGACCTCGGCGAGATTCCTGGTCCTGGAATGAGCAATCGTCACCGTCGCATTGGCGTTGAGCAGCAATTGCGCCATCGGCTTGCCGAACAGGTTGGAGCGACCGATGACGACGGCGTTGAGGCCGGAGAGATCCTCGCCATGGGTGCGGCGGACGAAGACCATGGCACCGGCCGGGGTGCAGGAGACAAGTCCGGTCTTCAGGTCGCCGGTGGCGAGCTTGCCGGCATTGACGACGCTCAGGCCGTCGACATCCTTTTCCGGCAGGATCGACTGGATGATCGCCTCGCTGTCGAGCGGCTTCGGCAAGGGCAGCTGCACCAGAATGCCGTGGATCGACGGATCGGCGTTGAGGGTGGCGACGAGAGCTGCCAGATCCTCCTGCTTCGTTTCCGCCGGCAGCGTGTGCTGAACGGACTTGAAGCCGCACTCCTTGGCCATGCGGCCCTTGGAGCCGACATAGGCGTGGCTTGCCGGGTCGTCCCCGACGATGACGACCGCAAGGCCGGTGGTGACGCCGCTGCTCCTTTCCAGCGCCGCCGTCGCACTCTTGACCGTCTGAATGACCGATGCAGCTACGTTCTTTCCGTCGATTACTGTCGTCACGCGTGTCTCCGCCCTGTTTCGCGTCAATCTATGGATACTCGGCGAGCGTCAATTGCCCGCTAACGCCCTATCCTGTCGGAAAGCGGCAATGCAATAGCAAGCTTGCAAGGAAATGTTCGTTCAGCGCAGCGGCTGCCGCGCTTCGAGCGCATGAACACGAAGCCGGTCGCGCAGGCCGGAGATTTCGGAGCGCAGCAGCTCCATTTCGTCGAGCGGCGCGGGGGCAGGCACAGGCATTGAGGGCAGTGGGGCCTGCGGCCGGGATACGGGCTTTTTCTCGCTTGCGGAATCGGCGACGGGCCTACGCAGCCGGAGCAGGAAAGCCGCAGCAAGGCCTATCGCAAGGCCCGCCGCGGCACCAGTCAGGGTTCGGCCGATCAGACCATCGCTTCCCGATACTGCGGTTGCCAACGCCGGCTTCAGGAGAACGATACGACCGTCGGCGGCCGTTTCCACCGCTGCGGACGTCGCCTCTTCGAGGCGCGAGCGGGCGGCATTCGCCTTTTCGCTGAGTTCGGTCAGGCGTGACAAATCGACGCCGGTGTCCCGGCTCTGGGCGATCAGCGTGTTGCGGCGATCGTTCAGGCCCTTGCGCGCATCGACGGCGGCCTTAGCAGTGAGGTTGGCAGTCTGGGCAAGACGGGTAAGCTCCTTGCCCATATTCTCCTTGAGACCGTCCGTTTCGGCCTGCTGCTGCAAGAGGCGCGGATGGCGCGGACCAAGCTCGGCCGAAAGCTGCGCAAGCGTCGTTTTGGCGACGGAATATTTGTCGCGCCAGTCCTGTAGCGCCGGCGAAAGCATATCAGAGGGGAGCGAGCCGTCGAGCACTTCGGCAAGTTTTGCGGCCTTGAGCCGGTCGGCCTGCGCCTTGGCGGCAAGGATATTCTGGTCTGCCTCTTTCAGATCGGCATCGAGCCGGTCGATCTGGCGGCGAAGATCGGTCGCTACCTTGACATTGCCCTCGCCGCTCTTCGCGGTGAAGGCGGCAAGCTCCGCTTTCACTTCGTCATAGGTTTTACGCAAGGCGGCATCGGTCTCGACGTTGCCGCCGGCTCCGTCTGCTGCGGACACCGCTTCGGCAAGCCTTGCGGCGATGCGCATGGATTTGCCGCTGTCGCCGGTCGTCACCCTGACGAGGATGGTGCCGGCGGCGGCATCGGGCAGTATCTCGACCGCATGTTTCAGCGCAGCCTCGGCGCGCGAGGCCGGATCGGCAGCAGCACCGGTCGCCGAGAGCAGATCGAGCGCGACGCCGAGCGCATTGGCGCTGGCGCCGGCAAATTCGGGATCATGATCGAGTTTCAGGGCGGCCACCGTCGAAGCAACCACCCGCGCCGACAGCAGCCCTTTCGCCGCGGCCTGGGTGAAGGCAGCGCGACTTGCTACATCGCTCTTCACCGCAAGTGTCGCCTCGGCACGATAGAGGGCGGGCGAAGCTGGCATCAGCGCCGGCAAGCCCGCGCCGATGATCGTCGCGGCGGCCACCATCATCGCAAGGCCGATCCCGCTCGCCCGACGCAGCGGCGCTACCGACCGGGGGTCGGCGGGCTCTTCACGGACCGCGGCCAGGGGTGCGGGTGAGATCATCGGCTGGTCGGCCGGAACGCCCAGCTCTTCATCGCCCGCCGGCTCCTGAGGAAGCGGATGGCCGACGTCGTTGGCGGCCCGGAGGCGGTTGCCGAGGATGGTTTCGATGCGGTCGACCAGCGGTGCGGTGCGCGCCGCACTGGCGCGCTGTTCTTCCAGCGCGCGGCCGATGGCGCGCAGCAATTCGGCCTCGGGCGGCGCGATATCAGGCCGGCTCGACCGGGGCGGAGCATAGGAATCGTCATGGGGGCGCGGCCCTGCGGCTGCGCGATCCTGGAAGCTGTTTCTGGCCCTGATATCGTACATTTGCGCCACATCTCATGCACATGATGGCCGAGTTCGCTCATCCGCACGAATGCAGATGATTAAACGACTCTAAATATTCATGGCAAAGAAATGGTTAACCGCGGCGGGCAAGAATTGCTAAGCCGCGCATCCTGTTAGACACGCGGCGCTATAAGCTCAGCTCGCCTTCTTATGGTCCGACTGCGGCTGCAGCGCGTTGCCGTGCTCTTCCGGATAGCTGAGGATCCTTTCGCGCCGGCGGAAGCGGTAGCGCAGGACATGGAAGAGGAAGACCGGGATGCCGACGATGTAACGGCGCCAGAGGCGCGTCGGCTCCTGCAGCAGGCGATAGGCCCATTCCAGACGCATCATCCGCACCGTCTTCGGCGCGCGCGGCACGGCGCCGGAGACGAAGTCGAAGAGAGCGCCCACCGTCAACACCAGGCGCGCATGATCGGCGCGGATATTGTTGTGAACCCATTTCTCCTGCAGCGGCGTTCCCATGCCGACAATCAGGATATCGAGCTTCTGATGTTCGAGCTCCTCGATGACATCAGTTGGATCGACCTTGTCGAAATAGCCGTCGGAAACGACGACGAATTCATGCCAAGGCGTGTGCCTGCGGAAATTTTCTGCCGCCGCCTCGACGACCGTGCGCGTGCCGCCGATGAGGCCGATGCGGCGCGGGGCCTCCATGAAGGTCAGGAAGGCCGGCACAAAATCGGTGCCGTTCAGATTGGCGGGAAACGGCGCACCATGGGCGATTTGCGATGCGATGTTGAGGCCGATACCGTCAGGCAGCACCAGATTGTGCGACATAATCCGGTAATATTCGTCGTCGCGTAGCGTCGTCAGCATGTTGTGGGCGTTGACGAAGCAAACCACGGTCTGGCCAACGGGAATGGAGGCCAGCTCGTTGATGAAAACGAGGGCGTCGTCCCAGCCGAGATCGCAGACCGGCAGATCGAAGATCGTCCGCCGCGATGCGAGCACCGCGAAGTTGGCAATCAGATTCATTCCTACCTCCTGCCGAGGGTGCTGCATGCGCCCGACATCCCGGAAAACAAGCCCATATTTCCGCACCGGAGGTCTCGAAAGGACCGGTCGCGTCCCGCCGGTGCGCGTCCCTCCGATCCCGGAGAAGCGGCGCATGCCAAGCTGTGACACCTGATATAACAGGACGGTTTCAAACAACCCTTAGGAAAATTCCTTGAATTTCCATGCTCGCATAAGTAGTTTATTAACCACGCGCGCCAACGGCAAACGGCGCCCGAGGGCGCCGTTTGCCGTCAATGATATGATAGTCGTTAATGGGCCGCTGGCGCCGGTGCTTCGGCGGCCGGTGCGGTCTCGACGATCTTGACCGGTGCACCCACCTTCTTCAGCTGACCGGCGGAGCTTTCCTTGACCTCTTCCTTGGAAAGATAGTCGAGCTGCTCCAGCATCACGTCGGCGACGTATTCGCCACCGAGGCGTTCGTTCATGCCCTTCTTGATCTCTTCGCGAAAAGCCTTCGGATCGAAGGATTTGATGTGGGCGATATCGACCATCTTGTTGCCGACCAGCAGGCTGAAAAGCTCGTCCGTCGTCATCTCGCTCAGTGGCAGCGTCACGCCTTTCAGCATGTCCTTGTTCATCATGAACGAAACGCGGCCGAGGAAATAGCCGGTGATCGCACCGTTGCCGATGATCGGCACCGTGATCGTTTCGCCCTTCACCAGTTCAAGCGCGCTCTGCTTGGAATCCGTTGCTGCGGGCGCCGGCGCGGTCGCCAGGTACACCGAGAAATAGACCGAGGCCAAGGTGATGGCGCAAACCCAGACACCGGTGAGGACGAGCTTGACCATCAGTTTCCACGCGCGGCAAATTGTTCCTGGGAATAGGTGCCGTCGGCGTCGGCGTCCTGAACTGCATTCTTCAGCAGGTCGGCGACAGCGCGAACCGCTTCGAGATGCGCCTCAACGCGACGGGCATTGAGAACCAGCTTCTTCTTTAGGCCGTGCAGCTGATCGAGATGGGCAGCGGCAAGCTCGGCCGGATCGGTGTCGCGGAAAAGCGTCGACAGCTCGTAGAGGCAGCGGCTCTTGTGGGCATTGGAGACCTTGAGATCGAACTGCGGGTCGTTGCCGATCCGGGTGTTCTCATTGTCGATGATCATTTCGAGGCGTCCGAGAACGGATTTGATCCTGTATTCGTTCGAAATTATTTCCATGATACCCTCGGTTATGCTTCGCTTAGATCATGATGCGAAAAACGTACGGAGTTTTCGGACAACAGCATGCTCTAACTGTTAACTGGAACGGGATTCGGATTTTTGGCCAACCGGCCTAAGATCATCCTGTTCTATCGGTCTTGGCTTCGGCGGTCGGCGTGCCAAAGGTCTTACGCTGGAAGTCGTCGATCATGCTGAGCGCGGTGTTGCGGTCATCGTCGTCTGTGGAGGCATTGACGATCTTGCCTTCCTGCCGGCGCAGAAGTTCGCTGTACATCTGCTTGGCAATGCCGATGCCGTCACCCTTGGCGATGGTGTTGCCGAGCTGCTCGGCCATCATGCCTTTCCAGATATCGCCGGTCGCGCCCTTGCCGTAGACCTCTTCGCTTTCGCTCGGCAGCATGGACTTGACGAAATTTTGCAGGACCATGGCTTCGAACTTCCGGTAGCTTTCCGGAACTTCCTCGGTCTTGGTGCGGTTCTGGACGTTGGCGAGGCCGCTCTTCTGGCCGACATGATCGAGAACGTCGACCGTATTGGAGAAGCCTTTGCCATTTTCGGCGAGACTCGTTGCGGCAAAGGCCGCACGATTTGCCTTCAACTTTTCCTGGGCCGCCTGAACCTCCATGGGGTCGGCAGCTTTGACAACGTCCAGGACCAGATCACTGGGAGGCGAAATAGCCACGTTACAATCCTCTGAATTTAAGATCGTAACGACTATGGTTTTTGAAGCTTGCTGGAGGCTGGCGTTGCGAATTGCTGATCGATGACATCGTAGACGGCGTTGTCATCGGCCTCGCGGCGCTCGGCCTCGAGTGCTTCCTTCATGCCCTCTTCAAAGCGGTCACCCTTGGCGCGCTCGCGCGCCAGCCGCATCTCGTGGATCTGCTGCATGCCGGTCAGCTGCTGGTCCTTGATGCTGAGCCTGCCGAATCGGTCGGCGTAATTCTGCGAGAAGGCATGGTGGACGGGGTCCATCGAGCCGAGCGCGAGGATGACGTCGTCCATCGCCACATTCACCTCGACACGCTGGCGGCTGGTTTCGGCCAGATCGTTCTCGGCCATTCTTTCGATATGCCGCTGCACCGAGAGCAGCCGCTTGAGCTTCTGGGAGCGCTTCTTTTCAATCATATCGGCCTCATCGCCCGATATAGATCGAGGCGAAGGACTGGCCGAACTGGCTGACCATCGCCGCAATCGAGAAATAGATCAGGAAGAGCCCGCCCATCAGCAGATAGGGCGTGGAGATGAAGTAGACCGGGATCTGCGGCGCCAGCTTGTTGATGAAACCGATCGAGACGTTGAAGATCAAGCCGTAGATCAAAAACGGGCTCGACAGCCGCAGCATGATGTAGGTGGTCTGCTCCAGCGTGTCGGTAAAGGATATCAGCGTCGCGCGCATCTGCATCATACCGCCGAATGGCATGGTCGTGTAGGAATCGATCAGCGCGCGGAAGACGATGTGATGGAAATCCATGATGAAGAGGATCATCATGCCGGCAAAGGTGATAAAGGCCGACAGGCTGGTCTCCGGCGTATCTTCGATGACGTCGGCGGAGCCCGGCTGGGTGTAGCCGACCATCATGGCGGTGATCGAGGCGGCGAACTGCATGCCGAGCGTGTAGATCCTCGCCAGCATGCCATACATCACGCCGATCAGCGATTCGCTGAAGATCAGGCCGATATAGGTTCCGGCACCGGTGTGAACGGCCGGATAGACAGTATCCCAGAGCAACGGCATGACGGCGATCGAAAGCGCGCTGGCGATGAAGACGCGCAGCTGTGCGGGAACGCGCGCCGAGGAAAAACCCGGAAGAGCCAGCACACAGCCACCGATCCGGCAGAAAACCAGAAACAGCGCGAGAACGGTCCCTTGCGGGTCTGTTATCATGAAATAGAGCCCAAAATCTTTATCTCGATGCCCTTGGCCAGTTCGACATGCGACAGGACCGGGAGCGTGGCGAACAGCCTCTCGATGATCATGCGTACATAGGAGCGTGTTTCCGGCGACGTGACAAGTGCGAATGGCAGGCCGCGATCCATGAACTCACGGATAACTTTGGTGGCCTGCTCGCTGAACTCCTCCAGGCTGCGCGGATCGATGTCGAATTCGATCACCTCGCCCTTGGCGTCGCGCTTCAGCGCCTGGTGGAAAGCCAGATCCCATTTGCTGCCCAGCCGCAGCACGCGAAGCACGCCGTTGTCGGCGAGGTCGCCGCAGAGCTGCTGGGCCATGCGGATGCGGACATGCTCGACGATCTGCTCGGTCTTCCTGACATGCGGGGCGAGCTCGGCCACCGCCTCGAGGATAAGGTGCAGGTTGCGGATCGAGACACGTTCGGCAAGCAGCAGCTTGAGCACCGCCTGCAGGCCCGAATAGGACATGTGCGACGAGCAGATCTCGTCGGCAAGCTTCTTGTATTCGGGATCGAGCCGATCGATCAGCACCTTGACGTCCTTATAGGACAGAAGCTGCGGCAGGTTGTTGCGGATGACCTCGCTCATATGGGTCAGCACGACGGAGACATTGTCGATCGGCTGAAAGCCCTCGCGTTTCAGATCGTCGGCGAAGTTTTCGAGGATGGAGACGGCAGGCATGCCGAAAGCAGGTTCGCGGATTTCGTCGCCGGGAATGCTCGGCCGGCGGCCAGCACCGGTAACGACGAGGACTTCGCCGACGCGCAGCAGGTTGGAAGCGACCGTCGTGCCGTGGATGCGGATCTGATAGGACTTTTCAGCGATGGCGATATCGTCGGTCACCTTGATCTCGGGCACGACGAAGCCGTATTGCGTGGCGAACTTCTTGCGCATCTTGCCAACGCGGAAGGCGAGCTCCTGGTGGGCGCCGAGCAGGCGCGTCGAGACCATCTTGCCGAGTGCGAGCTCGATTTCGGAGGTGCGCAGCACCGCCTTGACCGAATCCTTTTCCAGCTCCTTATTCTGGACGACCTTCTTTTCTTCCTGCTCGCGGCGAAGCATGTTCTCTGCCTCGACCTGACGCGGGATGAACCAGGCGCCGAAGGCGAGAAGACCGCCGAGGACCACGAAGGGGATAAACGGCAGACCCGGCATCAGAGCCAGGATGAACATCAGCACCGCCGAGACGGAAAGCGCACGGGGATAACCGCTCAACTGGTTGACGACCGCCTGGTCGGTGGAGCCGGTGGTGCCGCCGCGGGAGACGAGAAGGCCGGCGGCGAGCGAAACGATGAGGGCCGGCATCTGCGAGACGAGGCCGTCGCCGACGGAGAGCTTGACGAAGACGTCGGCCGCTTCGCCGATCGGCATACCGTGGCGGAAGTAGCCGATGATGATGCCACCGAAGATGTTGATGCAGGTGATGATGAGGCCGGCGACGGCATCGCCGCGCACGAATTTCGACGCACCGTCCATCGCACCGAAGAACGAGCTTTCCTCCTCGAGTTCCCGGCGCCGGCGCTGGGCTTCCCTCTCGTCGATGATGCCGGCCGAAAGATCGGCGTCGATCGACATCTGCTTACCGGGAATGGCGTCCAGGGTGAAACGCGCGCCGACTTCGGCGATACGCGTGGCGCCCTTGGTGATGACGATGAAGTTGATGGTGATGAGGATCAGGAAGACGATCAGACCGATGACGAAGTCGCCGGACATCACCAGGCTCGCGAAACCGGCGATGACGCCGCCCGCTGCGTCATGGCCTTCATTTCCGTGGGATAGGATGACGCGTGTTGTCGCGATGTTCAGCGCCAGCCGGGTCATCGTTGCGATCAGCAGAATGGTCGGGAAAGACGAGAAATCGAGCGGCTTCTGGATCCACAGCGCGACCATCAGGATCAGCACCGAGAAGGCGATCGAGAAGGCCAGTCCCATATCGATCAGGAACGGCGGGATCGGCAGGAAGAGAATGCAGATGATGCCGATGATGCCGAGGGCAAATCCAACATCGCGCAGGTTGGGGGCGACTTTTGGAAGGGGGAGTGCAGGTGGTTGCGCCATGACGATTCCGTCTCTTCATGAGAGGAGGCGGGCATGCGGCCCGCCCAATTCGGATCGAGAATTAAATGGCGAAGCTTGCGCGAAGGTGGCTCAGAGCGGTTCAGCTTCTCATGGAAGCGTAGACCCGCTCTAACCTTTGTTTTTACGCAATCCCCCGGCAAAAGCGCTTCGCGCTTTGCCTGCCAAAACCGCAGCGCAATTTTGCTGGAATTGCTCTAGAAACCTGACTGGATGCGCGAGAAGACCAGATTGGTAAAAATCGAAATCTGCGAGCCGACGAAGGGTGCTGTGACCCCGACGGTGATCAGCACCGCGACGATCTTCGGCACGAAGGTCAGTGTCGCTTCCTGCACCTGGGTCAGCGCCTGGATCAAGGCAATGACGAGACCCACCACCATTGCCGCAATGACGGCAGGACCAGCGGCAATCAGGACGGTCCAGATCGCCGCCTGAAACAGATCCAATGCATCAGCTTCATTCATCCGAAGGCAACCTCATATCGCCTTGAAGCGGCCCCGCCGTGGCCGGACCGCCATTGATTGGTATCACCCGACTTATTCGGCGCGCCGGCGCCGTGGGTATCAGGTATCGCTGGTGTCGGTCGACGTGGTCGGCGCCTTGTCGGCAATAGTGATTCCCGCCTGCACGAGTATATTCCCGCCAGCCGTGGTTGTCGCAATGATTCCGTCCGAATAAACCTTGACGGATTCGATGGTGCCCTTGACCTTACCGTCGGCGCTTTCCATGTATTTGCCGACGTAGCTGCTGGCCTGAGTAAGGCTCGAGCTTGCCAGAAGCGTGTCCAGCTTGGTGTTGGTCTGGATCGTCTGTTCGACCTGCGAGAAGCTCGCCAGCTGCGACATCTGCTCGCTGGCATCCATCGGATCGGTCGGATCCTGGTTCTTCATCTGCGCGATGAGCAGTTGAAGGAAATTGTCGTAGTTCAGCGTCGCCTTCGTCTGGGCCGTGTTCGTTGTGGTCGTCGAACTCGTTTTGGCCACGTTCGATGTTGCATCTACCGCCATGGTGCAATCTCCCTGCGAATCTGCTCGACCATCGTCGGCGGCATTTCGTGGTTGTTGAGGATATTGTCTTCGATGGCGTAAAGGCCGCGGATCGCCTTGAGTGCGTCGAAGGCACGGCCTGTCGAGACGAGCGCATCGATGCGCTTCAGTTCGGCGAGGATTTCCTCGTTCTTGAAGCAGGAGAGCAGCATGGTGATCGACTTGCGGAACAACGCCGTCGACTGGTCCTTGCCCTCAGGGTTGATGAGGATCATCTGCGCGATGAAATAGAGCTGACGCAGCGGCGTCGTGGCGCCCTCCGGCTGGAGGACGTGGTTTTCGAGAAGGAACGTCACATCATTCAGGAATTCCAGCGCGACCTTGCGGTCGACGCGCAGGACGGCGCCGTTGATGAAGATTCTTTCTCCGGCTTTCAGAGAAATGCGAAGTGTGCTTTTCATTTAAGTCCATCCCTGATGATGGTGGTAACGTCGATGATGCCCTGGTAGTTATTAGACTGACGTTTTCTGATCCTGTCGCATTCCTTCAATATCCAGATCGCGATCGAGATGAGGTTGGCCCTGAGCCCGATCTCCAGCTGGTTGTCGGGATGTTTGAGATCCTCGATGAAGCTGATCCAGACCCGGCGGGTATAAAACAGGGCTTCAATGGCTTCCCGGCCGTATTTTTCCTTTTCGCGCGCCGCCGCCAGCAGGTCTATGGACCGGTCAAGAACCTGCCATTCCCGCTCTTTCGCGTCGGCCACCGAGTCCTGCATGACTTCGGCATATGAGAACTGATACATTCATGCATCCTTCTTTATTGCGCGCCTTTGATCATCAAAGGTAGTTTACTAGACTCAACTGCTGGATCTTCGAGACGATCGTGTAAGCCGTTTCAAGCTGCGTTTCCAAAGTCTTGACGAGGGTCGACGCCTCGTAAGGGTCGACGCCCTGGAGATCGACGAGCTTGTTCTTGATGATGTTCGATTGAGCGTCGAGAGCGTCGTTCGACTTCTTGACGCGCTCTTGGGAAAGACCGAGCTGGCTTGCCTGGGTGACCAGGCCACTGGTCGCCTTCGCCGTGTAGCTGATCGCCTGCTTGGACACCGTGCTCATCGCATCGCTGCTGAGGCCTTGTCCCAACAGTGCCGAGGCCATCACCGAGGCGAGCGCGAAGTAACGCATGCCCTCGGAATTGGCATTGGTCGAGGATTCGATCACTTCGGAGTTGCTGATGCGGCTCGTCATGTTCTGGTTCGACGCCTGCGACCAACCGGTCGTCGGGTCGGTCCAGGCTGCCTGACTGAACATCGGCTCTACCGTCGTGGTGATGAAGGTGCTCATTTCGGCGCCGGTCAGATCCTTGACTGCCTTCGGGGGGACAAGAGCGGCGGCGTATGCATTCAACTGCGTGACGATGGCAGCACTCGTCGCGGCCGTCTTATCTGTCAGCGGCTGCACATCGGTGTTGATGCCCGAGAACAGATATTCGCCGTTTACCATGGTATTGGCCGTATCCATCATCGTAGACAGGGCGCTGGTCGCCGATTGGATGGCGACGGTGATGCTGCCTGGGTCGTGGCTGCCCTGGAGCGCCGTCAGCTTCGAAACGAGGCCGTCGCCGACATCCTTCATCTTGGAAAGGCCAAGCTGCGAGGATTCCATGCGCGCAGTGACAAGCGAGTTGCTTGATTTGATCGAGGCTATCCTGTCGACCTCGCGGCTGAAGTCGACGCTCCTGGCGGCGTTGCCGCCGAGCGAGACGCCGATATCGGCATAGACTCCCGTCGTCGCTTCCATCGTTGCCTTCGTCATCTGGTTCTGCGCCTGACGGATCGTCAACCGCATCGCATTCTGAATGGCCGAACTTGAAATAAATGAGCTCTTCATGGCTTAACTCGCAATATCCAGCAATGACTTCAACATTTCGTCAACGGCGTTCAGGATCTTGGTCGCCGCCTTGTAGGACTGCTCTATGTCGAGGAGCAGCGTCAGCTCCTCGTCGAGGTTGACGCCCGTCTCGTTGGAATAGGCTTCGTCGGAGCGTGACAGCGCCGCCGAGGTGTTTTCCGCCGCCGTCGTGGCATTGCTGCGGTACTGCTCGAGCCAGCCAAGCGAATTCGTGGCGAATTCCATGATGCTGACGTTTGAATCGATGCCTGTCGTGGCGTCGAACCCGACTGGCGTCCCCGCCGCTGGATCGAAATCGATGTCGGAGCCCAATGCGGTATAGAGACGATCGAGTTCCGTCGTATAACCGCTGGCGCCTGACGTGTTCAGGACGAGGCCAGTGGCATTGACGCCACCGTCGCGCAGGCGCATCGGATCGCCGCCTTGCGAGGTGATGACGCGGTTGCTGACCGTGATGGTCGCCGCCATGCCGGCAACCGCGGTGGCGCCGGTATCGACCGTGCCGCCGCTCCAGGTGAAGAGGCCAGGCACATAGGCCGGGCCGACTGCCGTGTTCTGCTCCTTGAAGAGCGAGACCAGGCCACGGGCGACTTCGTCAAGCTGTTTCTGAAAGTTCGGAGCGATCTCGTCGCGCACCTGGAGGAGAGACTGAAGGCTTCCCTGCCCCGTCGTCGTCGATCCGCTGCCGCGCGGAAGTGCCACACCGTCGATATAGACCGAATTGCCGGCGATGGTCGCGGTATAGACATCCTGAGACTTGAACGTCACCTTGCGCGGGATCGTCTCGAAGAGGATCGTCCCGTCAGACGTGCTCAGCACCATGTCGTTATTGTCGCGCGTCGTTGTGTTGACGCCGACGATCTGCGAAATCTGCTTAAGAGCCTTCTCACGCTCGTCGAGAGCGCCGGATGCATCCGCACCCGAGGCCGTGGCGGTCTTCACCGCATTGTTGGCCTTCTCAAAGTCGCTGAGAAGCGTATTCAGCTTATCGACGTCGGTGGCGATCTGCTTGTCGGCGGTGGCGCGAACGTTCTGAACGGATTGCGAGGCATTGTTCAGCGAGTTGGCGACATCCTGGGCGGCCGTGATGGCGCCCTGAGCGGCGACGGTGCTGCCCGGCGTCGTGCGGAATGCCTGAAGCTTCTGCTGGAAAACACCGAGATAGGTGGATGGCGACGTTTCGTAGTCGTTGCCACCCACGATCGACTTGAGGTCCTCAAGACCGCCGAGCAATGCCTGCTGGGCACTGTCCTGAGAGGATGTCTTCAGGTATTGGCGCAGCAGCGCCTCTTCCTGCGCCCGATCTATCTTGACGACCTGCGCGCCATTCAAGGACGTGGTGAGCATCGCCTGCCGGCGCACGTAATCTTTGTTGCCCGCATTCGAGATATTGTTCGATACGACACTGCTTTGAGTGCCCGTATTGTTGAATATGTTCTGCGCGGTATTAAGTGCTGACGTGAGCGACATGGCTTACCCGGTACCTTGCTTATCTCTTGAGGTTGACGAGAACGTCCATAATGTCGGATCCCGTCTGGAACACCTTGGAATTGGCGGTATAGCTGCGCTGCGATTCAATCATCTCGGTCAGCTCGCCGGCGAGGTCGACGTTGGAGCCTTCGAGAGCGCCTGATTTGATCGTGCCGAGACCATTGGTCTGCGGGAAGCCGGTGACGGTGACGCCAGACTGGCCGTTGGCGCTGTAGACGTTGCCGCTCATCAGCGTCAGCTTGTCGGGGCTTGCGACATTGGCCAGCGGAATGCGATAGAGCGGCTTAGTGCTGCCGTCTTCGTATTTCGCGTAGACGATGCCGTCGCCGTCAACCGTAACGTCCTTGACCGGGGTCGCTGCCTGGCCGTTCGGCGTACCGGTACCGGAGAAATCGGCACCGAGCTGCGTGAAGGCGGAGAAATCCATGGCAATCGTCTGGCCAGTCACCGGGTCGACGATGTTAACGGCGCCGGTCGAGGTCATCTTGCCATCGCGGTCAAAGGTGAGCGCTCCCGTGCCGACAGCAGCGGTGGAGTAAGGGAAAGAGGTCGCGCCGCCGACCGCAGCATCGGCGTTGCGGAACATCGCCACTTCCCAGGTGGCAGCCGTAGCGGGAGGTGCCGGCGGCGGCGCTGCCGCGACTGAGGACTTGGTGAAGTAGAAGTCGTACATCACCTTGTTGCCGAGACGGTCGTAGGCGACCATCGAGACCTTCTTGGTATCGGTCGTCGTCGTGGCGAGGTTGGCGCTTGGAGCCGTCGCGGGAGCGACCGGAGCGATCTTGGCGTTGGAATCGAGGTTGCCCTTGAAGATACCGGATGTCGAGGCGATGGCGGTCAGGCCATCCTGGTTGACATTGACGGGAACCAGGCCGTCGAAGCCGTTGACGACGACGGCGGGAGCGCCGGAGTCGTAAGAATAGCCCATCAGCATGAAGCCGGCGGCGTTGACGAGGTTGCCCTCGTCATCCTTGGTGAAGTCGCCGGCGCGGGTCAGAACCGGCGTGCCGTCAGGACCCTGGACGATGAAGAAGCCGTCGCCCGAGATTGCGAGATCGGTGCTCGAGGTGGTGTAGGAAATATCGCCCTGGTCGGAGACGGCCTGGCGGACGGAGGTCTGAACGCCGCCGGAATTGTAATTGCCGCCCGAGGAGGGCAGAACCAGCGACGAGAAGCTCGTCGACACAGCCTTGTAACCGGTGGTGTTAACGTTGGCGATGTTGTCGGCGACGGTGCTGAGGCGGTTGGCCTGAGCGTTCATCCCCGATACTGCCGTCTTCATGCTGCCGAAAATGCTCATCTGAAAACCTCGTTTTACCTGTTATGCACGAGAGTATTTGTCGGGCCTTGCGTGAAGCTGTCTGTCATGCGGGCTGCGAGGCTAAATTGAGGTTCAGCCGGGCGCCGCCGCCCGGCCGAGAAAATCAGGCCCAATCGATGCAGTAGCCAAGGAAGCGCTTGGAATCGACCGGGTCGACGCCAAGCTTTTTGCGCAGCTTCTTGCGCAGCTTCGAGATGTGGCTTTCGACGACGTTCTCCTCGACCTCTTCGTCGAAGATGCCGTAGATGGCGTTGAAGATCTGGGTCTTGGTGACCCGGCGGCCGCGATTGGCGATCAAATATTCGAGGATGCGGCGCTCGCGCCGGGGAAGTGCGAAGACTTCGCCGTTGATCTCGGGGTCACGACCATCCGAGAAGACGCGGATCCCGCCGATCTCGGTGTAATTGGTGATCGCCTTCAGCCGGCGCCGGATCGCAGCCGCCCTTGCGAGGATTTCGCGGGGATGCACCGGTTTGCGCACCACGTCGTCGACGCCGCAATCGAAAAGCGCAAGAGTGTTTTCGAGCGAGTGCTGGTCGCTGACCGCAATCACCGGCGCCATCGACCGATCCCGGATCGCCCGGGGCAGTTCGAAGTTGCGCTGGCCCTGACCGATCAGAAAGGCCTCGACTGCAGCTATATCGGAATCGGCAGCGGTCTGCACCCACTCGCCAAATTCCGCTGGATCAAAGCCGGTGGAGGGAATGCCCTCACGACCGAACAGAGATGTATATCCGTCTTTCACGAGCTCACGCTCATCAACCACTACGATCATTCGTCCGCCTCCGAATCAGTGTGGCACTTCGATGATCTATGGGTACGAATCGCACGAATCGGCGACAACTCGTTAAAGTTAATGGCAGAAACTAATAATTGATTAAGATCTGCGTAGCGATTTGATCTATATCTAGTGGGTCCGCCTGATTATGCACACCAAAATTTCGTGGAAAAGTTAACGGTCGGTTAAATATGACTTGCGCACGGGATTCGTGCCGGATTCCCGCCACATTGTGACACAGTTTCGTCACAATACGCCTCTTCCATCTTTGGTTGAATCAATCTCGGCAAAAGTTACTCGCATTGAGAGTCCACTTGCCGTAGCCGGTGGCGACGAGATTGGAGATGACGCGGCAGACATATTGCTTCTGCGCCGGATTATTGTTGGGTCCGGCATGGTATCTGGCTACCGCCATCGTCCATGTCTCGTGACGGTCATGCAGATTGCGGAGGAATTTTGCCGCATACTCCACGTTGCGATGCGGGTCGAACATCTCCTCGGCGGAGCGGAAATTCTCGCCGTGAAAGTAGTGGTTGATTTGCATGCAGCCGATGTCGATGAGCTTGGCGCCGCTGTTGCGGGCGACATCGAACTGCCGCATCGCGTCCTGCTCCGAGGGCGGAAAGATCGCCTTGCCTTCGACGTTCATGGCGTAGGGATAGAGTGAGCCCTTGCGGCCGGTCTCCGTCAGCCCAACCGAATAGAGGATGCCTTCCGGGATGCCGTATTTGGCCGCTGCCGACTGGATCTCGCGTTCGCAGGCGCCGGTGGAGGCGATCGCCTCAGAGGTAAACGCCGCCAGTGCCGCTGCTGCCGCCAGAACGAGCATCTTCAACACTGGTATCGCCTGCGCCATTAAAGCCTCCGTCCGTCCGCTGTGCTGTCTGATTTTGGCGCTCGCGCGCCTCACCGCCCTGCCCCTGCTGGGGGAGCGACTGCTGCTGGGAGGCCTGGCCCTGATTTCCGGCGTCGGGACGCTCGACCGGCGCCATGCTGATGGTGACGTTTTCGACCGCGTAACCCTGGCTGCGCAGAGCTTCGAGAATCTTGCCGTGATCTTCCTTCATTTGACGATAGGCCGCTCCGGTATCGACCTTGAGGTCGATGTTCAGGGCGTCGCCGGACAGGCGCATGGTCGCCGTCACCAGGCCGAGATCGAGCGGGTTCATCTGGATCTTCAACGTATTGACCACCTTGCCGGTGCTCGTCCATTCCGCCGCGTTGGAGAGCGCCGAGCTCGGCTCCATGGCGCGCGCCCATTCGGAATCGCCGGAGAGAGCGGCGGTGACGGCGGCGGAATTCGTATTCTGCATCAGGCCGATATAGCGGCGCGATTCGAGCACCGAAACGTTTTCGACATCGGCCTTCTTCGAGCCATCTTTCGGCCCGGCCTGATCCGTGCCGATGTGGACATCCATCGACACGCCGCGGCCATCGGCGCGGCTCAACCTGAATGTCTTGCCATCGGCGGCTTCGGCAGTCTCCGATCCGGGGACCTTGATGTCATCCGCCTTGCCGCTCTCAACGTTGCCGCTGACCGCGGCAAGAGCGTCGGACGCATGGCCGCCCGCCTTGGCTTCGATACCATCGAGTTTCTTGTCGCCCGCTCCAGCCTCGTCGACCTTGGCGGAGACGTGATGCGCGGTCGTCGCCGGCAAAGTCACGGTCCCGTCGGCAGGCTCCTGCTTCAGCAGACCCAGAACATCGGAAATGCCGCCATCATCATCGTCGCTGACCTTGTCCGTATCGGTTTCCAGCGCGGCGGCCTTAGTGTGTTTGTCGCCTTTGGCTGCCGGAGCGACCTCGTCTGCGGGACTGTCCTTCGGATCGAGCTTGCCGAAGGCGAGATCGGCCGGCATTTTGACCTCAGCCTTTACCGCCTTTGTCGTGGCCTTTTCAATACCGGCAATCGTTTCCGGCTGCACCTCGGCCTGTGCTTTCAGCGCGGCGTCGCCGAGGTCGATCAACGGCTTTGCACTGCTGCGGCCGCGGATCGTCCGCGCCACTTTCTCGGCGCCGCCATCGGCAGCCACGCCCTGATCCGGCTGCGCGTCGTCGGGCTCGTCATTGACGGCATCGCTGCCTGCCTTGGCAAGCGCGTCGAAGAAGCCGTTCTTTTGGCCGTCAGCATCACCTTTTCCGGCCAGTCGCGCGGATTTCGCAACCGCAGCCGTCTCCGTACCGGAGGCTCCGCCCGAGACGCTTATATCCATCATTGTTCGTTGCCTTCTTGCGCCAGAAGACCATCGATCTCGTCGAGCTTGGATCGATTGGTCGTCACAAATGCGTTGAATGAGGGGTCGGTATCCTGGCTTTGGCCAGTCGATGCCACACCTCCCGGAACAGGCTCGGGAAGCGCGCCTGGCGCTCCCGGTTGCGTGGCTATCGCCGCAGCCTTTTCAGAAGTGATTTCTTGATGATCAGTGTTAGGATTAGAGGCTTGCGTCAAGCTTGCCGGGTCGGGAGCGCGCAGGATCTGCTCGGCAACGGATCGCGCCGCGTCCTGCAGCGCCTGATCCCGCCGCGACAGCGCGTTGCCGTCGATGCCGCTGACATTCTTTGCTGCCTGATCGATATCCTCCGTGGGAAGGCCGGCCATGCCGCCATAGAAATCCGCGAGCGGACCGAAAGCATTGTCGGTGCCGCCAAGCGACTGCACACGTCCGACTGCCATGCGCGCCAGCTCCGGCTTGCCTGATATCGCGGCGGCGCGGGCGATGCGCAGATAAACCTCGCGTTGGCGCGGTGCGTCCATGAAGGACAGGATGTCGATGACATCCTGTGGTTTCACGTCGTGATCGTGGCCAACGACGAGGGTGACGAAAAGATCGGCGAACTGGCTGGCATAGGGCGAATGCAGGAATCGACGGACATAGCGCTGCGAATAGGCCATTCCCCTGTCGAGCATCCCCTTGTCGACGCAAATGGCGAGTGAGCGGCGCAACGCCGCCTCCTCGACGATCGTGCCCGGCGCGGCAAGACGCGCCTGGTCGTAGAGATCCAGCGCGTCTGTCGGTTTCGTCGCGATCAGCACGTTGCCGCCGATCAGCGCAAGGTAGGGGCCGATCTTCTTGTCGCGATATTCCTTCGCCGCCTCCTGCAGCGTCTTGGCGACGAGGAGGCCCTTGCCGCTCAGATATTTGCGCAGCACGTCGGTGACACGGTTGTCGAAATAGCCGTTGACGTCGTGGGCGATCAGATATTCGAGCGTCTGGGGATTGCCGCCGCTCATCGTGTAGATCAGCGCTGCGTCGACATTGCGATCGTCGTCAAAGATCGACGGTTCGACGGTGCGCAGCCGCGTGTCGATTGTGCCCAGCATGAAGCGCTGCATCTCACCGGCCGAATGATCGCCGGTAACGACGGAATCCTGCACGAATTGCAGCGACCGCAGCATTTTGTAGGGCGCGAGATCGTCCGGATCCTGCGCATTGGCTGCGGCCGGCGAAAGCATCGCCAGGCCGAGGGCCATAAATCCGACGTAACGATGCTGCCGACGCGCCATTCGACTATCCTTGATCCGCCTGCACCAGAATCTCGATCCGGCGGTTGGTCGCGTTGAACGGTTCAGACGGCAGCTTCAGCCGACGGTCGGCGAAGCCGGAGACCTGGGAGATACGTTTCTCGTCGAGCCCTCCGCGCAAAAGCATGTAATAGGCGCTCTGGGCGCGGTCCATCGAAAGCCGCCAGTTCTCGTTCTGCGCGCCCTTATACTGGCGACCGTCCGTGTGGCCGCGGATGGCAACCGCACCACCCCTCTCCTTCAGGATCGCGCCGATCTTTTCCATGGCGAGCACCATTTCCTGGCGCGGAACCGCAGAACCGATATTGAACATCGAATCGTCGGTCTGGTCGGAGATGCTGACCAGCAATCCGCCTTCGGACGCCGTCACGGTCAGGCCTTCGGCGAGCTTGCCGGCAACGCCGCCGATCTGCTGGGCGATCTGCGCCTGCAGCTGCTCGGCTTCCTTTTGCTGCTTCTGCTCGGCCTCGGCGGCACTCTTGTCCGCATCCTTCTGATGATCGGCGTCCTTCTGAGCTTCGGCCTTCTTGTCTTCGGGCGACTTGCCACCCGGCGTCTTGCCGTCCTTGGCCTCGGCCGCGCCCTTGGTTTCCTTCGTTTCCTTGGTCTCCTGGGCGGGCCTCTGATCGGTGCTCAGCGGTATTGGCTTGGCGTCCTCAAGCTTGGCGATCTCGGTCGTCTCGCTTTCGACCGCCTGCTCGTCGTTCTTGCCGGGCGGCAACGGCTTGCCGGCCGTCGTGACCTCGACCTGCTTCGTCCAGAAATCCGGATCGAAGGGATCACGATAGGCCTCGCCGCCATCGGCGCCGGTGGCCGGGCCGGAATCGGCGGCACCGCCATCACCCTTGGCGCTGACATTGGCCTGCTGACCGACTTCCTGGGCGATCTCGGCGAGAACCGAATAAGGGTTTTCGAAGAAATCGGCCTCGGAATAATTGGTTTGGTCACCGGAGGTCGATGTCTGGTCGTCACCATCCGCCGCGGCCTTGCCGTCGTTCGGATCTTCTTCCTTCTGTTTCGACTTCTCCTGCTTCTCCTCGCCCTCGGCGTTGTCGACGGGCTTCTTCAGGCCCTTCTCGGTCGGCTTTTCGTCGGAAAGTTTGATCGGATTGAAATAGGTCGCGACCGAGGCCTTGGTCTCCTCGTTCGCGGCATTGACCAGCCACATGACCAGGAAGAATGCCATCATCGCCGTCATGAAGTCGGCATAGGCAATTTTCCACGCACCGCCATGGGCGCCATCGTGATCACCGCCGCCATGTCTCTTGACGATGATGATCTCGTTCTTGCCGTGGTGGTGGTTTTCGCCTTCGCTCATTCCAGAACTTTCTTCAAGCTGGCCGCCCAGGCGGACATACGGGTGACGATGACGGAATCACCGATTTCTATGGCAAGATCGATATCGTCGGTCTCAAAGTGGCGAACCCCGCCTGCATGTTCGCCGAGCTCAGCCTTCAATATATCGAAAAGCCGGGTCGGGCCCCTGACCACGATCGCTCCGGCCGCGCCTTCGAGGATCGTATCACGCAGCAGGGCGGCGAGGCTTTCGACAGCCTTGGCCGCGAGCGCTTCCGTCATAACAGGCGCGATGACTTGGGCAGCGCCGGCGCTGACCAGCTGAGCGACCTCTTCTGCAATATCGCGGATGCGGGATGCGATGACCGCCGCAGCCTCGATTTCGTAACGCAGCTTCAGCTCCTCGAGTTCACGCGCATGGACCTCCGCCAACGTCCGCGCCTCGCGTTCGTATTTCTCGGTCAATTCCACGGTCGCTGCGGCATAACCTTCCGCATAGGCTTCGCGGCGCTCCGCCTCGACGTCGATCGCCGGTTCGCTCGGCATTTCGGGGAAATCGTCGCCGCCGAAATCGTTCATGTCGAGGATCGGCGCTGACGATTCCGGTTCACCGAAATCCTTCAAATACCGGGAAAGCGTAATGCTCATAAAAAACCATCCAGCATTCGGGAGGCATGCGGCATGCCCGCCCCCGCTCAAAGTGACCTTGGCGCCGGCATCCCCTTCGAAACGGGCAAGGGGCTGACCTTGGACCGGCACGGATTCGGACGATGCCTTCATGCCGGAAACTAGGCAGTCAAACTTGCGCGAGGATGAATGGCGCCGCCGCCACCCGTGATCGCACCCACCCCTATTCCAGCAGGATCAGGATCTTGCTTGCGGCCGTGTTGAGGATCGAGATCGCTTCGACCGCCATCTGCTTCTGGGTTTCAATCGCCTTCTGCCGGATAGAAGCCTCGTCCATGTCGGTATCGACGAGTGCGCCGACACTCTTGTCGATCGAATCGGACAGATCGGCGGTGTAGTCTATCTGATCGTCGATACGTGCCTTCATCACGCCTATTGAAGCCGCCGTCGTCGTCAGCGAGGCGAGCAGCGAATCGGTCACATCAAGCATGTCAGTAAGTTGCGCATCCGTCGTGTTCTTGCCGATCGCAATTTCCGTACCTGTCGCCGGCGTGGTCGAGTTGGCGTTCAAAAGGTAGTAGTTGCGTGACGTCGCACCGCTGTTGTTGATCGCGTTGGCATCGACCGACTTGGTCAATAGGCCGCCGCTTGCATTGTTCTTGTCGATGAGAATTGTCTGCGAGGATGGGAAATCGATGGTCTGGGCCTGATATTCGCCGGTCGGAGCGCGCACGAAGCCAGAGATGACCTGCCATGTCGGCGGCGGAGCGGTGTCGCCGTTCAGCAACCAGTTTTCACCCGCAAACGATGTCGATTCGACGATCGTCTGCAACTGCTCCTTGTATTCGCTGATCTCCGCGTTGATCTTTTCCTTGTCGGCGCCGGGCTCTCTTGCCGAAACCAGCTTGGCGCGAATCTGGCTTAAGAGATCGATCGAGGAGGTCATCGCCGTGTAAGTCGCATCGACCTTGGCAGCGCCGAGACCGAGCGCATCTCCGATCGTCCCGAGATTGGTGCTGTCCGAGCGCATGACGGTCGCGACCGACCAGTAGGACGCATCGTCGGCGGCCGTCTCGATGCGATATCCCGAGGACACTTGCTGTTGGGTCTGGCTGGCTTCTTTGTTGATGCTGCGCAGCACCGCAAGCGCATTCACCGCGGACGCGCTGGTAATCTTAACGGTCATCGACAGGGTCTCGGAATAAGGTGAAAGGGCAGGCCGGATTGCCGGCGGCGACTGAGGTGGCATCATGCCTCCGGCAGGGTTTCCGCCGGTGTGTCGCAAAAGCAAATCAACTCAAGGCGAAGGTAACTCGATATCAACCTGTTCGGCAAGAGCGCAGCGCAACGCGTGGCGCGCCGATCGCCATATCGATCAAGCCTTTGATATAAAAGAAAGAACCGCGCCGTTTCGGGCGCGGTCCGGGAAGTTTTTCGCTTGCCGCCAGACGATGGCGCAAGATTCGGTCCAGCTTCAGCGCCCGACTTAGCTGCGGAACAGCGTGAGGATGTTTTGCGCGCTGGAGTTGGCAATCGACAGCGACTGGATGGCCAGCTGCTGCTGCGTTTGCAACGCCGTCAGCTTGCTCGATTCCTCTTCCATGTCGGCATCGATCAGGCGGCCGACGCCTGAATCGATCGAGTCGCTGAGCGCGCCGACGAAGTTTTCCTGCAACTCGATGCGAGTGGAAATTGAGCCGAGCTGCGATGCAGCCTTGGTCATGGCTTCCAGGCCGGCCTCGATTGACGTCAGAGCCATGGAGATCTCAGCCGAGCCGAAAGTGCTGATGTCCATCGAGTAGACCGAGCCGATCGTACCGTATGACGTGCCTATGATGCCCGAGCTCGTCTCGATCACGCCGGCCGAGGTCATGCCGAAGAGGACGTTGCCCGTCGAGCTCGTGTCCAGGACATAGTCCGTTGTCTTGACCGAGACATTGCCGTTGCCGTCGCGGACGAAGGTGGAAACGACGCTTTTGGTGCCGTCGACGCCGGCAACCCAGTTTTCACCGGAGAAGGAAGCCGACTGTGCGATGCTCAGGAGCTGCTGCTGCAGCTGGCTGATCTCCTCCTGGACCTTGGTCTTGTCGACTCCGTTTTCGGTCGCGGCGACGATTTTCGCCTTGATTTCGCTGATAACATCGATGGCGCTGTCCATGGCGGAGTAAGCGGTGTCGACCTTGGCGGCGCCGAGACCGAGAGCGTCAGAAACAGCCCCGAGAGCCTTGTTGTCCGAACGCATGGTCGTTGCAATCGACCAGTAGGCGGCGTTATCGGCTGCCTTTTCGACGCGGTAACCCGACGATACGTGGTTCTGCGTAGTCTCAAGGCTGTCGTTGATTCCGCGAAGTGTCTGAAGAGCGGCCATCGCCGCGACGTTCGTCAAAATGCTGGTCATAAAATGATTGCCCCTTGTTGGCAGATGGAAAAAAGGGACATTCCGGAAAGCTACCGGGAACGGAAAGCAGCCTCATGCCTGTTAACCGGTTCTTAAACTTGGTTAACTCTCCGTCTCGTTGACCGCAGAAGACAGCATTATAGTTAATCATTGGTTAATGGAAATTAAAAAGCCGCGCTCCATCGAAGCGCGGCTCTATTCCTGGATGCCCGCCGGGGACCGGCGGGCCGATGTTTCGGCGGGCTATTAGCCGCGGAACAGCGTGAGGATGTTCTGCGAAGAAGAGTTCGCGATCGACAGCGACTGGATCGCCAGCTGCTGCTGGGTCTGCAGGGCGCTGAGCTTGGAGGATTCCTCTTCCATGTTGGCGTCAACGAGGCGGCCGACACCAGAGTCGATCGAGTCGCTGAGCGCGTTGACGAAGTCTTCCTGCAGGCCGATGCGGGTGGAGATCGAGCCGAGAGCAGCGCCGGCGCTGGTCATAGCCTTCAGAGCCGATTCAACGTTGGTCAAAGCCGTCTGGATCTGGCCGAGCGTGAAGCTGGTGATGCTCATTGCAAAGACCGAGCCGACCGTACCCGTCGAAGTACCGAGGATACCCGTAGAGGTCTCGACCGAGCCGCCGCTCATGCCGAAAAGAACGTTACCCATAGAGCCGTTCGAGAGAACGTAGTCGGTCGTCTTGACCGAAACGGCATTCGAGGCGTCGCGGACGAAGGTGGAAACGACGCTCTTGGTGCCGGAAGCGCCGGCAACCCAGTTTTCGCCGGAGAAGGAAGCCGACTGAGCAATGCTCAGGAGCTGCTGCTGCAATTGGCTGATTTCTTCCTGGACCTTGGCCTTGTCGACGCCGTTTTCAGTGGCGGCAACCAGCTTGGCCTTAATGTTACCGACGACGTCGATGGCGCTATCCATGGCGGAGTAAGCGGTGTCGACCTTAGCCGCACCGAGGCCGAGCGCGTCTGATACAGCCGAGAGAGCCTTGTTGTCCGAACGCATGGTCGTTGCGATCGACCAGTAGGCGGCGTTGTCGGAAGCCTTGCCGACGCGATAGCCGGACGAAACGTGAGCCTGGGTTTCCTGGAGACCCTGGTTGATGCCGCGGAGAGTCTGGAGAGCTGCCATTGCAGCGTTATTGGTGTTGATGCTCGTCATAGTTTGCGTGCCCCTTGTTGGCAGATTTTAAGAAGGGACATTCCGGATTTTGGGCCGGCCCACAGCGATCAGCATCATGCCTGTTAACCATTCCTGTTAGGGTTAACTCGCCGTTTCGATGGGCCTAGATGACAGCAAGATGGTTAAGGAAAGCTAAATTCAAATTGGAAATAGACTAAAAATATCTGAGACTTAGGAGGATTTTGATTAACCTTATATTAAAACATTTCGCGGCCGGGGATGACCCGGCCGCGAAACTTGGAAGTGTTGTGGGCTGGTCCTAGCGGAACAGCGACAGAATGTTCTGCGAAGAGGAGTTCGCGATCGACAGCGACTGGATCGCCAGCTGCTGCTGGGTCTGCAGGGCGCTGAGCTTGGAGGACTCCTCTTCCATGTTGGCGTCAACGAGGCGGCCGACACCGGAGTCGATCGAGTCGCTGAGCGCGTTGACGAAGTCGTCCTGGCTGTCGATGCGCTTGGAGAGCGAGCCGAGAGCAGCGCCGGCGCTGGTCATGGCCTTCAGAGCCGATTCAACGTTGGTCAAAGCCGTCTGGATCTGGCCGGCAGTGAAGGTGGTGATGCTCATCGAGTAGATCGAGCCGACCGTACCCGTCGAGGTACCGAGGATACCCGTAGAGGTTTCAACCGAACCGCCGCTCATGCCGAACAGGACGTTGCCCAGCGAGCCGCTCGAGAGAACATAATCGGTCGTCTTGATCGAAACGGCGTTGGAGCCGTCGCGGACGAAGGAGGAAACAACGCTCTTGGTGCCGGCTGCGCCAGCAACCCAGTTTTCACCGTTGAAGGAAGCCGACTGAGCAATGCTCAGGAGCTGCTGCTGCAGCTGACCGATTTCTTCCTGAACCTTGGCCTTGTCGACGCCGCTTTCAGTTGCAGCAACGAGCTTGGCCTTGATATCGCCGACAACGTCGATCGCGCTGTCCATAGCAGTGTAAGCGGTATCGACCTTGGCAGCGCCTACGCCGAGAGCGTCTGATACAGCCGAGAGAGCCTTGTTGTCCGAGCGCATGGTCGTTGCGATCGACCAGTAAGCCGCGTTGTCAGAAGCCTTTTCGACGCGATAGCCCGAAGAAACGTGGTTCTGCGTCTGGTTGAGGCCCTGGTTGACGGCTCGCAGCGTCTGGAGAGCGGCCATTGCGGAAGAATTGGTGTTAATGCTTGTCATAAGTCTGTCCCCTGGAAAACAAGATACAAAAAGGAGGACATACCGGACTATAGTACCGGCGATGACGGACCAGCTTCATGCTACTCGGCGCCTTTTTTGTTTGGCCCAAACCCGTCATGTCCAGGGCAATCTCGCAGCCAATGCTTGCCAACTTCTTAAAAATACCGACTCTGGGCCGGCTCCTTGCAGGGCATAGTTAATGCCTTCTCACAAGGCTTAGTTAATGCCTGCTGAAGATAATTTTTGGCTTCCGAAAGGTGCGCTTTCCTGGGACAGTCGAAGGCTTTCCGGACAAAGCAGGCGCTCATCGCGCCACCGGTTTCAAGCAAGCTTCGAATGCCAGTGTGGCGGATGCCGGGATAGCATCATCGGACCGACCCCGTTTTTGGGAGGACGAGCCATGCGCGCTTCGGCGATCGACAGCCATGCCAGAACATTTCCTTCACGGAGTTGAGTTTTGAACAGCAAAGTTTCGTTCTCTGCGGCATCCAAGGATTACCAGATGGGCCGCTACACACAGTCCTTGGCGACGCTCAACCAGTTGATGGATATCCAGCAGGACGCCAAGACCTATGCGTTGCTGGCCAAAAACCTCGTGCAACTCGGCTTCAAGGCCGATGCCGCGAAAGCCTATGGCCTGGCCGGCAACTGCGAAGGACCGAACGCCTACGAATACCAGAAACAGGCTGCCAAGCTGCACTACGAGACCGGCAGCGAGGACGACGCCCTGCTGATCGCCATGCGGAACCTCAGCAAGGCGCAGGAAGACCCGGAACTCGCCTTCATCATCACGGCGATCTATCTGAAGCGACAGCAGCGGGATATCATTCGCCCGTTCAAGACGGTGCTGTCGGAGAGCCAAAATCCCGATCATATGCGCTTGGCAGCCCTGCTGCTGAGCGACGATCTGCACGACGCAACCAACCAGGCCCTGGCGCGCAACCTCTTCAAACGTTTTCCCGGCAATCTCGCATTCCGCTTCCTTCATCTTGTTTTCGCCCGCGAATTCAACGAGTTCGAAGAGGCAAGCAGACATCAGGCAGTGATCGACGCCACCCTTGCAAAGGGCGATGTCGAGATCCTACGTAAGGACAACCCGTTCTATCATCTGCACTGGTGCGGCAACGAGGATTTCAACCGGTATGCGACGATCGGCACCACGCCCCTCAACCCGGAACGGGTGGCCTTCCGCCGCAGCGAGCCGCACACATGGTCGGACAAGATCCGGATCGGCTACATGTCATCGGACTTCTGGGATCGCCACGCGACGATGAAGCTCTTGCAGCGCATCCTGGAACTACACGACAAGAACCGTTTCGAGATCACCCTTTTCTGCCACACGGGCCCGGAGTTCTTGAAGCACAACGATACCGACCGCAGCCGCTGGGGCAGGATCATCGACGTTCACGGCTTCTCCGACCAGGCAGTGCTGGAGGCGGTGCGACAGCATAATATCGACATCATGGTTGACCTGAAGGGTCATACGTCGGGCAGCCGTGCAACGGCCTTTAATTTGCCGCTGGCACCGGTGCATGTCGGCTGGCTCGGTTTTCCCGGGAGCACCGTCAATATCGATCTCGACTACGTCATCGGCGACCATGCGGTGCTGCCTGATGTGGCAAAGCCCTTCTATCACGAGAAGTTCTGCCGCCTGCCGGAAAGCTACCAGCCGAACGACCCGATGCATCGTCCGAAGCCGCGTGCTGTTACACGCGAGCAGCTCGGCCTGCCTGATGACGCCTTCATCTTCGCGTCCTTCAACGGCAACCGCAAGATCACGCCGGAGACGATCGACAGCTGGTGCCGCATTCTCAAGCGTGCGCCGAACAGCGTGCTCTGGCTGATGGCGAATACACCGCGCAACCAGGCAAACCTCTTGAAGCAGTTCCAGACGGCGGGCATTTCGCCCAAGCGCATCATCTTCTGCCCGCGCGCCCCTTATGAAGAACATATAGACCGTCAGCAGGCAGCCGACCTCGGCATCGACACCTTCCCGGTCAATGGCCACACGACCACCTCGGAGCAGCTCTGGGGGGGCCTGCCGGTCCTGACCGTCAAGGGCACCAACTTCGCGTCACGCGTCAGCGAGAGCCTGCTCAGGGCCATCGACCTGCCCGATCTCGTTGCACCCGACCTGCAGGCCTATGAGGATATGGCTGTCGAATTGGCTGAGAACCCCGGGCGGATCGCCGAATACAAAGCGCATCTCAAGGAGAAGCGTTATATCGCGCCGCTCTTCGATGCCGAACGGTTCTGCGACCATCTGGAGCAAGCCTATGAAATCATGGCCGAGCGCGCCAAGCAGCGTCTTGCACCCGATCATATGGACATTCCGGCGCTGCCACCGCGCACGGCGCCGTTCGCGGCCGAGTGAGGCTTTTCGACCACTGCAGCGCCGCGCGTCTTTCAGAGGCGTAAACGACGCTTGGCACCTTGAATTGCTGCATAATGAAAGAACCCGCCGGAGCAATCCGACGGGTTTTCTCATTGGCGAATATCCAAACGGCGGCAGCCGTTCAGCTGAACGAGCGCACCAAGCTGCCGACGAGCAGGTTCCAGCCGTCGATCAGCACGAAGAAGAGAATCTTGAAAGGCAGCGAGATCGAGGTCGGCGGCAGCATCATCATGCCCATCGCCATGGTGATGGTCGCGACGATGAGGTCGATGACGAGGAACGGCAGCACGACGAGGAAGCCGATCTCGAAGCCGCGGCGAATCTCGGAAATCATGAAGGCCGGGATCAGCACGCGGTAGTCGATCGGATCGGTCGTCTGGATATTCTGTCCGCGTTCGCGCGCCAGATCGACGAAGAGTGCCAGATCCTTGTCGCGGGTATTGGCCGCCATGAAGGTGCGGAAGGGTTCGCCGATACGCTGGACTGCCTCGGTCTCGTTGATCTGATTGGCAAGCAGCGGCTGCACGCCGTTCTGCCAGGCCTGATCGAAGGTCGGCGACATGACGTAGAAGGTCATGAACAGCGACAGCGACAGGAGGATCATGTTGGAGGGCGTCGAGGAGAGGCCCATCCCTGAACGCAGGATCGAAAAAGCGATGATGAAGCGCGGAAAGCTCGTCACCATGATCAGGATACCCGGCGCGACCGAAAGAATGGTCAGCAGGCCGAATGTGCGGATGATCCAGGCGGCGACGGAGCCATCGACCGGTATATTCAACAAGTCAGTCGGCAGCTGCTGTGCCACCGCCAGTTCCGGTACCGCCATCATGGCGGCAAGGAAAACTATGAGACGAATCATTCGATGACAAATGTCCTGAACATGACCTTCGATACCCGCCCTTGCGAGCGAAGGTCAACACGTTCCTTTATGTCATCCTTGAGATATTGAAAGCCCCGCGGCCCCTCGATCTGCTGGAGGGAAACGGTCCTGATATAAGCGAGGATATCCTGGTGAATATCCTCGGAAACCTTGACATCCGGCGGCCCGTTGAAGAGCAGCGCGACCTCGAGTCGCACCCAGTTTTCTGAGGGGTAGGCGAGGTTCGAGGTGATCGGCTCTAGCTGGACGACGTTGTTGGCCTCGGTCGAGATGCGTGCCAGGCCTTCCTCGGCCTTCTTCTTCGCCTCCGCATCCTTGGCCTGCTCGACCTCCTTGGCCCCCTTGATGTTGGGCGCGACGATCGTACCGACCGCCCAGCCGCCGCCGGCGCCGAGCAGGGTGAGCACGGCGATGCCGATGATCGTCATCAGCGCGCCGGATTTCTTCTTCGGTTGACCTGTGCTTGCGTCTGGCTCTGCCATCGTCGTTCAGCCTCAAAGCGGCGAGAAAAGGTCGACGGCCTGCTGGCCGCGCGGAGGCTGCTGCACTTCCATCAGACGGCCGCGGCCACCGTAGGAGATGCGGGCTTCGGCGATCTTGTCGTAGGAGATCTGGTTGTCGGCATTGACGTCCTGCGGGCGAACGATACCGGCGACATTCAGGATGCGCAGCTCCTGGTTCAGGCGGACTTCCTGCGAGCCCGAGATGACGAGGTTGCCGTTTTCGAGAATGCCGGTGACGACGGCGGCGACCAGAAGGGTGAGCTTGTCGGTGCGCTCGATCTTGCCCTTGCCGTCGGTGCTGGTGTCGGAGCCATAAGTCAGGTCGGTCTTCGACTCGGGCGTCCAGCCGAAGATCTGGGCGTTGACGTCCCAATTCATGCCGCTCGAATTCGTGCGGCTGCGGTTGGTCTCATTGTCGAAGGAGGCCTTGTCGTTGATCTGGATGTCGACGGTCAGGATGTCGCCGACGTTGAGCGCGCGCGCATCCTTGAAGAGGGCGGCCTGAGAATCGCTCCACAGCGAATAGCCCTGCGCTACAGCACGCGGCTGCTTCGGATAAAGCGCCATCTGTGGTGTCTGGCCGTAGGCGAGGCCGCTGCCGATCGGGCTCATGGCAGGCGCACGGCCGATCTCGCTGACCGCCGTCGGAGACTGGCAACCTGCAAGGAGTGCGAGGGCGGCGATCGCGGCCGGGAAACGCATATTCATGAAGGATCCTTCGACGTATTGGGATCGGACGCACTGGCGATGACGCTGGCGATGACCGCGGCTTTCTCGGGGTCCATCTCGTTGAGGATGAGGCTCGACTGACGCGGGCCGAGCCGCATGATCACGGCGGAGGCCACCTCGATCTTCATGTCCTGCAACTGAAGCGCAGCCGCATCCGGCTTCATCTTCCTGTAGATTTCGGTGAGGCCGGCTTCCGCCTGCTTCAGGAAATCGTCGCGCCGCTTCAGCCAGTCCTGGTATTCGGCCTTCCGCTTGTCCATTTCCGCCATGCGGGCGTCGATGTCGGCGCGAAGCTTTTCCAGTTCCTGCTTCTGCAGAAGGTAACGCTGGTCGCGGGCGGGCTCGGCGATGTTGGTGCAGAACTGCTTGATCTCGTCCTGGGAGGTGATGTCGCCTGCCGGCGCATGTTCCTGCGCGAAGGCGCTGGGGATCGACAGAAGGACGAGGCCTGCGGCCGGCAACGCCAGCCGGCGCAGCAATTGCAGAACCGTCATGTCAGGGTTGATGGTATCAATCATTGCAGCACAAGCTCCGCCTGCAGGGCGCCTGCCGACTTGATGCCCTGGAGAATGGCGATGATGCCATCCGGTTTCACGCCGATATTGTTGAGGCCGGCGACGAGGGTCCTGAGGTCGGGACCGTCGATGATGGCGACGCGCCCGCCGGTCTGCTCGGCCGCGATATCGGTCTGCGGCTGGACGGCCGTCCGGCCGCGCGAGAAGGGTTCGGGCTGGATGATCTGCGGCGTCTCGGTGACCTGGACAGTCAAGGTGCCGTAGCTGACGGCGACCGGCGAGACCCGGACGTCCGAGCCGATGACGATCGTTCCGGTACGCTCGTTGATGACAACCTTGGCCGGCGTGTCGGTTTCGACGATGAGATTTTCGACGTCGGCCATCAGCCGGGTGAGATCGGCCGCGCGCGGCTTCTGGATCACGACTTCCTGCGAATCCTTGGCCTCGGCGACCGGGCCGCCGAAACGGGCCGAAGCATAACCGTTGACGATGTCGGCGATGCGGATTGCCGTCGAGAAGTCTGGGTTGCGCAGCTGCAGGACGAGATTGACCGAGTCCTTGAAGCGGGACGGCAGTTCACGTTCGATGATCGCGCCGCCGGGCACGCGGCCTGCGGTGGTGACGCCTTCGGTCACGGTCGCCGCCTGGCCCTGCGCCTGAAAACCGGAGACGATGACGGCGCCCTGTGCGACGGCATAGATCTGGCCGTCGGCGCCGGAAAGCGAGGTCATGACGAGCGTGCCGCCGCGCAGCGACGTCGCGTCGCCGAGCGAGCTCACCGTAACGTCGATACGACTGCCGGGACTTGCGAAGGGCGGCAGGTTGGCGGTGACCATCACCGCCGCGGTATTCTTGGCGTTGGACTGGCCGCCCTGCGTCGAGATGCCGAGATTTTGTAGCATTGCCCGCATCGACTGCTCGGTGAAGGGCGAGGCACGGAAACCGTCGCCAGTGCCCTGCAGGCCGACGATGAGGCCATAACCGATCAGCTGGTTATCGCGCCCGGCCTGAAGGGAGGCAATATCCTTGATGCGGGAGGTCAGCGCCCAGGCGGGCGCGACATCGGCCAAATTCATGGCGAGAACCGCAACGAGGGTCAGGAAACGGAAGAACAATTTCATTTTGCCCTCACATGGACCGTGCCGTCAGCAAGCACCGTGCCGCTGACGATGACGCCGGAGTCCATATTGCGCGCGCGAACGACCTGCCCGATCGTGCCGTCTTCGAGCGGCGTGCCGGCGGCGGAGATCGTCATCGCGCCGAGCGATAAGACCAGGCGGATCGAAGAGCCGCGCGTCACCGTATAGGCTTCGCGCAGGCCCGAAACCGAAATCGTGCGGCCCGGCAACAGCGTGCGCTTGGAAACCATGCCTTCGACCTGGGAAATGGATTTGGCATAATCGCCGGCGAGGTTGGGGTTGGTGACCTCTACCTCCTGAAGCTGGCTCGACGACAATGTGTCGCCGGGGTAGATGATCGTCGTCGGGACGACGGCATAACCCATGCCGGCATCCACGTCCGCGGGCAGGAAAATGCCCGCGACTGCGATCGTGGCTGCCGCCACCCATCCTGAGATGTGTCCTGCCCGGCAAAACATCATGTTTCGGCCCTTCCCTTTACTTCAGGTTCTTGCTGACGATGGAGGCCATTTCATCAGCGGTGGTGATCACCTTGGAATTCATTTCGTAAGCGCGCTGGGCCGAGATCAGCTCGGTGATTTCCTTCACCGGGTCGACGTTGGAAGATTCCAGGTAACCCTGCTTCATGTAGGCGAAACCTTCCTCGTCAGGATTGCCGATGACGGCTTCGCCGGAGGCCGGCGTTTCCTGGAAGAGATTGTCGCCGAGCGGCTGGAGACCCGCCTCGTTGACGAAGTCGGCAAGGGTCAACTGGCCGAGTTCGGTCGCCTCCGTCGCTCCCGGCAGCTTGGCCGAGACCTGGCCGGAGCGGCTGATCGTCAGTTCGGTCGAGCCCGTCGGAATAGTGATGCCGGGAAGGACCTCGTAGCCATCGATGGTGACGAGTTGGCCCTGGTCGTTCTTGTTGAAGGCGCCGGCGCGGCTGTAAAGCGTCGTGCCGTCGGTCGACTGGATCTGGAAGAAGCCCTTGCCGATCAGCGCTACGTCGAGATCGTTGCCGGTCTGGGTCAGTTCGCCCTGGAGATGCAGGTTGCGGACCGCCGAGGTCTGGACGCCGAGGCCGATATTGGCACCTTCCGGAACGACGGCCTGGTTGGCGCGGTTGGCGACACCCTTGGCACGTTCGGTCTGGTAGAGAAGATCCGAGAATTCGGCGCGGGCGCGCTTGAAACCGGTCGTATTGATATTCGCGATGTTGTTCGCGATGACTTCCAGATTGGTCTGCTGGGCATCCATGCCCGTTGCTGCGATGGCGAGCGCTCTCATGTGTTCGTCCTCAAATCAGTTACATCTGCATCTTGGTGACTTCGAGAAAGGCCGAGACGACCTTGTCGCGGATGGCAATCGCGGTCTGCAGCGTCTGCTCGGCCTGGAGCATGGAATCGACGACTTCACGCGTCGTCGCCGTGCCCTTGATACCGGCAAAGGACATGCTTTCCGCACCCTTCAGGCTGTTGACCGCCTCACTCGCCATGTTGCCCATGACGGAGGCGAAGCTCATGCCGTTGGCCGCTCCTGCGGCGCCCGACATGGTGGCGGCAGACGAGGAGGCGGAATTTTCGGTGTCGACGGCGCCGAGCGCACGGGTCATCGAAAGGTTGCTGACATTCTGGACGCTGCTGATCATTATTATTGGCTCTTCAGGAGGTCGATCGTGGAGGAGATGAGATCGCGGGTCTGTTTGATGGTCTGCAGATTGGCGTCATACGAGCGGTTGGCTTCGCGCATGTCGGCCATCTCGACCAGGATATTGACGTTCGGCAGTTTGACGACGCCCTTCTGGTCCGCAGCCGGATTGCTGGGGTCGAATTCAGTGCTGAAGTCGCCTTCGTCGACGCCGACCTTCTTGACGCCGACAGTCTCGACGCCGTTGCTGCGATCCATCTGCTGGCCGAAGGTAATCGTCTTGCGGCGATAGGGATCGGCGCCGGGCGTGTCGCCGGTCGAGCGGGCATTGGCGATGTTTTCCGAAACGATGCGCAGGCGCGTCGACTGCGCCTCGAGCCCGGAACCGGCGATTTTCATTGCTGCTGAAAGCGGATCCATGACTTTACCTCCTGACCGTCATCAACATCATGCGGTTGAAGGAACTGACCAGCGAGGTGTTCAGATCGTACTGACGCTTGATATCGCCCGACTTGGAGAGCTCCTCGGCCAAACCGACCGTATTGCCGGATTCCTGGACACCGATTTCCTGATCGAGCGCGGCGTCCTTGACGTCGATATCGCCGCTGTCGCTGAAATCGTTGCCGCTGAGATGCGCCGGATTGGTGCGCGCCATGTTGATATCGGAATTGTCGAGCACCGCGTCAAAGGGCGTAACGTCCTTGGCGCGGAACTTCGGGGTATTGGCATTCGCGATGTTGCCGGCAACAACCTGCTGACGGATCGTCAGCCATTCCGCCTGCCGCGAAGCCAAGTCGAAAAGTTGGATCGGTTGCATGAGAACTCTCCGTTTTTACTGTCCCGAACCTAGTGCGGTAATCTTGCGTGGGACTTACGGGGAATTCAGGCGTCGAGGCGGTTTTCGGCCAAGGCCGCCGCGATGACGGCGCCGCGCGTCTTTCGGACACGCAAGAACGCTGTAACTGTTTGAATTGCTGCGTCATTCCATAAATCAGAATTGATCGAAGGAATGACGGAATAAAAAACAGGGGCTCCGGCCGGTTCACGGCGGAGCCCCTGTTGCCTTCAGCGTTTACGGACAGGCTCAATTGTTCTGGTAGATCTCGCCTTTGGAGGTGACGATCACCCATTTGCCGTCGCGCTGCTCGAGTGTCGCAAGACGGCTTTCGTCGGGCAGGATCGAGCCGATGCGCACCACATACATGCCCGAGGGATCCTCGATCAGCGCCCGGCCGTTGGAAACATGCAGCAGGCGGAAGGAAGATTTGCCGGGGAAAGGCTGATCTTCCTGTATGGCGCGGCCATCGCGCTCCTTGCCGAGATCGGAGACCGTCGCCGTCGTCAGCGGATCGATCGGCGGGGCCTTCTTGTCCGCCTCGTTCCTGTTGACCATGGCAAGCGGCGAGACGCTGAAGACGTTGCGGGCCGGCCAATCCGGCAGTTCACGCGAATTCTCGCTGGCGGCGACATTGATGCCGAATTTGTCCGCATTGAAGAAGACGTACCAGGGAAAGAAGGCGGAGGCGCCGGCAAGCGCCAGGCCGGAAAAGGTCAGAAACCGATCCAGGATGGCGGCTTTCCTGCGCTGCTTCAGTGAAGCGATACGTTCGTCGTCGAAATCAGCCACGTCTAGCCTCTCCTCTGAATAGGGGCGCCCTGATTGCCCATGCCGGCTGCAGCCTTGAGCGCGCCGGCGAGATCGGCGAAAGCGTCGAGCGAGTCACGATCGCCCTGAGACTGCTTCAGGACGTCGTAAATAATCGGCACCTGCTTGATCGCCATGTCGAGATCGGGATCAGCACCCTGGCGGTAACCGCCGATCATGCGCAGGTCGCGCGTCTCTTCGAAACGATGGATCAGCACCTTCAGCCGCGATACCAGCTTTTCCTGATCCGGCGTCCAGGCCTTGCGGGCAAGGCGCGAGATCGAGGCGAGCGGATCGATCGGGGGATACCGCCCTTCTTCGGCGAGACTGCGCTGAAGGACGATATGTCCGTCGAGGATGCCGCGGGTCGAATCAGCGATCGGGTCATTGTGATTGTCGCCGTCGACGAGGATCGAGATGATCGCCGTGATGGTGCCGGCGCCCTCGGGACCGGGACCGGCGCGTTCCAGGAGGCGAGGCAACTCGGTGAAAACGGAGGCGGGATAACCGCGCGCGATCGGCGGTTCGCCGGAGGCGGTCGCCACCTCGCGGATCGCATGGGCGAAACGCGTGACGCTATCGACGATGAAGAGGACATTCTCGCCCTTGTCGCGGAAATGCTCGGCGATGGTGACCGCCGTCAGCGGCGCCATCTTGCGCAGCATCGGGCTCTCGTCGCTGGTGGCGACGACGGCGATCGCCTTCTTCATATTGCTGCCGAGCGTATCCTCGATGAATTCGCGCACTTCACGGCCGCGTTCGCCGACGAGCGCAATGACCACCTTGTCGAAGGCATCGGCGCGGGCGAGCATGGACAGAAGCGTCGACTTGCCGACGCCGGAACCGGCGAAGATGCCGAGGCGCTGGCCGAGGCAGAGCGGCGAGAAGATGTCGATCGCGCGCACGCCGGTCTTGAAGCCGGTCTCGACACGCTTGCGGGTCATCGAGGGCGGCGCGGTATTGGAGATCGAGCGGCGATCGAGGCCCTCGGTGATCGGGCCCAGCCCGTCGATCGGCTCGCAGAGCGAGTTGACGGTGCGCCCGCACCAGCTGTCCGTCGGTGAAATGCGGAAGGCGCCCTTGCGGATGACGGTATCGTGGATGCCGATCGGTTCGCCGGGTTCGATCGGGCAGACATAGATCAGTTCCGGCTCGACACGCACGACCTCGCCGAGATGGATGCCGGTGGCCGATTTATGGGCCACGAACTCGCCGAGACGAACATGGCGGGAGAGACCGTGAACCGTGTAGTGGCCTGCAGCGATGGTCTGCACGCGGCCGCCGTGGGCAACCGCGAACTCCGGCGATGCGTATCGGTCGACGAGGTCCGCCAGATGCGCCAGCTTCGGAGAAAGACCGTCCACTGATAGTAGCGTGGTGCTCATGCTTCAAATCCCGCCCTAAAACACGTCGCGTACAGCTTGCTGCATGCGACGCATTTTGGATCTTTGTTCTTGTGCATGTCGCCCAAAACCGCCGGACACTTTTGGGCGGCATGCATCAGCGGCTGCCCCCAAGCGTCTGGACGGCTTCCTTGAAGGAATCCTCGCTGTCGCGCATCAGCGACGAGACGCTTTCGAAGGCGCGGTTGACTTCGATCAGCTGGGTGATCTCGCGCATGGCGTTGACGTTGGAGTTTTCGAGATACCCCTGCTCGACGCCGACATTGAAGCGGTCGACGACGGCGCGCGGCTGGTCGGTGGTCATGATGCCGCTGTTTTCGTAGCGCAGGTAACCCTTGCTGATATCGGCCTCGAACAGGCCGAGCGAGCCGACCTGGCGGCCGCCCTGATAGATGATGCCGTCGCTGCCGACGGCCGGCTCGCCGCCTGTCGTGTTGAGCTGGATCGGCGCGCCGCCGGCGTCGAGAACCGGATATCCCCGGATCGAGACGAGTTCACCGGTATCCTTGATCGTGAAGCGGCCGTCCCGCGTCAGGACGCGGCCGGCCGGCGTATCGAGCGAAAACCAGGCATCGCCCTTGATGGCAAAATCGAGCATGTTGCCGGTCTGCTGCAACTCGCCATTTCCCTCGTTCAGGTAGTCGTTGCCCTGGGAAACGAAGGCGACCTTGGTGTTCAGCTTGTTCTTGGTGGCTGCCACCATCTCGTCGAACTTCACCTCGGTGGCGCGAAAACCGGTCGTGTTCACGTTCGCCATGTTGTCTGCGATGGTGGTCAGGCGCTTTTCGAGGGCCATCTGCGACGACAGAGAAACATAAAGACCGGATTGCATGTCGGTAAGCTCCAAGCATTGGCGATGAACGGAACGAAAAGCCGGGCGTCGTCTTATGCGGTTCGGCCGGGATTTCGCTGAGGCGGCATCTCAGAAACGGGCATGGGCACCCATTCGTCCCCTTTAGACTGACGGCAGATGCTTGCGCGAAGCTGGCACGCGGAAATGCCTCGCGAGCGGGCCTTTCATCAGCCTCACGCAAGGCAGAAACCCTATCGGTCTCAATGAAAAGCAACGTTCAGATTGGGCTGACGATGAACATCATTATCGGATTTATAGTGACTTGCGGCTGTGTCATCGGCAGCTTCATGGCGATGGGCGGTGACGTGAACGCTCTGTTCCAGCCCTTCGAATTCGTCATCATCGGTGGCGCCGGTCTCGGCAGCTTCATCATGGCGAACCCGATGAAGGTGGTGAAGGATTCCGGTAAGGCGCTCGGCGAAGCCTTCAAGCATGCCGTACCGAAGGAACGTAACTATCTCGATACTCTCGGCGTGCTCTATTCGCTGATGCGCGACCTGCGCACCAAGTCGCGAAACGAAATCGAAGCCCATATCGACAATCCCGCCGAATCGACGATCTTTCAATCGGCTCCGACCGTTCTGAAGAACAAGGAACTGACGGCGTTCATCTGCGACTACGTGCGCCTGATCATCATCGGCAACGCCCGCAGCCACGAGATCGAGGCGCTGATGGATGAAGAGCTCAACACCATCATGCACGACAAGATGAAGCCCTACCACGCGATCCAGATCATGGGCGATTCCTTCCCGGCGATCGGTATCGTCGCGGCCGTTCTCGGCGTCATCAAGGCGATGGCTCACATCAACGATTCGCCTGAAGTGCTCGGTCACCTGATCGGCTCGGCGCTCGTCGGCACCTTCCTCGGCATTCTCTTGTCCTACTGCGTCTGCTCGCCGCTGGTCTCCCAGATCAAGGTCGTGCGCAACAAGCAGCACCGCCTCTACGTCATCGTCAAGCAGACGCTGCTTGCCTATATGAACGGCTCGGTACCGCAGGTCGCTCTCGAATACGGTCGCAAGACGATCTCGGCTTACGAGCGTCCGTCCATCGATGCGGTTGAGCAGGAAATGATGAACCCAGGTGGCGAAAACAAGGCGGCTTAAATGACTATGAGCAATGCTTCGCATGACAAACCGGCAATGGATCCTGCCCTCCTCGCCAAGCTGACAGGCGGGCTTGGCGACAGAGGCAGGGTCGCCAAGATCTGCAGCTCCTTCGGGGAAATCTACAGCGAATTCTTTCCCGACGTCATCAAAAGCGAGACCGGCCTCGACGTGACGGTCAACTATCTCGGCTGCGAGATTGGCTATAAGAACCACCTCATCGAAGACCTGAGCGCGAACGTCACGCTCGTCGACGCGACACTGCGCAACTGGTCGCAGAACATTACGCTTGCCTGCGGCAACGGCTTCGTCATTACGCTGATGGAGCATCTGCTTGGCGCCACAGCCGATACGATCGAGGAACCGGCCGACCGGCTGCTGTCGATCATCGAGCTCGATCTGGCGGTCATGGTCTTCGACAAGATCGCCAAGGTGCTGCGATCGGCTGTCAACGCGCCGGGCGGTTTCGAACCGAGCCTTTCGGCTCCGTACGGCCATGACATGCGCGCCCGGCCGCAGGAGGATCGTCCGGATGAATTCGCGGCCGCCATCAACATGTCGATCACGCTTGCCGGCATCGTTTCGGAATTTTCGTTGATCGTTCCGCAGACGGCACTGCTCAAGACCAAGGTGACGCCGCCGAAGCCGAAACGCCAGGCCAGCAGCAACTCAGCGGAATGGACCGAACAGCTCGGCGACCAGGTCCGCCGCTCACATGTCACGCTCGAGGCGAAGATCAGGCTGCAGGACCTGACGCTGCGCACGATATCGAAGCTGATGGTCGGCGACATCATTCCGTTCCGCGACCACGGCGAGGTGCGCGTCGAAGTCAGCGCCAACAGCAAGGAATTGTATGTGTGCGAGTTCGGGCGTTCAGGCGAAAACTACATGGTCCGCGTCAAGGATACGATGAACTCGGATGACGAACTCATCCGTCATTTAATGAATTAATCGGTTCTCTGGCCTTTGGGCTGCAAAGGCAGTTTGAGGCAAGTTTCAACTGGAATAGTGATTTCATGGCTACGAAGAAAACACAGCAGAACAGCGACCTCTCCCTGGATCTTCCGGGCAGCGAAGCCGATCTCGACCAGGCGATCGACGATCTGCGCGGCGTGCTGAAGCAGGATGCCGATGGCGACCTGTCGCAGTTTGGCGGCGACCTGCAGAGCGATCCCTTCGCAGCAGGAACGGACCTGGCGGCCTTTGGCGGCGAGACTTCGGAAACTCCGTTTGGCAGCGACGATTTCGGCGGCGACTTCGGCGGCGGCGATGCCGACCCGGCGGCCGGCATGGATTTCGGCAGCAACCCCTCCTTCGAGGCGTCGCCGGCCCCGCTCGGCAGCGCTTTGAATTCCAACTTCGACCTGATCATGGACATCCCGATCGACGTCCAGATCATGCTCGGCACCAGCCGCATGCAGGTCTCCGGCCTGATGAACCTCAATGAAGGGGCGACGATCGCCCTCGACAAGAAGATCGGTGAACCGGTCGAGATCATGGTGAATGGCCGCAGGATTGCCCGCGGCGAAATTACGGTGCTTGATAACGACGACACGCGATTCGGTGTGAAACTGATTGAAGTTTTGAGTACGAAAAAAGCCTGATCCCTGTGTGGGACGGAGAGGTTAGACCATGATGGACTTTGACGATTTCGGCGGCGCACTAGCCGGGAAACCGTTGACCCAGGCTGAAAAGGCGGCGGCTGTTCTTCTCGCTATGGGAAAGGGCGTCGCCGGCCGGCTGTTGAAATATTTCACCCAGGCCGAACTGCAGACCATTATCTCATCCGCCCAGTCGCTGCGCGCTATTCCGCCGGACGAGCTCCTGTTGCTCGTCTCCGAGTTCGAAGACCTCTTCACCGAGGGCGCCGGACTGATGGACAACGCCAAGGCGATCGAGGCCATTCTTGAAGAAGGCCTGACGCCCGACGAGGTCGACAGCCTGCTCGGCCGCCGCACCGCATTCCAGGCCTACGAAACCTCGATCTGGGATCGCCTCAGTGAGGCGGAGCCGACATTCATCGCACAGTTCCTGCTGCGCGAACATCCGCAGACCGTCGCCTATATTCTTTCGATGATGCCCTCCGCCTTCGGCGCCAAGGTGCTGCTGCAGCTTCCCGACAACCGCCGCGCCGACATCATGAACAGAACGGTCAACATGAAGGCGGTCAGCCCGAAGGCTGCGCAGATCATCGAAAACCAGGTCATGACGCTGCTTGCCGAGGTTGAGGCAGAGCGCAATGCAGCCGGCTCGACGAAGGTTGCCGATCTCATGAACGAACTCGACAAGCCGCAGGTCGACACGCTGCTCAGCTCGCTCGAATCGATCAGCCGCGAGTCGGTCAACAAGGTTCGCCCGAAGATCTTCCTGTTCGAGGACCTCATGTACATGCCGCAGCGCAGCCGCGTCATGCTGCTCAACGACATCTCGACAGACGTGCTCACCGTCGCGCTGCGCGGGTCGCCGCCCGAGATCCGCGAATCGGTTCTCTCCGCCATCAGCCCACGCCAGCGCCGCATGATCGAATCGGATCTGCAGAGCGGCATGGGCGGCGTCAATCCGCGCGAGATCGCGATTGCCCGCCGCGCCGTGGCGCAGGAAGCGATTCGCCTGGCCAATTCCGGCCAGATCGAGCTCAAGGAAAAGGCAGGCGACGCTTCGGCGGCCGCCTAAAACGTCGAGACTGTTGACAAATCCGGCATGCCGAAAGGCGGCTGTTGATCGCCGTGTCACAGACGACTACCCTTCCAACAATAGACCGTGCTCTAGAGCGCGTCGCATAGAACTCGGTTCTTGCGACGCGCTTTAGGTCTTTGTTCTGATGCATGTCGTCATCCCAAAAGAGCTGCACGTTTTTGGGCGACATGCATTAGGCGCGGCCTATTTCTTTGACGGAGGGCCGCGACTTGGCAGACGATGACAAGGACAGCAAAACAGAAGCCCCAACCGCGAAAAAGCAAAGCGATGCCGCGGAAAAGGGCAACGTGCCGTCTTCGCGCGAACTTTCGATCTTTGCGACCATCCTTGCGACCTTCATTTACCTCGTATTCTTCCTTCCCGACAGCGTCGGGCGCATGAGTGAAATGCTGCGCGACATCTTCGAACAGCCCGACCAGTGGAAGATCGAGACGGGGCCGGATGTCCTGGCGCTGTTCGTCCGGATCGGCTGGGCAAGTGCCGCGCTGCTGGCGCCCGCCTTCATCCTGTTCATGGTGTTCGGCGTCGCCTCCTCCGTCTTCCAGAATCTGCCGACACTGGTGCTTGAGCGCATCCGCCCGCAGGCCTCGCGTATCTCGCCGATCAAAGGCTGGTCACGGCTCTTCAGCGTGCCCGGCCTGGTCGAATTCGGAAAGTCGCTGTTCAAGGTGGTCGTCGTCGGGGTGATCCTGTTCTTCGTGCTCAGGAGCGAATATTTCGGCTCGATCGACGCGATGTTCTCCGATCCGCAAACGATCCTCGTGCGCGTGACGGCGGCGATGCGCAAGATCATCATCGTCATGCTGATCGCCACGGCTATCGTGGCGATCGCCGATCTTTTCTGGACGCGCCATCACTGGTTCACCGAACTGAAGATGACGCGGCACGAGGTCAAGGAAGAAAACAAGCAGGCGCAGGGCGATCCCTTGGTCAAGAGCCGGCAGCGCTCGCTGATGCGCGACCGGGCGCGCCGGCGCATGATCGCCAACGTGGACCGCGCGACGCTGGTGATTGCAAACCCGACGCACTATGCGGTGGCGCTGCGTTACGCGCGCGAAGAGAACGACGCGCCGGTGGTGCTGGCCAAGGGTCAGGACCTGATTGCGCTCAAAATCAGAGAGATCGCCGAGAAGAACGGCATACCGGTGTTCGAAGATCCGCCGCTTGCACGCTCCATGTTTGCGCAAGTCTCGATCGATAGTGTCATCCCGTCAGTCTTCTATAAGGCGGTAGCGGAGCTCATCCACCGGGTCTACGCTGCGGACGCCAAGAACAAACGGGTAAGATAAGCCGAATGAAAAAATGCCCCCACTCTACCCAGCGTGAAAAGATCCTCGCAGACGCGATCAGCCCGGTCGCCACTGAACTACGCCTTCTGGATGCTTCTGACCTTATTTCACTGCTGCGCTTCGAGTATTACGGCAATCTTTCCGATCTCGTCGCTTCGGCGGCGGAGCTTTTCTTTCATCCGGGCACGGTGAATTTCGGCCTTGGCGGCAACTATACTCTGGAGTGGGGCGGCAAGCCCGAAGTCGTTCTCGATCTGGAAATCAAGCCGCGCGGCGTCACCGTTTACGCGCAGCTCACCCTTGCCGAAGATCACGCCGGCATCGAGATCAGCCATATCGCTTTCCAGGAGCCCTCGGCCGATCCTGACGAGAATACCATCTTCCTCAAAAAGAGCCTTCGGGAAGCGCGTTACAGCGTGAACCAGCCGCCTCAGGCGCTGGCCGGCTGACTTTCTTTCGAGACAATCGCGCTTTCATTTCGACTTGGACAACAAGTCAAAGCTTGACAGCGTCCGTTGCGGTCAAGGACTGGGCGGGTTCAGCTGATATAACCGAGCCGGATCGCCTTAGCGATCGCCTGGATACGATTGACGGAATCGAGCTTGATGGTCGCCGAGCCGAGATAGGCGTTCACGGTGTGCACGGACAGGCCGAGCTTGTCGGCAATCTCTTCGCTGATGCGGCCGTCGCCGGCAAGCTGCAGACAGGCGATCTCGCGTTCGCTGAGCGCCTCGGCGGCAGCCGTGCGGCGTTCGTCGAGCGAGAGCAGGTCCATCATGATGTGGCAGCAGCGACCGTGCAGCTCGACGATGGTATCGCTCGAAGGGTCGATCTCATCGCCGGTGAAAAGGATGAAACCATTGCCGACGGCGCCGAGCCGCACCGGAAAGGCAAGTCCGGAGAAGGGCAGAATACCGTCCTGCAGTCGCGTCATGAACGGCGAGAAGTCTGCCGGACCGGGTGCCGCACGGTCGTAACCGCCGGCCCATGAGAGCGGCAGCAGCGACTTGTCGATATGATCGAGAAGAATATCGCCGTAGGCATCCGTGAAGGCCTTGCCGAAACCGGCATTGGAAGAACCCCAGTTCTCAAGCTCGCAGACAAGCCTCTGCTTTGCCGGAAGGCCCGAGCCGCTGACGCGGAAGATCGCGAAGCCTTGCGCATCGGCGAGCTTCTGCATCGCGATCAGCCGCGGAAAAAGATCGGACCGGCTGGAAATCCTGTTCACACGCACCGTGCGCAGCTGCTCGGCGCTGCTCATCGTCCTGCCTGCTGGATAGCCCATAGATCCCCCTATACGAGATTATTGCGGACGGCGAAGGCAATGGCCTCGGACCGGGTCTTGGTCGCCGTCTTGCGCATCACGCTGGTGATGTAGTTGTTGATGGTATTGCGAGAGATTCCGAGGATCATCGCGATCTCGTCGCTGGTCTTGCCTTCGGCGATCCAGAACAGGCATTCCAGCTCGCGGTCGGTCAATTCGAAATCGCGATCGACCTTCGTACCACCGCAGCGCAGGAAGCTCGCGACATAACCTGCAAGCAGGCCTACGTCCCGCAGGCGCTCCGGCGAAAGGATGAACCCCTCGCCGAACAGGAACATCAAGGCCAGCCGCGACCGGCCGACATTGAAGGTCACCGAACAATATTGGCGGCTGGCGCCATCCGGAATCTCGGCACTGTCAGGCAGAAGAGCAAAATTCGGCTGGAAGACCTGCATGCATTTTTCCAGCTCTGTCGAGCGGGCATAGCCGCGGACCAGATCATTGGCGATGTCCCTGACCAGATCGAAAGGCCAGTCCGACGAAACGATGAAATCGAGGCCACTTTCCTGAAGGAGATCGCAGCGCGCCAGAAGGTAGTGCGAAGCACCCACGTAATCCGTCAGAGCGCGCAGACCAGACTGCAACCTGCCGGTGCTGGCAACGCCGTGGAGGCGCTGGAGCAGCTCATCGCGCGGCAGCAGATCCGGCACCACCGCACTCGCGAAATTCGCCATATGCCTCTCGCCTTTGCTCGCCTGAATTACATTCATATCCATTGGCAATGTCCTGCGGCTGAGAAACGATCGAACTCGGTGCAACAGCATTTTTTCTGTAAAGGATTCAGGTCAAGTCCCGCTCGAATCCCATTTCGAATCACCTAAGGGTAAGCCAGCCGATGCAAATCACCATCTCCGACTTCTAGGGATTTACTTTCGCTGTCGCCAATGCACTGATTCGACCACTCGTTCCAGCCTTCAAGATCTAAGGAGGCTAAGGTGATTCTGGCGGTATCGCAACCAGCTTCGCGTTTTACGCGAATCCCTCTCATCATGTCGCGTTACAGCCGCATTTAAGGAGTCGGGTCTATAGTGTTGTTCGAATTCCCAACCCTGATTGTCATGCCCCAAGTCTCTCACATAGCCGGTCATGGTTTTCAGCAACAGCGGTCAGGAAATCCAGCTTTGGTACCGATATGAAAAAAGGCCGGTTGCCCGGCCTTTCCTTTACGCTGCTTCGTCGATCGCCCATTTCCTGAGGATTTTCGCGGCGCGTTCCTCGTTGATCTCGACCATACGGGAAAGCTTGCGTTCCGGACCTTCCTTGACACGGCGATTGAAGTTTCCATCGTCGTCGCCGAGGCTGAGCAGGTCTTCGGTACTGTCGAAGCCGAAGTCGGACCCGAAGCCGTCCATGAGAGCGCCGCCGGGTGCTGCCGATGCAGGCGCGAAGTCCGGAAGCTCGAGGCCGGCCGCTTCCGGCGTCGCGTCGCCGAAAGCCGCGGAGCTACCGTTGCCGTTGATGCTGCGCACCAGAGGCCGCAGGCCCATCCAGACCACCACGAAGGCGACCGCGACAAAGGCGAGCGAGTTGATGATGCCGGCAAGGTTGCGGCTCAGCATGTCCATGACGCGGACACCGCCGGTGGCGTCTTCGAGCAACTGGTTCTCGAGGAAGTCCATGGCCGTCACGGTGACGACGTCGCCGCGCTTGGCGTCGATGCCGGCCGCCGACGCGACGATCTTCTGCATTTCGGCAAGATAGGCGTCGACCTTGGTCTGATCGGCGGGCTCACCGACCATCTTGGCGATGCGGCCCTTGTTGACCACCACGGCGATCGAAAGCTTTTCAACCTTATAGCTGCTGCGGGTCGTCGCCGTCGTCTTGCTGTTGATTTCGTAGTTGGTCTGCTCTTCGCGCTTGTCGGACTTGTCCTGCGATTCAGGCCCGGCGGAGCCGCCGGCCTCGGGAGCCGCCTGCGGAATGTTCTGTTCGACCGTCGTCGCGCTATCGGACTGCTTCTGCTGCGACTGCTGGGCTTCCTTCGTCGAGCGGACCGAGCGTTCGACCTTGGATTCAGGATCGAAAACCGTTTCCTGGATCTGCTGGGCGTCGGTGTTGAGATCGGCGGTGACGCTGGAGCGGAAGTTGTCCATGCCGAGGAAGGGTGCCAGCGCCTTGTCTATGTTGGATTCGACTTCCTGCTGAACGTTCTGAACGATGTTGAGCGAGCGGTTCAGCGAGCTGTTGCTCGCCTCGTCGCCGGAAGCGAGCAGTTGGCCGGCGGAATCCAGGATCGTCACGTCATCGACATCAAGCCCCGGCACGGCCGAGGCGACGAGGTGGCGGATCGAGGTCGCCGCGCTCCGCCCGGTGGTGGCGCTCGCGCGAATCATGACGGATGCGGTCGGTTTTTGCTCCGCCTTCCGGAAGTTTCCGACCTCCGGCATGACGATATGGACGCGCGCGGCGGTGATACCAGAGATCGACTGGATGGTGCGGGCGATTTCGCCCTCCAGCGCTCGAACCCGCGTTACCTCCTGCATGAACGAGGTCAGGCCGAGGGAGCCGACATTGTCGAAGAGTTCGTAACCGGCATTGGCGCTGTTCGGCAGGCCGCGCTCGGCAAGCATCAGGCGGGCCTTGCCCGTCATCCCCGCGGGAACACTGATGCTGGAGCCGTCCGTGCCAACCTGGAAATCGACGTTGGCTTCGGCAAGCGCCATGCTGATCTGGTTGAGATCCGGCGAGTCCAGACCGACATAGAGCGTTTCCTGTGCCGGTTTGTTGACGAAAAGGGCGGCCGCAAGGACGATTGCGATGGAGACGGCACCGACACCTCCGAGAATCATCAGGCGTGTTCGGCCCAGGGAACCGAAGTTCTTAAAGATCTGAACTAATTGATTTAACAGATTCATTCTGTTCTCGCACGATCCGTCAAAGACAAAGCAGGCTTATTGCCTCATCTGACGAATAGTCGGCGAAACTTGTGCGAGCGTTTCGTGAGAGCGTGCGGGAGCGAAAAGGCCTAAAGTAATTCCAGCAAAAGTGCGCAGCGGTTGCGTCCGGAATTGCGCTAGAACAAAGAGAGAGCGTTTCCGTGACTCGGAGAAAAACGGGTCGTTCTAGAAGAAATCGAAGTCGCCGGCTGCCTTGCTCAATGGCTGGGAGTGGCCGTGACGTGTGGCGCCGCCCAATGCCTTTTGCATCTCCGCCAGCTTGACGAGGCTGAGCGCGGTTGCGACGTCGACTGCCCAGCCGTGCGGGATTTCGCCGGTGATGGTGTCGATGAATTCTGCAAGGCCGCGTGATTTCTGCACAGCCAGATCGATGCCCTGCATGACCTTCATGGCATCCGGCGAGTTCAGGATTTCGGCGCCGCCGAGGTCGAGAAGCTGCGGCTCGATACGCTCAATGAGATAGGCGACATCGTGCAGTTCGGACACGATGCGCATCAGGATGTCGCTCAGCGCTTCGACAGGCGCAGGCGGCTCCATCATCTGGGTAAATGTCATATGAAAATCCTCGCCATCAAAAAAATTCGATACTGGTTTCGACGGGCTTCTGCGGAGTGGCGGGGCGCTGCTCGAGAGCGACGGTTCTCTGCGTTTCGGCGCCGGTCAGGGGGTATTGCCGGGCACGACCGGAGACCGGCCAATATTCAAGCTTGCGTCCATGCTCTCCGCCGGTCGAGGAACCGACCACCGGAATGCCTTCATCCCTCAGGAACTGCACGGCGAAGGCCGCGTTCTGCTCACCGACATTGGAGAATGTCGAGATCGTCTTCGCGCCGCCGAAGATCTTTGCCTCCAGCCGGTCGCGCCGGGCGCCCTGCTTCAGGAGACCGTTGATCAGCAGTTCCATCAGATGCACGCCGTACCGCGTGGCATCGCCGCCTGACGTCGGCGACGTCGCCGAACCGGGCAGCAGAAAGTGGTTCATACCGCCGACACCGGCGACAGGATCTCTGAGGCACGCAGCCACGCACGAACCGAGAATGGTCGAGAGGACCGCATTCGGATCGTTCAGAACCTTATACTCGCCCTGAATGATGTGCACGCGGCGGGCTGCCCCCTCAGTGATCATTTCAGGGCTCCAAACACGGCTTCGATGGCCGCTTTCATCTTCTCGATCGTGAACGGCTTGGCGAGCACGTTGTTGGCGCCGAGCTGGGCCGCCTTCTGCACCAGTGCGCGGTCGCCCTGGGCGGTCAGAATGATGAAGGCCGCCTTCTTGGTGTTGGGGTTGGTGCGCACCGCCTGAAGGAAGCCGATGCCATCCATCTTCGGCATGTTGAAGTCCGAGATTACCAGGTGGTGCGGCTGCTCGGCCATGATCTTCATGCCCTGCTCACCGTCACCGGCCGACGTGATCTGCTTGAAACCGAGCTGGGTCAGCGCATCGCTGAGCAGCAACCGGCTCGTTACCTGATCGTCGACGATCAGAACTTTGATTTTCTCCGCGAGCGACATTTATTCGGTCCCTTCCTTTCGGGCGGCTGTCATTTTCAATATTTCTTCACCGATGGCAGACAGCGGCAGCTGCTGCTCAACGGCGCCAAGTTCGTGAGCAACCCTTGGCATTCCGTAAACGACACAGGTTTTTTCGTTCTGGCCGAGCGTTCTGGCGCCGGCGTGGCGCATTTTCAACAATCCGGCGGCGCCATCGCGGCCCATTCCGGTCAAAATCACGCCGACGGCATTGCGGCCCGCCAGTTCCGCGACCGAATCGAACAGCACGTCCACCGAGGGGCGGTGACCGTTGACCGGCGCGCGGTCAATGAGACGGCAGCAAGGCGCCGAGGCACCGCTGACCTGGAGGTGGCGTTCGCCGCCGGGCGCCAGATAGATCTTGCCGATTTCGAGCCGGGCGCCATCGGTCGCTTCCTGCACCACCGGTGCACAGAGGCGGTTCAGCCGTTCGGCGAAGCTCTTGGTGAAGGTCGGCGGCATATGCTGGGTGATGACGGTCGGCGGGCAATTTGCCGGAAATTTCTGCAGCACGGCAATGAGTGCCTCGACGCCGCCGGTCGACGAGCCGATCGCAACGATCTTGCGGCCGACGCGGAAATCGGCGACCGAGGGTGGTGGCGCGACGGCGGCGACGGGCTGGGAATACTGGCGTTGCGTGCGTGCGGCGGCCTTGACCTTTTCGGCGAGGTCGCCGAAAGGCCTGAGTTCGCCCGGCGCCGGCTTGCCGACGCAGTCGAACGCGCCGATCTCCAGCGCCGCAAGCGTCGCCTCGGCGCCGCGATGGGTCATCGTGGATACCATGATCACCGGCATCGGACGCAGCGTCATGATCTTTTCGAGGAAATCGAGGCCGTTCATGTTCGGCATCTCGATGTCGAGCGTCAGGACGTCGGGGTTCAGCCGCTTGATCGCCTCGCGCGCTTCCAGCGCGTCGCCGGCCTGGCCGATGACGTTGACCTCGGGATCGGAACTCAAGACGGCGGTGATCAGCCCCCGCATCGTCGGCGAGTCGTCAACAACGAGAACCCTTGCCGGAGCGCTCATGTCTTCCTCCCGAGACCTTTGGCCGTATAGCGATAGGTCGTGATGCCGATATTGTCGAAGACGTGTTTTGCCTCGCCCGAAACACGTTCGGAATGGCCGATATAGAGATGCCCGCCCTCCGGCAGCAGACCGGCGAAACGCTGCCAGATCTTCATCTGCGTCGGCTCGTCGAAATAGATGACGACGTTGCGGCAGAAGATGACGTCGAACTTGCCCTTGAACGGCCATTGCGCCATCAGGTTCAGTTCGTTGTAGGTTATCAGCCGCTTCACGCGGTCGTCGACCTGGAACTTCCGGCGGCCCCGCACCTCGACTTCGCTGAACCATTGCTTGCGCATGGCGGGCGATACGGTTTCGAGCGCGCTCTCGTCATAGGCGCCGGCCCGGGCGATCGCGAGGATCTTCGGATCGATGTCGGTTGCCAGGATCTTGAAGTCGTAATCGGCGACATTCGGCATCAGCGACAGCACCGTCAGCGCGATCGAATAGGGTTCCTGCCCGTCGGAGGACGCGGCCGACCAGATGCGCACCCTGCCGCCCGATCTCGCCCGCTGCAGAAGCTCCGGCAGGACGTGGTCGCGCAGATGGTCGAAATGATGGTTTTCGCGGAAGAAACGGGTAAAATTGGTCGTCAGATGCGAAAGCATCTCGCGACGCGGCGCAGCACCCGCCGGCGAAGCGACGAGGTCGCAATACTCCCGGAAGCCGGACAGGCCGAGATTGCGAATATGCTTCGACAGGCGCGAATAGACGAGCGACGCCTTGGTCTCGTTGAGGAAGATGCCGGCATCTGAATAGATCATCGCAGCGATCTCGGTGAGGTCGCGGCGCGTCAGCGGATATTCTCCGCTCGCCAGGACCTCGTCGGATCCCTGCCTCTGATCTTTTGCGCCCATTACACTCATGCGGCTTCGCTTTCGGTCTCTGGAAAGAGGGATTCGAGTTCGATCAGGCAGATCAGGCGCTTCTCGATGGCGAGAACGCCGCGAGCAAATTGACGCTCGAGCTCGGAGGTGATCTCGGGCGTCGGCTGAATGGTTTCTTCGGTCACCGTCAGGATGTCGGAAACGGCATCGACCAGCAGGCCGACGACCTTGCGCCGGACCTGGGCGACGATGATGACATGACGGGCAGTCGGATCGGCCGGCTTCATGCCGAGCCGGGCCGCAAGATCGATGATCGGCAGCACCGCGCCGCGCAGGTTGATGACACCCAGCATATAGCCAGGCGAATGCGGCATCGCGGTTGCCGGGGTCCAGCCGCGGATTTCGCGAACCGACATGATGTTCACGCAAAATTCCTGATCCCCGATGCGGAACGCGATCAGCTCGCGATCCCCCTCGTTCAGATTTTTTACAGTGTACGACATTCCCTTATCCCACCGCTGCTAACGACATTTCCGCTTTGAGCGACTGGCCGCGCGAGGCACCGACGACCGCGTCGACATCGAGGATGAGAGCGACGCGCCCGTCACCGAGGATGGTGGCGGCGGCAATGCCCGGCACATGGGTGTAGTTCGCTTCCAGGCTCTTGATGACCACCTGGCGCTGACCCTGGATGGCGTCGACCATCAGGGCGCGCTGGCCGCCGCCTTCGGATTCCACCAGAAGCGCCACGCCCTCGACCGGATTGGCCTGGGTAGCGCGGAAGTTCAGGATGCGGCCGACATCGACCAGCGGGCAGAAGCTGTTGCGGATCGAGATCAACCGGTGGTTCGCACCGAAGGAGTGGATCGCGGCCGCTTCCGGCTGCAGGGTTTCGACGATCGCCGTCAACGGCACGACCAGCGTCTGGCCGGCGACGGTGACCACCATGCCGTCGAGGACGGCGAGCGTCAGCGGCAGGCTCATGGTGAAGACCGAGCCGTGACCCGGCTTCGAGGTGATGTTGATGCGGCCGCCGAGCGCCTGGATCGAGCGCTTGACGACGTCCATGCCGACGCCGCGGCCGGAGATGTCGGAGATCTTGTCGGCCGTCGAGAAGCCCGGCAGGAAGATCAGGTTGTCGATTTCTTCGTCCGACAGGTTGGAATCGGCCGGGATGAGGTCGTTGTCGATCGCCTTCTGGCGGACCTTCTCGCGGTTGATGCCGGCGCCGTCGTCGGCAAGCTCGATCAGGATGCGTCCCGAACGATGCTTGGCGGTCAGGCGGACGGTGCCTTCGGTGTTCTTGCCGGCGGCTGCGCGCTTTTCGGGCGTTTCGATGCCGTGGTCGACGGCATTGCGGATCATGTGGGTCAGCGGTTCGGCGAGCTTGTCGATCACCGTCTTGTCGACTTCGGTGTTTTCACCCTCGGTGATCAGGCGGATCGACTTGCCGGTCATGTCGGCGATTTCGCGAACGATACGCGACATGCGCTGGAAGACCGGCTTCACCGGCTGCGCGCGGATGGCCATGACCGAGTCCTGGATCTCGCGGGTGAGCTGCTGCAACTCCTCGAGGCCCATATTGATCGAAGAGGTGCCGGTCGTGTCGTTCTCGATGACGCTCTGCGACAGCATCGCCTGGTTGATGACCAATTCGCCGACGAGGTTGATGAGGCGATCGACACGGTCGAGATCGACGCGGATCGTCTGGCCGGCGCCGGCGGCATTGTTCTGGGCGGCGGCGCTTGCAGCGGCCGCTGCGGCGGCTGCCGATTCCTTCTTCTCGACGCGAGCGGCGACCATCTGCGTGACGTTGGAGGCGGTTTCGGCGGCGGCAACGGCTGCGGCTGTCTCCCGCGCGTCCGAGGCGGAAACTTCTTCCATTGCGCCCGTTTCGTCCAGGATCGACAGATCGAAGGGAACCGGCACCATCGGCAGTTCGTCGTTGCTGGTGGCGTCGGCCCTTGCTTCTTCGACCGGCTTCACCGTCAGTTCGCAATCCCACTCGGCGAATTCGAAGACGGTGCGGATGGCGTCCTCGCCCTTGTCCGTCTTGATCGTGACGTTCCAGAAGAAATAAGCGCCTTCCGGATCGAGTTCCTCGAGGCCCGGCAGGTCATCCGTATTGCAATAGATCGTCATTTCACCCAGGCGCGAGAGATCACGCAGCAGCAGGGTGGCGTCATTGCCCTTGGAATAGAGTTCGTAGCGCGGCTTGAAGATGACTTCATAGGTCGGCATGCCGCCCGCATCGTCTTCGCCGCTAAAATCGTCGAAGGAAAAGGGGACCGGCTGGAAGCCGCTGTCGTCAGTCGGCTTGGGGGTCGGCGCCGGAGCGGCCGGAGCAACCTTTGCGGCGGTCTTCGGCGCAGGCGCCTCGGCTGACGCAGAGGGAGACGGCAATTCGCCGTTGGCCAGCGCCTCGAGCTCCTTGACGAGGCCGCGGCTGCGGCTTTCATCGACGCTGCCGCCGTCGCGCGCAGCATTCGTCAGGTCGGCGAGCACGTCGGCCGACTTCAGCATCACCTTCAGGACGTCCTGGTTCGGCTCAAGCTTGTTGGATCGAACGCAATCGAGAGTGGTCTCGAAAACATGGGCGAAGGCGACCAGATCGTCAAGGCCGAAGGCGCCGGCGCCACCCTTGATCGAATGCACCGCACGGAACACCGCATTGACGGTTTCCGGATCGCGATCGCCATCATTCAATTTCAGAAGACCGGATTCCAACTCGGCGAGCTGTTCCTCGCACTCCTGGAAAAAGATCTCTTTGATTTCGTTCATATCCATAGGAGCAAATCCTGGGTTTAAGCGGTTACACGCTCAATGGCATCGATCAGCTTGGCCGGGTCGAAAGGCTTGACGATCCAGCCCGTGGCACCAGCTTGGCGGGCGCGGTTCTTCTTTTCCGCGTCGCTTTCGGTGGTCAGGACCAGGATCGGGATCGCCCGATATTTCTCGTTGCGGCGGACACCTTCGATGAAGCCGAAACCGTCGAGGCGCGGCATGTTGATGTCGGTCACAATGACGTCAGGATTGGACTCTTCGAGGATCTCGAGGCCCTCGATGCCGTCTTCCGCCTGGATCGTCTCGAAGCCGGCATTGTTCAGCGTCACGAGAAGCATGTTTCGGATGGTGCGGGAATCATCCACGGTCAGCACTTTTTTCTTCATTGCCGAATCTCCTTGGCAAGCAGGTGGTCAATATTGACGCCAACCAGCTGCATGGTTTTCTGAAATGCGTCGGACACCTTGGAGAAGGTGAACGGCTGCTTGTCCTGCTCCCAGGTCTTCTCGGCGGACATCAGAACCTGGGCGCAAAGAGCACCGATCCGTTCGACGCCGGAAGCGTCTATCGAAAGACCGCTGCCCCGGAGAGAGAGGAGTTTATCGCGCAAGGCGGAAGCCTCGTTGAGGTCGAGCACCGCCGTCAAGTCCAGCGTCTTGCCACTCTTCTTTGCTGCCATCAGCTTTTCCTTATCCCCTTATCCCCGGCCCGAAGACGAGCTGAGGCAATCATCCGATAGGTTAGTAAACATTCCGCCCACCTCCGACGTTTGCGAACGCTTGCGGAAGGCCAAAATCGTCATTTTCGTATTCGTCCACGACCGGTGCCGGGCGGGTAGCGCCCTCAAGGGCGCGCGGCGGTGTCACGCGCACCGGCGCCGGGCGCCCGGCGGTGGCGTTTTCCCGGGCGATGCGGAATTCGCGAATCGTCTGGCCGAGCTCGAGAATGACGGTGTGGAGGTGGTCGGCGCCTTCGGTCGAGCGCTCCGCAAGGTCGGCGCTGTCGGCCACCTCGCTACCCAGGCCCTTGACGTCGGCTGTCACGCTGTCGAGGCTTGCGGCATGTTCGCCGGTTCGGGTGGCGATGCCTGATATGGCGGCGTTGATGTCGGTGACCTGACGCACGATGCTGCCGATCGAATCCTGTGTGCGCCCGACCATCTGCACGCCGGCATCGACCTGCGCCTTAGTCGTCGTCACCAGGGTCTTGATCTCGCGGGCGGCTTCGGCCGAACGCTGGGCAAGGGCGCGGACTTCCTGGGCGACGACGGCAAAGCCGCGGCCGGAATCGCCGGCGCGAGCGGCCTCGATGCCGGCATTCAGCGCCAGAAGATTGGTCTGGAAGGCAATCTCGTCGATCGCACCGATGATCTGGCCGATCTTTTCGGCCGACTGCTCGATATCGGCCATGGCGCTGATCGCGCGGCCGACGACCTCACCGCTTTCCTCAACGGCGGCGCGCGTCGAGGCGGCCGCCTGTTCGGCAGCGCGGCTGTCGGCGGCGCCATTCCGGACACTGCCGGCGATGCCGGCAAGGGCAGCGGCGGAAAGCTGCAGCCGGTCGGCCTGGCCGGAAGCCGTGCCGGCGAACTGCCGCGACAGACCGGCAAGCGAGCCTGTCTCCGCTTCGGCCTTGGCCGTGCGCTCGGTAATAGTGGTAAACTCGGCCTGGAGGCCATCCAACGCGCCGTTCAGCGCGGCGGCGATCCCGGCATGAGCGCCGTCACCGTCGATGGGGGCGCGCCGCGTCAGGTCGCGTGCGGAAAGACCTTCGATGACATCGCCGAAGATCCTGATGATCTCGGCCTCGTTGTCGGCGCGCTGATCGGCGAGCGCGCGGCTCTGGGCGGCGCGCAGCGCATTGAAGCGGAGCGAGACGGCAATTTCCACATCGACCATGACGATGCGGATGATCGCCGTCATCAGATCGGAGATTTCGCGGGTGCGACGCTTGGCCGACGGCAGCAGCGGACGGCCGGCGATCTCTTCGGCGAGACCGGAAACGACATGTTCCAGCATAACGCCATGGCCGGCGACGTGCCAGCGCGGGTCGAGGCCCATCTTGCTTTCGGTATCGGAGAGAACCTTGACGCGCTCGGCATAGAGGCTGTCGAACCGCGCATCCGTCAGCACGTCCCAATGCGAGGATTGCAGATCGTGCAGGCGCTCGACCTGGCGCTCGCTCTCGAAATTGCGCGAGGCGTCGGGGAATGACTGGAACCTGTGGAAGAGATCCCTGAGGCCTGCCTTCAGATGCGCTTCAAGCGCCGTCCGGTTGCGGCGCACCAGCTCGCACTGGTCGGCATCGAGACCGGCAAAGCGCAGGCGGTCGCGCAAGCTGCCTGCCTGCGCTCCACGAGCCTGATCTGATGGCATGTCCTGCCTCAACGCCTGTCCCCAACCACTTTCCGGGCGAAGGCCCGGCCAAAAACTTGCGCAGCATCCGTTGAACGCGAAGCGTGGAGACGGTTCTCACCACCGGTTACAACCGGCGGATCGAAACCCCCTGATCAGCTATGTTTCGGAGCTGTCTGAAGAGATGGATACCGGATCAACCCGGTACGGCGGGACGGCGTCATGCCTGGTGGGAACGAGTGCATCTTCCCATTCCGACGTGTACATCAATGTTTATGGTTAATTCCTTGCCTGAAGGTTAATAAGCCTTTCGCCGTGCAGGCTTTTGAAGCAATTCAAGGCCGTTCGCAGCAAATACTGTTGCGGAGTTGCATGGCTGCTACAAGGCACACGCAAGCTCCGTGTTATATGCCGGTCGATAACCAAGACATGACGTCGACAAGGACAGAGCAATGATTGTTCTCGGATTGGGTGCCTGCTTGATTGCAATGACGCTGCTTGCAGCCGTCGCCCGCCTCGATTCCCTCGCCGCAAACCGCGATATCCGCGCCCTTCGGGTGTTCTAAAGCGCGTCGCAATCTCCACTCTTGCCCGTTGGCAGTCCGGCGCCTTTGGTGTATCGCACTCGCGCCTTTCATGTCAGCGGAACTATCGGTTCATGTCCCCCAGATCTGGTCTCCTCATCGTTCTTGGCTTCACGCTCTGGCGCGTCGTCACGCTCAATTTCGATGCGACGGATCTTTTCGTCGACGAGGCGCAGTACTGGTTCTGGTCACAAAACCTCGACCTCGGCTATTATTCCAAGCCGCCGATGATTGCGTGGGTAATCCGGGCGATGACCGAGCTTTCCGGCTCCAACGCCATCTATTGGATCAGGCTGCTCGGACCGCTGATCCACATGGCCGCGGCACTGGTATTGATGAAGACGGCAAAACGTTTCGTCGGGCCGGAGATCGAAGGCTGGACGGGCGCCACCTACATCACGCTCCCCGGTGTGGCGCTTTCTTCGGTGTTCTTCTCGACCGACGTGATCCTGCTGTTTTTCATCGCGATCGCCCTGCTTGCCTATTTTGGCTTGACGCAGCGGCGCTCGGTCGGGCTGGCGCTGGTCATGGGCCTTGGCGTCGGCCTCGCCTTCCTGACGAAATATGCCGTGCTATTCGTCGTTCCGGGCGGCGCGATTGCCCTCCTCCTCATTCCGGCGGCGCGCATCGCCATTCGCGATTTCATCATCGCGGTCGCGGTCGCGGCGGTCGTCGCCCTGCCGAACCTCTGGTGGAACCTGCAGCACGACAACACGACGGTGCGGCATACGCAGGACATCGCCCATTGGAGCGAACTCGGGATCAATCTCCGTCGCGGGCTTGAATTCTTCGCCGCCCAGTTCGGCGTTGTCGGGCCGATCATCTTCTTTGCGATGCTCTGGGCGGTGTACCGCATGATCAGGGGCAAGAGCGACGATCGGGAAAAGATGCTGGTCTGGCTGTCGATGCCGGTAGTGCTGCTGATCACGCTGCAGGCAACGGTCGCCAAGGCTTACGCCAACTGGGCGGTGACCGCCTATGTTGCCGGCACCATCCTTGCCGTCTGGCTGCTTTACCTGAAGTGGCCGAAGGGGCTCAGGCTGTCGCTGACCATCAACGGCATCGCCAGCCTGCTCTTTCCTCTGGCGACAATCTTTCCGCATCAACTGCTGCTGCCGAACGGCGACGCGCTGATGAAGCGCTATCTCGGCCGCGCCGAGGTCAGCCGCGAGGCCGCCGCACTCGCAACTCAAGCCGGCACCGATATCATCGTCACCGACAATCGCGATATGGTCGCCGATCTTTTCTATACGCTCCGCGATGCACCCTACAGGATCTATGCACGGGCGCCCGCCGGCCTTCCGGAAAGCTACTACGAGCAGGAATTCGCTTTGCCTGCCGACATCACCGGCAAGGTGCTTTTCCTGACGGACGGGGCCTTCACCTGCGCCACCGAGACGCCCGAAGTGCTGAAGAACTGGCTGCCGACGGAGGGCAACTACAAGGGCAAGACGCTTTCCATCTACAAGGTCTCTGCCACCTGCCTGGCGCCCTGAGCATGTTCAGCTTGCCCCGACGACAGCGCCAAGCCTCTTTTCAGAGGTGCGACCCAGTAACACTTTGAATTGCTGCATCATTTTATGCAGTGGGCAGGCAGAGGCCGGTGCCCTTCCCTTCGATCTCCACGAATTTGACGCCGCCTTCCTCGAAGGCGAGGCGCAGCTGCGCCTCCGTCGCGCGATGGATGTCGTGGTGCCGACCCTCGTAATCGCGGATGGTGCTGCGCGAGACGGCGGCCTTCTCGGCAAGCTCCGTCTGGGTCCAGTCCAGAAGGCCCCGCGCCGCGCGGCAGAGAGCGGGGGTGAGAATTGTTTCCCTTGCGCCTTGACCCATGATTTCAAGTTGCCCATATTGGTCGATATAGACCATATATGTCATATTACGGACGGGATTTCCAGATCGGGAGACAAGGATGCCACACGATACGCCCTTGATTTCGACAATCGTCGGCGGCATCGTGCTGGCTTTCATCTTTGGGGCCTTCGCCCATCGGCTGCGGATGCCGCCGCTCGTCGGTTATCTGATCGCCGGCGTGCTCGTGGGGCCACATACGCCGGGTTATGTGGCGGATCAGAGCCTTGCCCCGGAGCTTGCCGAAATTGGCGTCATCCTGCTGATGTTCGGCGTCGGGCTGCATTTCTCCCTGAAAGACCTGCTGTCGGTGCGCGGCATCGCCGTGCCCGGGGCGATCGTGCAGATCGCTTTCGCGACATTGCTCGGCTGGGGGCTCGGCGCCTTCATGGGCTGGTCGACCGGCGGCAGCCTGGTCTTCGGCCTGGCGCTTTCAGTCGCCTCCACCGTCGTGCTCTTGAAGGCGCTGCAGGAGCGGCGCCTGGTCGAAACCGAGCGCGGCAGGATCGCCGTCGGCTGGCTGATCGTCGAGGATCTCGCCATGGTGCTGGCGCTGGTTCTGATCCCGGCCGCAGCCAGCATCGGCGGTGAGGGTCACGCTCCCGTCGAGCCGCTCTCGGCCGCGCTGAGCAGCCTGTTCGGCCTCGATCTCGGCATCGGCGGCATGATCGCCATGACGCTGGTGAAGGTGGCATTGTTCGTGGCGCTGATGCTGGTTTTCGGCCGCAAGCTCATTCCCTGGACGATGCACCGCATCGCCCATACCGGTTCGCGCGAACTCTTCCGGCTCGGCGTGCTGGCGATCGCGCTCGGCGTCGCCTTCGGAGCGGCGAAGCTCTTCGGCGTGTCGCTGGCGCTCGGCGCCTTCTTTGCCGGCATGGTGCTTGCCGAAAGCGAGCTCAGCCATCGCGCCGCGCAGGAAAGCCTGCCGTTGCGCGACGCCTTTGCCGTGCTGTTCTTCGTCTCGGTCGGCATGCTGTTCGATCCGAACATCCTGATCGACAAGCCGCTGCCGATCCTCGCCACCATCTTCATCATCGTCATCGGCAAGTCCGTCGCCGCCTTCCTGATCGTGCTCGCCTTCAAGAAGCCGCTCGGCACGGCGCTGACGATTTCGGCAAGCCTCGGCCAGATCGGCGAATTCTCCTTCATCCTCGCCGCCCTCGGCGTCGAACTAGGCCTGCTGCCGGAGGAGGGCCGCGATCTGATCCTTGCCGGCGCCATCATCTCGATCATCCTCAATCCGCTGCTGTTCTTCCTCTGCGACCGCATGCGGCCGCTGCTGGATGGCGCAAAGCGCGAAGACGTCGTGGCAGACCCTGCTCCCGTTGCGGATGCGATAGCAGCGCAGGAGGAGATGCTGCCCGAAGACGACGAGGTGCACCCGACCGCTCTCAGCGGCCACGCCATTCTCGTCGGCTACGGGCGGGTTGGCAGCATCGTCGGACAGAATCTCAAGTCGTCAGCCACACCTTTTCTCGTCATCGAGGACTCCGACAAGCGCATCGGCGAGCTGAAGGCGCAGGGTATCGAAACTCTGTCGGGCAATGCGGTGATGCGGGAAACGCTCGACCTTGCCAATCTCTCTGGCGCCCGCAGCATTGCCATCGCCATCCCGAACGCCTTCGAAGCCTGCCGCATCATCGAGCAGGCGCGCAGCGTCAATCCCTCGATCCTCATCGTCGCCCGCGCCCATTCCGACGCCGAGGTCGATGAGCTGAAGCAATATGGCGCCGACACGGTCATCATGGGCGAGCGTGAAATCGCGCTGGGCATGGTTGACCGGCTCGCTCAAGTGCATCATGAGAGTGTGCCCTATGAAGACGGGCATGGGCCTGATACAATTATGCCGACGGATGACCCTCCGCCGGAAAGAGAATGAGAGATTGGCGCGCTTTTGAGCCGATACGGGAGTGACATAACCGAGACGGGGAAGATGGAGCTGGACCAGCGCCGTCTGACGAGCCGTATCGCCGCCTCCCTCCTCGTCGCCGTCCTTGCCTATCTCGGCCTGCTTTTCGGCGGCAATCTGGTGATCTCGCCGGTCGCCGCCGCCAATACGCTTTCCTCTTCCGATCGGGATCCGCAGCCGCCGCAGCTGACTGCGCGCGATGCCGTGCGCGGGTTGCTCGCCACTGAACGCAAGCTTGCACCGAAGCAGGCGGCGCATGACGCCGGACCGCTTGCCCTGGCCGCCGCCCCGGCCGTCGATTTTTCCGGCTGGACCACTGCCGCCCCTTTTCCGGCATTTGAAGCTTCGCTTCATGCCGCAGTCTCCAGGACCCATCAGCCGCGCGCACCGCCGGTCGCTGCCTGACGCTCGCGCCGATCGGCGCTTCCGACCATTGACGACATGCCGCCAGCGCCCGAGCGCCGGCCCTCGATATCAAGGAATACAACATGCGTACTTCACCATGGCTGGTGCTCACCTATACGGTGATCATCCTACTCGGCCTATTGATCGCCCTGCCGAACGTCCTGCCGCAATCCGTCCTCCAGCGCGTGCCGGCCTGGCTGCCGCATGAGCAAGTGTCGCTCGGCCTCGACCTTCGCGGCGGTTCGCACCTCGTTCTGGAAGTCGACGAAGCCGACCTCACCAAGGAGCGGCTGCAATCGCTGCTTCAGGACGCGCGCCGCGTGCTGCGCGAGAAGGGCATCCAGCCGAAAGCCGTGGTCCGCAGCCAGAACCAGATCGTCGTGACGCTCGCCGATGCCGCGCAGAGCGATGCTGCCGTCACCGAACTCAAGACGCTTGCCAACCCGATCAGCACCGGCCTCAGCGCCGGCCAGGCGGATCTTGATGTCACGGCGAACGGAGCGACCATTACCGTCGGCTTCTCGCGGGCCGGCATCTCCGCCAATGTCGACAACGCCGTCCAGCAGAGCCTTGAAGTCATCCGCCAGCGTGTCGACCAGGTCGGCGTTTCCGAGCCGACCATTCAGCGCATCGGCGCCAACCGCGTGCTCGTCCAGCTTCCGGGCGCGCAGGATCCGTCGCGCCTGCGCGAACTTCTCGGCTCCACCGCCAAGATGTCGTTCCACATGCTGTCGCCGAACAATGCGCCCGGACCCGGTGTGACCATGCTGAACGATGATGAGGGCAGGTCCTATCCGGTTCTCGACCGCGTCGAAATCTCCGGCGACCGCCTTTCGGATGCCCGCGTCAGCTTCGATCCGAATACGCGTGAGCCGATCGTCAGCTTCCGCTTCGACAGCGCCGGCGCCACCCGCTTTGCCGAGATCACCCGCCAGAACGTCGGCAATCCCTTCGCCATCGTCCTCGACAACAAGGTGCTGAGCGCGCCCGTCATCCGCGAGCCGATCACCGGCGGCTCCGGCCAGATCTCCGGCAGCTTCTCGGCTGACAGCGCCACAACGCTGGCCGCCATGCTGCGCGCCGGCGCCCTGCCCGCCAAGCTGACTGTTATCGAAGAGCGCACCGTCGGAGCCGATCTTGGCGCCGACGCCATCAAGATGGGCATTTATTCCGGCATCGTCGGTTTTGCCCTCGTCGCAGCCTTCATCTTCGTTCTCTATGGCTCCTGGGGCTTTCTGGCGAATATCGCGCTGTTGATCCACACGATCCTGACCTTATCGGCGCTAACGCTGGTTGGTGCGACGCTGACGCTGCCGGGCATTGCCGGTGTCGTTCTCGGTATCGGCCTTGCGGTCGACGCCAACGTTCTCATCAACGAGCGCATCCGCGAAGAAACGCGCAAGGGCAAGAGCGCCTTCGCCGCCATCGACACCGGCTTCCGCCGTGCCTATTCGACCATTATCGACGGCAACATGACGGCCCTGATCGCTGCGGCCATCCTGTTCTTTTTCGGCTCCGGACCGGTTCGCGGCTTTGCCGTGACCATGGCGCTCGGCCTGATCATCTCGATGTTCACATCGGTTGCCTTCGTGCGTGTAGCGATGATCGAGATCACCCGCCGCCGCAAGCTCAAGGTGCTGAACATCCGGCCGTTGATCCCGTTCAGCCCCTATGACAAGCACATCGAGTTCATGAAGGCCCGCTTCTTCGGCGTCACCGTCTCGGCGCTGCTTTCGATCGCCTCCGTCGTGCTCTTCATTTATCCCGGTCTCAACTACGGCGTCGATTTCCGCGGCGGCATCCAGATGGCCGTCAAGACCCAGGGTGCGGCCGATCTAGCGAAGTTCCGCGAAGGTCTTGATAGTCTCGGCCTCGGCGAAATCACGCTGCAGTCCTTCGGCGACAAAAGCAGCATTCTCGTTCGTGCCCAACGGCAGGAAGGCGGCGAAGAGGCGCAGACGGCGGCGGTGACCAAGCTGAAGGCCGAAGTCACCAAGATCGACCCGGGCGCCACCGTCGAAGGCACCGACGTCATCGGTCCGAAGGTCAGCGGCGAGCTTGCCTGGGCCGGCATCCTGTCGGTGGTGATCGCAAGCTTTGCGATGCTCCTCTACATCTGGGCGCGGTTCGAATGGCCATTTGCCGTCGGCGCCATCGTCACGCTTGTGCTCGACGTCACCAAGGCGATCGGCTTCTTCGCGATCACCGGCCTCGACTTCAACCTGACAGCGATCGCCGCCATCCTGACGCTTGTCGGTTATTCGGTGAACGACAAAGTCGTCGTCTATGACCGCATGCGCGAAAACATGCGGCTCTACAAGTCGATGCCGCTGCGCGAGATCATCGACAAGTCGATCAACGAGACCTTGGCGCGAAGCCTTTACACCAATGCGACGGCCTTCCTCGCGCTGGTGCCGATGGCGATCTGGGGAGGTAGTGCTGTCTCGAGCTTCGCGATCCCGATGGTCTTCGGCATTCTGGTGGCCGGCGCCTCGTCGATCTTCATCGCAGCACCCATCCTGCTCTTCCTCGGCGACTGGCGCCGCCGCCATGCCAAGGCCGCACCGGCAACCGATGAGGCAGTCGAGATCATTCCGCCGGAACAGGGTCGCCCGCGCAAAACCGCGAGCTAAAATCCCTTTAACGCATCCTGATAGGGCGCCGGTTGCAGAGCCGGCGCCCTCTTTCTATTGTCGGCTACTGCATTATCTGCCATTTCAAGGAGTTACAGCGTCCTTCGCGCGTCCGAAAAGATGCGCGGCGCTGTAAAAAGATCGGGGAAACCGCCAGATGTCATCTTACCCGACGAAACCCACTTTTGCCGGAGACAGCGAGGAGCGCATCAAGCGTTTTCTCGCGACCGCTTCGCACGACCTGCAATCGCCGCTCCGCCATATCGCCATGTATGCCGAGCTACTGCTCGACGATCTCGAGGAGACGCTCGACGGCGAACAGCTTCAGAGCCTGCGGATGATCATGGAAAAGGCGCAGACGGCGCAGCGCCTCACCAAGGCATTGATGAGCCTTGCCGGCGGCACACCCCAGGTGACGCCTGAAGAGATCGATCTGCAAGCGCTTGCCGAAAATGTCTGGGGCGAATTGACCGACGAGACGGCGGTCGGCGAGGCGACGCTTGCAAGCAACGGCCTGCCCTCCATCCGGACCGACCCTGCCCTCTTCGGTCTGGTGCTGCGGCACTTGCTGACCAATGCCCTCATGTATCGCAGCGAAGCGGCGCCGCATGTGGCCATTGCCGCAGAGCGCGAGGGAACGGACTGGTTCATCCGGATTTCCGACAATGGGGCGGGCATCGATCCCGCCTATCGGGAGCGGATATTCGAGCCTTTCTGGAAATTGCCGAAGCCGGGAACGGTCCAGGGCGCCGGACTCGGGTTGACCACGGCGCGGGAGTTTCTGACGGCGCTCGGCGGCGATATCAGCCTCGAACATTCGGATGAAAGCGGCAGCCGCTTCATCATCCGCCTTCCGGTTGCCTGAGATTAGAGCAATTCCAGCAAAAGTGTGCAGCGGTTTTGCGTCCGGAATTGCGAACTACAAAGACGACTAAAGCGCGACAAGCGTATCCGAAAGATCGCGACGCGCTTTAGATACTGTAATCGTCCTTCCAGAAATCGGGGACGTCATAGGTCACATATTCGCGGATGATGTGCTGCAGTGCCTGGGCATCGATTTCGTCCTTGCCGATGCGGAAATCGACGCCGTAATCCGGGAATTCCTGGAAATAGCCGCCCGATATATCGGTCGAGACGACGCCGATCGGACCGGTGTAACCGATGCCGCGCAGCTCCGGCACCGTGTCGCGGAAATCGGCATTGGGCAAAAGGCGATTGTCGAGCAGGATGAGATCGAAGCGCGCCGAGCGGATCTTTTCCAGCGCGTCACCGATCGATTGCGAATATTCAACCTCGACGGCCGGCTCGGAGAGATCGGCGATCTTCTTCTTGAGCGCGCGGAATTCGATGAATTCGTCGTCGACAAAGAGGACCTTTACGGCATTCCTTCGGCTCGTTTCGGTGATCATCGTCTCATTTCCCCAATCCGAAACCATCTTCACGAAACCAAACCATTCCTCAAGGCGATCGCCACCATATGAACGCGGTTCACAGCGTCAAGTTTGCGCGCGGCCGCGGTGATGTGCGAATTGACCGTATGTTCGGAAAGACCGAGAATGATCGCGATTTCCGCCGACGTCTTGCCTTCGCTCGTCCATTTGACAATTTCCGATTCGCGCTGGGTCAGCCGTCCGGACATTTCCGGCGTCAGGATTTCCTCGTAGAGCTTGTCGAAAATACGCATGGCGTCGAGAAGCATGTCGGCGATCTCACTCTGATCCGGCTCCTGACGCTCGCCGCTGAGGACGAGGCAATATCGCCGCCCTTCCGGCGTGAACAGCGGGATGAAGAGAAAGACGCCGCTCAGGAACTCGTTGAAAACAAGATCGGACGGATAATCTGCAGGCTGTACGTTCCGGCCATGGACCGGCGTTGCCAGGAACTGGGCGGTCTTTGCCCGAACGGTGCCCAGCGCTTCCTTCAACGTCGTGATGAAAAGACCGACACGCCGCTCGGCAACATTGGTGATGACGATATCGCGTTCACCGAAAGGGGCCGAAGCCTCGGAAATGCGGGCAAGCGCGAAATTGTCGAAGTTGTAATGCTGCGCCGCGGATTTCAGCAGACGGAAAAAATCGGTGCGGTTGATCGCCCGGCTCAGCTCCGGTCCGGCATGAAAGGGAATTGCCTGGGCATTGTTCATTCCCACTCTTCCTCTCCTCCCGCCAATGCCTCTAATCCCGAAATCTTGGGATATACGTCTTAAACGCGAAGAGCTACAAAAATTGCGAGACGATTGATGAGAGATATCGAAAACGGGGACTTTCGATATGTAAGGCGGAAATCATCAATTATCTCAGCTAAAGGTGATGCACGGGCAGATTTTACTGAGGGGCAGTAGTTCTTACCTGGGTATCGTATTCTTCCTGCATTCAACATCCATGAATGCGAGAAGGCAGTGCCAGACGTAAGCGCGAGAGAGCCGATTGACCCATTCAGCTAAGGGGTTGGCTGATGTTCGTGGCGGCGAACGCGGGTTGATCGGTTCTCTCAGCGCTTAATTTGCGTTCCATATTCTTCGCTTCGGTTGCATCTTGTGATGCGTCCTCGCCCTTGTCAATTGCGGTTTGTCATATGGTTGGGACGAATGAGGAGGAATAGGCCATGCGGCTTTCGCCGTTTTCTACATCTCAAGATTGAGAATGACCGTGGCAAGGTCAAGTGGCTTTTCCAGATAGACATCGGCGCCGGCATCGAGTGAGCGCGCGCGGTCCTCGGCAGCATCCGATCCGCTGCAGATAGCAAGCCGCATCGCCTTGAAACGATCATCCAGGCGCAACCGAGTGATCAGGCCGATGCCGCTATCGAGCGGCATGTAGAGATCGGCGACCAGCAGATCAGGCGAGATCTTGCCTTCCGCCGCGCGCGTCTCCAGTGCCTCCAGCGCCATTTCGGCGGTCGAAAAACAGAATAGATCGACGTCTATCTGCTGCTTTTTGCTCATATAGTCGACATAGAAGAGGTCATCCTTGCTGTCGTCGACATAAAATAGGGTGGTCATCTAGCACCGTGATTTGGATATTGTTCGAATGAACCTCGCTGTCCTTCGACATCACGATACCGCGGTTCCACTAAAATTCGATATACCTCATCGCAAATCATTTCGCAAAAAGCGCGGCACCTCCCTGCCTTGCCTATTGAGTATTCCTCGATTTCGGAAAAGATGGCCGCGCAAACCGAAGGAGGACACACGGGTGCAGGATCAGGGCAACGTGGACCTGCAGGACCAGCCAAGGCGACACTACCGTGCCTTTGCAATTGCCGTCGGCTGCCTGATATTCGTTCTCGGCGTGACGGCGCTTACCGGCTGGCTGCTGCAGGCCGAGATTGTCATTTCGCTGGTTCCCGGCTTTCCGTCGATGGCCTTCAATACCGCGCTCTGCTTCGTGCTTTCCGGCGTGGGACTTGCCGCTTCGACACTCGCCGCCCGCCGCTTTCGAGCAACGGCGGCGATCACGGCGGGGCTTGCGGCGGCGATCGCCGCGGCCCGGCTCGTGGAGATCGTCATGATCGGGCGGACTTTTCACAATGTCGACGTGTTGATCTCGCGCTTCCTGGTTTCGCCGGATTTCATCGCCGAGATCGGCGGCGGCATGGGGCCGAACACGGCGCTGGTCTTCCTGATCGCTAATCTTTCGCTGCTGCTCTCACTCCAGGTGGAGAGGTCGAGAAGCCAAGTGGTGCAGGAATTGACGAGCTATGTCGTCATCACCCTCGGCATGATCGCGCTGGCCAGCTATGTCACCGATGCCGAACAGGGCTACCGCTGGGGGCCTTATGCGGCGATGGCGCTGCATACGGCGGTCGGCATGGTGATCTTCGGCTCCGGGCTTCTCGCCCGCTCCTGGTGGATTCAGCCGGCAAACCGGGCGCAGATCCCGCTGTGGATCCCGGCCGCGGTCTGCTTCACCGGCCTTCTCGTCGATCTGTATACGCCGCTGGGTGTCGCCAACGGCATTCTCTACGTGCCGCTGGTGCTGACGGCGCTCTGGTTCGGCAACAGAAATGCGCCGCTTTTCTTCGCCTTTGCCTGTACCGTGCTGCTGATGCTCGGCTTCTTCGCCGTCAGGCACGACGAGACCGGTTTCTGGCAGGAGATCGCCAACCGCACCATTACGGCTGCCACACTTTGGCTGATCGCGCTCCTCGTCTTCTATTTCATGCGCAACACCCATAACCTCGAAAGCGAGCGCGTTCGTTTCGGCGCGTTGGTGCGCGGCACGCCTGATGCCGTCATCGTCATCGACGAGCGTGGAACGATCAGGAATTTCAATCCGGCGGCTGAAGCCATGTTCGGCTACTCCCCGCAGGAGACGATCGGCAAAAACATCAAGATGCTGATGCCCGAACCCTACCATTCCGAGCACGACGGCTATCTCGCCCATTACCGGCAGACCGGCGAGGAGCGCATCATCGGCACGACGCGCATGGTCTCCGGACGACGCAAGAACGGCATCGTCTTTCCGATCGATGTTTCCATCAGCGCCGTCGTCACCGGCCATACCAAGACCTTCGTCGGTATCGTGCGCGACATTAGCGATCGCGTCCGGCAGGAAGAACGGATGAAAACGACGCTTTCCCAGCTCGAAGCCTATACGGCCGAGCTCGAGCGCAGCAACCACGACCTCGATGAATTCGCCTATATCGCCTCGCATGATCTCAAGGAACCGCTGCGCGGCCTCCACAACCACTCCCGCTTCCTGTTGGAAGATTATGAAGACAAGCTCGATGCGGACGGCGTGCGCCGGCTGAACCGGCTCGTGCGTCTCAGCCAGCGCATGGAGAAGCTCGTCAACGAGCTTCTGTATTTCTCCCGGCTCGGGCGCCAGCAGCTGGCGGTCAAACGCACCGACATTGGCCTGATTGTCAAGGATGTCGTCGCGACGATGGAGTTGCTGCTGGAGGAGCGGCATGCCAAGGTCATCATCGACGGCCGGCTGCCGGAGGTGGTTTGCGACGCGCCGCGGTTGACCGAAGTCTTCCGCAATCTCATCACCAATGCGATCAAATACAACGACAAACCGGCGCCACTCGTCTCGATCGGTTATCTTGACCGGTTCGTCGGCAAGGACGGCACGGTTGCCCGCAACGTGTTTTTCGTTAAGGATAACGGCAAGGGCATTCCGCAGGAATTCCACGAGGATATTTTCCGCATTTTCAAGCGGCTGGAAAAGTCGCAGGATTCCGACGACGGGACCGGAGCAGGCCTCACCTTCGTTCGCAAGATCATCGCGCGGCACAATGGCGATATCTGGCTGGAATCCGAGGTCGGTACCGGCACGACATTCTACTTCACTCTGGGAAAAAAGCGCGAGGGGCAGAATGCAGCAGCGTGATACGCAACCGATCCTGATCGTCGAGGACAGCGAAGACGATTTCGAAGCGACAATGCGCGCCTTCAAGCGCACCAACCTGCGCAACTCGATCCGCTGGGCAGCCTCCGGTCAGGAAGCGCTCGACATGCTCGCCGAAATGGTGCCGAAACCCGGGCTGATCCTGCTCGACCTCAACATGCCGGGCCTTGACGGCCGCAAGACGCTGGAGGCAATCAAGTCGAACGCCGGCTTGCGCAAGATCCCGGTGGTGATCCTCACGACCTCCGACGACGAACGTGACATCGAAGGCTGCTATGCGCTCGGCGCCAATACCTATGTGCAGAAGCCGGTGGATCTCGACGGGCTCTTCGCGGCGATCCAGCGGCTGAAGGAATACTGGTTCGAAATCGCGATCCTGCCACTCGAGGACTGACAGATTGGCGGAACACTGCTCTATTCTCATCATCGACGACAACATCGACGATCTCGAGGTCTATCGCCGCATATTGGGCCGCGTTTCCAGCACTGCCTATACCGTCGTGGAGGCGGAGACGGGCGAAGAGGGTCGTGCGCTGAACGGCCGGAAACGGCCGGACTGCATCCTGCTCGACTATTCGCTGCCGGGGCGCGATGGGCTCGGCGTTCTTGCCGATATCCTGGAGGATGATCCCGCCGCCAACGTCATCATGCTGACCGGCCAAGGCAACGAAACTGTGGCCGTCGAGGTGATGAAGAGCGGCGCACGCGACTATCTGACGAAGGATGCGCTTTCGCCCGAGACACTGCATCGCTGCATTCAGAACGCCATCATGCACGGCATGCTGGAAGCGAAGCTGGAGCAGAAGCGGCAATCGCTTGAGATCTTCACCCGCGCCATGGCTCATGATTTGAAGGAGCCGCTCCGGACGATCAAATCCTTCAGCCGCATCCTGCACGGTTCTGCAGCGCTTCCGGCCGAAGACCGGGAATTGCTCGATTACGTGCTCAGCGCCGCCGACCATATGGAAGACCTGATCGTCAAGGTCTCGGGCTTCACCAAGCTCGAGGCCTCCGGCGGGCTGGAGCTCAAGCCGGTCTCGCTCTCCGATGTGCTCGACCAAGTGGAGGACAATCTGCGCCAGCAGACCGAAAGCCGCGGCGCCGTCATCATCCGCGGGGCGCTGCCGGAGGTCATGGGCGACGCGACGCTGCTGACCCAGCTCCTGCAGAACCTGGTGTCGAATGCCATCCGCTATTGCGAGCAGAAGGTTCCGGAGATCAGCATCACAGGCGAAGCGCAGGGCGATACCTGCCGTCTCACCGTGCGTGACAACGGGCCCGGCATCGACCCCGAGCACCGCGAGTTGATCTTCCAGCCGTTCAAGCGTCTCGTCGGGCGCGGCATCGAAGGCACCGGGCTCGGCCTTGCCATTTGCCGCCGCATCGCGCAGATGCATGGCGGCTCGATCTGGTGCGAGGCAGAAAATGGGCCGGGCGCCACCTTCATTCTGGAAGTGCCGCTCGCCGAGGCGCGGCCCGCGCCGCCGGCCGCATCGCCCGTCCCGCACAGCGCCAGGCCGGCGGAGCAGCCAGCCGAAGGTCCGGGCAGGCTCGCCGAAGTGCTGCTGGTGGAAGACAGCCCGGCCGACATCCAGCTTCTGAAGATCAAGCTGATGCGGCGGGACAAGGTGAATTTCAACCTGCATGTCGCCACCAACGGACGCGAGGCTATGCGGCTGCTCGAAGAACGCGCCGGCATCGCAAATGTGCCGCAGATCGACCTGATGCTTCTCGACATCAACATGCCGATCATGGACGGCTTCGAGGTGCTGCATGCGCTTTCCGTCGATGCCCGCCTCAAGCGAATTCCCGTCTGCATCCTCAGCACATCGAGCGACGAGACCGACATGCGCCGGGCCAAAAATCTCGGCGCACGCGCCTATATGGTCAAGCCGCCGACCCTGCAGCAATTGGAAGAGGCGCTCGAAGATGTCGAACATTTGGAGTTATTGCAGCGCGGCGATTCGCTTGCGCTTTGTGCGGAACAAAATTAAGCGATGGTCATTGGCAACGGTATGACCTTCGCAGCTCTCATACTCGCGCTCCTGACGACGCCGCTTCAATCAGGACTGCTCTCGATGGTATCAGGCATACATCACGTTACGGCCATCACCCGGAAGGTGCAGGCGAACGTGGATTTTTACGCTGGGTTTCTCGGCATGCGGCTCGTCAAACAGACGGCCGGTTACGAGGACGCGACGCAACTTCATCTCTTCTACGGCGATGCGGCGGGAACGCCGGGATCCCTCCTCACCTTCCTCGCTTGGGAAGATGGCGCGCCCGGCCGGGCCGGCTATGGCCAGATCAGCGAAATTTCGTTGGCGATCGACCCCGCCAGCATTGGCTACTGGCTGACGCGCGCCATGAGCTTCGGTCTGAGATCCGAGGGACCGGCCGACGAATTCGGCGAGCCCGTCCTGCGGCTGAAAGACCCTGACAACATCATCCTCAAGCTCGCAGGCGCAAAGAACCTGACATCGCCGTCCGCCTGGGACGGTGCCTCGATCCCGGCCGAGCATACGATCCAGCGCGTGCGCGGCGCGACCATGCTGACGGAAAAACCCACCGAAAGCCGCAACTTCCTCGAGAGCCATTTCGGCTACCGCTTCCAGACCAACCGCGGCACGATCAACAGGCTGGTTTCGGAATCGGGCGACGTCATCGACGTGCGCGATGCACGCGGCTTCTGGTCCGGTGCGCCAGGCACCGGCACGGTCGATCACGTCGCCTTCCGGGCCCCTGATGAAGACGCGCTACGTTCGGTATCCAAGGCGCTGGAGACGACCGAGGCATCGCCGACCAACATGCATGACCGCAAATATTTCCGCTCGCTCTATGCCCGCGAGCCTGGCGGCACGTTGGTGGAGCTTGCAACCGACAAGCCCGGCATGACTGTTGACGAAGAGCATGCATCCCTCGGCACCAAGCTCTTCGCGCCGCCGGAAACAATCACCAATCTCGACGACCTGAAGGTGATTCTGCCGCAGTTTTCGATGCCCGGCCAGCCCCGCATCAACTACCGCGAACTGCCGTTCGTCCATCGCTTCTATACGCCGCCGAATCCCGACGGCAGTGTCTTCGTGCTCCTCCACGGCTCGGGCGGCAATGAGACGACGTTGATGCCGCTCCTGAACAAGGCGGCGCCTCGAGCAACCCTGATGGGCGTGCGAGGGCGCGCGACGGAAGAGGGTTTTCCGCGCTGGTACAAGCGCATTACACCCTTCTCCTTCGATCAGAACGACATCAAGACTGAGGCCGAAGCCTTCGCGGCCTTCATCGAAGGCGCTGTCAAATCCTACGGCCTCGATCCCAAGAAGGTGGTCTATGTCGGCTATTCCAACGGCGCCAACCTCTTGAACTCTCTGCTCTACCTGCACCCGAACCTTGTTCACAAGGCGGTACTGCTACGCTCCATGCCGGTTCTCAGCGACTATCCGCATGCCGATCTCAAGGGCACCGACCTGCTCGTCATCAGCGGCAAGACGGATGCCTACGGCAAATATGCGAGCGACTTGGAAGAGAGGCTGAAAAGTTCGGGTGCCACCGTCGATTCCGACGTCATCCCCGGTGGTCATGACCTCGGCGATGCCGATGTACCGATCATCCAGAAGTGGCTGCTGCAGAGGATGGGTGATGATCCACAGCCGCTGGAGCAGCAAGCGGTTAAGCCGGCGCGCGAGACGTCCGGGCAACCATGATGCCGGCAAGAACGACGGCGCCGCCGAGCGCCTGCATTGTTCCGATCGCCTCGTTGAGCAGCGCCCAGGCAAGGATTGCCGCAACGACCGGCTGCAGCAGCAGCGTCAGCGATGAAAATGCCGCCGGCAGATAGGCGAGCGCATAGGTGATCGCCACCTGTCCGCCGGCATGGCTGATAAAGGCGAGGCCGAAGACAATCGACCAGCCATAGACGCTCGCGGGCAGCATATGCCCCTCGTAGATCAGGCCGATCGGAAAGATGCAGACGGCAGCGCAGGCCGTGCTCCACAGCATGATGCGGATCGTATCGAAGCGGCTGCGCAACCTGCCGATCGCCAGGATGTAGCAGGCATAGAAGAAGGCGGCGATCATCGCGATGCCGTCACCGCGAAGGTCGCCATTGCCGATGGCTGCCGGTCCGCCCTTCAGGATGACGACGCCTGACAGTGCCAGGACAAGCCCGAGCGCGAAGACGCGGCTGATCCTCGCGCTGAAAAAGACGAAGGCGATCAGCGTGACGAAAACCGGTGCGAGGTTGGCAAGCAGCGTCGCATTGGCGACCGACGTCATGGTGAGCGAAAGGTGCCAGGCGGCGAGGTCGAGCGCCAACATCACGCCTGGGAGAACCAGCATGCCATAGTCGGAAAGGCTTTGCGGCTTCGGCCCCCTTTCCGTCTTCAAGAGCGAGACGATGACGATCGGGATCAGCGCCAGCGCTACGCGCCAGAAGGCCGTCGCCATCGGACCGACTTCGGACAGCCTGACGAAGATCGGCGAGCCGCCGATCGCCGCCCCGCCGAGAAGGAGCGCCGCAAGGGCGAAACGATTGGAAGGCGAGGCTTCGGAAAGGGTGGGAGCGGCCTGCGACATGATCTCGATATTTCTGGTCGCCCGAATGCCGGGCCGACGGGATACAGCGCCGCGCGTCTTTTCAGACGCGCAAAGGACGCTGTAACACTTTAAATTGCTGAATAATTTTATCCTTAAATCGATTTCGATTTAAGGAATTATGCAGTGATGGCCAAGGGACTATCAGAAGTCGATCACCGGGGACAGCCGAAGAGCGACATATCGGTGGAAAATCAGGCAGGATGCCTATTCGTCGCGCTGATCCGCAGCTTTTCGGCGATCTCGCCGGCGATGAAGAACGCATGCTCGCTCACCTGCGGCAGTCCCATCAGCTCACCAAAGGTGCCGCGCGCCAGCGGACCGGAGATCAGCAGCGAGGGATCTGCTTTTCCTGACGGGCCGATCGCCTCCGAACGTTCGGTGCAGGCAAGGCCGAGGCCGGTCGGGTCGAGCGACAGGTGGCCGCTTGCCGCGAGTGCGGCGAGCCAGGGCTGGGTTTCGAGAATGCCGCCATGCGCCGGCCCGGTGGTGACAACGGCGGCGTCATAGCTTCGCTCTAACGGCTGGCGCTGATGACGCGGCTGCAGAGTGCAAAGAATGAGCTCGCCCTCGATGCGCGCATCGGCGACGGAGCCGGCCAGTATATCGAGACGGCCCGCAGCAACAGCTGCGTCGAGCGCGGCCTCGACCTGCGGGGCGATCCGGAAACGATGCACATCCCAATAGGGACGCAGATGGCGAACGAGACGGCGTCGTTCGGCAACCGGTAGCGCCTGCCAGAGATCGTATCCCTGCGCCCTCACCTGATCGATCACCCCATGCCAGCTTATGCCCTCTTCCTTCGCCGCGCCTATGGCGGCGCGGATCCCTCTCAGCAGCGACACGGCGGAATGGGCTGCACTGGAGACGAAATCGCCGAAGAGCTCCTGCGGTACCGACGGATGGCCGCGAGACCGCAGACCGCGGCGCGAGATCGCGGTCACCGGACCATCATGCCCGCGCTCAGCAAGCGAGGCAATGACATCGGCGGCCGTCAGGCCATTGCCGATGACCAGCACCCGGTCCTGCGGGCGGATCACCTCGAGCGCGCCCGGCTTGGTGGTGTCGGCGACGAAACGGGGATGAGCGGCAAGCCGGATCGCAAGCCGGCCGGGGGCTGCCGGCGGCGGATGGCTGGTGGCGATCGCGACGATATCGGCCTCCGTCACGCCGCCTCCATCGTCGCGGATCGACCAGCGACCGGCACGGCGTTCGACAGCCGTCACCGCAGCGCGGCAATGACACACGCTACCGTCTTCCAGCAGCGGCTTCAGCAGCGAGGCGACATAATCGCCGAACAGCCGGCGCCGGGGGAAGAGCGTGCCATCGGGCTGCGAGGCCTCAGGGTCGCCGGCGACGGCGTCGCGAGCTTCGATCCAGGCCAGAAATTCGCCCGGGTCGTCGGGCTGCAGGCTCATCTTGGCGGCTGGAACATTGATGCGGTGGGCCGGATCGGCCGTGTCATAGGCAAGGCCGCGGCCAAGCTCGGCGCGCGGCTCGAAGACCACGATGGCAGGGCGCTCGCCGCAGTCGGCTCTGGCGAGATGATAGGCGACGCCAGCGCCGGAGACACCGCCGCCGATGATGGCAACGACGGGCTGTTCAGACGTCGGGAGAGGCTTGGGCTGCATGGTGGCCGGGATCATTGCTTTCGATGCCCGAGCATAGAAGCGGGGCAGTACTCACGCAATCCTCCGCTCTCGATTGTCTATAATTATTATGTAGATTTAGCCTCACCCCGATATCGTCGTCGAGAACTCGGGATTGCCGCGGATGGTGTTGCTGACCGTGCAGATCTCGTCTTCGGCGGCATGGGCGATTTTCTGTCGGGTTTCTTCGTCGATATCGCCCTCGATCGAAAAAACGACGTTGAACTTGGCAACGCGCGAAAGGCCTTCCGTCGCCTTCTCGCCGGTGACCTCTGCAGTGATCTCGCTGATCTTGTCGAGAACGCCCATCTGGCTGGCGGCGATGCGGGCGCTGAGCACCAGACAGGCCGAGAGCGAGGAATAGAGCAGATCGAGCGGATTGAAACCCGGCTGCGACGGCGCGGTGACGATATCGATCTCGCCCTTGGTGGCGGAGGTGACGTGCGGAAAACCGGTACGGCCGAGAACGGCGGTGGCACCAGTCGGGCGGGGACGAGCCTTGAGATCGGCCATGTTGAAATCCTCTTGCGAACCTCTTGCAGATGGTGATTTCACCCGGCGCGGCAATGGCAAGCCGCCCATGGGTTTCGGAACCTTTCCATCCGTCATCAGTTGAATACACCTGAACGAAATCAGTGACAAAGGTGGATTGCGATGCCTGACATCCGCAGCACGGGTAACCAAGGCCGGCGGATGGATGCTCGCGATCGGCTGATCGTTGCGCTCTATGCGCAGCTGAAGGCCGAGCGGGAAACCCGCGAAACGCTGGAATGGGCGATCCGCAACGGCGCCGTCTCACAGGAGGTGCTGGAAGCCATCGCTGCCGATCCGGTTCCCGTCGTCACCAGCGAGGATATCGCGTCGCTGGAGAAGATCATTGCGCTCGACGAACGGCGCAAAGCAAATCGGAACTAGCCGACGACATCATGCACCCTATTTGAGTGAGAAGAGGAGATCCGAAATGGCCGATATCACCTATCAGGTCGTGCCGCATGACAATGGCTGGGCCTATAAGCTCGGCGACACACTTTCGGAGACTTATGCGACAGCGGACGAGGCAATTGTCCATGCCAAGGACGCCGCATCGCGCCAGAAGATCGGCGATGGCGATGCGCTCCTCGCCTATCCCGCGCCTGATGGCGGCTGGGAATTCCAAGAACTCGAAACCGACAAGAGCGGCAGCCGGCTCTGATTTGCTGCGGAGGATGGAATGGCCGCTCGGGCAAGCTGGAAGGGTCATCTGAAGGTGGGCGACCTTGCCTGCGCCGTTGGGCTCTACACCGCCGTTTCCTCCTCCGAACGCGTCTCCTTCAACATCATCAACCGCAGGACCGGCCACCGGGTGGAACGACAATTCGTCGACAGCGAGACCGGCAAACCGGTCGAGCGGGGCGACCAGGTCAAGGGTTACCAGATGGAGAATGGCGACTACATCGTCATTGAAGATGACGAGATTGCCGAAATCATCCCGGAAAGCGATAAGGTGCTCGATGTCAAGGCTTTCATTGCCTATGACGATATCGACAAGCTCTATTTCGACCGTCCTTATTATCTCGCGCCCGTCCATGAACATGACGAGGAGGCGCTGTCGCTGATCGCCCGCGCCATGCGCGACGGCAAGGTCGCGGCTCTGGCCGAAGCCGTGCTTTTCCGGCGCAACCGGACGCTGCTGATCCGTCCGCATGACGACTATATCGTCGCGACGATGCTGAATTTCGACTACGAAGTGCGCTCGGCCGGTACGGTTTTCAAGGACATTCCCGACATCAAGTTCGACAAGGAAATGATCGCGCTTGCAGGCCATATCATCGGCACCAAGCAAGGCAGCTTCGAACCGAGCGAATACGAAGATCGCTACGAGGCTGCCCTGGTCGAGCTGGTGAAGGCAAAGATCGAGGGCCGGGCGCCACCGGAGAAGAAACCCGCCCAGGAACGCAAGGTAGTCGACCTGATGGAAGCGCTGCGCCAGAGCGCCAAGATGAGCGGCAAGGCTCCAGCAAAGAAGGCCCTGGCGAAGAAGAAGGCACCGGCGCGCAGCGACAGCCGCAGCAAGAAGGCAAGCTGAGATGGCCTCGCCCCGGCGGGCGATGGGCAATCTCAGGCGCACCCGACCTCGCGCGAATGCATCGGTTAATCGCGCCGGCGAAGCCGGCTGGACCTGAAGCGCGTCAAAGTGGATTCCCGCGATGCGCTTTAAGTCTTTGATTTATGTATGTCGTTTCCCAAAATCGCTGGCCACTTTTTCATTGGCGCGGCTTCTGGCCGCCTTCGGCCGCCAGGCTCTTTTTCAGCGCATCCATGATATTGATGACGTTGCCGGTCGATTTCACCGGTGCAGGTTTTTGCACGGGCGCCGCCTTCTTCAGGCTCTTCTGCTTGCCGCGGATCATCGACTTCAGGCGTTTCTGGATCGGATCCTGCACCATGGCCGGGATCCAATTCTTCGTCTCTTCCTTCACCAGTTGCGTCATCAGCGTCAGCAGCTTGCTGTCGATCTCGGCCTTGCTGTCGAGTTCGGCCACGGGATCACGCACCTCGTCCCCATAGCGCAGGGTCCAGAGAACGATACCTTTGCCCAGCGGTTCCAGCAGCACCGCACGCTCGCGGCGATAGAGAACAAGGCGGGCGATGCCGACGACGTCATTTGCCTTCATCGCCTCGCGGATGACGCAGAAGGCTTCCACCCCCACTTTGTCCTCGGGCGCCAGAAAATGCGGTTTGTCGTACCAGATCCAATCGATCGAGCCGCGCGGCACGAAACTGTCGATCTCGATGGTGCGGGTGCTTTCGAGCCCGACCTGCTCGATCTCCTCGTCCTCGAGAAGCACATAGTCGTCCTCGCCGCGCGGATAGCCCTTCACCTGGTCCCGCTCGGGCACCGGCTTGTGGGTGATGCTGTCGACATAGTGGCTTTCGACGCGGTTCTTGGTCTGGCGATTGAGGACGTGGAAACGGACCTTGTTGCTTTCGGTCGTCGCCGGCGTCAGCGAGACGGCGGCGGTGACGAGCGATAGCTTGAGATAACCTTTCCAGAATGTCTGACGTGCCATGTCTGTCCTGTCTCCCGGACACGGTTGGGCATGGCAATCAACGGCGGATCGCGCGTTTCGGTTCCGAGAATGGAGGGATTTGCAGATTAGATAATGCCGGCGTGGTCCAGCAGTTTGGAACTCAGCCTATAAGGCGTCTTCCTCTTGGGGCAGAGATAGATGGGGAAATCATCATGGCCACAGTTTTTGTACCGGATGAACGAACGGCATCCGGCGCGACATCATGGAATGTCTTTAGCGACTGGATTCAAGGAGTAAGATCGCTTAAAGTCGCCCGGCGTGGCGATGGGACGTACTGCTTGAGGCAATAAGCTGTTGAAGTCATTGGGAAAAGCCTACCATGGCTGTGTCGCCCGTCGGAGCGGGCAGTTCGCAAGCCAGTGATAAAGTTATCGAAACTGCCAGACGAATTCACTTCCAGCAAGCAGAATCCGAAGGATGAAAAAATCGCTTCTCAGCACCGTTCGATCGAAGCTCCCATTCGTTCGACGACGCACAACCGGGTTTCTCCCAGTTTAATTTATAAGAGCCTTCAATGACGATAGAAGATGCAGCTTCGGCAAGAAACTACTATCCACCGGGCTACCACCGGCGGTCCGTACCCCGATGGCGCGTCAGACGCGACGTCCTGGCAAAACTTGTTCTTACGATAGCATTTTATGCTGCTCTGTGGCGAGCCACGAGCATGTGGTACGGCCTTCCCGCAAACTTCGAAGACGGGGCATCGGTCGATCCGCTTCCGATGAAACTGCTGCTTTACAGCCTCATCCCTTTGTCGGGCTTATACTTTCTGTTAGAGCAGCGGCAGTTCCTGCGTGTGTTCTCGAGGATCTCGCCGTTCATCGTAGTTGTCAGCATTTCCTGCCTGACATCAATCGTCTTCTCGATCGACAAGGCAGCGTCCTTAAAAGGATTGGCTGCGGTCATTGTTCTCGCAATCCCACCCCTTCTGTACCGTGCCCGCTACGGCAATGTCGAAGCATTCCGGATACTTGGGCGTTTTGCGATAGCAGCGGCATTTATAAACGTTCTCTACACAGCGGCTTTCCCCCAATTCGCCATCATGCGTGGCAGCTACGCAGGCATGGTCAAGGGTGCTTTTTATCACAAGAACACGTTGGGACAGTTTTGCTCGGTCAGCTTTGTCTGCCTGTTGTCGACGGAGAAGCTCGGGCCGCTTCGTTACAGTACCCTTATCCGCTGGGCTGCCATGCTTTGCCTTCTCGCCCTGATCGTGGCTACAAGGTCCTCGACAGCTGTTGTCCTGACGATGTTCGGCAGTGTCATGCTGTACGGGGTCCGTATAATTCACATCTACCCGAACCGCCTTTTCCGTTCATTCGTGGTCTTCCTGCTGTTTGTGATCGTGGGATTTGGCGCCAGCTTCGTTTATCTAGGAGTGGCCTCGGCCGTTGCAGAAGCATTCGGCAAGGACATTACCTTCTCAGGGCGCACCAACATCTGGGAACAGCTATTGCCCTTGATATGGGATAGGCCGCTGACGGGTTATGGCTTTGCGATGTTCCGACAGCCCCAGGTCATGGAAGAATATGTCAAGGTCACCTTCGATGCGCGCTCGACCCACAACACCTATCTTGAGCTAGCGTTAAACATCGGCATTCCCGGCATCACGGCGTGGGCGTTGTTCTTGCTGACCCGCCTGTTCAGGAAGATGACAATCGTCGAACCCGACCCGGCAGAATCCGGCGCCAGACGAAAGGAGATTGTCATCATCATCCTCATCATGCTTGGGGCCATGACCGAGGCGGGTATGATGCTTGCGCCTTTCATTCTCTGGCCACACATGGTCATCGCGCTCTCAGAGCTGCGACCGAAATTGCGGACAAACCGAATATTACGCAAAACTTGAAGGGAATGCGCCATCGGCCTTAAGCAAGGCCGGGCAATCGCCGATTAAATCGAGAGATAGCGCTTGCGCCAAGGCAGCATGTGTTCCTGCCATGCGCGCGGCGTGAAATCGTCATAGGCAGTCTCGGCGATCGCCAGCATCCAATTCTGCGCCTTGCGGGCCAGCAAGACGCATGACAATTCCATGCCAGGCTCGACCGCGATCGAGGGCCGGTTGGCGCCTGGGATATCGATGCCCTTGTTACGCCACTGGATGCGGATTTCGTCGGGCTCGGATGTCCATTCGCCGGAGGCAACGGAAGCGTTGCCATCGGGCTTGAAGCGAAGCGGCGGCGGGGTGACATTCAGAAAGCTGCCATCGTTGCGGTAGTTGCCATCGATATCACCCGCAGTCGCTCTGCCGTTTCTCTCGAGAACGATGTCCTGTTCGCACCGCAAGAATATGTTGCGCCGAAGGCTGCCGGACCACCGACGGTTTGCGAAGAACGCGATGTCGCATTGGCTAATGACGTTATCGTGGATATCGATGTCTTTGCGAAATGCCAGCTCCTTATCCGAAAAGCCGCTCAGGCTGACGCCACGATTGGTGTTCTCGATCCAGTTATCATAAATGTGATGGCCGGCGTGGTCGGCCTTGTCGCCTACGCCGTAGCCGAAGGAATAATCATTCATCCTGCCATCGCGCATGATGTTGCTGCGCACCACGGCGTCATCCCCGATCGACGAAAAGGAGAAATTCTTGCCGCCGATAAAATTGTACTCGACCAGGTATTTTCGCGTTTTGTCGCAGACCAGCGCGCCCTTGTTCGATGCGCTCGCCGGCGACTGCAGGAAGAGGTTGCCGCGGATCACGATATCGGAGCTGATATTGTCGTCGCTGTTTTGATAGGCGAACTGGCAGCAGTCTGCTCCCTCGCCTGGCGCCGCGCCGATGCGATTATTCTCCAGCAACACGTGCGTCGTCTTCGTCAGGTAGATGCCGTCGCCGTTCACATTCTCCGTTTCACAGCGCCTGACGGTGAGATTCCTGCCATTGTGAAATTTGAAGCCTCGTGGAGAATTCTTGACGATAACGTCTTCGATCACCGTATCGGAAAACACCTGATAGGCGACGCCGACATCGGGCGCACCATCGATGACCTGTCCGCGTGTAGACGCGCCGTGAACTTTCTTTCGCAGGATGGCGGTCATTACATTTCCTTCGATACCGGTGCCGCGGGGAATTAAGCAGAGGGCATGTGGCGGATGTTTGAATATTTGGAAATTCAGCTTGTAAACTGCCCATCTTTCAAAAACGACAGGGTCTGGCTCCACATCACCTTGTTGACGGGCAAGAAAGTGTGGTTTGCCGGAATGACGATATGCGCCGACGTGCCGTCGAGACGGGTGCTCTCCACCGAAACCTTCCCATCATTCGGAACGCTGAGGCCGATGATAAGCGAAGAGACCGGGTCGATGGTCCGGTTTCCGGCGATGATGCCAAGTTCATAATCCGCAGTGCCAAACAGCTCGGTCATTGCGGTTTGATCGGTAATCAGCTGCTGTCCTGCCGGTCCATAGACCTTCCTGTATAAGGGCCAGTTTTTGAGGAAATCGGCAATCTGACTGCCGTTGTTCGGCGTTCCGACCATCACAACTCTCCCCAGGTTGGCTGGGCGATAGTTCCTGAGAAAAGCGCGGACAATCAGCCCGCCCATCGAATAACCGACGAAATGGACCCGACCGTCGCCTGCCTCCTTCGCAGCGCCGTCGATCTCAGGTCGGATGATGTCGACGAGGTCGCCGATCGAAAACCTGGTGGAGGGGTAACCGACATTCACAACCCGATAACCGTGGCCGGACAGGAAGCCGGCGAGCTTTGCCATGCTTTTCTTCGTCCGGGCAATGCCGTGAAAAAGGAGGACTGTGTCGTTCATCATGTGTCCGCTTGACGGGGCTGCTATCGATCAGGCTCTATCCTGTAGCTCTCAAGGTGAAGCGTGTCGATTCAATGCCGAACAGCCAGACATCCGAACAGTTTCGTTCCGGCGCGCACGTGCGCGAAGCTAAGAACGACACGGCCGTGATCGGTGAGAACGAAATCCAAGCATTCCCTTTCGACGCAGGAGAGGCGCAGGCCAGCCTCCGCTCTTCCGCCGACGGAATTGGCGGCTTATTCCGTTGGCGCCCGAACAGCCCTCACAATACATTCAAATACATTGATTGATTGCATTCGATATAGTTAGAATTTTCCTATTTGATGCGGCAAGACATCTTGATGCAGGGCTCTCTCTCGCATCCATGGCCATGTGATCAGCACCAGAAGCGGCGGCAACCTCGAAGAGCTTCCCCAAACCCAGCGCTCGAAAGCGGCTCATATGTATCCTCACACTGATTGACGATCAATTGAATGCATGTGTTTTGAGCTTTCATGCATTCGTTTTTTGCATTCGATCGCCCAGAAAATCAGCTTTAAAACTTTAACTCTCGTACTTGATCGCATAATTGAATGCATTATTGGTAGATTTGACTGCTATTTATGCATAATCAATGTGGCATGACGCTTGCAATTGGATGGATGCTCCCCGGAAGGGGATCGGATTTCAATCAAGGAGCCATCCATGCCCCCAGTGACCAAGCCAGCCAATCAAAAAGGCGACTTTCTTGTCGATTACGAGGACAAGGTTTTCGAGGACGTGCAGGCCGGCGAAGGCGAAAAAGCCCTCGTCACCTTCCATACCGTGGCCTTCGAAGGATCGATCGGATTTGTCAACCTGTTGCAGGCGACGCGCCTGAAGCGGAAGGGTTTCGAGACCTCGATCCTTCTCTACGGCCCAGGCGTGACGCTCGGCGTCCAGCGCGGTTTTCCGACGCTCGGCGCGGAGGCCTTTCCCGGCCATCTGAATTTCAACAACCAGATCGTCAAGTTCATGGAGGAGGGCGGCAAGGTCTATGCCTGCCGTTTTGCCCTTCAGGCGCTTTACGGCCATGGCGAAGGCGCGCTGATACCCGGCATCACGCCGATCAGTCCGCTCGACGTTCTCGACCTGATCCTGATCCATCGCCGCGACGGCGCCTTCATCCTTGATACGTGGACGCTCTAAGCACCAGGCGCGCTCCGAAGAATAAGGGGCGGAGCCTTGGCGCTCCGCCTCCCCACCCGTCAATCGAGGATTTCGTCATGGAGAAAAAACCGAGCGTCCGGGTTGCCGCCGCGCAGATCGCGCCGGATCTGACCTCGCGCGAGAAAACACTGGCCCGCGTGCTGGATGCAATTCGCGAAGCGTCGGCCAAAGGCGCCGAGCTGATCGTCTTTCCCGAAACCTTCGTCCCCTGGTACCCCTATTTTTCTTTCGTGCTGCCGCCTGTTCTCTCCGGCAAGGAGCACGTGCGACTTTACGACGAAGCCGTCACGGTGCCGAGCGCTGCCACCGATGCCGTCTCGGCAGCCGCCCGCGAGCATGGCATCGTCGTGGCGCTTGGCGTCAACGAGCGTGACCACGGATCGCTCTATAATGCCCAGCTGCTGTTTGATGCCGATGGCACGCTCATCCTCAAGCGTCGCAAGATCACCCCGACCTTTCACGAGCGGATGATCTGGGGCCAGGGCGACGCCTCCGGCCTGAAGGTGGTCGACAGCGCCGTCGGACGCCTTGGGGCGCTGGCCTGCTGGGAGCATTACAATCCTCTGGCCCGCTACGCCCTGATGGCGCAGCACGAGGACATTCATATCGCCCAGTTTCCAGGCTCGATGGTCGGGCCGATTTTTGCCGACCAGATGGAAGTCACCATCCGCCACCATGCGCTGGAAAGCGGTTGCTTCGTGGTCAATGCCACAGGCTGGCTGACCGACGGGCAGATCGCCTCCATCACCTCCGACGCGGGCCTGCAGAAGGCCCTGCGCGGCGGCTGCATGACCGCGATCATCTCACCCGAAGGCAAACACGTCGTGCCGCCGCTGACGGAAGGCGAAGGCATCCTGATCGCCGATCTCGACATGAGCCTGATTATCAAACGCAAGCGGATGATGGATTCGGTCGGCCATTATGCCCGACCCGAGCTGCTGCATCTTGTCATGGATGGCCGCGCCACTGCGCCGATGGTCACCCCCACCCAGCCATCCCTCCCCACAGCCGAAGCAAGGACCCTTTCCGATGGAGAATACGACACGTCTGCCGACCGAGATTCTGATCAACGAATTGCAGTCCTACGGAGCCCGGCTCATTGATCCCAAGGCCGGACATGAAAGCCGCCGCGGTGGTGCCGGACCTTCCGACCATAAGGCACTGACCATTGACGGCATGACGGTGATGGTGCCGGTTCACACCGCACCGGCGTTCGAGAGCCCCTATCTGGTGGAAAAGCCGGACGATATGGGCCGCAGCCGTATCAGCCGGGATGGCACGGTGCTGGGCGAGGTCTCCTTTCCCCTGCGCCCACGCTTCTACGAGCGCTCGACCGCCGACGGCATTCCTTATTCGCAGATCGCCGTTCTGCACGGCAAGGACGTGCTGGCCACGACCGTGCTGCAGACCTGCATCCGCTATCAGAGCCGCACCAAGACCTGTCAGTTCTGCGCCATCGGCCAATCGCTGGCCGCCGGCCGCACCATCGCCCACAAGACGCCAAAGCAGCTCGCGGAAGTCGCCAAGGCCGCCGTCGAACTGGACGGCGTCAAGCATATGGTGATGACCACCGGCACGCCGAAGGGCGACGACCGCGGCGCTGCGATCCTCGCCGACAGCGCCCGCGCCATCAAGGCGGCCGTCAACATTCCCATCCAGGCGCAATGCGAGCCGCCGGAAGACGATATATGGTTCACCCGCATGAAGGAGGCCGGCGTCGATGCCCTCGGCATGCATCTGGAGGCCGTTACGCCGGAGGTGCGTGCCCGCATCATGCCGGGCAAGGCGCAGGTCTCGATCGCCAAATACATGGCCTCATTCAAGGCCGCAGTGGAGGTCTTCGGGCGCGGCCAGGTCTCGACCTATATCCTGGCGGGGCTCGGCGACAGCCGTGAAGCCATTCTGGACATCTGCGAAAAGCTGGTTACGCTCGGCGTCTATCCCTTCGTCGTGCCCTTCGTGCCGATCTCCGGCACGCCGCTCGAAAGCCATCCGGCACCGAGGCCCGACTTCATGCACTCGATCCTCGGGCCCTTGTCCAGGATGCTGGTCACCAGCGGCTTGAAGGCCGTCGACATCAAGGCCGGCTGCGGCAAATGCGGCGCCTGCTCCGCCCTTTCCACCTATGAAAGGATGCTCACCAAATGATGTTCGAAACCTTTGCTCCCTATCGCTCGAGCGAGTTCCAGGTGAAGTTCGCGACCTCCGCCTGGGAACGCAGCCAAGCGCACGCGCTGCGCCGTGCCGTCTTCTGCGAGGAACAGCAGATCTTCGAGGGCGATGATCGCGACGCGATCGACGATCACGCCATCCCGATCGTTGCTCTCTCCATGCTCGGCATTGCCGCCGACCAGCTGGTCGGAACGGTGCGCATCCATCAGGCCGAACCCGGCCTCTGGTGGGGCTCGCGGCTGGCGGTCCATCAGGATTTCCGCAAGATCGGCGCCCTGGGGGCGACCCTGATCAAGCTTGCCGTGTCCTCCGCCAATGCGATCGGATGCCACACATTCCTCGCCAATGTGCAGGTGCAGAACGGTCTGCTGTTCCGCAGGCTGCACTGGGATGTGATCGAGGAGTTCGAGGTCTATGGCAAGCCGCATCTCAGGATGAAGGCCGACCTTGCCTACTATCCGCCCTGCGCCACACCCGAGGCAGGCTTCACCGCCCTTTCCAGAAAGGCGGCGTGAGAATGGCGGCGATCGACATCAAGGCCCTGGCGGCAAAACTCTCGACCAGCAGCGGCATCGCCGCCAAGCAAGATATCGGCACGATCGCGGCAAGGCTCGGCCTTCAGGGGCAGCAGATTGCCGTCGGCGACGATTGCGCCGCGCTGCCCGACGGCGACGGCTATCTGCTCTTTGCCATTGAAGGCTTCATGAACGAGTTCGTCGCCGCCGACCCCTGGTTCGCCGGCTGGTGCGGCGTCATGGTCAATATCTCCGACGTCGTTGCCATGGGCGGCCGGCCGATCGCCGTGGTCGATGCCGTCTGGGCCAATGGCGAGGCAGGCGCGACACCCATTCTGGAAGGCATGCGGGCGGCATCCAGCGCCTTTGGCGTACCGATCGTCGGCGGCCATACCAATATCCGCAGCGACCGCGGCCAGTTGTCGGTCGCCATTCTCGGTCGCGCCAACAAGCTGCTGACGAGCTTCGACGCGAAACCCGGCGATGTGCTGGTTGCAGCCATCGACCATCGCGGCCGATACCACGAACCTTTCAATAACTGGGAAGCCGCCACCGATGCCGCGCCGGCACGCCTGCGCGGCGACCTCGAATTGCTGCCCGAGATCGCCGAGGCCGCGCTGGCTCAGTCTGCGAAGGATATCAGCCAAGGCGGCATCGTCGGCACGGCCATCATGCTGGCCGAATGTTCGCATGTCGGCATCGATATCGACGTCACCGCCATTCCCCTGCCCGCCGGTGTCAGCCTCGATCGCTGGCTCGTCAGCTTTCCGAGCTTCGGCTACCTGCTCTCCGTCGCGCCGCAACATGTGGCCGATGTCGTCAGCCGCTTCACCGCGCGCGGCATCAGCGCTGCGGTCATCGGCGCGGTCGTAGCCGGCGCCGAAGTCGCGCTGGTCGACGGCGAGAGCCGTGCAGTGGTGCGCAATCATGCCGAAACACCCCTGCTGCAGCTCGGCCGACAGGATGTCGCAGCATGAGCCTCCCGCCGCACCGAACGCTCCGCATTGCCATGCTGACCCATTCCACCAATCCGCGTGGCGGCGTGGTTCATGCCATGCAGCTTTCGGAAGCGCTGACCTCGCTTGGCCATGAAGTGGTCCTGCACGCGCCGGATGCCAAAGGGACGGGCTTCTTTCGCCAACCCTCCTGCGGCACGGCCTGCATTGCCGTGCCGCCGGCACCCGCCGACATGACGCAAATGGTCGAGCAGCGGATTGCAGATTATGTCGACTATTTCCGGAGAAGGGGAACCGATGGCTTCGACCTCTTTCACGCCCATGACGGCATTTCCGGCAATGCGCTGGCGACGCTCAAGCTGGAGGGCCTGATCCCGAATTTTGCCCGCACTGTCCACCACATCGACCAGTTCGCCGATCCGCGCCTGATGGCTTTGCAGGATCGCGCGATCGATGCCGCCGATATCTTCTTCGCCGTCAGCCGCCTCTGGCAGGGCAGGCTGAGAGACGGGCGCGGCATCGAGGCGACAGTGGTCGGCAATGGCGTCGACACCAACCGCTTCTCGCCTGCCTGGAGCGGGGAACAGGTCGCTCTGCGCGACAGACTGCAGCTCGGAAGCGGGCCGATCTTCCTCAGTATTGGCGGCATCGAGGCGCGAAAGAACACCCTTGGTATTCTCGAAGCCTTTCGCCAGGTCCGCGCCATTCGGCCGGATGCCCAGCTTGTCATTGCCGGCGGCGTCTCTCTCCTGGACCATGGCGACTATCAGGAGGAGTTCCGTTCTTGCCTCGCCTGCCTCGGGCGGGACGCCGCGGCGGTGCATATCACCGGCGCGATCGCGGATGCCGACATGCCGAGCCTCTACCGGCTGGCGGATGCGCTGGTGTTCCCTTCGCTCAAGGAAGGCTTCGGCCTCGTCGTTCTGGAAGCCATGGCCAGCGGCATTCCGGTCGTGACATCCTCGATTGCGCCCTTCACCGAATACCTGGGTCCCGGCGATGCGATCTGGTGCGATCCGCATCATCCGGTCTCGATTGCCGAAGGCATGGCGCTGGCGCTGGTCGCACCGATCCGCGAGCAGATCATTCCCCGTGGTCTCGCGGTGGCAGCCCGCCATGGCTGGCAGCAAACCGCAACAGCCCATCTTGCCCGCTATCACACGCTGCTGGAGCCCGACCATGCCTGAAATGCGGTTCGTCATTGCCTGGCCGGATGGCCGCAGGGAGACCTGTTACTCGCCCTCCCTGGTCATCAAGGACTATTTCGCCGAGGGCCAAAACTATCCGTTGTCCGACTTTCTCGATCGCAGCCGCACGGCACTGACCATCGCCAGCGACAGGGTCAAGGCGAAATACGGCTATCCCTGCTCGCTGGCGCTCGGCCAGCTGTCGCGCATCGAACAGGCCGCCACTCCCTATCTCACCGACGCAGAGGCCGAAGTCCGCTGCGAAAGCTTCATCCTTTGAAAGGACCCATCATGACCACACCATCCCTCAAGAGCCATTACAGTGCGGTTGTCGTCGGCGGCGGCCAGGCCGGGCTCTCGGCCTCTCACTATCTGAAGAGGCAGGGCATCGATCACGTGGTCTTCGAGAAGAAGACCGTTGCGCATAAGTGGAAGAACGAACGCTGGGACGCCTTCTGCCTGGTGACGCCGAACTGGCAATGCCAGCTTCCCGACCATCCTTATGACGGCACGGATCCGCACAGCTTCATGGTCAAGGACGAGATTCTCGCCTATGTCGATCGCTTCGTGAAGAAGGTCGAGGCGCCGGTCCTCGAGCAAACCAGCGTGACGTCGCTCGAAAAGCATGGCGGCCTCTTCCGGCTCGAGACCTCGGCTGGTGCAGTGACCGCCGATGCCGTGGTGATCGCCACCAGCCTCTATGCGGGTCCGGCCATTCCGCGTGCTGCCGAGCGCCTGCCCGAGGACATCATGCAGATCCACACCGCCGCCTATCGCAATGCCGATCAACTGCCGGATGGCGGCGTCATCGTGGTCGGCTCCGGCCAGTCCGGCTGCCAGATTGCAGAGGATCTGCATCTTGCCGGCCGCAAGGTGCATCTCGTCACCGGCAACGCGCCGCGTTGCGCCCGGTTCTATCGCGGCCGCGATGTGGTCGACTGGCTTTCCGATATCGGCCAATACGACATCACGGTCGAACATGATGGCATGACGAAGAAGAAGCACGACACCAACCATTACTTGACAGGACGCGACGGCGGACGCGATATCGATCTGCGCAAGTTCGCACTGGAGGGCATGGCGCTATACGGCCGCATGTCCGGCATCGCCGCCGGCCGGATGCTGTTCGAGCCGAACCTGAAGGCCAATCTCGACGGCGCCGACCGTGTCTATAACGGCATCAATGCCCTGATTGACCGGCATATCGCCGAAAAAGGCATCGATGCTCCGGCTGGATCCCCCTATGTCCCTGTCTGGGAGCCCGAGGCGGAGATTGCCGAACTCGACCTGAAGGCGGAGGGGATCACCTCGGTCATCTGGGCCACGGGATTCAACCCGGATTGGTCCTTCGTCGGTCTGCCGATCTTCGACGGCAATGCCTATCCCGTTCATCGCCGCGGCGTCACTGCCGTCGACGGCGTCTACGTGCTGGGACTTCCCTGGCTCTGGACCTGGGGCTCGGGCCGGTTCCTCGGCGTCGGCAGGGATGCCGAACATGTGGTCGGGCATCTTGCGGCTCGACGTTCGGCACAGACATCGTCTCTCAAGCAATCGGTCAGCGCCTGATCATGAGCGCGGCCCTTCTCGATTTTCCGCCCGCAGGACTTTCGGCACGCGACCTGATGGAACGTGCCCTTAATCCGCATATACTGCTGGGCATGCCGCATTTGAATGGAAACGGGCTGTCCGAGACCTGGCTGATGAAGGAACTCGGCCATCGTCACTGGCTGATGCTTGCCTGTCATCTCGGGCTCGACAATGCGGATTTCAGAACGGCCGATGGAGAGGAGGCCTATGCCGCGATCTGTACAACGTCGCTGACGGATGCAGGTTTCGACGTGGTGCAGGCGAACGACATTTTGAGCATCCACTCGATACTGTCCGCAGTCTCGCGAACCCGGACGTCGACCCGACACGAGTTGTCCGTCCACGGAGGAAGCGTCGGCGCGGTCGAACTCATCTCAACCTTCGTTCACAGAACGATCAAAGACAACAATCACTCGATAGCCCGTGTGACGTTGCCTGGACCGCAGGGAGAGCGTTTCCAGCCCAGCCGTCTGGCTGAGAAGGCTGCAGACATTCGGAATGGGCGGTTGGGAACGCATTTCGGGTTTCCGGTCCTCGCCAACAAAGCGCTCAGAACCTTTCAGTTTAATCCCAGCGCCTCGCAGGAGTTCAACGGCGCAGGCCTGTTTTACTTTGCCGAGTATCAGGCATTGGCCGATCGCGCCCTGGAAAATTGGTTTCCCCGCAAAGGGCCAGTCGTCCGAAAAGACGTTTTCTTCCTCGGAAATATCGAACGAAATGAAAGCGTTTTCTTCGACCTCCTTGATTTTTCTGACGAACAACAAGCTGCCCATGGGCAACTACGACGCGAAAATGGGAAGGTGATCGCCAAAGTATTCGGTATGTGGACGTGTCTTCGCTAAGGCATGGACGGGAGTCCGCACCAGCGGCGCGCTTGATGCGGCGTCCCGCTAGTGATCTATTGGACGATGAAATGAAGGTGAACTTCAGCAGCCCGTCTCATGAATGTTCGACCGCTCCTGTGCTAGTGCCCTTTGCGCCTTTGAACAGACGCGCGGCGCTGTAGAGAAAGAAATGCGTGCACGTGACCAGCATCCGACATATCGCTAAACTTGCAGGAACGTCAGTCTCTTCGGTCTCGCGCGTGCTCAACAACAGCGGTTACGCCTCGCCTGAGCTCAGGGATCGCGTCGAGGCGGCTATCCGAACGCTGAACTACACGCCGAGCAAGGGTGCCCGTATGCTGCGCGGCGCACCAAGCCGGATGATCGGACTGATGCTGCCGTCGATTGAAGTGCCTTTCTTCGGCATCCTGGCCCATGCGATCGAACAGGAATTGTTCCAGCACGGCTATCAGACGCTGATCTGCAGCACGGCGGAAAATATGGACCATGAGGTGCGCTATATTTCCATGCTGCTCGCCCAGCGCGTCGATGGCGTTATCGTGGCAAGCGCCTTCGGCAGCATCGAGCATTTCGGGGTGCTACGGGACGCTCGCATTCCGATCATCGCCATTGACCGCGAGCTGAGCGGCATTGCCGACGATGCTGTCATGGCCGATCACGAGGAAGGCGGACGGCTGATGGCGCGCCATCTGATCGATCTCGGCCATCGGGCAATCGCCATCGTCGGCGCGCCGGCCCACAGCCAGCCGATCCAGCTTCGCCTGCAAGGCATCACGGCCGAGATGGCGAAAGACGCCATCGCGCCCGCCATCGTGGCGATGGCCGAAGAGCACAGCTTTGCAGAGACCTACCGGCTGGCGCGGGAGCTGCTGGCGTCTCGACCTGAGGTCACCGCGATCATCGGCACGACCGACGTTTCGGCGATTGCGGCAATCCATGCCATCCTGGATCGCGGATTTTCCGTTCCGAGCGACTATTCGGTCGTAGGCTTCGACGACCTGCCGGAGGCAGCCTACGTCTTTCCACGGCTGACAACGGTCGCACAGCCGATCCGCGACGTCGGGCGGCAGGCAGCACGGCTGCTGGAAGCGCTGATCGACGAGCACCACACGGGAGACGAATCTCGGCAAGGCGCGATCGTAAAAGTGCCGGTCACGCTGATCGAGCGCGATTCCACCGGTCTCGTCCGCAACTGAGGTCGGACCCCGAAGCTAGGGCCGGACGATGACCTTGATCTCGCCTGGCAATGGCGCGCTGCCCACCACCTCGGCGACCTCCTCGAGACCTATGGTTTTGGTGACCAATGCGTCCAGTTCCAACACCCCGCTCGCGACCATTGCCGCAGCACGCGAATGAGTGAAAGGGTTGAGGTAGGCCGGCCTGATATCGACTTCGTTGACCAGCAGATCGAAGGGCAGAACCGGCACCTCGACACCCGCCGGCGTCACCCCGAAAAGCACAAAAGTGCCACCGCGCCGCGCCATTTTCAGCCCGTTTTGAAGCGTGTCGCTGACGCCGGCGCACTCGATGACCACGTCGGCACCGCCTTTGGTGACCTCTCGAACGGAAGCGATTGTGTCTGAACCGGCCGGGTCGAAGGCGTGCGTCGCCCCCAGGCGCAGAGCGGTTTGGCGTCTCGATTGCTGCCGCGTGATCAAAATAATCTCGCCTGCCCCAGCCAGGCGGGCCAGTTGCACCATGAGCAGGCCGATCACTCCCCCGCCGAGGATAGCGACGCTGTCGCCCGGACGGATCTTTGCCTTGTCGATGGCGTGGATACAGCAGGCCAGCGGTTCACTGAAGGCGCCGTGAACGGGATCGACGTCAGCCGGCAGGACGAAGGCCTGGGCCTGTGGCACCGCCACATATTCGGCAAAGCCGCCATCCCGTGTCACACCGATGGCAGTCAAGCTCTCGCACAAGTTCGGCCGCGCCTGCGTGCAAGCCCGACAGGTGCCGCAGGCAATATTCGGGTCCACCGTCACAAGCTCATCACCGGTAAAGCGGGTAACGGTATCGCCGATCGCTTCGACTATGCCGCAGAATTCGTGGCCCAGCGTCACGGGGATAGCCGTCGGATACTCACCCTTGTACATGTGGCGATCGGAACCGCAGACGCCGGCCACTGCAACCCGGACAAGCAGCTCGCCCGGCCCGGCAACCGGCTTCTCGACGATGCGCATGGTCAAAGACCCGATCGACTCTAAACGTACAGCTCTCATTCCACTCCTCCAGAGCACAAGTGATTGTGCTGATCACACGTCCGCCCCGCGGCATCGACCATCCCGGGCACGGCTCAAGCGCTCAGCTCATGACATTGCCGCCATCGACATTGTAGCACTGCGCCACGATATATGCTGCATCGGGCCCGGCCAGGAAGGCGGCCATGGCAGCTTGTTCTTGGGGGGCGCCAAATCGTCCGGCGGGCACGGCGGCGGCCACGCGGCGCTTGACGTCGCCGGGTTTCAAACCTTCCCGGCTGCCGAGTTTTGAATCGACGACGTCCCACATCGGCGTATCGACGACGCCGGGAGCGATGGCGTTGACGTTGATCCCGTAACGGATCAGCTCAAGAGCGCAGCTTTGGGTGATGCTGATGACGGCCGCCTTGGAAGCGCAGTAAGCCACGGCCGGTCCTTCGCCCCGGCGCCCAGCCTGGGACGAGAAGTTGATGATGCGTCCACCTTCCCCTCTCTCCACCATGTGCCGGGCAACGGCCTGCGTCATGAAGATCAGGCCTTCGATATTGACCTGAAATACCCTAGCGGTCCGTTCCCGGGATATTTCCAGGATGGACTCGACGTCGTAAATGCCTGCGGCGTTGACCAGGATGTCGGTCTGACCGGCGGTGGCGATGGTGAAGCGTACAGCTTCTTCGATGCTGTCCTGGCTGGTCACGTCAAGCGCCACACCCCAGGCCTGCGGGCCGATCGCTTCGGCGACCCGTGCGCATCGTTCACCGTCGAGGTCCGCCACGACAACCCTGGCGCCTTCGGCGGCAAAGCGTTCGCAGACCGCCTTGCCGATGCCGCTCGCTCCTCCTGTAACCAATGCCACCTTGCCGGAGAGCCGCGCCGTTTCCGTATGGGTCATCGCACTGCCTCCCCGGTCGCGCCTAAATCGGCAAAGGCGCCGTGCGCGGCTGCCATAATGAATAGCTTCATGTTTGCTCCTCCCCTTTTGACTGAACGATAATCGGAGCCGCCCTCCTGAGGCCGCGCCAATGGGCTAAGCGGATTCCGGGTTCGTCTCCTTCGCCTCGCGAATAAGGACAGACATGTCGGGGATGCCATCGGTGGCCGTCGCCCCCTTGAGGCAACGCGCAGCTGCGGCATGGGCGACGGCGCAGATATGCTCGACCGGCCAGTTCTCATGCAGGCCGTAGAGCACGGCGGCGCAGAAAGCGTCTCCTGCGCCGACGGTACTGACGATGTCATCGGGATCGACGGGTCGTGAACGCGTCATGATCGGAGAAGCGTCGGGCGAAAACCAGAAGCAGGTTTCCGGCGCATGGATGATCGCGCCCTTGGCGACGCCCGCCGCAAGCAGGCGCTCGCCCGCTTCCAAAAGCCCCGCCTCGATCAAATCTCCCTTCGCATCGCGAACGATAACGCCGGTTGCCCGCCCCGCCTCCATCTCGTTGATGATCAGGAAATCGCAGAAGGGCAGAGCGACGCCGACCTTGGCCGCAAATTCCGGGTCTTCGCTCGATACGAAATCCACGCAGGTCGTCAGGCCGGCGCGCCGCGCCGCTTCCAGCAGGCGCGATGCTCCCGAACGGCCGTCAGGGTCAATGCGGTCGAGACCCGGCAACAGCATGAGATAACCGAGATAGAACAGCCCGTAGCCGGCCGTGGCGAAGACCACGGGTGAGACAAGCTTGTCCGTGACGGCATCGTTGGCGCCACCATGATAGAAGAAGGTCCGGTTCTGGCCGGGCACATTCATGACATGCGTATGCGCCGTCACCCGGTCGGCAAGCGCGGTGAGCCCCCCGACATCGACGCCGGCAACCGCAAGACGGGCCTTGACGATCTCTCCGTCCTGATCGGCGCCGATGCATCCTGCTGCCGCCAGCTTTCCCGGAAATCCGAGCGAGGCCAGATCGGTGACGACGTTGGCCGCCCCGCCCCCCACGCCCAGATCCTGGTGCAGGATATGCGCGAGATTGCCCTGTTCGGGCCAATAGGACAGGGTGTGGACGCGATCGACGATGAAGTTTCCCGCGCAAACGATGCCGCCCTGCTTTTGACTGTCGCGATCGTGAACCTCCTCCCCGGCTCGCATCAGCTGACTCCTTCGTTCCACAGAGGTCTCAGCGGCGGCTCGTCTTCCTTGATCGCGGCAAAGCGCGCGATCGGCTCCAGAAAGAAATTGTCGCTATTGTCGTCGTTGACCTGGCTGACCTCGCCGACAAGGACAGGTCCGCCATCTTTCCTGCCGTAGAAGCGGTGGTAAAGCCCGGTGCGGATCGTCACGCTCTGGCCCGGCCGGAGAACCAGCGGCTCCCGTGCCGCGAGCCGGTGCGGTAGCCCGTCTACCGGCACCGTCACATCCTCCGTCAGCACATTGCCATCGGCATCGGTTGCGGCGAATTCGATGACGAGATCGCCGCCGGCGCGATTGATGATGTCTTCCATCTTCGCCGCATGACGGTGCGTCGGCGTGAGCTGCCCTTCCTCGACGAAGAGCAGCTTTTCGGCATAGGTCCGTTCACCCCTGATATCAACGATGCCATTGCGCAGGCAGAACAACACCAGACCGCATTCGGCGAAGCGGTCCGAGCCGAAGTCGGTGACATCCCACCCCAGCTGATGAGCGCGCAAATAGGCCGATGCCTCGGGATGAGCGGCAAAATCGGCCGCCGTCCAAGAGCCCCATGCCGGCAGGGACCAGTGCCAACGCTCGAGAGTCTCGGTTGCCTGCAGCAACGCGGCGTTGATCTCGGAGCGCTTCATCAGGCGGATGCCCCGTCATAGTCGACCGGCACCACGACGTCCTCGCGGCCGGATTTGAGGGCTGCCGTCAGGACCGCATGATGCGCCTGCGCCTCCGCCGGGGTCGCGCAGCCGAAACCGTTGGCATTGCCGCCGGCAAGCTCATCGACGAAGGCCGCCCACATCTGCTGTATGGCGTCGGCAAAACCGAATTCGAAGATCTTGCCTGTTATGGCTGGAAACAGCGAGCCATAGCCGAGATCCTCGGTGCTCCAAGCCTGCACACCGCCATTATAGTCCATCCACTGCCATTGGCGCGGCGACTTCGTGCTGAAGAACGCGCTCTTCTTCATGCCCAGAATGCGGATGTACCAGGTGTTGGATTCGCCGGGCGCGATGCGCCAGGTTTTCAGCACCATCGGGAAATCCTGATCGCCGGTGCGCACGCGGCTGCTGATCGTGGCATTGTCCCAGGTGGTGCAGGGCAGCATGCCGCTCTTGCCGTCAGGACGTTCGGTGACCTTCTTGACCAATTGCGCATGCAGGGTGGTCGGGCGCCAGCCGAGACGCAGCGGCACGTGCAGCACATGCATGCCGAGATCACCCATGCAGCCATAGTCGCCATTGAGATCGGCCATGCGCTTCCAGTTGATCGGCTTCTGCCGGTCGATATCCGAAGAGTGCAGGAAACCCGCCTCGACTTCGATTATATCCCCCATCTCGCCGCTTTTTGCGAGCGCGATGACTTTCTGCGCGCCGGGGAAGAAAGGCATTTCCGACGAACAGCGGACTAGGAGCTCGGGATGCTCGGCGAGAACCGCCATGATCTCCCGGTTCTGCGCGGCGTCCATGCCGAAGGGCTTTTCGCCGAGAAGATGTTTTCCGGCCTCCAGGATGTCGATGTAGAATTGCTGGTGCAGCACATGCGGGACAGCGCAATAGACCGCATCGATCTCGGGATTGGCCAGAAGCTCCTTATAATCGGCGGTGAACTGCCGAACGGTCGGCACATGATCCCTGAACCAGTCGAGCAGCGTCGCGTTGGTGTCACAGACGGCGACGATTTCCGGTCGCGCCTTCACATCGGCCAGATGCAGCCAGCGCGCCGCAGCACTCGCGAACTCGCGCCCCATCAGACCGCAACCGATGACGCCGAAGCGGAATATTTTCGTCATGACATCTCCTCCCAGACGCGCGTCAGCCAATATGCAGCAAGGCTTGCTCGACGGAAGCCTTGTCATGGACGATTGCCATCAAGGCCCGCGTCATACCGGCGGGATTTTGATGCTGGATGACGTTGCGGCCATAGACGATGCCACGGGCGCCCTGCTCCATCAACTGCTTGGTGCGGATCAGGATTTCCTGATCCGAAACGCGACCGCCGCCGCGCACGAGCACCGGCAGGCCTTGGGCGATTTCGACCACGCGGTGATATTCCTCGACATTGTCGCAGGGGTCGGCCTTGATGATATCGGCGCCGAGTTCGGCCGCCTGGCGCACAAGCGGCAGGATCTTGTCGATCGCGCCGTCGACCATATAGGCGCCCTTGGAATTGTCCTGCATGACGAGCGGCTCGACCATCAGCGGCATGCCGTAGATCTCGCATTCGCGTTTCAGGCTGTTCACATTGCGCACGCAGGCGCGGTAGACTTTCGGCTGGTCCGGCAGCATCAAAAGATTGACGACGACACAGGCGGCATCCAACGCAACGCCCTGTTCCACCGCCCTGTCGATCATTTCGGAAAACAGCTGAGACGGCAGGGGATTGCCATAGATGTTGGCGATGTCGGTGCGCAGCACCAGTGCCGGGCGATGTTTGCCGGGAATAGCCTGCAGAAGGGGTGCCGTCCCCGGCGGAAGCTGAATGGCATCCGGCGCCGCATCCGCGATCACCTCGATCGCCGTCTTCATGTTCTCGATGCCGGAAAGGAAGGTTCGTTCATTGAACATGCCGTGATCGATAGCAACGTCAAAACAATTTCCAGACACGCCGAAAAGTCGGTTCAATCGCGCGGATTTCATCAAACCTCCTCCCAATATGGTAACGTTTCCACATTTGGATAAACGCAGCAGGAATGCGAGTCAAGGTAATGTGGTAACGTTTCCATACTTGGTTTCCAGGTGTGGACGAGGTGCCGCTCGCACCTCGTCCGGGACCGACTACCAGCAGGTGAACCCTGCATCGACGTTGACGATCGCCCCGGTCATGAGGCTGGCGGCGCCTGATGCAAGGAAGAGGACCGCGCTGGCAACCTCCTCCGGCGTTCCCATTCTTCCCATCGGCGTGTCGGCGAGCCAGAGCGGGATACGCTCCCGATTGGCTTCGACGGCCACCACCATCGGCGTTTCGATGTAGGTAGGCGCGACGGCGTTTACCCTGATGCCATGATGCGCCCACTCGGCGGCCAACGAACGCGTGAGGTGATGGACCGCCGCCTTGGAGACGTTATAGGCCGTCTGAGGCTGGGGCCGGTTGCAGATGTGCCCCGACATCGAGCCGAGGTTGACGATGGCGCCGCGTTTCATCGAAATCATGGAACGACCGAAGGCGCGCGAGCACCAGAAGACGCCGTTGAGATTGACGTCCATCATGCGCAGCCAATCGGCGTCGGTGAGATCCTGCGCCGGGATGCCGCTTTGGCCAATTCCGGCATTGTTCACCAGGATGGTCGCCGGCCGCCCGCCAACGGCAAGCTCGGTTGCGATTGCGTCCATTCGGGCCGCGTCGGTGACGTCGCCGACCCGGACTTCGATGTCGTAGCCTCGGTCGCGCAGCGCAAGCGCTTGCTCAGCGTCGGCCTCGCTGCGTTCGATGACGACGACGGCGGCGCCCGCCTCCGCCAGCGCCTCGGCGCAGCAGAGCCCAATTGCGCGCCCTCCTCCGGTGATCACCGCCCGTTCGCCGTCGAGGCGAAATTTCTGCTGGTAGCTCATCTCACGTCTCCTCAAATGTCAAAGGCGCTTGGCAGCACGACGATATCGCGGATGGTGACGTTGCGCGGCCGGGTCAGCATGAAGATGATCGCGTCGGCGACTTCCTTGGGCTCGATCAAGGCTCCGGCCTCCTTGGCCTTGCGAAGGTTTTCCTCCGGCCAATCCGCAAGCAAAGCGCTGATCACCGGCCCTGGAGAAACCGATCCCACACGAATGCCACTTTTCAGAAGCTGGCGCCGCATCGTCTGGACAAAACACGTCATCGCCCATTTCGACGACGAATAAACCGGTTCCCATGGAATCGCCGAGTGTCCGGCGACGGAACTGGTGACGACAATGTCGCCGGTGCCGCGTTCGATCATGTGCGGAATGACGTTTCGAACGTTCTTGATGACGACATTGACGTTGAGATTGAGCATCCGATCGATGGTATCGAGATCGGTCTCCATCAGGTCGCCGCCGATATAGGTGCCTGCATTGGCATGCAGGATATCGAGCTTGCCCGTCTTCGACAGGATGCCCTCGAGCAATCCCGCGCACTGGTGCGGATCCAGCAAGTTGAGCACCAGCGGAATAGCGCGCTCGCCAAGCCGGGCACAAACCGTCTCAAGGGCCTTCTCATCGCGGTCCACCAGCACGACCGTCGCGCCAGCTGCGAGCATTGCCTCCGTCGAAGCGAGCCCTATTCCGGACGCAGCACCCGTGACCGCCGCGATCTTCCCATTCAATTCCGTCATCGATTTTTCCTCCTGTCTTGATTCTGATTGCTATTTATTCCCGACGCCGCAGGCGGCGTGATAGTCTGCAAGACTCTTCGTCACCCTCCAGATCAAAACCTGTTCCGGATCGAGCGGCGCATCTGCGAATTCCTGTGCGGCCGGCATGTGCTGCCAAAACAAGGGCAGCGGTACGATTTGCCCTCGAAGCGCCTCACATAGCTGCCGGACGGCATCTTGGGCTTCAGCCGACGCCCAATAATAGCGAATGCGGTCAGACAGCGAATAGTGCCGCAACCAGCGCATCTCGGCGTTCGTGCCGTGGTAGTGGCGGCTCCAGTTGCCCGGCTGATCGAGCATCAGCGCCTCCATCGCCACATAGAGCGGACGCTGGCCGTAATCGGGCAAGAGGTCAGAGGCGATCGCATCCAGTGCGTAGAGCGCCTCGCGCAGGACGAAGGTCAGCTCGGGACCGACCTTCAAAATGGGAAAGCCGTCCTCCACCAGCGCGGTCAAGGGCCGGGTTCCCTGATAATCCGTCGAGTGCGCCTCGAAGACGAACTGCGGCTCCTCGGTGAGCACCGATTTCAGCGCGTCTATCTTGCTGCGATCATAATGGATGACATTCTGATTGCCGAACTCGACGCCCGGCTGAACGACCAGACCGATGGCCCGTCCAAACGCTTGCCCGAGTCCGGCCTCCGCAAAGATCCGGCGGTGGACTCCGATCGTCTTCAGCGCCGCTGCGGCCGCCGTCGGTTCGATCGTTGTCAGGGCGTGGTCGGCTCCACCCGGCGGTGGCACTTCGGTGCCGATGACATAAACCGGCATTGCGCCGCCGCTCTTCTTCGCCGACGCCTCGGCGACCGCCGCAAGCCGGGCGGCGCGATGGGCGGTGGTTTCGTCGTCGAGCGCCGCCGGCTCGCCCCTGCAGCCCATCGAGGCGTCGAGGTGAAGCTTGCGAAACCCTGCCTCGACATAGGCGGAAACCATCTTCTCCGCCTCGGCCATGGCCTCTTCGGCCGGGCGGTCGCGCCAAGGATTGGGGCCGAGGTGATCGCCACCGAGAACGATCAGATTTTCGGGGCACCCCTCCTCGACTGCTATTTTGCGGACGAGGGACGCGAAGTCGCTTGGCGTCATCCCGGTGTAGCCGCCGAGGTGGTTGACCTGGTTGCAGGTCGCTTCGATCAGGACGGTGCTTGCCTGTTGCCGCCCGTGTCGGAGTGCTGCTCGAAGCACGATGGGATGGGCCGAGCATACGGAGGTCACGCCTCTGGGGTGGCCTTCGATCCTCAGCCTGGCCAGTTCGTTGAGATGCACCTGCATCACGGGCGCCTTTCCGTTGAAGCGATAAACGCGTCGAGTTCTTGCTGAGTGCCGGCACCTTCCATCGGACCGAGGACCGTCACGTTGCGGGCGCCGGCGGCGGAGGCATAGGTCAGAGCTTGCTGCGGAGACATTCCGAGCCGCCGGCAGGTGAGATAGGCACCCCCGAAGCAGTCGCCGGCGCCGGTGGGGTCGACCTCTTGAACGACAAATGCCGGAGCGTCGATGCGGTCTCCGTCTCTGCCGAAATAGGTCGCGCCTTCGGCTCCGCGCTTCAGCACGATCTCTTTGACGCCCACCTCGAACAAGCGGCGGATCGCGTCTGCCTCCCCTTCGACACCTGCGGCACGCTCAAGCTCCTCTCCGGACGGCAGAAGCAGATCGGCGGCAGCGACAAGCTTGGAAAAGCGGCGCTCGGTATTCTCATCCAGCTTCAATTCCTTGCGAATGTTCGGATCTACCGAGAGCGTTCCCCCGCGTGCCTTGACGATGTCGACCGCCTTGTCGATCACCTCACGCGCACTGGGGACCGACAGCGCGGAACCCATCACGTGAAGATGCCCGCTCCGATGGATGAGATCGCCGACCGTTTGAGACCAGCCGAAGCGCGCAGCTGCTGATGTGGCGATGTTGTAGACGAAATCCCGGGAGCCATCCTTGCGGTAGCGAACGAAAGCGCTTCCCGTGGGATAGTCCGGATCGATCGAGATCGTCGAAACATCGACGCCGTCGCGTTTGAGGCGATCGGTATTGACACGACCGAAATCGTCATCGCCGACGGCGCCGACCATTGCGGCCTTACCGCCGAGGCGGCCGCATTGGGAGATGAAGATCGCCGGCGCTCCGCTCGCGAACGGACCGACGAGCGGCTGGGCTTCGAGAAACCCGTCTCCGACCGTCGTGGCGACGATCTCGACGAGGATCTCCCCTACGCAAACGGTGGGACCAAGCGGGTCCGGAGCCAGTACTGAAGTCATTTGCAATCCTGCTTTCGATCGTTCTTGTCGTCAACTCGTCGCCGACTGGATCGGCGCACCGTCCTCGCCGCCGAATTCCTCGCTCTCCAATGACAGAAAGCGCTGGTGCAACATGCACGCCGCCCCGAAGGCGGAACCGAACTCCGCATCATCGTCCACGACGATGTCAGGCGTGGGGAAAGGTATACTCTGGCCCTCCGACATGTGGACCGCCACGCGGGCGGCCACCATCGGGTAGAGGGATGCCACGGAGCCACCCAGCACGATCCTGTCGGGGTCGAGCAAACGACAGGCCTGCAGCAATGCGTAAGCGAGATGGCGCGACCAGGTTTCGGCGATATTGACCGCGGCCGGGACGCGATCATGAACGTCGCCAAGGAACTCCTGCAGATCGACGTGCTTACGTCCAATAGCCTCGCGATACTGCCTGATCAGCACTTCGCGACCGATCAGCTGCTCAAACTTCTGACCGCCGCTTCCCGGCACCAGAGTGTGGCCGATTTCTCCCGCCAGGCCGTGGCCGCCCCGGAACAGTTTGCCATCGATCATGATGCCGCCGCCGACGCCGGTTTCCATCAGCAGGAACAGGGTCACGCCTGAGACGCCGTGACGATAGCTGTCGCCGATCGCAAAGGCGTTGGCGTCGTTTTCAACCGCGATCGGGACGGTGGCCGGGAAAGCAGACCGCCCAACCTCCTTCAACGACACCTCCCGCCAGCCGATGATGGGTGCGAGGGTGACGATTCCGTCCGGCCGGATGTGGGCCGGCGCCGATATGCCGAGACCCTTGCACCGTCCGATCATCCCCTTCGCCATTGCGCCTATGATCAGCTCGACGCCCTGCGCCACGGCCTCCTCCACGGTCGACGACGGCGTGTCGAACGCGATTTTCCGACATGCCCGGACTTCAGCGGAGAGATCGACAACTGCAGCCGATATATGCTCGACGCCAATCTCTATCCCGACGAAGAATGCGGCATCGGGCACAAGTTCGAGCATGATGCCCGGGCGCCCGGCACGGGAATGTTCCAGGCGCTGCTTGCCGCTCTCGTCCGACTCCTGAACGAACCCGCCTTCCGTGAGTTCGGCGACGATCTCTCCCGAGGACGAGCGATTCATCCCGAGCTTCCGGGCGAGATCCGCCCGGCTGAGGCTTCGGTGGGCATAGATCGTCTGCAAGGCGGCGACGATATTATTCTGCCGGATCCTGCGCGGCGAACTTCCGATGGAGACGGTGTCGTTCATATTTCAATTCCCTTCAGTCGGCCCAACCCTTACACGACTGGAACAGGCTGTCAGAGGGATAATCAGGGCCGCGCGTTTGTGGCGCGGCGGCGCTTGGCCTCGTCATATTTCAGCTCGATGTAGCGCTTCGCGTGCGCCGCGAGCGGATCATTATCCTCCCAGGTGTCGCGCCAGATCGCGCAGGCGAGCGACAGGCCTTCGTCCACGACCGTCGTCGAGAAGCTTTCGAACACGATGTCGCGCTTGTAGTCGATGTCGAGCAGAGCGTCGAAGATCAGATCGAAGTTGATGACGCCGTCGCCGAGATAACCGCGGTTACTCTCGCCGATGTGGAAGTAACCGATCTTGTCGCCGGCCAGGCGGATCGCCGCGGCCGGATTGGCTTCCTCGATATTCATATGGAACGTGTCGAGGTGGAGACGGACATGCTCCGATCCGGTCTCGGCGATGAACTTCAGCCCCTGCGCCGCCGTATTCAGCAGGTTGGTCTCGAACCGGTTGACAATTTCCAGGACGAGGTCGACGTTCGCTTGTCTCGCGACTTCGGCTGTCGCGGCGATCGCGGCGACGCTGTTGTCCCAGCCCCTCTTCGTCGGCTGGCGATTGTACTTGGTGTGCGCGGAATAGAGAATTCCACCCAGCTTGTTGCCGCCGATATCACGGACCGCACGAACGGCGTCGGCCAGCGTCTGCTTGCCGGCAGACACGGCAGAAGCGTCCTCGCTCGATACGTCCCTGTCGAGCGGCAGACCCATCGTCACGCCAATCTCGACGTCAAGCGACTGCGCAAGCTTTGCAAGTCGATCGAGATTGAATTTCTCGGGGCGCAGATAGGCAAATTCGATGGTGCGATATCCGTGTTCGGCCGTCTTGTTCAGGGCCATCTCCAGCCCTTCCTGCGTTTGGCCGCCTGTCCATACAAATGAATGGATACCCAATCGACGCATAGCCTTTTCCTCCAAAAAATGCCTTTGGCTGTGGACAGTGCTATGCCATTTAGTTTGGCAAGACAACAAATAATTTTAACGGCAATTTTTGTGCTGCTTTGCGAAATTACCTTGCAATGCAATATATTACACTTCTTGCGATTTGCATCACACCCTCCGCCGGAAATTAGTTTCTGCAAAAATCAATGGGATAGATCAACGATTTGCATGGTTAAACAACAAATGTTGCGTCGCCAGTTTTTTTGGCCTACACAAAGGACCGGCGAAATGATCTCGCTGCACTTTGGGAGGATTGAAAATGAATTATGCTTTGAAGGCCAGCGCGCTTGCGCTGACGCTCGGCCTCGCCACGACTGCTTCGCCGGCCTGGGCTGACTTCTGGTCCGACGCCGGCGCCAAATTCAAGGGCGTGACACTGCACGGCGTCACCGAGAGCACCCCGCCATCGAACTACATCAGGACCGTGCTCGCTCCGGAATTCGAAAAAAAGACCGGCATCAAGGTCGACATCGAGACGACGTCCTGGGATCAGATGTATGACAAGGCCATCAAGGACATGGAAGCCAAGACCGGCATCTATGACATGGTCTATATCGAGCAGGACATCATCTACTCCTATCTGGCCAGGAATTTCCTCGTCGACATCACGAAGACGCTGAAAGACCAGCCGGATCTGAAGGCGCCGACCTACGACGACGCCAATTTCACCAGCTTTGCCGACTACTTCAAGGACTCGAGCGGCGATCTCTTCGGCGTTCCGATGGAAGCCTTCCTGAAGGCGTATCTCTATCGCAAGGACCTCTTCGACGATCCGAAGATCAAGGAAGCCTTCAAGAAGGAAACAGGCAAGGACCTGAAGCCGGCGACCACACACGCGGAATATACCGAGATCGCCGACTTCTTCACGAAGTACGGCAAGGACAACGGCATGGAGCTCTGGGGCACGACGGCTCAGGCACATACAGGCCATCCGGCGTCCTGGTATGAATTCTTCGAGTCCATCGTGCCGACCTTCGGCGTCTACAATTGGGGCATCGACGCCAAGAACAACTATGCGGCGACGGTCGAACATGGCGGCGCGATGAACAGCGACAAGGCGAAGGCGGCGTTGAAGTACTGGCTGCACCTGCGCGACATCGCTCCTCCGGAATCGACGCAGTCAACCTGGACGGAAACCGCAACGACCTTCGCCGCGGGCCGTGTCGCCCAGGGACTGATCTACGGTGAGAATGCCGCGTGGATCGCAAGCGATCCGGCGCAGTCGAAGGTGGTCGGCCAGGTCGGTTTCGCTCTGCCGCCGCTCGAGCCGGGCGTGCTGGACGACGCGAAAGCCGGAAAGGGCTATATCGGCTATTACGATGGCGGTGCCTTCGGCGTGCCGGTCACGTCCAAGAACAAGGAAGCGTCACTGCTGTTCCTCGAATTCATCGGCCAGAACGAAGTGCAGCCCGATTGGGCCATCGCCGCACCGCGCATCACCAATGCGGCGACGTTCGACGATCCGAAGGTGAAGGAGATGGACGCCAAGCTCGGCGGCTTCTACACGATGCTGAAGGACGACGGCAAGCTCTTCGCCGGCGCTCCCCCCTACCCCTTCCACGCTCAGGTGCGTGAAGCGACCGCTCCTATCTTCTACGACATCCTGACCGGCAACATCGGGCCTGATGAAGGCCTCGACCAGATGGCGGCCAAAGCCGAAGAAGAGCTCACCTCGCTCGGCTATCGCAAATAAAACATCCTCCCCAACTTGACGGGTCGTTCCGACGACCCGTCATCTTCCGTTCCCAGATGGGCCGGACATCCACATAGTGTTCAATGGGGGGTAGGCGATGCATTCGCAGAAGCTCGGGTGGCTGTTGCTGTCACCGACCATAGTGATCCTCGGACTGTTCGGGATCTTTCCGTTCATCTACGTCCTCTGGGTCTCTTTCCATTCATGGAACCCGTTCGCGGCCAATCCGGGCATGATCTTCAACTGGGCTGAGAACTATCGGCGGCTCGTCTTCGACCCGCAATTCCTGGCATCGCTCGGCATCACCCTGGCATTCGTTTTCTTCGCGGTCGTGTCGGAACTGGTCCTCGGCTATATCCTCGCCCAGGCGCTGCTCAAGGACTTTCCCGGAAAAGCGGTGTTTCGCACGATCCATACTCTGCCGCTGATCATGGCGCCGATCATCGTCGGCTCGGTCTGGAAGCTGATGACCACCCCGTCCATCGGCATCATTCCCTATCTTCTGAGGAGCTGGTTCGGCTACGATCTGAATATCGGCCAGAGCGCCGTTGCGGCCTTCACCGTCACTGTCATCATGGATATCTGGCACTGGACGCCGCTCGTCACCCTCTCGCTGATCGCCGCACTCGTCTCGCTTCCATCAGACCCGTTCGAGCAGGCGCAGATCGACGGCGCCGGCAAGAGCCAGATCTTCTGGCACATAACGCTGCCCCTGATCCGCCCGGCCCTGCTCGCCACGGTGTTCATCAGGCTGATGGACGCACTGCGCACCGTCGACGAAGTCCTGATGCTGACCGGCGGCGGCCCGGGCTCATCGACGCGCTACATCGGCGTCCATATCTTCAGGGAAGTCTTTCCCAAGACGAATTACGGCTACGGTTCGGCGATCTCCGTCATCGTCCTCTATCTCACCATCGTCGTCTGCTGGCTGCTCTATGTCGGCCTGATTGCACCCCGCGTGAAGAGAGGTTGAAGCGATGAAGACCCGTTTTCCCTGGCTTCCGGTCGTCCTCTGGACCTTGATAAGCTTCGTCACCCTTTTCCCGATCTACTGGCTCTTCGTCATATCGGTGAAACAGCCGTTCGACCTGTTTTCGACGCCCGATGTCATTCTCCGGAGCTTCTTCTGGAAGAATTACCAGGACGTGCTGACCAATCCGACCTTGCGCGGATACATGCTCAACTCGCTGATCATTTCGTCGGGCAACGCGCTGCTCGTCACCACGCTCGGCTTCCTTGCCTGCTACGCCCTGACGCGCTTCGACCTCGCCGGCAAGGAAAGCATCTTCTTCTGGACGATCACCAACCGCATGGCGCCGCCGGCGGTTTTCCTCCTGCCGCTTTTCCTGCTTTTGACGCAGGTCTACAGGATCGGCGACTTCTCGCTCGCCGATTCCAAGTTGGGCATGATCCTGGTCTATTGCTCCTTCAACCTTCCCTTCGCGATCTGGACGCTGCGCCCGACCGTGGAAGGCATTCCGAAGGAATTGGACGAGGCGGCCTATATGGACGGCGCGAGCCCATGGACCGTGCTCTATGATATCATCTTTCCTTTGGCACGGCCCGGACTTGCGGTGACGCTGATCCTAACCTGGGTGTTTGCGTGGAACGAATATCTGCTGGCGGCGACGCTCACCAACTTCCATGCGCGGACACTCACCACCGGCCTGTCGGAATATGTGACGACGACGGGGACGGCCTGGGGCATCATGGCCGCGATCTCGATGCTGACATTGGTTCCGGCGCTCATCGTCTTTTCGGTTGTCCAGCGTCACATCGTCGCCGGCCTGACCTTCGGTGCCGTGAAAGGATGAAGCGATGACGTCTCAATCAGAAAATAACGAACCCAAGCCAGGCTTCCTGCCAATCGAAACGAACTGGTTCGACCGGCTCTTCATCTCGATCGTGATCTGGGTCGCGCTCTCCCTGTTTTGGATGCGGTTCATCGAGCCGTTCGGGCTTTCCGTATGGTTCGCGGCGGCAATCTCGGCAGTCCTTGGCGCCTATATCGTCTGGAAGGGATGAGGCGATGAATTCCGTCAACGACATCAAGTCACAAATCGTGCTGCTTTAGGGGGAACGACATTGGCAAACGTACAGGTTAGCGACGTCACCAAGAAATATGGCTCTCTTCAGGTCATGCATGGCGTCAGCGTCGACATCGAGGACGGCGAATTCGTCGTGCTGGTCGGTCCATCCGGCTGCGGCAAATCCACCCTGCTCCGGATGATCGCCGGGCTGGAGACGGTCAGCAGCGGAGATATCCGGATCGGCAGCCGTGTCGTCACCAATGCTCCCCCGAAGGAGCGTGACATCGCGATGGTGTTTCAGAGCTACGCGCTCTATCCCCATAAGACGGTCGCCGAGAATATGGGCTTTCCGCTAAAGATGGCCAAGCGACCGAAGGCGGAGATCGCCGAGAAGGTCGGCAGGGCAGCCGAGATCCTCGACCTGACACGTTATCTCGACCGCTATCCGAAGCAACTGTCGGGCGGACAGCGTCAACGCGTGGCGATGGGCCGCGCCATCGTCCGCGATCCACAGGTCTTCCTGTTCGACGAGCCGCTGTCGAACCTCGACGCCAAACTCCGCGTCACCATGCGCGTCGAGATAAAGGAGCTTCACCAGCGGCTGAAGACCACCACCGTCTACGTCACGCACGATCAGATCGAGGCGATGACGATGGCCAACAAGATCGTGGTGATGCGCGACGGCAGGGTCGAGCAGATCGGCAAGCCTCTTGATCTCTACGACTTCCCGGTCAACCTCTTCGTCGCCGGCTTCATCGGCAGCCCATCGATGAACTTCCTTCAGGGCCGCATAGCCACAAGCGACGGCAGGAAGATCGTCGTCACCGACCAGGGCATCACTCTTCCGCTGGCGGACACAAATGCGGATGAAGGACGAGCCGTGACCTACGGTATCCGACCGGAGCACATCACGATCGGCGAAGAAGGCGTTCCGGTCGAAGTCTCGGTGTTCGAGCCGACGGGTTCAGAGACATTGATCTTCGGTCGCACGGGAGGCGTGCCGATCGACGCCCTGATCCGCGAGCGCATCGAGGTCGATCCCGGACGGACGATGTACTTCCACATAGATCCCCGACGTGCGCATATCTTCGATCGGGAAACAGGCCAGAGACTGTAGGAGGACGACGCATGGAGTTCAAAGGAAAGACGGTGATCGTGACCGGCGCCGGCAAAGGCATCGGACGTGAAATTGTAAGGATGCTCGTCGAACGGGGTGCGCAGGTCGTCGCCCTGACCCGCAGCGGCGCCGACGTCGAAGCGCTGCGAGGGGAATTCGGCTGCCGGGCAATCCAGGTCGATCTCGCGGATGCCGATGCGACCAAAGAGGCGGCGATCGCTGCCCTTCCCGCAGATTTCCTTATCAACTGCGCCGGCACGACCGAGCTTCAGCCGTTCCTGGAGACAACCGTCGAAGCATTCGACCGTCTTGTCGCGGTCAATACGCGCGCTCCGATGATCGTCGCCCAGGAATATGCCCGTTCGCTGATCAAGGAAGGCCGTCCAGGCGCCATCGTCAATGTCTCGTCGGTCGCATCCTTCGTCGGCATCCCCGATCACGCCGCTTATTGCGCGTCCAAGGGTGGATTGGATGGCTTGACGCGGGTCATGGCAAAAGAGCTCGCGCCTCACGGCATCCGCGCGAACGGCGTCCACCCGACGGTGACGTTGACACCAATGGCGGTGAAGGCATGGAGCGATCCCGAAAAGGCCGCGGGGATGATGAAGCGAATTCCGGTCGGACGCTTCGCTGAGCCGGTAGACATTGCCGAGGTTGTTCTTTTCCTGCTGTCCGACCAGGCTGCCATGGTGAACGGCATATCGATGCCGGTGGACGGCGGTTACATGATTGCCTGAAGTTCAGGACTAACGTGCAGTCCGGCCCTGCCGAGTAGTACGATCCTGCGATTGCAATACGGGAACCGGCGAGGTTGACCGCCGCACCAACCGGCGCAGCTCATCTTGATCAACGAAGTGATCCGTCACTCCTGCCTCCTTATCCGGATGACTGAAGACAAGACCGTCGGAATCCTCAAGCTTCAAAGCTTGCTCCGTATTCATGATCCCCAGTGCCTGGCGCTCGTACTCGGACTCGAGCGCCGCCTCGACGATGGCTTTTTTCTTGCGCATGTCCATTTCCTCCGTTGCTCAATGGTAACGGACGGGCGGAGTCGCGGTTCCCATCAGGCGATCACGATATGAGACCCGTTGACACGACCGCCCCGTCGAGACCCGGCCATGCATCGCGCCGGCCAAGCTGATTTTTGCCCTCGCTGCGGGGTTAGGCGCTGCCACCAGCATGCCACTACGGCCGCCAAACACGAAAGCGGCCACATTTATCGCGACCGGCGCGATAAGTGTTCATGCCCGGGGAGCCTTCAACGCGCTGGCTCAGGCGCACCCCTTGAGGCTCCAGAGCAACGCCGGCAAGATGGGTAGAGGAGCTGCGATCGTTTCGACTGGCTTTTTATTCGTCAAGCAGTTCCCGCATCGAGAAATATTTTGACAATTAGCAAATTCTCACGAATTCGACCTCCAACAGCTTTCCTAATTTTTCGATGCTGCTCCCAATGTGTCCGACGCCGACTGCGCAATGATGCGCCGGTCCTTCGGCGTTCCAATTCTCGACGAACGCGCGCGCCCCGATTGGAAATTGATAGCGGCTGTTGGTGTTTCCAATTTCCAGGATCGGCCCGGGCACCGATTGTCCTTCGGCGCACAACAGCTTCACTTTTCCGGCGCACTCCACCACGGAGAGCAGTGTGACCGGGCCATTCTTAACCGACATTTCGACGCTAACGCCGGCGCCGACCTTACCGTGATAGACCTCCAGAGGACGGATCTTGGTTCGACCCTCTGCAATTTTGGTATGGCCTGGGCCATCATGGCCCATCAGGACCACATCTGCTTCGAAATCCATTGCATAATATTCGGTGAAGGAACCTCCGGCGCCAAAGCTGTCCATGATCTTCATGGCCTGCGCGTTCTTGATCTCATATTCGCCAGCAACGGGTATGCCTTCGGCGGTGAGCATCGAACAACCAACGATTACCGACGTGATGACGTCCTCGTATTCATGCCCGGACACCGATTCATGATAATAGGCGAGCGAGCCGAGACGCTTCGCGTCGACGAGTTTGCGCAGCGCGACAGCAGTTCTTGCCGCCCGCGCCAGTTCGTCCGGATCGCAATCCGGCTGCACGTCGAATTCCGTTCGGATTCTGTCCAAGCAGGCCGCCACTTCCGCCTCGCCAACGTCGCGTCTGAGGCGTGCTAGTTCGTCAATCTCCACCACTTCGATGTGTGTCCCGAATGCCGTGCTTTGAGCTGTGAGATCGGAATAGATATCGAGCATGCCGTTGTAATAGCGCCCCATGACGCCAAGGCGATTATGCGACATGACTTGGGCTACCCGTGCGGCCTCGATCCACTCCTCGATCTCGTTGTCGACAAACGGGTCATCGTTGAGAACGCCTGTTACTTGGTGGAACCGAATGCCCGCTCGAGTGAACACATTGGCAATCTCGGGCACCGGGCATGCAGCGCAGTGCGCCAGCCACTCGCCGGTCATGGCAGTCCTATTGCCGAGTGCGTTGAAGGACGCGTAATCGATCGCACCAGCCGGCTGCAGATTCAAAATAATGACCGGCACCTTTGCACGCCGAACAACCGGCAAGACGGTCGACGATAGAGCGTAGGTGGTGATGTAAAGGAAAATGATATCGACATCGGCCTGGCGAAACAAATGGCCGGCATCGACGGCCTTCTCCGGCGTATCGACGAGGCCAAGATTGACGACTTCGACCCCAGGCCGTTCCAGCTTGGACGCGACGACATGTACATATCCGCGCAGCCTTGCTTCGAGGCCGTCAAACTGCGGCCAATAGGCCTCCAGACCGATCCCGAACAGGCCGGCCTTCAAAGGGCGATCAGACATTCCATTTTCTCCTGGAATTATAGCGGGGTCAGCCCTGCAGGCGGACACGAAGCTGGTCGAGGCCCACGGCCAGAAGCAACACGACACCGCGCGTGACATCCTGCCAAAAACTGGACACGTTCATGAGGGTCAGGCCGTTGTTCAGAGTTCCGAGGATCAGCACCGCAATCAGCGTACCCCAGACGCTTCCCCGCCCGCCAAAGAGGCTCGTGCCTCCAAGAATGATCGCGGCGATGATCGTCAGCAGATGCTGACTTGCTGCATTCGGGGCTGCCGCGCCGAGCATTGCTGCAAGAATGATACCAGCGGCAGCGCCTGAAATGCCCGAGATCACGTAGAGGATCATCTGGGTGCGCTCGACCGGCACGCCGAGAAGGCTGCTGGCCTCGGGATTGCCGCCGGTTGCGTACACAAACCGTCCGAACGGCGTCTTGGCAAGCACGAGCCAAAGGACGGCAAAGACGATCAGCATGACGATGACGGGAAACGGCACGAAAAAGATGCGACCTGAACCAAGCCAGTTGAAGGCCGGCACGAAAAGCGGCTTGCTCAAGCCACCCGTCATGACCATCGACAGGCCCGAGAAGATGCTCATCGTCCCGAGTGTCACAATCAGGGGATTGAGGCGCAGCTTGGTGACGATCACGCCATTCAAAATTCCGACCCCGGCGCCGATGACCAAGGCTGTCAGGCATCCAACCCAGATATTGATCCCGTTGGAATGCATCAATGCGACGATGACGCCGGCCAGTCCGGCAACGGCAGCCACCGACAGGTCGAGTCCACCGCCTATGATCAGCGGCGTTCCGGCTGCGGCCATGAGCCCGATAAAGGCCATGTTCGTGCCGATATTGGCAAGATTGCTCACCGACAGAAAGAACGGCGACAGCATAGCGAAAGCCGCGAGAAGGATGACATAGAAGCCCAGCAGGACCACGATCCCGGCGACCGGTCTGGCAAGGATCTCCGTCATCGACTGGCGTTGGCTGGTCGGCTTGGGTTCGCCCGCAACGATCGAGTTTGACTTGTTCATGCTTTCTCCAATTCGTTCGCAGCAGACACGGAGTGCGACTCCGCCGCCTGCATCAGCTCGGCGGCCGATGCATTGGCTCCCAGTGTGGCCACGGCCCGGCCTTCTTCGAAGACGATCGCTCGGTCGGCAAGACCGGCGACCTCCTCAGCGTCCGATGAGACGAGGAGTATGCCCAATCCGTTCGCTGCGAGCCGGCGGATCTCCTCATAAATCTCTCGTCGAGCGCCGAGGTCGACCCCGCGGGTCGGTTCCTCGAGAATGAGCAGCTTGGGGTCGCCGAGCAGCCATCGCACCAGGCACACTTTCTGCTGGTTGCCGCCGGACAGGAGTCTTATCTTCTGCTCCGGACCCGTCGTCTTGACGCGCAGGGTGCGGATCCAGTGTTGCGACATTACCCGCTCCCGATTGTCATCAACGAGCCCGAAGCGCGTAAACCGCGTGAGGTAAGGAAGGGTCGTGTTGGTACGGACGGTGAGGTTGGCAATCAGGCCTTGCCGCTTGCGCTCGGCTGCAACGAAACCGATACCGCTTCGAATGCTTGCCCGCGGGTTCGACAACGCCGTTTCGGCTGTCCCCATCCGGATTGAACGGACCTTCGCCCTGGGCTCCGCCCCATAAATGGCTCTGCCGACCTTCTCAATCCCGGAGCCGATCAGGCCGAACGCACCCAGGACCTCGCCGCGGCGCACCGAAAAGGACACGTCGCTGAGCCAGCCTGGCAGCGACAGTCCTTCGACAGTCAGGATCGTCTCGTCCGGCAGGAATTGCGACTTTGCCGGAAAAAGATCGCCGAGATCGCTTCCGAGCATCGCCCGCAGCACCTCTTCGTGACTGGTGGCGCTCGTCTGGAACTGGCCGCTCACCTCGCCGTCCCGCAACACGACGATCCGGTCGGAGAGGCGAAACACCTCGTCGAGGTAGTGGGAGATATAGATGATCGTGACGCCGTCGGCGCGAAGCGCGTCGATCACCCCGAACAGGGTTTCGGCATCTGCTTCTCCGAGTGCAGCAGTCGGTTCATCCATGATCAGAATACGAGCCTGGCCGGCCAATGCCCGGGCGATCTCGACGATCCGCTGCTCCGGAAGCGATAGCGATCCCATTCTCCGGCTCGCAGAGACATGACCGAGCTTCAGTCGGCCGAGCAGCGTCGTCGCCTGCCTCTGCATGGCGGCACGGTCGACGAAACTTATGCCGGCGATCTTGCGCTGGGGCATCGATCCCAACGCGATGTTCTCCGCGACCGACAAGTCCGGATGCACGGACAGTTCCTGCGGCATCAGGCGAATGCCCGATGCTATGGCCGCACGTGCCGACGTGATGTCGACTGCGGCCCCATCGATCTGTATCTGTCCGGCGTCGCAGGAATAGACGCCGGACAGGATCTTCATCAGCGTGGATTTGCCTGCACCGTTAGCCCCGAGCAGCGCCACGACCTCGCCAGCATCGGCCGAACAGGTGACGTTTTTCAGGACCTGCACGCCGGAGAAGGACTTCGTGACGTTGGTGATTTGGAGCCGCGCCACGCGGTTCTCCGTGCTCGATACAGTCTGCATCAGAATCGCCTCCGACCCCAGATCATTGCTTGGGGAGAATTGCCTCGTACCCCTTCAACCAATCCTCTTTTTTCAGACCAGAGAGGTAGCTTGCGAACTCTGCCTCGGGAAACGTGTAACCGTCGGCTTCGCCGGCGCACGCGAATTCCTTGTAGAATTTGCAGATGTTTGCCTTTGTTACCATCTGATGGGTGACGAAGGTTGCCTCCGGCACGGCCTTTCCGGCGAGCGCAGACAGCGCAATCGGAATGAGATAATTCCCGTAGCTGCCTGGAAACGAACCCGTCGCCGCCACGAGTTTCGGGTCCCTGGCAAGCGCCTCGGCTTCATCCGCGCCGTTGCCGACGGCGATGGCCTGATCAACACGTCCGGCTGCTCGGACGGCCTGCAGCATGCCCATGGTCGCCTGGTCGTTGATCGCGATGATCAGGATCGGCGCTCCTGGCGGAATGCGGCCGAGTACGTTGTTCATCTGGGTATAGGATTCCTGCAGCGTATTCTTCGTATCGATCTCGATGATGTGGTCGGCCGGGAAATCCTTGGTCAGGGCCAGGAAGCCGGCGCGCTGACCTTCCGTGCGCATGCGCGGGATGACGCCCGACTGGGGCAGTGCGCCGATGACGAGATAGCCGCTTTTTACCGTGTCCGCGCCAAATTGTTTTGCCGCAGCCGTTGCAAGGTAGGACCCGCCCATGAAACCGGACTTCGGATTGTTCACGCCGAAGAAACTTGCACCGGGCATGGGGATATCGATTGCCGTGACCTTGGTGCCGTCTTGCTTGAACACGTCCATCACGGTCTGACCGAAGTTTGCGTCGGTCTGAAACTCGATGACGTAGTCAACCTTGCGTTCGGCGAAAGATTTGGCATTGGCAAGCGCGGTCGGCCCATCGAGCCGGTTGTCGGCGACAACGAGTTCCACGCCGGCAGCATCGGCGTTTGCCTGAATGCCTTTCTCCACGAGCACGCCGAAAGCGATGTCACGCTGAAGATTGGCGAAGCCGATGCTGTACTTGCTGCCGTTTTTCGGAGGCGTCACTTTCGACGCGTCGGCGGCCATGGCCTTGAGAGCCTCGGCCGAAAGCATATTGCCGTCGAACTTCGCGGGATCGAACCCGTGGAAATCATCGGCATGGGCAGCAGATGCGGCGAGGCAAGCGGCTGCGACCAGCAGTCTGGCGTGAGTTTTCATATCTATTCTCCTCCCAGCCCCTACCCTCCCCGGCAGCGGCGATAGCTGATGCAATCAGCGTTTCGGCAAATTCGATCGACTTTGCCCTGACCTGATGACGGTACCATCGGCCCCACCTGTTGACACGACGCCAAAATCCACAAAAGTGATCATTTGCATACAAAAAATGATCCTAAAAAGGCGACGTCAAATGACGGAAAACTACTTCGTCTACATGCCTGACAGCAGAATTTCTGCAGCATGGGGCTGCACCGCTGTCTCGACGGGCTATTCGGTCATTGCGCCGCACTCCAGTTACCCTCCGAGCCGTCATCCGGACGACCATCATTTCAGCTGGTCTCGAGGCCGCATCCTTCAGGCCTATCAGGTCGTGCTGATCAGCGCCGGCAGCGGGAAGCTCGAATTCGGCAACCTGCGCCGACAGGTGCGCGTCACGGAAGGATCGATTTTTCTCCTGTTCCCAGACGTGTGGCACAGGTTCGCGCCCGATCGGCGAACCGGCTGGACCGAGCACTGGATAGAGTGCCGGGGAACCGCTTTCGATTTTGCAGTGGATGCTGGCCTCCTGCATGTCGAACGCCCGCTCAACCCGGCAAGCGATGAGATCAATCATGTGTTCGCCGCCATCCATGACCTGGCGCGGCAGGATCCTGTGCTTCATCAGCTGGTGATATCCACGCTCGGGTTGCAGCTCCTTGCGCTGCTCTGCCGGCCGGACGATCTGGCAAGCGGCGCCGGCGCGCGCCTCGTCGATCGGGCGCGCATGATCCTGATGGAGCGCTGCGGAACTTCACAATCGGTCGAGGATCTCGCAGCAGAGATGGGGGTGAGCTACCCCTATTTTCGCCGGCTGTTTCGTGAGCAAACCGGGATGTCGGCGAAACAGTATCAAATGAACGTCCGCGTTCAGCGAGCACGCGACTTCCTGGTAAACACCGACAAATCCGTAAAAGAAATCGCCGGCCTTCTCGGCTTTCATTCCGCCTTCCATTTTTCCAGCCAATTCAAAAATGCGGTTGGCTGCGCACCGACGGAATATCGTAGGACCTCTGAGAATTGAGAGGTCTGCCGATCCGTGGCACCGCGCGACCCCAGACGTCGCTCAGTCCGTCTTCGACGTCAGGAACCAGCGGCAGCGTGCTTGATATGGTCCGACAAGGCTGCACGCCGTTTCGCGGCGTAGAAACGAGAGCGGCGGCGCGTCGGGCAATGGGAACCGCAGTTTTTGGAAGACCTCTTATTTCATTGAAAGCTAATTTGAACTTCGTTAGCTTCCTTTGCGGGAGGACTACAATGCAACACATTGATTCGATTACTGCCGAGCCTATCGCAGCGGCGAAGGTCTGGTGCATCGCGGACTTCTGCTCGCAGCACCGATTGGATGGCAAGGAGCAAGCCAAGCTTACTGCTTTATTCGGTGAGTTCGCGACCATCAGCGAACTCGTCCACAATGTAACGCGTAGATCAAGGTTAAGGTGAAGAGGCCGACCCGGCGAAACGGCTGACGTTCCATGCGCTCACCTGGCCGGCGGCACCAGCGAGCGTGCGATATCGATGATGTCGTCACGCGAGGTGGTCGGGTCTTCCCTGTTCCAGGCCATCACGATATGAGGCCCGTTGAAACGAACGCCCCGTCGATACACGGCCCGCCATCGCGCCGGCCACGCTGTTTTTGGCCCTCTCCACCCCGTTTGGCGCGGCTACCAATGTGCTACCACGGCCGCCAAGCAGACGCCTTTTTCCAAGGCCAAAAGTTCGCTAATTATGCAAGGAAATCAAAGTGGTGCCCAGGACCGGAATCGAACCAGTGACACGCGGATTTTCAATCCGCTGCTCTACCAACTGAGCTACCTGGGCTAACCTGCTTCCGATGGCTCCTTTCAAGAAAGGAACCATGGGGCCTTGGTTCACCCCGGAAGCGAGCGGGGTTATAGCATCTTGTTCGCCCATGGCAAGCGTCAAATGACTCTTTTTTGACGGTCTTGCCGGCTTTGCGGATTCATGAGGAAAAATAAGAGCTTCGCGGGTGGATTTCTCTAGTTTTCCTCATCCGGATAATCGGCCTTCGTCTCGTCGTCGGCAACCGGAATGGCATAGGCGCCGGTCAGCCAGCGGGAGAGATCGGCCTCGCGGCAGCGGTTGGAACAGAAGGGATAATGTTCGCGGTGGGAAGGTTTGCCGCATTCGGGGCAAGGGCGCGTCTTGCGCAGCGGTTCGACCTTGGCGGCCGCTTTCTTGTCTTCAGGCATATCGGTTCATCCTATGGGATTAGCCGTCGGGCTCAGCCCTCGGGCCACCGGCTATGCACATCGAAGCCCTCGCCGGTCAAAAGCAAAATGGTTTCATAAAGCGGCAGGCCGACGACATTGGTGTAGGAGCCCACCATCTTCTGTACGAAGGTGCCGGCGAGGCCCTGGATGCCGTAGGCGCCTGCCTTGCCGCGCCACTGGCCGGAGGCCAGGTAGTTCTCGATCTCGAAGCCGGAGAGACGCTTGAAGCGCACCTTGGTCTCGACGATCTTCTGACGGACCTTACGATCCGGGGTCACCAGGCAAACGCCGGTGTAGACCATATGGTTGCGTCCCGACAAGAGATGCAGCGAGTTCAACGCCTCGTCGGCGAACTCTGCCTTGCCGAGAATGCGCCGGCCGACAGCGACCACCGTATCGGCAGAGAGGATATAGCTGCCCTTCCAGGTGATATCGCTCTTGATGGCGGCAAGGGCTGCTTCCGCCTTCTCCGCCGAAAGCCTGCGGGCGAGCGAACGCGGGTGCTCCGACTTCTTCGGCGCCTCGTCGATATCCATCGGCATAAGGCGCGACGGCTCGATGCCGGCCTGGTTGAGCAGGTCGACGCGACGGGGCGAGCCCGAGGCCAGAATGAGCTTGTATTTCAGCGCCATGGAACCTCGACCATCGTCAGACGGGAGCAAAAACCCTTGCGGGGACCTTCGGGCAAACTTACTTGAAACGGTAGGTGATGCGGCCCTTGGTCAGATCGTAGGGCGTCATTTCCACAAGTACCTTGTCGCCGGCGAGAACGCGGATGCGGTTCTTGCGCATGCGGCCCGCGGTGTGGGCAATGATCTCGTGTTCGTTTTCGAGCTTCACGCGGAACGTCGCATTCGGCAGAAGTTCGGTGACGATTCCCGGGAATTCGAGGACTTCTTCTTTAGGCATATAAGTGTTTTCTTCCTGTGCGTTGAATAGGCAGCGCAGCGCGCGCCTTTAAAATTTGGGCGGAAACTACACAATCAACGCAGGTTTGTGAACCTCGTTGATCAGGCTTTCCTTTATTTGTTTTCACGCCGATTGCGCGGCAATGCCATTTCGTTTGAGTAGCCGGCTTTCGATGAGGCCGGCCAGGTGATCGCGGACCTCGCGGTAGCTCTCCAGAATCTGCTCGCGCGTTCCGATTGCAACCGTCGGATCCATGGTCGGCCAATAGACAACGTCGATCGCATTCGACCGCGTCAGCTCGAGTGCTGCATGATGGGCCTGGGGCGACAACGTGATGATCAGATCGAAGTAATCATCCTCGAGCTCTTCCAGCGTCTGCGGCTGGCGGCGCCCAAGGGAAAGCCCGATCTCCTCGAGCACGGCATCTACGAAGGGATCGCGCTCGCCGGCGCGAACGCCGGCAGACCTGATATAGGTATTGGCCGGCAGAATGCTACGGGCGATCGCTTCGGCTATCGGCGAGCGGATGGCATTCATCCCGCACATGAAGAGGATGGCACCCGGCCGCTTTCCCTCCTCGACATCGGCGGCGCGCTCCATTGCCGTCATCCGCGCCAGTAGAGCACGCAGACCAGCGTGAAAAGGCGCCGGGCGGTATCGAAATCGACCTCTATCTTGCCGGCCAGCCTATCCTTCAGCGTCTGCGAGCCTTCATTGTGGATGCCGCGCCGGCCCATGTCGATCGCCTCGATGCGGCTCGGCGTCGACGAACGGATCGCTTCGTAATAGCTCTCGCAGATCATGAAGTAATCCTTGACGATCCGCCGGAAGGGCGTGAGCGACAGGATATGAGTGGCGACGCCGCCGCCCTCTTCAGTGGTGATGGCAAAAACCAGTTTCGAATCGACCAGCGAGATGTTCAGCCGGTAAGGTCCGCCGACATGGCCGAGCGGCTCGAACCTGTTCTCCTCGATCAAATCGAAGATGGCGACGGCGCGTTCATGCTCGACATCGGGCGTCGAACGGCCGATCGTATCGTCAAGAACGACGTCGCAAAGCCGGAATTCGCCCTTCGCCATGCCCTCACCTTTCGAGGTTGAGGCGGATCGCGACCGACCGCGCATGGGCATCGAGGCCTTCGGAGACAGCAAGGGCGATCGCCGCCGGGCCAAGGGTGCGGAGCTGCTGAGGCCCAAGGCGCAGGATCGAGGTGCGCTTGACGAAATCGAGCACCGAAAGGCCGGACGAGAAGCGCGCCGAACGCGCCGTCGGCAGCACATGGTTCGAACCGCCGACATAATCACCGATCACCTCAGGCGTATGGGCGCCGATGAAGATCGCGCCGGCATTGCGGATGCCGTCGAGCAGCCGGTCCGGATCGGCGACGGCGAGCTCCAGATGCTCGGCAGCGATACGGTTTGCCAGCGGAATGGCCTGTTTCAGGTCGGAAACGAGGATGACTGCGCCGAAATCGCGCCAGCTTGCCGCCGCCGTCTCGGCGCGGTTCAGCGTCTTCAGCTGGCGTTCGACGGCCTGCTCCACCGCCTTGCCGAATGCGGCATCGTCGGTGATCAGGATCGCCTGGGAACTGACATCGTGCTCGGCCTGGGCCAAGAGGTCGGCTGCGATCCAATCCGGATTGTTGTCCTTGTCTGCAATGACAAGCACCTCGGAGGGGCCGGCGATCATGTCGATGCCGACGGTGCCGAAGACATGGCGCTTGGCGGCGGCGACATAGGCATTGCCGGGGCCGGTGATCTTGGCGACCGGAGCGATCGTCTCGGTGCCATAGGCAAGAGCCGCGATCGCCTGGGCGCCGCCGACACGATAAATCTCCGTGACACCGACAAGCTTGGCGGCGGCAAGCACCGCCGGATTGACGGCGCCGCCGGTGGCAGGAACGGCGATGACGATGCGATCGACGCCGGCGACCTTGGCCGGCACCGCATTCATCAATACCGAGCTCGGATAACTCGCGGTGCCGCCCGGAACATAGAGCCCGACCGCTTGGATCGCCGTCCAGCGCGAGCCGAGACCGACACCCATATCGTCCTCGTAGATATCGTCCTTCGGCAGCTGCCGGCGATGATGGGACTCGATGCGCAGTGCGGCGAGCTTCAGCGCCCCCAGCACTTCCGAAGGCACCGCCTCGACGGCGGCGTCGATCTCTTCAGGCGTGACACGCATCGGGACGGTGGCGTAATCGATGCCGTCGAATTTCAGCGAATATTCGGCAAGCGCCACATCGCCACGGGCGCGCACGTCATCAATGATGGCGCGAACGACCACGTTCACATCCTCGGAGACTTCACGCTTCGTCGTCAGAAAGGCGGCAAAATGCTGCTCGAAACCTTCCGATGCCTGATCCAGCCAGATTGCCAAGGTCGATATTCCTTCCCAACTCGAAACTGCGATGTTCAAACTTTAGGGCGTCAAACACTCATTGTTTTATGCATGTCGTTATCCCGGAACCGCTGCACACTTCCGGGCGACATGCATTAGCGGTGACGAGGCTTGGAGGAAGCCTCCCAGGCGCCGCCGATATCGGCCAGCTGGACCTCGATGCATTCGACATCGAGCGCAATCGAGGCGGTGCCGGACAGGGACAGCTCGATCGTGCCCTCCGGCCCCTCGCCCTTTTGCTCGAAGAGCAGCGCCAGCAGCGACAGCACCTCGTCGCGTTTGCCGCGATCAATGCCGAGCGAACGGACGGCAAGCACGCGCTTGAAGACCAAGGCAGCACGACGGCGCTCGAAACCCTTGCGCTTGCGCTCGGCACCTTCCCAGACGAAACGATTGGCGGCAAGCGCGAACTGCGCGCCGCGCGGCGACCAGTCGATGTCGCCGACCTTGAAGACGCTGTCCTGCATATGCGCGGACATGATCGCAAGATCCTCGTTATCGAGCGCAACAAGTTTCAGGTCGGTCATTCAGCCTCATCCCATAACCGGCCAAGGCCGGGCACCGCCGGAATGGCGATGCGTCAGACAAGGGAAATAAGGCGCGGCGACCAATTACGCAACCGGGATGAACGGTGCTTACTCGCTGATGCGCTCGACGATGGCGCCGCAGCGGGTCAGCTTCTCCTCGAGCCGCTCGAAACCGCGGTCGAGGTGATAGACGCGGGAGACCGTGGTTTCGCCCTCGGCGGCAAGACCGGCGATGACCAGCGAGACGGAGGCGCGCAGATCGGTCGCCATAACAGGCGCGCCGCGCAGGCGTTGGACACCCTCGATCTTCGCCGTCTGGCCGGACAGCGAGATCCTGGCGCCGAGGCGGGCGAGCTCCTGCACATGCATGAAACGGTTTTCGAAGATGGTCTCGGTGACATGCGAGACGCCGGAAGAGCGGGTCATCAGTGCCATGAACTGCGCCTGCAGATCGGTCGGGAAGCCCGGGAAAGGATCGGTGACGATATCGACCGGCCTGATGCCGGCGCCGTTGCGCTTGATGCGCATGCCATTGTTGGTCGACGAGATTTCCGCGCCGGCCCGGCGCAGCGTTTCCAGCGCGGTTTCGAGCAGCGCCACATCGGTATTTTCGAGCACGACGTCGCCGCCGGCCATGGCGACGGCCATCGCATAGGTGCCGGTCTCGATGCGATCCGGCAGGACGCGGTGGCGGGCGCCGGAGAGCGAGGTGACGCCTTCGATGGTGATCGTCGCGGTACCCGCGCCCGATATCTTGGCGCCCATAGCGTTCAGGCAGTTGGCGAGATCGACAACCTCAGGTTCGCGGGCGGCATTGCCGATGACCGTCGTGCCGCGGGCAAGCGTTGCCGCCATCATCACCACATGGGTGGCGCCGACGGAAACCTTCGGGAAGGTGTAGCGTGCGCCGATCAGGCCGCCGGCAGGCGCCTTGGCGTTGATATAACCGGCATCGATCTCCATGGTCGCGCCGAGCGCCGTCAGGCCTTCGATGAAGAGATCGACGGGGCGCGTGCCGATGGCACAGCCGCCCGGAAGCGAAACGCGGCAATGTCCTTCGCGCGCCAGCAGCGGGCCGATGACCCAGAAGGAAGCGCGCATCTTCGAGACCAGCTCATAGGATGCTGTGGTATCGACGATGGTGCGGCAGGTGAAGTGGATTGTGCGCGAATAGGAATCTTCCTGGCGCTCGCGGCGGCCGTTGACGGCGACATCGACGCCGTGATTGCCGAGGATGCGCATCAGCAGCTCGACATCGGCCAGATGCGGCACATTTTCGAGCGTCAGCGTGTCGCTGGTCAGAAGCGAGGCGATCATCAGCGGCAGTGCGGCATTCTTGGCGCCGGAAATCGGAATGATGCCATTCAGCTCATTACCGCCGACGATTCTGATACGATCCATGTGCGCTTACGGGCAGCGCCCGCCTTTCCTGAAAGTTCTGCCTTGAAATAAGGAGTGAGGTGTTTAGGGGATTTATCGAGACGCTTCAATTCGCGACGGACGGAACATTACGATTCGTCCATTTTTGCGGCGGGCAGCCCATTTGTTTCGTCGGCTTGGCCGGAACGGCGGGCGCGCACCTGCTGTTTGCGCCGCCCCAGATTTTCCCTGAGCTTTTCGGCGGCGCGCTCGCGGCGCAGTTTCGCCTGTGCCTCGATCGCCTGTTTGCGGCTCTGCTGGCCGGTTTCGGTCTTTTCATTCATGCGACAGGATTAGCCGAATTCGCGCCGATCCAAAAGGCCCTTGCATCTCAATCCACGCGAAGTTGGAATTTGCGGCTTGCGCTGGCCGCCAAGCTGTGGCAATAGCCCCCCGTTCTCGCGATTGAGCCACACGGCTCGCACGGGTCCTGGTCCTGCTGCCGTAGCTCAGTGGTAGAGCACACCCTTGGTAAGGGTGAGGTCGGTGGTTCAATCCCACTCGGCAGCACCAGTTTTCTTTCAACAAATTCAGTTGGAAGACTGGCAACGCGTCCGGCGCGATCTCGCACAAAACAGCATCAAGAGTACTCGTGGCGGCCCTGAATGGATATTCAGCTTGGGAAGGTTCGTGAACCCTTGAGCAAATTCAAGCGACGTTTCACTACGATCAACGCCGAAGTCCCCCATGAACACTACGGATATCGGGCAATACTAAAATGCGATTGTGAAGAGAATTGCGGCAAATCAAACTCCGCCGCGCCCCTTGGTAAAACCATGACTTGGTTTCCCCCTGACTGGGATTTTGCCCATCTCTCCATGGTAGGCAAGAATTCATCTTCCGAAAAGGATATATCGACCGTCACCCTCGGAGCTCGCCGTTTGGCGGACTTCGCAAAGCCGTCAAAATCATGAGCGGTTATGCGGTGGGTCTGGTTAAGATCGCACCATTTACGGACCCACCATACCCACAGATCTGCTGCCTGCAGCGGAAGAGAGTTCTTGTCGCTTTCGAAGGTGGGTATTCCAGCGTAGCGCTCTCGCATCATGTCGCTTCGGTTCTGCATGTATTCTGGCCAAAGCTTATCAACCACTTTCCCGCTTGAGATTTGATCCATGTGAAACTGAACCGTTTCATCCAAGGGGATCAAGTCTGCAAGCTTCTCTCTTTCAAGATGGAATTTGTCCAACAGGCAGCGAAACGCGATCCAGTAATAGTTCGGCCGATCCCATTCCACGATCTTACCAGGAATATAGATCCGCCTCATGGCTCGTTCAAAATCAGACTTATGGAAGCGCGCTGAAATGTACGCTGCGACATAAAGTTGCATTACGCTATAGAAAAAGCCGACCTCTTCAAGATTGTGAGCCATTTCTTGCATGTGAAAATATCGAAGCCCAGACTCGTCCACCCGACCAAATCGCCATAAGTAGGATTGCCACTCCGTAGAGAACGAAGCCCACTCCTCCTTGGTTGATATGCAGCCGCCAATAACGTAGGCATCCTTATCCGGCGAGTAGCTTTCATCAATGTATGCGTGCCAACCCACTACAAATCTCCTGCTCAGAAACAAGCAATAAGAAACCACCCCTTCAAGGGGCGATCAACGATGGGGACAATTGTCGACGGACCACAGGCGACCCTTGGTAAGGGTGAGGTCGGTGGTTAATCCCACTCGGCAGCACCAGTTTTTCGGTAAGAATATGACCTCCCTTTGCGCCCCTCGGCAAAACTAGTGACAGCTGGGAAGCAGCACGCTGTTGTTTGCGCAGTCGGGAATCTCGGTTACCTCGAGATAGTAAGATATAAACGGCGAAAACTGCCACAGTTCAATCAGTTCTCTGGTGACCAACACTTCGTCCTTAATTGGCGCGTGAAGCCACGAAAAAGTTCCATCGAATATACCTTCGACATACCACCGATCAAAAGTCTTAGACAAAACATAGGCAGCAACATCTATCGCCGTGCCTTCATCCTGGGGTGTCAGGGTCGCCCGCAAATATTCCCGCTGGAGTCGTGGCACGGTTTCAATGGAGAGACGCGTCAGCAGAGCGTCTTCAGCAGACACCTCTGCCCCGCGGGCGAGGACCGGCATTGCCAAGGCCCCACAGAGAAAAGCAGTCTGGATCAGATTTCGACCGAAACCCATGTGGAGCCCTCAGCTTCGACAGCATGGTAGCGATGATGCCGCGCCGGCGCCATGCGATTTGGTTGCACCCTCCAAAAATTCCCCTCGGGTTGGGAGTCATGATTGCAGATTCCAATGGAATTCCTGGCCCGCGCCCACCGATCGCTTGGTGAATCTCATCAAGAGGACATTTCGCCTCATCAGCCCCAATGCATTCCACCATTGCTGACCGCAAAAATCACGCTAGACTATTAACTATCGCAAAGTCTCCCCGGAGGAACTGGGAGATGCTGCGCTTCGTTTCTGTCGACAATCGTGGAGGAGCGTCAATGGCAACTGAAAGATGGAACAGCCCGGTCACGGTCGGCTTCGAAGGTGCCGATGCGCGAACGGTCAATGGGCCGTTCGATGCGCTGAAGTGCCTGGCGGATCTGTGGCCGAGTATGCGCGGGCTTCGTTATATCAAGGCCCGCAGCGCCTGCCGGGCGGCGCTCGACGGGCGCAAGAGCGTGGAAGAAGCAAGAGCCGAGTTTCTGGCGGCCGCCGAAGAGGCGAAGCTGAAGCTGCATTAACAGTTCGGCAAGGAATTTCGGGCGATTTTCGCCTTCTGGGCGCGCAAGCGTGCCGGAACGGAACAATGCTTTAATTTTAGTTTAACCCTGCAACAAATGCGTGCCGGGTTTTGGTGCAAGGGGCGTTGCGCCTGCTACAGGTGCATCAATAGAAGATGACCAGCCATCATGATGATGGTTAGAGGCTCGTCACCTCTGCGGAAACGCAGGCGAGCCTCGTCCGAGCAAAGCGGATGCCTTAGCAGTCCGCGCCCTCATTCTCAATTTCGACATAACCGACGCCGATGATCGTGCCGTCCGCCGCGCGGATGAAGGAGGGGAGATAGTGGGGCTCTACCGGTGTGCAGGCGACGGCACCGGTATATTCGTTGAGGGCGATCTGGTCCTTCGGCAAAGCGGAATAATTCGTGCCGGTTTCCAGCGAAGCATGGGCGGAGCCGGCAAAGACACCGCAACCCACTATCAAGGTGGTTGCCCAGAGGCGAGGAAGCAACTGCATGAGAGTCTCCAGCGTTTAGGTCCGGCATTTCAACACGCAGAGGAGCATTTTGGTTCCCTCGTCCAACAGAAAGACATGCGCGTGCGGCTGTTCCAAAACCGCTGCACAGTTTTGTGCGACATGCATTAGCGTCGCAGCAGGCGACCACGCACATAGCCTCGGCCGACGACGCCCTCGGCGATCTCGATCGCCCGCTCGACATCGCCCCGCCGGCGCACGAAACCTTCCAGGATGACATAGGAGCCCGACATGCTGACGGTGATTTCGCCGGCTTCGAAATCGGCGGCCGCATGAAGGGCGCTCTCCACCGAGGCCCGCGTCGCGGCATCGCTGTGGCCCTGCCGGCCGGGCTCGTCATGCCCGTGAATGCTGGAAAGCCGAGCACCGTGAACGTTTCCTGATGTTGGTTGATGTCTGTTAACGCGACAGCGACTCATTTCGTTGCGTCCCCCGGAAAAGACGAGCCTGCTCGACAGCGATACCTGCGCGGTGGCATGGGCTACCCTTGGCGAAAGTCGCCGCGGCTTCCATATCTGGCGGCAATCTGAGAAGGATGACAACGATGAAAGCGCTTCTGCTCGCCTTGTTAACCGGGGCATTGCTTGCCGGCTGCTCTTCGGCCGATACGCCGGCGCTGGAACCCATTCCTGGCAGCATTACCTATGGCGGCCAGCCGCGAACAAAACTTGCCAAGTCGCCGGTCGGCAGCGCCGTCTACAACCAGTTCTACAACGGGACGGGACAGCGCGTGGAGGAAACCTATATCCTTCAGCCCGACCGCAGCCTGAAGCTGGTGCGGCGCGAGATCGGCCCCGATTTCCCCGACTGAGATGTTGCTCGCGCGCCAGATCGCTTGACAGCGGCGGCAATCGCGAACATTCAAGGAACATCTAATCTTTCCGCGGTGATTCTGCGGGAGCCCAACCGGACGGCTGGATGTATCTCGAAAAGCTCAATCCGCAGCAGCGCATGGCCGTCGAGCACGGCACGCTCACCGACGGCAGCCATATTGCCGGGCCGCTGCTGGTCATTGCTGGCGCCGGCTCCGGCAAGACGAATACCTTGGCGCATCGGGTCGCCCATCTGATCGTCAAAGGCGCCGATCCCCGCCGCATCCTGCTGATGACCTTCTCGCGCCGGGCAGCCGCCGAGATGGCGCGACGCGTCGAGCGTATCTGCCGCGACGTGCTTGGTGCGAATGCCGGCGTCATGGCGGACGCGCTTTCCTGGTCCGGCACCTTCCACGGCATCGGCGCGCGGCTGTTGCGCGACTATGCGGAGCAGATCGGTCTCGATCCTGGGTTTACCATCCACGACCGCGAAGACAGCGCCGATCTGATGAACCTGATCCGGCACGACCTCGGCTTCTCGAAGACGGAAAGCCGCTTTCCCACCAAAGGCACCTGCCTTGCCATCTATTCCAGGGCGGTGAATTCCGAAACCGCGCTCGACCTGGTGCTGCGCGACGTCTTTCCCTGGTGCGCGACGTGGGAGAAACAGCTGCGCGAACTTTTCGCCAGCTATGTCGAGGCCAAGCAGAGCCAGAACGTGCTCGATTACGACGACCTGCTGCTCTACTGGGCGCAGATGGTCGGCGAAGCGATGATTGCTGAGGATATCGGCAGCCGCTTCGACCATGTGCTGGTCGACGAATATCAGGACACCAATCGGCTGCAGGCCTCGATCCTGCTGGCGCTAAAGCCCCAGGGCCAGGGGCTGACCGTCGTCGGCGACGACGCACAATCGATCTATTCCTTCCGTGCCGCGACAATACGCAATATTCTCGACTTTCCCGCCGCCTTCAGCCCGGCCGCCAATATCGTCACGCTCGACCGCAACTACCGCTCGACGCAGCCGATCCTCGCGGCCGCCAACGCCGTCATCGATCTCGCCTCGGAGCGCTTCACCAAGAACCTCTGGACCGAGCGCCAATCGTCCGAGCGGCCGCGCTTGGTCACGGTGCGCGACGAGGCCGAGCAGGCGCGCTACATCACCGACATGGTGCTCGACAATCGCGAGGAAGGTGTGACACTCAAGCAGCAGGCCGTGCTCTTCCGCGCCTCGCATCACAGCGGGCCGCTGGAGGTCGAGCTGACCCGGCGCAACATCCCCTTCGTCAAATTCGGCGGGTTGAAGTTCCTCGACAGCGCACATGTGAAGGACATGCTGGCCGCCCTTCGCTTCGCGCAGAACCCGCGCGACCGGGTGGCGGGCTTCCGGCTGATGCAGATCCTGCCGGGCGTCGGGCCGTCGACCGCGCAGAAGACGCTCGATCTGATGGCCGAAGACGCCAGCCCGATTTCTGCTCTCGCTGCCATGCCGGCACCGCCGCGCTCCGGCGAGGACTGGACAATGTTCGTTTCGATGCTGCAGGAGCTGAAGACCGGCAAGGCCGGCTGGCCGGCAGAGATCGGCCTGGCACGGCAATGGTATGCGCCGCATCTGGAACGGCTGCACGAGGACGCAGCGACGCGGCAGGCCGACCTGCTGCAGCTCGAGCAGATCGGCAGCGGTTATGCCTCGCGCGAGCGTTTCCTCACCGAACTCACCCTCGATCCGCCGGACGCGACCAGCGACCAGGCGGGCGTGCCGCTTCTCGACGAAGACTATCTCATCCTGTCGACCATCCATTCCGCCAAGGGCCAGGAATGGACGAAGGTCTTCATGCTGAACGTCGTCGACGGCTGCATACCGAGCGATCTCGCCGTCGGCACCACCGCCGAAATCGAGGAGGAACGTCGGCTGCTCTATGTGGCGATGACGCGCGCCCGGGATGGTCTTGACCTCGTCGTGCCGCAACGCTTTTTCACCTATGGGCAGAATTCGCAGGGCGACCGGCACGTCTATGCCTCACGCAGCCGCTTCATTCCGGCCACCCTGCTGCAGTTCTTCGAGGCCTGCAACTGGCCTCAGGGAAAATCGGAGGCAGCTCAAGCCCAGGCGCGGCAGGTGCGCATCGATGTCGGCGCCCGCATGCGCGGCATGTGGCGATAACTGGATAGCGTTCAGAGTGAAAGCGGCGGCTCGGCCGGTTTTAGGAATTGCTCGACCCTAGCCACCTCCACAGCCTCGACTGATGCCGGCGACCATTGCGGATTGCGATCCTTGTCGATGACGGCAGCGCGGATGCCCTCGAAGAAATCCGGATTATCCAGCATCTGCAGACAGGCGCCGAGTTCACGGCCGAGGCATTCGGCAAGCGAGGCGCTGCGGCGGCCGGCTCTGAGCAGCCGCAAAGCGAGCTTCAGGCTGGTCGGCGAACGCGTCAGCATCACCCGGCGCGTCTCAGCGGCGAATTCGCCTTCCTCCTCGGCGAGTGCTGCCAGGATTTCCTCGACGCTGTGGAAACGGAATGTGCGATCAATCACCGCCGCGTTCTGCCGCAGCCGACCTTCTCCCGCGGGCTCCGCAAGAGCTTGTAACACGGCATCAACATCGCTCGACGTGCTGGCGCGCGGCAGCGCCGAGAGAGCATCGCTCACTTCGCCCAGCCGCGACGAAGCGATCTGAAGGTCGGCAAGGCGAGCGTGGATCGCGTCGGCAGCGCCGATATCGAGCCCCGTCAGGCCGAGCCATGTTCCAGCCTCGCCGGGGCCACGCGGCAGCAGCCAGGTGGCGCCGACATCCGGGACATAGCCGATGCCGGTTTCGGGCATGGCAAGCCGCGTGCGCTCGGTGACGATGCGGTGGCGGCCATGCGACGACAGGCCGACGCCGCCGCCCATGGTGATGCCGTCCATCAGCGCGACATAGGGTTTGGGATAGGCGGCAATCATATGGTTGAGGCGGAACTCCTCACGCCAGAAGCTTGCCGCCAGGCCATCGCCGGCGCGGGCGCTCTCATGCAGGGCGCGGATATCGCCGCCGGCACAGAAGCCGCGTTCGCCCTCTCCCGTCGCCACGACGCTCGCCAACTCGGGATCACCGGCAAAGTCGTGAAGGGCCGCAGTGATCGCCCGGATCATCGGCAGGGTCAGGCTGTTCAGCGCCCGCGGCCGGTTGAGGCGGATGATAGCAGCAGTCCCTCGCCGCTCAATGATGACTTCGCCGTCTTGCATGGTCCACCTCATCTGTTGAGACCATGAATAGACGACGGTGAAGCATCACTCCAGTCGATTTGCGGCGGATCGAGAGTTCGTTCAGGCAGACAGCGAATTACGGGCGGAGGCATCAGCCTCGCACCGGGCGGCGTAATCGATGGCAAGTTCGAGCGGCAGCGGCCGCGAGAAATGATAGCCCTGCGCCAGACGAACGCCCATCGCCTTCAATCCCTCGGCGATCTCTTCGCTTTCGACGCCTTCGGCGACGGAGGCGATGCCGAGATTCTGGCAGAGATTGGCGACCGAGCGGGTGATGTTCATGCGGCGGGCATCGCGATCGAAATTCATCACGAAGGACTTGTCGATCTTCAGCTTGTCGAAGCCGAGACGATGAATATGGCTGAGGCTCGAATAGCCGGTGCCGAAATCGTCGAGCGCAATCGAGATGCCGGCAGCGCGCAGCATAGTGATCACCTGGTCGGCAGTGTCGAAATCGGAGAGCAGTGCGGTCTCGGTAATCTCGAATTCGATGCGCTTCGGATCAATGCCCGAGCGGGTGATCATGGCCAGCAGCGCCATTGGCGCGCCGTCTCCTTGAGCACGAGGTCGCCGGCGGCATGGCCGAAGACGTCGTTAACAGGCTTGAAGCCGTCGAGATCGAGAATGCCGAGGACGGGCGGCGAGGACGGATTCTTCTGCAGCCGTTTTTCCAGCGAGAGAAAGAAGCTGCGGCGATTGGCAAGGCCGGTCAGCTGGTCATGCAGCGCATTGCGGCTGTTGACGAGGTTCAGTTCCTCGGCCTCCGCCTGCTTCTTCTTCAGCTCCTCGGTCAATTGCACGAGACCGACGAAATTCTGGAAATAGCTGTTGATCACCCTGAGGAAGGGCAGGATCAGGAAGAGGCCGCTGATGGCCGTCGCCACGAAAACGGGATTGCCTGAGAACAAGAAGGTCGCGACCATGGCCGAGAAGGTGATGACCGTGGTGAGCGCCGCCGCCATCGGCAGGTGCATCAGGCAAAAGATGCAGGAAATGCCCGTCACGACGAGGAAATAGGCGATCTGGCCCTGCTGGGAAGCGTCGCCATATTGGTAAAGCGCGATCGCCCAGCTGCCGAAAGCGACGGCCAGGATGCCGGCCCCTGATATCGTGAGCTTCATCAGCCTGTAGGCCCGCTCGGCGGTGACGTTTTCCTTGCCCCGGATCTCCCACCAGCAGAGACGGAAGACACAGACGACGCTCAAGGCCACGGGAATGTAGAGCGAGAGCCAAAGGGGCGCGGATTTGAGGTGGGTGATCGCCACCGCAAGGGCGTTGATGACCAACAGGACATAGAGAATGGGAATCTGCGACGACAGGGCCCTGAACTGCGCCAGCAGAAGCGTCGGATTGTCTTTTTGCAGCTGCAATGAGGCCAGAAAGTTCTTCATCTTCTCTTTTCCGTTGGCCAGAGCCAGCCAGAGAAAGCTTGATTTTTCCTTATTCACGTGACGGCATGCGGCCCCCGCGGGCGCGGGGATGATAAACGGGTTCCTGGATCAGAAGGACGCGGCGGCGAGTGCCCGGTGGATGCTGTGCAGGTCGTCGACATTCTTGTTCGAAAGGAACAGTTCCCAATCGAGCGAGCTCTGGACGATGGTTTCCAGCGAATCGTATTTGGGCTTCCAGTCGAGCACCTGCCGGGCGAGGGAAGCGTCTGCGACGACGCTTGCCGAATCGCCGGCGCGCCGGGGCGCCATGTGGATCTTGAAGGAATGTCCGTGCAGGCGGGTGACCATGTTCAGCACGTCGAGCACGGAATAGCCGCTGCCATAACCGCAATTGGCAACGAGTGAACCCTTATCCCTGCGCAGGTGCTGCAGCGCTTTCAGATGCGCATCGACAAGATCGCTGACATGGATGTAGTCGCGCACGCCGGTGCCGTCATGGGTGGGATAATCGATGCCGTAGACATTGACGCTGTCGCGCCTGCCGAGCGCTGCCTCGCAGGCGACCTTGATGAGGTGCGTGGCGCCTGAGGTCGACTGGCCGGCGCGGTGGTGCGGGTCGGCGCCGGCGACGTTGAAGTAGCGAAGCGCGACATAGTTGAAATCATAGGCGGCGGCGGCGTCGCGCAGCATGAACTCGGTCATCAGCTTCGACTGGCCGTAAGGATTTTCCGGATTGAGGGGGGCCGTCTCCTTCACCGGCAGGTCGGTCTTTTGCTGGCCGTAGACGGCCGCCGTCGAGGAGAAGACGAAGTTGCGGATACCGGCCTTGACCGAAGCGCTCAGCAGCGCCCGGGTCTTGCCGGAATTGTTGTCGTAGTAGGAGAGCGGATCGGCGACCGAGACCGGGACGACGGCGGAGCCGGCGAAATGGATGATCGCCTCTATGTCGTTTTCGATGAAGACCTTTTTCAAAATATCGGGATCGGCAACGTCGCCGAGATAGAAGCGCGCCGCCGGCGCCACGGCCCAGCGAAAGCCTGTGGAGAGACGGTCGAGCACGACCACATCCTCGCCTGCATCCAGCAGCGCCCAAACCATGTGACTGCCGATATAACCGGCCCCGCCCGTCACCAAAACCGCCATGTCCCGCATCCCTGCTTTTTCGTTTTTTAGAAGCAGGGGCATCAGGCGCCAGTTTTTCTTTCCAATTTTCTTATCTCACGGCCTTTGGAAGGCCTTTGAACGGGTATGTTTGGAGTCGTGGTTAGAGGCCGATTTCGGGCTTTGCTAGAGTTTTATCGATCCGGCGATTTCGGCACAAAATCGGCTTGGCCGACGCTTCTCAGAGCTTGAGGATATAGTTGCAGAGGCGCTCGGCCGCGACCGCAACCTGCGTGGGGTCACGTAGGAAGCAGGCGCGCAGGAAGAGTTCGCCGCCCGGTCCGAAGGCTGTTCCGGGTGCAAGCCCGACGCCTGTCTTGTCGACGATGTCGAGCGCTGCCTTGCGGCTGTCGGCGACGCCGTCGATCTTCAGGAAAGCATAGATCGCGCCATCCGGTTTCAGCGTCTCGACGCGGTTCGTGGCAATTAGCGCATCGCAGAGGATATCGCGGGAGCGGGCCGCCTTGGCAATATTGGCAGCGACGAAATCGTCGCCTTGATCAAGGGCTGCGACAGCGCCCTTCTGCATGAACTGCGCCACCCCCGATGTCGAATACTGAATGAGGTTTTCGAGCACCTGGCCCATTTCAGGGGGCGCGACGATCCAGCCGACGCGCCAGCCGGTCATCGACCAGTTCTTCGAGAAGGAATTGACGAAGATGATCTTGTCGCCCTCGTCCATCACATCGAGGAAAGAGGGCGCGCGGCCGCCGGCAAAATAATAGCGGGCGTAGATTTCATCTGCGAGGATCCAGAGGTCATGCTTGCGGGCAAGCGCCAGGATATCGCCAAGATCCTGCTTCGTTGCCGTCCAGCCCGTCGGGTTCGACGGCGTGTTGATGAATATGCCCTTGGTCTTCGGGGTGATCGCGGTTTCGATGCGGCCAAGATCGACCGCCCATTTGCCACCTTCAAACTGCAGCTCGACACTGAGCGAACGCGCACCTGCTATCTCGAGGGCGGCGGCAATGTTCGGCCAGGAAGGCGAGAGGTAAACCAGTTCGTCGCCGGGCGAGGTCAGCGCCTGCACGGCGATCTGGATCGCCTGCATGCCGGAGCCGGTGACGTAGAAATGCTCGACCGGAAGCCGGATTTCGAAATGTCTGTTGTAATAATCGGAAAGCGCCTGGCGAAGCTCCGGAATGCCGCGCTGCCAGGTGTAAAAGGTCTCGCCGGCGGCAAGCGCATCCATCGCCGCTCTGCTGATGAATTCAGGCGTCGGCAGATCGCCCTCACCCACCCAGAGCGGCAGCAGGCCTTCGCGGCCACGGGCATAGTTGACGAGTTCGACGATCCCGCTTTCGGGCGCCGCCAGGGCGCGCGGGCTGAGGCTGCTGACAATCGACATGCATATCTCCGGTTTCCGCCTTCATAGCGGATTTGCGCCGGCAAATCCCATGACATCCAGTGATGGCATATCGATTTTGGTGATGAATAAGCCCGGCCGAAGCGGACGGGATCAAGCCGTCGGGCGCGTGGCGAGAAGATCGCGGATTTCCGTCAGCAGCTGAACGTCTGCCGGCGGCGCTGGCAGCTCCTCCGGTGCCGCCTTTTCCTGGCGCTCGACCTGGGCACGCAGGGTGTTCACGCCCTTGACCATCAGAAAGATGATCCAGGCGAGAATGAGAAAGTTGATGAGCACGGTGAGGAAGCTGCCATAGGCAAACACCGCTCCCTGCTCGCGGGCGGCGGCGAGCGACTGCGCGTTGACGGCCGACGAGAGTGGGAGGAAGTAATTCGAAAAATCGAAGCCGCCGAAAATGGCGCCGACGATCGGCATAATAAGGTCATCCACCAAAGATTTGACGATGCCGCCAAAGGCGCCGCCGATGATGACGCCGACTGCAAGATCCATGACATTGCCACGGGCGATAAAGGCCTTGAACTCATTGAGCATCGGATCCGTCTCCCTTTGATACAATTGTGTTAATTAGCTACATCTTCATTGCAATTAATCAATCGGCAATCGCAATTATTCGGCAATACCTCCCCTGCGGTCTTTGACTTAAGGCCTAGACGGCCAGCAATTTTCAAAGCGCCTGAAATGACTTAAGCTGGCCATGTACGGGAGGTCCGGCGGGTTTTCTGCCGGCGGAGGGTCAATGCTTCCAGGCTGGGTCATATTCGCGTCTGCCTTCGGCTATCTGCTCCTGCTTTTCGCCGTGGCAAGCTATGGCGACCGCAAGAAGCGCGGCCCCGGAGCACTGGAAGGCGGATGGCCGGTCGTCTATGCGCTGAGCCTTGCGATCTACTGCACTTCCTGGACCTATTTCGGCAGCGTCGGGCTTGCGGCGCAGCGCGGGTTGGAGTTTGCCGGCATCTATATCGGCCCGATCCTGGTCTTCACCCTCGGCATGCCGCTGCTTCGCCGCATCATCGAGCTCGCCAAGGCAGAGAAGCTCACCTCGGTCGCCGATTTCGTCGCGGCGCGCTACGGCAAGAACCCGACGGTCGCCACGATCGTCGCACTGATCTCGCTGATCGGCGCCATTCCCTATATCGCGCTGCAGCTCAAGGCGATCTCCAGCACCGTCAGCGCCATGGTCAATCCCTCCGATTACGGCATCGGCAGCGGCAATCTCTATTTCCTCGACCTGCCGCTCGCCGCAACGCTGGTGCTTGCCTGCTTCGCCATCATGTTCGGCACGCGGCATACGGATGCGACGGAGCATCAGGATGGCCTCATCCTCGCCGTCTCGATGGAATCCGTGGTCAAGCTCGTCGCCTTCCTGACGGCCGGCGTCTGCGTCATCTGGTTTCTGTTCGACGGTCCGACCGATCTCTGGCGCAAGACCGTCGACAACGAGCTGGTCATGTCGGCGCTCAGCTACCATACGCCGATCAGCCGCTGGATCACCCTGATCATCTTGTCGGCCTTTGCGATCATCCTGCTGCCGCGGCAATTCCACGTGACGGTTGTCGAAAACCGAACCCCGAAACAGCTGAAACTCGCAGGCTTCCTGTTTCCCACCTATCTCATCGCCATCAATCTCTTCGTGCTGCCGGTGGCGATCGGCGGGCTCTTGACCTTCGGCGGCACCGGCAATGCCGATTTCTACATGCTGTCGCTGCCGCTTGCCGGCCAGATGCCTCTGATTTCACTGATCATCTTCATCGGCGGTTTCTCCGCCGCAACGGCGATGGTCATCGTCGATTCCGTCGCACTGTCGATCATGGTGTCGAACGACATCATCATGCCGATCTTCCTCAGGCGCAAACTCGCCGGCCGCGCCGGCCAGCGCGACAATTTCGCCAAGACGCTGCTCAACATCCGCCGCAGCGCCATCTTCGCCGTGCTGCTGTTCGGCTACGCCTATTACCGCTCGACCGACAGCACCGCCGGCCTTGCCTCGATCGGCCTTCTCTCCTTTGCCGCGATCGCGCAGATCGCCCCAGCGCTTTTCGGCGGGCTGATCTGGCGGCGGGCGAATGCGCGCGGCGCGATCCTCGGGCTGACCTCCGGCTTCGTCATCTGGATCTACCTGCTGTTCCTGCCCTCGCTCGGCGGCCCCGATTATTCCTATGTGGCGAGCGCCGTGCTGGGCTTCATCTTTCCCGGGACGACATTGTTCACCGCGCCCGACGCCGATCCGCTGGTCAATGCGACGGCGATGAGCCTGCTGGTCAACAGCGCCTTCTTCGTCGTCGGCTCGCTCACCCGCAACGCCAAGCCGCTGGAGCGCATCCAGGCCGGCATTTTCGTGAAGCGGCATTCGCGCTCGCAATTTGCCACACGCGGCTGGAAGACCCGCATCAGCGTCGGCGATCTCAAGGCGGCGATCTCGCGTTATCTCGGCGAAGAGCGCATGCAGCGCTCGCTGACGACCTACGAACAAAGCTCCGGCCGCAAGCTCGAAGATGAACAGCCGGCCGACATGGCGCTTATCCACTTCAGCGAACAGCTGCTCGGCAGCGCCATCGGCTCGTCCTCGGCCCGGCTGGTGCTGTCGTTGATCCTGCAGAAGATCGAGGATGCTTCTTCCGACACCGCTTGGCTGCTCGACCAGGCGAGCGAGGCGCTGCAATATAACCAGGACATGCTGCAGACGGCGCTTTCACAGATGGACCAAGGCATTGCCGTCTTCGACAGTTCCAACCGGTTGACGATCTGGAACCGGCGATTCCGGCAATTGCTGGACCTGCCGGAGAATGCCGGCCAGGTCGGTTTTCCCTTGTCCGAAATCGTCACGACGCTCAGCCAGCGCGGCGACATCGCGCCCGGCGATCTCAGCCAGACTGTCCGGCATTTCCTGACGCTCGACAAACCTTTCTCGCTGGTGCTCGGCGGCGGCGAGCGGATTATCGAGGTGCGCTCCAATGCCATGCCCGACAAGGGCATCGTCGCCACCTTCACCGACATTACCCAGCGCGTCAGTGCCGATAAAGCGCTGAAACAGGCGAATGAGACGCTGGAGCAGCGCGTTGCCGAACGCACGGCCGAGCTTACCCGAGTTAACCGCGAACTCGGCGAGGCGCGCGCCGCCGCCGACGAGGCGAATATTGGTAAGACGCGCTTTTTCGCCGCCGCCGGCCACGATATCCTGCAGCCGCTCAATGCCGCGCGGCTCTATTCCTCGGCTTTGGTCGAGCGCATGGCGCAATCCGAGAACAGCCCGATCGTGCGCAACATCGATTCGGCGCTGGAATCGGTCGAGACCATTCTCGGCGCGGTGCTCGATATATCCAGGCTCGATACCGGCGCCATGCGGCCGCGGCTCGCCTCCGTCGCGCTCTCCGACCTCTTGGAGCGTATTCAGACCGATTTCGCGCCGATCGCCCGCGAAAAGCGGCTGAAGCTGGTGGTCATGCCAACGTCGTTACGCGTCCGCTCCGACCCCAACCTGCTGCGCCGGTTGGTGCAGAACCTGGTCTCCAACGCCATCAAATACACGATCACCGGCAAGGTGCTGGTCGGGGCGCGGCGGCGCGGCAACCAGGTGATCATCCAGGTGATCGATTCCGGTATCGGTATCCCGCCGTCGAAATTCCGCACCGTGTTCAAGGAATTCGCGCGGCTGGACGAAGGCGCGAAAACCGCCTCCGGCCTCGGGCTCGGCCTGTCGATCGTCGACCGCATCGCCCGCGTGCTCAACCATCCGGTCGAGCTGCAGTCGACGCATGGCAAGGGCACGGAATTCCGCATTGCCATGCCGCTCGACGTCTCGCGCCCGGCCGCGGCGGCAGCAGCGGTTGCTCCCGCCGACCGTCCGGGCCAGCCGCTGGGCGGGTTGAAGATCCTCTGCATCGACAACGAGCCGAAGATCCTCGAAGGCATGCGGCTGTTGATCAGCGGCTGGGGCTGCGAGGTGGAGGCGCTCAATTGCCTCGCCGAGGTCACCACCGTCGATGGCCAGGAGGGACCGCCTGATATCGTCATCGCCGATTATCATCTCGGCGACGGCACCGGTATTGCCGCGATCCTGCATCTGCGCCGGCGGTTCGGCGCCGATATCCCCGCTTTGCTGATCACGGCAGACCGCACGCCGGAGGTGCGCAGCGAGGCCGAGCGATACGGCATCGCCGTCCAGCACAAGCCGGTGCGGCCGGCGGCGCTGCGCGCCTATATCACCCAGATTTCCGGCCTCAAGCGCGCCGCCGCGGAGTAACACAAAAACTTAGAGCATTTCCGTTTTTCTCCGAAACACGGAGATGCTCTATCTTCTTGTTTTCACGCAATTCCGGACGCAAAACCGCTACGCACTTTTGCTGAGATTGCTCTAGTCCGTTGCGCTCATGACACGCGCAACCAGATCACGCACGCGCCTTGTCGCCGGCACGTCGCCAAACAGGATGCGGTATATAATCGGCGCCACGACTTGGTCCATGACGCGCTCGACATCCGGAAAGACCTCGCCGCGGGCCTTTGCCCTCTCGGCGATGACGCCGATCTGCTGGCGGGTAAATTCAGCGCATTTGCAGGCGTTCGCGCCCGCCTGCGCCGCCAGCACGTCGCGGATCATCTCGCGGCCCGGGCCGGAGGACATTTCCTCGGCATATTGCTCGGCCCAGGTTTCGAGATCGGCCTTGCCGCTGCCGGCATCGATCGGCTGCATATCCGGCCGCAGCCGATCGACGGCGACATCGGCGAGAAGCTCCTGCAGGTCGCCCCAGCGGCGATAGATGGTCGATGGCGTTACCCCCGCCTTGCCGGCAATCAGCGGGATCGTCACCTCGGCGCGGCTCATTTCGGCCATCAGCTCACGGACCGCCTTGTGTACCGATGCCTGAACCCGGGCGCTTCTGCCGCCCGGACGGAGATTCTCTTTCACTGTCATGCCTGCAATCGTCTTTCGCCCTTTGACCTCGATGGTTCAAAATCTTTGACAGACCTATTAACGCAAATAATTTGCTTTTATGAAATGCCCGCTCTACATAAGCTAACGCAACGGCTTAGCTTTAAGAGGCTTATAAATGTTCGCCGCAGCCAAATCCACCGAGAATTCGCCGCGCGCCTCGATCGGCTTTCATGCGCTGACGCTCGCGACCTTCTTCGGCGCCTCCGCCGCACCGACGCCGCTCTATCGGATCTATCAGGAAAACTTTTCCGTCGCGCCGGTGCTGATCACAGTGATCTTCGCGGTCTACGCCTTCGCTCTGCTGGCGGCGCTGCTGATTGCCGGTTCGATCTCGGATCACCTCGGCCGCAAGCCGGTGATCTTTTTCGCCCTAGTGCTCGAAATCGTCGCCATGGGCCTCTTCGTCGTCGCAAGCGGTCCCGCCTGGCTGATCGCAGCGCGGATCGTGCAGGGGCTGGCAACGGGGATCGCCGGCGCCTCGATCGGAGCGGCGCTCGTCGATGTCGATCGGGCAAAGGGACAGATCGTCAACTCGATCGCGCCGCTTTGCGGCATGGCGGTGGGTGCGGTCGGCACCAGCGCCTTGATCCAATATGGCCCCTTCCCGATGCATCTGGTCTATGCGCTGTTGCTCTTGGCCTTCACGCTGCAGGCCGCCGCCATCTGGCTGACAGGCGAGACCGGCGGCACGCGGCCGGGTGCTCTCGGCTCGCTGATACCGCGGGTCACCATTCCCAAGCAGGTGAAGCGGCCACTCTCGCTGGTGACGCCGATCAATATCGCCAACTGGACGCTTGCCGGCTTCTATCTCTCGCTGGTCCCGTCCTTGGTCGCCAGTACAACCGGCAGCCGGGCGCCGCTGACGGGTGGAGCCGTCGTCACCACGCTGATGGTGAGCGGAGCAATCGCCGTCTATCTCAGGCGCAGCAAGACGGCCTCGGCCAATCTCGCTTTCGGCGTGTCGGCCAAGGCGATCGGCATCCTGACCGTCGTTGCCGGCGTGCATCTCGCCAATGTGCCGCTGCTGCTGATCGGCACGATTTTCACCGGCGCCGGTTTCGGCACCAATTTCCTCGGTTCGATCGGCACCATTATGCCGCTCGCCAAACCGGACGAGCGGGCCGGGCTGCTGTCGGCCTTCTATGTCCAGAGCTACCTCGCCTTCAGCCTGCCGGCGATCCTGGCCGGATTTCTGGCAAAGTCGGCCGGTTACGCATTGACGACGGATATCTATGCGACGGCGATCCTGCTTTTGATGGGCGTCGGATTGGTGAGCATTCGCGCCGACCGGCGGAAGGTCGCGGGGAGTGCTGCCTGACAGTCTTCACGGTTTGAGATCGAGTAGCGCCCGGCCGCTGCCATCCATGGCGAAGGGCACCGAGGCGTGCTGGTGGGCAACCAGCCATCGGCCATCCTGCTTGACGAGGCCGAGGGTCTGGCGGAACCACAGATCGACGGCGGCGCCGTCGGTCTTGGTCCCGGTCATGCGCGTGAGGCCGCTCCAGAAAGCGACATCCTCGCCGACGGTCAGTTTGGCATCACGTACATCGCCGCCGATCGGGCCTTCCCAGGTATCGAACCAAGCCTGCAGGCTCGCCTCATCCTTGCCAATGCCGACCAGCGGCGGCGCCAGCGAAAATTCGATCTCATCCTCGGTTTCGTAGGAAAGCACGTCCTTGGCGTTCTTTTCGCCCAGCGCCTTGGCGCGCATCATCAACATGGCGATGATCGCCTCTTCGTCGATCCTGGCATTCGCTTCGTCTTTCACGATCGTTCTCCTTTTCCGTTATGGACAGAGGACGAAGGGGAGGACGAGGATCCGACATCGATTAGAGATAACTCGTCACCGTCGGTTCGTTCCACCAGGCATCGTGCCTGCCGTCGGAGTAACGGACCGGCAGTGCTGCCAGTTCCTCAGGGGTGATATCGTCAAGGCAGGCGATGTTGATCGAGACATAGGCGCCGCCGATCGCTTCGACATAACCGTCGCCATAGGATGATACACCGCAGGTGCGGCAGAAGCGGTGATGACCGCTCATGGTGTTGAACTGATAGTCGGACGTTTCCGCCTGGTCGCACATCAGCCGGAAATCCTCCGGCTTGACGTTGGCGCCCCAATAGCGGCGCTTGGCGCAGATCGAACAATTGCAGCGGCCGGTGCCCTCCTGGAGGTCCATGTCCACCTCGTAATGCACTTTGCCGCAATGGCAGCTTCCCTTGTAAGTCTTCCTCATGGCGATCTCCTCCTCCGGCGTTGCCTTCAGTCTCCGCATATGACAATATGTTGTCATTATGGATGAGATACAAAATCGACAACATGTTGTCAAACAAAATCGACCGGAGCGGACGATGGAGGGGGATGCGTTCTCCGCATTCGCGATCACCGCTCTCCGCCTCGCCGGCCACCTGACGGCCGCCGGCGACCAGTTGGCAAAGCCGGCGGGACAAACCAGCGCGCGCTGGCAGGTGTTGGCCGCGGCACGACGCGGCGGCATGTCGGTGGCGCAGATCGCCCGCGCGCTCGGCCTCGCCCGCCAGGGCGTGCAGCGGCTTGCCGACGTGCTGGAAAGCGAAGGGCTGATCGCCTATGCCGACAACCCGCTGCACCAGCGCGCCAAGCTGGTGCGGCTGACGGAAGAAGGAGCGGCGCGGCTCGGCGTCATCGAGATCGCCCAAGCCGGATGGGCCGATGGGCTGGGCGCGGCGTTTACCTCAGCCGAACTCGATGCGGCGCGGGTGGTGATGACGCGGGTCATGGAGATGCTGGATGGTGGCGAGGCGGTAGGCGGTTGAGGGACTTACCTGTATTGCGGGGCTTGTTGTCGCCGGTTACGTATTCAGCTTGGCGAAACGGAAGATTCTTTAAGGTCGTGCCGTGGCCGGCTACTCCGCCAACTGGGCACCACATCAGCCAGCCAGACACAAAAAAAGGCCGGGTTAACCCGACCTTCCCTGCTATCTCAACGAACCGTGCCAGTACATCCGTGGTCACGATCCGGAGATGATATTTAGAGACTTGCTGCACATTTGCAGCAAGTCAAAGTGTTACAGCGTCCTTTGCGCGTCCAGAAGACGCGCGGCGCTGTAAAAGGCTCAGGCCGCCTGGAGGCGGTCTGCCGACATCTTGCCGGACTTGTTGTCGCGGACGAGCTCGTAAGACAGCTTCTGGCCATCCTTGAGATCGCGCATGCCAGCGCGTTCAACGGCAGAGATGTGGACGAAAACGTCGGCTGCGCCGTCATCCGGCTGAATGAAGCCGAAGCCCTTGGTTGCGTTGAACCACTTTACGGTACCTGTGCTCATGACGATATCCTTTTCGAATCGTTCATAGAAGACTGCAGCTCGGATAAATGCCAAGCGGCGATGAAAACCGATTTTGGAGGAAGTTCGCCAGGAACGACGCGAGGTCGTTTCAAAGTTCATCTAGCAAGATCGATGCGCGAATATGTAATCGGAAATTGTGTCCGTGACAAGGCCGCAGCAAGGGAAATCGACGACGTTTCAGGCACCGCCGGCAGGTCTCTCCCCGCCGAGCAGCGCGGAAAACCGGCGGCAAGAATTGGGCAGAGGCTGAAAATACTGTCTATTCTGCCTGCGCCAACCTGGTGATCGCCTTGCCGAGGCGGGCGACCCGCACTTCCGGGGTCGTTGCCTTGAGAAGCGGAAGAACGATTGCATATTGGCCGGTCTTGTCGAGCCGCGCAAAGGCAGCGCCGGCGGCAGCGTTCTCAGCGAGCGCCGCCAGCAGATCGTCCGGCAGGCTGGCATCGCGCTGCGGAGCGTAGGCGGCAGCCCACCGTCCGTCGGCTTTGGCGGCAGCGACTTCGGCAAGTCCTGCGGGCCGCATGCGGCCAGCTTCTGCGAGTGTTGCTACTCGATCGACATTGAGCTTGGACCACGGACTTTTGGTTCGCCGGGGCGAGTAGCGCTGCAGGTAGGAGTTCGCGTCAAATCCTTTGCGCTGGCTATCGATCCAGCCGTAACAGAGCGCCACATCCAGCGCCTCGTCGATGGTGATCAGAGTTCGTTTCGCATTTTTCTTGCCGATCTTCAGCCAAGCGCCGGTCGATGCTGCGTGATGCCGGCAGAGCCAGGATTCCCACGCCATGGGATCGGCGAATCCCAGGATATCGGTTGATGGTTGCATGGGCGGTCCGGTCCAGGTGACAGCGAGGCGTGCGCTGCTTGCGGTTGAGATTGCCGCAGCCACCCTGTCCCATTCAATTTGAAACCCGGCAAGAGCTGCACAGCTGAAAAGGCGGCCTAGGCCGCCTTCCCCACCTTCGCATAGGGGTCGAACCGGCCGTAGAACGTCTCGCCCTTAGCGGCCATGTCCTTCAGCAGCGGCGTCGGGCTGAAGTGATCCCCGTAAGCAGCAGCTAACTTTTCTGCCAATTCCACGAAAGCCTTCGCACCCATCCCGTCGATATAGCTCAGCGCGCCGCCGGTATAGGGCGCGAAGCCAAAGCCGAGGATCGAGCCGACATCCGCTTCGCGCGGATCGGTGACGATGCCTTCCTCGACGGTGCGGGCGGCTTCGAGCGCGATGGTAACGAGGAAACGTTGTTTGAGGACGTTGAAGTCAACCTCATCCGCCGGCTTCTGCGGGTAGAGGTTCTTGAGGTCGGGCCAGAGGGACTTCTTCGCCGGTTTCGGCGGGTAGTCGTAGAAGCCCTTGGAATTCTTGCGGCCGAAACGGCCCTCCTTTTCCACCATGCGGGAGATGAGTTCCATATGCTTGGGGTCGATGGCTTTTTCGCCGAGATCGGCGACCGTGGCCTTGAGGATCTTCAGCGAGAGGTCGATAGCGACCTCGTCGTTGAGCGCCAAGGGACCGACCGGCATGCCGGCCATCTTGGCGGCATTCTCGATCATGGCAGGCGGCACACCCTCGATCAGCATGTCGTAGCTTTCCGACATGTAGCGCAGCACGCAACGATTGACGAAGAAGCCGCGGGTGTCGTTGACGACGATCGGCGTCTTCTTGATGGCTGCGACATAGTCAAGAGCAACAGCCAGCGCCCTGTCGCCGGTGTCGCTTCCGAGGATGACCTCGGTCAGCATCATCTTCTCGACAGGCGAGAAGAAGTGGATGCCGATGAAATCGGCCGGGCGTTTCGAATTCTTGGCGAGACCTGAGATCGGCAGGGTCGAGGTGTTGGAGGCAAAGACCGCGCCTTCCGGCAGCACGGCTTCGACCGCCTCGATGACCGCTTTCTTCACCTCGCGATCCTCGAACACCGCCTCGATGACGAGATCGGCATTGGCGAGGTCGGCATAGTTTGCCGAGGGCGTGATGCGGGAGAGCAATGCAGCAGCCTCATCCTGCGTAAGACGTCCCTTACCGACAGAATCCTTGACCAGGCCTTCGGAGACGGTCTTGCCCTTGGTCGCCGCTTCGATGTCGCGGTCGATCAACGTCACCGGGATTCCGGCGGCGGCGGTGACATAAGCGATCGAGGCGCCCATGAAGCCGGCGCCGACGACGCCGACATGCTTCAGCTCGGTCATCGCGTGACCTGCCGGGCGGCGGGCGCCCTTGCCGAGCTCCTGCATGGAGATGAACAGCGAACGGATCATCGAGAAGGCTTCGCGGGTCTGCAGCACTTCGGTGAAATAACGCTGCTCGATCTTCAGGCCGGTGTCGAACGGCACCTGCAGGCCTTCGTAGACGCATTTCAGGATGGCAAGCGCTGCCGGATAATTGCCCGATGTTTCCCGGCGCAGGATTGCCGGGGCTGCCGGCCAGAGCTGGGCAGAGGCCGGCGTCCAGATGCCGCCGCCCGGCAGCTTGAAGCCCTTCTCGTCCCAGGGGGCGACCGGCTTCAGGCCATCCTTGATCATCTGCTTGGCTGCCGGGATGAGCTGATCTGGCTCGACCACCTGATGCACGAGGTTCATCGCCTTGGCGCGGGAGCCGGTCAGCGACTGGCCCGTCGTCATCATCTGCAGCGCATCCTGGGCGTTCGCCAGCCGCGGCACACGCTGCGTGCCGCCGGCGCCGGGGAAGATACCGACCTTCACTTCGGGCAGCGCGATCTTGACGCTCTTGGCATTGGAGGCGACGCGGCCGTGGCAGGCGAGCGACAGTTCGAAAGCGCCGCCCATGCAGGTGCCGTTGATGGCTGAAACCCAGGGCTTACCCGATGTTTCGAGCTTGCGGAACAGGCCGCTCATGCGGCCGACCAGACCGAAGAGGTTCTGCACGGCCGTCTCGGGGCTCTTTGCCTTCTCCTCCTGGTAGGAACTGAACATCGACTTGATCATCGACAGATCGGCGCCGCCGGAGAAGGAGGATTTACCCGAGGTGAAGACGACGCCCTTGACGGCGGCATCAGCGGTCGTGGCGTCGATGATCGCGTCGAGCTCGACCATCACCTCCGCGGTGAAGACGTTCATCGATTTGCCGGGCATGTCCCAGGTGACGAGAGCGATGCCGTCGGCGTCGGTTTCGAGCGTGAAATTGGTGTAGGTCATTGGGTTTCCTCCCCGATCAGGCCGGCAAATGGCTGCGCTGCGCGTCTAAGGTCTTCGTCTTTTCGGTGACGACATCGCCGGTATGCTTGGTCTGCGACGGCTCGGAAAGCACGATCCAGCATTCCTCCTCGGCAACCGGATTATGCTCGACACCCCTCGGCACGACATGAAAATCGCCCGCCTTGAGATGCACATGCGGCCGGTCGCGATATTCGATGGTCAGCGCGCCCTTCCAGATGAGGAAAAGCTCGTCCTCGTCGCGGTGCGAATGCCAGGCGAGCTGGCCTTGGACCTTGGCGAGCTTGACGCTCTGGCCGTTGAGATCGGCGATGACGCGGGGCGACCAGTGCTCGGTGACCTCGGCATATTCGGTTTCGATCGTACCGGTGTTGAAGCCCATCGTCAGACCCTCTCGATAACCGTTGCCGTGCCCATGCCTGCGCCGATGCAGAGCGTCACCAGCGCGGTGTTGAGGTCGCGGCGTTCAAGTTCGTCCAGCACCGTGCCGAGGATCATCGCGCCGGTGGCGCCGAGCGGATGGCCCATGGCGATGGCGCCGCCATTGACGTTGATCCTGTCATGGTCGATGTCGAAGGCCTGCATGTAGCGCAGCACCACGGCAGCGAAGGCCTCGTTGAGTTCGAAGAGATCGATGTCGGCAAGGCTCATGCCTGATCGTTTCAACAGTTTCTCGGTGACGTCGACAGGCCCGGTCAGCATCAGGGCCGGATCGGAGCCGATATTGGCGAAAGCCCTGATGCGGGCGCGCGGCTTTTTGCCCATGCTCTCACCGCCGGCTTTGGAGCCGAGCAGGACGACGCTGGCGCCATCGACGATGCCGGAGGAATTGCCGGCATGGTGGACATAGTTGATGCGCTCGATTTCAGGATGGGCCTGGATGCCGACGGCCTCGAAGCCGCCCATCTCGCCGGGCATCTGGAAGGACGGATTGAGGGAGGCGAGCGCCTGCATATCCGTGCCGGGACGCATATGCTCATCCTTTGCCAGGATCGTCAGGCCGTTCTGGTCCTTGACCGGGATGACCGACTTGTCGAACCAGCCCTTTTCCCAGGCCTGGGCGGCGCGCATCTGGCTCTCGACCGCGTAGGCATCGACATCGGTTCTGCTGAAGCCGTATTTGGTGGCGATCAGGTCAGCCGAGACACCCTGCGGCATGAAATAGGCCGGGAAATTTACCGACGGGTCCATGAACCAGGCGCCGCCGGACATGCCGAGGCCAACGCGCGACATGCTTTCGACGCCGCCGGCGATGACGATATCGTCGGCCCCTTGGGCGATCTTGCCGGCACCGAAATTGACGGCATCGAGGCCGGAGGCGCAGAAGCGGGAAATCTGCATGCCAGGCGCCTTCGTGGAGTAACCGGCTTCGAAGGCGGCGGCCTTGGGGATGACGGCGCCGGCATCCATGACCGGATCGACGCAGCCCATGATGATGTCGTCGACCGTTCCCGTATCGAGCCCATTGCGGTCGCGGATCGCCTCCAGCGTCTTTGCCGCAAGGCGGACGGAGGGCACCTCATGCAGGGCGCCGTCCTTCTTGCCGCGGCCGCGCGGCGTACGCACGTGGTCGTAAATGAAAACCTCGGTCATCGTCTCATCTCCCTGACGGCAATCTATCTTGCCTCAACTCTTGGAAGGAGGAGATAAGACCCCTCCCCAGCCCTCCCCACAAGGGGGAGGGAGAACCGGCTCAAAACGCTTCGGCGGCCAGTTCCATCATCGTGTCGGCGCCAGCCTCGATGCGGGCCTTGCGAAGCGCGGTTTCCGGCATGAGGCGTTCCATGAAGAAGCGGGCGGTGACCAGCTTGTTCTTCAGGTAATCCTCGCGAGCCGCATCGCCGGATGCAAGGCCATCCTCGGCGGCTTTGGCCATCTTCGCCCACATATAGCCGAGAATGACGAGGCCGAAGAGGTGCAGGTAGTCGGTCGAGCCGGCGCCGGCATTATCGGGTTTGGCCATGGCGTTCTGCATGAACCACATGGTCGCGCCCTGGACGTCGTTCAAGCCCTTCTTGAGATGCTTGGTGAAGAAGGAGAGCTTTTCGTTGCTGCGGTTCTCCTCGCAGAAATCACCGATCTCCTTGAAGAGGGCCATGGCGGCGCGGCCGCCGTTCAAGGCGAGCTTGCGGCCAACGAGATCGAGCGCCTGGATGCCGTTGGCGCCTTCATAGATCATGGCGATGCGGGCATCGCGCACATACTGGCTCATGCCGTGCTCTTCGACATAGCCGTGGCCGCCGAAGACCTGCTGAGCCATGACGGCATGATCGAAGCCCTTATCTGTCATCACGCCCTTGAGGATCGGGGTGACGAGGCCGAGAATATCGTCGGCCGTCTGCCGCTCCTTCTCGTCGCTAGCGCGGTGGGCGATATCAGACTTGAGCGCGGTCCAGAGCAGGAAGGCGCGGCCGGCCTCGTTGAAAGCGCGGATGGTCATCAGCGTGCGGCGAATATCCGGATGGACGATGATCGGATCGGCCTTCTTGTCCGGCGCCTTGGGGCCGGACAGCGAACGGCCCTGGATGCGGTCGCGGGCATAGCTGGCGGCGTTCTGATAGGCGATCTCGGAAATGGCGATGCCCTGCAGGCCGACCATCAGGCGGGCCTCGTTCATCATCACGAACATGGCGTTGAGGCCGCGGTTTTCGGCGCCGATCAGAAAGCCGGTCGCCTCGTCGTAATTCATCACGCAGGTGGCGTTGGCGTGGATGCCCATCTTGTGCTCGATGGCGCCGCAGGAGACAGTGTTGCGGGCGCCGAGCACGCCGTCCTTGCCGACGAGGAATTTCGGAACGATGAAGAGCGAGATGCCCTTGGTGCCTTCGGGCGCACCCTCGATACGGGCCAGCACCAGATGGACGATATTGTCGGTCAGGTCGTGCTCGCCGGCGGAGATGAAGATCTTCTGGCCAGAGATCTTGTAGCTGCCGTCAGCCTGCGGCACCGCCTTGGTGCGCAGCATGCCGAGATCGGTGCCGCAATGCGGCTCGGTGAGGTTCATGGTGCCAGACCACGTGCCGTCCACCATCTTCGGCAGATAGGTGGCCTTCTGCTCGTCGGAACCGTGGACGAGGAGTGCCGCGATCGCGCCCTGCGTCAGGCCCGGATACATCATCAGCGACATGTTCGCGGCCGAAGTATATTCGCCGACGGCGGTATGCAGCGTATAGGGAAGCCCCTGCCCGCCGAATTCCTCCGGCACCGCAAGACCGATCCAGCCGCCGTCGCGATAGGCTTTATAGGCTTCCTTGAAGCCCTTCGGCGTCGAGACGCTGGCATCGTCGTGACGCGTGCAGCCTTCCTGGTCGCCGGAATAGTTCAACGGAAAGAGAGCTTCCTCGGCAACCCTTCCGGCCTCGCCGAGGATCGCTTCGATCATATCGGGGGTCGCGTCGGCAAAACCCGGCAGATTGTTGTAGCGCTCGAGACCCAGTACGTCGTTCAGGACGAAAAGCGTATCGTTCACCGGGGCCTTGTAGACTGGCATCTCTCAAATTCCTCCCATTCGACTGACCGGATCGCGCCGGCCTTGGGCACTGTCTTACAAAATATTGACGTTTGCGTAAACGTCAAATTCTGCGCTTGTGCCGTCTTTTCCTGAAAAAATTCGAGAGCACGAATCCGCGGCGATGAAGCACTGGCGGAGCAGACGCCATCTCATCTTCCTTGTCCATCGCAGAACGGAGTGTCGGCCGGGCAGTGGCGCAAGTCGTTCCGACGTCCTACGTCTATGGGACGATCCATCGAGGAAGATATTATGACCGACTTTCCCTATGAGAGCGCGCTTATCGTCGGCGCGGGCTCCGGCATCAGCGCATCGCTTGCGCGGCAATTGTCGGCGCAGGGCGTCAGGGTCGGGCTCGCCGCCCGCAATATCGAAAAACTCCAGGCGCTGGTCGATGAAACGGGCGCCAGCGCCTTTACCGCCGACGTCTCGCAGCCGGCGAGCGTCGCGGCACTCTTCGAAGAGGCCGCTGGCGCAATCGGCGGGCCTGACGTGGTGATCTTCAATGCCAGCGCCCGTCAGCGCGGCCCGCTGGCGGAACTCGATCCCGCCGAGGTCGAAAAGGCGATTGCGACTACTGCTTTCGGCGGTTTCCTGGTGGTGCAGCAGGCGGCGCGACGGATGATCCCGCGCGGCCGCGGCGCCATCCTCATGACAGGCGCGTCGGCAAGCGTGAAGGGCTTTGCGCAATCGGCCCCCTTCGCGATGGGCAAGTTCGCGCTGCGCGGCCTTGCCCAGAGTGCCGCCCGCGAACTCGGGCCGATGGGCATCCATGTCGCGCATTTCGTCATCGACGGCGCGGTGCGCTCGCAGATCCGGCCGGATCGGGTGGAGAAGCCGGATGGCACGCTGCTGCCGGATGCGATCGCCCAGACCTATATCGATGTGCTTCGCCAGCACCGCAGCGCATGGTCGCTGGAGGTGGAAGTCCGGCCCTGGACGGAGAGCTTCTGAGCCCTGCTGGCGGGCGGCTATCGCTTCGAATATTACGATATTCCCGACACCGATCTCGGCCAGGTCTTCGTCTATGGCCCTAAAGGCGTGAAGATCGAGCTGCAATATCCAGGCCGGCCTGAGCGCGCGAGCGGCCATTCGATATGACGCGTTCGGGGGCAATTGCCGCCAAAAACGGCGTTTAGAACACATACGTTAAAAAATTCCCATCGGCATTAACGGCTTGTTTACCACGTTTCGTGAAAGGTGCGGATTGAGCAGTAGTGATCCGCATCCTTTCCCCCGTCTCGCGTTCCCTTAGGATGCCGCTACATCGTTCAGCTTGAGGAAAGTCTAATTGACTATCGTCTTATGAATGGTGCGCTCAGGCCCGCGTAAAGCGGGCAGCAGACGAAAAGCCAACGATCGAGCTCTGACGAGGGGTCGAGCAGTCGAAGCGAGCAAGAAGATGAACGGATCGCGATCAAATCCTTCCCGACAGTCCGATAGGACCTCGCTCGATGCGCTGAACCGCACGATCGAAGGGCTGGAGGCGCGCATCGAAGGGCTGATGGGCAGCGGGCGCGAACAGCGGCCGCGCGCGGCAACGGCCGAGCGCGATCCTTATGCCGCTTCCCATGCTCCCCGGCCCGCAAAGGCCCCGCCCGAGCCGCGGCCGGATCCGCTCGCCGAAATTCGTCAACGCCAGCGCGCGCTCGAAGCCAGCCGCGAACGGCCCTACGCACGCGAGCAGGCCCCGCAACTTCGTGAACCTGCGCCGCGCGCCGCAGCGCCGGCGCCTGCCTTCCGCGCCGGCGACGACACGATGACGGAGATTGCCCAGGCGCTCGTCAACTTGCGACAAGACCTGAAGCGCGACATTTCCGAGGGCGTCACCCGCGAGATGAACGCGCTGCGCGCCGAGCTGCGCGAAATCAAGACAAATGCCGGAGACGGCCGTTTCGCCGACGACATACGCGCGGACATGGGCCGCCTGGCCCAGAGCATCACGCAACTGACCGGCCGCTCCGCCGCACCGGAGGCCACGGGCCTTCGCGAGGATTTCGAAGAGCTGCGCTCGCTGATGGACGGGCTGGCGCGCGAAGATTCGCTGCGCCATTTGGAAAATCGCTGGGATGGCTTCGAAAACCGGCTTGCGGCGCTCGATACCGAGGGGTTGCAGGAAGAGCTCGTTTCGCTCGCCTATCGGCTCGACGATATCAAGCGCCATATCGGCGGCATGGGCGAAAGCCCGGCCGTTCGGGCGCTGGAAGACAAGCTGATCTCGATCGCCACGGCGATGGAGCATTTCGGCAATATGATCCAGCCGCACGACCGGGTCATGTCCGAGCAGTTCGCGGCCATGGACATGCGGCTCGACGAGATCAGCCGGGCAATCGCGGCAAGCGGCCGCACCGCCACTGCAAATGATCCGGGTCTGATGCAGCGGCTGGAAAGCCGGCTTGCGGCGCTCGCCGACCAGATCGACCTGATGAGCCATGATGCGGCCAGCCGCGTGAACCCGGCCGACGAGCTGGCGATGCGGCTGGAGGCGCTGACGGGACGCGTCGAGGAACTGACGAAGGCGGAATCGACGTCGCGGCTCGACGAACGGCTGGAACATCTTTCCTATCTGCTAGAGCGCACGCAGGAGACTGCGCCGCAGACCGATCTCACCGGCACGCTTTCCGACATCTCCCGCAAGATCGACGCGCTTGAGAACGGCGCCGTCAACGACGTGCTGGCGCAGCGGCTCGACCATCTCGCCCGGCGCATCGACGAGATGGCCCATCAGCAGCAGGCGCCGGCGCCCGCCGCTGTAGCCGACGACAGCGCCTTCCTGCGTCTCGAAGGGCGGCTGAGCGACATTGCCGCCCGGCTGGAGGAGAGCACATCGGCAGCGCCGACCGATCCGCACGCACTGAAGAACCTCGAAGACCAGATCGCCAATCTTTCGGCACTGATGAGCGCGCCGCGCGAAAGCGCTGCGATACCTCCCGAATTCGACCAGCGCATGGGCGCGATCGAAGATTACATGGCAACGAGCGACGAATATATCATCGAGGCGGCACGCCAGGCGGCAGAGGCCGTCGTCGAAGCCTATTCGCGCCATGGCGGCCCGCAGGGTGTCGTCATGCCCGCCGCCGACATGTCGGCGCTGACGGCACTGGCCGAGGATCTGCGCCACCTCGAGGATCTCAGCCGCGACAGCGAAGAACGCACGCACAAGACTTTCCAGGCGCTGCACGAGACGCTGGTGCATATTGCCGACCGCCTCGACGGCATGGAAGATCGCGGCCGGCCGGCGGCCCAGATGCCGATCGCCGACGTCGATTTCGATGTCGATCCCTATGCGCTGATGGTGGCCGAAGCCGAGATGAACAGGACGCCGGCCGCTGCCCCGATAGCGAAGGCTTCTCCTGTTATCCGCACGGCCGAGGTCGCAACAGAGCCTGCCGCCCCGGCAAAAGCCAACGCCCCGGCACAAACCAACGCCATGAGCGGAACGAGCGCGATCGCGATCGAAGCCGCGACCAGGACGACGGAGGCTGCGACAGCGGCACGGACACAGGCGCCGGCGAAGGCCAGCCTGCTCGCCAACCTCGGCAAGCGGCTGCTGCCCGGCAAGAAGTCCGAGAGCCGGACGACCGAACGCCCGATGATCGACCCAGCGCCGTCGATCGATCCCACCGACGTCGTGCCGACGGATGCGGCAAACGAATTGCTCGAGCCGGGTTCGGGCGCGCCTGACGTGAAGAAGATCCTTGAACGGGTTCGCGCCAGCCAGAGTGCGGCACGCGGCAAACCTGCCGGCGAAACCGATCGCGCCGATTATATCGCTGCCGCGCGCCGTGCGGCGCAGGCGGCTGCGATGGAGGTGGATGCCAATCCGAAGCAGGTAGCCGGCAAGGCCGAGAAGAAGGGCGCGAATGCCGACAAGGTCGGCAAGGCTTCTGACAAGACCGGCAAGACCAGCGCCTTTTCGCGCTACCGGCGGCCGATCCTGCTGGCTGTCGGCGCCGTGCTGCTCGCGATCATGGCCTTTCCGCTCGCCCGAACGCTGACAAGCGGCGAGCGCGCGCCGCAGCCGCCAGCGGAAGTCTCGGCGCTGACCGGCGCGGAAAACCCGGCGCCAGCCTTGCCTGACGCGACACCCGCCCAGCCGGATGCCGCCGCTCTCGGAACGACCGCTCCGGCAGCGGAAGCTGTACCGCCCGCCGCCGAACAGGCGCAGCCGGACGCAGTCCCGCCGGTCGGCGGTGAGCATCTGACCGACGAGACACCGCTTGACGGCGAAGGGGCAGCGACCTTTGCCGCTCCCGGTCCGTCCGGCGCGGCACAGGAAGCATCGGGCTTCGTTCCGAACGCCCCGGCTGCGGCAGCACCCGCACCGGCCATCACCATTCCCGACACCATCCAGCCGAAATCGCTTGCCGATGCGGCGAGCAGCGGCGATGTGCTGGCGCTGTTCGAGATCGGCGCGCGTTATTCCGACGGCCGCAACGGCATGACGGTCGATCAGAAGCAGGCCGCAGGCTGGTACCAGCTTGCGGCCGATAAGGGCTTTGCGCCTGCGCAATACCGGCTCGGCAGCATGTACGAGAAGGGCAACGGCGTCGAACGCGACATCGCCAAGGCGAAGGGTTTTTACGAGCAAGCGGCAAACCAGGGCAATGCCAGCGCCATGCACAATCTTGCCGTCCTCTACGCCTCCGGCGCCCTCGGCCAGCAGGATTATGCGACGGCCGCCTCGTGGTTCACCAAGGCAGCGAACCTCGGCATCACCGACAGCCAGTTCAACCTGGCAATCCTCTGCGCGCGCGGCAACGGGGTTCCGGCGGATCTCGAAGAGTCTTACAAGTGGTTTGCGATCGCCGCCAAGGGCGGCGACAAGGATGCGGCGCAGAAGCGCGACGAAGTGGCCAAAGCCATGAAGCCCGACCAGCTCGAACGGGCGCGCGCCAAGGCCGATCTCTGGAAGGCGGAGCCGGTCGACCATCGCACGAACGCCATCGACATTCCCGACGAATGGGCGGGAACCGGCGTCAAGACAGCGAGCGTCGACATGAAGAAGGCGATCCGCAACATCCAGGCGATCCTCAACAATAACGGCTTCGACGCCGGCGTGCCGGACGGCGAAATGGGTGCCAAGACCGTGACCGCGATCAAAAACTTCCAGAAGGCCGTCGGCCAAGAGCCGGACGGCAAGGTGACCGACGCGACCGTGAAGGCGCTGCTCGAGCGCAACAAGCAGGGCAGCAAGGCAATCTGACGCCCGCGTCGCATCGACGCAGGATAGCCTCTTTATTCCGGGCGATGAAAAGTGCCTGGCGGCACTATGCCGCAAGGCTTTTTTCAATTTTGCCGTCGCCTGTCACAAAACCTGAAAAAAGCCGGATTATGCCCGGACATATCGATCCGCGCATCCGGCGAATCCTCTGCCACCGATCTCTCCGTCATTCTCTATGGCTTAATCACGGGGCCGATCGAAAGCCTCTGGCAACGATTTCACAGTATGGTGCGCATTCGAACGGGGACGTGACAAGAAACCGCCCGGCAGGGGCGGTCATCATTCGGGGTCGGCTGTGACAATCTATCTGCCCATCGCAGAATTGTCGGTGAACATCTTCATCATTCTCGGCATGGGGGCGGCCGTCGGATTCCTGTCTGGAATGTTCGGCGTCGGCGGCGGTTTTCTCATCACGCCGCTGTTGATCTTCTACAACATCCCCCCGGTTGTCGCAGTCGCGACCGGCGCCAACCAGGTGGTGGCGTCGTCGATATCTGGCGCGATCTCGCATTTCCGGCGCGGCTCGCTCGACGTCAAGCTCGGCACGGTGCTGCTGGTCGGCGGCCTTGCGGGTGCGACGGTCGGGATCTGGATCTTCTCGCTGTTGCGCGCCATCGGCCAGCTCGATCTCATCATCTCGCTGATGTATGTCATCTTCCTCGGCACCGTCGGCGGACTGATGCTGCTCGAAAGCATCAATGCCATGCGGCGGGCAGCGCGCAACGAGCCGCCCGTACCGCGCAAGCCCGGTCACCAGCACTGGGTGCACAAGCTGCCGCTGAAGGTGCGCTTCAAGAAATCAAAGATCTTTCTCAGCGTCATTCCGATCGTCGCACTCGGCTTTGCGATCGGAATCCTCACCTCGATCATGGGTGTCGGCGGCGGCTTCATCATGGTGCCGGCGATGATCTACCTGTTGCGTATCCCGACCAATGTCGTCGTCGGCACCTCGCTGTTCCAGATCATCTTCGTGACCGCCTATACGACGATCGTGCAGGCGGCGACCAACTTTTCCGTCGACATCGTGCTCGCCTTCATCCTGATGGTGGCGGGTGTGATCGGGGCGCAATACGGCGTGCGCGTCGGCCAGAAACTGCGCGGCGAGCAGCTGCGCGCCCTGCTCGGCCTGCTGGTGCTCGCCGTCGGCGTGCGTCTGGCGGTCGCGTTGGTGGTGACGCCGGCGGACGTCTACTCGGTGGTGATGGGAGCGGGCAACTGATGCGCCTGGCTGCCGCTGTCATCGCATTGCTTTGCCTGCTGCCGACCTCTGCCGGAGCGCAGTGGTTGCCGGGGCAAGCAACGGAAGCGGTGCGTGAAGTTTTGGAAATCGGCACGTCGACCAGCGAAATCGCCATCACCTCGGATTTCCACGGCGCTGATCTCACCATCTTCGGGGCGCTCTCGAATACCGACCAGCTGCTGCTCGCCATCGGCCAATATGACGTGGTCGTGGTACTGGAGGGCCCGCGCGAGGATGCGACGGTGCGCAGGAAGGAACGCGTCTTCGGCATCTGGGTGAACACCCGCTCGATGACCTTCGAAGCGGTGCCGCATTCCTATTCGATGTCGAGCTCGCGCATGATCGACGATCTGACGACACCGCTCGAGCTGACCGATCAGGGGATCGGCATCGACCACATTCCGCTGACGCCGGTCGGCTTCGTCGGCGACGGCAGCAATCTCGGCGAGTTCCGCGACGCCTTCCGGCGGCTGCAGCAGGGCGGCGGGCTCTACGACCGCAACCCGAGCGGTGTGCGGTTCGTTTCCTCCAACCTTTTCAAGGCGAGCCTGCGCCTGCCGGCAAATATTCCGAACGGGGTGCACACCGTGCGCGCCTACCTCTTCAAGAGTGGCCTTTTCGTCACCGAAAAATCGTTGCCGCTGCGGGTCATCAAGACCGGCATCGAGCAGACGATCACCGATGCGGCGCATGAGCAGCCGATCCTCTACGGCTTTGCGGCCGTGCTGCTCGCCGTCATCACCGGCTGGGGTGCCAGCCTGATTTTCCGCAAGGACTGATCCACAGCCAGGGCGCCGCACTCCATTTCTTCCTATTGGCCCAGCTCAGGCGTCGCCCGCTGTGCGGCAGCTGCTGGCCCGGATGTTTGTCGCGGCTCATCCGTTTTCCCCCAAAAAACCGCTTGCATATTGCTATCAGTCGATTTAACTTTCAACCAGTTGTTAAGCGCAACCAGTTTTAATCTTCGATGGAAATTCAGAAGGAGGATGAAAAATGAGAAAGCTTGCTGTCTGGAACCTGATGACGCTCGATGGTTACTTCGAAGGCACGAAACCGTGGGATATCGACTTCCACAATTTCGCCTGGGGGCCCGAGCTGCAGCGCTATGCCGAACAGTTGGGGAACGAAAGCGATCTGCTGGTGTTTGGCCGAAAGACCTATGAGGGCATGGCCTCCTACTGGCCGACAGCCGAGGGCGAAGGCGAGATCAAAGCCTATATGAACGGCATCGCCAAGATCGCCGTGTCGCGGACGATGAGCGAGCCCGGCTGGAACAATGCCCGCGTCGTCAGCGATCCGATCCCCGAATTGACGCGGCTGAAGCAGGAGGACGGCAAGACGATGTTCATCTTCGGCAGCGCCGAGCTTGCCGACAGCCTGCTGAAGGCAGGCCTTATCGACGAGATCAGGGTTTGCCTGGTGCCGGTGATCCTCGGCGGAGGCAATCCGCTTTTCAAACCGGCAGAGAGCCGGGTGCCACTGAAGCTCATCGAATCCTCCACGACGGAAGGCGGCGCGATGATCCTGCGCTACGAGCCCGTCAAGGCTTAGCGGCGTTCCACCCGGTGGGATTTTGATGCGACGCCGTCCCGGTGATCAGGCCAGGGTAATCATCCCTGGCCGCACAAGAGAGCAGCCCGGGAAGTTCGCATTCGACTAAAAACCGGTTTTTAACATTTACGAGTTAGTAATCTCTCGGAAACGAGAGGTTTTGTCATGCGTACTCGTATCGTTCTGACGGCCGTGGGTCTCGCGCTGCTTGCCGGCTGCGCGACGGCGCCGAAGCAGACGAGGAACATCTGTGCCGTCTTCGACGAGCGCGACGGGCTCTTCTCCAGCTGGCAGAGCGCCGCCGAACGGACGGAGAAGAAATACGGCGTGCCCGTGCCGATCCTGATGGCGACGATGTATACCGAATCCGGCTTCCAGCCCTATGCGCGGCCGCCGCGCACCAAGCTGTTCGGCTTCATTCCCTGGTCCCGTCCTTCGACCGCCTACGGCTATTCGCAGGCGCTCGACGGGACCTGGGATCACTATCAGTCGCAGACGGGGAACTGGACGGCGCGACGGGCGAACTTCGCCGACGCGATCGATTTCATTGGTTGGTATCACTACCAGAACAGCGTGGAGACCGGCATTCCGCTGAACGATGCCTATAATCTTTATCTTGCCTATTATTCCGGTCCGACAGGGTACAAACGCGGCGACTGGCGCTCGAACGGGCAATTGCAGCAGACAGCGCAGAAGTTTGCGCGGATGGCAGGGACATATCAGCGGCAGTTGCAGGAGTGCGATTGAGGGTATTCAATGGCGTGCCCGTCAGCCCCCCTCTGCCCTGCCAGGCCCGGGGTCGAGCCACATGTCTCGACCCCGGGCCCGGCAGGGCAGAGGGGGGCGGCCACGGCACATCGAGATAACAAGCGCTATCCCCGCAAATTCCCATACCGGACAGAATAAATGCGATCCCTGCCAAGCAGATGCGCAATCAGCGCCCCCCTGTCGAACAGGCCCTTCATCGCCTGGTGGCCGAGATCCAGACCGCCGCTCATGAGGCCGAAGGCCGGCATCAGCAGGCGGGCGCCGTCGGTGGCAAAGCAGGGGCGGCGGACGGATTTCTCGCGGCGGCGCACGGTCGCCGACGGATGCAGGTGGCCGGCGATTTCGCCGCTCTGCAAACCGTTCTTCGGCTCGTGCCGGAAGGTCAGGCCGGCATAATGCATCTCGTCGGCAGATGTGCCCGGCAGATCGACGATGCCATCCGGATCATGGTTGCCATTGATCCAGATCCATTCGCGGCCGCGCGCCATCTCGACAATCAGGGCGCGAAGATTCTCCGGCAGGTGCTTGGAACCGATGCGGTCGTGGAAATTGTCGCCGAGCGAGATAACGAGCTTCGGGTTATAGCGGGAAATGACGGCGGCAAGGACGGTCAGCGTCGCCAGCGTATCGTAAGGCGGCAGCATCATGCCGCGGCGCGCAAAGGCTGCGCCCTTTTCCAGATGCAGGTCGGAGACGACGAGCAGGCCGGCATCCGGCAGATAGAGGGCGCCGAGCGGATCGCAGACGGCGGCAATGCCATGGACCGATGTCTCGATGCCCGGCATCGCGGCCAGTCCTGATATGTCGCGCGCCAGCGCCAGGCGGTTCATCACGGTCGTCATTCCCAAATCGTCGTCAGGCCTAAATCGTCGGGCCCCAATTCTCATCAGGCCCGATTCTCGTCAAGCGAGCGCTTCGGCGATCAGATCGTCCGCCGCTTCGGCCAGGAGTGCGTCATGGGCCTCGCCCGGCACCGCCTCGCGTCCGATTTCCAGCATCACCGGCACGGCGAGCGGGGAAATATGGTCGAGAGCGCGGAGGGTGATGTGGCCCCTGATTCGCCTCAGCATATCGCCAAGACGGCCAATGTCCAAAAGCCCCGTCGCCGCATCCTGCCGCGTCGCCTGCAAGAGGATGTGATCCGGCTCGTGGCTGCGCAGCACGTCATAAATCAAATCGGCGGAGACGGTGATCTGGCGGCCGCTCTTTTCCTTGCCCGGATGGCGGCGTTCGATCAAGCCTGCAATCACGGCGCAATTGCGGAAGGTACGCTTCAACAGGAAGGATTCGTCCAGCCAGGCTTCGAGATCGTCGCCGAGCATGTCCTCGTCGAAGAGGTCGGAGAGATTGAGCCGGCCATTGCGGATCATCAGTCCCATATCCTCGAGGCCCCAGATGGCCAGCGAATAATCGGTGGCGACGAAACCGAGGGGCTTGGCGCCTATCCGCTCCAGCCGGCGGGTGAGCAGCATGCCGAGCGTCTGGTGGGCAAGACGGCCTTCGAAGGGATAAGCGACCATATAGGCGCGGCTGCCGCGCGGGAAGGTTTCGATCAGGAACTCGTCGCGCTTCGGCAGCATCGACTTGTCGTCCTGCAGCGACAGCCAGTCGCGCACCTGATCCGGCAGGTGGCGCCAGCGATCGGGATCGGCGATCATCGCCCGCACCTGCTCGGCGAGATAGGTCGACAGCGGAAACTTGCCGCCATTGTAGGAGGGGATCTTCGGATCGAGCGAAAAAGCCTGCGACGCCAGGCACTCATTTTCGCGGATGCCCTCGAAGCGCAGCACCTTGCCGGAGAAGACGAAGGTATCGCCCGGCGACAACTGCTCGAGGAAATATTCCTCGACCTTCCCCAGCGTGGCGCCGCCGCGGCCGATTCTACCGCCCTCGCCGCGCTTGACCATGCGGATATTCAGCATCGGGCTCTCGACGATCGTGCCGAGGTTGAGACGGTATTGCTGGGCGACTGCAGGGTTGGAGACGCGCCAGCGGCCCTCCGCTGTCTTGCGGATACGGGCGTAGCGGTCATAGGTGCGGAGCGCATAACCGCCGGTCGCGACGAAATCGACGACGCGCTCGAAGGTCTCCCAACTCAGATCGGCATAGGGCGAGGCGCTGATGACCTCATCGTAGAGTTCCAGCATGTCGAAAGGTTCGGCGCAGGCCATGCCGAGCACATGCTGGGCGAGCACATCGAGCGCGCCGCGGCCAACCGGCGGGGTGTCCTGCGCGCCAATATAATTGGCATCGAGGGCGGCCTGACACTCCATGACCTCGAAACGGTTGGCGGGCACGAGGATCGCCTTCGAGGGCTCGTCCATGCGGTGGTTGGCGCGGCCGATGCGCTGGGCAAGACGCGAGGCGCCCTTCGGCGCGCCGACATGAATGACGAGATCGACATCGCCCCAGTCGATTCCGAGATCGAGGGTGGAGGTGGCGACGACGGCGCGCAGCCGGTTTTCGGCCATCGCCGCCTCGACCTTGCGGCGCTGGGCGACGTCGAGGGAGCCGTGGTGGAGGGCGATCGGCAGGTTGTCGTCATTGATCGTCCAGAGCGCCTGGAAAAGCATTTCCGCCTGGCTGCGGGTGTTGACGAAGAGCAGCGTCGTGCGATGTTCAACGAGCTGGCGGTACACGTCGGGAATGGCATATCGGGCGGAATGGCCGGACCAGGGAATACGCTCCTCGGTCGACAGGATCGAGATATCGGGCTTGGCGCCGCCTTCGACGACGACGAGGCCGGCATGATGTTCGCTACCCTCTTCCTGGCCGACCAGCCACTTCTGCAGATCCATGGGCTCGGCGACGGTGGCGGACAGGCCGATCGTCTGGAGACCGGGGGCAAGGCGGCGCAGGCGGGCAAGGCCGAGCGATAGCATATGGCCGCGCTTGGACGTGACGAGCGAATGCAGCTCGTCGAGGACGATATATTTCAGATCCTTGAAGAAGCGCTCGGCCTCCCGGTTGGCCAGCAGCAGGGCGACCTGTTCGGGTGTCGTCAGCAGAATATCCGGAGGGTTGAGCTTCTGGCGCTGGCGCTTGGCGTTCGGCGTATCGCCGGTGCGGTTTTCGACGGTGACCGGCAGGCCCATCTCGTCGACCGGCTTCATCAGGTTGCGCTCGATATCGATGGCAAGCGCCTTCAGCGGCGAGACATAGAGCGTGTGGATGCCGGTGAAGGCGGAGCCGGGCGGGATCTTGCCGCGGCGGGTGAGATCGGTGAGCGAGGGCAGGAAACCGGCGAGCGTCTTGCCGGCGCCGGTCGGCGCAATCAGCAGCGTACTTTCGCCGGCCTCGGCGCGAGCAAGCAGCTCCAGCTGATGGACGCGCGCTCGCCAGCCCTTTTCCGCAAACCAGCGGGTAAAGGCGGCAGGCAGCAGGGCACGGGCTTCGGAATCGATCTGGTCCACGCCTGGAAGGTAGTGAAATGCAGGGGAAAAAGAAGAGCCGCGAGCCTTTACATGGCGATATAGCGGTCCTTGCGGTGGTTGATGGCGATCGTGAGGTTGAGAACGATCGCACCGAGCACCGAGCAGGCGATGATGAAGGGGCTTGCGACGAAGAAGGAGAGCGCCAGGATGATGCCGTCGAAGCCGAGTTGGACGAAGCCGGCGCGCCAGCCGAAGCGATCCTGGATATAGAGAGCGAGAATGCCGATGCCGCCGAGGCTGGCGCGGTGGCGGAAGAGCGCCAGCATGCCGGCGCCGATAACGAGGCCGCCGAAGAGCGCGCCGGCGATAGGATCGACATGCGCCATGCTGATGAATCCCGAGACGAATTCCGACAGGACCGAGGTGAGCGCGATGGCGGCGAAGGTCTTGATGGTAAAGGCGGCGCCCAAGCGGCGGAAGGCGAGATAATAGAATGGCAGGTTCACGGCAAAGAAGCAGAGGCCGAAGCTGAAGCCCGTCGCATAATGGGCGAGGAAGGCAAGGCCCGCCGTGCCGCCGGCAAGCAGCCCCGCGCCGGAGAGAAGCGTTACGCCGAGCACGGCGAGCATGCTGCCGGCGACGATGCCCTGGGCGTCGTCGAAGAGCGAGTGACGATCGGCGCTGGAATTCAGAAAGCCTGCGAAAGCGTTGGATGCCATGATGTTCCCCTGTCGGCGTTTCCGTCTTCTATCCGGGGTCAGGATAAAGGCAAGTGGCAAGCAGCGAGGGCACCTCTTGACATCAGGCATAATCGTGGATATTTTTTATCCATGAATTGAGGAGGCCGGGTGCATGAAGATGGGCGACGGGGTCGAGCAGGCCATTCACAGCGTTGCGATGCTTTCCGGCCTCTCCGAAGGCAGCGTGCTTTCGGCCGCCGCGCTGGCAGAATTCCACGGCGTCTCGACAAGCTATCTGCTGAAGCATCTACAGGCGCTGTCGGGCGCCGGCATCCTCGATACCGTACCGGGGCCGAAGGGCGGATATCGGCTGGCAAAAGCGCCGAAGGATATTTCGCTGCTCGACATCGTGCTCGCGGTCGAGGGGTCTGCACCGGCGTTCCGCTGCGCTGAAATCCGCCAGCGTGGACCGAACCCGGTCTCCGATCGCTTGTTCGCCCAGCCCTGCACCATCAACGCGGCGATGCTGAAAGCCGAACAAGTCTATCGCGCCGAACTCGCCAAGACGAGCCTGGCCGATATCGGCATCGAACTTGCCGCCGTCGACGACGGATCGATCGCAGCCAGAGGCTGCGCCTTCCTTGAAATCCATGAACGCAAGACGGCTCGTTGAGCCACAACAAAGGAGAAAGAGCATGCAACCACGCTTCAATTTCGCCAAAGCCGCTCCCGACGCCTACAAGGCAGTCGCCGCGCTCGAGCAATATGTCCAGTCCTCCGGGCTGGAGCGCCGCTTCATCCACCTGATCAAGCTGCGCGCTTCGCAGATCAACGGCTGTGCCTATTGCGTCGACATGCATGTGAAGGAAGCCCGCCACGATGGGCTCTCCGAACAATGGATCAACCTGATGTGCGTCTGGCGGGAATCGCCGGTCTATGACGCCCGCGAACGGGCGCTGCTTGGGTGGGTGGATTCAGTGACCAATATCGCCAAGACAGGCGCGCCGGATGCCGACTACGAGACTCTGAAGGCGCATTTTTCCGAGGAAGAAATGACGAAGATTACCGTGGCAATCGGCGCCATCAATGTCTGGAACCGGCTGGCCGTCGGCTTCCGCTCGCAACATCCGCTCGATGCGGTAGCGAAGGCAGCCTGAGGCTTGTCCCCTCTCCCCGTTTTTACGGGGAGAGGGTTAGGGTGAGGGGCAAATCACACGGAACGACTTTAATGAGAGGTCCCAAGCCCAAAACCACCGCCCGAGCGCGATCGTTGCGCCAGTCGGATAATGATGCAGAAGACAGACTGTGGAATGAGCTGCGCGACCGGCGGCTCAGTGGAAACAAGTTTGTCCGACAATTGCCGATTGGTCCCTATTTTGCAGATTTCGCCTGCCGTGAACTGCGACTCGTTATCGAAATCGACGGTAGTCAACATGCGGAAAGTCGACGAGACGGCATTCGTGATGTCTTCATGACCGGCAATGGCTGGTCGGTTGTTCGTTTCTGGAATGTGGACGTGCTGAGAGCGCTGCCATCGGTGCTGCATACGATTCTTGCAGTCTGCGACGGGCGATTGACCGAGCGTGTCGAAGTGGCGGATTTACGGTTCTTTCCGGCTGCGAGTGATTAATGATGGTTTGCCGTGTGGCTTGCCCCTCACCCTAACCCTCTCCCCGTAAAGACGGGGAGAGGGGACGTGCCAAACGCAGCATTGAAGTCGAGGAAGTCCGTGCGGCTTATCCTTCGCCCCGTTTACGAGGGTCCGAAGGACGGGTCGAGACCCGTGGCTCGACCCCGGTTTGGTGGCGGCAGCCATGGAGGGGCTAGTGTGGGCGCCGTGACTGATGGCGAGGAATTCATCCTGGCAACCGACCCGAAAATCTCGGGTCGGTCGAATATCGGGTCACTCGTGATCCCTGGTGGCCCGTACGGCAACGGCGTCAAACCGATTGCCCGAGAGGTCGATGCTGTTGAACAGGTCGCGGACGACTTTCGCAATGTCTTCTGCGGAAGCGCCCTTGGCGTATTCTTCCTGCATACGGCGTCTCACAAGTTTTTCCAAATCTGACATAGTTCACCTCATCAAATCCGGCGCGAGATGAATTTGGCGCCGAGACCGATCACAGCCAAGTTACGTTTTGTTTAGAATGGCTTACCGTTTTGTAACGTTACAGCGCGATATAGCGATCAGCACGGTGATTGATGGCGACGAAGAGGTTGAGGACGACAGCGCCGAGCACTGAATAGAAGACGACAGGCGGCGTGGTGACGAAGAAGGCGGCGGCGAGCACGCACATGTCGATGGCGAGCTGGACGAGGCCGGCGCGGATGCCGAAACGCTCCTGCAGGTAGATGCCGAGAATGCCCACGCCGCCGAGGCTGGCGCGGTGACGATAAAGCGCCAGCAGCCCGAAGCCGAGCAGCAGGCCGCCGAGAAGTGCCGCCCAGGCCGGATGAATGCTCGAAATGGACAAGAAGCGCGACTGCACATCAGCAAGCACCGCCGTCAGGCCGATGGCGATGAAGGTCTTGATGGTGAAGGCCATGCCGAGTCGCTTCCAGGAGAGATAGAAGAACGGCAGGTTGAGCAGGAAGAAGGCGAGACCGAAATTGGCGCCGAAGGCATAATGCAGGAGGAAGGCCACGCCGGCCGTGCTGCCGGTCAGAAGGCCGGCGCTGGCGAGCACATAAAGGCCGAGCGCCGCAACGAGGCTGCCGGAGAATATGCCCTGCACGTCTTCGATCGGAGTGTGGCGCGTCGCAGTCGTATTCCAAAAACCAAGGGCATTGATGAGCTGTGTCATGTCGCCAGTCTCCACGGCAGACGAGTTTAAGAACGCGCTTGAGAAGGCCCGGGCGCGACGGAATTTTGGATCATGAAAGGAGCCCGAGCGCCTCGGCGTAATATTGCCGGGCGCTCTGCCGATGCGATGCAGTATCGGGCTTTTCGGTCTTCCGATCAAGCGAAATAGGTAAGTAATGCTGACCTATAAAAACATCGCAAGAAATGTTCGCTTACGCGGGTTTTTGCGTAAGGAATAGAATGCCGGAAACAGGTTTTCCGCCATCTTTGCGAATGACCGATTTGACGATCTTGAGAAATTGGAAGCCATGACGGGCGAGAAGCGTCCTGACATAGGCTTCCGAATGGGCATAACGCAGCGACGGAGCGAGATGGAAGCCTTCGCCATCACCCGCATCCTCGACGGAAAAGGCGATATCGGCGCCTGATGCAGCGAGTTCTCCGACGATGGCAAAGACGCTTTCGAGATTGCCGAGATACATCAGCACATCGGCTGCCGTCACCAGGTCGGCGCGATGGCGCGCGGCATCGGCAAAGAAGCCGGAGAGATCGGGCGTGAGCGAGAGATCGGCCTGGGCGAGACTGTCATAGACTTGTTTATCGGCGGCCTTGGCCAGCATGTTCTGCGAGAGGTCGAAGCCTTCGAGGCGACCGACATTGGCGCGGATCTCCGAGCCGAGCAGGCCAGTGCCGCAGCCGAGATCGACGGCGTGTTCGTAGCGCCTGCCGGTGGAGGCGATGAGCGCTGCAAGCTTCTGCGGGACGCTGTAGTCGAGCTTTTCGACAAGTGCCGATTCAAAACGGTCGGCATAGTCGTCGAAGAGGCGCTCGACATAACGGCTCGACGGCAGGTCAGGCGTGGCCACGTCGCCGAGAAGGGCGAGCTTGAGGGCGGCGCCGAAAATATCTTCCGGATCGAGGGCAAGCGTCTTGCGATAGGCCTCGATCGCGGCATCTGCCCTGCCCGCTTTTTCCACATAGTTGGCAAGGCGATACCAGCCGGCGGCCCAGGCAGGCACGAGCTCGAGAGCCTGTTCCATCAGCTCGGCAGCCGCTTCCGGCTCGCCGCCTTCTTCGAGCATCCTGGCATAATCGGCGCGGCGGTCGGCGATGACGTCGCCGGAGGAAAGCTGGTGGGGTTGCATCAATGGGCCTGTCAAATCTTTTACGCATGTCGTTGCCGCAAAACCGCTGCACACTTTTGCGCGACATGCGTCGGCCCGCATCTGGCGGCGGCCACAAAAAAACTCAAGTCCTATTTCAGAGGCGGAGCGGCCAATTCGGGAAAGGGCTTGCGGGCGCCGCGCCGCGACCTTATTCCAAGGGCAAACAGGAGATGGCTTATGTCCGATCAGGCGAACAGGTTCCTCGGCGATTCAATCGGCCGCACATTGATAAAGCTTCTCGTGGTGTCGCTGATCGTCGGTTTCGTCATGACCGTTTTCGGCCTGACGCCGTGGAGCATCATCGACGGCGTGCGCGACTTCGTCCTCGAGATCTGGTACCGGGGCTTCTCGGCTCTCGGGCGCGTCGGCGACTATCTCATCCTCGGCGCGACGATCGTCATCCCGCTCTTCATCATTCTTCGTCTTTTCAGCTACCGCCGGTAACATGACATCCATCGATCTTTCCAGGCGCGGCCTGCTGCGCCTTTCCGGACTTGCGCTCGCCGCCGGCATCGCCGGCTGCACCACGACCCCGCGGATGGCCGGCACGCCGTCAAACGGCGAGGACGAGACGGCGAGCGTGCTGCCGCTCGTCAACCAGCTGCGGGCCAAAAACGGCCTGCCGCCGCTTGCCGTCGATCCGGCGGCGAGCACTGCCGCTCTTTTCCAGGCAAAACGCATGGCCAGCGCCGGCAAGATGGCGCATCTGATGGGTATAACCGACAGTTTCGGCGCGCGCGTCAAGGCGAGCGGCGTTCGGCTGCCGGCGGCGGAAAACATCGCGTCGGGCCAGCAGAGCGTCGATGCCGTGGTGACGGCCTGGATCAACTCGCCGCATCACCTGGAAAACATGCTGGGACGTTATGGCGGCCTTGGCGTTGCCGTCGCCCATAATACATCTTCCAGGAACCTGCCCTATTGGGCCATGGTGCTTTCCAGCTGAGGTGATTCCGCCTGCAGCAGTTCAAAGTGTACGGCGTCCTTTGGGCGTTTGAGAAAACGCGCGGCGCCGAAGCGGCGAGGCAGGCATGGATAGCAGAACCAACGACAATGCGCTGGCATTCGACGTGACGCACCTGATGGTGCTGTCGATTGCCATTCCGATGATGCTCGGCTTTCTGACGACGCCGCTGCTCGGGCTGACGAACACTGCCGTCGTCGGTCATATGGGCGACCCGGAAGCGCTTGCGGGACTGGCGATCGGCGCCATGCTCTTCGATCTCATCATGGGCAGTTTCAACTTCCTGCGCGCCTCGACGACAGGGCTGACGGCGCAGGCCTATGGCCGGCGGGACCAGCACGAGCAGCAGGCGGTCTTTTCCCGGGCGATGATTTCGGCGCTCGGCTGCGGTCTGGCGCTGCTCTGCCTTTCGCCCCTGCTGATCACCGCCGGGCTGAGGTTGATGGGCGCGCATGGGCCGATTGCAGAGGCGACCAGCACCTATTTTTCGATCCGCATCCTGGCAGCACCGGCGGCACTGGCGAATTACGCCATCCTCGGTTTCGTGCTCGGGCGCGGCCAGGGCAGTATCGGGCTGCTGCTGCAGGCAATCATCAACGGCATCAACATCGTGCTTTCCATCTATCTCGGCCTGACGCTCGGCTGGGGCGTAGCCGGCGTCGCCTGGGGTACAATGGCTGGCGAAACCGTCGGCGCGCTTGCCGGACTTTTCATCGTACTCAGCGGCTTTAACAAGGCCGAGCGGCCTCAATGGGCGGAGGTCTTTTCCCGGCACCGGCTGGCCGAGCTTTTCGCCCTCAACCGCGACATCCTGATCCGTACCTTCGTGCTGCTCGGCGCCTATACCATCATGACGCGGATCGGCACCAGCTTCGGCGCTGTGACGCTTGCCGCCAATGCCGTGCTGATGAATTTCTTTCTGCTGTCCGGCTATTATCTCGACGGGCTTGCCAATGCCGCCGAACAGATCGCCGGCAGGGCGATCGGCGCGCATTACCGGCCGGCCTTCGACCGCGGGCTGAAGCTGACGATCTTGTGGTCCTTCGGGCTGGCGGCGATCGGCTCGGCCTTCTTCTTTCTCGCCGGCCCCTGGCTGATCTCGGTGCTGACGACCTCACCCGAGGTGCGGCAGGCAGCCGAAACCTATCTGCCCTGGGCGGCGGTGACGGGAGTGACGGGCGCACTCGCCTTCCTGATGGACGGGGTCTTCATCGGCGCCACATGGTCGGCCGACATGCGTAACCGGATGCTGATATCCTTCGCCGGCTATCTCCTGATGCTCGCGGTCTTCGTGCCGCTCTTCGGCAATCACGGCCTGTGGCTGGCGATGAACGCCTTCCTGCTCTTCCGCGGCTTCTTCCTGGCAATGCTGGTGAAGCCGCGGGCCGATCAGACCTTTCGCGCCGCCCAATAATCCAGACTGGTATCGCGCAGGTCGCGGATCGAGGCGGCCTTTTCGCGGTGCAGGAGTTTCGAGAGGCCGCGGATGATATCGCCGGCCAGGCCGGGGCCCTCATAGACCATGCAGGAATAGAGCTGGACGAGATCGGCGCCCGCCCGGACCTTCTCCAGCGCGGTTTCGGCCGAGGAAACGCCGCCGACGCCGATGATCGGCAGGGCCGGACCGACCCGCTTGCGCATCCTAGCGAGTACCGCCGTCGACCTTTCGAAAAGCGGCACGCCGGAGAGGCCACCCGCCTCCTTCGCCTGGCGCTGATCCTTAAGTCCGTCGCGCGACAGCGTGGTGTTGGAGACGATCAGGCCATCAAGCGCATGCGAAAGCACTTCCGCGGCGATATCGTCCATGCCTTCCTCGGTCAGATCAGGCGCGATCTTAAGAAAGACCGGGATCTTCCGCCCGGATGTTCCCGCCATTTCGTCGCGCGCCGCAAGCACTGATGACAGCAGCATAGCAAGGCTTTCGCGCCCCTGCAGGTCGCGCAGACCGGGCGTGTTCGGCGAGGAGATGTTGGCGGTGAAATAACGCGCGACGGAATAAAAGCGCCGGATGCCGGCGACGTAATCGGCGATGCGGTCCTCGCTATCCTTGTTGGCGCCCATATTGACGCCGATCATGCCACCGCCCTTTAGCGCGGCGAGGCGCCTGAAGGCGGCGTCATGGCCTTCATTGTTGAAACCGAGACGATTGATGACGCCTTCATCCTCCACCAGGCGGAAGATGCGCGGGCGCGGATTGCCGGATTGCGGCTTCGGCGTCACCGTGCCGATCTCGGTAAAGCCGAAGCCGAGCTTCAACAGCGCCTCCGGCACTTCGGCATTCTTGTCGTAGCCGGCGGCCATGCCGAGCGGATTTTCGAAAGCAAGGCCGGCAACGGTCTGGCGCAGCCGCGGATCGGGCGTGATCTGACAGGCGGGCACGAGGCCGGATTTCAAGGCGGCGATCGACATGCCGTGCGCCGTTTCCGGATCGAACAGGAAGAGACCCTTGCGGGCGAGACGCTTGAACGGATCGATCATGGCTGCAGCTCCGGGAAGACATGGGCGCCGGCTTCGTCGAGCAGCAGCGGCGCCTCCCAGAGCACGGCCGCAAGCGGCAGATCGGCGTAGAGATGCGGGAAGAGATCGCCGCCGCGCGAGGGCTCGAAGACCAGCTTGTCGGCGAAGCGGCTGCCATCGACGGCAATCAGCAGCAGGCCGGACTGTCCGGCAAAATGCAGGGCGGCAGTCTGCTTCACCTGCTCCGCCGTCGAAAAATGGATGAAGCCGTCCTTGAGATCGATGCCGGCGCCATGAAAAGTGCCGGTTTGTCTGGCTTGCTGCCAGAGCGTTTCCGTCACGATCTTGTAAAGGGTCGGTGTCAGGGTCATCATGGCCTCACGATAGGCTGTTCCTCGGTCACGAGGGCTTTGCCGGAAAGAGACGGCGATGTCCACGCCTCGGCGCCGAAAAACGGGACAGCTGGAACAGAATTAGAGCATGATGTCGTCCGAAAACCGCGCACACTTTTCGGCATCATGCTCCCGAAAATCCGGAGGATGAGACGATGAAGGTTTTGGCTCTCACGCTTGGCGTTTTTCTGATGCCGTTGGCGGCCGCGGCGGCCGAAGCCGATGCGGGCCGGTTCCAACTGGAGAAGAGCGGCGACCATTTCGTCCGGCTCGACCGGCAGACCGGGGCGATGTCGATCTGCCAGGACAAGGACGGCGCCCTCGTCTGCCGGATGGCCGCCGACGAGCGGGCGGCCTATGAGGACGAACTCGACCGGCTGGCAAAGCGGGTGACGGCGCTCGAACAGGGCGGCGTCATTCAACGTGCGCTGCCGAGCGATGCCGAGGTCGACCGTTCGATCAGCATCATGGAGCGGATGATGAAGAGTTTCATGGGGATGGTGAAGGAGTTCCAGGCCGAGGAAAACACCAATCCCCTTCCGCAGAAGACCTGATCTGATATAGTCACTATGAACAAGCTGGCGCGCAACGCGGAGGGGCGGAGGCACATGCCGGCATGGTCGGGCTCTTGGGAGGGAGTTTTCGATGCAGGAACAGACCATCATCATTGCGGACGATCATCCGCTTTTCCGTGACGCGCTGCGCCAGGCGGTGATCGGCATGGAAGGCCGGCAGTCGATCGTCGAGGCCGGCGATTTCGCCGCCGCGCGCCGGGCCGCCGGCGCCCATGCTGATGCCGACCTGATGCTGCTCGATCTCGCCATGCCCGGCGTCAGCGGCTTTTCCGGCCTGATGGCATTGCGCTCCGAATTCGCCAGCCTGCCGATCGTCATCGTCTCGGCAACCGACGACGCGACGACGATCCGCCGGGCGCTGGAACTCGGCGCTTCCGGCTTCATTTCGAAATCCGCCGGCATCGAGGATATTCGCCGCAGCATCCAGACGGTGCTTGCCGGCGACATCGCCACACCGGAAAGTTATCGCGACGGGCAGGAGCAGGATCCCGATGTCGCAGACCTGATCCACCGCCTGCATACGCTGACGCCACAGCAGAGCCGGGTGCTGACCATGCTCGGCGAAGGGCTGCTGAACAAGCAGATCGCCTACGAACTCGGCGTCTCCGAGGCGACGATCAAGGCCCATGTCTCGGCGATCCTGTTGAAACTTGACGTCGACAGCCGGACGCAGGCCGTCATCCAGCTCGGCAAGATCAATATGGCGATGGTTGCCTGAGCGATACATTTCCCTTTGGAAACAGGATTTTATTCCTCTTTCATCTTTACTCAGACGGCACGGTCGATTAATATTGCGCCGGGTTGAAGCGCGGCGTTGAAATGAGCCGCGACGGAATCGCGCGCATGCTGTCACACGACCAGATCTGGGAAGCGCTCGACAGGCTTGCCGAACGGCACGAGCTGACGCCATCGGGACTTGCGCGCCGCGCCGGCCTCGACCCGACCTCCTTCAACAAATCGAAACGGCTTTCTGCCGACGGGCGGCTGCGCTGGCCCTCGACGGAATCGATCGCCAAAGTGCTCGACGCCACAGGGGCAAGCATGGAGGAGTTTTTGGCCTTCATGCGGCGGGATGCCGATCTTTCCAAACAGCTGGCCGCGCCGCAGGAAAGCGCGTTTCCCCAGCAAGGCGGCTCTATTCCGCTACTCGGCTTCGCGCAGGCGGGCGCCGGCGGCTTCTTCGACGATGGCGGCTTTCCGGCCGGCCAGGGCTGGGACGTGGTGGAATTTCCGGCCGCCCCGGCACGGAAGGCAGGCGTCTATGCGCTGGAGGTGCAGGGCGAAAGCATGATGCCGCTCTACCGCGACGGCGACGTGCTGATCGTCGAGCCGGGGGCACAGGTGCGCCGCAACGACCGCGTCGTCGTGCGCACAAACGAGGGCGAGGTGATGGCCAAGGTGCTGCTGCGCCAGAGCCCGCGGTCGATCGAGCTGCTGTCGCTCAATCCCGAACATCCCAACCGCACTCTCGAGCTTTCCGACGTCGCCTGGATCGCCCGGATCATCTGGGCCAGCCAATAGGAAGATATTCCATGCGCCCTGCCGCCTTCATCACAGGTATCACGGGGATGGCGGTGGTAGCCGGCCTGCTGCTGGCAGGCGAAGCAAGGCTTGGCGGCGGCACGGCCGGCGAAGAGACGGCGTCCGCAGAAGAGGCGGCAACGGCAGCGGCAGATGCTGCTCCCGAACCCGGCGAACCCGCGGCGATGTCGGACGAGCGTGCCGAAATGATTGCCCGCTCAGTGGAACCAAAGGCTCCGCCCTCTCCGGCGGCTCCCCCCTCCCCCGACCCGGGCGACGGCGGGGCACCCAAACCGGCCGATGCACCGCAACAAGCGGAGACTCCGGCCGGGGCAACGCCAAGTCCGGCTGCGAAAAAGGCGGTGGAGCTGGCGCGGCCGATGGCCGACAATGCCGGCATTCTTTCTTTCGGCGAGCGCCGGCTTCAGCTTGCCGGCATCGTGCCGACGCCGGTCGACAGGATATGCGGGCCGGCGGGCCGGCAATGGCCCTGCGGCATGATGGCGAAGACGGCGCTGCGCCTGCTGTTGCGCAACCGCAGCGTCAGCTGCGATCTCGAGACGGTGGAATGGAAGGAAACCGTCACGACTGCCTGCCGGCTGGGCACGGAGGATCTCGGCTCATGGCTCGCCGAAAAGGGCTGGGCGGAACCGACGGCGGGTTCGCCGCTTACATCCGCCGCCGAAAAGGCCAGGCAGGCGGGAAAAGGCCTCTACGGCGATGACCCGCGCCGCAATTAAACCGGCAGCCACGACAGTGGTTGGACAGCCCGGATCGGGCCGATCCCTTGTAATGGCTGTCGCCAATTCCTAATCTGGGCTGACCGAAAAAGGAATCAGAGATGAACAAGCCGCTTTCCGCCCATGATGCGCTGATCTACGTGATGGTGATGGCATCCGCCGTCGACAGCACGATGAACGACAGGGAGATGACAAGGATCGGCCAATTGATCGGATTCCTGCCGGTTTTCCGGGACTTCGACGACGACAAGCTGATTTCGGTGGCGCGCGACTGCGCCGCGCTGCTGGCCGGGCCGGAAGGCCTCGACGTCGTCCTCGAAACCGTGCGCGATACCCTGCCCGCAAAGCTCTACGACACGGCCTATGCGCTGGCCGTCGAGGTGGCATCCGCCGATCTCTCGGTCAAGGCGGAGGAGTTGCGGCTGCTCAGCCTGCTGCGCGATCGGCTCGGCCTCGACAAGCTCACCTGCGCGGCGATCGAGCGCAGTGCGATTGCGCGCTTCCGCAGGGGCTGAAGGCGAGCAATTTGGACTGCGGCTTCAATAAAGCCCGTAGGGGAAATAACGCAGATAGATTTCCTGGAGGCGGCCGTTGCGCGACAGCGTGGCGAGCGCGTGGTCGATGGCTGCCGTCAGCACGCTGTCCTTCTGCCGCAGCATGATCGTCATGCCCTCGCCGAGGAAATGCTCGGAGAGATAGGGGCCGTCGAACAGCGCGCAGCATTTGGCCGAGGCCGGCGAAGAGACCCAGAAGGAAAGCTGCAGCGCATCGGCAAAGGCGGCATCGACCTTGCGGTCCTTGAGCGCCGCAAGCAGAGCGTCCTTCGTATCGAACGGCTCGGCCTTGAGCGTGGGGAAGAAGGCGGCCAGCATCGCCTCATGCACCGTCCCCCTGACGACGCCGACCGGGTGGCTGGAAAGGGCGGCAGCGGTCTTTCCGTCAAGCGGCACGGCGAGATTGCGCACGAAGCGCGCCGGCAGCATCAGATAAGGTCTGGAGAAGACGAATTGCCGGCGCAGCTCCGGGGTCACGGCAAGACCGGCGATGATGGCATCGCCCTGTGAGGCGGCGAGCGCATCCCTGAGGTCGGTAAAGGGGAGCGCCTGGATCTGGCACTTGTCTGAAATCTCCAACTCACTGCAGATTTCGCGGGCGAGGTCGACATTGAAACCGGAAAGCTTGCCGTTCTGATCGGTGAAATTGAAGGGCGGGAAATCGACCGACGTCAGGAAGCGCAGGCGCACCAGCGAGGAGAGATCGGGCCTCGCAAGACGTTCGCGCGCATCGAAGAGCAGCGGCAGCGAAGGTGCCGCCTGCTGGGCGGACGCGGCGCAACTTGAAAAAAGCGCGCCCAGCAACAGCCCGAACGCGAAAAAGCCCTTCAGAGTCACGGATGCGAGCTTGAATTGCATCATCTTGATCTTGGTCTCAGGTTAAGCGCGAAGCATTGCAGCGTCGGCGAGATGTATCAGAGTCATGCGTGTTGGGGAATATGCGTGGGAGTGAGGGGAGCCGACGACGCGCGCGAACTCATAAGAGGACAAGTCAGCCCCTAAAAATCACTCTCATCCGCCACCCTCTGTTAGCGCGGAATTAAAGAATATCGCCTCTTATTTGTTGCGACGACATCGGACCCCGCCAGCCGATCGCATGATGCAAGCGTCAGCCCAAACGTAATCTCCAATCCGCGATATTGAAGCAGCGCTTTTTCTGCAACAATTGATTTCAAAAGCACCGGGCGCGCGAGCACGCCCCGTCAATCGGGTGACATTTCCATGCTGAAACATCTGAAAATCCGCACAAAAATCATATCGGTGGTGGCGCTCCTGGGGCTGATCACGATGGCCGGGCTGATCTACGTCATTTCCGAGTTCCGCCGTGCGGACGCCGCCTACAGCGCCTTCATCGATCATGAGGCGCAGGCCTCGATGCTGAGCGCGCGCGCCAGCGCATCGGCGGTGGCCTCGGTGCTGCAGGTAAGCCTGCTTGCCGACATGAAGCTCGATACGCCGGAATTCGAGAAGGCGCTCGCCACGCCGAGCAAGCTGCCGCAGGCGCGTGACCGCATGAAGCAGGCGCTGGCGCTGGTGCCCAGCCGCAAGCCGGCGATCGATGAAATCCAGGCGGGCATTGATGAGATCGAAACGCTGGCGAACAAGATCATCGAACAGAGCAAAGCCAAGGACGGCGCCGGCGCCCAGGCAAATGTTGCCCTGATCAATGCCAAGCTCGATGCACTGACGCCGAAGATGATCGCCAACAATGATGCGATGATGGCGATGCTCAACGATGGCGGCGACGCGCTCTCGGCTTCCGTCAACGAACGGATCGTCTTCTGTCTCGTTCTGATCGGCATCGCCGTTCTCGCTGCCGTCGGCTTCAGCGTGGTCGTGGCCCAGATAGGCATCGCCGGCCCGATGATGCAGCTGCGCCAGCGCATGACGCGGCTTGCCGAGGGCGACACGACAAGCGATGTCAGCGGCCTCGACCGCGGCGACGAAGTCGGCCAGATGGCAAAGGCCGTTTCGGTCTTCCGCGACAATGCGATCGAGCGCGCCCGGATCGAAGCGCGTGCCGAAGCAGACCGCGACGTCAGCGACAGCGAGCGCCGCGACCGTGAGGCGCAGAAGGCCCGCGAAGCATCCGAACTCGACCGCGCCGTCACCGCACTCGGCGACGGCCTGCGCCGCCTTGCCGCCGGCGATCTCGCCTCGCATATCGCCGAGCCCTTCGTCGCGCATCTCGATGCGCTGCGTGAGGATTTCAACAACTCGGTGGAGAAGCTCAACGAAACCATGCATACGGTCGGCGCCAATGCCCGGGCGATCGGCGCAGGCGCCAACGAGATTCGTTCCTCCGCGGACCAGCTTTCCCAGCGGACGGAACAGCAATCGGCCTCCGTCGAACAAACGGCAGCAGCGCTGGAGGAGATCACCACGACAGTGCGCGACGCCGCCAAGCGGGCCGAGGAGGCGAGCCAGCTCGTTGCCCGTACCCGCCTCGGAGCGGAAAAATCCGGCGAGGTCGTCCGCAAGGCCGTCTCCGCCATGCAGCAGATCGAGAAGTCGTCGGGCGAAATCTCCAACATCATCGGAGTCATCGACGACATCGCCTTCCAGACCAATCTTTTGGCGCTGAATGCAGGCGTCGAAGCCGCCCGCGCCGGCGATGCCGGCAAGGGTTTTGCCGTCGTCGCGCAAGAAGTGCGCGAACTCGCCCAGCGCTCGGCCAAGGCCGCCAAGGAGATCAAGGCGCTGATCAGCACCTCCGGCTCGCATGTGCAGACCGGCGTCTCGCTGGTCGGCGAAACCGGCAAGGCGCTCGACGCGATCGTCCAGGAGGTGCAGGAGATCAACCAGCACGTCCACGCAATCGCCGAAGCCTCCCGCGAACAGTCGATCGGCCTGCAGGAGATCAACACCGCCGTCAACACCATGGACCAGGGCACGCAGCAGAATGCGGCGATGGTCGAAGAATCCACCGCCGCCAGCCACAACCTGGCGACGGAAGCTGCAGCGCTCAACAACCTGCTCGGCCAATTCAGGCTGACCGGCACCGGCGGCTTCACTGCCAGTGCGCCAATGGCCACAGCAGCACCACGCGCTGCCGCCCGCCCGGCAGCCAGGGCAGCTCCGGTCCGCGTCGCCCGCGAAGGCACCGCCCGCCCGGCCGCCTCGCCGGCCCGCGCGCTCGGCCAGAAAATCGCCCACGCCTTCGGCGCCGGCAGCAGCACATCGTCAAGCCAGGATCCCGACTGGACGGAATTCTGAGCCTGTCAAAACAAGCATTGGAAAGGGCGGCTGCGGCCGCCCTTTCCTTTTGGGTATCGTCTAACCCGGCCGCCAGCCGATCTCGATGAGGATGTTTCCAGGCGCCGTGCAATAAAACAGCCAGCCGCCGCGCATCGCGCCCGGCGGGCCAGACAGATCAGCACTGGCAGCCGCAAGCCCGGCATGGACCGCATCGACATCCGTCCTTTCGGGCAGGATGAAGCCGATGTGATAGGTCTGGCGCCCCATCTCCACCTGATCGGCGGTGCCGAATTTTGCGATTGCGTGGCTGAGGATGATTTCGAGGCCGGCATCGTCCTCCAGGATCGCGAGACCGTTCTGGCCGCGCATATCCTTCAGCGTCAGGCCGAAATGGCGGATGAAGAAATCCGCCGTGGCAGCAATATCGGGAACGTGGAAATCGAGATGGTTCAAGTGCATGACAGTCTCCGTTCGAAAAAAATCCCGGGACTGCCTTTTTGCCGTCTCCGCACGCCGCCGGGATCCCGCATCTTCATGCGGATCACGTCGGGGGTTCTCGTGCCATGGCACGGAGCAGAGCTTCGCCAGAGCGCTTAACGCTGCAGCGGAAGGGATCGGGCTTACCTCAACCGATCCTGCCTTTTTCGACGATGCCGATCTAGCAGAGGGCACCGGTTTCGGCAATGATGCGTCATCGCGGCTGGAGAGACAGGATACTCACCCTAATATCAACAGGTGGATGTCGCGTCCAGCCGCTCGATCACGGCGCCCCCGGCGACGCTTCCCGAAGGATTGAAGAGCGGCATGGGCATTCGTGTCGTGAACTCTAGCCGGTGAGGCGTAGAGTGATATTATTCAAGCATTGGGAGGGATGGACATGAAAGCTGCAATCATCGGCCTCGTCGGCACGCTCGTTCTGGCGGGATGCAACACCGTCAGCTACAGCGGACCGGGTCTCGAACCCATCCCCGGCAGCATCACCTATAGTGGCCAGCCGCGCACCAAGCTCACCAAATCGCCTGTTGGTTCCGCCTTCCCGCATGATTTCACCGACCAATACGGCCGGCAGGTGGAGGAAACCTACATCATCCAGCCCGACCGGAGCCTGATCATCGCGCATCGGCAATACAAGCCGATCCGGTTCTTTGGAGACTAGGCTTAGTCGGCATGGTTTGCGGGAGATGGAGCGGGTGAAGGGAAATATGCGCTCAATTGCGAACGGAGGCCCTCAGATCGCATCTGACGCGAACCGGTTTGTTCAGCATAAAGCTGCATCAATCATTGCACATTGCGAAGATGAAAAAGAGAGGAGCAGGCATCATAGACTGCAACAGGCGGTTTAGAGGCCATGGGTCTGGATCAAGTCCGCGGTGTCTTCGGCAAGCGCGTCGACCGCCGCATAACGGATTCGAGTCTGGATTTCAGCCCGAGCCGGATCAACCCGTCAGGGCCAGCCAATCACCGATCGTTTTTCCGTAACGCCGCGTCGAGCGGATGGCCGGAGCCGGCCGCTGTTGGGTTGCCACCGTCCTTCGGATTTCACGCGGGCTCAGCCCGAATTCGTGGGTGAAGGCGCGCGTAAAATTGGCGGCGACCTCGAAACCGGCGGCTTCTGCGATTTCTGAAATCGGCCTGTGGTCGGCCGAATTGCTGAGATCTGCATAGGCCTGCAGCAATCGCCGCTTGCGAATATAATTGAGCACGCCTCCGCTCGCCTCAAACAGTTGGTAAAGCCGCGTACGCGAAATCCCCAACGCGCGGCACATCACGTCCGGTGTCAAGTTTTCCGAATGGAGATTGACGTGAATGTAGCGGTGCGCCCGCTCCATCAGTCCCATGTTGGCCTGGTTTTGACCGGTATCAGTCCTTGTGGACGATGCGGCGCCCGCAACGACCATATCGCCGATGGTTTGGATGATCCGGGGCACTTCCTCTATCGTCAGATTCTCGAGGTTCGTTTCGAGGCCCGTGAGATAGCCCGTGAGCAACTCGGCATGGCTGCCCGAAAGAACCGTGTTGCCTGCGCTCTGGAGAAGGCTCGCATCGCGAGCCAGCAGCTCATACGGCAGGAACACGAGCAAAGCTTCGGTATCGGTCGTCCGTCCGCGATAGGGGCTGCCGAGAGACATGAAAAATATCTCGCCGGCAGCGGTCTCGGTGACACGACGGTTGACCTCGGTCCAGGCCTGGCCGCTGCGCTGCAGGCAGACGTTCCAATGGTCGATGGGGCTCGATCGAAGCATGGCCTGATCGCGGATATATCTGTGGGCATGCGCGCGCTGCTGGACGATGAGGATATCGCCGAGATGCCAGCCGGTCTGCTCCGCGAGAAACCCGTCTTCGGGTGATTTTCCCTCCGGCAGATGAACATCCACGAGCGGCGCCATATGTGCCCGCCAGGCCTGGAATTGTTCTGCCGGTGGCAGGTCCTGCGTCGAGAATCGCAGCGGCTCGAGTGCAGGGGAGGCATGGGGCGGGCGTTCCTTGCTCATGGCCGGTTCACGCGGCCAGCGCCGCCGCTCCATATGCGCCGGCCGTTCCTGTTCCGAGGAAGGATCATCGTCGGATTCAGACCCCGTTGCCATCCAATTCCTCCAGCGCATAACCCGACCCGAGCCATGGATATTGAGAAAAGCAATTGTTTTTGCGGCTGAAATCTCCGCAGAACTCCGTCTGAAAAAGCGGAAGTGCCCGAAGATTCTCCTCCATAAGTTGTTTATCATATTTTCGCTCCGAAATGTACGGAGCGATAATTTCCAGGACGTGATGATAACGACAATTGCCTTTCTTAGCTGTATCTAAATAAACATCGGTTCTTTCCAACAGAAAACCGGACAAACAAAATATTCGCATGAACTAACGACTTGGTTTCGCGATATGTCGAAGTAAATATCGAATATCTCATAGCAAAATCTGAAACACGGGAGGTAGTCGTGAACTATCTTGGTAAGATTCGTGCGCGCTCTGTACAAGCTTCGGCTCATGATGCAAATTGTCCATCCGGAATACATCGCACTCCCAAGAGAGTTCTTGTCACCGGCGGCGCAGGTTTCCTCGGATCGCATCTGTGCGAGACGCTTTTGGCCGCCGGACACCAGGTGATCTGCCTCGACAACTTTTCCACCGGCATGCGGCGCAATATCGTCCATCTGAAGCGAGTCGATCGCTTCAATGTCGTCGCCCACGATATCGTCCACCCGCTCGATCTGGAAGTCGACGAGATCTATAACCTCGCCTGCCCGGCATCGCCCCCGCACTATCAGGCCGATCCGATCCATACGACAAAGACCTGCGTGCTGGGCTCCCTCAACCTTCTGGAGCTGGCCGCGCGCACCGGCGCACGCATCCTTCAGGCATCCACCTCCGAAGTCTACGGCGACCCGAACGTCCACCCGCAAGTCGAAAGCTACTGGGGCAACGTCAATTCGTTCGGGCCACGCTCCTGCTATGACGAGGGCAAGCGGTGCGCCGAGACGCTGTTCTTCGACTTCCACAACACGCACGGCGTCGAGATCAAGATCATCCGCATCTTCAACACCTATGGCCCGCGGATGCGTCCGGACGACGGCCGCGTCGTCTCGAATTTCATCGTTCAGGCCCTGACGGGGCAAGACATTACGATATATGGCGACGGTTCCCAGACCCGCTCGTTCTGTTTCGTCGATGATCTCATCGGCGGCATGGTCCGCATGATGGCCTCACCGTCGTCGCTGACGGGGCCTGTCAATCTCGGCAATCCGGGCGAATTCACGATCCGGGAGCTGGCCGAGCAGGTGATCGGATTGACCGGCTCCCGGTCGCAAATCATCCATCGCGCTCTGCCGGTTGACGATCCCCGTCAGCGTCGCCCCGATATTTCGCTTGCCATGCAGGAACTCGACTGGCGGCCGAAGATCGACTTGTCGAGTGGCCTGCGTCAGACGATCGACTATTTCGATGGCCTTCTCACCCGTCCGGCACGCGAGCTGGAGGCGGTCTGATGGCTGCGCCCCGGGTCCTGGTCACGGGCGGTGCCGGCTATATCGGCAGCCACACCGCCAAGCTCCTCCGCTCGGAGGGGATTGAGCCTGTCGTCTACGACAATCTCACGACCGGAAACCGTTCGTCCGTGCGCTGGGGGCCTTTCGTCGAAGGTGACGTCCTCGACACGTCGTGCCTGATCGAGGTCATCGAGAAATATGCTCCCGATGCCGTCATCCACTTTGCCGCCTCGGCCTACGTCGGCGAGTCCGTGGAAAACCCAGCGAAATATTACAATAATAATGTCTGCGGTGCATTGTCGCTTATCGATGCCTGCCGGCAGACGGGGCTTCAGAACGTCATCTTCTCCTCGAGCTGTGCCGTCTATGGCGTCCCTTCCGTGCTGCCGATCGACGAGACGTTGCCGAAGGCTCCCATCAATCCCTACGGCAAGACCAAGCTGATCTTCGAGCATATGCTCGCCGATTATGCGGCGGCCTACGGCCTGCGGTACGTTGCCCTGCGTTATTTCAATGCCTGTGGAGCCGATCCGGACGGCGAGCTTGGCGAATGGCACGTTCCGGAAACCCATCTCATTCCGCGGGCGCTGCTGGCCGCGGCCGGCCGGATTCCGCACCTGGAGATATTCGGCGATGATTACGATACCCCTGACGGCACCTGCATAAGGGACTATATTCATGTCGCAGATCTCGCGCGCGCCCATGTTCAGGCCTTCACCCATCTCGCCAAAGGCGGAGCAAACCTCGCTGTCAACCTCGGCACCGGGCGGGGGTTTTCCATCAGGGAAGTCCTGCGCGTGATTCAGGAAACGACCGGGTGCGAAGTCCCGGTCGTCATCCATCCACGCCGGCCGGGCGATCCGCCCAGCCTCTACGCCGACGCCAGCCTGGCCCGCGAGACGCTCTGCTTCCAGCCTCGATATTCCGACCTCGAAACCATCGTGCGGACGGCGGCTCCGTTCTTCGGACTGGAGGCGCGCGCGTGACCCAACCTGCGATCACCCAAGCGATGCATGCTCCGGAACCCTCCCACGAGCCGCTTCTTGTCCCGGTTCTGACCGGACATCGGCGGGCCGAATATCTGTTCTCGGCGGCCGTGTGGGTCTGCGCCTTCGCCTATTTCTGGATCTGGTGGCTGGAGCCGCGCCATCACGTCGATGCTTTCGGCACAATTACGGTGAGCCTCGTTCTTGCCTGGGTTACCGCTCTGCCGGCCTATTTCATCGTCGTCTTCTATCGGGCGGCAAGACCGAACGGTCCCTTGCGCCTGCCGGCGGGCAGTCGAGTGGCCATGGTCGTGACCAAGGCGCCGGCGGAACCCTTCTCGGTCGTCCGTGAAACCCTGCTGGCAATGCTTGCCCAGGAGGTGGAACACGACACCTGGCTTGCCGACGAAGACCCTTCCCCCGAGACTCTCGACTGGTGCTCCGGGCACGGGGTCTTCGTCTCGACCCGCAAGGGGCGATCCGATTATCATCGGACGTCGTGGCCCCGACGCACGCGGTGCAAGGAAGGCAACCTCGCCTTCTTCTACGACCACTACGGCTACAGCCGCTACGATTTCGTGGCGCAACTTGATGCAGATCATGTTCCCGCGCCCGACTATCTCTTCCACATGCTGCGTCCGTTCGCCGATCCAAAGGTCGGCTATGTCTCGGCCCCCAGCATTTGCGACAAGAACGCTTCCGAAAGCTGGTCGGCACGTGGAAGGCTCTATGCCGAGGCCAGCATGCATGGCTCGCTCCAAGCCGGTTACAATGGCGGCCTGGCGCCGATGTGCATAGGGTCGCATTACGCGGTACGTACCGTCGCCCTCAAACAGATCGGCGGCCTCGGTCCGGAGTTGGCTGAAGACCATTCGACGACATTGATGATGAATGCCGGCGGCTGGCGGGGTGTGCATGCGCTGGATGCCATCGCCCATGGTGACGGCCCCAGAACCTTCAGCGATCTCGTGACGCAGGAATTCCAGTGGTCGCGCAGCCTGGTCATGGTGCTGTTGCGGTACTCGCCGAGCCTCGTCGGCCGGCTGCCGCCCCGGCTCAAGTTTCAGTTCCTCTTTTCGCAACTCTGGTATCCGCTTTTTGCGTTCTTTATGTTGCTCATGTTTACGTTGCCGATCATCGCACTCGTGCGCGGCCAGAACTTCGTGACGGTGAGCTACCCCGATTTCCTGGCGCATTTCGCACCGCTTTCTATCGCTCTCGTGGTGATGGCTTATCGCTGGCGCGCCAGCAGCTCGTTCCGCCCCTACGACGCCAAGATCCTGAGCTGGGAATGCATGCTCTTTCTCTTCGCGCGCTGGCCCTGGGCGCTCGCCGGCACGCTGGCTGCGGTGCACGATTTTGTGACAGGCTCCTTCGTCGATTTCCGCGTCACGCCGAAAGGCCGGTCCGAAGTCGATCTGCTGCCGGTGCGTGTCCTGGCGCCCTACGCTTTGCTGGCGCTCATGGCGGTATCGCCTGCCCTGGCAATCGGCGATGCCGGGGCCTCCAAGGGTGGTTACTTCTTTACCATCCTGAACGCGGCAATCTACTGCGCGCTGCTGTTGGTCATCGTCGGGCGTCATTCGAAGGAAAATACGGTTGCGGCGGCCCCGCGTTTCTACCGTCCGGCGATGGCGACCGTGCTTCTTGCGCTCGTCGCGTTGCCGGGGGCTGCCACCATCATGCGCGGAAAGGATGCGACCGAGGCACTCGCCTGGGGCAGCGGCCGCTTTCAGCTGTTCGAAGAGCGCTACGCCGCCTCCGGTGCAGGCCGGGGCGGGACCGCCCTGCGCACGATCTTCTTCAAACCACGATGGATTTCCGATCCGGAGGAGATCCAACTGAGAACGGATGCCGCTCACCCGGATGTGCGGCCGAGCGTGGAGGAACTACACAATGCATAGCCCATCCAAAATAGCCCTGTTGTCGTTAGCCGGCCTGTTGCTGTCGGGAGTCGCGGTCCTGCCGACCGCTCTGGGCAGTTCTGCCGAAGGGCAGCCGCTAGCAATGACGACATCGTCCATTGCGCCGCCGACCAAAATGCCGGTCGTCACGAAGGAGTCGATCACGTTCGGCGCCTATGATCCGCACGGAGATTTAGGCGCCTCACCCGATTCGAAGATCGAACACCTTTTCCTGCCCTGGGAAGATGTCGATCTGGGCACGCTCGCCCTCGCCGACGATTATGCGCAAGCGCGTGGCCGCACCCTGCTGATCTCGGTCGAGCCCTGGACCTGGTCGACCGGTTCGCGCCAAACCTCGCAGGAACTGCTGCACAGCATCCTGGACGGTTCGCGCGATGCGAACATGGCCGCCGTCTGCTCGACTGCTGCCAAGCTGAAAAGTCCGGTCATCATTCGCTGGGGTCAGGAAATGGACGAAACCGACAGCCAGTTCTCCTGGTCGCATTGGCAGGGCGACGATTATGCCAAGGCCTATCGCCGGATGGTGGAGGTCTGCAAGGTCCACCTGAAGACGGCCAAATACATGTGGTCACCGAAGGGCAATGAGGGGCTTCAAGCCTTTTATCCCGGCAACGATGTCGTCGATCTTATCGGGCTCTCGGTCTTTGGCCTGGAGCAATACGACAGGGACAAGACTGGCCGTGACCAGACGTTTGCCGAGCACCTTGCGCCCGGATACGCCCGTGTCGCCGGTTACGGCAAGCCCATCATGGTTGCCGAACTCGGATACGAAGGCGGCGATTCCTTCGTGCGAAACTGGGCTGAAAGCGTAACGAAACGCTATCCCCAGTTCCCGGCGCTCAGCGCCGTTATCTACTTCAACGACCGTGAAGTCTATCCGTGGCCGGACGGCTATGGCCGCCCCGACTGGCGGATCGTCCGCGAAAGCATCAATTGAACAAGAAGGAACCTGAACATGTCCATGCTTCAAAAAATGTTCCTGGCCGTGGTCCTGACCGGCGGTATCGCCACGGCCGCGTCCGCTGCCGAAACCAATGAGCCTGCGGGGATCGAGACCGCAAAGCCGATGAGCAGCGCGGAAATCTATCGGCTTTACAACCAGAATTCCTGGATGTGGAAAGCCGGCGCCGGCTACTTCTCCGCAAAGGCGCGTCGCTTTACCGCCTGGTCGCGGGAAAATGGCTCGCCGTCCTTCGGCATGGGCCGCTGGTTCATCACGGAGTCGGGTAAACTCTGCTTCAACGCCGACTGGCACGCCAAGACCGGAACGGCGACGGCAATCACCTGCTTCAGCCACCGCAAGAAGGGCGGCCTGATCTATCAGAAACGCGAACCGGACGGTCAATGGTACCTTTTCAAGAGCGCACCGGCACAAGCCACCGACGAATTCGCAAAGCTTCGCCGCGGCGACTACGTGAGGTCTCAATTGGGGGGAATTGAGATGAGCGTCAGTAAGACCAGATAAAGGCGAAGCTAGGGGTTGCGCGCGGCCGAGGCGCCATCTGTGTCCTTTAGGAGCCGATGCCTGCGCGCAACCCTTTTCATAAAAGATCACGAAGCGCCTTCAAAAGGCGGCGAACGGACGGCCGGGGCAGCTGGAGCGGGTGAAGGGAATCGAACCCTCGTATTCAGCTTGGGAAGCTGCTGCTCTACCATTGAGCTACACCCGCGATGAAGCGAGATTTCCAACAGATGGGGGCCGCTGTCAAGTCGCGGCGGTCGGGAAGGCTCAGATGCGGAAGTGCTTCGAGAGTTTGAGGCCCTGGGCCTGGTAGTTCGAGCCGAGACCGGAGCCGTAGAGGCTGGCGGGCTTTTCCTGCATATGTTCGTAGACGAGGCGGCCGACGATCTGGCCGTCTTCGAGGATGAAGGGCACCTCGTGGCTGCGCACTTCGAGCACGGCGCGGCTGCCGCGCCCGCCGGCCGGCGCATGGCCGAAGCCTGGATCGAAGAAGCCGGCATAATGGACGCGGAATTCGCCGACCAGCGGATCGAACGGGGTCATCTCGGCTGCATAATCCGGCGGCACGTGCACCGCCTCGCGCGAGACGAGGATATAGAATTCATCGGGATCGAGGATCAGCTCGTTGCGGCCGCGGCTGTGGAGCGGTTCCCAGAAATCGAAGAGGTCGTGCTCGGCCTTCTTGTCGACGTCGACGACGGCGGTGTGATGTTTGCCGCGATAGCCGATCAGGCCGTCCTTGTCTCCGGCGAGGTCGATCGACAGCGCGATGCCGCCGCCAGAAATGTTGGGCAGCTTGCTGGCAACCAGCGTTTCGCTTTCATGTAGCTTCAACAGTTCCGGCTCGCCGAGCAGGGAATGGCCGACGCGGAAACGGATCTGCGACAGGCGCGAGCCGCGGCGCACGACGATCGGGAAGGTGCGCGGACTGATTTCGAGATAGAGCGGGCCGGAATAGCCTGATGGGATCTTGTCGAATTCCTGGGCGTAATCGGTGATAACGCGGGTGAAGATATCGAGGCGCCCGGTCGAGCTCTTCGGATTGGCCGAGGCTGACATGTCGGCCGGCAGCGCCAGGCTCTCCATCAGCGGCACGATATAGACGCAGCCGGTTTCGAGCACCGCCCCCTCGGTAAGGTCGATCACATGCAGGCTCAGCCGGTCGAGCTTGTCGGACACCAGATGCGAGGGGCCGGGCATGAAGCTGGCACGCACGCGAAAAGCCTTGCCACCCAATCGCAGGTCCAGGCTTGCCGGCTGGATCTGGTCGCGGTCCAGCTCCCGCTCGGAGATCAGACGCCCCGTTTCGAACAGCGCGGAGATCGCGCGATCCGCCAGAATTCCCGTTTCGCGAGCCATCATGCCTCATCCATCATTTGCCGCCGACAAAACCAAACTCGGGGAATTGACGCAAGCAGCTAACAGCAGTATTGCAGAATTATCCCGTGGTGATTTGGCCGGTCGGCTTGCAGCCACGTTAAACAAGTGGCTAAAAAGACCGGGTTGAAACCGGTCTGCTTTTGCGACCGGTTTTTTTGTTATGTGAAGGTGATGGCATGAGCAAGACCTGGCGCCCGGCAACCCAACTCGTCCACGGTGGCACGCTGCGTTCGCAATATGGCGAGACGTCCGAGGCAATCTATCTCACCCAAGGCTTCGTCTACGAGACGTCGGAGGCGGCCGAAGCCCGCTTCAAGGGCGAGACGGAGGGCTTCATCTATGCCCGCTACGGCAGCCCCACCAACGACATGTTCGAAAAGCGCATGTGCATGCTCGAAGGCGCTGAAGACGCCCGCGCCACCGCTTCCGGCATGGCCGCCGTCACCGCGGCGATCCTCTGCCAGCTGAAATCAGGCGATCATATCGTCGCCGCGCGCGCCCTGTTCGGCTCCTGCCGCTGGGTCGTCGAGACGCTGGCGCCGAAATACGGCATCGACTGCACGCTGATCGACGGCCGGGATCTGGCCAACTGGGAAAAGGCGATCACGCCGAAGACCAAGGTGTTCTTCCTGGAAAGCCCGACCAACCCGACGCTCGAAGTGATCGATATTGCAGGCGTCGCCAAACTGGCCAACCAGATCGGCGCCAAGGTCGTCGTCGACAATGTCTTCGCCACGCCACTCTTCCAGAAGCCGCTGGAGCTCGGCGCCCATATCGTCGTCTATTCCGCCACCAAGCATATTGACGGCCAGGGCCGCTGCCTCGGCGGCGTCGTGCTTTCCGACAAGGAATGGATCGACGAGAACCTGCACGATTATTTCCGTCATACCGGCCCGGCCATGTCGCCGTTCAACGCCTGGACTTTGCTGAAGGGCATTGAGACGCTGCCGCTGCGCGTGCGCCAGCAGACCGAGAATGCCGCAAAGATCGCAGATTTCCTGGCCGAGCAAGGCAAGGTCGCCAAGGTGATCTATCCCGGTCGCAAGGACCATCCGCAGGCCGATATCATCGCCAAGCAGATGACCGGCGGCTCGACCCTGGTCTGCTTCGAGCTGAAGGGCGGCAAGGATGCGGCCTTTGCGCTGCAGAACGCGCTTGAGATCATCAAGATCTCCAACAATCTCGGCGACAGCAAGAGCCTGATCACCCATCCGGCAACGACGACGCACAAGAACCTGACGGAAGAGGCACGCACCGAACTCGGCATCTCGCCTGGTACGGTCCGCCTTTCGGCCGGCATCGAGGATACCGACGACCTGATCGAGGATTTCGCGAAGGCGCTTGCCAAGGTATCGGCCTGATTTAGGAATAAAGGCGGCCGGACCCCACCCGGGTTCGGCCGGATCTCACCAAGGTGAGGCCGTGCCGGACCTCACTGGGTGAGGCCGGGGGAACAAGTTCGCTCGCCGCGGCGTTCCGAAACGGAATTAACACTGACAATTAGGCTTAACGATCGAAAACCCCTCGGATCACAGCCATTTCAGCGATGATAATTGTTCCGTTTCTTGACGGACAGGGCCTCTTATAAGATACGGGTAACATATCTTGACTAAGGTGCAAGGCATGTATCGCGCCCTCACAAGAGAGATCGAAGTAGTCGTCGAGCCGTTCTATCTGGAGGAGCAATCCGATCCGGAAGACGATCGCTATGTCTGGGGTTACCGGATTGTCATCAGCAACAATTCCGGCATAGCCGTTCGGCTGGTCAATCGTTACTGGAACATCACCGACCAGAACGGCCAGGTGGACGAGGTGACTGGTCCCGGCGTCGTCGGCGAGCAGCCGCGGCTCAGGCCCGGCGACACCTACGAATATTCCTCTGGCTGCCCGCTCGACACGCCCTCAGGGCTGATGTTCGGCCATTACCAGATGGAAACGGACGACGGCGAGATGTTCGATGTCGACATCCCCGCCTTCTCGCTGGATTCGCCTGGGCTGCTGCGCGTGCTTAACTGAGGCGCATCAATTGAGACGTCATTTTCCGTCAGCGCCACGTTCCTGAGATCTTCGACGCCCGGGGCGAAGGGGCATGCCGCAACATCTCGACTCCCTCTTCTCCCCAGCGGGGGAAGGTGCCCGTAGGGCGGATGAGGGGGCCGGCGAAGCCGGTCTTTCCAACAACATCCATGCAGGTTTCGGCCGCGATGACACCGTCTCGACCATGTTCAGGGCGGCGGGGCACACGGCATTGCCGTCGGAGTGCCGGAATGGGTTTTATGTGAAGGATGTGCCGTGTGGCCCCCTCATCCGCCTGCCGGCACCTTCTCCCCGCTGGGGAGAAGGGACTTGGGGCAGCCATCAATGCAAACCGAGCCTATTCCGCCGGCTGAAGCTCGGCCGGCTCGAAGTGGTAGGTGGTCGAGCAGAATTCGCAGGTCACGGCGATTTCGCCATCTTCCTGGCTGGCCTCGATCTCCTCGGCCGAAAAGCCCTTGAGCACGCCCTTGATCTTGTCGCGCGAGCAGCTGCAGCGGTCGAAAACGGCGCGCGGTTCGTAGACGCGCACGCCGCGCTCGTGGAACAGGCGGAACAGCAGCCGCTCGGTGCCGACCAGCGGATCGGTCAGTTCATCGGCGTCGATGGTCTCGACCAGCGAACGGGCTTCGAGCCAGGCATCGTCCTCGCCATGCGGGCGGCTGCCGGTGTCGCCGTCGCCGCCGTGCAGATCCGGCTGGCGCATGCGCTCCGGCGCTTCCGGCAGGAACTGGGCGACGAGGCCGCCAGCCCGCCAACGATGGCGCGGCTTGCCGGCATCGTCGCGATCGAAGAGCTCGGCCGCGGCAAGACGGACGCGCGTCGGGATCTGTTCCGACTGGCGGAAATAGACGCCGGCAATTTCTTCCAGCGTAGTGCCGTCGAGCGCGACAATGCCTTGGTAGGGCTGGCTGAACTTGCCCTGGTCGATGGTGAAGGCGAGAATGCCTTTGCCGAGCAGTTGCTCCGGCTCGGTTTCGCCTGACTCGATCGCCTTGTTGAGCAGCGCCTGATCGAAACGGGCATAGGCGCGGACGTTTTCCGGCGTCGAGAAATCGGCGACGAGAAGATCGACCGGGCCGTCGCCCTTGGTCTGCACCGTGAACTTGCCGTCGAACTTCAGCGAGGTGCCGAGCAGCACCGTCAGCACGACGACTTCGGCAAGCAGCCGGGCAACGGGTGCGGGATAATGATGGCGCTCGAGGATCGCATCGAGCATAGGGCCGAGCTGGACGGCGCGGCCGCGCACATCCAGCCCCTCCACCTGGAAAGGGACGACATGGTCATCGCCGGCGAAATCGAACTGGCCGAGGGCGGCTGCAGCTTCTGCCATGGCTTTCACTCCTAGTTTCCGAGCGATGGGCCAGCGTGCCCTTCGCTCGCGCGGTCGCGAGTTTGTGACTCGCGACGTCCGATTATGGTTCAGATCGCGCCCAGGCACCAAGCAAGAATCGACTTCTGCGCATGAAGACGGTTTTCCGCCTCATCGAAGACTACGGATTGCGGACCGTCGATCACTTCGTCTGTCACTTCCTCACCGCGATGAGCGGGCAGGCAATGCATGAACAATGCATCATTGCCGGCTTTCGCCATCAAGGCCGCGTTGACCTGATAAGGCTGGAAGACATTGTGACCCCGGGCCCGATGTTCCTGATTCATGGAGACCCAGGTATCGGTCACCACGCAATCGACGCCGGCGACCGCACGGTCGGCATCATGGCAAAGCATGATTTCGGCGCCCTCATTGCGGGCCCAGTTCAGATAGTGATCCTTTGGCTCCGAGCCAAGGGGCACGGCCATGTTCATGCGATAGCCGAAACGCGCGGCACCCTCGACCAGCGAATGCAGCACATTGTTGCCGTCGCCGGTCCAGGCGATGGTCTTGCCCTTGATCGGGCCGCGATGCTCTTCGAAGGTCATGATATCGGCCATGATCTGGCAGGGATGGGTGTCATCCGTCAGCGCATTGATCACGGGCACGGTCGCATGCTGGGCAAGCTCCAGCAGCCTGGAATGCTCGGTGGTGCGGATCATGATCGCATCGACATAGCGCGACAGCACCTTGGCGGTGTCGCCGATCGTCTCGGCGCGGCCGAGCTGCATCTCGGTGCCGGACAGGAACAGCGTTTCGCCGCCGAGCTGGCGCATGCCGACGTCGAAGGAGACGCGGGTGCGCGTCGACGGCTTCTCGAAGATCATCGCCAGCATCTTGCCCGCGAGCGGCTTGTCGCCCGTGCCTGCCTTGAAGGCCTGCTTGCGGGTGAGCGCATCGTTCATGATCGTTCTGAGATCGGCGGATGTGACCGCCGAAAGATCGAGGAAGTGTTTAGGGCTCATATCGTCTACTTACCTGTACCTGTGCTGCGCCCGAAGGCGGCAATTTCTTCAAGCCGTCTTCTTAACCTTGGAAGCGCGGATCCTCTCGGCGGCGCGCTCGACGCGGGCAAGGCCCTCGCGGGCTTCCTCGGCGGTGACCACAAGCGGCGGAAGAAGGCGGATGACGTTGTCGCCGGCGGGCACGCCGAGCAGATGGGCGGCGCGGATCGCCTGCAGCAGTTCGGCTGAGGGAACGGCAGCCTTGATGCCGAGCAAAAGCCCCTCGCCGCGCACGTCTTCGATCACATCGGGATAACGATCCTTCAGCGAGGCGAGACCCTGGCGGAAGACGAGTGCTACGTCGCGCACCTGCTGGAGGAAGCCATCGGCAAGGATGATGTCGAGCACGGCGCTGCCGACGGCCATGGCAAGCGGATTGCCGCCATAGGTCGAGCCATGCGTGCCGGCCTTCATGCCGGAGGCGGCCTCTGATGTGGCAAGGCAGGCGCCGAGCGGGAAACCGCCGCCGATGCCCTTCGCGACAGCCATGATGTCGGGGGTGACGCCCGACCATTCATGAGCGAAGAGCTTGCCGGTGCGGCCGACGCCGGTCTGGACCTCGTCGAGAATCAGCAGCAGGCCGTTGTCGTCGCAGAGCTGGCGAAGCGCCTTCATGAACTCAGGCGTGGCGGGACGGACGCCGCCCTCGCCCTGCACGGGCTCGATGAGGATGCCAGCCGTCGCCTCGGTGATCGCGGCGCGGACCGCTTCGATGTCGCCGAAAGCCACCTGATCGAAACCTGGCGCCTTGGGGCCGAAGCCTTCGAGATATTTCTCCTGGCCGCCGGCGGCGATCGTCGCCAGCGTCCGTCCGTGGAAGGCGCCTTCGAAGGTGATGATATGGAAGCGCTCGGGATGGCCCTTGGAAAACTGATAGCGGCGCGCCGTCTTGATTGCGCATTCGAGCGCCTCGGCGCCTGAATTGGTGAAGAACACCTTGTCGGCGAAGGTGGCGTCCGTCAGGCGCTTTGCCAGACGCTCCTGGCCGGGGATCTCATAGATGTTCGACAGGTGCCAGACCTTGTCGGCCTGCTCCTTCAATGCGCCGACCACATGCGGATTGCTGTGGCCGACTGACGTGACGGCGACGCCGGCGCCGAAATCGAGATATCGCTCGCCGCTTTCGGTGATCAGCCACACGCCCTCGCCTCGCTCGAACCGCAGCGGGGCACGAGAATAGGTGTCATAAAGCGGCGCGGCTTCAGCCATGGCGCGATCTCCATCAAAGTTGCCGGGCAATGACTCCGGCTAAGGAAACCAGGCCCGAAAAATCAAAAATGCCGCCTTGCGGCGGCGAGTGGCACTATTTCCTTTTCGCGCTGCAATGTCAACAAAACGGCGCCCTTAGCGTATGCAGCAAGGGTGTACAGCGGCATTTTCAGTCATCAACAGGCATTATTGCAGAAATGACACGCAGGGGCAGCAAGTTGGGGAAAACTACGAATTCGATTCATCCGGATTCATGCGACTCTTGTCACGGAGTCAGCCTCACACTAGGTTAAAGATCAATTACTAGACTGCATGCGGCGGAACTAGTCACCAAAATTGATCAAGCGTTTCTTGTTTCGGAGCTCCCGGGACAACGGTGAGGGATTCTGCCATCACCAACGCAAAAGGTGGAGACAGGGCATGAACTGGACAGACGAGCGGGTCGAGAAACTCAAGAAGCTTTGGGCCGAAGGACTGAGCGCCAGCCAGATTGCTGCGCAGCTCGGTGGGGTCAGCAGAAACGCGGTCATCGGCAAAGTGCACCGGCTGTGCCTTCCCGGCCGTGCCAAGGCCGGCGGCACCAACACCGCGGCGCGAACGCCGAAGCGCAACACATCGGCGCCGCGCGCACCGAACTACGCCTCCCGGATCACGACCCGCACCGTCACCCGCCAGCAGGGCGCGACGATGCTGAAGGAAGAGATCGAGATCGAAACGATCGAGGAAATGGAATACGTGCCGAGGGGCAACGTGGTGGTGCCGATTTCGCGCCGCCTCGGCCTGACGGAACTGACCGAACGCACCTGCAAGTGGCCAGTCGGCGATCCGCTGAAGGACGACTTCCATTTCTGCGGCTGCGAATCCCCCGACAATTCGCCTTATTGCGGCTATCACCAGAAACTCGCCTACCAGCCGGTGAATGAACGCCGCCGGGCAGCGGCGCGGGCCAGCTGAACGAGCGAACATCGTTTAGAATGCAGAAAGCGGGCCGAGTGGCCCGTTTTTTTATGCGAGTGGATGGAAGCGCTTATTGCGGGATGGCTGCCCCTCACCCTAACTCTCTCCCCGTAAACGGGGCGAGGGGACGTGCCACAGGAGAGGTGGAGGACGGGGAACGGAGACGTCGCAGCGGGTCCCTTCGCCCCGCGAGCGGGGAGAAGGTGGCGGCAGCCGGATGAGGGGCGGTCTATCGCCGCGAACCGGACAGCAGCGGGACAAGCCCGAGCACGACGAAAAAATCGTCGGTCGACTCTGTCAGTAACCAGAACGGAAGCCCTCAGGCTTCCATCGAATAACCGGCGCCGCGGACGGTGCGGATGACGTCTTGCATGTTGGAGAAATTCAGCGCCTTGCGCAGACGGCCGACATGGACGTCGACGGTGCGCTCGTCGACATAGATATCGTGGCCCCAGACGCCATCGAGAAGCTGCGAGCGGGAGAACACCCGGCCCGGCGACGACATCAGGAATTCCAGCAGGCGGAATTCGGTGGGGCCGAGGCGGACTTCGCGGCTCTTGCGATGGACGCGATGGGTTTCGCGGTCGAGCTCGATATCGCCGCATTTCAGCACCGTCGACAGCACCTCGGGACGGGCGCGGCGCAGCATCGCCTTGACGCGGGCAACGAGTTCCGGGGTCGAGAAGGGCTTGACGACATAATCGTCGGCACCCGTCGACAATCCGCGGACGCGCTCGCTCTCCTCGCCGCGCGCCGTCAGCATGATAATCGGCAGGCGCTCGGTCTCGGGCCGCATGCGCAGGCGCCGGCAGAGCTCGATGCCGGAGACACCGGGCAGCATCCAATCGAGGATGAGAAGATCGGGCGTGCGCTCCTGAAGCCTCATCTCGGCTTCGTCGCCACGAAGGATGGTATCGACCTCGAAGCCTTCCGCTTCGAGATTGTAGCGAAGAAGCACGCTGAGGGCTTCCTCGTCTTCAACAACTGCAACTCTCGGGATCATGCGTGTCGGTCTCCTCGCGCATCATCCTTAAATCAGGGGTGATTTAAGCAATTCATCCTGCGCAAATTCAGAAATTGGCTGCGACCTCTTTGCGCGCCCGGACGGGCGCGCACGCAACTAACTATGCGGGCGGTTATTCCGTGACCGCGCCTACGGTGTTGGCGCTGTCGTCCTTCGGACGATCGCCTTCCGGCTGTGCGCCTGTCGTCATGTAAAAGATCGTCTCGGCGATGTTGGTGGCATGGTCGCCGATGCGCTCGATATTCTTGGCGCAGAAGAGAAGATGCGTGCAGCTGGTGATGTTGCGCGGATCCTCCATCATATAGGTCAGGAGTTCGCGAAACAGCGAGGTGTACATCGCGTCGATCTCGTTGTCGCGTTCACGGATCGCATTCGCCTTGTCGGCTGAACGATTGGTGTAGACATCGAGTACTTCCTTGAGCTGGACGAGCGCCAGCTCGGACAGATGCTCGAGGCCGCGGGCGAGCTTACGGGGAACGCCAGTGCTTTGGACGGCGATGACGCGCTTGGCGGTGTTCTTGCCGAGGTCGCCGACGCGTTCGAGATCGGCGGCGATGCGGATCGAACCCATGATTTCACGCAGGTCCGAGGCCATCGGCTGACGGCGGGCGATGGTGACGATCGCCTTGTCGCCGATTTCGCGTTCGGCGTGATCGAGGATCACATCGTCGGAGATGACCTTCTGCGCCAGTGCGGTATCGCCGTTGACGAGGGCGCGGACGGCTTCGCTGACCATCTGCTCGGCCAGGCCGCCCATTTCGGAAATCCGCCTGGACAGGAACTTCAAATCATCATCGTAGGCAGAAAAAATATGTGTCGATGCCATGGGGCTTTATCCTCGAATAACGGGAAGGCTTGGTGTCGCCAAAATCAACCGAAGCGACCCATGATGTAGTCCTGGGTGCGCGGATCGTCGGGATTGGTGAACATCTTGTCGGTGTCGTTCTCCTCGACGAGATTGCCGAGGTGGAACATTGCGGTGCGCTGCGAGACACGCGCGGCCTGCTGCATGGAGTGGGTGACGATGACGATCGTGTAGTTCTCGCGCAACTCGTGGATCAGTTCCTCGACCTTGGCGGTGGCGATCGGGTCGAGCGCCGAGCAGGGCTCGTCCATCAGGATGACTTCAGGGCTGACGGCGACGGCACGCGCAATGCAGAGGCGCTGCTGCTGACCGCCCGACAGGCCGGTGCCGGATTCGTGCACGCGGTCCTTGACCTCGTTCCAGAGGCCGGCGCGCTGCAGGCTGGTTTCGACGATCTGGTCGAGATCGGCCTTCGACTTGGCAAGGCCATGGATGCGCGGGCCGTAGGAGACGTTTTCATAGATCGTCTTCGGGAACGGGTTCGGCTTCTGGAAGACCATGCCGACGCGGGCGCGAAGTTCGACGACGTCAATATCGGGATCATAGACATCGTCGGTATCAAGCGTGATCTTGCCGGTGACGCGGCAGCCGTCGATCGTATCGTTCATGCGGTTGAGGCACCGCAGGAAGGTCGACTTGCCGCAGCCGGACGGGCCGATCAGAGCGGTTACGGTGTTTTCGCGGACGTTCAGGTTCACATCGAAAAGCGCGCGCTTCTCGCCGTAGTATACCGAGACATCCTTTCCGATCATCTTATAAGGGACGTTGCTCATCTTCTGATCCAGCGCCTTTTCAACTGCAGCTTCCGTCAACATATTCATGATGTTTAACTCCGTTTACCAGCGGCGCTCGAAGCGACGACGCAAGAGGATGGCGCCCATGTTCATGACGATCAGGAACAGGAGCAGGACTATGATGGCACCCGAAGTACGCTCAACGAAGGCACGTTCTGCCTCGTTGGCCCACATATAGACCTGTACGGGCAGAGCCGTCGAGGGATCGAGCGGTGTCGTCGGCGCATTGGCGACGAAGGCGACCATGCCGATCAGGAGCAGCGGCGCGGTTTCGCCGAGCGCGTGCGCCAGGCCGATGATCGTGCCGGTCAGGATGCCCGGCATGGCGAGCGGCAGCACATGGTGGAACACCATCTGCATCTTCGAAGCGCCAAGGCCGAGCGCTGCGGCGCGGATCGACGGCGGCACGGCGCGCAGTGCCGCACGCGTCGCGATGATGATCGTCGGCAGGGTCATCAGCGTCAGCACCAGGCCGCCGACCAGCGAGGCCGAGCGCGGCAGGCCGATGAAATTGATGAAGACGGAAAGACCGAGCAGACCGTAGACGATCGAAGGCACCGCGGCGAGGTTGTTGATGTTGACCTCGATCAGGTCCGTCAGCTTGTTCTTCGGCGCGAACTCCTCGAGATAGATCGAGGCGGCGACGCCGATCGGCAGAGCGAGCACGAGGACGATCAGCATCAGGTAGAGCGAGCCGATCAGGGCGACGCCAAGGCCTGCGGCCTCCGGACGGCTGGAATTGCCGTTGACGAAGAGGCCGGTGTTGAACTGCTTGTGGAGAGCGCCGCTCGCCTTCAGCTCGTTCATCCAGCCGACCTGCTTGTCGTTGACCTTGCGGTTCTTCTCATCGACCGAGAGGTCGATCTGGGCCTTGTTGGCGCTGTCGACATTGGCGTCGGCGAGCACCGTGACATTGACCGTCTTGCCGATGATCGACGGATCGGCGAGCACCATATCGCGCAGCTGGATCGGCGCACTCTTCGACAGCATGGCGGTTGCATCGCGCACGTCGGGACGGCTCGAGGCATTGATGTTCAGCTGCTTGACGATCGCGTCACGCAGGAGAACCGGATAATTGGCGGCGATCAGCACCGAGGGATCGGTCGCACGCTTATTGTCGGGGTCGATCGTCTTCTCGACGAATTCGATCGGCAGGGTGATCGCCGTCTGCTGGAAGGCGGTATAACCTTTGCCGATCACCGTCCACAGCAGGATGAAGAGGAAGACGAGACCGAAGGTGATGGCGGCGATGCCATAGGCCTGGAACCGGCGCTCGGCGGCATAGCGGCGCTTGATGCCGATATCGCGGCGCGCGGGCGCCTTGGAAACGGTGACGCCTGATGTGGGAGAAACAATATCCGTCATTCGTACTGCTCCCGGTATTTGCGCACGATGTAAAGCGCATAGATATTGAGGCAAAGCGTGATGCAGAACAGGGTGATGCCAAGGGCAAAGGCAACCAGCGTCTGCGGCGAGGTGAACTCAAGGTCGCCGGTCAGCTGGTTGACGATCTTGACCGTCACCGTCGTCATCGGCTCGAACGGGTTGATCTGGATGCGGGCGGCCACACCGGCGGCCAGCACGACGATCATGGTTTCGCCGACGGCGCGCGAGGCAGTCATCAGCAATGCGCCGACGATGCCGGGAAGGGCTGCGGGCAAGACCACCTTCTTGACGGTTTCGGAGCGTGTGGCACCAAGACCGAGCGAACCGTCACGCAGGGACCGCGGCACGGCGGTGATGATATCGTCCGACAGCGAGGACACGTAAGGGATCAGCATGATGCCCATGACGATACCGGCCGTCAGAACGCTCTGCGCCTGAATGAAATTGCTGTAGTTGCCGGACAGAAGGCCGCTGACCTGAGCGGAGAAATCGCGCAGGAACGGACCGACGGTGACGAGCGCGAAGAAGCCGTAGACGATCGTCGGAATGCCGGCGAGCACTTCCAGCAGCGGCTTGGCGACCCCGCGCACCTTCGGCGAGGCGTATTCGGCCATGTAGATGGCGGCAAAGAGGCCGACCGGCACGGCGACCAGCATGGCGACCAGGCCGATATAGATCGTACCGAGCAGCAGCGGGATCAGCCCGAACTGACCGAAGGACGAGCTGCCGGCTCCGGCAAAGCGCGGATCCCAGACGGTGCCGAAGAAGAAGTCCATGGCGGGAACGGCCGTAAAGAAGCGAGCGGCTTCCGACAGCATGGAGAGCACGATGCCGATCGTCGTCAGAATGGCGATCGAGGAGGCGAGCAGCAGGCCCCAGAGCATGACGCGCTCGACCCGGTTGCGGGCGCGGAAGCGCGGAGCGATGGAGCGCAGCGCATAGAAGGCGCCGGCAATGGCGAGCGCGAAGACGATCGCCGTCATGGCGATGCGGCTCGTCAAGCTCATGGCGTTGAGCGTCCTGGCGGCGTCGATCATGTAAGGCAGCGGCTGGCCGGCAAGCGGCACGCCCTTTTCGAGGAGCTTGGCCTGAAGCGCAGCTGGATCGTTGCCGACCGCCGCAGTTTCATCCGAGGTCAGCATCGTCAGGCCGCGGGCGACCGTCGCCACCGTCGAATAACCAAGATCCTGCTCGACCGAGACCTGAGCCTTGATGTCGTCAGGGAAAGCGCTGCGAACCGAAGACTGGATGATGCCGGGGCTGATGGAGAGCCAGAGGCCAAGGACGATGAGGGCGGGAAGAACTGCCCAGATCGCCGCATAGGCGCCGTAATAGGCCGGCCGTGAATGCAGTGCGGAGGATCTGCCTCCGGCAAGCGCCGTGGCACGGTTGCGCGCGACCAGATAGGCGGCGACTCCGATCACCACAAGGCACAAAAGTATGATGGATGTGCTCATTCGTTACGTCCCCAGGCCCATAGCCCCAAAAAGCCCGGCAGCTTCGTCAGCTGCCTTCAGCTTCCAATCATGGAGAAGGAATTCAACCCTGCAGCGGACATGCCCGGCAGGGACATAAGCAATGCCGGCGCGGGCTGAAAGGCACCGCGCCGGCAAAATTCATTACATAGCCTTACCGGCTTCGACTTCCTTGCGGATCGCTTCGCGCTCGGCATCCGGAGCGGCAACGAGGCCGTATTCGACGAGCGGGCTGTCAGGGCCGATCATCTGGTCGGATACGAAGAAGTTGACGTATTCCTTCAGGCCCGGAACAGCGCCGAGATGTGCCTTCTTGACGTAGAAGAACAGCGGGCGGGAAACCGGGTAAGTGCCGTTGGCGATCGTTTCGGTGGACGGAACGATACCGCTCATCGAAGCAACCTTGAGCTTGTCGGCGTTGTTTTCATAGAAGGAAAGGCCGAATACGCCGACGCCGGTCTTGTTGGCGGCGATGCGCGCCAGCGTTTCCGGATAGTCGCCGTCGATGTCAACGGCGACGCCGTCCTTGCGGACTGCGACGCAGGCCTTGCCCTGGGCAGCCTTCTCGGCGATTTCCTTGGCGATGACGTCGGTTGCGCCAGAGGCCTTGCAGCCGGCAGCGAGAACGTTCTGTTCGAAGACTTCGCGGGTGCCGTGCTTTTCGCCCGGAATGTAGGCAGCAATATCAACAGCCGGAAGCTTCGGGTTGACTTCCGACCACTTCTTGTAGGGGTTGGCGACGAGCTTGCCGTCGACGACGACCTGGGCTGCGAGGGCCTTGTAGATATCGGCAGGAACGTAAGCGAGATCAGGGTTGGAAGCGTCGGTTGCGAAGACGATGCCGTCATAACCGATCTTGACTTCCTGGATGTCGGTTACGCCGGCAGCCTTGCAGGCTTCCAGTTCGTTCTTGTTGATCGGACGCGATGAATTCGCAATATCGATGGTGTCCTCGCCAACGCCCTTGCAGAATTCCTTCAGACCAGCGCCCGAGCCGCCGGATTCGACGACCGGCGTCTTGAAGTTGGTGAAGGTTTCGCCGAAGGACTCGGCAACGATCTTTGCGTAAGGCAGGACGGTGGACGAACCAGCGACCTGAATCTGGTCGCGGGCGACGGCAGCGCCAGCGAAAGCAGCAGTTGCAGCGAGCGCGGCAACGGTGAGCTTGAAGGTGTTCATGTAAATCTCCCGCATTGGGCTTGTGTGAGTGCGGCCTTAGAGAGGCCCTCGCATTGCCTTTTTTCATCGGCGGGACTCTCTTAGCTCTTGAAGCCTCGTCCTTTTATGTCAAATCGATGAAACATTTGTGACAATATAAGTTATTGATTTAAAATGATAAAATTATGCAACGTAAAAGTGTTGCGACATATCGTCAAAAACGGACGGTAAAATCGGTGCCCTTGCCGACTTCCGACTTGACGATCAGCCGCGCCCGGTGGCGGGTGAGGATGTGTTTGACGATGGCAAGGCCGAGGCCGGTGCCCTTCTTTGAGCGGCTGTCCTCGATGCTGACCCGGTAGAAGCGCTCCGTCAGCCGCGGCACATGCTCGGCCGGGATGCCCGGGCCCTTGTCGACGATGCTGACCTCGACCGGCTGGCCGGTGCCGTTCTTCAGCCAGACATCGACGATTTCGCCCTCCTGGCCGTATTTGCAGGCATTTTCCATCAGGTTCTCAAAGACCTGGACAAGTTCGTCGCGGTCGCCCAGCACCTCGACCTTGCCGTCGGGCAGATGCAGATTGATGTCGACGCCGACATCCCTGGCCAGCGGCACCAGCGCATCCCTGACATGGCCAAGCAGCGGCACCAGATCGATCTTCTCATCCGGAGCGATATGCGATTTCAGCTCCAGGCGAGAGAGCGACAGCAGGTCGTCGACCAGCCGGCTCATGCGCGTCGTCTGGTCGAGCATGATGTTGAGGAAACGCGCCTGCGCCTTCAGATCGTTCTTCGCCGGTCCCTGGATGGTCTCGATGAAGCCGCGCAACGAGGCAAGCGGCGTGCGCAGCTCGTGGCTGGCATTGGCGACGAAATCCGAGCGCATGCGGTCGATGCGGCGGACCTCGGAAATATCGCGGAAGGACAGGATGAAATAGCGCTCATGCGGCCCGTCATCGGCTGCGAATTCTATGGGCGCGCTGCGGACGATATAGACGCGCTCGGAGGGCAGCCGCTCGGAATGCTCTATCTGGTTCGGCGCATTGGTGGCGATGGTTTCGCGCACCATGTCGAGCACGCCGGGCGAGCGCATACGGGCCGATATATGGGCGCCGAGCACCACCTCGCCGAAGGCCTTTTCGGCAGCGCGGTTCTGGAAGAGCACCGAGGCGTCGTCCGACAGCACCATGACGGGGATATCGAGGCCGGAGAGCGTGGCGGAAACTTCAGGCAGCCGGCTTGGTGGCGCTTCCGGCTCGATCTCCACCGGCGGTGCCGGCTCGGCCTCGATGGTGGGCGCCTCGTTGAAAAGCGCCGTGAGGATCATCACAAGCAGCAGGACAAGCACCACCCACTTGTTCATGCCGGCGGCAAGCGCGGCGAGCGCGCTGAGGATTGCCGCAAGCAGCACCGGCCGTTCGCGCTTTATGCGCGCCAACAGGCTTTTTCTCCATGGAGTTTCGTCTGGCAAGTGCCCTCGCGGCGTCGATTCGTTTTTCTTATATTGGAACTCTGCCTGATAGCGGCAATTCATGACAGAAGTTTTCGGGCTGCTGCTCAGATGCGAAAGACCGCAGCCGAAACCCGCGGATAATTGCCGGCGGGTCGCGAAAGATTTGATTTTCAACGGCAACTATGTTGGCCTGCGGGAGAAAAGCGATCAGGCTGAGGAGGATCATATGGACGAGGACGTCGAAAACAGGGCCGTGGAGCTGGAGATCCGCGGCAAGAAGCGCATCTTCGATGTCGACGATCCCACCCTGCCGGCCTGGGTGGACGAACGCGCGCTGGAATCAGGCGACTTTCCCCACAAGAAGAAGCTCAAGGAAGAGGACTATCTGGAGCAGCTGGAAAAGCTGCAGATCGAACTCGTCAAGGTGCAGTTCTGGCTGCAGGCGACTGGCAAGCGGGTGATGGCGCTGTTCGAAGGACGGGACGCTGCCGGCAAGGGCGGCGCGATTTCGGCCTCCTCGGCGAATATGAACCCACGCCTTGCGCGGGTCGTGGCGCTGACCAAGCCGACCGACCGCGAGCAGGGACAATGGTATTTCCAGCGCTATGTCGCGCAATTTCCGACGGCTGGCGAATTCGTGCTGTTCGACCGGTCCTGGTACAACCGCGCCGGCGTCGAGCCAGTCATGGGCTTCTGCACGCCGCAGCAATATGAGGATTTCCTCAAACAGGCGCCGCAGCTCGAAAAGATCATCGCCCATGAGGGCATCTTCTTCTTCAAGTTCTATCTCGATATCGGCCGCGAGATGCAGCTCAAGCGCTTCCACGACCGCCGGCACGATCCGCTGAAAGTCTGGAAACTGTCGTCGATGGATATCGCCGCGCTGACGAAATGGGACGATTACAGCGACAAGCGCAACCGGATGCTGAAGGAAACCCATACGGATTTCGCGCCGTGGACGGTGATTCACGGCAACGACAAGCGGCGAGCGCGCCTCGAAATTATCCGTCACATGCTGAACAAGATCGATTATGACGGCAAGGACAGACAAGCGCTCGGCACGGTCGACGAGAAGATCATCGGCTCGGGGCCCGGGTTTCTGAAATAGAAGCCGGGGTCACCGGCCCCGCCGGGACCGGCCTTACTGCCCCGGCAGGATGCGGATGGCGAAGAGGTTGATGCCGCGCGCCTTGCCGTCGAGATCGCTGTTGATCGTCAGCGTGCCCGGCGAATTCGGCGCGAGCGAGCGGTCGAACTTGACCTGCAGCAGCGCATCCGACTTTTCCCGGGTGACGTTGAAGCGATGGCGGGCGCAATTGCCGAGCGTCTGAAAATTGCATTCGACGGTAACCTGCGTCGGCTCATCGGTGGTGGATTGCAGCGTCAGCGCGATCGTCGAGGATTTGCCGGCCAGTTGCTGCAGCACCGAAGGTGGCACGCTGATCGATATATTGCCATCGGCCGCACCGCTTTCGGAAATCAACCGGATGGCCGGACCGTCATTCTCGGTGATCTTTTCGGTGCGCGCCCGCGGGCCGCTTTGCATCTTGTCGGCGTCCTCAGGCTTGAACAGCGGGATCCAATCGGCCGAGAAACTGTTCTGCGGATCGATGGTCACCGGCTCATCGGTATGAGAGCCCGCATTCCCGGCGCTCTCGTCATTGCCGGTAAAATCCTCCGGCTGCGTGCTTGCCGGCGGATTGGCAACGCTGGTGTCGCGCTCGGCCGCCGTCATCAGCAAGCCCGATGTATGCGCCCACCAGGCGCCGATGCCGATGAAGGCGAGCAGGACGCACCAGACGAGGAGCCGCGAAAAGAATTTGCGCGGCTTGCGACGGCCTGCAGCCCGCTCCGGGCGGAAATCCATATTGGTGGCGCGCTGACCGCGGGCAAGGCGTTCCTCGCCGACGGGAGCGGCAGCCAGATGATCGGCATTGCCGGCATGCACGTCGTGGAGGCTGGACTCGTCGCCGCGGCTGAAGGCCACCTCGGGGGTGCGGGTTTCGCCAACAGGCACAGGATTGTCGATAAGGCTGTCGATATCGGCCACATCACCGCGGGGAACCGGCGGAGCCGGCATTTCCACGACCGGCGGCACGGGCACTTCAGGCGGCCTCTGGCGGGGGTGAAGGCGGTCGCGCTCCTCGCCTTCGATGGCGTGGATGGTGCTTTCCAGGCGGTGGCGGTGATGGGCGACGACTTCGGTGTCGGTGATATCCTGCTTGCGCAGCCCGGCTTCCAGCGCCTGGCGGGCCGACTGATAGATCCTCGCTCGAACCTCCGGATTGTCGCGATCGGAATTCTCGAGCGCTGTTCTGATGGCCGTTTCTAATCCGCTCACATCCAGTCCTTCAGCTTGAACTCGGCATCGGACTGCAATCCCTGCCGTTCTCCATCAAAATTCGGTAACGGCAAGTGCGGCAAACCGCAAGCCTTGCGGGCCCTGCTGCCATCGATCGACGGAGATATCGGCAGCTTTCACCGCTTATGGGCCTTATTCTATTAGCTTTCTCGGACGTATATATTCGGGCTGAAATCGACGAAGGCATGGCAGCCGGTCTTTTATCGCCTTTTCATCTCTGTTATGAGATTGACGTTTTCGTAAACGTCAAAGGAGGTGATGACCTTGGCCCTGCCCCCGATCCTGAGGGATAAACTGAGACTACCAGTCATCGGCTCGCCGCTCTTCATCATCTCGTATCCGGCACTGACGCTGGCGCAATGCAAGGCGGGCATCGTCGGAGCGTTTCCGGCGCTGAACGCCCGGCCGGAAAGCCAGCTCGACGAATGGCTGGCGGAGATTACCGAGGAGCTTGCCTGCCACGACGCCGCCCATCCGGAGCGGCCGGCGGCGCCCTTCGCGGTCAACCAGATCGTCCACATGTCGAACAAGCGGCTGGAGCACGACCTTACGCTCTGCGTCAAATACAAGGTGCCGATCGTCATCTCCTCGCTCGGCGCCGTGCCCGAGGTCAATGCCGCCGTGCATTCCTATGGTGGCATCGTGCTGCATGACATTATCAACAACCGCCATGCCCATTCAGCGATCCGCAAGGGCGCCGATGGGCTGATTGCGGTCGCTGCCGGCGCCGGCGGCCATGCCGGCACGCTCTCGCCCTTCGCCCTTGTCCAGGAAATCCGCGAATGGTTCGACGGGCCGCTGCTGCTGGCAGGCGCAATCGCCACCGGCGGCGCCATCCTCGCCGCAGAAGCGATGGGCGCCGACATGGCCTATATCGGCTCGCCCTTCATCGCCACCGAAGAGGCGCGCGCCGCGGACGCCTACAAGCAGGCGATCGTCGAAGGGGCCGCCGGCGATATCGTCTATTCCAATTACTTCACCGGTGTGCACGGCAACTATCTCAAGTCCTCGATCGTGGCTGCCGGCATGGATCCGGACAACCTGCCGCTTGCCGATGTCTCGAAGATGGATTTCGAGCAGGCTGTCGGCGGCGCCAAGGCCTGGAAGGACATATGGGGCAGCGGCCAGGGCATCAGCGCCATCAAGGCCGTCGAGCCGGTGGCAAATCTCGTCGACCGGCTGGAGGCCGAATACAGGGCAGCGCGTGCCCGGCTGACGCTGTGAGGCGCCTTCCCGCCCCTCCCGTCTTTTTTGCCAAAGCCATGACAGGGTGCTTGAAATCTTCCAACAATGCCTGTATCAGCGCCATGCAAATCGCAGGCCGCATGCTTCGGCCGTGAAACGCCGCTTTAGCTCAGGTGGTAGAGCACATCATTCGTAATGATGGGGTCGCAGGTTCGAGTCCTGCAAGCGGCACCATTTTCCCCGCCGTTGACACAATGCCGACCGTTTAACGTCACTGTGACGCAAATCCAGACGGTGAGATTTACTCTGAACCCTCCATAGTTGATCCCAGGTGACAGGCTTGATCCCGTTCAGCCCCTCCCGAGTTACGCCGTGAGTTTTTTGGACAGGCCCAGTACCCGTTTTGAGCGCATCTAATTTAGAGCGATCGCGCGTTGTATGTTAAGATGTTTTGTTACGCGTCACGTCAACGGCGCACGGCGCGGGTATGGCGAGCGAAACGGGCAGAAGCCTAAAGGCACGGTATTTTTCCTGTTATTTTCAAAGACTTGTAGGTGTCCCAATTGCCCTGCGCAAAAAAGCAATATGGATATTTTAACCGGATAGGACTACTTATCATTTGAAAGAGGCAATCATGGTGCAAGATAAGGAAAATTCTGTCATTGCGGCGTTCACCGAGGAGCAGGTGGAACGGCTGACAGGTGTTACCTTGCGCCAACTCAGGCACTGGGATCGGACTAAATTTTTTGTTCCGACCCTTGCTTATGAGGATAGAAGTCAGCCCTTTAGTCGCTTGTATTCTTTTAGGGACTTGGTGTCGCTGAAGGTCCTGAGTGCACTACGCAATGATTCGAAAGTTTCCTTGCAACATCTTCGCGGGGTTAAAGACAAGCTCGCTCATCTTGGCGATGCACTCTGGTCTAAGACGACGCTGTATGTGCTCAAGCGCAAGGTCGTTTTTGACAATCCGGAAAGCAAAACGAAGGAGGAAGTCCTTTCAGGCCAGGGCGTCCTGCAGATTCCGCTGGAGGTTGTGACCGGGAACATGAAGGATGCCGTCGCGAAGATGAAGGAGCGGAAAAGCTCCTCTGTCGGTAAAATCGAGTCGAAGAAAGGTATTGCGAACAGCAGGCCAGTGATCGCCGGAACGCGGATTCCGGTAGACACGATCAAAGCTTTCGCAGCCGAGGGATATTCCATCGAAAAGATCCGGATGGAGTATCCCACCCTCACTACCGAGGACATTCTCGCCGCCATCAGCTATGAGGCGGCTGCTTAATGATCAGGGGATGTCGGGTTGCGCTTCTTCCTTGATGCGAGCGTGCCCGATTCCGTTGGCCAGGTGTTGTCAGCCGCCGGCCACGAAGTCATTTATCACCGCGAGGCGCTTGAAGAGGGTGTGAAAGACCCTGTTGTTTGCCAGACTGCTTCGGCCAACGATGCAATCTTGGTCGCGGTCGATAAAGATATGAAGCAGCTTACCAGGCGGTTCGGGGTCACGGATGAGCGGTTCAAGAACCTTTCCATGGTCTTTTGCGGCTGCAGTATCCCAGTCTCCGCGAACCGCGTTGAACAGGCTCTTTCCCTAATCGAACATGAGTGGGTGTATTCCAAGCAGAAAGTCGGGCGGCGCTTGCTGGTGGAGATTACCAATCATCAGATTTCAACACATCGCTAGATCCCGACATTTAACCTGCTTCTTCTCCTCCGCGGCTCCCATCAACCGACCGTGAAAATCGCAACTACGACAGGAACAATGCCCCCACCGATCAGGTTCTCTCCCGTGAGACAACCAGCATGGAGAAAATCATGTCCTGCAAGTTCATCGCGATATCACTGCTTTCGATCGGTCTTGCCGGCCCGGCGCTGGCGCAGACGGCCGGGGGTGCGGATGCCAATGGGCGGCTTTCGGTGGCGCCTGTAATCGGCGGATCGGGGAGTTCGGGCGCCGGTTCCGCAGGCGCCGGGTCAGCTGGCACTGGTTCTGTCGGCGGCGGTGCAACGGGCACAGGGTCTGTCGGCACCGATTCCGGCACCACCGGCAGCACGACCGGCACTGGCGGCGTCAATCTCAACAGCGGCCGCAGCACGATCAACCCCGGCGGGGTCAATCCCAACCTGCAGCAGACGCCGGGTTGCACCAGCGGCAGCGCGGATACCGGCTCGCTCGGCGAGGCATGCCCGCAATGAGGATGAGGTGATTGTTCGCCTTCCTTCTGACAAAACGAAGGCCCGGAGCGGAATGGCACCGGGCCTTCGCTTTCGGCCGAAACTTCCCTGACATCACGCGAAAACAACCGGTGCTGTCAGAAACCGGTCGCGGCCTGCTTTACCGGCCGGGCTCGAGGTCGTAAAAGGGCCCATCACTCCGCAAGCGGCGCATCGCCCCACACCCAGCCAGCCTGCCGATATTTCCGGCATCTGCGGAGCACCCGAAGAGGATCGTCATGTCGAATGCAGCGCAACGCTCGAACCGCGTGCTTATCGTCGCCACCATTATGCTCGCGACCTTCATGGTGGCGATCGAGGCGACGATCGTGGCGACCGCGATGCCGCGCATCGTCGGGGAACTTGGCGGCTTTTCCTATTACAGCTGGGTGTTTTCGGCCTTCCTGCTGGCGCAGTCGACGACGACGGTCATCTACGGCAAGCTTTCCGACATTTTCGGGCGCAAGCCGGTGCTGATCGGCGGCATCCTAATCTTCCTCGTCGGCTCTTTGCTCTGCGGGCTTGCCTGGTCGATGATGTCGTTGGTGCTGTTCCGGCTGCTGCAGGGGCTCGGCGCCGGCGCCATCCAGCCGGTGACGATGACGATCATCGGCGATCTCTTCAAGCTCGAGGAACGCGGCCGCGTGCAGGGCGCGATGGCGACCGTCTGGGCGACCTCGGCCGTCGTCGGGCCGCTTGCCGGCGGCATCATCGTCGACAATATCTCCTGGGCCTGGATCTTCTGGATCAACCTGCCGATCGGCGTCATCTCGATCATCGCCTTCATGGTCTTCCTCAAGGAGGACGTGGCGCACAAGCAGGCAAAGATCGATTATCTCGGCTCGGTGCTGTTTTCGATCTCGATCGTGGCACTTCTCGTCATGCTGACGGAAACCGATGCGAGCGCCTGGATCCTGCTTTCGCTTTTCGCCGTCTTCGTGGTCACGGGCCTGCTCTTTCTCGCCCAGGAGAAGCGGGCACCGGAGCCGATCATCTCGATCCCGCTGTGGAGCCGAAGGCTGATTGCGACCAGCAATGCGGCAACGCTGCTGGCCGGCATGGCGCTGATCGGGCTTTCGACAATCCTGCCGCTTTATGTGCAGGGCGTGCTCGGCCGCTCGCCTCTTGTCGCGGGGTTCACGCTCACCATGCTCGTCGTCGGCTGGCCCTTGGCGGTGATGCTCTCCAGCCGCCTCTACAAGGCCTTCGGCATCCGCCGCACGCTGCGCGTCGGCAGCCTGATGTTTCCCTTCGGCGCCTGTTTCCTGTTGTTCCTGACGCCTGACAGTTCGCCGGTCGTTGCCGGCGCCGGCTCGTTCTTCATGGGTTTCGGCATGGGTCTCATCAGCCTCACCAGCCTCGTGCTCGTGCAGGACAGCGTCGAATGGTCGATGCGCGGCAGCGCCACTGCCTCGATCATCTTTGCCCGCAGCCTCGGCAATACGCTCGGCGCCACCGTGCTCGGCGCCATCCTCAATGCCGGCATCAACCATTATGCGAGCGGCGATGCGGCGGCGGGCCTGCATGAGGTGCTGAACCAGCCGACCGGGCTCTCCACGCTCGCCGCTGATCCGGCGATCCGTGCTGTCTTCAATGCGGCCCTGCACTGGAGCTTCTGGGGCGTGGTCGTCGTCGCGGTTCTCACCTTCTTCACCACCTGGCTGATCCCGGTTGGGCCTAGTGGGAAGCGCGAGGCTCCGGCTGCGGCAAGCGAGGCGCCCTCCCATTAAAGCGGTTCAGCCGTTCGGCGCGACTTAGGTAAGAGGCTCTGATGGGTTACGATCTTCACATCACTCGTAAAATAAATTGGTTCGATGCGTCTCCGTCGATCACTCTCGACGATTGGCTCGAATACGTCGCCAACGATCCGGAAATTCAGCACCGCGGCTTTGCTGAAACTCCTACCGCCGATGGAGGTGTTCTACGGGTGGAACAGACGGGCATGTGCGTCTGGAAAGAATATTCACCCGGCGAAAATCGAGAAAACGCCGCATGGCTTTGGTGGAGCGGAGGCAACATCGTTGTCAAAAATCCCGATCAAGAAATCCGTCGGAAAATGTGGCTTATCGCCCAATCTCTCGAAGCCGAAGTCCAGGGAGAAGAGGGAGAATATTATGGCCGAGATGGCGAGAGCATCGTGACGCCGGCGAAAGCCATACTCCCGCCCGAGCCTTCGATGCCTTCCGATCCAAAGCGTCCATGGTGGAAATTCTGGTAGATTTGGGCTGTTTGGAGAGTTGTCGGACGATGAGCGTTTTCGTGTTGCTCTTGGGGTTTCCGGGCGTGGGGAAGCTGACGATCGCCAAAGAGCTCGGCTCACTTATATCAGCAAAGATCGTTGATAATCACTGGTTCAACAACCCGATCTTGCGCCTCCTCGACGAGGCCGCTCCGCTGCCAAAAGGCGTCTGGGAGTACACTGGTCGGGTCCGGCAGGCCGTTCTGGATGCGATCACGGCCTATGGCGGCCCGTCGCCGAATTTCATCTTCACCCATGCCGGTGTCGAAGGCGATGAGCGGAGCACGCGGACGTACCAACAATTCGTCGAAGCCGCCGGACATCGCGCCGCGGTCTTCATTCCCGTGAGATTGATTTGTGCCGAAGAAGAATTGGCATATCGCGTTTCCTCCCCCGCGCGGCGCGACCACCTGAAAACCACCGACGTCGAGATGTCGAGGAGCCGAAGCCAACAGGCCCTGGTTCTCGATATACCGCACCAGCACGCGCTGACGTTGGATGTGACTTTCATGTCGCCTTCAGAAAGTGCTGCGGCGATACGGGATCATGTTGTGACATGCTGCGCTGAGCGGTACAGCCCTTCGCGCCGATAGCGGAAGACCTGCCGAACGGGAGCTGATTGTGCGATTGCATGCAACGATGGAAGATATTCCGAAGGGTGGCGTCGTCATCGACGCCGCTCTCCCGCTCGCCGTCGTTGTCGACGAGATTCTGAGGTTATCGCGTGCCTGTGATGACCGTTGCCGTTGAGCGAAGGTGAATCTTGCCATCGCTGACGGATTGGAGAGCTAGCTCCAGGACCTCGTCCCGGATTTTCTCCCGTGTTGCCGCATCTGCCTTGGATAGTCCGGCGACAACCGGCGCGGCGACCTCAGTCATGAAGTCCCAGTAACGCTCCGGGGTGTCGTGCACCATTATCGCTGACACCTCTTCCTCGGAGACATCGAGAAGGCCCGCCTCTCTGAAGGTCTCGACCATCATGCCTTCCCCCGCACAGCGGAACAGGCCCGGAGAGCCGGGTGGTGGCGAGGGCATTTCCACGTGGCGGGCGATCGTGCCCATGATGGTGGTCGCCCATGAATTTTTGACAGGAGTGCTCCAGACTGCGGCGCAGACGCGCGCACCGGGCTTTGTCACGCGTGCCATCTCCTTGGCGGCGGCAGCGATATCCGGGAAGAACATAAACCCAAACCGGCACAGGACGGCATCGAAACTGGCATCGGCAAAAGGCAAGGCTCCCGCATCGCATCGGCGAGTTTCGAAGTTTTTGAGGCCACGTTTGGTCGCATTTTCTGCGGCAACAGTCAGCATATTTTCCGAGAGATCGGTTACGACAACATGGCCGTCCGGGATTGCCGCCGCCGCCGTCAGGCCGGGTTCGCCAGTGCCGGCGGCTATGTCAAGCACGCTAAAGCCGTTGGAGAGATTTGCGTGCCGGAGCATGGCGTCACCAAACGGCGCAAGCCAGCTGAGAACCAAGCTGTCCCATTTCTTCCAGCCGGCGGAAAACTTGTCCCAGGTCTCACGTTGCTGGTTACGGATATCGTCGAGATTTGCTGACATGCACCGGCCCCCCTACGTCCAACCGGCAAAGCCGGGAACGTCACTATGCGCCGCTGATGGCGGGATTCAATGGAAATAAACGCCATTGGACCAATCGCCAGGCATGACCCAACCTGTTGGGACGGAGTGATTGAATTGACCAAGACTATTGGAGCTTTTATACAACAGCTTTTGCGAAACTCCGGATTGGCCAAAAATAATCCTTATAAATCAACGGGCTTCTCCTGGATGGTGTCAAATCAAGAAAGCGAAACCAGCGGATTGCCGACGCGTTACAGCTCGGCTGTATGCATCAGCCATGGAGAAACAAAATTATAAAGATCATGGTCTTGCTGCACAGCGCCGATGGCATGGCTTGGCAGTCTCCCCCTAAAGGCACCAGCCTGAAGACATTGAACGAAGCCGAAGAGCAAGGCTTCATCCTGATCCGTGGGGAATTTCAGAAACGGCAATTCCGTTTGACGGAGCTGGGCTCCAACTATGTCGAGCGCGACAAGCGGCGTCTCGAAGCGCGCAAGCTCTGAACCGATACCGCCTGCCAAGCGCGAATTGAACGCACTAAAGCGCGTCGCGATCTTTCAGATTCGCTCCTCGCGCTTTAGGTCCTTTTTTACGCATGTCGTTATCGCAAAACCGCGGCACACTTTTGCGCGACATGCTTTAGCCGATCCGGCTGACAGTCGCAGCATGCCGGAAGCAATCGCGGCCCTGTCCCTGGGCAATCATGAGCATTGACCGGCTTCACGGATGCGGAAGCGGAGCAACTTGTCGATTTGCTCGAGCGGCTGATCGAAAATCTGGATCAGATTGCAAGTGCGCAATCCTCGGCGCAGCTTTAGAAGCACCAGTGGTGCTTATGAGAGGAAGGCTAATGCACAAAGGATCCTGTCTGTGTGGTGCGGTAACTTTCGAGATCGAAGGTGATCTTCGAGCGCCGGACGCGTGCCATTGCTCCAAATGCCGAAAACAATCCGGCCACTTCTTCGCTTCAACCGACGTGCCAAAGCGTCAGATCGCGATCCAAGGAGGTGAAAGTCTTACCTGGTATCAATCCTCAGAAAAGGTGAGGCGTGGATTTTGCGGGGTATGTGGTTCATCGCTGTTTTGGGATCCACCCCATCACGACTGGATTGCTGTCGCGATGGGTGCATTTGATAGCCCGACCGAAACCAAATTGAAAATGCATATCTTTGTTGCCGACAAAGGCGATTACTATGACATCACCGACAACCTGCCACAGAATGCGCAATAGGCAGCGGTTGCTCGCCCGCGAGCGGACTTCAATTTCTATTCTGCGGCTGCGGCGGCTTGCTCGAACTCGTGCCACCCTTCGGCAGGGAGCGGCGGTTCTCCAAGACGCGTGACAGCAAGTTCCCCTTTCTCTTGCGCGGGATGAGATCGATATCGCTGACAAGCTTTGCGCCGCCCCGGCGGCGCTCCAAGGTGATCTTGCGGCTATGGAAGGTTTCCAGCTCAGCGCGATGCGCGACGCTGATGATGGTGACATCAGGCAATTCATCGATCACCATCTGCATCATCTTGTCCTGGCTCTTCTCGTCGAGTGCCGAGGTTGCTTCATCCAGCACGACGATATCGGGTTTATGCAGCAGGAGACGGGCAAAGGCCAGCCGCTGCTTTTCGCCGCCCGACAAGGTCTGGTCCCATGGCGCGTCTTCCTCGATCTTATCTTTCAGATAATCCAGTCCCACCTTGTCGAGGGCCGACTTGATCTCATCCGGCGGCCAGTTATCGGCGGCGCCGGGATAGGCGACAGCACGGCCAAGCGTCCCCGAAGGAATATAAGATCGTTGCGGCAACATGAACAATTGTCGATCGGCGCGGAAATCGACGCTGCCGCCACCCCACGGCCAGAGACCGGAGATGGCCCGCACCAGCGTGCTCTTGCCCGAACCGGATTCACCTGACACAAGCACCCGCTCGCCGGGCTGGATCTCGACCCGGGTTTCCTTGACCACAGCGGTGCCATCGTCAAGCGACACGGCGAGATCGTTGAGGCTGAGCATCGCCTCACTTTCGGTTTGGCCATGCTTGATCCGGCCGAGCGCGTCGCTCTGTTCTGCACGCTCGAGCCCGTCGAGCGACATCATCAGCGACGCGACGCGTCGTGCACATGCGTTCCAGTCGGCAAGGCGCGGATAGTTATCGACCAGCCAGCCGAAGGCGGTCTGGACGATGGCGAAGGCTGACGCTGCCTGCATGACCTCGCCCAGCGTCATGCTGCCTTCGAGAAATTTGGGGGCGCAAAGGAGGAGCGGCACAACAGGGGCAATCAGCATCGACCCATGCGACACAAACGTCGTGCGCATATGCTGGCGGGCGAGCAAAGCCCATTGCTTCAGCACATTGCCGAAGGTCTTGTCGAGGTCGTTGCGCTCTTCCTCCTCGCCGCCGAGAAGCGCGATGCTCTCACCGTTTTCCCGCACATGCGTCAGCGTATAGCGAAATTCGGCCTCTACCTGGTTCTTGACCTCGGAGACCTGCACGAAATGGCGGCCGATCACCGCGATCACGCTGGAAGTGATCACGGCGTAGAGGACCGCGGTGACGACGAGAAAGCCCGGAATGGTAATGGTCCAGCCTCCGATCGGCAGCGTCAAGGCTCCGCCGATCGTCCACAGCACCACGATGAAGGTCGAGGCCGAGAGGAACGCCGCGATGACACCGGCGGTAAAATCGACGGGGGCTTCGGTGGCGATCCTCAAATCCTCCGAGATGCGCGCCTCGGGGTTCTTGTGGTCGCCGCCGATGAGGTTCAGCTGGTAGTATCGGCCGTTTGCCAGCCAGCGCGCGATGACTGCCGTCGCCAGCCAGGAACGCCAGCGCCGCTGGATCATCATGCGAACAGCGACCTGTGTGGTGACAAGAGCGACGGTTCCAAGCACGAGCGGCACGAACACGCCGCTGAGGTAATAGACGGTGCCGGCATCGTGCCGCTCTATAGCGTCGAAAATCGCGCGGTTCCAGCGATTGATCCCATACTGGAAGCCGACATTCATGCAGATCATGGCAAGCAGCCCGATCGACAACGGCCAGGCGAGCTTGTCACCGCCACGGCCCCAGAAACGGCGCGCGGTGATCCAGAAGCGCTTGAGCAAATACCGCTTGCGCGCATGCTCGGCCTCCTCGGGCGTCAACTCCGGATCGGGTTCAATGATATCTGGCGGCGGCACGACCTCGACAGTCGATGCCTTCTCCTGGCGCGTCTTTTCGGCACCGTGCGGTTCGTCGGTGCCGTCGACCGATGTCGGATTGAGTTTAGCGTCGGCCATAAGCGCGATAACGGCTTACACATCGAAATGTTTCATGAGGCCGGTGACGTACGTGTCATCGAAGGGCTTGTCGAGAAAATGAGGGGAAGACCGCGGCCGTGCTGTCGCTGTTACACCGTATCTGAGCCCATGACATAGCTGTCGTTCGCCGCGTTCTGGATCATTGCGATGGCGACCGGCGGCAAGATGAAACTCCAGATGCCGAGCCAGGCAATCGACATCAAACCTCCCCGGCCTCTGTCGCGTGCCCGCTCGTTGAGGAGATCGCCAAGGGTCATCACAAGAACCGGCAATCCGAGCGGTACGAGGATCGCGATCAGCATGGCGGCAAGCGGCGTCAGCAGGCGCTGCGACTGCGCCGCGCCCGCTAGCTCCCCGTGTATGCGATAGACCCAGTAGGCAAGATAGATAAGGGCGGCCACAGCAATGGTGAAGACCAGAAGCGCTAAAAGCAGCGTGATGGGGGAGGAGGCGACGTCGGCATCATTTGCCTGAAACAGATGGACACCGAACGCCATCAGAAAAATCAGGATCGGCGGGGTGATCAGGATGATGGCGACCAGGAGAGGGGATCGCCGGCGCGGCGCAAGCGGCTTGTGTCGCGGACGCGGAGCTTCATCGAAGGCCAGGTTTCCGGCCGGCACCAGCAATATGACAGCGAGGAGCAGGCAGGCCAGCAAACCCGAAACGACAGGTACGGCGCCGAGATCGAGCCCGTATAACCACGAGGCGCCGATCGGAGCAAAGGCTGAGAGCAGGATCGTCGTCGACATCAGCGTGAGAGCGCAGCTGAAGTCGATTTTTCCTGGTCGCCCGCCCACCAGGAATATCGCGATCGCGAGAGGGAAAACGGCCCGAACCGTGCCGAACACCACACCAAACAAAAACAGAAACACCGGCGATCCCCACAAAGCAGGCGCCGGCAGAAAAGCGATGGCGAGAATGGCACAGACGAGAAGGGGGGAAATCAAAGCCGACCGGCCATGGCGGCTCGCGACGATAAAAGCCAGGAAGGCGCCGGCAACCCAGCCAAGAGTGGAGCCGGAATAGAAGATCCCGATCGTCTGAGCGCTGTTGCCCGTCATTTGCGAGATCACGGGAAAGACCGTGCTGAAACCCTGTCCACCGATTGCCAAAAGAAGCGAGGAAAAAAACACGGCCCAATAGCGATAGGTGCTGAGGAAATCGGCCAGCGTCCATTCGGCATTGCGGGAGGGGGCAGAGGTGTTTTCCATCGGTGAAACTTGCTCTCCATTGATGATCATCGCTCATCGCAGACGGTGGATGCGTCGACCATGCGCATCGAGGAGGTTATTTCAATAGCTTTGACGCGGCATCCGGATCAGCCCAGAGGTTTTGCCGACATATCGAGACGGATTTATAAATCTTGCCTTCGGGCCGAAAGGTGCCGGGTGGACGCAACAAGGGCAATCGTGTCTCATTCTGGTTGAGTTCGGGCAAGGTCGGCCGTAACGCGGCAACAGCGGACGGAAAAACGAAAAATGCCACCGGACATTTGCAGCGACGCTGCATCGGGATGGGCTAATCGTCGTTGATGTCGCCCCTCCGCTTACGCTCCTCACGCGCTCTCCGTCGCGACCTGCGGCAGGGATTGCAGCAGGGTCTGGCGGGCGGAGTGCAGATGCGCTCGGCAGGCGGTTTCGATCGCCGCCTGGTCGCCGGATTCCAAGGCTGCGATATAATCCAGATGTTCGTGGATGGCGCGCTCGTTGCGCTGGCGGGCGGCGGTCTTGTTCCACTGGTAGTGATAGTGGAAGACGATGGCGATGGCGTCGTAGAAATCGGCGATGAAGCGGTTCTTCGAGGCGCGATGGATCAGCAAGTGGAAGCGCTCGTCGAGGACGGAGAAATCTTTGAAGCGCTGGTTGATGTCGGCAAGCATGGCGTGATGTTCGTCGCGCATAGCGGCAAGATCGGCCCAACTCTGATTATCCCTGGGAAGCCGGCCGAATTCGGCGGCGGAATGCAGTTCGAACATTTCGCGCACATCGGCCAACTCAAGCGCGAATTCGCGGGTGAAGCCTTTGAGCGTCCAGTGGCTGTTCGGGCGTTTCTCGATGAGGCCGAAGCGGGAGAAGCGGATCAGGAATTCGCGGACGCTGGTGGTGCCGGTGCCGATCTCGCGGGCAAGCTCCAATTCGTTGATCTGCATGCCGGGTGCTGCATCATCGGCAAGGATGCGCTGCATGAAGCTGCGCTCGATGATATCATGCAGGGAGTCGGTTTCTTCGGAGGGAAAGAGGTCGTGGTCTGTGGGTTGGCGCAGCACGATCTTCTGGCGCTTGTTCCAGCGGATGATGCCCTCTTCGTTGAGCCGCGTCAGGATGGCGCGCGCCGTCGAACGGCTGACGCCGAGCTGGGCGGCGATCTCCGGTTCCGAAGGCAGCGCGGTATCCGTGCGCAGGGCTACGGCATACCTGTTATAGGCTTCCTTGAAGACCGTATTCTGCCTTGCCACCAGACCCCGCTTTCCGCCCTCGTATCCACCGCCCCGCTTCAAAGCAGGACAGAACAGACCGGGGCTTGTTCAAACGACCTTTAGCTTATTTCCGGTCGCCTGCGGCTCATTGCCTCCCTCGTCCACAGGATCAATATTCCCGTTGACTTGAAAATGTTTATTGTAGATAAAAAACAAAATCAATGCGCTTTCGCCGATGCAGCGAGCCTTTCCCAGGGAGATAGAGACTTGGACAAACTGCCTTGGATCATCCTTTCGGCCGGCGACAATGTCGCGGTCGCAACGGCGGCAATCGCGCCGGGTTCGACGGTTGCCGGCATTCAGACCCGCGAGAAGATCGACCCCGGCCACAAGGTGGCGATAGCGGATATTCCGTTCGGGTCACCCGTGGTGAAATACGGACAGGCGATCGGCCGCACCACGGCCGAGGTCAAGGCCGGCGACCATGTGCACAGCCACAACCTGCATTTCGAAAACGACCGCCTCGCCGCCACCGCCAATTCGGCGCCGGAAGCGGCCACAGTCGACGACGTCGGGCGCACCTTCATGGGCTATCGCCGCGCCGACGGGCGGGCGGCAACTCGCAACTATATCGGCATCATTGCCAGCGTGAACTGTTCCACCACGGTCTGCCGGGCAATCGCCGACGAGGCGAACCGGACGATCCTGCCGCATTATGAAGGCATCGACGGTTTCGTGCCGATCGTGCACGATCAGGGCTGCGGCATGAGCTCGACCGGCGACGGCATGAACGTGCTGCACCGGACGCTCGCCGGCTACACAAGGCATGTGAATTTCGGCGGCGTGCTGATGATCGGCCTCGGCTGCGAGGTCAACCAGCTGACGCTGTACGGGCAGAGTGGTGCCGGCGCCTCGAAGCGGCATTTCAACATCCAGGATGCCGGCGGTTCACGCCGCGCGGTGGTACGCGCCATGGGCATGCTGCGCGAGATCGCCGCCGATGTCGGCAAAGAAAAGCGCGTGCCGATGTCGATCGGGGAGATCATCATCGGTCTGCAATGCGGCGGCTCGGACGGCTTTTCCGGCATCACCGCCAATCCGGCGCTGGGTGTGGCGGCCGACCTGCTGGCCGCAGCCGGCGGCACGGCGATCCTGTCGGAAACTTCGGAAATCTACGGTGCCGAACATCTGCTGCGCAGCCGCGCCGTCAGCGACGAGGTGGCAAAGAAGCTCGACGACAAGATTGCGTGGTGGGAGGATTACGTCGCTCTGCATGGCGCCTCGCTCGACAACAACCCGTCGCCCGGCAACAAGCGCGGTGGTCTCACAACCATCCTCGAAAAGTCGCTCGGCGCGGTTGCCAAAGGCGGGCGTTCGCCGCTGACGGCGGTCTATGGTTATGCTGAGCGGGTCACGGCCCCCGGTCTCGTCTTCATGGACACACCCGGCTACGACCCGGTCTCGGCGACCGGCCAGGTGGCCGGTGGGGCAAACATGATCGCCTTTACCACAGGCCGCGGCAGTTGCTTCGGCTGTCGGCCGGCGCCGTCGCTGAAGCTTTCCAGCAATTCGGCGCTCTATGCTTCGATGGAAGAGGATATGGACATCGATTGCGGCACGATCGCCACCGGCGACGCGACGATCAGCGGCAAGGGCCGCGAGATCTTCGACCTCATCGTCGATACCGCCTCGGGCAAGAAGACCAAGAGCGAGCTCTTCGGCTACGGCGACAATGAATTCGTGCCCTGGCATCTCGGTGCGACGCTGTAGCCTTTCTTTTTACGCGATCCCGGACGGAAAACCGCTTCACACTTTTCCTGGGATTGCTCCAGATAGATAGTTTCAGCTTCTTCGTAAGGAGGAATGATGAAGACGAGACGGATCGGCAAGACCAAGCTGGAGGTGACCGAAATCAGTTTCGGCGCAGCCGCTCTCGGCGGTCTCTATCGCGCCTGCCCGCGCGAGCAGGCAATGGACACGCTGCAGGCGGCCTGGGACAGCGGCATCCGCTATTTCGACGTGGCGCCCTGGTACGGGCTCGGCCTTGCCGAACGGCGGGTCGGTGATTTCCTGCGCGACCAACCGGACGGCTCTTACGTGCTGTCCACCAAGGTCGGCCGGCTGCTTCGACCGGTGCCGACCGGCACCGTGCCTGATTACAGCTATGTCGATCCGCTCTCCTTCGATGCCGATTACGACTATTCCTATGACGGAATCATGCGCTCGGTCGAATTCAGCTATGCGCGGCTCGGCCTCAACCGCATCGATATCCTCTATGTGCACGACCTCGGCGTCTACACACACGGCGCGGCGAAGAATGCGGTCCACCAGAAGCAGTTTCTCGATTCCGGCGTTAAGGCGCTGGAGGAACTCAAGTCGTCTGGCGCGATCTCCGCCTTCGGCCTCGGCGTCAACGAAGTGCCGGTCTGCCTTGACGTCATGCGCCATTCCGATCTCGACTGCATCCTGATGGCCGGCCGCTACACGCTGCTCGACCGCTCGGCCGTCGCCGAACTGCTGCCGCTTTGCCGGCAGAAGGGCACGTCGCTCGTCGTCGGCGGCGTCTTCAACTCCGGCATTCTCGCCACCGGCCCGGTGCCGGGTTCGCATTTCGACTATATGCCGGCTGATAACGACGTGCTTGCCAAGGTGGGCGCCATGGAGGCGATCGCCAAACGCCACGGCGTGCCGCTGGCGGCTCCCGCCCTGCAGTTTCCGCTGCGCGAGGCGATCGTCGCATCGGTGCTGATCGGCACGGCGAAGCCTTCGAGCCTGACGCGCAATATGGAGATCGTCGAGCCGCGGCTTGCCGACGAGATCTATGCCGAATTCGAACCCTATACGCTGGTCGCGCCGCCGCTCGGCGCCGAAGCCGTCCGAGTCTGAGGAGAGATTATGCTCAAGGGTATTCATCCGCTGCTTGGCCCCGACCTGCTCCATGCGCTGAAGACCATGGGGCATGGCGACGACATCGTCATATCGGACGCCAATTTTCCCTCGGGGTCGATGGGCCCGCCGGTCATTCGCGCCGACGGCGTCAGCGCCACCGACATGGCCGAGGCCATCCTGACCCATATGCCGCTCGACACCTTCGTGCCGGAAGCGGCATGGCGGATGGAGGTGGTGGGCGATCCCGATGCGATGCCGGAGGTCTGCACCGAATTCCAGCAGATCGTTGCAAAACACGCCGGCGATTTCCGTATCGTGCCGGTCGAGCGTTTTGCGTTTTACGCGATGGCCCGCAAGGCCACCTATATCGTCGCGACGACGGAATTCCGGCTGTACGGCAACCTGATTTTGAAAAAGGGCGTCGTCCATCCGCACGAGGTCGACATGGCCTGATCCCTATTTTAGGGTATCGTGGTATTGGAATAAAATCAGTTGCTTGGCGGGAGTTTGGCGAATAAAAAAAGCCTGTTTGGCGCTCTTGCAATTTGATTGCGCCTCGGCTAGCTTCACCTGGCAAATGTTTTTTATCGATAAAAATCGTCCGCCTGCGTTCAGCGGTCGATTTATTTGGAGGAGAACGCACCCTGAGAGGAGAACCCTTATGAGTTTCGTGAAATCCCTTCTGTCCCGCCGCGCCTTTACCGCGCTTGCGGGCGCCGCAGTTATCGCCACGGCGATACCGGCACCGTCGTTTGCAGCCGACGTGACGATCCCGATCATCGTCAAGGACACGACGTCCTTCTACTGGCAGATCGTTCTGGCCGGCGCCCGCAAGGCCGGCAAGGATCTCGGCGTCAACGTGCCGGAACTCGGCGCACAGGCCGAATCCGACGTCAACGGCCAGATCAGCATTCTTGAGAACGCCGTTGCCGGCAAGCCGGCGGCCATCGTCATTTCGCCGACCGAATTCAAGGCGCTCGGCAAGCCGATCGATGAAGCGGCCAAGTCGGTACCGATCATCGGCATCGACTCGGGTGCTGACTCCAAGGCGTTCAAGTCGTTCCTGACGACCGACAACGTTCAGGGCGGTCGCATCGCCGCTGACGGTCTGGCCGCCGCTATCAAGGGCGCCACCGGCAAGGAAGAGGGCGAAGTCGTCATCCTCACCAACCTTCCGGGCGTTGGCTCGCTGGAACAGCGCCGCGAAGGCTTCCTGGATCAGGTGAAGACCAAGTATCCGGGTCTTAAGGTCATTGCCGACAAGTACGGCGACGGCCAGGCAACGACCGGCCTCAACATGATGACCGACCTGATCACGGCAAACCCGAATCTCGTCGGCATCTTCGCCTCGAACCTGATCATGGCGCAGGGTGTTGGCCAGGCGATCGCCGAAAATAAGCTCGGCGACAAGATCAAGGTCATCGGCTTCGACAGCGACGACAAGACGGTCGGCTTCCTCAAGGATGGCGCGATTGCCGGCCTCGTCGTTCAGGACCCCTACCGCATGGGTTATGACGGCGTGAAGACCGCGCTTGCCGTCTCCAAGGGCGAGAAGGTCGAAGAGAACGTCGACACCGGCGCAAACCTCGTCACCAAGGCGAATATGGCCGATCCGAAGATCGACGCGCTGCTGAACCCGAAGATCAAGTAATAACGACAGACAGGCCGCGCCGGCTTCAAAAACCGGCGCGGCCTTTTCCATCCGTGCTATGTTTTGCAGGGGATGGAGAGCAGACGCGACACAAGGAGGAGAGGTCCCATGATCGGACTGGAAGAGGTCAGTCATCGCCATGATGACAGTGCGACGCTGAAAGAAGCCAATCGAATTCCCGCCGGATCGCCTATCCTCGAACTCAAGGGCCTGCAGAAGAATTACGGTCATGTGCAGGCGCTGAAGCCAGCGACGCTGACCTTTCTTGCCGGCGAAATCCACGCCATCGTCGGCGAAAACGGCGCCGGCAAATCCACCCTCATCAAATTGCTGACCGGCGTCATCACCCGCACCGCCGGCGAAGTGCTGTGGTGCGGCCAATCGGTAGGACTGTCGACGCCGAACGAGGCGATCGCCCGCGGCATCAACGCCGTCCACCAGGAAGTCGTGCTCTGCCGGCACCTGACGGTCGCCGCCAATCTCTTCCTCGGCGACGAGGTCAACCGCTATGGCCTGATGCGCAAGAAGCAGATGGAGAAGATGGCGCAGGCCGTGCTCGACGATCTCGGCTTTGGGCTGCCAGCGGGTGCACTGCTAAGCGAGCTGACCATCGGCCAGCAGCAGCTGGTGGCAACCGCGCGCGCGGCGATGCGCGGCACGCAATTCCTGATCTTCGACGAGCCGACAGCCTATCTGACGCGCCAGGAATCGGCGCAGCTCTTCAAGCTGATCCGCCGCCTGCAGGGCGAAGGCGTCACCATCGTCTATATCAGCCACCGCATGGAGGAAGTCTTCGAGCTTGCCGACCGTGTCTCGGTGCTGCGCGACGGAACGCATGTCGGCACGCGCCTGATCGGCGAGACCAACGATGCCGAACTGATCTCGCTGATGATCAATCGCTCGATTGAACAGATCTACCACAAGGAAGAAATCGCGATCGGCGAGACGATCCTCACGGTCAACGGCCTCTCCGGCCCGGGCTTCGAAGATGTGTCGCTGAGCGTCAAGGCGGGACAGATCGTCGGCCTCTACGGCCTGATCGGCGCGGGGCGCAGCGAATTCGCGCTCGGGCTCTACGGCCGCCAGCCGACGACATCCGGCGATGTCGAATGGATGGGCAAGCGTGTCGACATCCGCAACGAACGCACCGCCATGGAGCTCGGCATTGCGCTGGCGCCGGAAAGCCGGCGCGACCAGGGGCTTTGCCTCAACCTGCCGATCGGCCTCAACATCAACCTGCCGGTGTTCGGGCGGCTGAGCCACGGGCCGGTGATCAATCACGCGCGCGAATCGGCCAATGCCGACCAGCAGATCCGCAATCTCAGCATCAAGACGCCGAGCCGGCGCGTTCCGGCCTCCAGCATGTCGGGCGGCAACCAGCAGAAGATCGTCATCGGCAAGTGGCTGAGCCATGGCGCCCGGCTTTTCATCTTCGACGAGCCGACCGTCGGAGTTGACGTCGGCACCAAGGCGGAAATCTACCGGCTGTTCGCCAAGCTTCTGAAGGACGGCGCCGGTATCATCCTGATCTCCTCCTACCTGCCCGAGGTCTACGAACTGGCCGACCGGCTGCACGTCTTCCGCGCCGGCAAAATCGTCGCGAGCCATAATTATCACTCGGCGACGCATGAAGAAGTGCTCAGCGAAGCGATCGGCGTCTGAGCCAAAAGAATAAGAGGGAGAAAATTCATGACTGTCACCCCCACCGAAATCGTCGCGCCGCCGCCGCGCCGGAAAATGAACATTCTGTTCGGCCTGACGCTGATCGGCCTGCTGATCTTCCTCTGGATCGTGCTTGGCGTTGTCACCCCGAGCTTCTGGACGCCGCTCAATATCTCCAACCTGCTGCGTCAGGGCGCGATGACGGCAATCCTGGCGCTCGGCCAGACCTTCGTCATCATCACCGCCGGCATTGACCTTTCGGTCGGCGCCATCGTCGGCTTCTGCACGGTGATCATCGCCTGGCTGCTGCAGGCGGGCGTGCCGGTCTGGGGTGCGATCGCGCTGACGCTGCTCATGGGTGTGGCGATCGGCGCCTTCCATGGCTTCGGCATCGTGCACATGGGCCTGCCGCCGTTCATCATCACGCTGGCAACCCTGACATCGCTGCGCGGCATCGGCCTCTTGATCACCAACGGCTCGACGATCAACATCACCAATGAGGGCTTCAGCAATTTCGCCCGCGCCGATCTGCTCAGTATTCCGAGCCTGTTCTGGATGGTCATCCTGGTGGCGGTCCCCTCCTTCATCTTCCTGCATCTAAGCCGTTGGGGCCGCTATCTCTTCGCGGTCGGTTCGAATGCCGAGGCGGCACGCCTTTCCGGCGTCAACGTCAAGGGTATGATCTACCTTGCCTATATCCTGTCTGCCTCCTTCGCCGCCTTCGTCGGCGTGCTGCTCGCCTCGCGCATCGCGATCGGCAATGCGACGCAGGCCGACGGCTGGGAACTGCAGGCAATCGCCTCCTCCGTCATCGGCGGCACCAGCCTGTTCGGCGCGGTCGGCTCGGTGCATGGCCCACTGATCGGCGCCTTCATTCTCGCCACCATCAACAACGGCGCGAACCTTCTGAACGTCAACTCCTTCTGGCAGCGTATCATCACCGGTCTGCTGATCATCGTGATCGTGTTCTTCGACCAGCTGCGCCGCCGCCGGAGCAATTGAGCGACAAGAGGCAGCCGGCCTGAACAAGCCGGCTTCCTCCATTCAAGGAATGCGAGATCCGTCATGAAAGCAGTTCTTTGCCGGGAGCCCGGCGTGCTCGATATCGTCGAGCGTCCTTCGCCAGCGGCTCCCGCCGCCGGCTGGGTGCGGCTTGCCGTCAGCCATGTCGGCATCTGCGGCACCGACTACCACATCTTCGAGGGCAAACATCCCTTCCTCGAATATCCCCGGGTGATGGGGCATGAGATCTCGGCAACGGTGCTGGAAGCCGGCGACGGCGTCACTATCGCGGTCGGCACGCCCGTCATCGTCAATCCCTATCTCTCCTGCGGGCAATGTATCGCCTGCCGCCAGGGCAAGCCGAATTGCTGCACCAATATCAAGGTGCTCGGCGTCCATACCGACGGCGCCTTCTGCGAGGAGATTTCGGTTCCGGCCGAGAACCTCTATGCCGCCGAAGGCTTAAGTCTCGAAGCGGCGGCAACGACCGAGTTCCTGGCGATCGGCGCGCATGCGGTGCGCCGCTCGATGACCGGTGCGGGAGCACGGGCGCTCGTCATCGGCGCCGGGCCCATCGGGCTCGGGGCAGCGATCTTCTCGCGCATCGCTGGCCATCAGGTGACGCTGCTCGATACCAGCACCGAGCGGCTGCAGATGGCATCGGATCGTTTCGGCTTCACCTCCGGCATCATTGCCAACGAGGCGACAACGGAGGCCGTTCGCGACAAGACCAATGGCGACGGCTTCGACGTGGTCTTCGACGCGACGGGTTACGGCCCTTCGATGGAGAAGGCATTTTCCTTCGTCGCCCATGGCGGCGCGCTGGTGCTGGTCAGCGTCGTCAAGGACGATATCCGCTTCTCCGATCCGGAATTCCACAAGCGCGAGATGATGGTAATCGGCAGCCGCAACGCCACCCGCGTCGATTTCGAACATGTGGCGGATTCGATCGCCACAGGGCTGGTGCCGGTAGACAAACTCATCACCCATCGCACGACGCTTGCCGATACACCGCGCGATCTCGCGCGCTGGGCGCATGAGAAGAATGGGCTGATCAAGGCGGTGATCAGTGTTGGTGGTTAGCAGCGCCGGAAAAGCTCTACAGCGTTAGGCGCCTATTTTGTCATGTTCGCGGGTACCTGCTGCGTAGGTTCCCCGCACTCCGTCATCAGCGAGGCATCGACAAACGCAGGCTCCCTTGTCCTCACGCCCCGTTATCCTGCCGCCGCCTCAATCGCCCTGCGCATCTGCCTGACGACCGTGACGTCCGTCTTGTTCGTGCTTTTCGCCTCGAAGCCAAAAGCCACGGCGCGCGGATCGGCGCTTTCGACGGGCGAGCTACAGGAACCGTGGATCTCGCGGGCGTCGGTCGCCTTCAATATCTCGCCGACGTTGGCGGGGCGGATGCCGCTGCCGGGCATGATGGCGATCCGGCCGGCGGCCTTTGCCGAAATGCGTTTCAGCGTTTCGAGACCGTCGGTGGCCTTGAGCGCGCAGCCGGAGGTCAGGATGCGTTCGCAGCCGAGTTCGACCGCCTGCTCCAGCGCCTGATCGGCATCCGGCACCAGATCGAAAGCGCGATGCAGCGTCGAACCGAGGCCCGCGGCATGCGCCTTCAAACGGTGGATCAACGGCATGTCGAGCGTGCCATCCGGCCGGTTGGCGCCGATGACCACACCGGCAAGGCCTGATGTCCGCACGGCATCGATGTCGATCATCATCGCCTCCTCATCTGCCCCGTCGAAGATGAACGGACCGGCATGTGGGCGGATCATCGCGTAGACCGGAATGGGTGCGCGGGCGGCGATCCGCATCAGGCTCGGCACCGGCGTCAGACCACCGAGTTCCAGCGCCGAGCAGAGCTCGATGCGCCCGGCGCCACCCTCGATCGCAGCGGCAAGGCCTTCGGCACTGTCGACGCACACTTCCAGCAAGATCGTCACGCTACAGTCTCCCTAGCTCCGCCGCGGCTTAAGCCACGGCTGCGGTTTTGACGACCGCTTCCGATGTAATTCTCGCCGCCGCATCGATGATCATTGTGCAGGCATCGGCGGCGGCTTTGCGATGGTTGAAGGCGACGTGATAGGACATCGGCAGATGCTCGTCGAGATCGACGATACGCACCTTGTCGGCAATCGGCATGGCGCTGACCCGGCCGAGGAAGGAGACGTAGCCGTGATTGGCGACGAGGTCGACGATGACAGGCAGCGAATCCGCCGCGGTGATATCCTGGCCGCGCAGGCGCCGGTTGGGGGCGCGTTCGTAGCTGAGGGCCATGGCCGCATGGCCGAGGCCGGTGCGCGGGCTCGGCATGCAGATCGGGTGGCCGGCAACGAGATCGGCAACGCTAGTTCCGGTACTGTCAGGCGGAGCAATCACCACCATCTCGGTCTGCAGCAGTTCGCGATGCCGGAAGCTTTCCAGGCCGAAGACCGAATCCAGGATCGCGACATCGATGCGGCCGCTCTTCAGCGCCTCGCGCAGATCGTCGGCAGTCATCGAGACCAGCGAAATCGCATTGTTGTTGCGGCGCATATTCCATTCCGACACGAGCGATCCCAGGCAGCGCGCCACCCAGCTTTCCGATCCGGTCGGGATGATCGAGCCGATACGCAGCGACCGGGCGGTGCGCCGATAACGCTCGTCGGCCGATGATTTGAGATCGTTCCACGCCTGGCTGATCGCCATGAAGATCTGGTAGGCGCGCCTGCCCTCCTCCGTCAGCACCGAGCCCTGCGCCTGGCGCTCGAACAGGCGATGGCCAAGAAATTTCTCAAGATTGGCAAGCTGAAGCGAAAGCTGCGGCTGTCCGAGGCGAAGGCGACGGGCGGCCCGGTTGATGCTGCCCTGGTCGGCAACTTCGAGAAACCGCTCCATCGTGACGATCTTGACGGGAATGCGGGAAGCCCAGGCCTCGTCAATCTCGGCGGCGGCGCCGTCGTGACCGGCCCATTGGCCGAGCTCAGCGATCGCAGCCATGATCGGCTTCAGGCCTTCCAGCACCCTGCCGCTCGCAATCAGCGTCGCCAGCTCGCCGGAGGCGCGTTCCGTCAGCGTCATCGCCAGTTCGGTCTCGAGATTATGGATTGCCGTCGAGACGGTGGAGGGCGACAGCTGGAAGCGCCGCGCGGTCTCGCGGACCGAACCGGAGGTCAGGACATGGCTTGCGATGAACAGGGCACCAAGATGCAAACGGCCGCCTCCGGAAAGCGCTGGAAAAACCGGACGATATGATGTGTTCAGGAAAAAAGATATCCCTGCTTCCGGAGAGGCGGGCTATCGTTCGATCATAGAAAAATCCGGCCGGCGGGAATCCGCAACAGAGCCGGGGAATATCGTGGAAACACGCAAGGGGACAAAAACAAATCGCGCCGGCCTTGGAAAAGGGAATGCGTTTCCGCGCGCGGAGGTGCATTCGCCGCCATAATCGTGCCGCGACCGCAAATACTGGAGGGGGCTTGCATCGATTTTTCGAGCATGCACGCTATTTCCATCACGCACGCAATTCCGGCATGATGGCGGCTTCACCGCCTTCGCCGGCGGATTTCCTATGCGCAGGCCTCCCGCCCGGGGCTTGGGCCACTGCATAATTCCTTAATTCGGTATCGATTTAAGATAAAATTGTGCAGCAATTCAAAGTGCTACAACGTCCTTGCACGTCCGAAAGACGTGCAGCGCTGTAGGTCAACGGTTTTTGAAAAAGGGGACTTTCCATGCTGAAGAAACTCGCACTTGCCGTTTCGCTCTCCGCCTTCGCAGCGGGTGCGGCCCACGCCGCCGACGTCGTCGTTTCGTCGAAGATCGACACGGAAGGCACGCTGCTCGGCAACGTCATCGCGCTCGCTCTCGAAGCGAACGGCATCAAGACGCAGGACCGCATCGCGCTTGGCGCGACACCGGTCGTGCGCAAGGCGATCACCGCCGGCGAAATCGATATCTATCCCGAATATACCGGCAATGCCGGCTTCTTCTTCAACAAGGCCGATGACGCCGCCTGGAAGAACATCGACCAGGGCTATGAGCTGGCGAAGAAGCTCGATTACGACGCCAACAAGATCGTCTGGCTGACACCGTCGCCTGCCAACAACACCTGGGCGCTCGCCGTGCGCAGCGACGTCGCCGGCCCGAACAACTTGAAGAGCCTCACCGACTTCGGCAAATGGGTTGCCGGCGGCGGTGCCGCCAAGCTTGCCGCCTCCGCCGAATTCGTCAATTCGGCCGGCGCGCTTCCCGCCTTCCAGACGACCTACGGCTTCCAGCTGAAGCCCGACCAGATGGTCGTTCTTTCCGGCGGCGACACGGCGGCAACGATCAAGGCGGCCGCCGATCAGACGAACGGCGTCAACACCGCCATGGTCTACGGCACCGACGGCGCCATCGAAGCGGCCGAACTCACCGTTCTCGAAGACGACAAGAACGTGCAGCAGGTCTATGCCCCGACGCCGATCATCCGCGAAGAGGTGTTGAAGGCCAATCCGAAGATCGAGGAAGTGCTGTCGCCGATCTTCAAGAGCCTGACCGCCGATGAGCTGCGCAAGCTCAACGCCAAGATCCAGGTCGACGGCGAGCCGGCAAAATCCGTCGCCGAAGCCTATCTCAAGGAAAAGGGCTTCCTGAAGTAGTCATTGCCCGCTCCGCCCGATTACGGGCGGAGCTTTCTTTCCTGACAGGATTGGCTTTCCTGACAGGGTTGGCCAGACAGGATTGGGATTCATGGCAGAAACCTTAGCGGTCCGCAGGCTGGACCGGCTCGGCGTGGTTCTGGTGGCAGGCGGCATTGCGGCGACTGCACTGATGCCCTTCATCTACGTGAAGGCGAACCGTATCGCCGCCGGCAAGCCGATGCTGCTGATGCAGCTTCTTCCCCAGCTTTCCGTCATCATCCTGACCGTGCTTCTCCTTCTCACCGCCTTCGCCACGCTGTTCCTACGTCATGCCGTCACGCGGCTTGTCATCGCCACACTCTGCCTTGCGGCGCTGATCGTTGCGATCGGCCTCGTCTCGACCGCCGCGACGCCACCCGGCAGCACGGTGGCGCGCATGACGCCCGGCGGCGGCTTCTGGGTGCTGTTTGCCGTGATCGGCCTCGTCATATCGGATGCGCTGGTGAAGATCCGGCTGGCGCCCTGGATGCGGGTCGCAGCCCTTGCCGCCTATACGGCGCTGCTCTTCATCTCGCTCTCCTCCGGCCTGCTCGACAGCCTTTCGATCATGAAGGAATTTTCGACACGGGCACCGCAGTTCGAAACCGAAGCGATCTCGCATCTGCTCTTGGCGTTCGGCTCGCTTGCCATTGCCATTGTTCTTGGCCTGCCGCTCGGCATCCTCTGCTTTTGGGTGCCGAAGCTGCGGGCTATCGTGCTGCAAGGGCTCAGCCTCATCCAAACGATCCCGAGTCTGGCGCTCTTCGGCCTGTTGATGCTGCCGCTCGGTTATCTCGCCACCCATATGCCCCTCGCCGCCGCCATCGGCATTCGCGGCATCGGCACGGCGCCTGCCTTGATTGCGCTGGTGCTCTACTCGCTGCTGCCGATCGTCGCCAACACCGTCGTCGGCCTTCAGGGCGTCGATCCCTCGGTGCGGGACGCCGCGGCCGGCATGGGGCTGACACGCTGGCAGATCCTGACCCGCATCGACATGCCGCTCGCCTTTCCCGTTATCCTCACCGGTATCCGCATCGTGCTGGTGCAGGCGATCGGCATGGTGACGATCGCCGCACTGATCGGCGGCGGCGGCTTCGGCATCTTCATCTTCCAGGGGCTTGGCCAGACGGCCATGGACCTCGTTCTGCTCGGCGCCGTGCCGACCGTCTTCTTCGCCTTCTCATCGGCCGTCACCCTCGATGCGGTCATCGAAAGCATCCGGGGATCTGCCGCATGACCATGATCGAGATCAGGAACGTCACCAAGCGCTATGGCGCGGCCACCGTCGTCGACGACGTCTCGATGAATGTCGAGAAGGGCGAGATCACCGTCATCGTCGGCACGTCGGGCTCCGGCAAATCGACGCTGATGCGGATGATCAACCGGCTGGTGCCGATCACCGAGGGCGAAATCTCAGTCGGCGGGCATAATGTGATGGACGTTGAGGTAACCGAGCTTCGCCGCAAGATCGGCTATGCCATCCAGGGACACGGCCTCTTTCCGCACCGGACCGTAGCGCAGAATATCGCCACCGTCCCACAGCTTCTCGATTGGGATTCCGCCCGCATCGCCAAGCGTGTCGAGGAACTGCTCGGGCTTTTCAACCTCGATCCGGCAACATTTGCCGACAAATATCCGCACCAGCTCTCCGGCGGCCAGCAGCAGCGCGTCGGCGTCGCCCGGGCGCTGGCGGCCGAGCCGGAGCTGCTTTTGATGGACGAGCCTTTCGGCGCGCTCGATCCCGTCATCCGCGGCAAGGCGCAGGACGATCTGTTGGCGATCCAGAAGCAGTTCGGCACGACGGTTATTCTCGTCACCCATGACATGGATGAGGCCTTCCATCTCGGCAACCAGATCGCGGTGATGAGCGAGGGCAGATTGCTGCAATGCTCGACGCCGGAAAAGATCCTCACCGAACCTGCCGATCCCTTCGTGCAGCAATTGACCGGCACCTCCGACCGGGCGCTGAAGCTGATGTCGCTGCTGCCGCTGAAGGAAAGCATGGAGCCGGCCAAGAGCGGTCTCGCCTATGCCCTGCCGCAATCGCTCAGTCTGCGCGACGCGCTGGCCGAAATGATCTGGCAGGGGGTCGACGAGGCGGCGGTGCAGGATGCGCAAAAGGCGCCGGTGGGATCGATATCGATGACGCGGCTCCTCGAACTGGGCCGCAAGGCATGAAGCTCGTCGTCGCCAATCTCTTCCGCCTGGCGGCGCTGGTTTTGCTGCTCATCCTGCTGTTCAGGACGGAGTGGCTTTCCTTCATGCTGGTGCCGCTGACCAGCAACAATGCGCCTGCCGTTTATACGCAGAACAGCCTGGCCTCGCTGGCCGCCGGCCATCTGCAGTTGGTGATCGGCTCGATCGTCTGCAGCGCCGTGCTTGCCGTTATCGGCGGCATCTTCGTGACGCGGGAAAGCGGGGCTGATTTTCTGCCGCTGTCGCGCGCCATCGCCAATGCCGGGCAGACCTTTCCGCCGGTCGCGGTGCTAGCGCTCGCCGTTCCCGCCACCGGCTTCGGCGCCATGCCGACGCTGATCGCGCTCTTTCTCTACGGCCTGCTGCCGATCTTCGAAAACACCGTCGCCGGGCTGAAGCAGGTTTCGCCGCAGGTTCTCGATGCCGCCGACGGAATGGGCATGAACGGCACGCAGCGGCTGCTGCGGGTCGAGCTGCCGCTTGCCTTGCCGCTGATCCTCGAAGGGCTGAAGGTTGCGACCGTGATCAATATCGGCACGGCGACGATAGGCTCGACGGTTGCGGCAAAGGGCCTCGGCGAGGTCATCATTGCCGGGCTGATTTCCGACAACACCGCCTTCATCCTGCAGGGCGGCCTGATCGTCGGCCTGATGGCGGTGCTGATCTATGATGCCATGGGCTTGGTCGAAGCGGCGATCACCCGAAGAATCGGCTTGCGCCCGGCGTAGGAGGACGGGTACCAAGATCGCAGTGATCGGCGCACTGGGAGGCAGACTTGGCGAAGATGATCCACTCCATGATCCGCGTTCTCGATGAGGCGCGCTCCGTCGAATTCTACGAGAGGGCATTCGGCCTTTCGGTCGCCGACCGCGTCGATTTCGAAACCTTCACGCTGATTTACATGAGCAATGCCGAGACCGGCTTCGAGCTGGAACTGACCGTCAACAAGGGCCGGACCGCGCCCTACGATCAGGGCAATGCCTATGGCCATCTCGCCGTCTCCGTCGAAGAGGTGGCGGTCGAGCGCGAGCGGCTGTCAAAGCTCGGGCTCAAGCCCGGTGAACTGGTGGAGCTCAACCGCGACGGCAAGCTCTTCGGCCTGTTCTTCTTCATCAGCGACCCCGATGGCTACAAGATCGAGGTGCTGCAGCGCCACGGCCGGTTTCTCTGAGGCATCCGACGCCGAACCACCGATACATTCCAAGCCACAGATAATCCCACAGCTTCAAGCGGCATGCATGAGGAGCCCGCCATGATCGAAAAGACTGCGCTCAATTCCGGCTGGACGCTCTCCTGTAACGATACAGGCAGGCCCGGCCTGCCGGCTGCAATACCCGCGACGGTGCCGGGCTGCGTGCATCTCGACCTTCTCGCCAACCGGCTGATCCCCGATCCCTATATCGACGTCAACGAAATCACCAATGACTGGATCGGCAAGACCGACTGGAGCTATCGCTGCAGCTTCGAGGCGATGTCTGGCGATGGCCGGGTGCAGGAATTGGTCTTCGACGGGCTCGATACGGTCGCGGTGATATCACTCAACGGCGAAGAGATCGGCCGTACCTTCAACATGCACCGCACCTATCGTTTCGATGTTTCGGCACTGCTGAAGGCCGGCGCCAACGAACTTTCTGTCACCTTCCGCTCCGCCTACGCCTATGGCGCGGAGATGGAGAAACATTACGGCTACCGTCCCAACAACTATCCGGGACCGGGCAATCTGATGCGCAAGATGGCCTGCAATTTCGGCTGGGACTGGGGGCCGACGCTGGTGACGGCAGGCCTCTGGAAGCCGGTACGGCTGGAAAGCTGGGATCGGTCGCGGCTTGCCGAAACACGGGTATCGGCAACACGTGCCGGCGGCGACGGCCTGGTGAAGGTCCATGCCCGGCTGGCGCGGCAGGGCGACAAGACGCCGTTGAGGCTCGTTGCCGAAATCGGCGGCGTGACCACGACGGTGGCGATTGGGCCTGACGAAGACGCGGTTTCCTTCGAGCTTACCCTCCCCTCGCCGCAGCTCTGGTGGCCGCACCATCTCGGCGCGCAGCCGCTCTACCCGATGACCGTCAGGCTGATCGACGATTTCAGCGACGATCTGCTCGATGGCTTTGAAAGGGAGCTGGGTTTCCGCTCGCTGCGGCTCGATACCGCAGCCGACGAACACGGCTCGGCCTTTACCTTCGTCATCAACGACGTGCCGCTCTTCATCTGCGGGGCGAACTGGATTCCGGACGATTGTTTTCCATCGCGGGTGACGGCCGAGCATTATGCCGCGCGGATCGAGGAGGCAAAAAGCGCCAATATTCACATGCTGCGCGTCTGGGGCGGCGGCATCTTCGAGGCAGACGAGTTCTATGAGGCCTGCGACCGCGCCGGCATGCTGGTCTGGCAGGATTTCCTCTTTGCCTGCGCCGCCTATCCCGAGGAGGAGCCGCTCAGAAGCGAGGTCGAGGCGGAGGTGCGCGACAATGTCGTGCGGCTGATGTCGCATGCCTCGCTCGTCCTCTGGAACGGCAATAACGAAAACATCTGGGGCTTCGACGAATGGGGCTGGCGGCCGATCATCAAGGCAGGCGAAAGCTGGGGGCTCGGCTACTATCTCGACCTGCTGCCGAAACTCTGCGCCGAACTGGATCCGGACCGGCCCTACTATCCCGGCAGTCCCTATTCCGGCTCGATGGAGATCGAACCCAATGCCGACGCACATGGCTGCAAACATATCTGGGACGTCTGGAACGATGTCGGCTACGAGGTCTATCGCAACTATATCCCGCGCTTCTGCTCCGAATTCGGCTGGCAGGCGCCGGCCGCCTGGGCGACGATCGAAGAAAGCGTGCACGACGCGCCGCTGACGCCGCAATCGAACGGCGTCTTCCACCATCAGAAGGCAACTGATGGCAATGACAAGCTGATCCGCGGCCTGTCCGGCCATCTGCCGGAGCCAAGGACAATGGACGACTGGCACTTCGCCACCCAGCTCAATCAGGCGCGCGCCATCCGCTTCGGCGTCGAGCACATGCGCTCGCATCGCAATATCTGCAAGGGTGCGGTGGTCTGGCAGTTCAACGATTGCTGGCCGGTGACCTCGTGGGCGGCACTCGATTCGGCCGGGCGCCGCAAGCCGCTCTGGTATGCGCTGAAGGCCGCCTATGATCCGCGCCTGCTGACGATCCAGCCGCGCGGCGGCGGACTTGCGGCGGTTGCGGTCAATGAACGAACGCTGTTCTGGCGGGCGAAGATCAGCGGCAAACGCATGAAGCTCGACGGCACCGTGCTTGCCGAATTCGAATTCTGGCGGCTGCTGTGCGACCGTTTCGAGGCAAAGGAGTTTCCGTTGCCCGAGGATATCGTCACCCCCGGCTTACCGAAGGACGAACTCATCGTCGTGCAGATGCTGGACCGGCGGGCCTTCCATTATTTCGTCGAGGATATCGAGCTTACCCTGCCGGTACCGCGGCTGACGGTCGATGTCGTCGGGATCGATGGCGGGTATGCGGTCAAGGTGACGGCGCAAAACTTCCTCAAGGATCTCTGCCTGATGGCGGATCGACTGGATCCGGATGCCGTTGTCGACACGATGCTGGTGACCCTGCTGCCAGGCGAGAGCCATGTGTTTGCGGTCAGGACGGCAAGGACGATTGAAGCAGGTGACATCACCGTCGGCGCCGTGCTGCGCTCGGCCAACGATCTCGTCGCAGGGGACTAAAGAGGTCTCGCATCCCTGTGCTCGTCACAGGAATCCAGCCACCGCGCGTCCGCGCGGTGAATTGACCCGATACCTCAAGCGAAAAGTCTTCCGCGCCCAAGGACTTGGACGCACTGGATTCCTGTGACAAGCACAGGAATGAGGGTGAGCAAGCATCTGCCGGATCGAGTGCTCAATGACCTCGGGTAAGAGCGAAGCTCATCGCCAAACACCAAAAAGGCCCCGCATCCGCGGGGCCCTTCCAGCTCGGCCTATCGGACGACGTTACATCCAGTAGGGCGGCACGCCGTAGTAATCATAGACCCGGCGGCCATTGTCGTTGTACCAGGTGTCGTCATCGTCCGAATAGCTCGGAGCGCCTTCGATCTGCTCCTTGGTCAAGTCGATGCGATAGCCGTCCAGCTGGGTGTCGTAGTTCAGCTTTTCCCAGGGAAGCGGATAGTGATCGTGACCGATGCCCAGGAAGCCGCCGAAGCTCAGCACGGCATAGGCGACGCGGCCGTCGCGCTTTCCGATGATCAGGCGTTCGATCGAGCCGATATGCCTGCCATCCGGACCATAGACGCGGGTGCCCTCGACGCGGTCGCTGGCGATCAGCGAATGCGTGTCCTTGACATTGGGGTCACGGCGGGTGGCGTCAGTATCCTCGTTCAACATTTGTGCACCTCCTTTTGGTGTTTTCCTCATGATGGGTATGCAAGATCAACGTCATGGCGGACTCAAAGTTCCCATCCTTCCACGATCTCGCAACGGGCGGATGTTGACGTTTACGTCAAGGTCAGTATAGCTTCATTCGGCTTGAACCGTTCAGGCAATGGCATAAGCTGCTGGACTGGAAGATGGAGGACTCTTCCAGTCAATTGTGGGCCAGCCGATCACCGGCGCGGCCGGCGCGGCGGCCGCAAGGGAGAGAGGAAAACGATGAACAGCATTTCCGTCCATCCGAACGGAGCCAAGCCCGGCAAGCCCTGGCTTGCCTCCTATCCCGATATCGTTCCGGCAGAGATTCCGCCGCTGGAATATGCCTCGCTTACAGAACTGCTCGAAAAATCCTGCGCCCGTTACGCCGACCGGAACGCCTTTTCCAGCATGGGCAAGGCGATGCGCTACCGCGAACTGGAGAGCCAGACGCGCAAACTCGCCGCCTGGCTGCAAAGCACCGGCCTTCAGAAGGGCGACCGCGTCGCCGTGATGATGCCGAACGTGCTGCAGAACCCGATCGCGACCTATGCCATACTGCGCGCCGGCCTCGTCGTCGTGAACGTCAACCCGCTCTATACGCCGCGCGAGCTCGAACACCAGTTGCGGGATTCCGGCGCCAAGGCGATCTTCGTGCTGGAGAATTTCGCCCGCACCGTGGAGCAGGTTCTCAACAAGACCGACCTTCGCCATGTCGTCGTCACCTCGCTCGGGGAAATGCTGGGGCCGAAGGGGCTGATCGTCAATTTCGTCGTGCGCAAGGTGAAGAAGCTCGTTCCCTCCTGGTCGATCCCTCAGCACAGGAGCTTCGGCCAGGTGCTGCGTGAAGGTGCGGGAAAAAAGCTCCAGCCGGTCACGCTGACGGGCAGCGATATCGCCTTCCTGCAATATACCGGCGGCACGACGGGTGTTGCCAAGGGCGCGGTGCTGACGCATGAAAACCTGCTTGCCAACAAGGCGCAGCTATCGCTCTGGCTTCGATCGGCCTTCGAGCGCAAGAAAGAGCCGGAGGTGCTGAATTTCCTCTGCGCCCTGCCGCTCTACCACATCTTCGCGCTGACGGTGAATTCGCTGATGGGCATGTCGCTTGGCGCCCACAATATCCTGATCGCCAATCCGCGCGACATTCCCGGTCTCGTCAAGGAATTCGAAAAATCGAAGGTGCATATCTTCCCCGGCCTCAACACGCTGTTCAATGCGCTGATGAACAATGCCGATTTTGCCAAGCTCGACTTCTCCTCGCTGATCATGTCGCTGGGTGGCGGCATGGCCGTCCAGCGCCCGGTCGCCGAACGCTGGCTGAAGATGACGGGCACGGCAGTGACGGAAGGCTACGGCCTTTCCGAGACATCGCCTGTTGCCACTGCCAACCGCTTCGATTCGCCTGAGTTCACCGGCACGATCGGTCTGCCGCTTCCCTCCACCGACCTCGACATCCGCGACGAGGCAGGCAATTCGCTGCCGCTCGGCGACGTCGGCGAGATCTGCATCCGCGGGCCGCAGGTGATGGCCGGCTATTGGCAGAAGCCGGAAGAGACGGCGCGGGCGATGACCGACGACGGCTACTTCCGCACGGGCGACATGGGTTTCATGGACGATCGCGGCTATACCAAGATCGTCGACCGCAAGAAGGACATGATCCTGGTCTCCGGCTTCAACGTCTATCCGAACGAGATCGAGGAAGTCGCCGCCATGCATGCCGGCATCCTCGAAGCCGCGGCCATCGGCGTGCCGGACGGACATTCGGGTGAGGCGGTGAAGCTCTTCGTGGTCAGGAAGGATCCGAACCTGACGGAAGCCGAAGTGAAAGCCCATTGCATCGCCAACCTCACCAACTACAAACGCCCGCGCTTCATCGAATTCCGCACCGAGCTGCCGAAGTCGCCGGTCGGCAAGATCCTGCGCAAGGACCTGCGCGGCTGAATTGACAAATTCAAAGTGTTACAGCGTCCTTTGCACGTCTTTCGGACGCGCGGCGCTGTCATGAAATTGACAGCCATCCGCTTGCCGCGGGTGGCTTTTTTCTATTTCGGCAGGTGGCTGAACTTGATTTGCGGGTGAGAAAGCGAATAGTTTCCGCAACCTTTCCGCCTCCAAAGGAGCCTCCCATGAACGCCATCGTCGAACAGCTGAAAAGCACCGCTGATGCCACCAAGGCAACCGATATCCGTGCCGCCTTCGCCGCCGATTCGCAGCGCTTTTCGCGCTTTTCCGTCGCGCTTGACGACCTGCTGATGGATTTTTCCAAGACCGCGGTGAATGACGACATCCTCAAGCTCTTGGTGAAGCTCGCCGAAGAAGGCGGTGTCGAAAAGAAGCGCGAGGAAATGTTCTCCGGCAAGGCGATCAACTTCACCGAGGATCGCGCCGTTCTGCACACCGCATTGCGCAACCGTTCCAACACGCCGGTTCTGGTCGACGGCAAGGACGTCATGCCCGACGTCAATGCAGTGCTTGCCGCCATGGGCAAGTTTGCCGACGACGTCCGCTCCGGCACGCTCAAGGGTGCGACCGGCAAGGCGATCACTGATGTCATCAATATCGGCATCGGCGGCTCGGACCTTGGCCCTGTCATGGCAACGCTGGCGCTTGCCCCCTTCCATGACGGTCCGCGCGCGCATTTCGTCTCCAACATCGACGGCGCCCATATCGCCGACATCCTGAAGCTGGTACAGCCGGAAACGACGCTGTTCATCGTTGCCTCGAAGACCTTCACCACCGTCGAGACGATGACCAATGCGCAGACGGCGCGCAACTTCATCGCCAAGGCGCTCGGCGAAGCCGCCGTACAGCACCACTTCGCCGCCGTCTCGACGGCGCTCGACAAGGTCGCCGCCTTCGGCATCGACAGCGCCCGCGTCTTCGGCTTCTGGGACTGGGTCGGCGGCCGTTACTCGATCTGGTCGGCGATCGGCCTGCCGCTGATGATCGCCGTCGGGCCTGAGAATTTCGGCAGATTCCTCGACGGCGCCCATGCCGTCGACAATCATTTCCGTAAGGCACCGATTACCGAAAACCTGCCGATGCTGCTCGGCCTGATCGGCTTCTACCATCGCAACGTGCTCGGCTACCCCACCCGCGCCATCCTGCCCTACGACCAGCGCCTGTCGCGTTTCCCGGCCTATCTGCAGCAGCTCGACATGGAATCGAACGGCAAGGGCGTCACCATCGACGGCACGCCGGTCGAAGGCAATTCCGGCCCGGTCGTCTGGGGCGAACCCGGCACCAACGGCCAGCACGCCTTCTACCAGCTCATCCATCAGGGCACGAGCATCATCCCGGCCGAATTCATGATCGCCGCCAACGCCTTCGAGCCGAAACTGCGGCACCAGCACCAGTTGCTGATCTCGAACGTTCTCGCCCAGTCGGAAGCGCTGATGAAGGGGCGCACCTTCGCAGAAGCCAAGAAGCAGCTGACCGACAAGGGCATGGACGACAAAAAGGCCGATTTCATCGCGCCGCACCGCGTCTTTACCGGCAACCGCCCATCGATCACCTTCGTCTACGACAAGCTGACGCCTTATGCGCTCGGCCGCCTGATCGCGCTTTACGAACATCGCGTCTTCGTCGAAGGCGTGCTCTTCCGTATCAACTCCTTCGACCAGTGGGGAGTCGAGCTCGGCAAGGAACTGGCGACGGGCCTGCTGCCGGTCGTCGAAGGCAAGGAAAGTGCGGCATCGCACGACTCCTCGACGCAGGGCCTGGTTGCGGCGTTGGCGAAGCTTGCGAAGTAAGCGATCGAGATTGCCCCTCACCCTAGCCCTCTCCCCGTTCTGACGGGGAGAGGGGACGTGCCCTGCGAAAGGCGAGTGAGGAACGGAGAGGTCACGGCATATTCCCTCCTCCCCGTCAGGACGGGGAGAAGGTGCCGGCAGGCGGATGAGGGGCTGACGCTGGCTCCACCTTACAAACCAATCTCACGCGCCAGGGCGGATTGGCGACAACATCGACATTGCCGCCGCAATGGCGAACTGATGGCGGTCGGCCTGGTGCATCCCTGTTGATGGGGCCTATGGTGCGAAACCGGATTGAACGTTCTTCTAATGGAAAACTTTAGAAATAATTCTTTCAATCCGCCGCAATCGCCCTAGATTCAAGCAAAATCTGTGCGGAAAATGCTCCGATCGTTGTTCTTGTTGGCATCTGCACCGGGCCGCTCGCGTCCGGGTCGGCTCTGTCGATGTCGGCGCCTTCACCGCATGGGGTCCCTGCCCAAGTTCGGGAGATGCCTCAAAACGCTCGTCACACAGCGTTTTCATGGCCCATCTTCACCAAAGGAAGCTCATGAGCCGTCTTGTTGTCGTTTCCAATCGTGTTCCCATGCCGGCCAAAGATGGGAGCGCCGCTGCCGGCGGCCTGGCCGTCGCGCTGCAGGCAGCCCTGCAGGAACGTGGCGGCATCTGGATGGGATGGTCGGGAGAATCGAGCGGGGACAGGGAACCTGGCCCGTTGTCGCAACTGCAGAAGGGCAACATCACCTATGCGCTGACCGATCTCACCGACACCGACGTCGAGGAGTATTATCGCGGCTTCGCAAACCGCGTTCTCTGGCCCATCTGCCATTATCGCCTGGACCTCGCCGAATATGGCCGTAAGGAAATGGCCGGCTATTTCCGCGTCAACCGCTTCTTCGCACACAGGTTGGCGCCGATGATCGAGCCGGACGACATCATCTGGGTTCATGATTACCACCTCATTCCGCTGGCGGCCGAACTCCGCCAAATGGGGCTGAAGAACCGGATCGGCTTCTTCCTGCACATTCCCTGGCCGCCGGCCGACATTCTGGTCACGATGCCCGTCCATGAGGAAATCATGCGCGGCCTCTCGCATTACGATCTCGTCGGCTTCCAGACCGATTACGACCTCCAGAACTTTGCCGGCTATCTCAGAAGGGAGGGAATTGGCGACGACCTCGGAAATGGATTGTTCGATTCCCATGGGCGGATATTCAAGGCCGGCGCCTATCCGATCGGGATCGAAACTGCTGGTTTCGCCGAGTTCGCCGAGAGAGCCGCAAACAACATCATGGTACAGAAGACCCGGCGCAGCGTTGAAGGCCGGGACATGATCATCGGGGTCGACCGCCTCGATTATTCGAAGGGCATCATTCAACGGCTGGAAGCGTTCGAAACCTTCCTCACCAGCAATCCTGCCTACCAGAACAAGGTCACCTATCTGCAGGTCACGCCGAAATCGCGATCGGAAGTTCCCGAATACGAGCATATGCAGAAGATGGTCGCCGAACAGGCAGGCCGCGTCAACGGCGCCATCGGAACGGTCGACTGGGTGCCGATCCGCTATGTCAACCGATCGATCAGCCGCAACGTGCTTGCCGGCCTCTACCGGCTGGCGACGATCGGGTTGGTCACGCCATTGCGCGACGGCATGAATCTCGTCGCCAAGGAATATGTCGCCGCCCAGGATCCCGATCGCCCGGGCGTATTGGTGCTATCGCGCTTCGCCGGCGCGGCTCGCGAGTTGAAGGGTGCGCTGCTGGTCAATCCTTACGATGTCGAAGGCACTGCCAATGCCATCGCCAAGGGCCTTGCCATGTCGCTGGGGGAGCGCCGCGACCGCTGGAGCATGATGATGGAGCATCTGCTGTCTCACGACGTCTCACTTTGGTGCAAAAACTTCTTGCGGGATCTGGTGCCTGCTCCCGAGCTTCGCTCGGAGCGTGACCCCGGATAGTCTCCTGATCGATCGGCATCGACCCGGCCTCGCGCATCTGACCCCTCGGGCCGACCCGACTTTCGGATTCCCGAGGAGAGAAGAGGGAATCGAGACGTTGCCGCGTATCTCTTCTCCCCTCGGGGAGAAGGTGCCGGCAGGCGGATGAGGGGGCCGCACGGCACAATCCCTCATCCAAAACCCATCCCGAAATGCCATGTCCCAACGCCCTGAACACGGTCGGACGTTTCCAGCGCGGCCGAACCCCGCAGGAGCGTTGTTAAGACCGGCTTCGCCGGCCCCCTCATCCGCCCTACGGGCACCTTCTCCCCGCTGGGGAGAAGGGGAAATCGAGAGGTTGCGGCTTAAGCCTTAAAGCCCAATCTCGCGCGCCCAGGGTGGGTTGGCGCCGGCGCGGGAGACGGTGACGGCGGCGGCTTTGGCGCCGAGGGTCAGGGCGTTGCGCAGCGCCTGCTCATCCAGCGAAGCGACTTGGCGCTTGGTCAGCAGATTATCCATCTTCAGCGACGCCAGGATGCCGGCATCGAAGGTATCGCCGGCACCGACCGTGTCGACGACGGTGACGCGCTCGCTCGGCACCGTTACCTTGCGATCCCTGGTATAACCGGAGGCGCCTTCCGCGCCCTTGGTGATGACGACGAGCTTGGCACCGTGGTTCAGCCAATGGGCGGCGAGCGCATCATGGTCGCCCTGCAGGCCGAACCATTCGAGATCCTCGTCGGAGAATTTGACGACGTCGGCTTTCGCGGCCATCCGCTTGATGCGGGCCATATGCGACGGCTTGTCCTTGATGAAACCGGGACGGATATTCGGATCGAGCGAGATGACGCGGCTTGCAGCTTCCCGGTCGAGCAGCGCTTCGTAGGTTTCGCCGCAGGGGCTGGGGATCAGGCTGATCGCGCCGAAATGCAGCGCTTCGCAATCATCGCCGAGATCCGGCAGGTCGGCCGTGGTGATCATCCGGCCGGCGGTGCCCTCGTCGTAGAAGGCATAGGTCGCCTGGCCGTTCACCAGCTTGACGAAGGCGATGGTCGAGGGACGCGGCGTGATGGCGCACGGGCTGTAATCGACATTGCTCGCCTTCAGCGTCTCCAACAGGATTTCGCCCATCATGTCATCGGCAATGCCGGTGAAAAAGGCGGTGGGGATGCCGAGCCGGCCGAGCGCGATCGCGGTGTTGAAGATCGCGCCGCCGGCATAGGGCGCAAAGCCCTTTTCGCCGAAGGTCGTCTCCCTCGGCAGCATGTCGATCAAGGCTTCGCCGCAGCACAAAATCATCGTATTCCTCCCAACAGGACTTGCACGTTCATCAACTGATTAAGCGAGCTTTTGTCAACCGGCTAGAGCGAAAGCTCACTAACCCCACCATTTCTTCCCGACCAGGCCAGCGGCGCATCGAGGAAGGCCTCGACTTCCGACAGCGTCGTGTCGTCGAAGAGCTTCTGCTCCCTGGCGACGGCCAGAACATTACGCCAGGTGGCGATGTGATGCAGCCTGACCTTGCCATCGGCAAAGCGCTCCTCGCCAAATATGCCGTAGAAGAAAAGCGCTATGCCGTGATCGACGATGCCGCCGGCGGCACGGATGGCATCGATGAACTTAAACATGCTGCCGCCTGCTGTCGTCAGGTCTTCGATGACCAGCACCCTCGACCCTTCCGGCATGTTGCCTTCGATCTGGGCATTGCGTCCGTGGCCCTTCGGCTGCTTGCGGACATAGACCATCGGCAGGCCGAGGCGGTCGGCCAGCAGGGCGGCGAAGGGAATGCCGGCAGTCTCGCCGCCGGCGATGCAATCGAACTGCTCGAAGCCGGCATCGCGCAGCAGGGTGCTGGCGGCGAAATCCATCACCGTCGAACGGATGCGCGGGAAGGAGAGCAGCTTGCGGCAATCGATATAAACAGGGCTCGCCATGCCGGAAGAGAGTTTATAGGGCTGGGCGGCATTGAAATGCACCGCCTTGATCTCCCAAAGCATCTTGGCCAGCAATTCGGCCATCACGTCGCGGTCGGGAAATGTGGTCTGGATCATGCGGCTCTCCTTCGGCTTGGATCCCTGCGGGAATAGCAGCAAGAGCCCGCCGTTTCCAGACGAAAGGCGGGCTATTGCTGCAGCAGGCGGCCGATATCAACGATCTGCATCTTCTTGAACAGAGCGACTGCCTGAGCGCCCTCCTCCGCATCCAGCGACACGGCATAACGCACGGCGGCAGCAAGCAGCTGCATCGTCAGCCGCGCGATCGCGAGCAGTTCCTTCCGGTCGCGATCCGGCCATAGGCGGATAAGGACCGCGAGAAATGCCTGGGCATGGAATTCCATGTCCTCGGCATCGACCTGTTGCAGCAGCTTGTCGGTATGCGTCGCATGCCAGATGTCGCGCATGACGGGCTCGCGGCGGAAGAAGGCGTAATATTCGTCGACGATATTGGCGAGTGCGCCCTGCAGGGCCGCAGCGTCGGTCACCTTCGCCAGTTCCTCTTCGACGCACCGCCTGCCCTCTTCGTTGAAGCGCTCAGCCAATGTGCGGATGATTGAGGTCTTGTCCGGGAAATATTGGTAGAGGGCGCCGAAGGAGAGACCGGCTTTCTCGACAATCTCGCTCATCTTCAGGCCGTCGCTGCCATGGCTCTCGATCAACTGCGAGGCAACGGCGAGGATCTTTTCGAAGCGCTCGCGGCCGCGCTGCTGGCTGGGGATGCGGCGCAGCTGGCCGGTGGACTCCTGCTGACGCCTGCGCGTCGCGACCGGCTGTTCCGACATGCTTTCTCCTTTTCCACGTTGACAAACAAAATAAGAGACATTATCTCATTTTGCAAATGAGAGAGTTTCTCTTGTTTTCAAAGTTTGGGAGGAGTTTTGACATGCAGACTTCCGAAATCGTCCTCGTCGGTGGATCGGGAAAGACCGGCGGCCGCATCATCAAACGCCTTGAAGAGTGCGGCCTCACCGTCCGCGCCGCATCGCGCTCCAGCGCACGGCCGTTCGACTGGGAGGACAGGTCGACCTGGCGCGGTGCGCTTGAGGGCGCATCGAGCGCCTATGTCGCCTTCCAGCCGGATCTTGCCGTCGCCTGGGCGGCGGAAGCGATCGAAGCGCTCGCCAAGGTCGCTGGGGAATGCGGTCTTGAGCATATCGTGCTGCTCTCGGGCCGCGGCGAAGAGGGCGCGCAGCGGAGCGAAGCGGCGCTGAAAGCGTCCGGCATAAACACCACCATCCTGCGCGCCTCCTGGTTCTGCCAGAATTTCAGCGAGGGCGCCTTCCTGGAGCAGATCCTGAGCGGCCGCCTGCAATTGCCGGCGGGCGAGATCAGCGAACCTTTCATCGATGCCGACGACATTGCCGATGCCGCCGTCGCCGCCTTGATCGATCCCGGCCATCGCAACAGGACTTACGAACTGACCGGCCCGCGGGCACTGACATTCCGCCAGGCGGTCGCCGAGATCGCTCAGGCCACCGGGCGGCCGATCGAATACGAGCAGGTGTCGATGGCGGATTTCACCGGCGGGCTTGCGGATGCCGGCCTGCCGCAGGGCCTGATCGATCTTCTGGAGGAGCTTTTCGGACAGGTACTCGATGGGCGCAATTCCAACGTGACGGGCGGCGTCGCCGAAATTCTCGGCCGTCCCGCCACCGATTTCAGCCAATATGCCCGCCGGACCGCGGCAACCGGACTATGGAGCGCCTGACCATGCAGATCATTCTCATCCTCTCCCTCGTGGCGGCAGCGATCGGCAGCGGCCTCGTCGCCGGCATCTTCTTCGCCTTCTCGACCTTCATCATGACCGCCTTCTCGCGGATTCCGGCGGAACAAGGCATCGCGGCGATGAACTCGATCAACGTGACGATCGTCCGCTCGCCCTTCATGGGCCTCTTCGTGCCGACGGCAATCCTCTGCATCGTCATAGCCGTGCTCGCCCTGATCGACTGGCGCGGCGGGGCATCCTTTCTGATGCTGGCCGGAGCAGCCCTCTACATCTTCGCCGCCTTTCTCTCGACCATCATCTTCAACGTGCCAATGAACGATGCGCTGGCAAAGGCCGGCGGCAACGGGACGGAAGCGGTTCAGCTCTGGACCACCTATCTCAGGAACTGGACGTGGTGGAACCATGTGCGGACCATCGCCTCGCTGCTTGCCTCGGTGGCCTTAGTGCGGGCGTTGATGATCGTCTGAGGAAGGCGGAGGCATTCAAGGAGCAGCGTGGCGGCGTGTCCTTCGAGGCGATCCTGCGGATCGCGCCTTGGATGAGGCAAATTGGAGGGCGCAGCTTCGCTCCCGGTTCGGTCACCGGCTCCGGAAAGCGCGCCAGGCTGAGATCACCGCGAGCAGCAAGAACAAGCCTGCCAAACCAGCCCACAGAGAACCGCCTTGCGTCAGGTTGTCACCGTCGGGAGTGAGGCAGCTGGATAAGGCTTGCGATATGCAATCTCGGAACTTCCAGTACCTTTCATAGAATAACCATCCGAAGACAATCGACAGAAGCGCTAAAATCAGCACCGAAACATATTTCATCTGGTTCCCCATCCTACCGACCAGGACTCATTTCCATTGAAACAACATCGATGGTGTGACTGTAAGTTCCAAGGACGGAGATGCAAGCGCCGACATCCAAGGGAGCGTGATCCTTAGTTTGTCGTAAAAAGAACTCCGCGACCTCTTAGACGCAGCCAAAATGGTTTTTGCTGCCCTGACCGTACCCCGCTTGAAGCTGCCAGCCGAAATGTGTCACAGAGTGATTGATAGGTTTCCATGCAAAGAGCGGTATGTTGTCCATGGGGTCGAAGGAAGAGAATGTCGAATGGCCGCTCGGCAAACCGGGCGGGATCCTTCTGGCAATGTTGTTTTTGCCGACTGTAGTTGCCATTTTCGTCCAGAGATCCGGCTTTAACTTTCTGCCGTCAAACGAGTGGATTTCCAAGACCGCCCTTCCTGCTCTCGCCGTCGGCGTGGTCTCTGCGGCATTGCCGTTCTGGCTTATTTTGAGGAGCAGGCACGACGGCGTAAAGAAAGGTTTCGGCCTGCTAGGCGCTCCGGTTGCTGGTTATTTCCTCGGAAAGCATCTCGTCGTCATCGCTGTGCCGATGCTATTCGCCGTGATCGCTGGCCATCAGGTAGAGCTTTCCTTCACCGTCGTCGACGCACATGAATGGGGCGACTCAAAATGTCGGACACCGGTTCAGGTCGAAGGGGTTCCGATGTTATTCGACGAAATTTGCCGTGTCCCTGATGACATCAGGAGAGAACTTGGGCCGCTACACCGGATCGCCGTTTCGGGCAGAGGCACCAGTCGAGGTGTCTTTGTGGAAAGTCTGCGCCGGATAGATTGAACAAACGTCACTGCCGCAACACCTCTCCGACCGTGGGGTGTACGACGAGACGACAGTCCGGGATCAAGACGCCGTGCGCGGACGCCTCAGAGTGCAACGGCGGTCTTGTTGGTCGCCCAGGCACTGAAGCTCTTTAGCGGCAGGTCTGCACACGGTCGCGGCTTCCAACTTTCGAACTGCCTCCGGCTTTGTCACCCATAAGCCAAGCTGCGCTGACTACGTCTGTTCGCAAAAGGCGATGCGGTTGCTGAAGGGGTCGGTGACGGTCATCTCCAGCCCCCACGGCGCTTCCTCGACGCCGGGTTTCATGTAGCGGTAGTCCTTGCCTGAGAGTTCGGCGTGATAGGCCCGCACGTTGGCGACGCGGACGAAGGCCTTGGCGCCGGGGCTGGCGTCGCCGGAATGTTCGCTGAGGTGCAGCGCCATGCCGTCGCGCGAGACCTGGCAATAGAGCGGGAAGTTTTCACCGAAGCGGTGCTCCCAATCGAGATGGAAGCCGAGGAAGCCGCAATAGAACTCCATGGCCTTTTCGACCGAGAAGATGCGGAAGATCGGCATCGGCGGTTCGATGCCGATCGCGGAGCGGGAGGTGCCTGCCTCCTCTATCTTTGCCGAGAGGATATTCCATTGGTCGAGCCCGAACTGCCGGGCGACGATTTCGAGCGTCTCGCTGTGGGTCAGCGAAATATCGCGGTCGGCAAGCGCCTGCCGCAATGTCTTTGCCATGAGCTTGGCGTCGCGAAAATCGCGCATGATGTCATCCTTCCGTTGGCGGCAAACAGGAAGATCAGTGCCCGCGTCTGCTGACCCGTTCGCCATCGATCGCCAAACGGCAAGGGATGTGAAGGATGTTGTCTGGATGCATTCACCATAACGCTAAGCGTCGCGGGGCGGCTGGCCGCATCCGGCCCAGGGCGATATTATGAGAGGGTTTTATCAGGAATCAAGACGCCGTGCGCGTTGCCTCGACGGGAACCGCCTTGAGATAGCTGGCAAGTTCGACCCGGTTGCGGCCGGCGCGCTTGGCGACGTAGAGCGCCTTGTCGGCGGCACTCAGCATGGTGTCGAAATCCAAGCTCTTCGACCGGCCGGGGGCGACGCCGACGCTGACCGTGCATGTCAGCACCTCGTCGTCGATATGGATCTCGCGCGCCTCGAACGCCCGGCGGATGCGCTCGGCCGTCAGTTCTGCCCGGCCAGGCATGATCTCCTTCAGCACCAGTACGAATTCCTCGCCGCCGAGCCGGGCAGCGGTGTCGCCGCTACGGCAATGGGCCGAAAGTTCGCCGGCGAAGATATTGAGCACGCGGTCGCCGGCGGCATGGCCGAAGCGGTCGTTGACGGATTTGAAATGGTCAATATCGAAGACGATAACGGCGGTGGTCGTGCCCATCGGACGGGCGCCATATTGGTCGAAGAGGGCGCGGCGGTTGAGCAGGCCGGTCAGCGGATCGGTGATCGCATCGAGACGATGGCGGGCGGCAAGCCGCCATTGATGCAGCGCCAGCGACAGCGCACCGATCCCGGTCATGCCGGCGATGCAGACGGCAAGACTCAGATCTTCGGCCCAGTTGCTGGGGGCTTTGCCGATCACGAGCTTGCCGTCTGATATCAGCACGGCGGCGCAGAGAACGAAGGAGATCGCCGTCAACGTATAAAGCGCTGTGATGCCGAGGAGCGGCGCCGGTGCTTCGGCACGGGCGAGCCAATATTGCCGGGCGGTGGCAAAAAGCAAAAGGGCGATGGCGAGGTTGTCGGCGATGAAAGCCAGGCCGTCATAGCCCGACAGCATCGGCACGACGGAGAAGACCATCGCCGCAAGCGCGCGGATCGCGATGGCGAGGAGAGACACCCGGCCGGTGAGGAATTGTTTGCCTGCGCCCCAGATGGTGGCAAAACCGGCATGGAACAGCACGAAATTGGCGACGCCCAACCATTTCTCCGGTGTCGTCACATAGGCGCTGTAGACGAAAATGCCGCTGACGACGAGGACCAGGCCGACGGTGGCTGTCAACAGCACGGTTTCCGCCCGGCGGACAAGCCAGCTGCCCATCAGCGTCACCGCAAGGCAGGCCGCCGAAACGCCGAGCGCCAGCAAGAGGGAGTTATAGTCAAGCATCATGCTTTTCAGCCTCCGCGACTGCAGCCGCGCCGGATGATGTCGGCAGCTCATGGGGTCGGTGCTGAGGAATGTCTTATGCATCCGTTAACAAATGATGCACTGCACAATACAAATGTTACGCGTTTAACGTTACGCCGGGATTTAGGATAAAAAATCTATTTAAAATTGAAATCCGGAAGCTTACGCCTGCTGGACCACCTGCCAGTGCAGGGGAAACATCGGATCGAACACCGTCACCGGCCCGGCGCCGGTTTCTATCTTGGCGGGAAAGATGATCGGGTCGGCCTGCCGTGATAGGGTGATGCGCTCCTCGTTCGGCTGAAGCCCGTACCAGGCTGGCCCGTTCAGCGACACGAAGGCTTCGAGCCGCTCTAGGGCGCCCTCCTCCTCGAAGACATGGGCAAGGCAGCTCATCGTATTGACCGAGGTGTAGATGCCGGCGCAGCCGCAGGCGCATTCCTTCAGCGGGTCGACATGCGGGGCCGAATCCGTACCGAGGAAGAAGCGCGGGTCGCCGCTGACGGCCGCGGCACGCAAGGCCAGCCGGTGGTTTTCGCGCTTGGCGACCGGCAGGCAATAATAATGCGGGCGGATGCCGCCGACGAGGATGGCGTTGCGGTTGATGATCAGATGGTGGGTGGTGATCGAGCCGGCGAGATTGCCCTTGGCCGCCTTGATGTAATCGACACCATCTGATGTCGTCACATGCTCCATTGTCACCTTCAGCTCCGGCAGGCGCTGCCGCAGCGGGTCGAGCACGGTCTCGATGAAGACGGCCTCGCGGTCGAAGATATCGACGTCAGGCGTCGTCACCTCGCCATGGACGCAGAGCGGCAGGCCGATCTTTGCCATGCGCTCCAGCACCGGCATCGCCTTCTCCATGTCGCGGACGCCGCCATGCGAATTGGTCGTGGCGCCGGCGGGATAAAGCTTGACGGCGGTGATGAGGCCGCTGTTCTTCCCCTCCTCCACGTCATCGGGGCGGGTATGTTCGGTGAGATAAAGCGTCATCAGCGGCTGGAAACGATGGCCGTCCGGCAAGGCCTTGAGGATACGCTCACGATAGGCCTTGGCGTCGGCTGACGTGACGACCGGCGGCACGAGATTGGGCATGATGATGGCGCGGGCGAAAGTGCGGCTCGTATCGGCGATCACGCCCTCCAGCATGGCGCCGTCGCGCAGATGCAGGTGCCAGTCATCAGGACGGCGGATGGTGATCGATTGCATGGCAGGCCTCCGAAGCGATGCGTCTGCGGCCTCGATAGCACTATCTTTTACATGAAAACAATCGCCGCGGCATCACGCCAGCGCGATCTCCAGCGTCACATCGGCCGGGCGGCGGTTTTCGAGGATCAGCCGGCCGTTCGGCAGGTCATTGCCGTAGACCTTGGCGCTGGCGGCCTCCTCGGTCAGGTTATAACCGCGCCAGCGGGCCCAGAGCCGCTCCTCCAGCACCTCGATCGGCGGCGCCAGCATGATCGAAAAGTCGAAGACGCCTTCGAGTTCGGCCCATTTGCCGAGCGAAAAAAGCAGATAATTGCCCTCGACGATGATGAAGCGGTGATCGGGGGAAACAGGGCGGGCCGACGCAATGGCGAGTTCACGCGAGCGGTCGAAGACCGGCACCAGAACCTCCTGATCGGCCAGCCGGACGGCGCGGATGATATCGAGGAAACCGCGAACATCGAAAGTCTCGGGGATCCCCTTGCGCGCCAGCAGGCCGCGTTCGATCAGGATGGCGTTGTCCATGTGGAAACCATCCATCGGCAGAACTTCGGCACTTTCGCCCCTGGCCTTCAGCGCTTCCGCCAGATTGTCGGCCATGGTCGATTTTCCGGCGCCCGGCGGTCCGGCGATGGCGACCAGGAAACGTCTGGAATGGCCGGCGCGGTCAAGCACCTCGCCGGCGATTTCATCGATACGTGCATTCATGCGGCGACGGGCTCCGTCGGCACCGCCTTGGCGCCGGTCATGAAGGCGACGGCGTCGGACATGGTGTATTCCTTCGGATCGATCACCGTCAGCCGCCGGCCGAGGCGGTGGATATGGATCCGGTCGGCCACCTCGAAGACATGCGGCATGTTGTGCGAGATCAGCACGATCGGCAGGCCGCGGGCGCGCACGTCGAGAATCAGTTCCAGCACGCGGCGGCTTTCCTTGACGCCAAGCGCTGCCGTCGGTTCGTCCATGATGATAACCTTCGAGCCGAAGGCGGCGGCGCGGGCGACCGCGACACCCTGGCGCTGACCGCCTGAGAGCGTTTCCACCGCCTGGTTGATGTTCTGGATGGTCATCAGGCCGAGTTCGGACAGCTTGTTGCGCGCCAGCTTTTCCATGGCTGGCCGGTCGAGCATGCGGAACATGGAACCGAGCACGCCCGGTTTGCGGATCTCGCGGCCGAGGAACATGTTGTCGGCGATCGACAGCGCCGGCGACAAGGCGAGATTCTGATAGACGGTCTCGATGCCAGCGTCGCGCGCCTCCATCGGCGAGCGGAACTGCACCTGCCGGCCTTCCAGTGTGATCACCCCCTCGTCCGGGGTGACGGCGCCCGATATCGCCTTGATGAGCGAGGATTTGCCGGCGCCGTTATCGCCGATGACGGCGAGGATTTCACCCGGATAGAGGTCGAAATCGGCATTGTCGAGCGCGGTCACGCGGCCATAACGCTTGACGAGACCGCGGGCGGTGAGAAGGGGTTCGCGAGCCATGATTACACCGAAACCTTTCTGATCCACTGATCGATGGCGACGGCGGCGATGATCAGCACGCCTGTCAAAAGGACTTTCCATTGCGGGTCGGCGCCGAGCATGTTGAGGCCCATCGAGACGACGCCGACGATCATGGCACCGAAGAGCGTGCCGAGAATGGAACCGCGGCCGCCGAACAGCGAGATGCCGCCGATCACAGTCGCGGTGATCGCCTGGAGGTTAAAATCGGTCACCGCCGAGGACGGCGAGATCGAGCCGTTGCGGCCGATCGAGACCCAGGCGGCCAAGCCGGCAATGACGCCTGATATGGCGTAAACGGTGAGCAGCACCTTCTTCGTCTGAATGCCGGAGAGCTTGGCTGCCTCCGGATCGTCGCCGACGGCATAGACATGCCGGCCCCAGGCGGTGTGATTGAGGACATACCAGAGCACCAAGACGAGCAGCACCATGGCGATGACGCCGAGGGTCAGCACGGCGCTGCCGAGCTTGAAGCTCACGGCGAAAAGATGCAGCAGCGGCGCCTTTTCGTCGACGTCGGTATCGCGGATCGTCTCATTGGCGGAATAGATGAAATTCGTCGCCATGACGATGTTCCACGTGCCGAGCGTGACGATGAAGGGCGGCAGTTTCATATAGGCGACGAGGAAGCCGTTCAGCAATCCGCAAAGGCCGCCGACGACAAGCCCGGCGACCACTGCAATCGGCGTCGGTATGCCGTAAGTGATGGCGACATTGCCCATGATAACCGCCGAGATCACCATGATGACGCCGATCGAAAGATCGATGCCGGCGGTCAGGATGACCAGCGTCTGGGCGGCGCCGAGAATACCGACGATGGCGATCTGCTGCAGGATCAGCGTCAGCGTGTAGGACGAGAAGAACCGTTCGCCGATGGTGAGCCCGAAGATGATGATCGCCAGCACCAGCACGATCAGCGGCACGGCGGCCGGTGTCGAGTGGAGAAAATGCTGCGCGCGCTTGATCAGCGAGATATTCTCGTGCTCGAAGGAGGCGACGCTCTTGTCGCTGTCGTCGAGGACGCGTTCAAATTCCTGTGTTCCGGTCATGGTTCCTCCTCCGCAACCGCGCGCCGAACTCACGCGGGGGCCGTCACCGATATCCATCCGGTCTTTGCTGAGCCGGTTCGTGAGGCGACGGCACATCGTCCGTCGAAAACGGCCGGGGATCAAGCCCCGGCCGGTCTGCTTTCAACAATCAGGGCTCAGCCCCAGCACTTGTCGGTGCCTTCCTTGGTGTCGATCGACTTGACGCCGGAAACCGGCTTGTCGGTGACGAGCGAGACGCCGGTGTCGTAGAAGGACTTGCCTTCGGTCGGCTTCGGCTTTTCACCGTTGTCAGCGAACTTCTTGATCGCTTCGACGCCAAGGGCTGCCATCATCAGCGGATATTGCTGCGAGGTGGCGCCGATGACGCCTTCCTTGACCGACTTCACACCCGGGCAACCGCCGTCGACCGAGACGATCAGCACGTTCTTTTCCATGCCGACGGCCTTCAGCGCCTGATAGGCGCCGACCGCGGCCGGCTCGTTGATCGTGTGGATGACGTTGATGCTCGGATCCTTCTGGAGAAGGTTTTCCATGGCCTTGCGGCCGCCTTCTTCATTGCCGTTGGTCACGTCATGACCGACGACGCGAGCATCGTCCTCGTCGCCGATCTTGTTCGGGTCCTTCGGATCGATGCCGAAGCCCATCATGAAGCCCTGGTCGCGCAGAACGTCGACCGTCGGCTGTGACGGGGTCAGGTCGAGGAAGCCGACCTTGGCATCCTTGGCCTTGTCGCCCATCGTTTCCTTGGCCCACTGGCCGATCAGCTTGCCAGCGAGCAGGTTGTCGGTGGCGAAGGTGGCGTCGGCGGCATCGGCCGGCTCAAGCGGCGTGTCGAGAGCGATGACCAGCAGGCCGGCATCACGGGCCTTCTTGACCGAAGACACGATGCCCTTGGTGTCGGAAGCAGCAATCAGGATGCCCTTTGCGCCGTCGGCAATGCAGCTTTCGATCGCGGCCACCTGGCTTTCGCTGTCACCGTCGACCTTGCCGGCATAGGACTTCAGCGAGACACCGAGTTCCTTGGCCTTAGCCGTCGCACCTTCCTTCATCTTGACGAAGAAGGGGTTGGTGTCGGTCTTGGTGATGAGGCAGGCAGCAACGTCAGCCGCCATGACAGGAGCGGAAAAGGTGACACCAAGCGCGAGCGCGCCGAAAGCGAGAACAGATTTCTTCATGGAACTCCTCCCAGAGTTTGCCGGCGCCGCCCGTGCGGGGCCGGAATTTACAGAACGACACTTCGCCGTGGATCGCAATGCCCCCAGCGGTCCCGTGCCCTTGACGACGGCAATTAAGAGCGAAAAGAAATCGCCTTGTCAATAAATAAATCCAATTGAATTATTAATTCGATGTGGCATGCTCCATCGAATTAGGGCATAGGCCAACAATCGGGAGGAGCGGCCATGTCGTCCTTGGATGGACCGGCAAACACACCGGTCCCGCCACCAATTCTGAATCCGGCCGGCGGTGCAAACCAGGTCAGGGTACGAGCCTATAACGAACGGCTCGTGCTGTCGCTGGTGCGTCTCTACGGCGCGCTGTCGAAGGCCGATATCGCGCGCCGCAGCGGGCTGTCGGCGCAGACCGTCTCCGTCATCATGCGGGTGTTGGAAAAGGAAGGGCTGCTGTCGCGCGGGGATCCGGTGCGCGGCCGTGTCGGCCAGCCGTCGATCCCGATGCATCTCAATCCCGACGCCGTCTATTCCTTCGGCTTGAAGATGGGCCGGCGCAGCGCCGATCTTGTGCTGATGGATTTCGTCGGCCGCATCCGCATGCAGCTGCATAAGACCTATGCCTATCCGTTGCCGGATGAAATCCTCGCCTTCGTCACCTCGGGCATCCGCGAACTCGAAGAACGGCTCGACGACAAGCAGCGCAGCCGTATTGCCGGCCTCGGCATCGCCGCGCCTTTCGAGCTCTGGAACTGGGCCGAAGAGGTGGGGGCGCCGGCCGGCGCCATGGAGGTCTGGCGGGAGATCGACCTGCAGGCCGACATCGCCTCCCGCGTCTCCCATCCGGTCTTCATGCAGAACGATGCGACCAGCGCCTGCGGCGCCGAGCTGGTCTTCGGCGTGGGACCGTCCTATCCGGATTTCGTCTATTTCTTCATCGGCTCCTTCATCGGCGGCGGCATCGTCCTGAATTCGGCAATCTTTTCCGGCCGCACCGGCACGGCGGGCGCGATCGGGCCGCTGCCGGTGCGCGGCAAGAACGGCGAGACGATGCAGCTGCTCGAAATCGCCTCGATCTTCGTGCTCGAAAACATGCTGCGCGAGCGCGGCATCGATCCCGAGCCGCTCTGGTATTCAGCCGACGGCTGGGTGGATTTCGGCGAGCCGATGGAAGCCTGGATCCAGGACAGCGCCAAAGCGCTGGCGCAGGCGATCGTTGCCGCCGCCTCGATCGTCGATTTCAGCGCGGCCGTGATCGACGGCGGCTTTCCCGATTGGGTGCGCAGCCGGGTGGTGCAGGCCACGATCGACGAAGCCGCCAAGCTCGACCTGCAGGGCGTCGTCATGCCTGAAATCATCGAGGGCGCTGTCGGCGCCCAGGCGCGCGCCATCGGCGGCGCCAGCCTGCCGATCTTCGCGCGTTACCTCACCGACCAGAACGTACTCTTCAAGGAGGTAGACCATGCTGAAAGGACTTGATCCGCTGTTGAGCCCGGAGCTGCTTTTGACGCTTCGCGCCATGGGCCACGGCGACGAGATCGCCATCGTCGACGGCAATTATCCGGGCGTCGAACATGCCCGCCGGCTGATCCGGCTCGACGGCCACCGCCTCATCCCGGTTCTCAACGCCGTGCTCAGCGTGCTGCCGATCGACGATTTCGTGGCGGAAGCGATCTTCCGTTCGACCGTCAAGGCCGAGCGCGACAAGCTCGACCCCGTGCATGAGGAGATGATCGATTGCTGCGCGCGCCACGAGCCGCACCGGCAGGTGGTGCCGCTGATCGGCCAGGATTTCTACGGAAGGGTGCGGGCCGCCCATGCGGTGATCCAGACCGGCGAGCCCAGGCTCTATGCCAATATCATCCTGCGCAAGGGTGTGATCTATCCGAAGGAGGCGGGGGCGCAGGCCGAGGTTGATCCCTTCGTTTACTAGAGCATGATGCCGAAAGTGTGAGCGGTTATCGGGCGACATCATGCTCAGACGATCTGACGTAGAACAGGATTCAGATTTTAGGCCAAACTGACCTAAATCATCCTGTTCCGGCGGGTCACCCGTCTATTTCGACTTCCGCTTCACAGTTTACGGGCGCATTTAAAGGGATGGCCATGCCGATGGACGAGCGGGCGTGGGCGCCAACGCTGGGGCCGTACAGCTCCAGTATCAGATCGGAATAGCCGTTTGTGACCAGCGGCGTCTCATTGAAACCCGGAGCAACATTCACCATGGCGAAGACGCGCAGCCAAGCCGTGACCCGATCAAGGTCTCCGACAGCACGTTTGAGACTGGCGAGATGGGCCAGGGCAACGAGCCGGGCTGACGCGTAACCCTGCTCTGGCGAAACCTCCGCTCCGACCTTGCCAAGGGGGTCTGCCAATGTCCCATCGCGGTTGCACGCGACGTGACCCGAGATGTAAGCGCGGGTGCCGCGCACCCGAACCCAGGCGAAGGGCATATGCAGCCCCTCGCGAACCTTCAAAGGTTCGGGCAATTCCAGACCCATTTCGGCCAGACGTTGTTCGATGATGGCCATGGTGCAGCTCCCCGGTGTGATTAAGGTACGATGTTGTCGAGCTCCGGCATCAGAACGACGCTCTCGTTGGCTGCGGGGTCGTTGCGGGCACCGAGGAACTCGGCGCTTTCGGTGCTGCGATTGACGGCCACGTGGGGAACGCCGGCCGGAATGAACAGATAGTCACCGGCGTGGACCAATTCGCACCGCTCGAGCTCCGGCCCCGACCAGATCTCGATTTCTTGGCCCGCAGTCATCAGAAGGGCCGTCTCGTGTCCCTCATGGCGATGGGCCTTGGTTCGTCTGCCTGCCGGTAGCGAAATCATCCCCAGCCACAGCATGCTTGATCCGACGCTTTGTGCCGAGACGCCCGAGCGATAGACCGACCCTTGCTCGGCGACATGGCTGCCGCTCCCGCGTACGACTTTCGCGGTTAATCCATGAGGATATTTCGGTTGCGTTGCTTCGTTCTTCATCGCTCTCACCACTTCAGCCGCTGCACTGGAGCAGACTCTGCGCGCTCGGCCGGCGCAAGTCCTGAAGCGGGGCCGAAAAATTCCGAAAAGTTGCGAAATCGGCGTATCATTCCCGGCCATGAACACCCAGCACCTTGCCTTCGGCCACTTCGAGTTCATTGCCGAGAACGGATGCCTGTTTCGCGACAATAGGCCTGTCGCTATCGGCGCCCGAGGTGCTTCCCTGCTTGCCGCTCTGCTTTCGGCACAGGGAGGTGTCGTCTCCAAGTCGGCCCTGATGGATGCGGTTTGGCCGGGATTGACTGTTGAGGAAAGCAATCTTTCCGTTCAGATTGCCGCCCTTCGCAAGCTGCTCGGCCCTGCATCAGACGGCTGCGAATGGATCGTCACGGTCCCGCGGGTCGGATACAGATTTTCCGGTCCGGTGGAGAGCCGGACCGACGCAGCCGAAAGCGGATGGCACGCGCAGACCAGTTCGATGCCGGCGATTGCGGTACTGCCATTCGAAAATCTCGGCGGTGATGCTGAAAGACAGTATCTGGCCGACGGTATCACCGACGACCTGATCATGGCGCTCGTTCGGTTCAGATGGTTCCGCGTCGCCTCACGTGGGGCGAGTTTCACAAGGAAGGCTGGCTCAAGGGATCCGCAATCTATCGCGCGCGAACTTGGCGTCGATTTTCTGGTGGATGGAGCTATCCGGAATACCCGCGATCAGATCCGGATATCGGTGCACCTCGCCGACGCAGTGAAAGGCGCCACCGTCTGGTCCGAACATTACGATCTTCAGGTGGCCGAGGTATTTGCAGTGCAAGACGCCATCGCCGAGCGGATCGCAGCGGCGGTGGAGCCTGAGCTGCTGTTGCGTCATGGGCTTCCGATGGCTCCGCACACCGGCAACATCACTGCCTGGAACCTTGTAAGGCAAGGTACATTCAATTTCCACAAGGTCACCCAGCCCACCCACCTTGTCGCACGGCGATTCTTCCGCCAGGCTGCGGAGCTCGATCCCATGCTTCCAGAGGCGCAGATCTGGCGGGCGCGGGTCAATGCGGGCCTCATTGGCTACGGCTGGACTGATAACCCCGCCGCGGACGGGAAGGAAGGATTGGATGCGGCCCTTCGGGCGATCTATCTCGATGCGCGGAACCCGTACTCGCACTATGCGCTGGCGATTGTGTCGGCCTACACAGGCAGGGCTGACCAGGCGATCCTCGCAGCGGAACGGTCCATCGAACTCGGTTCGAGTTTCGCCTTGGGGTATCTCGTCTTCGGCATGGCCCGTCTCTTTTCGGGGGATGCGGCCGGCGCGCGGCAGCCCCTGGCTCGCGGCCTCGAACTTAACCCCCATGACCCGCAGAATGGGGTTTGGTTCAGCCTTCTGATGCTTGCACTGTTCTTTTCGGGCGACGTCGAGGGCGCACTCGAAACGGGACGTACGGCGCTAAAGGCGCGGCCTGACTGGCCGGCGCTTCTGCGCATTCAGGCGTGCTGCCATATGGCCGCGGGACATCGTGAACAGGCCCGCCGCTTTGCTGCGGCTGCCAGCGACCTTTCCGAATCCGCCGGCGATGCGCTTGGTCCGTTCAGGGATGACAACAAGAAATGGGCCACCCGCCTGAACGACCTGTTGCGGGAGGCGGAACTTTAAAACGACCGATTGGCAAAACCCGTTCAGGATCGGCGCCGAAGCAGCCTGAGGCCTAGCCATAAGGAGGCCTGCCGCTCGTCGGCCGGGATTGGCAGCCGGTGAAGACCGCCTATGCGGTAATCCAGACCGGCGGCCCAGGTTCTATGCCAATATCATCCTGCGCAAGAGTATGATCTACCCAAGGGGGCGGACGCCCAGGCGACTTTCGCCACTGGTTCGATAGATGTTATGGTGCGGTCGGTGCGTTGGCGTCCTGTCGGCCAGGCCGCCAAATCGCTCGTTAAGCCAAGTGCTGCGAACGGCACCTCAACACCAGGAGCGGACGTCGAGCGGCTGCATGGGCACGTGCGGGATTAGCCGGTGAAGCGATGAGGACACGGATCACATGGCACCTGACATGAGCGCAACTCCTCGTCGCAGCACCACCGGTCTGCGCAAATTTCTGGATCCTGAGCAGCAGCGGGATTGGATAGAAGGCAAGGCGGAGTTGATCGACGCCGAAGAGCGCGTGGAGTCCCTGGAACAGCGGTTCAAGTACGTCGCACGGTTCGAGAAGCTGCTTCGTCGCCCGCAGGCGCAAGACCTTCTGCAAATTCTCGGGGCATACGGACAAACCTGCATCCCCATCCCGCGCAAGACCGAGCGGCACTACTGGTCGGTTTCGTGCCTGCCCTCGACTTCCGACAAGCCGCTCATCCGCGTTAATGCGAGCTGGATGGAGCTTTTCACGCTCTACGCCGACGGCGAGGGTCTGCGTGCACGATTCCTGGTGCATCTTTCTGACTTCACCACGGATCATTCACCGGCGCAGGGCGATGTGGACGAGGCTTTTCTCGAGGACTGTGTCGTGACGCCCCAAGACGTCGGTTACTTTTTTCCGCGCGGCGAGGACATTTTTGGCATCACTGTGCAGGGCTCCGCCTCGATCCGCAAATTCCTGGCGGAGCGCCGCATCTTGCGCGCCATCCGGACTTTCAATGTGACGCACATGAACCGAGGTCGGAACGCCTATCAGGCGAGCCACTGCTACAGCCTGGCGGACACCATGCTGGCGGGTTGATCGGCTCCGGGATGCGCCCTACCCTGGCGAAGCGGCTCAACGCCGTAAAACATGTGGAACCGGGAGCGTCGATTGATCGATCATTTCTCTGCGTCGAACTGGTTTGAGAAAATCAAATGAAGGTGCGCCTGCTGATTGCTTGCGTGCTCGTTGCCGCCGCCTACATGGCGCTGACGACAGAAACTCGATTGTCTACCCCAATCAAGCCAGACGGCATCCCACAGGCGAGCGAAACGCCGCCTTCCAGGATCTACAAGGATGCTTCGGGACGCGAGGTGCATATAGCGACGCCCTTGCTGGATAAATTCTCCTATGCCGGAGATGCCGACCTCTGCATCGAACTACGGGAAATGACAAAATCCAATGCGGAGGCCGCAGAAGAGCTTCTGGACGCATGCGACGACATTTCAACGGGCAGCGCGGTTGAGATAAGCCAAAAGCGTATCTGGCTGGCCACGATGCTTGGCGACGGAGACGAGGAATATACTTATTCCCTTTCCGACAACGAAATCGATCGGAACAAGCGCGTTGTCCTGGCGATTTCGATGCTGAGAGCCGCACTGGATGCTGCTGCGCCGGATGCTGCAAAAGAGGCCTTCTCCGCTCTCGATAGCCTTTGGATCGCAAACGATGCAAGCGGCGCCTTTGCTGGTTATAATCCGCCCTTCCTATTTCGCTCCGCCATGAAAGCTGAAGCCGGTGAAGCTCTGCTGGCCCTGTGCCCAATTGCCGGTCGGAGCGACTGCGATAGCTTCGTACCAAGCGGAATGCCCAAGGCGCTGGAAGAGCTTGGGCGCTGGAAATCCGATGAGGCCTTGCTGTTGCGTTCTGCAGAACTGTTGGAACGCGAATACAGGGCGATCAAAGATCCAAGCAAGAGCAAGGAGCTTGATTTTGCTCAGGATTTTTCCGCAACGCTGGGTTATGCCAATGAACTCAATCCAGGAAACGGAAGCGCTCACGCCAGGCGTGGCGTGAAGCCGTTGGAGGAGTGGCTGGGCAAATATGAAAACAGCACCGATGAACGTGCGTTGCGATACATCTATAGCACGGTTGGCGCAGCATATGGACGTATCGCATCGGATAGCCAGCAGCGTGCCGACGCTGAAAAGGCCGTAAAATTCAATAGTCTGACCTTCGAAATAGCCAGGAAATTGGACAAGGACGGCCCGAGCTGGGAAAACATGGCGAATCTTGGCGATGACACGCTGCTATTGGCCGAACTGAACCGAGAGGAAGCAGGATTTCAAAAAGCGTTGAAACTTCACCGCGACGCATACGTGATAACGGAAAAGCTGAATTCGCAAGACGCTACCGCCTATATGAATATGAAACTTGCGCTGACCCTGCAGCACTATGCAAAGGCAGAGCTTGCTTCGGTTACGAAAAACGAGAGGATCGCCATGTTGGAAGAGGCGGTCAATTTGGCTGAAGGCGTCAAGCCGCTCTTCGAACAGACCGGCACAGCACTCTACCTGCGAATGACGAATGGCGTCCTGGGTGAGGCAAACGCCCAACTCATCTCGCTCCGCCAATCGAATTAGCCTTGATAATCCGGTCCATCTTTAGGGCGCTCCTGTCTTATTCGGCGAACGGTAGAAACCATGGGACCGAATCCTCATCCGATTTACGGCAAAGATATCCATTGTGCGCAGCGAAACTCCCGTGCCTTCGTAAAGGCAACCCACCATTAACCTATCAAGCGAACAGATGATCTTTGGGATTTGTCGGTGCTGCGCGGCTTCATCAGCCACTGCGATACCGGCCCTCTTATTCCGCCCGAATGAATTGAGGCGGTCTTCGATCACGGCGTGACCGCCGATGCCGCGAAGTTGCGCCATCCGTCGTCGGCATTCGGTGATACGAGTGTACCAAACTGGCCATGACGGCTCTTCACACAACAGGAGCCTGTTCATATGCCTCGCATCCGACCAACCAGACCGCAGATGGAGATCGTTGCCTGGCTCGCGGTCTTCCTGGTTCTCTTCTGCCTATCTTGGTTCCTCCAATGGCATGAAGGGCTGGATCGGTTCATCGAGAAGCATCATGACTATCCGCTGGACCACGCGCTCCTCGCCCTCAATATCTCCGGGTTTCTCGGGCTCATTTATTCCGCGCTGAGAATCCGGGATCTTTCGAGGGAGGTCAACCGCCGGCTGCAGGCCGAAAAGAACGTAGACTGGATTGCCTGTCACGACACGCTGACCGAACTGCCTAACCGCAGGTTTCTGGATTCCGTATGCGCGCAGGCGATGACCGATCAAAGGGAAGAAACCTACGCCGTGTTCAGCATCGATCTCGACGGCTTCAAGAAGGTCAATGACCTCCTGGGGCACGATCACGGTGATGCGGTGCTGAAGACTGTTGCTCAGCGGCTCTCTTCCCTCTTTCCCCGCGAATACGTTTTCCGCCTTGGTGGAGACGAATTCGTTGTTCTGGCGCGGCGAACCGGAAATCCCGATCTTGCCGCGTTGGCGAACCGCATAGTGACCGTGATCGGCAAGCCGTTCACATTCAATGGTGTCGCCGTTGACCTCGGCGCCAGTGTCGGCTTCGCGCTTTTTCCGGAGAACGGCGATGACCTCAGTCAGGTCATTCGACACTCCGACTGTGCGATGTATGTCGCCAAAAAGCAGGGGCGCAATCTGGTGAAGCCCTTCGTGCCTTCGATGCAGGACGAGTTGGCGAAGCGGATTCGGATGGAAGCTGATCTGAGAGCAGCCATCAAGAAGGCTGAAATCGTTCCCTACTATCAACCGCTCGTGGACCTGAAAACGAACAGGATTATCGGCTTCGAGGCGCTGGCACGCTGGAAGACGGCCTCCGGCGAATTCATCCCACCGAACGACTTTATTCCGGTGGCGGAGGAAGCCGGTCTGATCGTCGAATTGACCGACCAACTGCTTCGCCACGCCTGCACCGATGCGCTTTCCTGGCCAAGTGAGCTCGTCCTGTCATTCAACCTTTCTCCGATCCAGCTGAGCGATCGGTTACTGGGGCTCAGAATTCTCAAGATATTGGGCGATGTCGGTCTGCCCGCGCACCGGGTCGAGCTGGAAGTGACGGAGAGCGCCATCATCCAGGACGCCGTTACGGCACGAATCGTCCTCGATGATCTGGTGAATGCCGGGGTCGGGATTGCTCTCGACGACTTTGGAACAGGTTATTCCAGCCTCTCACAACTATCCAACTACCGGTTCGACAAGATCAAGATTGACAGGAGTTTCGTCTCTTCATTCGAAACCGACGATAAGCAAGACAAGGTGATCAAGGCGATCATCGCTCTCGGTGTGGGACTTGGCGTGACGATAACCGCGGAGGGTATCGAAGAGGAGAGCCAGCTTCGGCGGCTTCAGGAGCTGGGTTGCGACATCGGCCAAGGTTATCTGCTTGGCAGGCCAGCGCCGGCCGAGAAGCTTGCCACAGGCCAGGTCGGCGCCAGAATTTTGCAACGCGATTGATGGGGGCGGCGGTATGTCGGCTCTGAACCAAAGCCGACACGAGCTTACCGACTTCAAGTTACGCTTATCAATGCCTCACTTTTCGTCCGGAGCTGCTTGGCTTTGTCGGCATCGAGCGCATAGGATCTGACGCCGTCGGCAAATGGGTTGGGCGTGTCATTGATTGACGCGACGGCGCAATCCCTGACGATACGTCGCCGTTGTCGAGCAAGCCCTGTCCACCCTGGCCGACCGGCCGTTCCACTGGAGCGTGATATCGCAGGCGCTCGGAGAGCCGCTCGGGGCAGCAGTCCAAAGTTTTACAGCGTGACGGCGCGCCGGAGCAATCATCCGGACTTTACTCCGACACAGGGGTAAAAGGATGACGCCCAAGAAACGCAGCCACTTGTTCTGTAACCTCGACCGGCGCGGAGTCCGGGAAAAAATGCCCGCCTGGTACAGCGCAAGCGTCCATGGTGGTGCCGCGATCCGCCCAGGTGGCTGGAAGATCATAGAGTTTGGCCATCGCGCCGGCGGCGCCGTACAGGATCAGCGCAGGCGCCGATATACGTCTCCCTTGCTCCGCCAGATCGTCGGCGAGATCGACGGCCAGCGCCGCACGGTAATCGTTGCAGCCGCCGGCAATCGCCTTGGCATCATGCCATGAAGCCCGATAGGCCGCGAGCTGTTCGGCGTCGAAATCCTGCGGGCCTGCCGCGCCCCATCCAAACAGGCAGGTTTCATAAAAGAGATCGGGATTGGCTTCGATCATTCGCTCCGGGAAGGGCGCGGGTTGAGCGAGGAAGAACCAGTGCCAGTAGCTTTGAGCGACCTCGCGGCGCAGGTCGCCCAGCATCACCGCCGTCGGCACGATGTCCATCAGAGTGACGCTCGCCACAACAGCAGGATGGTCGAGAGCCAGCCTGTGCGCCACCCGGGCGCCGCGGTCGTGACCCGCGAGGTGAAACCTCTCGTGTCCAAGCGCTTTCATCAAACCGAGTTGATCGGCTGCCATGGCGCGGAAGCTGTAATTGGTCAGATCAGCGCCAGCCGGTGGTTTGTCGGAGGCGCCATAGCCGCGCAAATCTGCACAGATCACCCGATAGCCGAGCGCGACCAGCTCTGGTGCGATCCGTGCCCAAAGTGCCTTGGTCTGCGGAAATCCATGCAGCATCAGCAGCGGCTCCCCCGCACCCGCGGCGACATAAGCGATCTCCACGCTATCGACGGCAATCCGGCCGCTTTCAAAACCCTCAAACATACTTCGCTCCAGTGTCGCGACGATTGTGACGCCTCTACAGCGGGTTGGATGCCGTGAGGTCCGTCTTGCCCTGATGTAATCCTTATACTGGTTGACATTATTAATGATATACGTCATCAATAAGTCAAGCTATAATGACGCACGACATCATAGTTGGGCATGGCCGTCGAAAGGGCTGCGAAGTGCGGATCACCAAGGAAAAAAAGCAGGAAAACTACACGCGGATTATCACCATCGCTTCCGAGCTGTTTCGCGAGCGCGGGTTCGATGGCGTGGCGGTGGCGGAACTGATGGAGCGTGCCGGGCTCACTCATGGCGGCTTCTACAACCACTTCCGATCCAAGGAGGAGCTGATCGCAGCGGCGACCGCCAGGGGTTTCGGCGAGACCGCGGAACGCTACGCAGGATATGATGCGCTTGCCGCCATCGAAGCCTATATCTCGCGCGAGCACCGGGATGCGCGCGGTCATGGGTGCCCCGCTGCGGCACTGAGTTGCGAAGCAGCACGGCTGCCGGATGAGACGAGATCGGCTTTTGCCGCAGGAATCGAAAACCTGCTCAGCACGTTCGAGGGCGACATGGCGCGCGATCACGCCTCCGGCGCCGGATCTCGCGCGCTGACCATCAGCCTCCTTGCTCAGGCCGTGGGCGCCATCGTCCTTTCGAGAGCCTGCCCGGACAATTCTACCCTGGCGGATGAAATCCTGGATGCCTGCCGGGCCGACTGCCGTGATGCCATCGGAAATCACGCGCGCAACCAATAGGGCCGCGCATGCGCGGCCCCATGCAGTCAGGCGTCGACCGGCGCGGCCATGGTGGGATAGTCGGTGTAGCCCGCAGCACCTCCGCCATAGAGTGTCGCCATATCGAGATTGGCCAGCGGTGCACCGGCCTTCAGGCGTTCGACAAAATCCGGGTTGGCAATGAACGGCCTGCCAAAGGCGAACAAATCCGCCAGTCCCTGCTCCAGCCTTGCCGTCGCGAGTTCCAGATCGTAGCCGTTGTTGGCGATGTAAGTGTTCTTGAACCTGCGGCGAAGCGCCTCATAGTCGAAGGGGGCAACGTCGCGCGGCCCGCCCGTCGCGCCTTCGACGACATGGAGGTAAGCAATGCCCATCTCGTCGAGCTGCTCGACGATGTAGTTGAACTGCGCCTGCGGATCGGTTGCGGAGATCCCGTTGGCCGGCGACACCGGCGAAATCCGAACGCCGGTTCGCTGCGCTCCAACTTCCTCGATGACCGCGGCCGTCACCTCCAGCGTCAGCCGGGCGCGGTTTTCGATCGAGCCGCCATAAGCGTCGACGCGGGTGTTCGATCCATCCCTGGCGAACTGGTCGAGCAGGTAGCCATTGGCGCCGTGAACTTCGACGCCATCGAAACCGGCGGCGATCGCATTGGCGGCGGCGCCACGGAAATCCTTGATAATGCCGGGGATCTCGCCCGGTTCGAGCGCCCGAGGCGCCGACACATCCACGAAGGCGTTGTTTACAAACGTCTTGGTTTCGGCCCTGATGGCGGAAGGCGCCACCGGGGGCTGCCCATCCGGCTGCAGGTCGACATGCGATACCCGGCCGACATGCCAGAGCTGCAGGAAGATGTGGCCGCACTTGGCATGCACCGCGTCGGTCACCTTACGCCAGCCGTCGATCTGCGCCTCTGTGTAGATGCCGGGCGTGTCCTGATAGCCTTGACCCTGCTGCGAAATCTGGGTCGCCTCCGAGATGATCAGTCCTGCCGAGGCCCGCTGCGCATAATATTCGGCAATGAGATCCCCCGGCACAAATCCGGCGCCTGCTCTGTTGCGAGTCAATGGCGCCATGACGATGCGGTTGGAGAGCGTGAGGGAGCCGAGTACAGAGGGCCCAAAGAGTGTCTTGTTGGTCATGTGTCACTTTCACAAAGAGTTAGAAATTATTGTTGACGTTCCCAGACCTGTGAACGTCCGAGCAACGACACGCCGATAAAGCCGCGCACGTTGAGCTTCGTGCCGCCGTTGGTGACGGAAATCTTGCTGCTGTAGACCTTGCCATTGTCCGGATCGAGAATCTGGCCACCGGTATATTCGTTGCCGTCCTTCTTCAGGCCGCTCAGGATGACCAAGCCAACGACCGGCGTGTTCTTGAGCGCGCCTTCGCATTTCGCGCAGGTCGGGCTTTCGTTCGCGGCGAGAAAGACTTTTTCGATCCTGCCCTGCAAGGTGCCATTTGACTCGGTAATTCGGATCAAGGCCCTCGGCTTGCCGCTGATGTCATCGACATTCCGCCACAAGCCAACAGGCGAGGTATTGTCAGCCCATGCCGCCGATGACATGAGGGCCGCAACGGCGGTGAGTGCGAAAACGGTGGACCTTCTTAATATATGCAATGCTGTCAGCTCCTTGAATTGCGTTAAACGCGTATGTTGCTGGAGGCGTAAAGTCGGCTGGGAAGGGCCAGCGTCGCAGAGGTCATGAAAATCCGGTGAGCCGCTGAGCTCTCCAAGGGTTCTAGTCTGCGACCGTGATGACCACCTTGCCCTTCGCGCGCCCGGTCTCGACATAGGCCAGCGCATCCCCGGTCTTCTCAAACGGGAACACCTTGTCGACGACCGGGCGGATCGCGCCCGATTCGATCAGCGAGGTGATTTGACCCAATTGCTGCCCTTCGGCGCGCATGAACAGGAACGAGTAGCGAATGCCGAGACGCTTGGCTTTTTTTCGGACTCCTCGGCTCAGCAGGCGCAGCACCAGTTTCAGAAACAGGTTCAGGCCGAGCTTCCCGGCGAAAGCGGGATCGGGCGGACCGGAAATGGAAATGAGCTGGCCGCCCGGCTTCAGCACAGCCAGGGATTTTTCGAGCGTCTTTGGATCCTGGCTGTTCAGCACGAGATCGTAACCCGACAAGACCTTCTCGAAATCCTGTGTCTTGTAATCGATCACCACATCCGCCCCGAGGCTTCTGGCCAGCTCGGCATTGCCAGCGCTCGTCGTCGTCGCGACGGTCGCGCCGAGATGCTTGCCGAGCTGAATGGCGAAAGTCCCGACCCCGCCGGAACCGGCCTGGATGAAGACCTTCTCGCCGGGTTTCACCTTGCCCACCTCGACCAGCGCCTGCCACGCGGTCAGCCCCACCAACGGGATGGACGCCGCTTCCGTCATGCTGAGGTTGTTCGGCTTCAGCGCCACGTCGGCTTCATCGACGGCGATGAATTCGGCGAAGGTACCGACCCGATGATCGCGCGGCCGTGCATAGACCTGATCCCCCACCTTGAACCGCCTGACCCCGGATCCGGCTTTGACGACCGTTCCGGCAACGTCGTGCCCCAGGACGAAGGGTGGGCGATAGGGAAGGATAAGCTTGAACTCTCCATCCCGGACCTTGGAGTCCAGGAGGTTTACGGCCGTGGCCTGAATCCGGACCAGGACATCATTGTCCTGCAATTCCGGTTCGGGCAGGTTGGCCAGACGCAAAGCGCCCTTCTTCTTGTACTTATCAACGACGAATGCCCTCACGAGGCTTTCTCCAATTCAAAGTCTATTGTGGTATCAGGCGCCAAGGAAGGACAAAGCCTTCGGCACGAAATCGGCGTAGTTCTGCAAAATCCCGCCATGCCCGGCGTCCTTGTAGACAACCAGCTCCGCTCCGGGGATGCGCTGGGCCATATCGGCGCTGTTGACGGTCGGAACCATGATGTCATCGTCGCCATTGGCGATCAGGACCGGAATAGTGATACGGCCGAGATCCTGAGGCGCCTGCCGCCCCCAGGCTTTGATCGCCTGGAGTTGGTGCAGGAAAGCCCTTGGAGTTGGCCCCTTGTCCCTTCCCGCCTTCCGCTCTTTCAGCCGATCCAGAAAGGCTTTCGCGGCTTGGCGACCATTGGCGGTGGACGTGAAGAACAGATAGGTTTTTGGATCGCGCAACGTCAGCAGACCTTTGATAATGAGTGGCCAGGATATCGCTCCCACCTTCTCGATGCCCCGGCCTCCGGCGGGACCGGTACCGGCTAAAATAAGTTTGCGCACGAGATCGGGGGCTTTCAGCGTGATGTCCTGCGCGACAAATCCCCCGAGAGAAAATCCAAGCAGATCGACTTTTTTGAACCCAAGCGTTCGGATCAACGCGATCGTGTCGCGTGCCATCTCGTCGATGGTCAGAGGGGCCGTACCGCCTGAGGCGCCGATACCTCTGTAATTGGTGGCGATTACGTGATGCCTGGTGGCGAGACCATCGACAATGCGGGGATCGAAATTGTCCAACACCGCGCCCCAATGGTTGAGAAGAATGATCGGCACGCCACCCTGGGGGCCAAGGTCGCGATAGGCAAAAGGGGTTTCCCCAACATTGATCCAGAGATTTGGCGCCTCGGCATAACACGTCGCAGACCGAAGATATCTTACAGAAGTGTTCATCGTTTACTCCAATATCCGGCCCCAACCGGCAGGGTTGGGTCAGAGGAAAGCACGCAGCTTCGGTCGCTCTACCTTTAATGACAACCGTCATCATAAGATGATTAATGATACCTGTCATCAAAGTTGTCAAGCGGAATTTTTCTCAGCCGAATCAAACACCATCTCCCGCAGGCTGGTACGCGGATCGCTCGAGCCAGGAAGGGTGCAAAGATCACCACGGTCGGGATGGTCTATTCTCACTTCAAACTTCGTCATGAGCCCCCGAGTCGCTCCTCGCTACATGCCGATCCCGCGCTCGCCGGCGATGACCGAACTCGACCGGGCCGAGATTTTTCGCCGAAAGTCACCGAGACCGTTGCATTTCCATTCTTGAGCAGCCATTCTAGAACAATTGATAAAGAATCGGGGCGACAATGGGCCGAACGCGGGAATTCGATGAGGAGGCGGTGCTGAAGGGGGCGATGCACATCTTTCGCAAGCACGGCTATCAAGGGGCGTCGATCCGGGATCTCGAGGAGGCGACCGGGCTCAAAGGCGGAAGCATCTATCACGCTTTCGGCGACAAGGCCGGCCTCTTCGACGCGGCGTTCGGGCATTACAACTGCACGGTGCTGGAGGGACGGATCGAGCGGTTTGCGCCGCCGGGAAGCGGGCTTAAAGGCTTGCGCGAATTGTTCCTTTCGCTCCTGCATGAGCCCGACGATGGCTCGCTCGGCTGCCTGATCACCAATATGGCGGTGGAATTCGGCGGTGGTGCCGATCCGCACCCCCGTGTCGAGGCGGCGCTCGGCCTCCTTCGCACCACATTCCGCTCAAGGCTGACCGAGGCATCGACCTTCGTTCGGGACGCCGATGGCGCCAAGGCGGACAGAACAGCCACCCGCCTTCTGGCCTTCTATCAGGGTCTTCTCGTGCTCATTCGCGGCGGTGACGACAAGGCCGGGCTGCGGCAGGCGATAGAAGACGAATTCAATCAATTGGAGACGATGTTATGACACCTGAGGCCCTCTGGAATCGATATGCAGCCATCTGGTCGCTGGATGCTTCCGCTCGCGAGCCGGAAATGCTGGCTTGCCTCGCTGACGATGTGACCTATTGCGACCCGAATGGAACGATCGCCGGGCGCGCCGGTCTCTCGGCTTACATGGCCGGCTTCAAGGAGAGCATGCCGGGAGGCTGGTTCAAGATATTGAGCGTCCTCCACCATAATGACCGTTCGCTGGCGCGCTGGGCACTGCGCCAGGAAGACGAGAGGGTCTTGCAGACCGGCACGAGCTTCGGGGTGATTTCCGATGGCCGGCTCGGCGCGATCACCGGCTTCTTCGATCCTCTGGCGGAGCAGCACCATGAATAGCGAGGCGACACGCCAGGTGGCGCTCGACTTTGCGAGCCAGATTGCCCCAGCCGGATGCATCGATATCAGGCGCTTCTTCGGCGGCTCCGCCCTGGTTCGAAACGGCGCGCAGTTCGGGTTCGTCATGAAGGGCACTTTGTATCTCCGCGTCGACGCAGCGATGGGCGCGGAGTTCGAGGCAGATGGCTGCGAGCCGTTCAGCTACCGCGCTGCCGGCCGGACGGTCACGGTTCGCCGCTACTACGCCGTTCCCGCACATGTGATCGATGATCCCGCGCTGCTGCACAGCTACGCGGAGCGTGCATTGCACGCAACCGCCACGCCCGGCCACCGGCTCGCCGATACGATCTAGCGTCACCCCGTGCGGCTAGTGCGTGGGCTGGCGGGTCCGTCACTTCGTCGATTGCTCCAGACCACGGATACGGCTCGATATCCCCCAACCCCTGCCCCCTGCGCGAAAGAAAAGGACCGATATCTGTCGATCCCTGTCTTTTCGCAGCCCCGCGGCAACATGTCCCGGTTCAGGTATTCAAGCCGCCATCCACCGTGAGGATGGTTCCGGTGATGTGCCTTGCAGCAGGGCTTGCGAGGAAAGCCACGGCCGCCGCCACATCTTCCGGCGTACCGTAACGGCCAAGTGGGATCAGGGCACGCTGGAAGTCGGCGAAGTCGCCATTGGCGGGATTCATATCGGTGTCGGTCGAACCCGGCTGGACCAGGTTTACGGTGATATCGCGAGATCCGAGTTCCCGCGCGAGGCCGCGGGTAAATGAGTGGAGCGCGGATTTTGTCATGAAATAGACCGTGCCGGTGTCACCGACGATGCGTTCGGCGCCGACCGAGCCGATCGTAATGACGCGGCCTCCCGCCTGCAGATAGGGAATGGCGGCCTGCGAAGCGAGCAGAGGCGACCGCACATTGACATCAAGCAGCGCGTCGATCTGCTCGACGCTGACATCGGCGATCGCACCGTAAAGCGCGATTGCTGCATTGTTGACGAGAATGTCGAGACCGCCAAGTGCCCGGGCCGCCTCGTCGACCGAGCGCTTCACGGCCGCCGGATCGGCGCTGTCGGCCTGGATGGCAAGCGCTTTGCGGCCCTTGCCCTCGATCGCCTTCACGACTTCGGCGGCGCGATCGGCCGAACGCTCGTAGGTGATGGCGACATCAGCCCCCTTGTCGGCAAGCGCCAATGCGATGGCGGCGCCAATGCCACGCGAGCCACCTGTGACGAGGGCACGCATTCCAGCCAGTTCTGTCATGATCTTCTCTTTCTGTAGTGATCGACACATAAATAGCTAGGCACGTTGCGATGGAGTGTCAACGGGTTTATATAATGATCGGTGCAAAATTCGGATGAGATGTCGAACGTCAATGAAACCCCTGCCCGCAGTCGCGGGCGGCCGCGGGCGTTCGACCGGGAAGCAGCCTTGGCGCAAGCGACCCGGCTGTTCTGGATCAAGGGCTTCGAGGCGACCTCGATCGCCGACCTCACCGAGGCGATGGGGATCGGATCGCCGAGCCTTTACGCGGCGTTCGGTTCGAAGGAGGCGCTCTACGCCGAGGCGCTGCGCCACTATCGCGACAATAACGAGGCGCTTGTCTGGGCAGGGTTCTTTTCCGCCGGCGCGGCGCGTGAAGCGGTGATGTCGTTGCTGATGGATTCGGCCGCTGCCCTGACCGGCTGTGTCGCGGATATTCCCCGCGGCTGCATGGTGACGCTCTCCTCGGTCGGCAGCGAGGGCCACGCGGACCTCGGCGAACTCGTGCGAACTGCCCGCGCCATCACGCTCGACCGCCTGAAGGCGCGCCTGAACCAGGCGATATCAGCAGGCGAAATTCCAGCCTCGACCGACGTCCACGCACTTGCCCGCTTCGTGCAGACCGTTCAGAACGGCATGTCGATCCTGGCCCGCGACGGAGCGACCCGCGGCGAACTGGAGGAAGTCGCCGAGCTGGCCATGCTGGGTTGGGACACTCGAACCGGGGCTGCTGAACGCAGGCAAGGCTGACCGCATTTCGAATAGCGTTACGCGGATGCTCATGCGTCACCTTTGGTCAGTCGGTCGCGGACGCTTCGTAGGATCGCTGGAGCGTGCTGCTGCCCCTGATCCGGCTGCCGCCACCTTCTCCCCGCGCGCGGGGAGAAGGGCATATGCCGCACTCTCTCGGTTCCTCTCCCGCCTCTCGCAAGGCACGTCCCCTCTCCCCGTTTTTACGGGGAGAGGGTTAGGGTGAGGGGCAGCCATTCGCGCCAACCGTCCGGGAAACCGCTCGCACTTTCCGGCATCAACCCTGAACGATCAAATCTCCCCAGCCGATGGCCCCCAGACGTCCGTCAGCGCAAAACCGTTCGGATGCGGGTCAAAGGGGTCGAGCGCTACCTGGGTCAGGCCGAAGGTGAAGCCGCGGCCGGTGATGGTGGGGATGACGGCGGGGCGGCCGGCCACTTCGGTCACTGCCTGGAGGCCGACTTCGAATTGGGAGCCGATGATCGATTTCGAGGTGAAGACGTCGCCGACCTTGGCCCTGCCGCGGGCATAAAGCGTGGCGAGATTGGCGGAGTTGCCGGTGCCGCAGGGCGAACGGTCGGCCCGGCCCGGCCACATGGTGGTGCAGGTGCGCACCGTGCCATCGGCTTCGGTATCGCGGAACATCACATAGGCGACGCCCGAGATCGCCGGGATCTCGGGATGGACGACCTTGATGTCGCGGTTGATCAGCTCTTTGAGGATCATGCCGGCCTGGACGAGGCCGGCGGCATTGGCCTTCTCGATCGTCAGGCCGATCTGGCAGACATCGACCAACGCATAGAAGATGCCGCCGTAGCAGATATCGGCCTTGATCCTTCCCCAATGCGGCGTGTCGATCGCGACATCGAGCTCCTGCACGAAGGAGGGCACCATGGTCAGCCTGACCTTTTCGCAGCGCCCGTCGCGGCAGGTTGCCGTCGCCCTGACGAGGCCGGCGGCGGTTTCGAGTGTGACGATCGTCTCCGGCTCCTGCATCTCGACGATGCCGGATTCGAGAAGCGCCGTGGTGACGCAGATCGAGTTTGAGCCCGAACTCGCATGCGCCTGGTCGGGCTGCAGGATGATGAAGGCGGCGTCGGCCTCCGGGTGCCGCGCCGGCAGCAGCAGGTTGACCGAGCCAATGGGCGCGCCGCGCGGCTCCAGGCAAAGGAAGCGGCGCAGTTCGCCACCCTTCGGATCGGTGTTCAGCCAGTGCAGCTGGGCGGCGATGGTATCGCCCGGGATCTTCGGCACGCCGCCGATCGCCACACGGCCGATCTCGCCTTCGGCATGGACATCCAGCAGCTGGATCGTGCGCTTCCATCTCATATCGAAAACTCCAGATCAGACGTGACGGGTGACGCCGCCATCGACGCGGATATTCTGGCCGGTGATATAACCGGCGCCATCGGAGAGCAAGAAGGCCGCGGTCTTGGCGATCTCCTCCACATGGCCGATGCGCTTCATCGGGACCGTCTCGGCGGTCCCGGGCTTGTGGTTCAGGCTATCGATATAACCCGGCAGGATGCAGTTCATGCGGATATTGTCGGCCGCATAACGATCGGAATAGAGCTTGGTGAAGGCGCCGGCAGCGGCGCGGTAGGTGCAGGAAACCGGGAAGACCAACGTCGGCTCGTAGGCGGCGAAAGTGGTGATGTTGACGAAGGCGCCCTTGCCCTGTTTCAGCATGACCGGTGTGACCAGGCGGGCCATGCGCACCAGCGACAGGATCATCATGTCGGAACCGAGCGTCCAGTTCTCGTCCGAAATATCGAGCAGGTCGCCCTTCGGCGGATGGCCGCTCAGGTTGACGACGGCATCGATGCGGCCATAGGTCTTCATCGTCAGGTCGAAGATCGCCTTCAGATCCTCGGCCTTTTCGGCCACGCCGCGCGAGGCGACGCCGCCAAGTTCGGCCGCCAGCTTCTCACAGCTTTCGGACGGCGACATCAGTGCCAGCTGATAACCCTGGGCGGAAAGCTCACGGGCGATCGCCTCGCCCATGCCGCGGCCGCCGCCGGTGATCAGCGCTACGGGTTTGGTGGTTTCGGACATCGGGACCTCCTAATAACGGTCTATGCGGAACGGGGTCATGTCGAGGGATGGTTTGAGCCCGGTTACCATATCGGCGATCACGAGCGCTGTCGTTGCCGAAAAGGTCAGGCCGAGATGGCCGTGGCCGGTCGCGTAAAAGACGCCCGGCATTTTCGACGAGGGCGAGATGATCGGGATCGTATCGGGCAGCGCCGGACGATGTCCCATCCATTCCGTCGTCTCTTCGACCTTCAGGCCCGGCAGCGCACGCTGGGCATGGCGCACCAGCACCCGCGGACGGCGGAAATCCGGCGCGGCGTCGAGGCCGGCGAGTTCGACATTGCCGCCGACCCGGATGCCGCCCGCCGTCGGCGTCACCATGAAGGCGCGATGCGGCCAGATCACCGAATAGCGCATCTCGATGCCGGGCTTCATGATCTGCGTGTGATAGCCGCGCTCGGTTTCGAGCGGGATCGGCTCGCCGAGCTTTTCGGCAAGGAAACGGGTGTGGACGCCGGCGGCAAGCACGACCGAACCCGCCTCGATCCGTCTGCCATCCTCGAGGAGAACGACGGCGGTGCCATCGCCTCTGCGCTCGATATTTCGCACAGAGCCGGAGACGAAAGTCGTGCCCGCAGCCTTTGCGGCGTCTGTGAGTTTCACCACCAGCGTATAAGGGTCGCGGATCGACTTGTTGTCGGGGAGCAGCACGGCTTTGGCGATCGCCGGTGACAAAGTGGGTTCGTAATATTGGATGGCGCCGTTGCTCAAAACCTCGAATTCAAGGCCGTAGCGCTGCATCATGGCGAGATGGCCGCGATCGGCGGCAAATTCCGCCTCCGTCTCGTAGATCGCGAGACAGCCCTCCTCGGTCATCAAGTCAGGTGCGCCGATCGCCTGGAGCATCTGCCTGAAATCGCCGAGCACGCGGTTCGACAGGCTCATGCCTGCATCCTCGATCTCTCGGAGACGCGAGGGCCGGCCGGCAGCGAGGAAGCGCAGGAACCAGGGCAGCATCCTGGCGGCATAGGAGGGACGCAGCCAAACCGGGCCTTCCGGATCAAGCAGCCAGCCGGGGATCTTCTTCCAGGTCGAAGGGCCCGAGCCGGCGGCAAAATCGAGCGCTATGCTCGCCATATTGCCGAAAGAGGTGCCACGTCCCGGCTCGCCCTTGTCGATCAGCGTCACCTCGAGGCCGCGCCGCTGCAGCTCGAAAGCGATCGAGGCGCCGATCACGCCCGCGCCGACGACAGCCACGCTCTTCTTCGTCTCATCCGCCATGCCATCAATCCATCGCACGGCAGACAGAAGTGCCGTCGTGAATCTGATATATCACATCAAGATGCGATGCCTACGGGATTTTTCGTTTTCTCCGAAACGCAAAACCGCTGTGCACTTTTGCTCGAATTGCTCTGTGGAATTTTTACTGGCTTTCCGGCAGGCCGGCGCCGACGCTGTCGCCGACCGAACCGACGGTGTTGTTCATCGACTGGCCGAGACGCTTCAGCTGGGCGTCGTAGTTGCGCCGGGTGCGCGGATCGAAGATCGCAATCGGCGTGCTGACGGCAACACTGACCGCACTTCCGGCGGTCTGGGCAGCGCCCATCGCCACGGCGCCGACGGCCTCACCGAGGCCGACATTGGAATCGGTGATCGTCTGGCCGGCAATCAGCCGGTCGCCGATCAGCTTCACCACTTCAGGGCTTTCGGCGAACTTGCCGTGGTTCAGCCGGTCGCCGCCCTTGAGCTTGGTGAGGTCGAGCACGGTGATGCCGGCCGCCTCGAGCTTGCTGCGATAGGGTTCGACGGAAGGATCGATCTGGCCGAGCCGGTCGACATTGCCGGAGATGCGCCGCGACAGCGCCAAAGCGCGATCGTCCTGCGAGACGAAGATGGTGAAGTGCGGCCTTTCCTTGCCGAGGCTTGCGAACTGGCGGCCGAAAACGTCGACATCGAGATCCGGCGAGGCGAGGATGACATTGTTGATCTTCGGAGCGACGTGGCCGTTGCGGATCGCCATCTGCCTGAGCGCTTCGACGGTCAGCCACGTGCCCATCGAATGGGCCATGATGGTGATGTCGCTGACAGCCGGATTGGCGGCGGTGCGGGTCAGCAATTCTTCCAGCGCGTCGCGGGAATAGTTGGTGCTTTCCTTGTCGTAATTATAATCGAAGATGCTGCCGCGCGACGGCCAGGTGAAGACGACGGGGGCAACGTCGGCATGCGAATCATGGACGATCTGCGCGAAGCGGTAGACTGCATCCTCGTAACGATTGTTGAAGCCGTGAACGAAGACGAGCACGCGGCGGCTCTTCGGCATATGGGTCTTCAGCCAGGTTTCGCCGGCCCGCTCGCCTTCCAGCGGATCGACCGAAACGGTGACGAAATCGCGCAACGGATCGGCCGGCAGGCGGTTTGGCCATTGCAGCTGGCCGGCCTTGCGATTGGCTTCCGGCGGGATCGAGACGTCGACGGCATTGACGGCGAGCCCGGTGCCGCGCTCGCCGGAGAAAAGCACGGCAGGATTGTCGTCGGCAGCGCGCGTCGTCGCGACGAGAAGATCGACCTTCGACGTGCCGGGGGCCGCGGTGCCGGCCGCCTGCATGACACCGACCGGCCTGCCGCCGCAGCCGGCGAGCGCCATCGTTGCAATCAGAAGACCTGTCAGAGCCGCGGGCAAGCCGCGTCTTTTGCCGATCATGACCAACTCCAATCGGTTCACGCACCGGACAGGCGGCGCCCGTCCAAATAGTCCGACGAGGCTTGCCGAGTCAAACCGCGGGAAGTGAAAGCCTTTTTGGGCATGAGAAAATAGAGACTTGGGAAAATAGAAAAAAGCCCGACGCGGGAGGAGGTGCGCCGGGCTCTTGATCCTGACTAACAACTGGGAGGAGGAGTGTTGTCAGTCCGATGTAAGAGCGCTGGGAGGAGGAGTGCACTGCTTACGAAGATAGTAATAGCCAATTCTTTTGATTCGGAATAGCGAAAATACCGCAATGCAGCAATGCGCTGAGCGCAATGCTTGCCTCCCAAACGGCACACCACCGCCTCATTTTGCAGCATGTTTGACCAGATGGTCAAAATTATGCCGATTGCGGCCTCGGGGATCGCGTGCGGGGAGACAGTATATGCCGCAACGTCTCGATTCCCTCTTCTCCCCGCTGGGGAGAAGGTGCCCGTAGGGCGGATGAGGGGGCCGGCGAAGCCGGTCTTTCTTACAACCCGTGCAGGTTTCGGCCGCAATGACATCGTCTCAAACGTATTCAGGGCGCTGGGAAACGGCGTTGCCGTCGGAGTACCGGAATAGATTTTACGTGAAGGGCGTGCCGTGTGGCCCCCTCATCCGCCTGCCGGCACCTTCTCCCCGAGGGGAGAAGGGAATACGCCGCACCCTCTCCGTTCTTCGCCCCGTCAAGCGGCCTTGAAGACCTTGCTGCCCTCGGCGTCGAGGGCGGAGAATTCTTCGTTCGAGAGGGTGATGTCGACGGCGGCGACGTTTTCCTCAAGATGCTTGACCTTGGAGGTGCCGGGGATCGGCAGCATCACCGGGCTGCGCTTCAGCACCCAGGCGAGCGCGATCTGGCTGGGGGCTGCATTGTGCTTTTTGGCGATGGTATCGAGCAGCGAGCCCGGCTTGGCGAGGTCGCCGGCTGCCAACGGATACCACGGGATGAAGCCGATATTGTGCTTGGTGCAATAATCGAGCACGTCCTCGCTGGTGCGGTCGACGAGATTGTAGCGGTTCTGGACCGTCGCGACCTTGAAATGCTTCGAGGCGGCCTCGATGTCGGCAACGGATACTTCGCTCAGACCCGCATGGCGGATGAGGCCCGTATCGAGCAGCGATTTGATCGCATCGAATTGTTCCCTGGCCGGCACCTTCGGATCGATCCTATGCAACTGCCAGAGATCGATCTGCTCGACGCCGAGATTGCGCAGGCTCTTATGCACTTGCTGGATCAGATATTCCGGACGTCCGACGGGCAGCCAGATATCGGGGCCGTGGCGGGTCAGGCCGCCCTTGGTGGCGATGACAGACTTGCCGCCATAGGGATGCAGGGCTTCCTTAATCAGCCATTCGGAGACATCGGGGCCGTAGGAATCGGCCGTATCGATGAAGTTGACGCCGAGTTCCGGCAGGCGCTTCAGCGTGCGGATGGATTCGGCATGATCGGAAGGCTCGCCCCAGATGCCCTTGCCGGTGACGCGCATGGCGCCGAAACCGAGACGGTTGATCTCGATATCGCCGCCGATCTTGAAGGTGCCTGACTTTGCTGCGTTGTAACTCGACATGGTCTTTCCTCTCTTATCAATCAATCATTGAAATCGGTGGAACGCTCGGAGGCGGTTGAACAGCGGCGGCACGAATGCCGCGGCTTTCGGAGATGCCTTCGAACGCGAATGTCTGCCCTGATCGAAAGCGATGCCCGGCATGGTGATGATCTGCCTATCGCGGGGATCGTCAGAATGTGGCCGCTGCGACGCTTGCAGATATAGGACGGCCTGGTTCCGATAACAGGGCCTGATGACGGTGATGAGCGGAAACATCGACATCGAGTTGACGCCGCAGGCAGTGCACACGGAGACTCAGGCGGCCCGCGTCAGAGCCTGGCCTTCGCCTCGTCGCCGAATTCCGCCAGCATCTTCCAAAGGTCGGTGAAAATCTCCCGGGCGAAATCCTGCGGCGAAACGCTTGGCGGGCGCTGCTGCCAGAGCTCAGCCCCGACGCGCAGCGCACCGATGACGATGGCCGCAAGGACGCGCATGCGGGGCCGCTCAAGCGGATCACCTCCCTTGCGCAGCAGCAGCGCCTCGGCGAGCTTCTGTTCGAGCTTGGCGTATTTCAGCTGATCGCGGGCCTTCAGCGCTGGCGTGCGATGGATGAGTTCGCCTAACGCTAGGCCAGGCTCGTCGACTGCCGCAATGACGCTTGCGGTGATCGCCGCCTCGACCACGGTGACGGAGGATTCGTCCGCCGGCCTTGCGGCGATTGCCGCCATCAGGCGATCGGCGAAGGCATCCTGCCAGGCGAAAACCACCTCTTCCTTGGAGGGGAAATAATCGAAGAAACTGCGTTTGGAGACATCGGCCGCCTCGGTGATGTCCTCGATCGTCGTGGCCTCGAAGCCGCGCTGCAGGAACAGGGTCATCGCCGCCTGCTCGATGCGCTCGCGCGTCTGCCGCCGCTTGCGTTCCCGCCTGCCTTCCGTCGTCTCCGTCCGCTTAGTCTCAGCCATTCCTGCCCGGCATCATCGTTCAGCCGCCGTTTCGTTGGAAAAGGCCGCGATATCGTCGATCTCAGTGTCGCTTTCACGATAGCTAAAGCGCTCGCGCGACAGTTCCAGCGGCTTGCGGCGCGAAATCCGGTAGACGGAGGCCGGCGGCAGGTTGCGCACCGTACCGCCGATGCGCACTGCCTTCAGGCCCAAACGGTCGAGGATCGGCCGCGGCACCGGGCAGCGCGGGCCATAGGTGAACTGATAGACGGCGCCGCCCGGCCGCATATAGGCGAAGGCGCCGGCCAGGATCGACACGATCTTGCGCGGCGACATGGACAAGAGCGGCAGGCCACTGACAACCGCGCCGACCGGTTCGCCCTCGAAAATATCGGCATCGGCGAGATGGGCGGCGTCCATCTGCAACACACGCGCCGTCGGAAAACGCGCCTGCAGCGATGAGATGAATTCCGGACCGTACTCGATCAGGGTCAGATCCGCTTCGCTGACCCCGCGCGCCAGCAGCGCCCGGGTGAAAACGCCGGTTCCCGGGCCGAGCTCGATGATCGGGCCGTCGAGTGCGGCAATTTCACTGGTCATGATCCTGGCAAGCGAATCCCCCGACGGCGCGATGGCCGCGACTCGAAGCGGGTTGCTGATCCAGGAGCGGAAAAAATGCAGGAAATCGGTGCATGCGGCCTTTGCAGTCATGACTATCCCACCTGTCTGAAATTCGATTGAATATGAAAAGCGACCATCGCGGCGAGCATGGCAATTCCAAGGCAGAGGCGTCAATCGCTCGTCGCTGCGGCCTTTCGCAACACCCGCGCGCCAACAGTCTGCTTGATTTTTTACTTACTGCATTTTTGCATTTAATGCAACGCTGTGCGAACGACAGCTGGGGAAGGACATGCTGGCAAGGCCGAGGATGGCGCCGAAGGAAGAGCGAGGTCTGCCAACAAGCTGATGGCGGCTCGGAGGCCGCCCTTCAGCTCCGACGGGGCCGCTCGCGGTTGCGAACGCCCGAGCGTCTCGTCAGTAGTTGCAGCTGGAGCCGCTCCCGGGGTTGAAGCCGAGCTTGCAATCCCTCTTGAGGGGCTTCTTCGGATCCATCATGTAAGGCGTCATCCGACCTGAGGTTTCCGAGCCGCGCTCACCGATCGAACCGGTGGTGCGCCTGTCATGCTCAACCGTGGTTTCTTGTTGGGCAACCGGACGCTCGGCTGAACCTTGCTCTGTCGCGCTCGACTGAAGGGGAGCTGCCGTGGCCGAGAAGGCCGAAAGGCCGAGGATTGCGCCGAAGGCAGCCGCCATCAGGCCGTACTTGAAAGTCATGGTCATAATCGTCTCCTTGGGAGGATTCGTGGAATTTACGCCCCGGAGCTAGGAAGCGGATCCGTCACATACTACGGCACCGCAACGGCCATCACAGACATGTGAGCAGCGGCACGATCAAGAAAGAGGCGGCTCATCGCCGCCTCTTTCATTTGCCGGCTCAATAGCCGTTATCACAGGGCATGCTGCCGGGACCGATCGATCCTGTAAACGTAGGGTTGCACATTGGCGGGGCTGCCGCCCTGTTGACCGGGTGGCGGACGATGGAGCCCGTGGTATTGGCCTCAATGCCAAAGGCGGCAAGCGGATACCAGTAGCCATCGGAATGGCGGCGGGTGCCGACGTGCTCCGTGCGAAAGCCGCGATAGCCATGCCACGTACCGGCATGTGGTTTATATTGCACCATTTTCACGTCCGAAGCAGCAGGCGGCCGAGCCGTCTGAACGGGTGCCGCCTGCGCGGGGATGATCGACGCGAGGGCGAGAAGGGCGCCGAGCGCGGCGGCGGATGGGGCAAGTCTGAACATCTTCATGATAAACCCTCCTTATGGATTTATCTTGGAAGAATGCCGTTCTGACCAGCGGAGTTCCGCGACTCGACCGCAATTCCAAAACTCGTGATTGCAGGCGATCCGGCGTGACTAAATCGCCAAAAAACGTGAAAAGTCGCGATCAGGAGAGGGCTCGAACGGCGCTGGTGACGAAACGTGAATTCTCTGTTCTCAATTCGCGTATAATGTCCGGTAACCCTGGCCGGAGAGGCAAGCGACATATTGCCGGTGGGCGGCAGCGCGCGCCGTGGTTTCGGCTTCCAACTCATCCGCCCCGGCATAGCCGGTCAGCTGGGCACGCAGCTGATACTGCTTCCTCGCCTCGTCATACATGGCGTTGCCGTCGGTCATGCAAAGACCGTGCGCAACAACCGGCGGATTGACCGGCACGCCGACCGCCAGGAGCACGGGATCATTGGCATGGTCGATGCAGCCGCCAAGACCCGTCATCATCGCCAGGACAGCCAGAGCCCAAATTCCCACCGTCATGCATTCCTCCGGCTGAAACGCCTCAAAGATCATCAGACCTGCGGATACATCAGCAAGGTTGCGCGAAACTAGACTGGGGGGCTTGCCTGCCATTCCGGCCGGACGCGCCACTTGACCAGTCATGTTGAAATATTGCTAAAATATTATATTAATGCTTACTTATAGTCGTAAACACTAATCTTTCGGGAGGGAAAGATTATGGCTTCGCCGTGGGTAAACGACGCGCTCTCGCACGCACAAACAGCATTTTCCAGCAAGACTGATACAAATATCCTTGAGGTCGGAGGCGGCTCTCGCACGCATATCCCCTTGAAAGGAGCGCGATATACGGTTGTCGACATCTCCAAAGAGCAACTCGAAAAGAACCAGGACGCCGCCGAGAGGATCCTCGGCGATGCTCAGACCATCGACTATGGAGATCGTCACTTCGACGCCTGCGTCTTCTGGGACGTTCTCGAGCATCTGGAAAGCCCACGCTCTGCCTTGCTGAGAGCCCATGACACCCTATCTCCCGGCGGCCTGGTGTTCGTCAAGGGGCCGATCCTGAACTCGGCCAAGGGGATCTTCACCGATCTCACGCCCTGGTGGACCCACGTCTTGTTCTATCGCTACGTGTTGAGGCAGAAAAACGCCGGAAAGCCGGGCTATGCCCCATTCCGCGTCGAGCACGCCGCAGAGGCATCCCATTCGGAGATTGCCGGGACATTAAAGGAACTCGGCATGGATGTGGTCTTCGTCGGCGAATATGTGTCGACGCAGGTGCATGCGCTCAAGGACCGAATTCCCCCGCTGTATTGGCTCTACGAGGCTTTCGGCCTGCTGCTTCGCACGACTTCGGGTGGGAAGATCGGAGGGCGGGAGACAGAGTTCCTGATCGTGGCAAAGTGCCTTCGTTAGGCACTCCCCACCAAGATCTATATAGCACTTCGGAATGCCGAAATTGGTTGCGGCGTTGAAATCATTCAATGTTTCCTCATATCAACATCTCACGAAGCGCGACGAATTTCGGAATCCCGAAGCGGGGGGATTTCGGAATTCCGAAGTGGGACTTTTTTCTTCCTGCCGACGCGTCCGCGTTTGTCGGCGGCAATCTTGCGGTCGGTTTCGGACCACTTCCGGCACCTCTCTGCCGTGCATCGCTTCCACTCGTCGGTGGGCGGCGCACCCTCGTGGTCACCGACAAAGGTCAGCGTGAACCGGTTGGGATGCGCGACACCGCTGCCCGCTCGGCCGCGGCGAATTTTTATCAGTCCTTTATATTCGAGCTCATCGATCGCATCGGCCACATATTCGCCGGTCACGCCGCAAGATACGAACTGAGGATGGGTCACGACAAGCTTGCCGTTTTCCAAGCCGGCATGCGACGTGTGCTCGATGACGATGCGGAAGAAGGCACGGCAGGCATTCGCGCTCAATGTGGTGAAGGCCGCAGATTCCAGCAACTGAATGGTGAACCATTGCCAGCGAAGGCTGCCGTCATCCGTCCCGCTCGGCGGAGCGGTATGCTTGCGCACCATCGCCCGCGTCTTTCCCTGACTGGTTCGGCTTTTGTCGCGAGGGTTGAATTCGGCCATCAGCCCCTCGCCTCGGACCCATTGCGGGAACCCTGATCACACCGTGCGCGACGGCCAGGGCTCGTTGACGCGATCACATCGCCGATAGAGAAAAACTTGCTCGACATCCGCCAGTCCAAGGTTGCAATTGCGGATAAGCTAACGCAAGAACGGCCCGTCGACTAGGAAAATATTCTTAGGTTGCATCTTTATGTCACCCGATCCCTTCTGCTAGATTTTCGGCAATGATTCACACAGTGGAGCGCGATACCGAATGAAAACTTGAATCAGTTTCGCGCAGGACGATTATCGCATCGCCGGCACTACCCATTCTCTTCATCAGCAAATAAGCTCGCGACCGGCGACCGGAAGGCGCCGCATAAGCTTCAATCTTCAGGGCCCTGTCAGCATGACATCATTGTACTGGAAGAGTTTTGCCTCCGCTTGCCTGTGCGTCACGCTCTCCCATCCGGCATGGTCGGCCGGCGGTATCGAGATCCCGGGTTACGCGCCGGCGACGGGAGTCGAGCGTAGCTATCGCGTGCTAAAAGCAACCGAAACCGATATGTCGTTCTGGTTCGACAAGCCAGGCGCCTCGGCCATGACGATGCGCGGCGCGTTTCGCCAGCGTATGACGGTCCTGTCTCGGGATGAAGACGGCATGCGGGTCCGCTGGTCCCTCAGCGCCGACTTGCCGGAAGGCATTGCGGGCCTTGCCGACAGCTATCAGATGAACCTGCTCTATCGAAATTCCCTCACGGCCTATGGCACCGCTGCGCTCGAACTCGAAACCGACCAGAACGGCAACCCGCGCGATCTCTCCGGTGTCGATCAGATCGTGACGCGCATGCGGGAGATGGCGGCCAATGGACCGGGTGGAGTTCCCGCGGCGGGGGAAAGCGGGGTCTATGACATCATCGCCAAGCTGGAGGCAAACCCTCTTCAGATCATTGCCGCCTTGGTGCCGGAGGCGCAACTGCTTGCCACGGGACAATCCTATCAGGCGGAGACCATGGAGATTGGTCAGGCTTCGGCGACCTCGCGAGACGAGGATTATGGCGGCGTCAGTGTTCCGGTGACGTCGACCTGGACCCTGGAATCGACCGACGCAACCGCACGCACGGCAACCCTTTCCCTGTCGGAGGAAGCCGACGCCGCAGCATTCAGCCAGTCGCAGCAGCCGGCGATCGCAAATTTGATCAGCGGCTTTGCCGAGCGGGCAAAGAACCTCACCGCCGATCAGCTGGCTTCCGTCAAACGCGCCAGCAAGAGCCGAAGCGTCGAGCTCGTGGTGTCCCTGAACGATGGCTCGACGCTCGAAGCGTCGGAGATCGTGACGGTCGCGTCAGGAGGGACGACGTTGCGCACATACACCCACATCCAACGCGAGGACATGCCGGCCAGCCTGCAGCTTCCCACCGTGCTGACAGCAAAGGACTTGCAGACGCCCGACTTGCACATCGAGCCGCTGCCATCGTCCAAAGTCGGACCAGGCATCCTGGATGAGCTTTCGATACCGCCTGCCCCACGGAAGGCATCGCAGACCGTGGCTCCAGACAATGACGGACCGAAGGCGATCGCGCCTGTCTCGCTCGAAGTGAAGAGCGCGAAGGTGGTTTCGGCCCCCACTTCTTTTGGATCTGAGTTGGATATCATGCTCACACCCGAAAGCGCTGCAAAATTTCAGGATTTTACGCAGGCGGCGGTGGGAGAAATAACGCAGGTGCTGATTAACGACAAGGTCGTCATCGAACCCCGGATCCTGACGCCGATCACGGGCGGCCATCTTGTGATAAGCGAACCGGACTCGAAGCTATTGCAAGACATGGCGGAACAGTTGACCCTCCCCGAAGCCAAGATTCTCGTCCGGTTACGCCCATGAGGGCGCCCCCTCCCAGCTGCCGGCTCGATCGCAACCGCAAAGTGAAACGGCTAAGCCAACGCTAAGGCGGACTTCAATCTCTCACGTCGGAGATCAGACGTATCAGAGTCCCGTCACTCGCCGCAGCGCTGATTGCCGTTGCGATCTGCCGGAACGGTCCACGCGCGACGAGCATCTCTGGCGATGGGCGTTTTCCGGGACCAGGGTCGATAAAGGCCGAACACTGATGATCCGAGTCGAGCATCGCCATGAAGGATGTCGCGACAATCATTTCACCGCAGGCGGCGCATCGGAGAATGTAGGAACCGCGGTGGACGATCGATTCCGTTTTGTCCAATCCGCACGACGGGCAGGCCAACATATTGTTCATTGCTTCACCCCAGTCTGAGCACGCGGCTTATGAGGCAGCCGCCAGAATGATAGCGATCGCGAGCAGCAAGGGACCCATCCACTTGAAGTGGCGAACCAACGGCGGCCGGTTGGCCGGCTTGCCGGGAAACGGCAGATAACCAAAGCCCACGGATGTCATCCACAGGCCGGCGCAAAACATGATGATTTCATCGATATAGGCTGCGATCATGACTTTCCTGCCTTCGGATCGGCGCTGCGATATCTCCGTCTCCGCGTCCGATGCCACTCATCCTACCCATCAGTACGGTCAGACGGAAGAGAAGAGTGGCGCCGAGAGGTTAAACTTGGGGTAGCATAATTACCTCGAATCCCCTAGGCATTCGCAATACGCGAAACCACGGCAGCCACTTTCTCGGGAATGTTTCATGCAAAACCCCAAATTCATTCGCTACGCCGCCTTCTCTGCGTGCGTCGCTTTTGCGGCATTTCAGGCCGGGCAGGTTCTGGCCGATTCGGCCAATGACAAGTTCTTTGACGCAGCCCTTTGCAAGCCACCCTATACGATGACATCGGCAATGAAGATCTATGATGTCGTGGAAGCCCTGGCCAAGCCGGACACGTCGTCTTTGGGCGCGGCGATCTACAAACTCCCGAACCAGATAGGCCGCGACGGCTTTAAGTCGACCGAGATTTTCTTTGCAAGTAACGCTGTTGGCGTCTTGATCGAGGGCGAACGCGCCGACGATCTGGCCGCGAAATATGGTTTGGAGCCGGAGACCTCGGACCTGCTCGGCACATCCACCAAGGGCTATTCGCTTGAACTTCCTGCAGACCTGCAGCCAGAACCCGGAATGGCCGGCCCCGGAAGGGTCTCCATCGTTGCCCGCCAGGGAGACGCTTTGCCCGGCAAAACCTTGCTGGCGTGTGAATTCGTGCAGGAATTCTAGGAGGCTCCGCATAAGCGCGCAAAGCGGCGGCACGAAACCCTTTTCGAAAAGCACATCCCAGCAGTTCGCTGACCGAGAAAGGCATCTCGTTCATACTGCGCCTCGCCACACCGGATGAATCGCCCTATGTGTGCAGGCTGCAACGGCAGAGAGCACGCAGCAGAGGTTCTGAGATCATGCAAACCATTTGGAAGAAGCCGGTAACGCTCGCCCTTGAAGGGCCGGATCAGTGGGTGGTGATCCAGACGACCCAGGCCGCAACATGGGCGCTGGTCGAAGACTGGCCGACCGAAGAGGGTCCCGCCTTGGACAAGGCCTGTGCGGTTTGCGCCGATGTCATGGCGGGCAAACGAAACCGGGAGGAGGCGCGGCAGGCGTTCATCGAAGCTGCGATCGAAGCCGGAATCCCCATCAAGGAATGAGGCCACGACCCGTGGCAGCGCCTATTTGGCGCTGGAAGGCGAGCGGTCATCTCGGCCCGCCATCCAGCGTGATGACGCAGAGATTATACGCGATCAGCCATCATAATGGCCCGGCAATGCTGCCTCCGTAGACTTGACAACCACGGCCGGATTGACGCCCTTCGTCACAATTGACCGGTCGCGCGAAGGTCGGTCACCGCTTTCAGCCCGCCCGACGTGGGAGACGGAAGAGGCACTACCGTGCCAGCGTCCAGATCAGCGACCCAGAGATCATCATCGCCTTCAGTCCACGAACTTCTAAAACCACGACGCTGACAGGAACCTCAAGCCGTCTCCGGGGCTTTGGCTCTCGCCAAGTCCTGCAGGAACTCTTCCATCAAGGGCTCGTCGCCGAACCGGCGATAAGCCCTTTCCGCTTCCAGCGAGAATGTCGGATGGGCCTCGACAAGGCTCGCCATGGTAGCCTGCGCCTTTTCAAGCTCTCCGCTTCCACCCTGCAACGCGGCCTGGATGAGAAGGCAATTCGCATCGCGGGGCGCTCTGACAAGACACTCGCTGATGACCGTGGCCGCCTCTTCGCGGCGGCCATCGGCATAAAGCGCCTGACCATGCACGTAGGCATAGTATTCCGGTGCCATGGGGTGCAGTCGGCGCGCCCGTTCCGCATTGGCGACAGCGTCCGGATAGTCTCCGAACCGGACCTGCGCTTTGGCCAGCGCAATCATACTGTCGGGATCGTTGGGGTTCAGTTCGACCGCACGCTGCGCCGCCTGAAGTCCGCCGGAATAGTCCGCCTGCAGCGCAAGTCCGAAACTGATTACCTGATATCCAAAACCGAGATTGGGATCGAGCCGCACGGCCTGCCGCGCCTCACTGAGACCCAAATCCAGTTCGGGCGCGGCGGCCTGACTGCCGGGCCTTTGCGCTACTTCGCCGATGTAGGTCAACGCAAGGCCTGCGCGGGCTGCGGCATAAGCCGGGTCCATTTCCAGGGCGCGCTGATACAGGCCACGGGCATCGAGAATAGCGTTCTGGTCAGCGGCGCCGTGCCGGTAACGGTTGCGGGCTTGCAAGACGAGATCATAGGCCTGCAGACTATCCGTCGGCCGCAGCGCCGCCGCTGCCGCTTCGCTTCGGCCGATATAGGGCGCGAGTTGCGCGACGATTTCCGTGGTGAGCTCGCTCTGGACGGTAAAAACGTCAGCAACCTTCTTGTCGAAGCTGCGCGACCATAAGTGCGCCCCCGTGCCTACATCAATGAGCTGCGCCGAAACGCGGAGCTGGTCGCCTTCCCGGCGCGCGCTGCCTTCAACCACGTAATCAACGCCAAGCTTTGCCGCGAGCTTACGTACATCCGTCTCCTGACCGCGCACGGCATAGGTGGAATCGCGGGCGATGACCTGAAGCTCGGGATTACGAGCGAGCGCCGTGGTCACGTCCTCGGTCAGACCGTCTGCAAAGTAAGGCTGGTTATCGCTGCCGCTCATGGTTGCGAACGGCATGACGGCAATCGAGGGCCTGGGGTCTCCACGGGTCTGGTCCAGAGAAAGTGCAGTCGGAATCCCGCTCACCATCGCTGCCAGCGGAAGAGGTGAAATCTGGGTGCCGATGAGAATGAGAGCGATGGCAGCAATGCCATAAGACCAGCGCGCCGCGCTGCAGCGCAGGATATGTGGCACCTGCCGCCAGATCGACCAGGGAGAGCCCGCCCGCCTTACGCGGTACACTTCAAGCGGCTCGGGAATATTCTTGGCGCGCCTGCGGCCGACTCGGGCGAACAGATCGCCGCGGTTGCGCTCGGCGGCCATCACCACAGCGCCGCTGACGAATATCTGGCCGGGTTCGGTCATGGCCTCAAGCCGGGCCGCGACGTTCACCCCATCGCCATAGACATCACCATTATCCTCGATGACATCCCCGAGGTTGATGCCGATACGCAGCTTGAAAGGCCCGTCGTCAAAACCTTGCTGGATGGCAAGTGCCGCATCAACGGCCGCGTTGACGCTCGGGAACATCGCAAGAAAGCCGTCACCCGTCGTTTTGAAGGTGGTTCCGCCATGGCGGGCGACAGTGGGGTCGATCAGGTGGTCAAAAACGGTGCGCAGCTCTGCATAGGTGGAAGACTCGTCCTCGGCCATCAGCCGGCTATAGCCGACGATATCAGCGGCCATGATTGCCGCGAGCTTGCGTTGCATTTCAGTCTCCCAACGGAGTGGCTTGGCACACGGCCGTCACTGCTAACAATTGGTGTGCAGCGATCATTCAGACTAGTCCTGCAATTCGGGAAGCGGTAATCAATACAGCTCATAAATGCGTGAATATTGAGACGGTCCGTCAGTTGGCGGTCCGCCGGCCCCGACTTCGCCTGGAGCGGTCCCGTCGCCTCATCGATGAGGGCGACGGCATAACGCAAGGGCCGATACCTTTCCGCCGCGCCTACCTCGCTCCGTTATCAATCAGGTCGAAGTCGATGACGATGGAATCCGCATCCTCGGAAGGCGGGACGTTCTGGAGCGTTGGTGATGAGCGGAGCGGCTGCGGCAGGAGTGCCCAGCTTTATATGAAAATGGCGCACCCGAAGAGATTCGAACTCCTGACCCCCAGATTCGTAGTCTGGTGCTCTATCCAGCTGAGCTACGGGTGCGTGCAAAATGCGGCGGTGCCGCTTGCGTGGCGATCCTCTAAAACGTCCTTCGGGACAATGCAAGAGCATTTCTGAAAAAATCGCGTCTTTGTCTGCCCGCGGCCGCGCCTTGCGAAACCCCGTCACTTTTCAATATGCGTCCGGCTGCGGTAATCCTCCAGCGAAACCGGGCGATCGGGGATCTCGATGCGGAACTGCGTGCCGACCGTCGGTTTTTCCACCAGCGCGATCGTGCCGCCATGGGCGAGCACCAGTTCGCGGGCGATGGTGAGGCCGAGGCCGGTGCCGCCGGAGCGGGCGGAGCCGCGGAAGGCGGCAAAAAGGTTCTGGCGCGCCTTCAGCGGCATGCCGGGGCCGGTATCATCCACCGTGATGCTGACGACGCTGCCGACGCGCTGGGCGGAAACGGTGATGCGCCGGACGGAGCCCTGGCCGCCCTCGCCCGGCGACGTCAGCGCCTGCAGCGCGTTGCGGCAGAGATTGTGGATGACGCGGAAAAGCTGCTCGCTATCGGCATCGACCTCAAGCTCGGCGCCGATCTGCTCTGCGAATTCGATGCCGCTTTGCGGATCAATCGCCAGCATGTCTTTGACGTCCTGGGTCAGTTCCAACAGGCGGATATGGCGGCGGCGTGGTGCCGATTCACTCGCCTTGCCGTAGGACAACACCTCGGTGGTGTAACCGACGGCGCGGTCGATGGTGCGCAAGAGCTTCGGAGCGAAGCTTTTCACCATCGGGTCGTCGACATCGACCAGCCGATCTGACATCAGCTGCGCGGACGCCAGGATATTGCGCATGTCGTGATTGATCTTGGAGACGGCGAGGCCGAGAGCGGCGAGGTTCTTCTGCTGCTTCAGCGTCTTTTGCAGCTCCATCTGCATCGAGGTGAGATTGCGGCCGGCGACCGCCAGTTCGTCGCGGCCGCCGTCGCCGATATAGATATGGGCGGGGTTCTCGGGATCGGAGGAGAATTGCTGCATGCTGCCAGTCAGCCGGCGAATCGGGCCGATGAGGATGCGGTTGATCGCAAAGAAGATCAGCGTCGCCGTGAACAGCGAGATCAACACCGACAGCAACAGGACGTTGCGGGAATAGGCGAACATCGCCGTGCGCAGCTGCCGGTCCTTCATCACCACCTCGACGCCGGTGTTGGTGTCACCGACGGGGCCATAGACGCGGATTATCCTGCTGCCGCCGAAGATCAAAGTGTCGAGTGCGTCGCGTATCGCCGTCACCGGCGGCACGTCGGTGAGATCATAGGCTTCATCGACGGAGGCCGGCATATCGGTCGTCGCCAAGAGCCGCGAGGTGCCCTCCTTGCGCAGAACGATCGCCTTGGTGCCGGTCGCCTCCAGCGTCTCCTTCTGCAGCGCCCGCGGCAGCTCGACGGGCTGCAGCCCATCGATGACGATGGCGGCGGCAGCGGCGGTGTTCAGCCTGTCCTGCAGCCAGCGCAACCGCATGCTGGCAACCGAGGGAAAGAAGATCAGGATTTCGGCGAGCATGATAAAGAAGACGGTGAGCCAGAGCAGCTTGCCGGAGAGGCCGCCGAACATGCGGGCAGGCGGGCACCGCGCCCTTGCAGCCTCGCCGGCCGCGGGGATTTCCGCCGAAGGATTGTCGCCCTGGTCTCTTATCGGCATTCTCGTCTCGCCCGATCGGCAGCACTTCAGCCGCCCTTACCGTTGAGCTCTATATTAGACCAAGATGCTCCGCTTTCAAATCTTTGCGAGCAGCGTCACGTCGTCACAAAGAAACGCCGCCCGGAGGCGGCGTTAGAGTGGCGAGTGATCAGTAAAGCTTAGAACTCTTCCCAGCTCTGCTCGGCTGCGGCCGCGTTGCCGCCGAAGGCGCGGGCGACCTTGGCGATCGCCCGGCGGGCGGGCGAAGCGACCGGCCTTTGCGGCTCGTTGCGGACGAGCGCCACAGGTGCCGGCGCATCATCCGACAACTTGAAGCGGGCAATGAGGCGCACCAGGCCACCGGCTTCGGCTGAAAGCCTGTGCGTGGCGGCGGAGGTCTCTTCCACCATCGCAGCATTCTGCTGGGTCACCTGGTCCATCTGGTTGACGGCGGTATTGACTTCCTTAAGGCCGGTCGACTGTTCGGTCGCGGCGGTGGCGATCGAATGGATATGGTCGTTGATGGCGATAACGCGGGTGCCGATTTCGGCCAGCGCCTCGCCGGTCGCCTGAACGAGCTTGACGCCAACCTGCACTTCGTTGCCTGACTTAGTGATCAGCGCCTTGATGTCCTTGGCGGCCTTTGCCGAGCGCTGGGCGAGTTCGCGCACTTCCTGGGCGACCACCGCAAAACCCTTTCCGGCATCGCCGGCGCGGGCGGCCTCGACGCCGGCGTTCAGCGCCAGCAAGTTGGTCTGGAAGGCGATCTCGTCGATGACATTGATGATCTGGCTGATTTCGCGCGAGGCCTGCTCGATGCGGCCCATCGCCTCGACGGCATTGCCCACAACGACGCCGGAGCGGCCGGCATTTTCCTTGGCTTCGGACACCATAATGGTGGCTTCATGCGCCCGCTCGGTGGAATTCTGGACGACGGCGGTGATCTCGTCGAGGGCTGCCGAGGTCTCTTCGAGGGCGGCCGCCTGCTGCTCGGTGCGCTTCGACAGGTCGTCGCTGGCATTGCGCAGCTCGGCGGTGTTGCCGTTCATCGCTTCCGTGGTTTCGCGCACTTCGCGCATCGTCGCCTGCAGGGTGACGAAGGTATTGTTGACGTTCTGCTGCAGCTCGGCGAAGGCGCCCTGGAAGTTGCCGCTCATCGTCTGGGTGAGATCGCCTTCGGCAAGGCTTGCGATGACGCGGCGGGTCTCGCCGATGCCGGCATCGACGCTCGACAGCAGCATATTGATGTTGCCGGCGAACTGGTTGAGGTTGTCGTCCTCGTAGTCCTTGCTGATGCGGTGGCCGAAATCGCCGGCCGCAGCCGCCGCCACGACGACTGACATGCTCGACTGCAGGTCGTCGCTCTTGGCACGCATCGCCGCCTCCTGGGCGTTCAGGCGCTTGATGGCAAGGCCGTTCGCCTTGAAGACCGCAACCGCTGCGGCCATCTCGCCGATTTCGTCCGGACGGCCGGCAAAGGGCACCTCGGCGTCGAAATTGCCGTCGGCGACTTCCTTGATGGCATGGGTGACGCGCTTGATCGGGCGGCTCAAATGGCTGGTGCCGATATAGAAGCCCATGCCGATGCCGACCGCGATGCCGATGCCGGTAATGCTGAGCACGAGCATCAGCACCCAGGAGCGGAAGCTCTCGATCTCGGCATTCACGGTCTCCAGCGCTGCCTTGTCGGTGGCGACGACGGCATCGATTTCCGCCTGGAACGCCTTGCGGTTGGCGCGGTTGGCGTCGTTGTTGCCCTGTTGGCCGGCGGCTTCGGGGCCGACTTCCGTGCCGAGGCGGGCCGTTTCCGTGCGGAAGGTGCGGAATTCCGCGGCGCGGGCGACGAGCTTGGCAAAATCGGCCTTCTGGCTCTCGGGAACGAGCGGCGCCCAACCCGAGATGACCTTGTCGATCTCGTCGAGGCCGGCCATCAGGCCCTTGGCGAAGTTCGGTGTATCCTTGATCGTTTTGGCGGCATAAATGCCGCGCGATTCCATGACCACGGCGGTGACGAAACGATTGAGGCGTTCGCCGGCATAGGCGCGGCTGGCGGCATGCTCGTAAGCCGTCAGGTTGCGACTGTATTCGTGCATGGCGGACAACGCCGTTGCGCCGATCAGAAGTGCCACCGCGCCCATCACGCAAACCAGCAGATTAATTTTGCCCCGGATCTTCAATGCAATGCTCCTAGCTACGCCACTGCCTGGAAAGCAAATTCCCAGTCGATGCATTGAATATCGGCGAAATTTATTAAAGTTAGATTTCCAATATTTACGATTATGGCTTCGGAAGTGATCGATGCCGAATGCGGCGAGGACGCTTAAGCGCCTGAAAACCGGGGCTATCGATCTGCCTCGGCGAAACTTACAACCACTCGGGGCAGGCCTAATTTATTAACACCAGAGTGCGAAAATACCTTCCGAACCAGCAGCGCAGAGTGAAATTATCCGGCATAATTGACTTTTATGGGGTTCGTCCTTATAAGCCCGCGCACGTCCGGTCACGCAAGCCTTTCATTGGCCCGCCCGTTCGAAAAACAACGCTCCTTGCATTATGCAAATTCAAGAAGGGCCGCACTCCGCGGTGTTTAAAATAAATGAAGCGTACCTACCAACCATCCAAGCTTGTTCGCAAGCGTCGCCACGGTTTCCGTGCCCGCATGTCCACGAAGGGTGGCCGCAAGGTCATCGCAGCCCGCCGCGCGCAGGGCCGCAATCGTCTGTCGGCGTAAGCCGGGTTGCCCGGTAAAGATGGCGGGCGAATTGACGATCAGTGAGAAGAAACACACTGTCGGGCGGCTGAAGAGCCGCCCGCAGTTTCTTGCCGTGCGCGAGGGCGAAAAACGCCGGGGCGGCTTCTTCCTTCTCGAAGTCCTCGACCGGAAGGAACCGGACAGCCAGGCACGCGTCGGTTTTACAGTCACCAAAAAACATGGCAACGCGGTCGAACGGAACCGCATGCGCCGCCGCCTAAAAGAGGCGGTGCGGCTTCATGCGGGGTTTGCAATGCAGCCCGGACACGACTATGTGGTTGTCGCGCGCAGGGACGTGCTTGACGCGTCCTTCCAGGAATTGGCCGCGGAACTGAAATCCCGCGTGGAAACCAGGCCGAAACACCGGCGCTCCGGAGACGGACGCCCCAGGAACGTATGATGGAAAACAACCGCAATTATTTCATTGCGATCGCTCTCTCGGTGCTGATCGTCCTCGGCTGGCAGTTTCTCTATATGAATCCGCGCATCGAGGCCCAGCGCAAGGCGCAGGAAGCCCAGAAGGCGCAGCAACAGACCGAGCAGGTGCAGCAGCCGGCAGCCGGCGGCGAGACGCCGGCCCAGCCGAGCGGTACGGCCCCTTCAGGCCAGGCAGCCGCGACAGCGACGCTCGAGCAGGCGCTGACAAAGACCCCGCGCGTCGCCATCGATACGCCGGCACTTTCCGGCTCTATCAACCTTGCCGGCGCCCGTCTCGACGATCTGAAGCTCAAGGGTTATCACGAGACCGTCGACGACTCGAGCCCGATCATCACGCTGTTCAGCCCGGCCGAGACCAAGGACGGCTATTTCACCGAACTCGGCTATATCGGCAGCGACGCGACAGGCGCCGTTCCGGGTGCCTCGACGCTCTGGACCGCGCCCGAGGGCGCCAAGCTCACCGAAAAGACGCCGGTGACGCTCTCCTACACCAATGACAAGGGCCTGACCTTCACCCGCACCATCTCCGTCGACGAACGCTACATGTTCACCGTCGCCGACAAGATCGAGAATACCGGCCAGGCGCCCGCATCGCTGTCTTCCTACGGCCGGGTGACGCGCTACAACAAGCCGACGACGCCCTCCGTCTACGTGCTGCATGAAGGCTTCATCGGCGTGATCGGCGACGGCCTGATCGAAACCAAATACAGCGCCGTCGAAGAGGAAGCCGTCACGCCGGCGAAATCCACCGGCGGCTGGCTTGGCATCACCGACAAATATTGGGCGGCGACGATCGTTCCACCGCAAAGTGCCGCCTATGAGGCGCGCTTCTCGCACTTTGCCGATGGCCAACCGCGCTATCAGGCCGATTACAAGGATGATGCCTTCACCGTTGCGCCGGGCCAATCGCTCGAGCTCAAGAACCTCGTCTTCGCCGGCGCCAAGGAAGTGCCTGTTATCGACGGTTACGAGGCCAGCTACTCGATCCCGAAGTTCGACCGGCTGATCGACTGGGGCTGGTTCTATTTCATCACCAAGCCGATGTTCAAGCTGATGGACTTCTTCTTCCGCTACTTCGGCAATTTCGGCGTGGCGATCCTGTGCACGACCATCGTCGTCAAGCTCCTGTTCTTCCCGCTCGCCAGCAAGCAGTACGCTTCGATGGCGAACATGAAGCGCATGCAGCCGAAGATGGAGGAGTTGAAGGCAAAATTCGGCGACGACCGCATGGGGCTGCAGCAGGCGATGATGCAGCTCTACAAGGAAGAGAAGATCAATCCGATCGCCGGCTGCTGGCCGGTGGCGCTGCAGATCCCGATCTTTTTCTCGCTCTACAAGGTGATCTACATCACCATCGAAATGCGGCATGCACCCTTCTTCGGCTGGATCAAGGACCTTTCGGCGCCGGATCCGACGACGATCGTCAATCTGTTCGGCCTGCTGCCTTTCGAGGGGCCGGCGCTGCTGCACCTCGGCGTCTGGCCGTTGATCATGGGCATCACCATGTTCGTGCAGATGCGCATGAACCCGACGCCGCCCGATCCGACACAGGCGATGATCTTCAACTGGATGCCGCTGGTGTTCATGTTCATGCTGGCAAGCTTCCCGGCCGGCCTGGTCATCTACTGGGCCTGGAATAACACGCTCTCGGTGGCGCAGCAGGGGCTGATCATGAAGCGCCACGGCGTCAAGGTCGAACTCTTCGACAATCTGAAGGGTCTGTTCCGACGAAAAGAAGTGCCGTCGAAATGACGCTTGCCAAGCCCCGCTCCGGCGGGGCTTTTCATTTCCGGGCGGCGGACGAAGGAAACAAGGCATGCCGCGCAGGCGCCCGTCAAAGCTTGACATCCGCCCACAAAACCACGAAGCCCGGTAAAAGACCGAACCCAGAGATTGCAGAACCCGCATGTCCGACATCGAAAAGCCGCTCTTCGGCCACCCATGGATCTTCATCCGCGGCGTGCCGTCCCTGAATTTCCTGCCGCCGGAAGGGCCGCTGGAAGTGGCTTTTGCCGGTCGCTCGAATGTCGGCAAGTCCTCGCTGATCAATGCGCTGGTCGGCCAGAAGGGCTTGGCGCGCACCTCGAACACGCCGGGACGCACGCAGGAACTGAACTATTTCGTTCCGGACGGTTATTCCGGCGAAGGCGGCGACCTGCCGCCGACTGCGATCGTCGACATGCCGGGCTATGGTTATGCGCAAGCACCGAAGGAGCAGGTCGACAAGTGGACCAAGCTCGTCTTCGATTATCTGCGCGGCCGCGCGACGCTGAAGCGCGTCTATGTGCTGATCGACAGCCGCCACGGCATCAAGAAGAACGACGACGACGTGCTTGATCTGCTCGACAAGGCCGCCGTGTCCTACCAGATCGTGCTGACCAAGACCGACAAGATCAAGGCGGCCGGTGTGCCGAAGCTCATTGCCGAAACGGCGGAAAAGATCCGCAAGCGCCCGGCCGCCTATCCGGGCGTGCTGTCCACCTCGTCCGAAAAGGGCGATGGGTTGGACGAACTGCGCCAGGCGATCGCCGAAACTGTGGGCATCGCCCGCTGGAAGTAGAGGCGTACGCGCCCCGGACGCGACGTCCAATTTGGTGCAAAGATCTCTGCGGCACCTCAAAGTTGAACGTGGCATCGACAGAAAACTAACAGTTGACGAAGCAAGCTTGATGAGCTAGATAGCGAGCATCGAATTTTGCTTGCTGGCTTGGTTATCGCGCGATTGGCACCGCGCCCTGAACGAACTTCCTTTCAAAAATCGCTATCATCATCCGCATCGCCTTGGCGTTGCGGTTCTTCAATATTGCTATGAAAGGGTTCATCATCATGACCACTGGCACAGTTAAATGGTTCAATTCCACCAAAGGCTTCGGCTTCATTCAGCCTGATAATGGCGGCGACGACGCCTTCGTTCACATCTCCGCTGTCGAGCGCGCCGGAATGCGCGAACTCGTCGAAGGCCAGAAGATCGGCTTCGACCTCGAGCGTGACAACAAGTCGGGCAAGATGTCCGCTTGCAATCTCCAGAACGCTTAAATCGGTATCTGCTTCCCTTTGACCACGGATGTACTGGCACTGCCGGAAGCACGTTATCAATCCAAGGCCAGGCGATTTGCCTGGCCTTTTTCGTTTTCGCTCGCGTGTCGAGCCCGCAGTATCGGACCCAAGATGACAGAGACATACAGCAAATCTCGCCAGCGGGCGGAGATAGCCTTCGGTAACGTCCAGACCCAGTTCTTCGCGAAGAACCAGGCGGCCGAAGAGCTCGAATCCGACGCCCAATCGCAACAGGCAAAGACGTTGCGGCTTCGGGAAGCCCGGCTTGCGCGGGAACATAGTAACCGGGTGTCGGCAACCTCTGCCCTCATTGCGAAACGCGCCCGAGCCCGCTGAGCAAGCCGATCGACAAGGCTCGATATTTAAAACGCGCCTGAAGTGACGGGCTTGCAGATCACGCGCTGCAGCATGGCCGGAGGCGTGCTGGAATTCACTCGCATTAAGGAAGCGTCAATGGCAGAGACTGCGAACGAAATTCAATCGATCAATACGGCATGGCAGATCGCCATTCAGGAAATCCTGCGCATGGTGATCAGAGACATGTATCACGGCGGCGGCGAAGCTTCGTTCAGGAGCCATATCAAGCGTATCGAAGAAGCGGCCGTCGATAGTATTCACACGGATCTGCGGCTACGCGGGACTGATGAATGGACGGAAGTCCTGGTCAAGGAAAGGGCAAGCAATTTCGTCACGACCCTGCTGACATCTTTTACGTATGACAGAGCTTAAAAATGTCGCGCACGACTATGCAGAAAACAAGGACCTAAAGCGCGAAGAGCTTTGGCTCAGAGTGGCTGTTCCGCGCCGTTTTGCAGCACTCCAGAAAGACGCCGACAGATAATCGGTGCGATCGCGGAGGCTGGTCAGCACCGATTGCGCTTGCCTCCGCCCGTTTTTTCAAGCAACCGTCAAATCTCGCCCGTGCAAGAAAAGTCGCCCCCTTGAGTGATCGTCGATGACTAACACCAAAGACCAGCCCCTTTCGCCCGAAGGTGTGGGCAACCTGCCTCACCTTGCCGAAGCCCTCGATGATAGCCGGTTTCGACACTTTCTCGATCATGTGCCATTCGCGGTGGCTGTCTCCGAACTCGCCGGCAACGAGCCGCTGATTTACGTCAACCTGGAATTCGAACGGCTGACGGCGCTTGAGGCAAAGCAGGTCCAGGGGAAGCCTTGGTCGGAAATCGAATTGAATTCAACGTCCATCTCCGGAGACGTGCCGCTCACAACCGCGGTGACCTCTGCGGAGGAGTATATCGGTGCCTTCTCGCTAGTGCTCGAACCCGAGAGCACCGTGATCATCGATGTCTGGTCGAATACCATCATCGACGATGACGACACGCCGCTTTTCCGACTGGTGGCCTTTGCCGCCCGCAACGAGGCGACCGGCGCGGAGAGCTTCAGCGCATTGCTGACGGAGAAGGATGTCCTTCTGCGGGAACTTCAGCATCGCGTGAAGAACAATCTTCAGATGATCACGGCGCTCATCCGAATGGAGGCGCGCAATGCTCAACAGAACGAGGAAAGCGAGAGATTTGCGCGGCTTGCCGGGCGGATTGAAGCCTTGGCCCTGCTCTATCGCTCGCTGTCGGACGAAGAGAAAAACGCCACGGTCGATCTTGGCACCTATGTCAGCCAGATTGCCGCCTCGGTGATGGCGGCCCATGCCGTGGAAGGGATCCGGCTGGACATGAAGGTCGATACCTGGCCGGTTTCGGTCGATGTCGCCATGCCGGCCGGCCTCGTCATCAACGAACTCCTCACCAATACGCTGAAGCATGCCTTCCTCGGACGCGATGGCGGCGAGATCACGCTCCGCTGTGTCGTCGGCGAAACCGGATGCAGGATCACCGTTGCTGACAATGGAGTCGGTCTTCCCCGGGATGTCACCTGGCCGCAGCCGGGAAAGCTGAGCGCGATGATCGTACAGTCGCTGAAACAGAATGCCCGCGCCGAGGTTGAAGTCAGCTCGTCCCCTGACGCCGGCATGAGTGTCTCCCTCGTCTTCCCGAGAGCCGAAGCGGCCCGATAGAGCGCCTATGTTTGGGGCGCCCCGAAGAGCGCCCCAATGCGTCTGCCGATATGAGCGGGCTTACATCTTCGGCAGCAGCACCTTGTCGACGACATGGATGACGCCGTTCGACTGTTTGACGTCGGCGATCGTCACATGGGAGACGCCGCCGTTTTCATCAGTCAGGGTGATCTTGCCCATGCTTTCCTTGGCTTTCAGCACGCAGCCGCCGACGGTCTTGATGTCGTGCTCGCCGCCGTCATCCTTGATCATCTTGGCAACGGTCTTGGCCATCGCATCGGCGGCAACGACGTGGCAGGTCAGAACCTTGGTGAGCGTCGCTTTGTTTTCCGGCTTCAGCAGCGTATCGACGGTGCCCTTCGGCAGGGCGGCGAAAGCTTCGTTGGTCGGCGCGAAGACGGTGAAGGGGCCTTTACCCTCGAGGGTGCCGACCAGGCCGGCTGCCTTGACGGCTGCGACCAACGTCGTGTGATCCTTGGAGTTCACGGCGTTCTCGATGATGTTCTTGCTATCAAACATCGCCGCACCGCCGACCGTCGGGTTTTTCGCGGCGGCGAAGGCGACGGCTGACATGGCGGTGGCAAGCGCGAAGCCGCGCAATACGGACTTGATCATGATTTTCTCCTCACCGGAAACCGTCCGCCGGCTTCATGCCTCAGCGTCGTCCGGACATTTTGAACTACGGAAGGCGGCGCCAAGAGTTTCAGAGAGGAGACATAATTTACGGCCGGCGCGATTATGGCCGGCGCAGGGGACCGCTTGCGATCACCGGACCGGTCGCCTGGCCGGTCGGCGAGCCGCCGAAGGGTTCGAGACTGACGGCAAGCGTTGCGCCATCGGCTATCATGCTGCGCAGTTCGGCGGGAATGACGAGTTCACCGCTTTTGCCCGGCTGGAAGACGCCGAGCGATCTCGTCATGCCGCTGCCCGGCACCAGCCAAAGTTCCAGCGATTTCTCCTCCGGCTTGCCGGCGGCGACCGGCACGATCTTCAGCCGGCCGCTCTGAAGCTCGTAGGAGGCAAGAAGATTGATGGTGCTGTTCTGGCCCGAAAGCGAGGCCACCAGTGGTGCAGGCCCCTGCGGCTCCGGCACCACGCCGGAGGCGAAGATGACGGCGCTGACGGCAACGACGATGCAGGCGAAGCTCAGCGAGCGCCAGAAAACGGCGGAATTCCAGAGCCCTTGCGAAAAGGAGGGGGGCTTTTGGCCATAGCCGAACAGTCGCGCCTCGATCTGCTTGAAGGTTTCCCGGTTCGGAGCAACACCTTCGTACTCGTCGTTGAAGGCGGAGAGGTTGGTTTCCCAGCGGCTGACGATTGCAGCGAAGGGGCGGTCGTGGCGCATGCGCTCTTCCACCACCCGGCGATCCTGCAACGACAGGACGCCAAGCACATATTCGCCGGCGAGAACCTCGTCGCGGGAGCGGTCTCCCTTGCTTTTGTCGGGCGATGTCATCGTTCCATGCACTCTCTCAGTTTCAAGAGGCTGCGCCTAAGCCAGGTCCGCATCGTGTTCAGCGGGACACCAAACTGATCGGCCAGTTCCTGATAGCTCAGCCCTTCGACATAAGCCCGTTTCACCGCGACCGCACGATCAGCTTCCAACTCTTCCATGCAGGTGTCAATCCGCCTTCCTTCATCCTTGGTCACCGTCTGCATTTCCGGGTCGGGTCCGGCATCGGCCAGATCGTAGACCGTGTCCAATTCGTCGGCGACGGGCTTGCGCGCTCGCAGCGCATCGATCGACCGGTTGCGGGCAATTGCGGCCAGCCATGCCGAGGACGAACCCGAGGAGACAGAGAAGCTGCGAGCGCGTTGCCAGATGCTGATATAGACTTCCTGCAGGGCTTCTTCGGCTTCCGTGCGATCCTTCAAGATACGCAGGCAGATCGAGAAAAGTTTCGGTCCGGTCTGATTGTAGAGTGCCACGAAAGCCCTGCGATCGCCGAGTGCGACGCGGCCGATCAAGTCTGCGATCTCATCGCCTTGCATGCCGTTCCTCATCTCAAGCTTGCGTGCGCCAGACGGTAACGACGTCCGGCTCCGCGACAGATACGAAAAACTATTGCCCTCTGGATTATTCCCTCCGTCAGAAACTTGCGATAAAAGGCCGCGAACAATTCTGCGGGGTTCCCATGAACGAAACCGAAAGCGAAATGCAGGCACGGCTTCTGGCCAAGGCACTGCCCTTCATGCAGCGTTACGAGAACAAGACGATTGTCGTGAAATATGGCGGCCACGCCATGGGCAATCCCGAGCTCGGCAAGGCCTTTGCCAGCGACATCGCGCTCTTGAAGCAATCGGGCGTCAATCCGATCGTCGTTCATGGCGGCGGCCCGCAGATCGGCGCCATGCTGAGCAAGATGGGCATCGAATCAAAATTCGAGGGCGGCCTTCGCGTCACCGACCAGAAAACGGTCGAGATCGTCGAGATGGTGCTCGCCGGCTCGATCAACAAGGAAATCGTCGCGCTGATCAACCAGACCGGCGAGTGGGCGATCGGCCTTTGCGGCAAGGACGGCAACATGGTCTTCGCCGAAAAGGCACGCAAGACCATCAAGGATCCGGATTCGAACATTGAGCGCGTGCTCGATCTCGGTTTCGTCGGCGAAGTGGTCGAGGTCGACCGGACGCTGCTTGATCTGCTTGCCCGCTCCGAAATGATCCCGGTCATCGCACCCGTGGCGCCTGGCCGCGACGGCGCCACCTATAATATCAACGCCGACACTTTCGCGGGCGCCATCGCCGGTGCGCTGAACGCCACCCGGCTGCTATTCCTGACCGATGTGGCCGGCGTGCTCGACAAGAACGGCCAGCTCATCAAGGAGCTTTCCGTCGCCGAAGCGCATGCGCTGATTGCCGATGGCACGATTTCCGGCGGCATGATCCCGAAGGTCGAGACCTGCATCGATGCGATCAAGGCCGGCGTGCAGGGTGTCGTCATCCTGAACGGCAAGACGGCCCATTCCGTCCTGCTCGAAATCTTCACCGAGCATGGTATCGGAACGCTGATCGTTCCCTGAACGAAGCTGCGCCCTTCACTTGCGAAGGGTGGATCTTCCGCACACCGGAACAGGGAATCGAGGACAGAAATGCGCCTGACAGACTGCTATAATTTTCACGATTTCCGGCGCATGGCCAAACGGCGTCTTCCCGGGCCGATATTCGACTATATAGACGGCGGCGCCGATGACGAGGTGACGTACCGGCGCAATACCGCGGCCTTTGAGGCCTGCGATCTGGTGCCTGACGTCTTGCGCGGTGTGGCCGATGTCGACATGTCAGTGACCGTCATGGGGCAGAAGCTGGCAATGCCGGTCTATTGCTCACCGACGGCGTTGCAGCGCCTTTTCCACCACCAGGGAGAGCGGGCGGTCGCGGCAGCGGCGGCAAAACACGGGACGATGTTCGGCGTCTCCTCGCTCGGCACGATCAGCCTGGAGGAAGCGAGACAGATCAGCAACGGGCCGCAGGTCTATCAGTTCTATTTCCACAAGGACCGCGGCCTCAACCGCGAGATGATGGCGCGAGCGAAAAATGCCGGCGTGCAGGCGATGATGCTGACGGTCGACAGCATCACCGGCGGCAACCGCGAGCGCGACAAGCGCACGGGCTTTGCCATTCCCTTCAAGCTCAATCTTGCCGGCATGACCCAGTTCGCGATCAAGCCTTCCTGGGCGATCGACTGGCTGACACACGAGCGCTTCCGGCTGCCGCAGCTCGAAAACCACGTCAAGATGGATGGCGGCGCGCTGTCGATCAGCCGATACTTCACCGAGATGCTGGACCCCTCGATGTCCTGGGACGACGTGGCGGAGATGGTGCGCGAATGGGGCGGACCATTCTGCCTTAAGGGCATCATGTCGGTGGAAGACGCCAAGCGCGCGGCCGAGATCGGCTGCAGCGGCATCGTGCTTTCCAATCATGGCGGGCGCCAGCTCGACGGCTCGCGCAGCGCCTTCGACCAGCTGGCCGAGATCGTCGACGCCGTGGGCGACCGGATCGACGTGATGATGGATGGCGGCGTGCAGCGCGGAACGCATGTTCTCAAAGCGCTGTCGCTGGGGGCGAAGGCCGTCGGGCTCGGGCGCTACTACCTCTTCCCGCTTGCCGCTGCCGGACAGCCCGGCGTCGAACGGGCGCTGGAGACAATGCGCACCGAAATCGAGCGCGGCATGAAGCTGATGGGCTGCACCTCGGTCAGCCAGCTGACGCGGCGAAATCTGCGCTTCCGTTCCTGAGCGGAACGGGATTTCATCGCGGGCCGCAGATTGTCGCAGCAGACCTGCGGCCCTCGGGCATTCGACGTCAGAGCAGGCTGTAAATCGCCGCCGCCTCCTGTTTCAGCTTTTCCATCATCGACCGGTAAGGCCCTGGCCCATAACTGACGCGGCCGACGCCGAGGCTGGCCAGCGTCTTCACATCCGGGGCGCCTGTCCGCATCATGATGTTGACCGGCAACGGCGATGCCGCGCAGATCTTCTCGATCAAGGCGGGATCGATCAAGCCGGGAACGAAGAAGCCGCTGCCGCCGGCGGCCGCATAGGCTTTGCCGCGCTCGATCGCCTCGTCCACCAGACCGGCATGTTTGGAAAGATCGCTCTCGGCCAGGAAGAGATCGGTGCGAGCGTTGATGAAGAAGGGGACGCCCTTACCTTCCGCCATGGCGCGAATGGCGCGGATGCGGGCCGCCTGCCTCTCGGCCGGATAAAGCCCGCCGCCGCCGACCACCTGATCTTCGAAATTAATGCCGACGGCGCCGGCCTCCACGAGCTTGGCAACGTTGGCCGCCGCACCGTCAGGCTCGGCCGAATAGGCGCCTTCGAAATCGACCGAAAGCGGCAGGTCGACGGCAGCGGTGATGGACTTCGCCGTTTCGACCAGCACCGACATCGGCAACTCCTCGCCGTCGGCATAACCATGCGCAGCGGCGACCGACCAGCTTCCTGTGGCAAGCGCCTTGGCGCCGGCATCGGCGACCGCCTTCGCCGTGCCGGCATCCCAGATATTGTAAAGAACAACCGGGTCGCCCTTGCGGTGCAATGCTCCGAATGCCTTGGCCTTTTCAGTCTGGCTCATGCCGTCTCCTCCATGTTAGGTGCTTGTGCTCTGAACTTCTCTTCATGCCGCAGCAGCCATTGCTTGCGCCAGAGCCCCCCGCCATAACCGGTCAACGAACCATCCGCGCCGAGGATGCGATGGCAAGGCACGATGATGGCAAGCTGGTTGGCGCCGTTGGCGCGACCGACGGCACGCACGACCTCCGGCCTTTCCATTTTCCTTGCGAGATCGCCATAGGCGCGCGTCTGGCCGACAGGAATCTCCATGAGCTTTGCCCAGACATGTTTTTCGAAGGGCGTGCCGCCGAGCGCCAACGGCGTCTTGAAGACGGTGAGCCGCCCTTTGAAATAATCCCCGATCTCCGCCTCGATCTGGTCGATCGCCGGGGTGCGGCCGATCGCGACCGAGGAGCGGATGCGCTTCTGCAGCGCCTCGAGCTCGGTCGGCAGCGCCTTACGATCGTGGAATTCGAGAAGATGCAGATGCGTCTTGTCGGCAACGGCCACCATTGGACCGAGTGGGGTGTCGAACCAGTCGGCAAAGAGCAGTTCGCGGTTCTGCGACAGCGCCGGCGCCTTGCCGACCAGCCGCTGGAAAGCCGCCCGGAAACCGCTTGGGGAGTTATATCCCGCATCGAGCTGCGCATCGATGACGCGCGCGCCGTCGGCCAGTTGCCGGGCCGCCTCTCCCAGCCGGCGATATCGCACTATATCGTGGAAGGTCATGCCGAGCCCGCGTTTGAAGGCGCGGCGCACGGTCGAGGGATCATGGCCGCGGCGCACAAGCTCATCCTCGGTCCAGCGCAACTGCGGCTCGCGGTCCAATGCGGCAAGCAGTTCGTCGACGATAGGTTCCCTGCCCGGCTGCTCCAGCGGTCTGCAGCGCTGGCACGGGCGGAAGCCGGAATGCATGCAGGCGGCGATCGTGTCGAAGAAGAGCGTATTTTCCCGCTTCGGCTTGCGCGCCGGGCAGGTCAGACGGCAGAAGATGCCTGTCGTCTTGACGCAGACATAGGCCTGCCCCTCATAATCGGCACTGCGGGCGATCAGGGCATCATAAAGCGTATCATCATCGGGGCGTTCGAAAAGCATGACCGCTTTCTAGCATTCCGTGCCTGCGCCGTCCGCCGAAAATCGGGCGTCTATTCCTTCTTGCCGATTTCCTTGGCGGATCAGCCGTGCCATAAGACCGCCATGAACAAGATCGATCGCACGCCTGATAGAGCCGATTTCCAGCACATCACCGACTGGGTCTTCGACCTCGACAACACGCTCTATCCGCATTATGTCAATCTCTTCGCGCAGATCGACAAGAACATGACCGCCTATGTCGCGGCACTCCTGCAGATGGAACGGGAAGAGGCGCGCAAGCTGCAGAAGCAATATTACCTCGAGCATGGCACGACGCTGCAGGGCCTGATGATCCATCACGGCATCGACCCGAACGATTTCCTCGAAAAGGCGCATGCGATCGATTACACGGCGCTGACGCCGCAGGCGGAACTCGGCGAGGCGATCAAGGCGCTGCCGGGGCGCAAGTTCATCTTCACCAATGGCAGCGTCAAGCATGCCGAAATGACGGCGGAGGCGCTCGGCATCCTCGAGCATTTCGACGACATTTTCGATATCGTCGCTGCCGACTACGTGCCGAAGCCGGCGCAGGCGACCTACGACAAATTCACGGCGCTGAAGCGGGTCGAAACCACCAAGGCGGCTATGTTCGAGGATCTGCCGCGCAACCTGACGGTGCCGAAGGCGCTCGGCATGCAGACCGTACTGCTGGTGCCGCGCAATCTGGAAGAGACGGTCGTCGAATGGTGGGAAAAGACCAGCGGCGATGAGGATCACATCGATTTCGTCACCGACGACCTCGCTGCTTTTCTCGGCAAGATTACCGGCTAAAGCATTACCAAGTTTTCACTCAGCTTACCGATGTTTAACTGGGTCTTCCGGGGCTGCGGTCATATCTTCTTTCGTGAAGGGACACCTTACGAAAGGCAAACACGATGTACCGCAACAAGCTGATACTGGCAGCGCTTTCCTCCACCCTCATCTTCGGCGCAGCCGCCGGGGCAGGCTTTGCCGCGCCGGGCGACGGACCGCGCCAGCATGCCGGCATGGGCCGGCCCGGTCCGGGCGCCGCTGCCTTCCGCGAAATCACCTATGTCCGCATGCTCAAGCAATTCGACACGAACAAGGACGGACAGATCTCCAAGGACGAGGCGACCGCAGGCATCGACAAGATGTTCGCTGCGATCGACACCAACAAGGACGGTTCGCTGACACCGGGTGAAATCCGTACGTACCGGCAAACGCAGATGCAGGCGATGAGAGATCAGCGCAAGCAGGAGGCCGGCGAAAACAAGGATGCGAACGCCGCACCCACGGCACCTGAAACCGCCGACAACAATGACCAGGGACGGCCGCCGCGCAACGGCCACGACGGTCGTGATGGACATCGCTGGATGCGCCATGGCGGCAACTTCATGCGCGCCTCGCTGATGATGCAACGGATCGATACCGACCAGAACGGCCAGATTTCCAAACAGGAAGCCACAGCCGCCTTCGACAAGCTGTTTACCCGGATGGACCGCAACAAGGACGGCGTCATCTCGATCGACGACATGCCGGACCGACCGCTTCTGTAAGGCCGCACGAACCGTCCTCCCGCTCCCTTCCCGCTCCGATGGGAAGGAGCGGGAGGAATTGTGAATGCGTGTCGTTCGGCCGAAGGGCCCGCTTGAGCCCCTACTCGCGGTGTTCGTAGAAATCCTGCACGATCTTCCATGCCGCTTCAGCCGTATCGACGAAGCTGATCAGCTTGACATCGTCGGGCGCGATCGTGCCGAATTCGGCCAATGCCTCGAAATTAATGATCCTCCGCCAGAACGTCTCTCCGAAGAGGATCAGCGGCAGGCGCTCCATGCGGCCGGTCTGGATCAGCGTCAGGCATTCGAAGAATTCGTCGAGCGTGCCGAAGCCGCCCGGAAAGACCGCGATCGCCTTGGCGCGCACCATGAAATGCATCTTGCGGATGGCGAAATAGTGGAAGTTGAAGCTGAGCTCCGGCGTCACATAGGCGTTCGGCGCCTGCTCGTGCGGCAGCACGATGTTGAGGCCGATCGACGGCGCACCCTCGTCGGCCGCGCCGCGATTGCCCGCCTCCATCACACCGGGGCCGCCGCCGGTGACGATGACATATTCGTGGAAATTCAAGGTGGCCGAATATTTCGAGCAGAGCCGGGCGAATTTGCGCGCCTCGTCATAATAGACCGACGCCGCCTCCAGGTTGATGCGCTGGATATCGTTGCGGGCTGCCCAGGCGCTCTGGCCGGGAGCGGGAATGCGGGCGCCGCCGAACATGACGACGGTCGACTTGATGCCGCGTTCGGTCAGCATCATCTCCGTCTTCAACAGCTCCAGCTGCAGGCGGATCGGCCGCAATTCCTCGCGGCAGAGGAAATCCTCGTCGACATAGGCAAGGCGATAGGCAGGCGACATCGTCTGCGGCGTCTTCGGCACGGCTTCGGCGCGCTGCCTGTCGGTCGAGCTGCTCTTCAGCGGGTCCCATACGCCATCCTTGCGCCGCGAACCGCCGTTTCGTCCCTTCGCCATGTCGAAATGCCTTTCAGTATTGCCGGCTACGAAGCCGGATATGTCGCTATAACGCTTTGAATCCAGATATGATCTTGTCGGAAAAATCATTCCGTTCTACGGGTTCATGCTGTAGAGCAGGATACATCCCCGCCAACCGCATTCCGGAGACCCCGCCGTCTCCACGATAAAGATCGAAGTTTAAGGAATTCTCATGAGCCCCACCGACCTCGCATCCCTCGAAAAGATCATCGAAGCCGCCTTCGACAATCGCGACAATGTGAACCAGTCGACGAAAGGCGAGATTCGCGATGCGGTCGAAGCAGCGCTCGATCTGCTCGATGCCGGCAAGGCCCGTGTCGCCGAACGTAGCTCAGACGGTGCCTGGACGGTCAATCAGTGGCTGAAGAAGGCCGTGCTGCTGTCCTTCCGCCTCAACGACATGGACGTGGTGAAGGGCGGCTCGGGCAACTCGACCTGGTGGGACAAGGTTCCTTCGAAGTTCGAAAACTGGGGTGAGAACCAGTTCCGCGCCGCCGGCTTCCGCGCCGTGCCGAACTGCGTCGTGCGCCGCTCGGCTTACATCGCCCCGAACGCGATCCTGATGCCTTCCTTCGTCAATCTCGGCGCCTATGTCGGCGAAGGCACGATGGTCGATACCTGGGCAACGGTCGGCTCCTGCGCGCAGATCGGCAAACATGTGCATCTCTCCGGCGGCGTCGGCATTGGCGGCGTGTTGGAGCCGATGCAGGCGGGCCCGACGATCATCGAGGACAATTGCTTCATCGGCGCCCGTTCCGAGGTGGTCGAAGGCTGCATCATCCGCGAAGGCTCGGTGCTCGGCATGGGGGTCTTTATCGGCAAGTCGACCAAGATCGTTGACCGCGCCACCGGCGAGGTGACCTACGGCGAAGTGCCGCCCTATTCCGTCGTCGTCGCCGGCTCGATGCCGTCGGGCAATGCGACGATGGGCAACGGCCAGCCGGCGCCGCATCTTTACTGCGCCGTCATCGTCAAGCGCGTCGATGAAAAGACCCGCTCGAAGACCGGCATCAACGAGCTGCTCAGAGATTGATGACACCGGGACGTTGATCCGGTAAACAGACGGCGTCTTTTTACGCACCTGCATAATTCCTTAAATCGAGATCTATTTAAGGATAAAATTATGCAGCAATTCAAAGTGCTACAGCGTCCTTTGCGCGTCTTAAAAGACGCGCGGCGCTGTAGGCAACCCCGCCTTGCCATGTCTTTGCCATTCCCGCCGGATAGTTCGACCGCCATGACCGCTACCGACCCCGTCGCCAATCTCCAGACGCTGATTCGCTGCCCGTCCGTGACGCCCGCCGAAGGCGGCGCGCTGTCGGCGCTGGAGGCGATGCTTGCGCCGCTCGGCTTTTCGGTCGACAGGGTGAAGGCGAGCGAAGAGGGAACGCCCGACATCGAAAACCTCTATGCCCGCCTCGGCACGGACGGCCCGCATCTGATGTTTGCCGGCCATACCGATGTCGTGCCGGTCGGCGACGAAGGCGCCTGGACGCATCCGCCCTTTGAGGCCCAGATTTCGAAGGGCGAGCTTTTTGGCCGCGGCGCCGTCGACATGAAGGGCGGCATCGCCTGTTTCGTCGCCGCCGTCGCCCGCCATATCGAGAAAAGCGGGCCACCCAAGGGCTCGATCTCCTTTCTTATCACCGGCGACGAGGAAGGCCCGGCGATCAACGGCACGATCAAGCTGCTGCAATGGGCGGCCGAGCGCGGCGAGCGCTGGGATGCCTGCCTTGTCGGCGAGCCGACCAATCCTGACAGGTTGGGCGACATGATCAAGATCGGCCGGCGCGGCTCGCTGTCGGGTAAAATCACCGTTCACGGCGTGCAGGGCCATGCCGCCTATCCGCATCTTGCCGACAATCCGGTGCGCGGCATGCTGCAGCTGACGCAGGCGCTGATGGACCCGCCGTTTGACGGCGGCACCGACGATTTCCAGCCGTCGAACCTCGAAGTGACCACGGTTGACGTCGGCAATCCGGCGACCAACGTCATTCCGGCCAAAGCATCGGCAAGCTTCAACATCCGCTTCAACGACAGCTGGACCGTCGAAACGCTGCGTGCCGAAATCCTGCGCCGTCTGGAAGCCGCCGCAGGCAACGGCGCGTTGCGGCCGGGCCGCGAACCGGTGGCCTACGATATCACCTGGGCCGACCGGCCGAGCCATGTCTTCCTGACGCGCAACAATGCGCTGATCGCCTCGCTGTCATCGGCCGTCGAAAGCGTTGCCGGCCAGTCGCCTAAATTGTCGACCACCGGCGGCACATCGGATGCGCGCTTCATCAAGGATTATTGCCCCGTCGTCGAGTTCGGCCTCGTCGGCCAGACGATGCACATGGTCGACGAGCGGGTCGCTGTCGCCGATCTGGAGACGCTGACGGCGATCTACGAAACCTTCATCGCCCGCTGGTTCGCCAATGCCGGGCTTTAGGGAAGTTCAATATTATCTGGCCGGCCTCTGGCTGCTGATCCGGCTGGATCCGCGCGGCTTCCGCTACCTCGACATGTCGGAGCGCGGCGTCAACCGCTCGTTCTGGGCGATGCTCTGGTGCCTGCCGCCGATGGGTATTTCCTGGCTCTGGTGGCGACAGGCCTTCCTGCGATCGATGCCGCCGAAAGCCGATGTCGATTTTGCCTTCTATATCAGGCTCGGCCTCGTCGAGGTCGCCAACTGGTTCGTGCCGCTGATCTTTGCCGGGTTTCTGCTGCTTGCCTTCCGCATGGGCGAGCGTTTCGCGCCCGTCGTCGTCAGCATCAACTGGCTCGGCGTGCCGCTTTCCTATATCAACGGGCTGCTGCTGGCGCTGGTGTTCTTCCTGCCGGGATCCGTCGGCCTCGTCTCGCTGCTGCTGCTCGCCTTCATGCTGGCGCAGGTCTTCGTGCTGGCGCGCATTCTCCGGATGATCTGCCATGGTCATGCGCTCATGACCGGGGCGCTGACACTGGTGCTGCTCGTGCCATCGATGATCCTTTCGGAATATCTGCAGCACTTCCTCGGCATCTATCCCGTCTGAGCAGGTTTACGAGGGATCGTCAGCATTCCCGTCATTGGCATCGGTATCGGCGACCAGTCTTCGGCGATCGGGGATGACGTCGGGATAGTCCACCTGCATGAAATAGAGCCCGTCCGGCGGCGCCACGGGGCCGCAGGCCTTGCGGTCGCGCGCTTCAAGCGCGGCCTCAACATCATCAGGCGTCCATTTGCCTTCGCCGGCGAACTTCAGCGTGCCGGCGAAGGAACGGATCTGGTTGTGAAGAAAACTCTGCGCCGTGGCGCGGATCTCGATCAGCTCGCCATTGCGCGTCACATCCAGCCGGTCGAGCGTGCGCACCGGGCTGTTTGCCTGGCAGTGGGCGGCGCGGAAGGTGGAAAAATCGTGCCGGCCGACCAGCCTCTGGGCAGCGGCATGCATGACCTCGTGATCGAGCACCTTCGGCACCCACCAGGCCTTGCCGGCTTCGAGCGCCAGCGGCGCCCGGCGGCTGACGATGCGATAGAGGTAATGGCGCCGCAGTGCCGAAAAACGGGCATCGAAGAATTCGGCAGCCGCCTCGACGTCGAGAATGGAGACGCGCTCGCCGGCAAGCCTCAGATGCGCGTTCAAGGCATTCTGCAGCTGGTAGGGCGACCACTCCTTCGAAAGATCGGCATGGATCACCTGCCCCATGGCGTGGACGCCGGAATCGGTGCGTCCGGCGCCGCGGACCGACACCGTCTCGCCGGTCAGCGACAGCAGCGCGGCCTCGATCGCACCCTGCACCGAGGGACCGTTCTCCTGCCGCTGCCAGCCGACATAGGGGCCGCCGTCATATTCGACGGTCATGCGGAAACGCGGCATCAGGAAAGCCTCGTGCCCGCCGCAAGCGGCGTGCCCCTGAGGAAATCGGCCGCCGCCAGCGGCTTGCCGCCGGCCTTCTGCAGCCTGGTGAGCCGCACCGCACCCGAGCCGCAAGCGACCATGAGATCATCCGTCAGCAATTGCCCGGCAGCACCCTGCCCTTCAGCCAGTTCGGACGCCAGCACCTTCACCCGCTCCGGCTTGCCGCCGATTTCGAGCGCGAACCAGGCGCCCGGAAACGGCGCCAGGCCACGGATGTGATTGTGCACGTCGCTGACATCCCTGGAAAAATCGATGCGCGTCTCAGCCTTGTCGATCTTGGCGGCATATAGCACGCCCTCTTCCGGCTGCGGCGTCAGCGGCAGGTCGTTCATTTCGAGTTTCACCATGGCCTCCGCCATCGCCTTGGCGCCGACCAACATCAGCCGGTCGTGCAACTCGCCGGCCGTCATGTTCGGGCCGATCTCGACTTCGCGGGTCAGTGCCACGGCGCCGGTATCCAGACCTTTGTCCATCTTCATCACCATCATGCCGGTCTTTGCGTCGCCGGCCATGATCGCCCGCTGGATGGGTGCCGCACCCCGCCAGCGCGGCAGCAGCGAGGCATGGCCGTTGTAGCAGCCATCCCTTGTGCCGTTCAAAATCGCCTCTGGCAGCAGCAATCCGTAAGCAACGACGACGCCGACATCGGCCTTCAGGCCTCGAAACCTCTCACGTTCCTCGGGATCCTTGAAATTGACCGGGGTGAAGACCGGGAGGCCCAGCAGTTCGGCCGCCTGATGCACCGGCGATTTCTGCAGATCGAGGCCGCGCCGCCCGCCCGGCCGTGGCGGCTGCGTATAGACCGCAACGATCCTGTGACCGGCATCGACGAGCAGGCGCAGGGTCGGAACCGAGAACTCCGGGGTTCCCATGAAGATGATGCGAAGAGACATTTTATCTCGCCAATTGAGGATCAACCGTCTTCAAACGGGTTTACGAGCTTGAGATCAAGCCCCTCGAAATCTCGGGTATTGCGGGTCGCAAGCGTTGCGCCGTTTGCAAGGCAGATGGCGGCTATCATGGCATCCTGGACCGAAATCGGCCGCCCCATATTTTCGCGTTTCGCCCGCAAGCGACCGGTTGCCATTGCCGTTTCCAAATCCCAGCCGACGATACGATCGCGAAACTGGCCTTTCACCAAATTCTCGATCGCGCGAAAGAAGCGGTCCGATCCTGTCTTCAAGAAAGCCCTTTCAGCTCCGTAAATCTGCTCCATCAAGCCGACCGTGCAAAGCCAGATTCTCGAGCCATCCTGCTGCAATATCCAGGCCTTCACCTTTTCACTCGGCAATGGCCTGGCGAACTCGGAAATCACATTCGTATCGAGAACGATCATTCGAAATCCTCGAACGGCCGACCGAAATCCTTTTTCCGCGCGGCCTCGATTTCGTCCATGATTGCAGCAAATTCATCGTCGACTGCGTTTTCGCTGACGAAAGCGGCGCGTATTGCGTCATACGCCGACAAAGTCTCGGGCTTTGTTTCGGTTTTTCTTTTCAGCGCTTCCCGCAAAAGCTCCTTGGCCTCGTCCGAAAGGCTGTTTCCGCTCCGCTGCGCCGATTGCGCAATGTCTCGCTTCAATGCTTCGGAAATGTTTCTGATCAGAAAATCACCCATTCGGCACCTCCACTATGATATCAGTGATATCATAGTTTCTCGCCGATGAATTTTCAACGCAGCGTCAGAGCGCCTTGGACTTCGCCGCCTTGGTGAACTTCTTGATCACCATCTCCCGCTTCAGCCGCGAGATGTAATCGATGAAGAGCACGCCGTTCAGGTGGTCGATCTCGTGCTGCAGGCAGGTGGCGAGCAGGCCGTCGGCTTCCACCGTCTGTTCCTTGCCGTTCCGGTCGAGATACTTGACCGAGACGGTGGCCGGGCGCTCGACCTCGGCATAATAATCCGGAATCGAAAGGCAGCCTTCCTCATAGACGGAGCGCTCGTCGGAGGATGTGAGGATCTCCGGATTGATGAAGACCTGCGGCTGCTTTTCTTCGCCCTCGCGCGAGATATCGATGACGAGCATGCGGCGCGGCACGCCGATCTGGATCGCGGCAAGGCCAATGCCCGGCGCGTCGTACATGGTTTCCAGCATATCGTCGGCAAGACGCTGCAGGTCGGAATCCACCCGCTCGATCGGCTTGGACAGCTGGCGGAGAACGGGATCGGGAAGAATGATGAGTGGCTTGATGGTCATGGCGTTCCCATAACCCATCTTTTCCGACTATGGAATTATCCGGTAGGCGGGGAATACGCTTTTTTGCATCCCCGTCTGGAATTTTGCCATATTGGCCTCAGGCAGCCCGTCGAGCAGCACCGGCGGAGCGGCCCTCCGGTCGGGCGCGGAAACGCCGCAGCAGCTCGATCAGCGTCTCCACCTCGTCCTTGAGCCGGCGGGTTTCCGCCGAGGATTGCTCGACCATGTCCGAATTCTGCTGGGTGATCGCACCCATGTTGCGGACTTCTCCCCAAGGGAGGAAGAGCGGTCGCTTGCGAGGATATTGAGGCCCCCCCCCCCATTCCGTTCACGTTTTGATCTATATATCGCCATTTCTTCTGTTATGCTCGCGGCATGACCATCCATTCCGAATCGCTCGCCCTTGCCCTTGCCTCGATCAGCCCGGCCATGCTGGCGCTTGTCGGCGGCGTTCTCGCCGCCCTCGCCCTGCTGGTAATCGTGCTTCTGCTGCGCGGCGCCAGCCTTCGCCGCGAGCAGGCGGAGGAAGCGAACTTTCGTGCTCAGGAAAACGAGACGCGGATGGCCGAGCTTTTGAAGATCCAGGCAGAGATGCAGGGCCGGATCGCGGCGATGACCGAAGTCTTCGGCGCGCGGCAGAGCGAACTCAACCAGACGATCAGCCAACGTCTCGACGGCATGTCGCAGCGTGTCAGCTCGACGATCACCGAGCAGACCAAATCGACGCATGAGAACCTGCAGCGGCTGCAGGAGCGGCTGGCGGTCATCGATGCCGCGCAGAACAATATCCAGACGCTCGCCAAGGATGTCGTCGGGCTGCAGGCCATTCTGTCCAACAAGCAGACGCGCGGCGCCTTCGGCCAGTCCAGGATGGAAACGATCGTCGCCGACGGTCTGCCGATGGGCGCCTACGCCTTCCAGCAGACGCTGTCCAACGGTTCGCGGCCTGACTGCACGATCCGCATGCCGAACGGTGCGCCGCCGCTGGTGATCGACGCAAAATTTCCGCTCGAAGCCTGGAACGCGATCCGCGATGCCGGCAGCCCCGAGGCCGGCAAGATCGCCGGCCAGCAGTTCCGCCGCGACATGGAGGTCCATATAAGGGACATTTCCGAGAAATATCTGATCCAGGGCGAAACCCAGGATACGGCCTTTCTCTTCGTGCCGTCCGAATCGATCTTCGCCGAGATCCACGAGAATTTCGAGCCGGTGGTGCAGAAGGCGCACCGCGCGCGTATCGTCATCGTCTCGCCGTCGCTGCTGATGCTGTCGATCCAGGTCATCCAGGCCGTGCTCAAGGATCAGCGCATGCGGGCGCAGGCGCATCTGATCCAGGGCGAGGTGGCGATCCTGATGGACGATCTCAGCCGCCTCGATGAGCGGGTGCGCAAGCTGCAGGGCCATTTCGCCATGGCGCAGAAGGACATCGACATGGTGGTTACCTCGGCCGACAAGCTGACCAAACGCGGCGCCAGGATCGAAGCGCTGGAATTCGAAGCGAGTGGCGGCGAGGCCAAGCCCGCCCGCGACAGCGAAGCCGCGGCCAAATCGGTGGAGAGCCGCACCGGCCTTCTGAAACTCCGGGTGGTTGACGAGGACTGACCGCTTCGGGCAGTGTCGCGCCCGCATGAAACAGTAGGAGCATGATGTCCTCCGAAAACCGCTCAGACTTTTCGGCATCATGCTCTAGAAGACGGGACACATTCATGATCACAGTTTTCGGGTCCATCAACATGGATCTCATCGCCACGACCGAGCGCCTGCCGAAGCCCGGTGAGACGGTGGCCGGCAACGGCTTTGCCACAGCCGCCGGCGGCAAAGGCGCCAACCAGGCGCTGGCAGCGCGCCGCGCCGGACGCTACGTGCATATGGACGGCGCCGTCGGCAAGGATGCCTTTGCTGCGGAGGCGCTGGCCCTGCTCGATGATGCAGGCACCGATCTTTCTCTCGTCAACCATGTCGACGGTCCCACCGGCACGGCGCTGATCCTTGTCGGCGGCGACGGCGAAAACATGATTGCCGTCATTCCCGGCGCCAATGGCCAGGTCACGCCTGCCGACGCCGAGACGGCAATCGGCCGCATGAACGAAGGCGATATCCTGATGCTGCAGCTCGAAGTGCCGGCTGCTGCCGTCGAACGCGCGCTGTCGGCCGCCCGCGCCAAGGGCGTCACCAGCATTCTCAACCTCGCGCCGCTGATCCCCGATGCCCCGCGTCTCGGCCGGCTCGCCGATATCGTCATCGCCAACGAGACCGAGTTCGAGCGGCTTGCCGGACAGGAAGGCATGGACGCGCAAGCGCGCGAGGCAGCCCTTGCGCGCCTGCATGCGGAGACCGGCCAGACGCTGATCGTGACGCTTGGCGCCGATGGGGTCATCGCCATCCGCGACGGGGCGATTTCACGAGCGCAGGGTCTCAAGATCGAACCTGTCGATACGGTCGGCGCGGGAGACACGTTCTGCGGCTATTTCGCCGCCAGCCTCGACGATGGCCTCGATTTTGTCTCGGCGCTGCGCCGCGCGGCAGTCGCCGGTTCGCTCGCCTGCCTCAAGGCCGGAGCGCAACCTTCGATCCCCTTGAGCGAGGAAGTCGCAGACAGGATATGAAATCTTGAAGGGATGGACGGCGACAGACGCCGATGTGCTGTTTCGCATAGTGATGGGACCCTGGAGACTGTGGCCCGATGGGTCAACGCGGTGGGTTTGCCCAACAAGTTCCGCTCAGCCTCTCACAATGCAAAGGCGCCTGGGAGATCAGGCGCCTTTTTGCATTCGAGAATGCGATGCGTTATCGCGCGACGCGCGTCAGGCAGCGTTCGACGTCTGCTCTTCGTTGAGGAAGGCGTAGATCGCCGAGGCGGAATCGGTGGCGCGCAACTTGGCGACCAGATCGTGATCGCGCAGCACGCGGGCGATACGCGACAGAGCCTTGAGATGATCAGCGCCCGCGCCCTCCGGCGCAAGCAGCAGGAACACGAGATCGACCGGCTGGTCATCCAGCGCCTCGAAATCGACCGGCTGCTCCAGCCGGGCGAAGATGCCGACGATCGAATGGATGTTTCCCAGCTTGCCGTGGGGAATGGCGATGCCGTTGCCGACTCCAGTCGAGCCCAGGCGTTCGCGCTGCAGGATGACGTCGAAGATCTCCCGTTCGGAGAGCCCGGTGATCCTGGAGGCTCTTGCAGCCAATTCCTGAAGCAACTGTTTCTTGGAATTTACTCTGAGGGCGGGAATGATCGCATCCTGATGGAGCAAATCTGCCAATGCCATTTCTTTTTCCTTCTGTCGCCGGGATCAAATGCAAGGAGCGGCGGCAATACCGCCGCTCACCACCCTGATCTCAGCCTTTGATACTGGCTGAATCGATCCAGCCAATATTTCCGTCGTGCCGACGGTAAACGATGTTCAGATGTTCCTTGCCGGGGCTGCGGAACAGGAGAAGCGGCTCGTCGGTCATGTCGAGCGCCATCACTGCGGTGGCGACCGACATGGTCTTCAGCTGCTTCGTGCTTTCTGCGACGATCGCCGGAGCGAAATCGTCAGCGATTTCATCATCGTGATCAGGAACGGAATCCATAACCGTGTAGGAGACCTCTGCAAAACCATTCAGATGGTTTCCGGCGTGATGGTCCTTCAGCTTGCGCTTGTATCGCCGCAGCCGTTTTTCGATCCGCTGGGAGGCGGCATCGAAAGCCAATTGCGGGTCGGTCGCCTCGCCGGCCGCATGCAGCACCACCCCGCTGTCGAGATGCAGCTTGCAATCCGCCGAGTAACGAGAACTCGCCTTTTCCACGGTCACCTGGCCGGAATATCCCCCGTCGAAGTATTTCGTGATGGCCATACCAATTTGGTCCTCGATCTTTTGACGGAAAGATTCACCAATTTCCATATGTTTCCCGGATACACGCACACTCATGGAGTTTCCCTTCTTATGGTCGTTTGCGGGTATCAGTTTACGCCAAGCCTCAGGTTCATCCAAGCACTTCGCACAATCTCAAGCAAGATCGGCTTAGGCCTGCGGGTCCTTGGTGCCCTTCTGATGCTGGGGATAACTCCAGACGCCGTTCACGGCATCGATTGCGGCGGGCTTCTAGCCAGAGCGTGCCGAAAAGTCAATAGGGCGCCGAATCACCAACAGTGGCACTCGGTCAACGTGTGGCGGATGCCTTGTCGGGCAAGGCATACCGCCGACCGCCAGTCCATCCACTTTACGCGTTTCGCGCCTGCGTTGCGCCCCTTCTGGCGGGGATCGTCATGGCGGCGACACCTGATATGACGCAGATGAGTCCGATCCAGGCCGTCGGACTCAGCCTTTCGCCGAGGAAGACGATGCCGATCGCAACACCGATCGGCACTCTGAGATAGGCTTGCGCGGTGGTTCCGACCGAACTCAGCGTCTGGACGAGACGGAAATAGATCACAAAGGCAAGCGCCGTCGAAAAGGCGGAGAGGGCCAGCAGTGCCAGCATCGATGCCGCCGAAGGATCGAGTTCCCACGGCCGATCGATGATAAGACTCATCGGCAAGAGAACGACCGCGCCTGAGATCAACGAGCCGGCCGCCGGCACGGCGGGATCAAGCCCCTTGAAGTTCTTGCTGAAAATCGCGGCACCTGCATAACAGATAGTCGCCAGGATGATGGCAAGCTGCGCCATCAGGTTTTCACCGAGACCACTGAGCGCTTCGATGCCGATGACGAGGCAGATGCCGGCAAGCCCGGCCATGACGCCGAAAAGCCTTCGCAGCGTCACCTGCTCATGGCCGGTGATCAGCACGGCCAGGAGGAAGGTGAAGATCGGCGTTGCCGAATTCAGGATCACCGCCAATCCGGCATCGACGGACTGTTCCGCCCAGGCGATCAGCGTGAAGGGGACGACGCTGTTCAGACAGGCCTGAACGAAAAACCGCCGCCAGGTGGCACGATCACGCGGCAGACGGACACGCCGGTGGCGCAGGACGGCCAGCAGAATGCCGCCGGCAATCAGCGTGCGGGCGGCGATCAACGTGATCGGCGGGATCGTCTCGACACCGATCTTGATGAAGCTATAGGAGGAACCCCAAAGGGTCGCCAGCACCAGCAGCAGGAAAAGCTCCCTGGCCAGGTTGGAATTTTGCGGTGTTATGGTTGGCATTTCGATGTTCGTTGAAGACAATTGAAAGGGTTGCAGCGCCATTGCACGTCTGAAAAGACGAAGGGTGCCGGAGAGGAATAGCGGGATTTGCAGGCCGGATGCTTCGATCGAGGTCGAAGCATTGCCGCGTCAGAAGCCGGCGACCTTGGCGAGCGCCCGTTTCTCGCGGCGGCGCTGGACCGAAGAGGCGATGTTCATTGCCTCCCGGTATTTCGCTACGGTGCGGCGGGCGAGATCGACGCCGCCCTTCTTCAGCATGTCGACGATATCGTCGTCGGAAAGCACCG
>NZ_JAAXQT010000019.1:0-45440 GCF_019778565.1 Rhizobium laguerreae | reverse complement strand
GAAGCGGTCCGCGCTCAACATTTTCAGCAGAGTGTTTTCGACAGTCGATTGGTCAATGTGAGTCATAGCGGCTCCGCATGGGAGCTTGGATGTCAAAACCAAACGCCTGTGAGTTGGTGAAAAACTACGGGACGGCCGTTGGTTTGACCATAGGTCCCAAGGAACTGTGCGTTTATGACAAAACCGCACATAAGCCGCTGAAATTGTTGACAACCAGCGACGAAAAATCGGTAGCGATCTTTTGATACCTGCCAAAGACTTTAGCACGTTTTGCCTCGGCATGCGCGCTGATTGCGAAAGGACGAGCGATTCCTAATATTAATATCTGCCTTTTGTGGATCGCTGATAAAAATCGCAATTAATCTCGCCAGCCAAGTCGGCGGCAATGCGCTTCGGCGGTCAGGACGGCCACCTTTCGGTCAGCATAGGGACCCGGCAGATAGACCGTGACGCCGCGGAAACTGACGATCACCGCCTTTGCCACGCTATCGAAGACGATGGCCATATCAGGCTCGTAAGCCACTTTGTTTTCCTGACCACGTTACACCATCGAGATGTGCTCTTATTAGAATGAAACAAGGTGCCGACAGACATCCTTCCGGCACGGGCGCTTGGTGGGGAACCGCACAGGAACTTTTTCCACTAGCTGCGGTTAGGCCGAAGGATCGCACAGGGGTCCCATACCGGGGCCGTCCGCTTCCCTTCTTTCATCCTGTGCGATCCGCCATCTCTGTTATATTCGTAAGCGGAACCATGCATGCTCCGATCTCGAAAGCCATTTCCTCGCCCGTCGGTTGGTGTTTTCGACGGTACCTTTCTGCCAGGGAGATTGTGGATCGCAGAACCAGGTCTGCGCTCCGATGCTTGCCTGCAGATAGGGCCAGTCGGTGAACTCTGACGTGCCCCCAATAAATTAGGCCATTTGGAACTGGAATTTTCCATTTATTGAACCGCCCCAGGATTCTCTACCATCGGAGGCTGGAGTTTTCCGGCTTCATGAACGGCCCCAAAATCTCGACGGTAGCAATCGGGCGGTTACTCTTGTTTTCACTGCGTTAAGTTTGCGCTGCACTCCATGAACGCTCCATCCAGCCTCCACGGGACCTGAACCTACTCAGTACATATAGACGCCAGTGAAGACTTGTGTCGACGAGACCAACGCAGGGGACCTCCTTGGGATCTTATCGGATTGAACGAAACTCTGAAGATTGGCTTCTCGTGACAATGCAAGAACTCTTCGGTCCACACTACGAGTACGGCGGCCTTCCAATGTGCCAGCGCACGGCCGCGCTCCGCGGAGCTTCGACAGTCGGCTTACGGTTCGCTCGCCCATGCGAGACGTCGCGCCGAGCTTCTGCTTTCCGTCCGTGGGATGCTGCAGAGGGCGATGTCACGTTATCAGCCTATGCGACGGAATGGCGCTTCAATATCGAGCAAAAGGTATTTTCATGAACAGTCATGCTCAACCTCTCTATAAAGGTATCGAAGCGCCTGATCGCTATACGCACCATCACTTCGATCGATCTATCACCGGTGACATCAAGGCTCTTGCGACTGACAATTGGCATGGCCCATTTTACATCGTTAAGGACTATGCGGTGATCGCTACCCTTGTGTGGCTGGTGGTTGATGTAAGCTGGTGGTTTTATCCTCTCGCGGTAATCATGATCGGCGCGCATCAAAGGGGCATTTCCACCATTTTGCATGATTCCGCGCATGGCGTTCTGACAAAAAATCGCTTGCTGAACTTCCTGCTCGGCACGTGGCCAACCGCCTGGCCGATCTTTCAGCGCCACTTTGCCTACAAGGAGTCTCATGTCCATAGTCATCACCCCTTCCTTGGCAGAGCCGACGCCGATCCCGACCTAGAGTTCTTTATAAAGGAAGGCGTATTCACGCCGCGGACGGATCGTTCCTTTATCTGGAGGATCATTGTTCTTCCTTTACTCGGATCGAAGACCTACGCTTATTTCAGGTATCTGGTACGTAACAGATACCAGGTAATTGTCGCTTCCCTTTCCGGCAAGGAGAGCGCTATGCGAGTTCAGCGTGGAGAAGGGTGGCGCTGTGAATTCGATCGCTGGGGCTTCTATGCATTCTGGGCGTCTATTGCCGCGGCGGGTCTGGTCTCCGGCTATTTCCTGGAATTCCTCCTGCTCTGGGTCGTTCCCTACGTCACCTCATTCCATATCATCGGATGGTTCATCGAGATGTCTGAGCACTGCAGCTCCATCGACAACCAGCACGTCAACCTTCATATGGCGCGAAACCGTCAAAGCCGGAACATCGAGAAGTGGCTGACGGGGATCAACAACGACAACTATCATCTCGATCATCACCTCGATCCGACTACCCCATTCTGGCGTCTACCTGAGGCGCACGCCATCCGCATGCGCGATCTCGAATATGCGGCGCACTGCTCCGAGACAGGCGGGATATTTCAATCTGGCCCAAATGGTGAACCTTCCATTCTGATGCTGATCAGGGACCAGAATCGGAAGCGCTTTATCGAAAGCGCGCTGTTGCCGGCCTAAGCGCCAATTCTCGAGAAGAACAGATTTCCGGAGACAACCAATGCCGACCAAAACCCAGAGAAATATCGCCACAACACAACCCGTTCCGGCGCCGGCGCTGCACGTTGAGACGGCGGTGCTTCACGGTAGCTATCGTTACGATCCGACAACACTCGCGACGACTGTGCCGATCTACCTCTCGAATGCCTATGCTTTTGAATCTATTGATCACGCATCAGACGTATTTGATCTGCGAAGAGAGGGACGCACCTATTCGCGGTTGATGAACCCGACGACGGATATACTCGAGCAACGCATTGCTTCTCTGGAGGGCGGCGTCGCGGCTTTGGCGACGTCGTCGGGCCAGGCGGCGATTATGCTCGCCATTTTGAATATTGCGGTGGCGGGCGACAACATTGTGAGTTCCGCTCATCTATATGGCGGGACAATCAATCTGCTTTCTAGTACCTTTCAAAGGCTCGGGATCGAAACGCGTTTCGTCGATCCGGGCGATCCTACACGTTTCCGCGAAGCCTCAGACGACCGTACGCGTTGTTGGTTTGCCGAAGCATTGCCCAATCCGAAACTCACACCTTTCCCGATCGTGGAGGTCGGCGCGATTGCACATGAAATGGGCATTCTGCTCATCATCGACAACACCATGACCCCTCTCATCACACGCCCGCTTGAGCTCGGCGCGCATGTGACCTTGCACTCCACGTCAAAATACATCTGCGGCCACGGCACCACGATTGGTGGGGTCGTCGTGGATGGCGGCACCTTTGATTGGGACGCCTGTTCCGAACGATTTCCGTTGATGACCCGCCCTGATGTCTCCCATGGCAATATCCGTTGGCTCGAAGCTGCGCGTGATCTGCCCGGTCCCTATGGAGCCAGCCCTTTCCTGCTCAAGATGCGCAATACGCTCATGCGTGACTTTGGCCCCTGTCCATCACCATTCGCATCGTTTCTCTGCATCCAGGGCCTGGAGACGCTGCCATTGCGGATGCCGCGACATTGCTCCAATGCCCGCCGCGTCGCTGAATATCTCAAGGAGCATCGGAACGTCCTCGACGTGACCTATCCGAGTCTTGGCGGAACGCTGGAACGACGTCGCGCCGAGCAAAACATGGGCGACCATGGCGGCCCGATGATCGTTTTCGAGGTCGCCGGCGGTATCGATGCCGGCCGCCGGTTTATCGAGCGCCTACAACTCGTCTACCATGTTGCAAACATCGGCGATGCGAGGACACTCGCCACGCATCCGGCCTCCACGACGCATGCGTCAGTGCCGCAAGCAGCGCGCCTGGCTTCCGGCGTGCGCGACGGAGCGATTCGGATTTCCGTCGGGCTTGAACATGTCGACGATATCCTTGCTGATATCGGTCAAGCCCTTGAAGAGGCCTGACATAGTGGCCGCTATGGCAGAAGACAACCCGGCAATCGTTGGTGTCGTTTGCGATCGCCAGACGGTCGACGGCGTTGATTATGATGTGGTGCGCGCCCGTTATCTCGAAGCGTTGCACCTCACCGCTGGCGTCGTGCCAGTCCTGATCCCAGGGGGACTTGCCGACAAAGAGTTGCGGACCTGCCTGTTGGCCTTCAATGGATTGCTCCTGACCGGCGCGGCGTCAAATGTATCACCTTCACGATACGGGGGTCCGATGGCTTGCGCCAGCACGCTCGATCTTGATCGCGACAGGACGAGCATCGCTGCGATCGAGATTGCTTTGTCGCTGGGCGTCCCCTTGTTCGGAATCTGCCGTGGGCTGCAGGAACTCAATGTTGCACTTGGAGGCACCCTTTCAACCAATATCTCGGAAGGTGAAGGCCGAGGTGTGCATGTTGAAGATCTGTCTCTCGCGCGTGATCTTCAATACGCTCCCTCACATGCAATTGTCGCTGAAGGTAACGGCCATATCGCGGAGTGCATTCGCCGCCTGAAGACAAATTCTGTTTCAGTCAACACACTGCACGAGCAGGGCATTGCACAATTGGCGGATGGTCTTGCTGTCGATGCGCGGTGCGTGGACGGCGTCATCGAAGCCGTATCGGTAAAGGAAGCAACGACATTTGCCGCAGCTGTGCAATGGCATCCTGAATGGTTTCACGTCGAGGATCCGCTCAGCGGTGAAATCTTCCGCGCCTTCGGTGAGGCGTGCCACTTGCATGTGAAAAGAAAGATGTTACAGCCGTGAAAAGTACTTGTCCTTCGCCAGTTGCCGGCGCTGCTTTCGCCCTTTTTGCGGCTCTTTCAAATGGAACCGTCGGTGTACTGTCCCGCTTCGCCTTCAATGAAGGTCTCGATCATACGGCCGTCGCGTTCTGGCGTTGCGGTATCGCGCTTTCGCTGATTTCGATCATCGTTGTCTGGAAAGCTGGGGGTCTGGCCCGATTAACTGCGGCTTTCGCGGGGTCGTGGAAAATTGCGGTTTGCTCCGCACTTGGCATCTTTACGCTTTATCATTTTGAAACCAGCGCCTTCGCTTATGCGCCGATCCCGCTTGTCGCCATCCTAGTTTTTGCCGGTGGGCTTGGCGCAATCGCGCTCGACATTATCATCCTGAAGGAAAGAGTAACGATGGGGAAAGCGTTTGCCATAGTTATGGTCGTTCTCGGCGGTTTCTTCCTGATCTCTGGCGACGGGCTGGAAACGGGAAGCTTGATGGGCGTCACTCTCGCCCTCATTGCCGGCCTGGGTTATGCCAGCTTCATCTTCGCATGGAAATTCTTCAAACTCCGCTCTTCCTTGGAAAATTTGTGGTTGTTCCTGGCGTATGGACTGGTCATGCTCGCCGTGCCCTATTTCTGGAGCGGTGCACAAATCCCATCAGCAAACGCTTTGCCGAGCCTGTTGTCGCTTGGCGTTATTCCGTCTTTTTGCGGCTTTTACTGCACGATCCTCGCCCTGCGGCATATCGAAGCGTACAAAACACAGGTCATCGAATCGAGCGAGCCGTTCTTTTCCGCGCTCTTTGCCGCCATGTTTTTCGGCGAATGGCTGACAGGTTCAGGAATGTGTGCGTCCCTAGCTATCATTCTTGGTGCGTTAATCACGTCAACGCCTGATCGTCGTTGGCGTCCCCACACAGTTACGTGCAATCGGCGAAAGAGAGTAACGTGACAACACCAACGACGCATCTTCAATGACGCTAAAAAGTTCGGTTTGAACGCGGGTGTTACTGTTCCCTTCCGCGGGCAGGCGGGCATTTCCTCGACAATGAGTTTTGTGCAAAAAGAAGCGAGTGAAATGAAGGACTTTGAAATCAACCACCTCCAATCGGCCGCCTGGGTATTTCATTTGAAGGTCGTGAACACCTTAGACTGCAACGGCGACTATCCCGGCCTGACTGGACGTGAAAAGGAGTGTCTTTCATGAGTCGCAAAAGGAAAGTCGTCTTGGGACATCTCAGCGATACTCGGAATTTCCTTAAATACAATCAATTATCAATCAAAAACGGCATAAGGAAAATGAAGACCCGGGACAGAATAGTTGAGGTGTTGAGAGCGGCAAGATTTGGATTTGATTGAGTTTCCGCCGTAACCGTAAACAAATGGCGGCTGCAGCGATTCGCGTTCACGGTTTGACGCGACGCGTCTCGATGGTGTTGTCACGTTAAGTTTCTCTGGCTGGAAAGTCAGCGGCTCGTGGTTATTCAGGCGACACAGGCCGCAATTTTCCATGCATCGAAAGCTTCGAGCCGGCGGTAGCGTATTGTTTGCCCGGCGCGGCGACGGGACGGAACTGAAAAAGCAATTGCGGGTCGCTGATTGCATGGAGACGAACCGTTGCAACGTGCCTGGTGATCGGTGGCCTTGCGTGGTTCGTTCCCGTTTTCGAAACGGCAGATGGCTGTCTCGGCCCCGATTATTGAGGCCCTGTCCGACCAATGGTCAAGGCCGGGTGCTACTTTCGCCTTTGCTGCACCGTAGAAGCGGAGCTTATCGGTGATGATCCGTTTGGAGCAAAGTCATAGCGCTTCATTAACGCCACCAGCACGCGCTTCGCTGCCCTATCCCGCGGGAATATACCATCAACCAATGCTGAAGAGCGGTATTAAGCGGAAGCAGCCATGGCCGCATAACTTGAACGAAATGGTCCCGAGTAAATCCGGCGCGGTTCAACCTCACGCAAATGCGGGATGTTCTTGCAACACCTCATTTGCTAGTTTTCCTCTGCCGATGTGATCTTCTTGCTGAGGTCCTTATCCGTCGAGCGCACGTGGATGCGCAAATTACGTGAGTTCACTTGCTTAGCCTCTGGATTCGGAACTCGCCTTTCCTGCAGTCGTCGAGCGCGAAGCCAGCGAGACATAGAACGGGGCGCGGCCCCAAACCTCGAACATGATGTCCATTATCTCTGCATTGGCGCAATTCAGCGATTTCATCGCTTGCTCGTACGACGATCGGCCTACCGCTCCGCTTGAGAGCTCATACAATGATCGGCCTTTGTCCCGCGCTTGCCGGATCGCGTCCGACTCCCAGACGGTTGCTGTCAACAGATCATCCCCCAGGGATTCCCGCAACATTGCGATTGACTTCTGCTGTGAGACGTCACGCGGATCGTGCCTTGTCACCAGATATTTGAAGAAATCATGATTTACGGTCCTCCCAGCCCTTTCGATCAGTGCGACGAAATGCGTGAAAGAGTAGAGGGACGAGGTCATTGACACGATCTCAGGCATCTCAGGGCGGACCGTCACAAGAACGCCGGTTGCTGCTTCATATGCACCCGCGGTCAGAAAGTCTCCATCTCCGCAGGCGAGAACGATCACATCATAATCCGCCTCAACTTCCTTAAGCGCAGACACCATCCTGGCGCTAGCGTCCGGGTACCTCAATTTCTCGCCACGGAAGCGCCGGCCACACTCCTCTTCAAAAAAAGAGAGTTCGGCAGAGCCCGGAACGAGATCAAGACCATCAAAAAGGGTGGGTTGGATTGCTGACCGCATACTTTCCTGATGCTCGTCAAAGCGTATCGCCGCATAGATGCTCGCATTGTGGACTGGATAACCAAAGTAGTAAAAACCGAACATCTTAGATAACGACCCGTGCGAATCGAGATCTATAGCGAGGACGCGGAAACCTTGAAGTGCAAGGCCTTGAGCCAGATAAAACGATGTGGTGGTGCTTGCGGGACCGGCGACTACCGAGATGATCTGCAGCTTATCACCCTCGCGTCGCCGCGGGCGAAACTTCAAAGCCTCTTTTGGACGGGCTGAAGCGAGATGATTACGGAGTTCGTTGATCTGTTCAAGTGTATAGGAGCGTCGTCCTGCGGTCCCAAGCTCGGGTGTCGGGCCTTGCCCATCAATTGACAACTGGCGCAGATAGCTACCCGACACACCGAGAATCTCAGCGACCTCGCCCAACGAGAACGAGCGCAAGGTCCTGAGGTCTGGAAGTGGTGCTCTGGCAGCCACGCCCTGCGCCTTTATGGAAGCCCAAATACTATCGCTATGGCGCCGAACGCGCTCCACTATACGCTCTTCATCGTCTGGTTTCTCGGATTGTGGCATAAATAACCTCGTGACGGGTTTTGTAATGAATGACGGTTCTATTACGACATTAGGTAGGCAGCAGTCAATATGCTTCGCCTCATCGCTCTATCGAGACGGCCTTTCGTCAGCCTCATATGATGTAGTTGTATTGCTCCTCTTCGTGAGAGCGCAGCGAAGCATTTCCTCGGCGACCCGCTTCGGGCTCGGGCGTGGGTCAGTCTTCGAGCGGAAGTATGTTCCTCCATCGCGGGGGCCTTTGCAGGTGAAGCAATCGATCCAGCCGCGCTGACGGTTCTGCGCAACGGCATGACCTATTATGCAAAGACACTGAGCGGCGTGACGCTGCAGGTCGAAGACGCACAGAACGACGTTTCCAAGCAGCAGAGCCAGATCCAGAATTTCATCGCCTCCAAGGTCGATGCAATCATCGTCAACCCTGTCGATACCGATGCGACCACGGCGATGTCGAAGCTCGCGGCCGATGCCGGCATTCCGCTGGTTTTACGTCAACCGTCAGCCGGTCAACGTCGACACGCTGCCGGACAAGCAGGCCTTCGTCGCTTCCAACGAGCTGGAATCCGGCACGCTGGAAACCAAGGAAATCTGCCGTATTCTCGGCGGCAAGGGCAAAGCTGTCGTCATCATGGGCGAGCTCTCCAACCAGGCTGCGCGCATGCGGACCCAGGACGTCCATGACGTCATCAAGACCGATGAGTGCAAGGGCCTGGAGATCGTCGAAGAGCAGACGGCCAACTGGGACCGCACCCAGGGCGCCGACCTGATGACCAACTGGCTCTCCAGCGGTATCGAATTCGACGCCGTGATCTCCAACAACGACGAAATGGCCATCGGCGCCCTCCAGGCACTGAAGGCAGCCGGCAAGGATATGAGCAAGGTTGTCGTCGGCGGTGTCGACGCCACGCAGGACGCGCTTGCCGCCATGCAGGCCGGTGATCTCGACGTCACGGTGTTCCAGGATGCCGCCGGCCAGGGCAAGGGCTCGCTCGATGCGGCGCTCAAGCTCGCCAAGGGCGAGAAGATCGAAAAGAAGGTCTACATACCCTTCCAGCTCGTGACGCCTGCCAACGTCAAGGACTTCGTCACCAAGAACTGAGTCGAATGCCAAAGATGATGCGGGCTTTGCCCGCATCATCTTTTCGGGCGATCGAAGTTCCTCAAATCCTTAAAGATGAAGGGCCCCTGAGCTCAGGTTGCTGCGCTTGATCCCTATGCGCCTTTCTCAGGCGATCTCTTCAAGACACGGCCGATCAACAGCGCCCGGCAGGTTTCTCACAGGCTCTGGCCGAATCTGTGGGCCACGAGCGTATCGCGCCGAGGCAACTCTCGAGTTGTTTGTCCATCGTTCTCCGGTTGGGAATGATCAGTGCATCACTCCCTACGAGCTTCCCTACCGGGGCGAACGCTCCTGCCAGATCAGAAGTTACTTGTCGGCCGTCGTGAGTGTGCGCCGCAGTTGGGAGCTTGGGTTACCTCTCGTCGGCTGCTACGCAAGGGTGTCCGCCCTTCATCGCGTCAGACCTGTACTCTGCTGCACAAACTGGTAGAAAGTGCGCCCGCGGAATTCGAAGAAACTGTCCGTTGCCGGACGCGGTCGGCAGCGGTGGAGCTAGAAAACGGATGCACGTTTTCCGGCTGCCAAAAGGAGCCTTAATCGACATGAACATGGTCTCGAAGATTGCGAAACCCCCAGTTGCCCCGTCCGTTGGCGCTCTGCTTGCAGAAGCTCGCCTGGCTTGTGGCTATTCGCTGAACGACGTCGCAGAAACCACTGGTCTGACTGTGGCAGAGGTGACAGCTCTGGAGAATGACGCGGATTTCGACGCGTCCAGGATTCGAAGGACTGCATCCGCTCTAGGGATTCTAGAAAAGATATGCGATGCGCCGCGCTGACATCGTTGAACAGCTTCTTCCACGGCTGCACCTTTTTCAAGGAAGGTGGGTGCAGCAACTCACGGGGCGCTTCAATGGGATGCTGTTCAACTCGGGCACGGTTTTCAAGGGTAGGGCAGGGAACCTCGGCTGTGATGTTCGGCAACCAGCTGACTCTTCAAGGGGAATGGCGCGGCTGGCGCAGTTCTTTCGCTCGTAAATTCGGCGTGATCGCCTGCAGATCGGCTCCTGACAACGGTCGAGCGACGGCCGGGACGACGCTGGATATTGGGTTGAATGGTCCTGCGCCGAGCGATGGCCTCGGTCGTGGGCCAGCTCGCGCTTGGCGTAGGGGCGCATAATCGTGCGTACGAGCAGATTTCTCCGCCCAGACTCTGTCACGACGATCGCCAATTGTGAACGGGATCGAAGCCCAAGCCTGGCTTGCCCACATTCTCGCCTGCATTGCCTATATGTCCGTCAGAACGCTGATCGGTTGCTTCGGTCGATTGGTAGTCAACTGCATTGAACTGTCGGGCGGCACAGCTTCGGCCCGATTTATCGGCTGCAAAGACCCAAATGGGCGTAGATGGGTGCCAGTCGATACATAGCGAGTGGCAAACCGGTCTCCTGACCGAAACCCGTCCACGATAGATTAGTGCCAATTCGGAAATGCAGTCCTTGCGGCCGGGCGACGAGCGTGCCACGTCGATGCCCGCCTTTTAGGTTCATACGCGCTCGCCCCAGTGTGTGACAAAATCCGCCGCAGATTTGACGGCTCTATATTACCCTGTGCTGCTGCTTGCTCGCAAAGTTAGTGAAGCTTCGTGGGCCTTCTGCGACTTATTGTCCGTCAACATTGCGCATCGCCCGCGCGGAGTCGCCCTGCAGCGATATCAGGAGCTGCAATGCTCGATCAGCTAGGCCCGCCGGCACAAAAATATGGTCGTGGTGATATGCAGCCACCATGTTGCACGGTATGCCAGCTTCTGCGAGACAGGCAGCGACGCCCGCCGTGAGGCCGACGCCATCGAGCGCAGAATTCACATTGAGAGTGATCTGGCGCATCGCAAGTGAAGTTTCGAACCCCGCTCCGTGCGCCTCTCCTTTCTCGAGGACGACTGCCAAGCCTTCTCTTTCATGAAATGTCGCGATCGGGTTTAGATTGTGAACTTTGCTCCCTTCATTGGGTAACGAGCAGAACACATACTCGCCGTCTTCGAGCGAGGGCTTCATATTCGACAGCATCTCGAACTTGTCTCGCAACACAGTAGTCATTTTAGCGGTCCCGCTGTCGATAATCATCGTGTCTTAAGGTGGTCAGTCATTGTGTAGGACGGGAACCGGGAGCGAACAAATGAGATTTCCTTAACTGACATAAGGCAGATTGTCGATGTTGGATCGATTCCGTCGCTCAAAGCTTGCGTTGCGAAGGACTTCGACAAGTGCCTGAAGCTGTGATTACAGGTTTTGACCTTGCCCTCAAGTTTTATCCAGTTTTGAGTTCGCTCCAGCGGTTTTTGGTTGCTGTTGTTGGTTCGGTAGCGGCGGGTTGCGGTGCGGAGCCATTTCGGCTGCGCAGCACCGGATAGAATTCCCGGCATTGCAAGTGGCAAACGTTACGCGGCGAAAAACAATCCACGGCGAGGCGCCGAGGCTTTGCGATGCAAGCTCCGTTCGCCGTCGATTCCGGAAAGTGCTCCGCCAATACTGATGACAACGAATGGAACGGCAACAACTGTATGAGTGATGATGACCCTAAGTAGGTATTCGTCAGGCCGAGTCGAGCGAGAAGCACCTGCATCCGAACACCAAGCACCACCGCAGGCACCACCATTGGCAGACGGAAAGTGTGCGGAATGTCCGCGCAACAAAAGGGTTCGAGCTCGAAGGCCCAAAGAAGCCGCCATTTCAAGTAAGGTGGCTAACAACGTAGTCCCGCCACCAATCCTCAGGCTGTTGACGATCGATCGCCGCCACGTGTCCGCCGGAAGCAGTTCCTCAAACCAACGAAGGGAATAGGACGGAACAGGGTAGGTCAGAATTACGCAAGACCAAGGCGGCCGAACGCCTGCTGGAAGCAAGGATACCTGCCGAAGCGCATCGTCACCGACAAGCTCCGCTCCTATGGCGCGGCACGGCGGCAGGTCATGCCTACTCGACCATCGATCGCACAAGGGGCCCGAACAATCGTGCCGAGAATTCGCATCTGCCGCTGCGAAAACGTCAGCGGATGATGCAACGATTTCGCTCACCGGGTGCGTTGCAACGCTTCACCAACATCTTCTCGGCCGTGCGAAATCTCGTCGTCCCTTCACACCCAACGCGTTCCGCCATCGCGGTTCACCTGCATCGTCTCGATGCGTTCGCCCAACGGAAAATGGCTACTGCAGTGACGGCCTGAGCCCGCATCATACCGCAAACGCACCTAGAGAAGTTAATTTGACATCGCCCTTTTCGCCGATCGCACCTTGGTCGTTGGCACTCTTAGCACGACCCCCGTCAAGGTCCACTCCCTGCCCGCCTCTCACGGCATAGCCGCTGGGACGGGTTAATTGGTTTCTCTGCGTTCCGCGTCCAGCCAGTTTTCGAGCTTCAGTCCGGGATACGCCAGGAAGTCCCGCGTGTTGTTGGTCACCAATACCGTGTCCAGAGCGATCGCATGCGATGCGATCAGTTTGTCGAGATGATCTTTCTTCCGGTCTCTCGTCGCCATTCGAACCGGACCGTAGGCACGCGCTGCTGCGATCCCAAACGGCTCTACCGTGATCAGCTCGGCCAGGGCGGTGAGATTATCAAGTTCTCGTGCCGGATCATCGGATGCGGAAACACCGTACTCGAGTTCCGCGAAGGTGATGGCGGACATCACCACGTCCCCCACATAGCAACTGGCAAAGCGGCGAGCGACCTGCTCCGGCTGGTTTTTCATCAGGTAGATACACATGTTCGTATCGAGCATGTAACGCGCCATCAGATCTTATCCCGCTCCTCTTGCTCATGGGACTCTCTTCCGTCGCGCATGAAATCCGGAGAGAAGCGGGCGAATACATCCAGAACGCCGGCCAGGGAGCGATGCACAGGACGGATGCGAAGCTCGTCGCCGATGCGCTCGATTTCCAACTCAACATCGATTCGCTCAAACGCCAGTTCCGCCGGTATGCGAACCGCCTGGGAATTTCCATTCTTGAAAGCTTTAGTGGTGTGCATGTCATCAACCTTGTGTGTACGTGGATGTACTATATCCTAGGCTTTCCAACTTGTACATCCTTAGTGTGTACGTTTATCGCTTGGACGGGCGCATCTCGCAACAGGTTGAGGTCGCTCGTGCCGAATCGTGTGCTGGTCCACCCGCCAGCGGGTATTGGCCCATTCGGGTAACAGTTCGTTCCTGCCCCGTCCAAATCTAGACAGACGATTGCGATGCCGCGCTCACATTTGCAAGGAGCATCCGTAGAAGGCGTATGCGCGTCTCACCCGTGACATGCCGCTCTCACGATAGGCCGGTGCTTGCGCCAATGTCGCCGGCAGCCGCGACTTCGACGGCGTAGTGCGAAAGGCGGTGAAATGTTCGCCGCCGATCTGTGTTGTATCGAGATTGCGATTGGCATGACGGGCACCTATGTCGTCGACCGTGACAAAGGGCGGTGTATTGCAGATGTATGGCTGATCTCCGCAACCGACATCCTGGCGATCGTTCCTCCTGGCCGAAGGCGAGCCGACGCCGGACCGCGGAGCTCGCTGCGGAAATTGTCTCGCTATGCCCTCACTAAAAGAAAATTCAATTAGGCACGAAAGGCCTTTCGATGGAGCCGGAAGTTTGTTGGCGCGGCAGCTTTGTGGCTGTTGACGGGCATATAACGATTCTATATCGTTCCGACGGATTAAAAGCAAAATCCATACATAAATCCGTCAGGAGGTAAATTTTGCTCATTTTGAGAATCCGCGCATGGTCAAGGGGCCCAACTTCCTTGTCTCGGCGATTGAATGAGGGGTCGAGTACATCTTTGGCGTCCCCGGCGAGGAAGCCCTCGACGTCGTCGCTCCTGCTCCATCTGCATCAAGTCGGCGCCTTCCTGTCACGATGAGGACACCGGCACTCTCTCAAAAGAAGGATACTGTCACGATGGTCCGTACCCGCAGAAGCCATTTCAGGAGACGAGATCACCGGCGTATATTGTCCCACAGATGGAACGCGCGCCACGTTTTGAACTCGAAGCAACTCGAGCTGATCCTCAACACACTCATTCCTGAACACACCCATTCCTGAACCTTGGAGAATAAAACATGACCTCTAATATAAGTATTGGCTCGCCAGCCCCGTCGATCAACGTGCAGCACTGGCTCCGCGGCGATCCGCTTTCCAACTTCCAGCTCGGCAAGATCTACATCCTCGATTTCTTTTCGACTACCTGCGGATATCGCGGGCCGGTGCTGTCCCACTTGGCGCAGGTGCAGGAGGAATTCAGCGACATGGGAGTTGAACTCATCGGGGTCGCAGCAAATGAGGAAGCTGAAACGGCTAACGAGGCCCTAGCTCAGGTGGACAAATGGGTAACCAAATGGCTCCCGAATACGAAAATTCGGATCGGGTTCGACCACTCAGGCGAAATGGCTAAGCATTGGCTGTTAGCCAGCCTGTCTTTCCATCTTCCACAGGCGTTCATTGTCGGCCGAGACGGCAGCATCGCCTTCATAGGTGATCCGGACATGCCCGTGCTGCAGACCCTGGCGGAGTATAAGGGTGAGCAGGGGTGATGTCAGGTTAACTCGCCATGAAGCGACCGGCTGGTAGTTGATGCCAATGACCCAGCCGAGTATAATGATCAATGTAACAGACATTCCCAAATATTAGCGATCGCTTCTCGCAAAGTATATTTGCCGGAAGGCGATGTTGTCTCCGCTGACCTTCTTCCCTGGGTTGGTGTCCACTTTGTGGGCGGGCACAAAAGCTACATGCTCAACAAAGGTGCAGCGATGCTGACGCGACGGGTAGCGATGCCTCTCTGGAATCCACTGCTTTTAGGAGGCACGCCATGTGTAATGAGTTGATCCTCATCATCGATGACGATCCGGAAACGCGTGCTCTACTAAAATTTTACCTTGAGAGAGAAGGTTATCGAACAGTGGAGGCTTCCGATGGAGAAATAGGCCTTGCGCACCATATGAAGCTGAAACCCGATCTCGTCATGCTCGAAGTCTCGTTACCCCGCCGGAACGGCTTTGAGGTATTGGCTGAAATCAGGCGTCGCGGCGACACGTCGGTGATTGTGGTGACGTGCCGGGACAAGCCTATTGACGAACTGCAGGGCTATCGATGCGGAGCAGATGATTACATTGTCAAACCGTTCGAACCGGACGTAGTGGTAGCCCGTACCACAGCGGTTCTACGGAGGGCCGGTGGTCGCATCGCCAATCTGCCAATCCGCCTTGGAAAACTGACTGTCGACCAGTCAGCACGCGCCGCATGGGTAGATCAACCGACCGGACGAAAAGATCTGCAGCTGACTCAAACGGAGTTCAAGCTTATCGCTCGTCTGGCTCGTTCCCCCGGCCGCGTGTTCGAGCGTGGTGAACTGATTGACGAATGTTTTCCAGACAATGTACCGCTCGACCGGACGATAGATACTCATATGTGCAATCTGAGATACAAACTCGGTGCCGCAGGCGTGCGCGGCATGCTGGTCTCCGTCAGGGGCATTGGATACCGAATGGACAATACAGATGGTTAAATTTAAAGCTAGAAATTTGCAAACAATGATCGTTCGCGCTCGTGTGCAAAAGCTACAATCTTCTTCACGATACTGGATGAACTGTCTCCGGACGCCTCCGAGTCGCCCTGGACGGTTGTCGCCGCACTCAGTTTAATAGCAATAATCGGTCTTATTCCCGCCGCCGTTGTCGGCCGTCGGCCTAGCCCAAGACATCGTGAGTGCTCTGCCACCCATTCGATAGCCGCCGGTGATTATTCCGTGCGTGTCACACCGCCCCCGAACTCGTTCGAGGATGCCTATGCTTTTACCGCCAATATTAACGCGATGGCCGAGCGCCTGGAGGAGTTTCAAGCAGACCTCAGATACTGGAACTCAGCGATTGCGCATGAAGTCCGAACGTCCTCGACCGTGCTATTAGGCAATCTGCGTGGACTTTCGACCGGTGTAATCGAACCAAGCCCGGAGCTATTCGCTCGCATGATTCCCTATCTCGACTATCTTGATTCTATCATCAACGATTTAAAGAATCTTCTTCTGATTGAAATAGGTGGCCTGGCTGATGCCCTCCTTGCGGCAGATCTCAGCAACCAAGACACCTTCATCACCTTGCTTCAGAATGAACGCCTTCTGCGCGTCCGAAAATTGCGATGCCTTCATCGTCTTCCCTTCCTTTCCCTGCGAGGAAAATGCACCGGAAAACTCTAACCAAAACTGGTCTAGTTTGAAGGGTTCAGATCAGAACTTCGTCAGCGGTCGGTGATAGCTTGAGCTTGATCACATTGTGGAACAGTGGCGCACATGCGCTATGCAGGCGGCCTCAAAATCTGATTGCCGTAGAGCTTCTTGTAACCCCCATAGCCATCGGTATGCACCACACCACTGGAGTATGCGAATTGGTCAGCCTCAACATTTCCACGTACAAGTTCGAGATTTTCTACCATTTTGGTCTTAAGATCATGACGTTTATGAATTGCGAAACCACAAAATGCACGCGTCTACAAGAACATCTACCGGATCTATAACATCAGTACCTTTGAATATGTCTCGCGATGCGCTAGACAGCTCAATGCATCCAAGTATAATAGCGTCAGGCTTGAGGCTTCGTGTTCGCGCTACCAGTAATGCCATTTTAAATCTGGCGCGACTTATATTTCCGCTCTTGACGTCATCAATGACCCTTGTTGCGTCTTGTTGGATTGAGTCGACGTCAGGGACGGCGCCCCCCCAGCCTGCAGCTGAATGTCCATATAATTTGCGTTGAATATTTGCTTCCATTCCTAAGACAATTGTTCGCAGGTTATCTATATCCGTGCCGTTATGCTGATGTATAAAGTCGCGGGTAACCTCAACCATACTAATGAAATTTATTGTTAGAGCATTTGCAATATCGGACGACCAAAAATGTGCCGTGTTGCAGGGAATGGCTATAGCTCCACATCCAACTTTCTCGAGCCATTGCGCGCGTTCCAGGATTTGCCGTAAAGGCGCGTCGCTGGCGATAGATATTGCGTGTGATCGATCAGAAATGTTGGGAAGTGATAGAGCAATAAATGGGACGTGCTCTCGATCTGTCTCCCCGCCACTCTTTTGAGCCAAAGCCTGCAGAAATTTGGCAGTTGCTAGGCTTTCCATTCCTCCTATCACTCCAAGTGGCTTCTTTAACCCAGTTATATGGGGAGGACAGGCATTTGCTTCCCGTTTTCCGTTAAGCATCAGAAAAACTCATCTTAGGGGAAAGTGGATTCGGTGACACATGAGTGCACCGCGGGCGACTGCAATCGAATTTTTTCTGTTCACTGATCAATCATTGCGGAACGTCCCTTTAGTTGGTCTCGGCAGCAAAAGGCCATGATAATCATCATCGGTGTCTCCTTGTTGCCGTCTGTATGGGCTTAGTAAGTTCAAGTCGCGTGGAGGTTCGATGGAGCGATCATGGACGCGCGGCCTAAAGGGCGAGCGCATCAAGTTCCGCCGCGCGTTAGGTCACGGCAACAGCACATCGCCGCTTTAGCAGATGCCAGGTGCGGTGACCCGCCGGCTTCCGGGCGGTCGATGACCGCAGCGCAGCAGCGCACAGATCCAGATCGCGAAGAGCTAGCGATAACGTCGCCCACAGGCACGTCAGGCTTCTCGTGCGCACTAGGAGGTTCGGTTGTGATGCCGTGCTCTGTGGGAGACAGTGCTCCCTGCCTTTAATGCCAATCGTTGAATGTGGGATAAACGAGATCTTCGGTCTGTCCGTCGAAGCCCTTTGGTATCGATTTCGGGAGTTGCCGGATCGCTTCGGCTAATTGCGCGGTCGGAACTTGCGTGTGGACGGCGCGACGGCGCAGATCCTGACAATCGCCGAGGACAAGGCTTTCACCGACGATGTCCCTTTGTCTGCAGGAGCGACGGTACCATCGAGATTTAGACCGGCTCCCGAAGGCTAGCATACCCTTTCCGGCAACTCAGTCGCCTTGCGGACCGCTTGAGCTGATCCTTAGGGCCTCGAGCATACGAGCCAATGGCGAAGGTCGTGGCGCGTTGTCGATTGCTTCTTCCCGTGCGAGGCCACACCGACATGGGGGATCGTTCCTCCTGGCCGAAGACGGGTCTACACCTGACCGGAGCGGATCGTCGAGCTCGCTGCGCCCTCGCGGAGTGAAAATGAGCCGATGTTAGCCGCGGCACCATATTGGACCTCGACATTGCATAAAATAGTCGATATGAGCTCCACATGACGGTATTACGCCGTCATTACGATAATAATCCGTCAAGATGGACACGTCGCAATGGCAGCCCGTACCCGCAGAGACTTCTTCAGAAGACGAGATCACCAGCGTTTGTTGTCCAACCGATGGAACGAGCGCCGCCTTTCGATATCGGAGCAACTCGAGCAGATACTTGGCAGGAAGGGCTCATTCCTCGAGCACGGAGCGCTGGCTGAAAGACTGTGGAGAACAAGAAATGACCTCTAGTTTAAATAGCGGCTCTCCAGCCCCGTCTATCAAAGTGCAGCACTGGCTGCGCGGCGAGCCGCTTTCCAACTTCCAGTTGGGCAAAATATACATCCCTGTGTTCGTTTCGATTACCTGCAGTGGTTGCGGGCCGGCGCTGGTCCGCCTGGCTCAGTTGCAAGAGCAATACCGGTACATCGGAATTGAGGTCATCGGCATTGTAGCAAATAAGCGGACTGCAACGGTTGACGAGGCCCTAGCTGAGGTGGACGCATGGGTGACCAAATGGCTCCCGAATGCGAACATACGGATCGCGTTCGACTACTCAGGCGAAATGGATAAGCTCTGGATGGATGCCAGTCTGTCTTTCCAGCATCCACAGGCGTTTGTTGTCGACCGAGACGGCAGCATCGCGTTTATCGGCCACCCGGACTCGCTCGAGGACGTTTTGCCAAAAGTGACTGACGGAAGCTGGCGCGCCAGCGCGGAAGCAAAAAATGCCGAAAAGGAGCGGATTGCTGAAGGCGAGATCGATGCAACGGAGAACGCGTTGCGTCGTCGAATTCGGGCGGCGACAGACATTGAGGATTGGAAGTCGGCGCTCTCGGTAATTGAAGAGAGCATCAACCTTTTCCCGGACAGGATCTCTTTGCGCCAGTCGCAAGTCTCGATGTTGATCGGAGAAATGCGCGACATGGAGGCGGGCTGGATAGCATTAGGGCAATTCGCTCGCGATGCAATTGAACGAAACTCTGAAGATTGGCTTTTCGCAGCGATGGAAGAACTCTTCGGTCCACACTATGATTACTCGGAGCTTCCATTTGCAGAACGCTTGTCGCTGGGCAAGGAGCTCTCCGAACGAATCCTGATACTGTGTGCACAGCAAGATGCCCTCTCACGGGCTGAGTCTTACGAAACGATTGCTTATTACTACAATGAGAGCGGCGATAACGGCCTGGCGGTGGGGTTGATCGAGCTTGCTCTGAATTTGGTAGCCGGAGGGCCACTTCCAGACGAAGATAAGCAGGAATGGCTGGCGCATTTGCTGCGGGTCCTGACGGAATACAAGGGCGAGGCGGCTTTTTACGGGGGAATCATGCCTCCGCCGAAGTAGCCTTGAAAGTAGCAACCTGTTGGCGCTGCTCAGGCAGCTCCAACAGGAATTCTGACGAACATTGGAGCAAAACGCATGCAGATCCAACCCGATCGCTCGCTTCTTGCGCGAGCTTCCGCAATGGGTCGTGGCTGTGGACCGGTCCCAAGTCTTCGCGAGAGAACATGGCCATTATTCGAGTGCGCCCTGAAGGTCGTGGGTCTGTTAGCCGAAACGTCAGATGCGGACGGCCTGAAAAAGGAGGCCTTATAGATCTGCTGCTGCCCACCAACTACTAGGGACCGCAGGGCGACGCTCCTATATGCTTCGACAGATCAACGATTCCCGTTGCTGCTGACGCTTGCAAGACGTCCAGTGCTTCATGCCGGTACCTTCCCCCCGCTGTTCGTGCGGTAAAGTATTGCGGGCTGACAATCGCCGCTGAGAAGTCTTCTAAATGCCTCTTAAGTCATTCGCTCCCGGCAGCGCCCGCCGGTCACCTTTCGCCCTTTCACCGCATAGAAGTGTCATCATGTCTGGACAATCATTGCCGACGCTGCCGATGTGGCGCGTCGATAACATCGAGCCCTCACCCGAAATGTTGACGCTATGCGCCAACGGTCCGATCCACCGCGTGCGCTTCCCCTCGGGGCACGAAGGCTGGTGGGTAACAGGCTACGACGAGGCTAAGGCCGTCCTGTCCGATGCGGCCTTTCGGCCCTCGGGAATGCCTCCGGCGGCATTCACCCCGGCCACGGTTATTCTCGGTTCCCCTGGGTGGCTGGGCTCGCACGAGGGCATCGAGCATGCCCGCTTACGCACGATCGTGGCGCCGGCCTTCAGCAGCGGAAGGCTGAAGCTGCTCGCGCAGCAGGTCGAGGCGATCGCCGCACAGTTGTTCGAAACGCTGGCGGCCCAGCCCCAGCCCGCCGACCTGCGCCGTCATCTCTCGTTTCCGCTTCCGGCCATGGTCATCAGCGCGCTGATGGGCGTGCCCTATGAGGATCACGCCTTTTTCGCCAGGCTGTCCGACGAGGTGATGACGCACCAACATGAAAGCGGCCCGCGTAACGCGGCGCGCTCGGCCTGGGAAGAATTGCGCAGCTACATTCGGGGCAAGATACGAGACAAGCGTCAGGATCCGGGTGACAACCTTCTGACGGATCTGCTCACAGCGGTTGACCAGGGCAAGGCGAGCGAGGAAGAGGCGGTCGGCCTGGCGGCCGGCATGCTGGTGGCCGGGCACGAGACAACCGTCGCGCAGATCGAATTCGGCCTGCTGGCCATGTTCCGCCATCCGCAACAGCGTGAACGTCTCGGCAGCGATCCATCCCTGGTTGACAAGGCGGTGGAGGAAATCCTGCGAATGTACCCGCCGGGCTCGGGCTGGGACGGCATCATGCGTTATCCGAGGACCGACGTGACGATCGCGGGCGTGCATATTCCCGCGGAGAGCAAGGTGCTGGTCGGCTTGCCGGCGACGTCATTCGACCCACGCCATTTCGAAGACCCAGAAATCTTCGACATCGGACGCGACAGAAAGCCGCACTTGGCTTTCTCATACGGGCCGCACTACTGCATCGGCGTGGGGCTGGCCAGAGTGGAACTCAAAGTGGTGTTAGGTTCGATCTTCCAGCGCTTTCCTGCTCTACGCCTGGCCGTGGCGCCCGAAGAACTAAAGTTGCGCAAAGAGATTATCACTGGTGGGTTCGAGGAGTTTCCGGTGCTCTGGTGATTCATGGACACCAGCGGGATCGCAACCTTCTTGAAATGCGCAGGAGCTATCGAGACCGCCCTCCATTAGCGGTGGTGATCGGGGCGGATTGCAAGACATGTCGGCCACCCTACAAAACCCCTCCGCATAGCGACAACGAAACATGTGCAATCTCGAAGGCTTAGCCGCACCAAAATCGAGTTGCATCATCACGAGGTAGCCAAGGTTCCGAACAAGACGCATGCCGCAGCCACGTTACGCCAGGGAGTGAGGGTTCCGGATATTTTGTCCGCAACGTTCAAAGAGAGTGGCAGCCGGTCGACAGCGCAAGTCGCAGCTTCGGACCTTGTTCACGCCCTCTCCCGCAGCCTTTAGCAGCGCGTTGTTCCATTTTTATGACAGATAAGCTCCGGCTTTAAGATATCGACGCCTCGGCGACGCGGAAATGCATCCGCATCTCGCTGGTCTCGGCTTCACGATCGAGCAGTGCTCGTCGGTCAACGGAGCCGTTGAGGAAGCTGATATCGTCACCACGGTAACGGCAACAGTGCGCGACCATCCTCTCGGACAACCATGTCAGCCTGGCATCCACATGAACGCGGTGGTGGGGATGCCTGGCGAGACGGAACTTAGCAAGGATATCCTCCTGCGCTCGGACATCTTTTTGGAGTATCCGCCACAGAGCCGCATCGAAGGCCAGATCCAGCAGTTGCCGGTCCAGCATCCTCTATCGAACTTTGATGACTGGTAGAGTGGACGGCCGTGGAAGCGCCGACCAGATGTTCGACAGCGTCGGCTTCGCCATCGGCGCAGAGATGCAAGGCGGGATGGTGGTTCGAGCGTATGAGGATTTTTGGCCACATAGTGCGGTCGGCAACAAGATACCGACCCCACTGGTGAATTCGGAAAGCCGCGAGCCCGCTTCACGAATATGCGGGAAAGTCCGAAGAGCCGAGTCGATGTAACGATGCGGGTGCCGCCCATATCTGTGAGGTGCGTGCGCGATCTACGGCCACGAACCAGCGCCAGACGGACCTCATCGGTCACGCCGCAAGCCAGCATCCGACCGGAGGCACTCTCCACGAACAACTGTCCCGAATTACCGCACTATTTAGCATTCGCTTGCATGCGCAGACTGCGATGATACCGTTCGCCGACAACCTGGGGGGATCGCGTATGACAATTGAAGAGCTGATCGATATACAGGAAGCAGGTTCAAGAGCGCGGGTGCTCGGCCTGAAGGCTCACGAGAACCCATACCTCGCCGCCCACAGGACGCCTACTGGTGATGGCAGCGCTCTCGGAGATCGGCTTGCGCGACACGACGCGTGGAAGTTCGGTTGGGAAGCGGAGGACGCTAGCCGCGAAGGAAGGGTTGTTTCGCACTTCCAGGAATTGGCCTCTGCCAAACGGCGTTCGCATGATGCGTAACGTTATTGTGGTGGTTCGCTAGCGACGAGAAGTTTTCAGACCCGTCGCGGCAAAGGATCGGCATTTTTTCACCATCGGGTCGCCGCCGGCTGCCCAACTGCGGTGCAAACTCGCGACGGCCCACAATCAGCTTCCGAATCTGGCAGGAGCGTTCAGCCGGTAGGGAAGCTCCTAGGGAGTGATGCACTGATCATTCCCAAGCGCAGAGCGACGGACAAACATTCGAGAATTGCCTCGGCGCGATACGCTCATGGCCCGCAGGTTGGGCCAGGGCGTTCGAGAAACCTGCGGAGGCCGTTGAGCGGCCGTCGTCTTGAAGGAATCGGCCGAAGAACGGCGCGGCCTGAGCTCATAGTCTTGACGCCTTAAGGATGGTGGAACTCGAACGTCAAACAGGATGCAACCGCGCGTGGCAGCGCACAATGCTGGTGAATGCCTTCCGGGGCACTTGGCGGAGTTCGGTATCGCGACGCGACAGGGCATTGCCGGAGTCGGAATGCTTATGTGACACGGATCAAGCACCGGCACATAGCGCGAGAAGGTGTCGATCACCGTCAGAACCCGCAACTTCTTTCCGGTCGCCAACTGGTCGTGAACGAAGTCCATGGCCATGCCCCAACCCTCACGCTCTAAGAGCACATGCCCCCGACGGTAGCCGTAGCGCACTCTCGCAGATCTCGCGAATACGCCGTTCCAAGCCGGCCTGATCGGCACGGCGAGAGATGTAGTGTTAGCTTGAACGATCGAAGTTGAGCGTCCAATGACGGCCAAGGGCGTGCGTTATCGACATCATCCGGCCTCCACCCAATTCCTGCTCGCTTAGCGGCTCCGCTCCAATACGGCTATCTGCCTATGCAATCGCTGCCTTGGATCGAACCGGCTCAACGCTGCTTTTCCTTGATTTTCTCCGGAAGAAAGGAAGGCCACTATAATGAGGAATACGACGACCAGGTAACCTTAACTATCTCCGCTCTTGCTCCCACTTCGGCTTGCGACGGGGGTGGGAGCTGGCGGCGACACTTGCGGCGAAAGGCTCACCGGCTCGGAAGAAAGGACCTGGCTTGCCGCCAGTGCGGTTTCCAGCTCGCGTTCGTCGTGCGATGAGAGGCCAAGTTTCAGGGCTCGGATCGCGCCGAGGTCCGCTCTCGCAAGGTTCCTCCTGGCCGAGATGGACGAAGCCGCAACCTTCCTCGATCGCAAGCCGCCAGTGGTCGTTGACGATCAGCTCACATCGATTTAGCGCAGACTGCTACTGCGCGACTAATCTCGGTACATAATTCAGCCTCCGGACGATCCTTGATGCGCAACTGTACCAGCTTGATGCCGAGAGGGTACCAGTCGGGCAATCCACTCGGCGCTGTCGACGATCAGGCAAAACGGGTCGCGCTTCAAGTGAACACCGCCTTTCCGATCACCGGCGTGGAGGGTACGGCCATGTCGCGCGGCTCCATCAGTCCGGCGTTAAAGGCTTGATTGCCGGCGGCGATTGCCGCGGCAAAGGCGGCTGCCATCGCGGCGGGATCTGCCGCGCCGGCAACGGCGGTGTTGAGCAGAACCGCATCGAAACCGAGCTCCATGACCGCAGTTGCGTGCGACGGCCGACCGATACCGGCATCGACGATCAGCGACACGTCAGGGAAATGGGCCCGCATTGCTCTGAGCGCCGTGGGATTGAGCGGCCCGGCGGCACTGCCGATCGGTGCGCACCAAGGCATGAGCACCTTGCAGCCGGCGTCCAGCAGTCGTTCGGCCACAACCAGATCGTCCGTCGTGTACGGGAAGACTCCAAAACCTTCACCGACGAGAATGCGAGCCGCCTCGACGAGACCGAAGACATCCGGCTGTAACGTATCATGGTTGCCGATAACCTCGAGCTTGATCCAGTCGGTGGAGAACAGCTCGCGTGCCATCCTTGCCGTCAGCACCGCTTCCGCGACGCTGTGGCAACCTGCGGTGTTGGGTAGGATACGAACGCCGAGCGCGCGGACCATTTCGAAGAAGGTGCCCCCACTGCGGCCGCCAGACATTTCACGACGAAGCGAGACGGTGACGATTTCCGTCGCCGATTGCCTTACAGCCTCGGCGAGGACGGCAGGAGAGGGGTATCGCGCTGTGCCAAGCAGCAGACGGGAGGTAATTTCGGACCCATAAAGCGTCAGCATCAGTCAACCTCCCTGCATCGGCGACAGGATTTCGATTCTGTCATTGTCGTTGAGCGATCGATCGAACCGGTCTTCGCGATGGACAAGCTCACCGTTGACGGCTGTCGCCAGCCAATCACCCTCGTATTCCATCAAGACTAAAAGCTCCGACAGCGTCTCAGCCGCGACATCCAGAGCCTCGCCATTTACGATTAATTTCATGGGGCGTTCCTTCCCGTAGTGTGTTGGTTGAAGACAAGTTCAGCGGCCTCGGCGGCCATGGCTGGCGCGAGCAGAAAGCCGTGGCGGTAGAGGCCGTTGAGCGAGATCACCTTCCCCTGATGGCTTGCACGTGGAAGATTGTCCGGAAAGGCTGGGCGGATTCCGACACCCGTTTCGATTATGGTTGCATCGGCAAAGGCCGGATTTAGCGTGTATGCAGCGTTGAGCAGTTCCATCAGTGAACGGGCGACTATAGGCCCGTCGAATTCCGTCTCGATCATCGTCGCGCCGACCATGAACAGACCGTCTCCACGCGGGACGATGTAGACGGGGAAACGCGGATGGAGCAAGCGGACCGGCCGGGAGAGATCCACGTCAAAGCTTCTAAGGTAGAGCATTTCGCCGCGAACGCCGCGCAACTCCTTCGCCTCGCCGATCTGCGCTGCGCCCGTGCAATCGACGACACCGTCAAAGCTCTCCTCGTGCGGGCTCTCGCCCACGAAGGTGACCCCCTGAACCGTCAGCTTGGTGCGCAGCAGACACAACACTCGCCGAGGATCGAGATGGGCTTCGCGGCGAAAGAACAGCCCATGCCGGAATCGCCCGGAAAGAGAGGGTTCCAGCGACGCGATCGCCGGCTCTTCCAGCCATTCATAATCGGTCGTGCGGCAGGCAAAGCGTCTCAGTTCACCAAGATCGCGGGCCGACGCGACCACGAGCGTTCCGTTTCGTCGCACCTCTCCAGGCACCATTGCGTCCCATATGTCGGCGGCGGTGAGGCCGCGCATCAGCACGGCGCCATCAGCACTCTCCTGCTCGCACCAGGGCGCCAACATTCCGCCCGCGAGCCACGATGCAGCGCCGAGGAAACTGCCATATGGATCGAGCACGGTGACCTCGGCATCTCGAGCGCGCAGTTCATGCGCCACCGTCAGGCCGGCAACGCCGGCGCCTTTGACAAGCACACGCATCTCATTCGCCCAATTGCTGTTGGGTTTCTATCGGCATATAGATGCCGCCGCCCTCACGATAACGCGCAGCCATCGCATCCAGACCTTCCTTCTGTGCTTCGGCGCGGATATCGTGCGAGATGCGCATGGAGCAGAATTTTGGGCCGCACATGGAGCAGAAATGCGCCACCTTATGGGCTTCCTTCGGCAACGTCTCGTCGTGGAAGCTGCGGGCGGTTTCGGGGTCTAGCGAGAGGTTGAACTGATCCTCCCAGCGGAATTCGAAACGGGCACGCGAGAGCGCGTCATCGCGCAGCTGTGCTGCCGGATGCCCCTTGGCGAGATCAGCCGCGTGGGCCGCGATCTTGTAGGTGATAACGCCGGTCTTGACGTCAGTGCGATCGGGAAGGCCGAGATGCTCCTTCGGCGTGACGTAGCAGAGCATCGCGGTGCCGAACCAGCCGATCATGGCTGCGCCTATTCCAGAGGTGATGTGATCGTACCCCGGTGCGATATCCGTCGTCAGCGGCCCGAGCGTGTAGAAGGGTGCCTCGCCGCAGACCTCGAGCTGCTTGTCCATGTTCTCCTTGATCTTGTGCATCGGCACATGGCCGGGGCCTTCGATCATCACCTGGCAGTCTTTCGCCCAGGCGATCTTGGTCAGCTCTCCCAGTGTTTCCAGTTCGGCGAATTGCGCTGCATCGTTGGCATCGGCGATGGAGCCGGGACGCAGGCCGTCGCCGAGCGAGAAGGAGACGTCATAGGCGCGGCAGATGTCGCAGATCTCCTCGAAATGTTCGTATAGGAAGCTTTCGCGATGATGATGGAGACACCACTTCGCCATGATCGAACCGCCGCGCGAGACGATGCCGGTGACGCGGTTGACGGTGAGCGGGATGTAGTGAAGCCGCACGCCGGCGTGGATGGTGAAATAGTCGACGCCCTGTTCGGCCTGTTCGATCAGCGTGTCACGATAGACCTCCCAGGACAGGTCTTTGGCAATGCCCTCGACCCTCTCCAGCGCCTGATAGAGCGGCACGGTACCGATCGGCACCGGCGAATTGCGGATGATCCATTCGCGAATATTGTGGATATTGCGGCCGGTGGAAAGATCCATGACCGTGTCGGCGCCCCAGCGGGCCGCCCAGACCATTTTCTCGACCTCTTCCGTCATGGACGAGGTGACAGCAGAATTGCCAATATTGGCGTTGATCTTCACCAGGAAATTCCGGCCGATGATCATCGGCTCGGATTCCGGATGATTGATGTTGGCGGGGATGATCGCCCGACCCGCCGCCACTTCCTGCCGGACGAATTCCGCCGTCACATGGTCCGGAATATGGGCGCCGAAGCTTTCGCCGTCGCGGACCATGGCATCCGCCTGCGCCTTGCGACCAAGGTTTTCGCGGATGGCTATGAATTCCATCTCGGGCGTGATGATGCCTGATCGCGCATAGGCGAGCTGGGTGACCGCCTTGCCATCCCTGGCTCGTAGCGGCTGACGTTTAGTGGGAAATTCGGGCGTCAGCCTTTCGCCGCTGGCAAAGCCGTTGTCTTCGGGGCGGATATGGCGGCCCTGATAGGCTTCGACATCGCCGCGCGCGAGCACCCAGTCGCGGCGGAGCTGCGACAGGCCCTGCTCGATGCGGATATCAGCACCCTCGATCGTATAGGGACCGGAGGAATCATAGACGACAACAGGCGGCTCGCCCGATGTCGGATGAACGCTGATCTCGCGCATCGGCACACGGATGTCGGCGTGTATGTCTCCCGGGATGTAAATCTTCCGCGACGCCGGCAGCGGGCCTTTGGTGACTGTGGGGGTGATGGTCTTCGCGGCAATTTTCATGGTTTGAGGCTCCAAGTTTTCGATTGGAGACCCAGTCCTCAGCCGGAATGATGAAAAGACGCCGGCACGGATTCCGCGCGTGAATCCACTGCTTCGAGCGCTTGCACCGTCCCTACGCCAGTATGAACTGGATCAGGTTCAACGGGTCACTGCGCCACAATCGGCAAAGCCGTATTGTCCAGCAGTATCTCAGCCCCTTGCCGGGACCCCCCTGGTGAATGCAAAAAGGGTAGAGGCTTGCCGAGGGGACTGTCAAGCGACAATCTGCGATGGCTCGGGGTTAGGTTACACACAGGATATCGTGCGTGTCGCCGCTGTTAAACGATGGACAAGGGCAATCGTCCGGCCGGCACGCTTCCGCAAGACAAGCGCCCTTGTCGCATGCACGAGATACCGAAGCGCTATTGAGAAAGCAGGCGCGGAACTGGAAAGTCTAGTACTTTTTCCGTGTAGCTTTCGACCAGGGCGCTAAACGGCGTGCCGTCTGGAAGTTTCAATACGGCTCGATGTTCGAGCAGGAACGCCGGCAGGCCGGGGGAACTTGTTTCATGCGCTGTTAAGCCGTCCATGTCCCAGCCTTCGGATAGAGGGGACCAGAGCAACTTGGCAGACAGGTTTGTGCGAGTGAAATTGAGAGCCTGAACGGCTCTGCCAAACGCGATATCGCTGGTATTCAACGCCTGATTCATCTCTGCAGTTAATTTTGCAGGTACATACCAGTTGTCGGCTTCGGACAGGACGCGTTCGCCGCAGACCAGTCGGACGCGGCGATAGGCGATCAACTCACCGGGTCCGACGCTCAGAAGATCACGGATGTGCTCATCGGCCGGTTTGCCTTGCCCGTCCACACGCTGAGCTACGATCTTTGAACCTTCCGGTGCGAGCTTATGCGCGGCGCACCAGCGGTCAAGGGTAAACGTGGCACTGGCGTTACTCAGGAGATTTGCATTCAAGGTCTGGAGGATCGCAAGCGCTTCCACTCGAGATGCCGGCGTGTTCAGCCACTGAGATTCTATAGAAGGCTCTTGCGCAACTGCGATCTGGGTGCCCAGCAAGATGGCGGCCGCTGCAAGTGCGGCGATGCGAATGCATTTCGCAGGACATAATGACATGGAGAATGAAATCCTTTCTGCAGTATGATTGGGCAAACCTTGCGGGCCAAATATCCTTGATTTTTGCCGACGGGCGACCGTTGTCCGCGTACATGGTAGCGGCAGCAGGGTTTGAACTGCGGCTCGCGTGTACCGCACAATGGTCAGGTTCCTGAAGACTTTCTTACCATCTTTCGAGTTTGAAAACGTTGGCGACTGAGCCGGCGCTTCCATTCTGGAATTTGGAAACCCGAGAGACGTGGATTTCAAATGAGAAACGTGGCTGCCGGTCCGAATTCTCCCAATTCTATACTCGTAACTCTCACTCAAAGGTTCAACGCCTTTGTCTTCGCCCTCGCTTGTTGCGAGATGTTCATATAGCTGGATCGGATAAAATAGCTCGCAACCGAAAGCAAAATCCAGAAGCCATTGTTGGAAAAAAGTCGTCTTCGTCGACCCGGAGCCCTCCTGCCGGTCGATTGACAATTGCAGACCAGGCGGCGACGCGCCGTCGATGGTTGCCAACCGCAGATGCGAGTAGCCAGGGTGCTTGTCTGATTGCTTTTTGTGGTGCATGTCATCGTGCTCCTTGTGCGAGCCTCCCGACGATGATGTCGCCGGCAAGTTTTCAGCATTCATAGGAAACGATATTCCTGTGGTGCGCTATCGCAGCTCTTAGTTGGGACAGTTCATGAAAACCATCAGCAACGCAACAGATGAGCCGGATATATTTTATAGTATATATTTCCTCGCTCGCAAAAAATGCAAATTGCATTATAAAAATCTGTGAGATGTAGGATATATTATTGCTTATATACATACATATATTGATTTCAGGGCTTTAAGGGGCTGGATGGAATGCAGGTCTCCGAAGGCCACGGCAAACGTTCGCTGGTCGAAATGGCCATCGGACGATACAAGTCTATGGGCGCGCCAGGTCGCCCCTAACGGAGCACCCTTTATCGCCGTGCCGCAGGCGCATTTCGAATGCCGCGCATGATTTGATCCTTCAGTCGATACCAATTTGGGGAATATGCAGCAAGCGACATTCGACCGGTTCCTACACGAGACGAAGTCGAGAACACGTGCTGACACATGACGTACACGGTCATCAGTCGGCGCTCCCTATATAGTGGTCAGGGTTGCTGGTGATCCAACTGCCCGCGCACCTCGTTTCCGCGCTTCAGGAGATTGAGGATTGGACAGAGCTTTTCCACGGTCGCCCGCAGTCTGGCGACGTCCGCGGTACTTGCGGGAGATACTAGTGTGACCAGGTAGTTGATGTCCTGGGGATAGACGGGAACGTCTTGATATCCTTCTGCACCTGCACGCGGATCGATCGTGGCGGAGACTTCCGCATGCAGCGATTCCAGCGGCACGCCCTGATCGGAAGCATGGATCAGAAAAGTATGGGTCAGGCAGCTCGCAAGCGCACCGAGCAGCAGTTCTGTAGACGACGGACCCAGATTATAGCCTGCGAACTCGGGCGGGCTGTCGGAAATGACCTGGAAATCCCGAATTCGGATACGTCGCACGCCGCTGCGGCCTTCAGCGCTTGCACTGGCCTCAAATGTGACCGCACTCAGATCCCCCTTTCTGACGCGCGCCCGCCAATCGAGTAGTGCTTCGTGCTTCTGTCGGAGATACTCATTCAAAGTTGCCATGGCTTGCTAATATTCCTGTTGTGGAGACCGATGCCGAGATGGCCAAAGCGCCGCGTTGCGCGCGCCGTTCAACCACGAGCTCGCGAGAAATGGGATCAATGAAAACAATCTTTGCTAGGTAAGACAGTTGCTGGAGGTTCAGCCTCTTTGCGATTCCGCGTCCGACGGGGGCTGTGTCGCCGTCAATTGTCCGCTTCCCGATCAAGACGATATCAGGCCTCAATGTCCGGCACCTGTTTGATACAGACCACGATGTGCATAGTCGTTTAAGCTCCCAATCGGACTTGGACTGTAGGGCCCCGCTCACTCTGAGCACTTCTCATGCCAATCAGGTTGAGCCGGTAACCCTGCGACATTGCACATGTTTATTGTCGCTATACCGAGGGTGTTTTGTAAGGGTGCGGACATGTCGTGTCGCAATCTGCCTCGATCACTACCGCGATGGAGAGGGCGGCGGCATACGGTGACCATCAAGCCTCGTATTAGAACGGGCACCTATTTCCAACGATTTGGTCCTTTGTTACCTAGGAGGTAAGCGCCCTGAACAAGATTGCTCGAATAGACGCGTGCTGGAACCTCCCGCTCTAAGCGCGAGGGATCCAAATGGAAGATGCTCTCCATCGGGGTACAGTCAGGTCCTTAAAAACCGACCCCTCTTGACTGTTGGCCATCATTCTCATATCCGGTCTTGGTAGAATTTACTAATCGAGCGGATCTCAACTTCCTGCTACCGGTAAGCTAGGTCGCCACTCTCGGCTATGATCGAGCCGCCATCAACAACCCATTCCCAGGTCCATGAACTTTGAAACGGATGACGAACATCGCCGTCGATCTATCGCGTATTCGCGCAAAGCCTGTTCAGGATCGACGTTTGGCCATCCACCGAACGCTCGGCCGTAACCATCTCCATAGCTCCTCGGTGACGTGTGAGGAGCGACCGGCGACAGGAACTAAATTAATGTCTCCACGAGCTCTCGCGCCCGCTCCGTTGCCTGCCGCCAATAAAAGCGCAGCCAATCTCCCGCGCGGTGTCCCTATACTGCCTTTAGATTCTCTTGGCGAGCGCATCGCGATCATTGGCCCCTCAAACGCAGGCAAGTCGACTTTGGCGGTTGCCCTGTCTAAAAAGCTCCGTATTCCAGCCGTGCATCTCGATCAACTTCACCATCTGCCCGGAACGGATTGGCAGTCGCGCCCTGAAGCAGAATTTGCCGCGCTTCATGATGCGGCAATCCACGAAGAGCGGTGGATTATCGAAGGCAGCTACTCGCGCCTGATGCCGCAGCGATTAGCCCGCGCCACTGGCGTTATTGTCATCACTTCAAATCACTGGCTACGCTTTTTTCGCTATCTCAAGCGAACCCTTGCCGATCAATCGGATCGCGCCGGACATCTCGAAGGTGCCAAAGACAGCATCAAATGGGAGATGGTTTATTGGATTCTCTTTAAGACCCGTAACAGCGGCGTCAGATATGCGACGGTTCTTCAGGAGTTCGGCTTGCCAACTGTCGAGTGCCACACTGCGACTGCCCTTAATAGCCTCTATCGCGATTGGGCTCTGCCGATGCCCCGGTAGGAACTTTTGGCCCGACGTTCATGGCAATTCGCAGGCTAATTTAGGATGATGTTTTCTCCATCTGCCCTTTGCAGCCGCCGCGGTTTAGATAGTGTGACGTCTGATTCCTAGCGAAACCAAAAAGCTCGGTTCCTACACTGTGCGCTGCTCATCGAAATGTCCGAGCGTAATCGCAATTTCTCATCACCTAGATATTTGATCCCAGGCTTTGATGGGGCATCCTTGTCTTCCGAATCAAGGGATGCGCTATAGGCCAGGTTCTTCATGGGAGCGCCACGACGACAGAGGCAATCCGTCGAGCGATATAACATAGTCAAGAGAGCCTGAGAACGCGTCGAAGCGTTACGGGAACAATCAGAAGACCGTCGCCAAGTGGCGGTAGCGGTCCTCGGTTGCGGACCTTCCGACCGGCCCGAAAGAGCCGAGATCGACGGTGCTCTACGTCGAGGAGAAGGCCGTTATCGTTGCCTTTCGCCGATATACGCTGCTGCCGCTCGATGACTGCCTCTATGCACTGCAGCCGACAATCCCGCATCTTACGCGGTCTTCGCTGCATCGTTGCCTGCAGCGTCACGGCATCGGCCGCCTGCCGGATGTCGATGGCGACAAGCCGGCGAAGAACAAGTTCAAGAGCCACCCTATCGGCTATTTCCACATTGACATTGCCGAGGTGCGCACCGAACAGGGCAAGCTGCACATGTTTGTCGCCATCGATCGCACCTCGAAGTTTGCCTTCGTCGAACTGCACGAGAAGGCTACCACCGCCGTCTCGCGCGAGTTCCTCCTACGCTTGATTGCTGCCGTCCCCTACAAGATCCACACCGTGCTCACCAACAACGGCATCCAGTTCACCACACCCGGCGCTGGCGGCTCGGCTGTGTCGCTGATCAAAGAAGCGATCGCAGCCACGATCAACGTCGTCAGCACCTCGCCGACTTCGTCGCCGCTTATAACTTTGGCCGCAGGCTCAAGACCCTTAAGGGCCTCACACGCTACGAGTTCATCTGCAAGGCATGGGCTTCACAGTCCGAACGCTTTACCCTCGATCCGCTCCATCAAATGCCGGGACTAAACATCTAACTCCTGTCTCCAAAATACGGTTGAGTCGCAGCACTCTCACCCCGGCTTAAAGACACACAAACGCCATCCCCCGCTGCCGTGCTACAGATTGAGGACAAAGTCGCTCAACGCAACCAAGTGGTCTAGGCCCTCGATCGTCGTGCTTCTATCATCGGTGGATTGCGCGAAGGGTTCGGCAACTCCTCCTCTGCTCTGGTGTCACCCATTGTATCGGAGAGATTGTCCTGGGCGGCAATTTAGAAACTGATACCCTCGGTCAGGTCAACCGCCTTATCTCGCAAATGAGCTGCCTCAGCCGCGTCACCGGGGAACCCTGCCGCATAACCGCCATCCACTCCCGCAGAAATGGCTTCGACAATTTGCGTGGACCCCGTAGGGCCCGTGATATCGTGTTGTACCTGCGCATCAGGTCGCTCGGGCTGAAGAGCGACAGCATGTGAAATTCGCAGGCCGTTGTGGACACAGCCGGCGCGATAGTGATTATTTGCAGGCTTGTTGCGATGCTGAAGACGTCGCTGAAAAATTACCGAGACACCGAGGCTTCTTAAATTGAAAAAAGTACAGCGCAGCTTTGCCGTCGAGTACAAATCAGGTCGGCGAAAACTCAATTCCAAACCGAACTCGATTTGGGGAGACACAGATCTCAAGTCGGTTGCTCAAGATCTGCAGGACGAGGCAATGCCATTTATGTCATTAACTCCTGAGGCAAGAAGCAGCGAGTTGCTTGTAGCCCGAGAAGAACAAGCTGGACCGTTATTGACACTGCCGATCGGGCAGGAGACAAATGCATCGGCTTTACAGGAGACCACAATGGCCGACGAAAACGCTACGATGATCAATGCCGACACGCCGGCCGCCGCGGCGCCCGATGTACCGAAAAAAGTGCGCAAACCTCGCGCCAAGAAGGCAGTGCCTGAAACTGCTTCAGTAGCCGTTTCTGTGCAACCGGCAGCGGCTTCGAATGCCACCGCCGGAAAGCAGAAGAGAGGACGCAAAGCAAAGTCTGACGAAGGTGCGACAAGTGCCAGACGTGCGCCTGTCAAACGTGCTCCAAGGGCGGTGCAGACAGCGACCGCACCGTCGGTGGCTGCAGTTGATGAGTTTGCGGATCTTCTGCAGCTGGAAGAGGAAAACCAGAGACTGCGCAAGCTGCTGGCCGAGAAGCTCCGTGCAGAAAATGCCGATCTACGAAAGCGGCTCAACCTCGGTTGATCGGCAGCAGACGGCCAAGCGCTGGCCGCATTCTCATGCTTATTGAAGTCAAGATCATGGCGGCAGTTCGTTCTGCCGCCAACGCTTTTTCTCGCAGTTGCACACGGGGTAGAATTCGAGGTTAAACAAATGGCGTCTCCATGGAAACTTCTTGCCCGGCTGGTGTCCCCGCGACGCCAGCAGAGACAAGAACACGGCTCGACAGATGGCGTGAAGCCGGACGTATTGGCTATCGCCAAGCCGACTGAAAGAGCAGCCAATAACGAATTGGACGCCACAGACGGTCCGGCCGACAAAAAGCCAGTTCCTCACGGTCATTCCGCAGCGGTTCTAGCGGTTCCGGATTATTCGGAAGAAACGGCAAGCTCTGTTGATGTTCGCGTAGATATCGATGGCGCGAGGCCCGTGGAAGCGCCTGATCCGGCTTTGTCCGATGAGGCTGATACAGCCGCGCATGCCGCACCTAGGGTCTTTCGTCTTGGCGAAGGTCAGACGCGAAAGCGCGGCAAGAAGGCGAAAATGAGTGCAGTCGTTCTTCGACCGTCTTCAAATGTTTCTACCGCTTCTGACGATGCAATCAATCTTGATGAAGAGATCAGCCTTCTCCGAGACCAGTTGGCGCGCAAGCTTCAAATGCAGAATGCACTGTTGAGGAGGATGCTGGAGCGGTTCGAATATTAATCGAAATGAAGAATCAACCCCGCATTGCCGCACGTTGGTTGTTACCGATAGGGTCTCTATCACGAGGGGATAAAGCCCTTGTTGTCATCCTGATTTGGCATCGATCTCACCCGACAATCATTTGTGATGCGGGGTTCAGGAGTGTGCTAGGCGCGGTCTAGTTTTTTGTCGCTATTGATGTTTCGGGCCCAAGATTGACGGAAATCAAATCGGCTCGACTTGATGTCTGTCACAACGCGATGATTTCTGGCACGAAGCGGGGGTAAACACTTTGGGTGCTGGCGCTCCAGCTCCGTCGATCGAAGCGCTGGACTGGCTACGCGGCGTAACCGCTTTCCAACTTCCAGCTCGGCAAGATATACATCCTCGACTTCGTTTCGACTACCTGCGGACCTTGCGGGCGGGCGCTGGCTCGCCTGGGATCGCTGCAGAAGAAATACAGCGACATTGAAGTTGAAGTCATCGGAGTTGCAGCAAATGAGAAAGCTGCAACGGCGGACGAGGCTCGAGCTCAGGTGGACGCATGGCTAACTACATGGCTCCCGCATTCGAAAATTCGGGTCGCATTCGACCACTCATATCCCGGTCGAGGCTTGCAAAAAATTCTTGGCTCTCCTGTTGGGACTTCAAAGGCCAACGTCCCTTCATTCAGCGTGTCGAAATCGTATGTCGGCTCTCCGAGTGGGCTTGCCCACGGGCAACAATGGACGAGACGTGGACTTGACGGTGGAATAGTCAGCGCGTGTCAGCGGATTAAAGCCTTTGTACTTATGACCGCAGCGTCGTTCCGTCTTTCTGTCCTCGCGTTGATGTGGATCAAGGAGAAATTTGTGGCTTCATGACAGTCCTGGCGAGAAAGACGGCCGCGAAGCGGTCGTCGGCGTACTGGGGACGACATCATGAATTACACAACGGAAACGATGGTGATCGCGGTCGCGGCGTTTCTAGCGCTGCTACTAGCCGCATTCGCGCATGATCATCTCTTTGCGGTTCATATGGGCATACTTTGCCTCTGCCTCGTTATGGGGGCTGTGCTGATGGTCAGCAAGGTTGAATTTTCGCCGGCAGGCCGACAGCGTAACGTCGATAAGTCCGGCTATTTCGACGAGGTGATACGGTATGGCTTGATCGCCACGGTGTTTTGGGGCGTGGTTGGCTTTCTGGTTGGCGTGATCATCGCGCTGCAACTGGCCTTTCCTGACCTCAACATCGCCCCTTATCTCAATTTCGGAAGACTGCGGCCCGTGCACACGTCGGCGGTTATCTTCGCCTTTGGCGGCAATGCGCTCATCATGACGTCGTTCTACGTCGTGCAACGCACCTGTCGCGCGCGTCTTTTCGGCGGCAACCTGGCTTGGTTCGTATTCTGGGGCTACCAGCTTTTTATCGTGATGGCTGCGACCGGATACGTTCTTGGAATCACTCAAGGCCGTGAATATGCCGAACCTGAGTGGTACGTCGACCTCTGGCTGACCATCGTTTGGGTAGCCTACCTAGCAGTGTATCTTGGAACGATCCTGAAGCGCAAAGAGCCACACATCTATGTGGCAAACTGGTTCTACCTTGCCTTCATCATCACCATCGCCATGCTGCACGTGGTCAACAACCTTGCGGTTCCGGCATCATTCCTCGGCTCCAAGAGCTATTCTGCCTTCTCGGGCGTCCAGGACGCGCTGACCCAATGGTGGTACGGCCACAACGCCGTCGGCTTCTTCCTCACCGCCGGCTTCCTGGGAATGATGTATTATTTCGTGCCGAAGCAGGCCAACCGCCCGGTCTATTCATACCGGCTTTCGATCATCCACTTCTGGGCGCTGATCTTCATGTACATCTGGGCCGGCCCGCATCATCTGCACTACACGGCACTGCCCGACTGGGCCCAGACGCTCGGCATGGTCTTCTCGATCATGCTCTGGATGCCCTCCTGGGGCGGCATGATCAACGGCCTCATGACCCTTTCGGGCGCCTGGGACAAGATCCGCACCGATCCGATCATCCGTATGATGGTCGTCGCCATTGCCTTTTATGGCATGTCGACCTTCGAAGGCCCGATGATGTCTGTGAAAACCGTCAATTCGCTCAGCCACTATACCGAATGGACGATCGGTCACGTGCATTCCGGCGCACTCGGCTGGGTCGGGATGATCACCTTCGGGGCGATCTACTACCTGACGCCGAAGCTGTGGGGGCGCGAGCGTCTCTACAGCCTGCGGATGGTCAACTGGCACTTCTGGCTCGCAACCCTCGGGATCGTTGTCTACGCCGCCGTGCTTTGGGTTGCCGGCATCCAGCAGGGGCTCATGTGGCGCGAGTACAATTCCCAGGGCTTCCTCGTCTATTCCTTCGCGGAGACAGTCGCGGCGATGTTCCCCTACTACGTGCTGCGCGCGGTCGGCGGAACGCTTTACCTGGCGGGCGGTCTCGTCATGGCCTGGAACGTGTTCATGACGATCCGCGGCCACGTGCGCGACGAAGCTGCAATCCCAACCACTTTCGTGCCCCAAGCACAGCCTGCCGAATGAGGTGAGATATGGCATCGATACTTGATAAACATCAGATCCTCGAGAAGAACGCGACGCTTCTTCTCGTCGGCTCGCTGCTCGTCGTGAGCATCGGCGGCATCGTCGAAATCGCACCGCTGTTCTACCTGCAGAACACGATTGAAAAGGTGGAAGGCATGCGGCCGTATACGCCGCTCGAGCTGGCCGGACGAAACATCTACATCCGCGAAGGCTGCTACCTCTGCCACAGCCAGATGATCAGGCCCTTCCGCGACGAGGTCGAACGCTACGGCCATTACTCGCTCGCGGCCGAGTCGATGTACGACCATCCTTTCCAGTGGGGATCCAAGCGAACCGGGCCGGATCTGGCCCGTGTCGGCGCGCGCTACTCCAACGAATGGCATGTCCAGCATCTCGCCTATCCTCGGGCAGTGGTGCCGGAGTCGATCATGCCGAGTTACGCCTTCCTCAAAGAGCAGAGGGTGACGGTCAAGGACGTCGGAATGGACCTGAAGGCCAACGAGGACGTGGGCGTGCCTTATAACGACGACATGCTGGCGAACGCGGAGGCCGACATGATGGCCCAAGCCGATCCGAACGCAGATACGACGGCCCTGCTTGCCCGCTATCCGAAGGCGAAGACCGGCGATTTCGACGGCGATCCTGCCGCGCTGACCGAAATGGATGCCCTGGTGTCCTACCTGCAGATGCTCGGAACGTTGGTCGATTTCTCGACCTACGACGACGCGACCGGTTACCGATGAGGTGATCCATGGAAACCTACACTGCAATGAGACAATTTGCCGACAGCTGGGGGCTCCTGGCAATGGCGGCATTCTTCATCAGTGCGATTGTGTTCACTCTTCGCCCAGGCAGCAACCAAACGGCGAAAGAGGCCGCCGATATTCCCTTGAAGGATGATTGAGATGTCGGAAAAACATATCGATGAATTTAGCGGCGTCGAAACGACCGGACATGAATGGGACGGCATCCGCGAACTCAACAATCCGATGCCCCGCTGGTGGGTGTGGACCTTCTACGCCACTATCGTCTGGGCCTTGGGCTATGCGATCGCATATCCCGCGATCCCGATGATTACCGACGCTACGAAGGGCATGCTGGACTATTCCAGCCGCGCCGAGCTGCAGCAGAACCTCGATCAGGCCAAGGCATCGCAGAGGACGCTTCATGATCTGATCGCCGCCAAGACGGTGCACGAGATCGATTCCGATTCTGCCCTTCGCGAATTCGCGGTCGCCGGCGGCGCATCTGCATTCAAGGTGAACTGCGCGCCTTGCCATGGCTCGGGAGCAAGCGGCGGCCCGGGATTTCCGAACCTCAACGACGACGATTGGCTGTGGGGTGGAGACCTGGATGCCATCCAGGCGACGATCGCGCATGGAATTCGCTTCGACGAGGATACGGACACTCATGCTTCCGAGATGCCGCCCTTTGCCGATGTTCTGGATCCCCTCCAGACAAGGCAGGTCGCGGCTTACGTCTGGGGACTGACCAATACACCGTCGGACCCCGGCCTCGCAGAGGCCGGAAAACAGGTCTTCGTCGATAACTGTGCCGCATGTCACGGCGACGATGCCAAAGGAAAAGCCGAAATGGGCGCGCCGGATCTCGCCGATGCGATCTGGCTGAAGGCACGTGGCGAGGATGCGATCATCCGTCAGGTGGCCGCTCCCAAGCATGGCGTCATGCCTGCCTGGGCAGGGCGTCTCGGCGATACGACCGTCAAGGAACTTACCATTTTCGTGCATTCGCTTGGCGGCGGGACGTGAGGAAAAAAACCATGACAGCTCACGGCGACAACCAAATCTTCGATCTCTATGGCACGACGCGGCAAGGCCACGCCGCCACCTTCCAATCAGGACGACCTAGCAAAGAGCGGCAGGTCGATCATCAGTTGGACCTGCCTCAAAGACCACGAGCAGACAAGCCGGTTGCAATAGCCTTGTCGAGGACGTTCCAGCGTGGTTGCTTGTTCCCCCGCAGCCCCCCAAAGCCACGCCCTCTCTCCATGGCGTTTTCCTTTCGCGGGAAGGCCTTGTCTCTTGATCTGCATCAAGGGCAGATGCGCAGCAGATGGGACAACGGCAGATGAAGTCCGATAGGCCCCATGAACCTCCGCACCGCCCAAGATCCCGATACATCAAAAGGCTCAGTGGCGAGCCAGTCAACGCCCGTCGCAACCGGCAGCTTCTCTACGCTCCTCGGAAGAAGGTCTTTCCCAAGCGTGCAGAGGGACGATTCCGTCGGTTCAAGTGGATCGTCATGCTGGTTACGCTCTGCATCTACTATCTCGCGCCATGGATTCGCTGGGATCGCGGGCCTTACGCGCCTGACCAGGCAATCCTCATCGACCTTTCCTCACGGCGCTTCTTCTTTTTCTTCATCGAAATCTGGCCTCAGGAATTTTACTATGTAGCGGGTCTCCTCGTCATGGCAGGCCTCGGCCTGTTTCTCGTCACTTCCGCCGTTGGCCGCGCCTGGTGCGGCTACGCTTGTCCGCAGACCGTCTGGGTTGATCTTTTTCTCGTCGTCGAACGTGCACTCGAAGGCGATCGAAACGCGCGAATGAAGCTCGACGCTAGGCCAATGAGCTTGGCCAAGCTGAGGAAGCGTGTCGTCAAGCATTCGATCTGGCTGCTGATAGGCGTAGTCACGGGGGTAGCGTGGATCTTTTATTTTGCCGACGCGCCGAGCCTGCTTGTTTCGCTGTTCACCGGCCACGCTCCTGCAGCCGCCTACACGACCGTCGCCATCCTTACTGCAACCACCTATGTGCTCGGCGGTCTCATGCGAGAGCAGGTGTGCACCTATATGTGCCCTTGGCCACGCATCCAGGGTGCGATGCTCGACGAAAATTCTCTCGTCGTCACCTACAATGCCTGGAGGGGCGAGCAGCGGTCGCGGTACCCCAAGAGCGCTCGAGCCAGGGGCATCCCGGTTGGGGATTGCGTCGATTGCAATGCCTGCGTGGCCGTGTGTCCGATGGGAATTGACATTCGCAACGGGCAGCAGATGGAGTGCATCACATGCGCGCTTTGCATCGACGCCTGCGACGGTCGTATGGACAAGCGCGGGAAGCCTCGCGGCCTGATCGCCTACGCCACGCTGAGCGAATACTCGAGCAACATGTCTCTTGCCACCAGGGTAGGGCGAACAGCCGTTCAGCCGTCAAGGGTTCGAAACGATGATGGGACTTTCGTTCCGGCGATCCGGCACTTCAACTGGCGCATCATCTTTCGTCCGAGAATCGTTCTTTACGCACTCTCCTGGGCGGCAGTCGGCGTGGCCATGCTCGTCCATCTCACCTTTCGGGAGCGCCTTGAACTCAACGTCGTTCACGACCGAAACCCCCAGTATGTTCTGGAAAGCGACGGCTCGCTGCGGAATGGTTACACGCTTCGTATCCTGAACATGGTGCCGAAGCCCAGGGATGTGACCATAAGCCTGGTCGGGCTGGAGGGGGCGACGATGCGTATTCCCGAGGTAGGCAAGGAAGACGCCCGCAGCTTTACAGTTCATGCCGAGCCCGACGCGGCCACGACGCTGAAGATCTTCGTTACGCGCAAGCCTACCGGAGCCGCGACCAATGAATTTCTGTTCGTTATCGAAGATATCGATCATGCCGATCGGGCAACCTACCGCGCGGCGTTCAATGCACCGGGAGACATCAAATGAAGACCTCTGCTCAAGGTTTTACAGGCCTGCACATGCTGCTTGCGACCTCGGCATTCTTTGGCGTGGTAATCGCGGTGAACGTCACCATGGCCTTCTATGCCTCTTCCAGCTGGAGCGGTCTGGTCGTGGAAAACACCTATGTCGCCAGTCAGGAGTTCAACCGCAAAGCGGCGGCGATGAAGGCAATGGCCGCTTCCGGCATCGAGGGCAATCTCTCCATAAAGGGGCACGAGATCCGCTACGATATTCACGACAAGAGCGGATCGCCTGCGATCATCGACGACGTCATTCTGAATTTCAAACGTCCCGTCGGAGACCACGAGGACTTCCTCCTTACGCTCAGAAAAACAGCCGCGGGGCGGTTCGAAGCGGAGCATGATTTAGCCGACGGTGACTGGATCGTCGAGGCCATCTCGCGAAACGGCGGCGTGGTCGTCATGCATGAGGCAAAACGCATCGATACCGCGGAGTTAGGCCGATGACCTGCTGTACCATGGACGCGGAAAGCGTGCTTGCCCTCAGCACGACATCATTCAGTGCCGAAGAGGTCCGCCTTGCCAGCCAGCCGCTCGGCGAAGGATTGCGCCAGTTGGACCTGAGCGTTTCTGACGTCCACTGCGGCGGCTGCATTTCGACCATCGAAAGGGCGTTGTTGGCGCTTCCCTTCGTCAAGACAGCACGAGTCAATCTCACGGCCCGAAGGGTGAGCTGCGTCTACCAGGAGGAGATCGAGACGGGCGCAACCGATCCGTCCAAGATCCTCGCAGCGATCAACTCGGCCGGATATCGCGTGCATCTCTTTACCCTCTCCGTTCCCGAGAACGACAAGACAAGAAATCAGCTTCTCTTCGCGATCGGCGTTTCCGGTTGTGCCGCTGCCAACATCATGTTGCTCTCGTTATCGGTCTGGTCCGGCGCAGATGCCGCGACGCGCGATATGTTTCATTGGATCTCGGCGATGATAGCAGCGCCCGCGCTGGTTTATGCGGGGCGCTTCTTCTTCAGATCGGCCTGGAATGCGCTGCGGCACTGGCGCACCAACATGGACGTTCCGATTTCGCTCGCCGTGACGCTCTCCTATGCCGTTTCATTGTGGGAGACCGTCCATCACGGCGAGCATGCCTGGTTCGACGCTTCGGTCTCGCTGCTCTTCTTCCTGCTGATCGGCAGAACCCTCGATCATGTCATGCGGGAAAAGGCTCGGGCGGCGATCAACGGACTCGCAAGACTGGCGCCGCGCGGAGCATTGCTGATCAATCCGGACGGGTCGCGACGCTACATTGCGGTAGAAGAGATCGCCGCGGGGGATGAAATCTCGATAGCCGCAGGCGAACGGGTTCCCGTCGATGGCATCGTCGTCAGCGGAGAAAGTGACGTCGACCTCTCCATCGTCACCGGCGAGAGCAGCCCGGTCGCCGTCGCCAGCAACAGCGAAGTGAGTTCCGGGGCGATGAATCTGACCGGCTCCCTCGTGCTGCGGGCGACAAGAATTGCCAAGGATTCGCTTCTCTCGGAGATCATCGGCCTCATGGAAGCCGCCGAGGGCGGAAGAGCTCGCTATCGCAGGATCGCCGATCGCGCTGCGACACTCTATTCCCCGGTCGTGCATCTGCTGGCGCTGGTCTCCTTCCTTGCCTGGGGCCTCCTGGGCGGAGACTGGAAACAGGCCATGCTGGTCGCCGTAGCGGTGCTGATCATTACTTGCCCATGCGCATTGGGTCTTGCCGTACCCGTGGTCCAGGTCGTCGCCGCGGGCAAACTTTTCCGGAAGGGCATCATGGTGAAGGACGGCTCAGCACTCGAAAGACTGGCCGAGACCGACACCGTGGCCTTTGACAAGACAGGCACCTTGACGATCGGCAGTTCGCGCCTTGTCAGAGTGGACGCCATGGACGAGAGCGCCACCGTGATCGCTCGTGGATTGGCAGCGCATTCACGGCATCCTCTTTCTCGGGCTCTGGTACGGGACACCGAAACCGACCTCATGTCCTTCGACATCGTCACGGAAATCCCCGGCGGGGGACTGGAAGCCAGGAACGGAGCAGATGTCTATCGATTGGGCAACGCGGCGTTTGCCTGCGGAACCAGCGTCGTGCCCCGCACCACCGACAGTCCGTTCTCGGAAGTGGTCCTGTCGAAGAATGGCGTCGATCTTGCCCGCTTCTTCTTCGATGACACGCTTCGTCCGGGTGCTTGCGAGGCCATTGACCGGCTCGATGCAGCCGGCCTTGAAACGCTGATCGTGTCCGGAGACAGGCAGACCGTCGTCGACAATACGGCACATGCCCTAGGTATCGACAGGTCTTTGGGCTCTCTGACGCCGAAACAGAAGGTCGAGGAATGCCAGAGGCTGAATGGCGAAGGTCGTCGCGTGCTCATGGTTGGCGACGGGATCAACGACGCCCCGGCACTTGCAGCCGCGCATGTCTCGATGGCGCCGGCCACAGCCTCCGATATCGGCAGACAGGCTGCCGACCTGGTTTTCTTCAACGATCGCCTTGACGCTGTTCCGGAAGCGATCGCCGTTGCGCGACGATCCGCCAGCCTCATCCGGCAGAACTTCGCTCTCGCCATCGGTTACAACGTTCTAGCAGTACCGATCGCCATCGCCGGATTGGCGACGCCGCTGATAGCGGCGGTGGCAATGTCGACATCTTCGATCATCGTCGTGACGAACGCCCTGCGCCTAAATGCGTTCGGCAAGCGTCGGGATATGCACATTCGAGGGCGGATCGGCAGGAGTGCGGAGGTCAAAGCCGCATGAACATGTTGATCTATCTCATACCGATCGCGCTGCTGATGGGAGGAATAGGACTCCTGGCATTCCTTTGGTCGCTGAAGAACGGCCAGTATGACGACCTTCAAGGCGCCGCCTGGCGGATCCTCGCCGAGGACGAAACCGATCAACGAAAACCCGAAACCTCACACTGAGACCAAACACGAAAGGAATATGGACAATTGCGACAATCTGCACTGTCGTCGGCTCCGCGACAAATGCACTTTCCTAACCAAGTTCACTGCTCGCTAAAATAGCTAAATTAAGAATATTCTCCCTCGGAATTCATTCGATGATTTGGCAGGCTTTCTTGAAAGCTATTGACGCCGGGGCGCCCAAGTTGGCCCAAGTGGTTCATGATGCCAAGCACGTGCCGATTTCACGTGAAGGCATCGATCTCCGTGCCTGAGGTCATGATCAGGCATGGACCTGAGAATTAAGTGGAACTTCATCATGAAACTGTCCGCCAATCTTTTCCTGCGCCAGACCCAGTCCCTGGTGATGACACCGCAACTGATGCAATCCATCCAGTTGCTGCAGATGACTCATTTCGAACTCAACCAGTTCATCGCCCTGGAAGTGGAGAAGAACCCGCTGCTCGAATTTCCGTCGAATGACGGCGAGGCGGGCGGCGATGCCGAAGATAGAGAGTATGCTCATCAGCTTGAGGATGCCGGCTCCGACGATGGCTATGACAACCGCGCCGAGGCGCTCTCCAGCGACTGGTATGACAATGGCGGCAGCGCCAGCACCAGCCGGCTGAACGACGAGCTCGACGCCAATTACACCAATGTCTTTCCTGACGACGGTGCCCCGCAGCGCCTCGATGCGCCGGAGCTCGTCAGCCAGTGGAAGTCGATGCCGGGCAGCGGCGAGGGCGCCGACTACGATCTCGACGATTTCGTCGCCGGCCAGGTGTCGCTGCGCGATCATCTCGCCCAGCAGATCCCCTTCGTCCTGCCTGACATGGCCGACCGGCTGATCGCGCAGAATTTCGTCGACCAGCTCGACGACTGCGGTTATCTGCAGGCCGATATCGTCGAGGCGGGCGAGAGGCTGGGCACGAGCCTCGCACAGGCCGTGCGCGTGCTTGCCACCCTGCAGAGCCTTGATCCGCCAGGTGTTTTCGCCCGTAGCCTCGCCGAATGCCTGGCGATCCAGCTCAGGCAGAAGGACCGGTACGACCCGGCCATGCAGGCTCTGGTCGAA
>NZ_JAAXQT010000018.1:0-85173 GCF_019778565.1 Rhizobium laguerreae | reverse complement strand
CGGATTGTCGGCAACCCCAAATATCCCAACTCTCCCGGTTCCCCGTCACTCGTGATGGAAATTGTCCGCAAATTGCGGTCGCTCCCCGGTCACAGTTTTTGGCCGGACGATGTGAGCCTTGTCGGGTGAGGTGATATCGCTCCCACGAAAATTCTAACATCGGGGCAGGTAACTGACACCTACCTGCTTGCGCTAGCCAAGGCGCGTGAGGGCCAGCTGGCGACATTCGATCGCAAGCTGTCAGCCGCAGCGGTTACAAGGGGCAATTCTGCCTTGCACCTGATCACCACGAGTAGATCGTGAGTTCCCGTCGATCCATTATGCGATCTGCCTGGCTTAAAACGTGAATCCCATAGCAACAAGTCGGACGCTGGCCTCGAAGCTCTCGCCCTGCCAGAATCATTGACCCGCTATTTTCAGGGTCAGTGGCGTAAAGGGTATTTATGGAACCCTTGATAATAGGGCTCCTGCTAGGGGACAATATCGTCCGACAGTCAACTCGCCCCGTCAGCAGGTTCCCGCCTACAAAACGGTACCATGGTACCTGCTCAGTACGGTTGTTTGGGGCGGTACATTCGATTGTTAGCGCTAAGGCGAGCGACTTCGATGGTACCCGTCGCACGCGCCAACCGAGCGTCTGAATGACGAGGGGACGATCGGAGGCGCCCTGAAGTTCATTTCTACGACGGCAACCGCGGTCCGCTCTACCATCTTGCTGCCAAGGTGGATGGTTTCGGACGAGGAAGTGCAGAGGCAGAAACCGGAATCGTGGTGGTAGACGGCGGAGTCTAGGTATTCTTGACGGTCCAGGATCGAAAAGAGCAATGAGATTGGTGTGATATGAGCTTTCAGCCGGCATCGGCCTGCCGCTCGTTCAGCGTGCTTCTCGATGCGTTCGGGTGTAAAAGCGAACGCTGGCGCGCCTAGTGGAGCACGGCCAGTCCAAGGGGAGTTGTCACGAGAGCTTTTGCAGGTCACCGCTTCTAAACAACCCCTGCGCTGCGTGCGATCGTCTTGATGTGCGCAAGGCCACGCCGATAGCCGGGCACATCGAAATGCTCGAGCATGAGCGGAACTTCGCGCCCGAGTTTGGCAATCTCGGTGACATAAGCCGTGTAGTCGAGATTACCTTCGCCAGGCACGACTTCATCCAAATGGAAAGAGATCGTTCCAGGTCCGCCTTTCATCACCAGATCCTTCGCGTGGCACGAAACGATCCAGGGTCCAAGAAGGGCGAAACAATCTTGGATCATCGTTCCTGTATTGAAATAGAGCCGCGGCGAGATGACCATATTTGCCGCATCGATATGGGCTCCGAATTGCGGCCGATCTATCGCCTTTAGCAATCTGAGGTAATTTTCGGGTGTATCCGTCACCAGCCACGGCACCATCTCTAACGAAAACTTGGTGCGTTTGGGCTTTACCATATCGATGACATAGCGGGCCGTATCGACCGCACGCTGGAATCCAGCCTCACTTTGATTGTCTGGATGGGGTCCATAGTCGTAATTGTCGCTCAGCTGCCACGGGTCACCTGGATGGCCGACGGTTCCGTGGTAGGCGACGATGGCGCCTGCTCCCATTTCGTCCCCTAGAGCCAATTGATGCACGGCATATTCAAGATTGGCTTTCCGCGTCACGTCATCATGGGCAATCAGGTTTTTCCAGGCACCTCCCTCGGCAATGACGAGATCGGCGGCGGCGAAGCTTTTCACCAGATCGGCGATTTCTTCGCGGTTCTCGAGCTTGATGTTCGGCATGTATGCCGCGTTGTACCCGAATTCCACATGTGCGCGTGCATAGGCTTCGGGATCACCCCCGTATTCAATCCCATAGCCACCGAGTCTGAACGTCATGAATAGTCTCCCAAATTGATTCTGTTGGCGGGCGGCGGCCGCTTCTCCGGCCGCATCTTGTCTCTGAGGCCTTCAAGCCTGAGCAATTTTGCCCGGATAGAGCAGCACCTTTCCGCAATTGCCGGTTTCCTGAAGAGCAAAGGCAGACGCGACCTCCGAGATGGCGAAACGATGCGTGGTCAATCTGTCGAGAAGCGGCCTGGCATCGCGCACGCGCTGCAACAACTCCTCGGCGAAGACGTCATGGTTCCAGTGCCAAGCGCCAAAGATGTCGATGCCCTTGCCCGTGATGCGGTTGACCGGTAGCGAACCGCTCCATGTGACGAAGGCAAGCCTTCCCCGCGCCCGCAACAACTCCAAGACAACCGCTGGAGCACCCTCATTGTTACTGGTGTCGAGGGCCGCATCCACGCCATAACCGCCGCTCGCGGCCCGCACCTGCTCGATAAGGTCCGGCGCGCGGGGGTCGATGACCAGCTCTGCTCCCAACTCCTGTGCCAGTGCAGCGCGATAACCGTTCAGTTCGAGCGCGATGACGCGCGCGCCAATTGTTCGCGCATTAATGATCGCCCCAAGGCCGACGGCGCCGCAGCCGGAAATCAGCACGGTATCCTGTGCGCTTACCTGCATGCGATGCATAGCGGTGAAGCTCGGGCCGAGAGCACACATCGCCATTGCGGCGTGATGCGTCTCGATGTCATCGGGAACCGCTTGCAATAGATAATCCGGCTTCAACAGGAATTCGGCGTAACAGCCGATGCCGGACGATGAACCCGTCTCGTCCAAAAGATCGCGCTGCGACGTGCAGTGGATATGTTCCCCCGAGCGGCAAGCCGGGCAGACGCCACAACCGGCATGCGGCATGACGATGACGCGGTCGCCGACCTTCAAGCGCTTTGATTGTGCGGCATCGACAACAACGCCGACCGCCTCATGACCGAGCTCACACGAAAGCTTGCCAGAACGCCAGGATTGCCATTCCGTGCACATCGGCGCGACCAGGACCTGGATCTTGACGATGTCGCCGGACGCTTGCGGTTCCGGCCGTTGCAAGACCTGCGCCTGGCGCGGCCCAAGAATTTCTACGCAAAGAATGTCCGTTACTCCTGCTTTTGAAAATTAGTGAGGACGCGGGTTGAGGCTAGCACTTGGCCGCGCCATCGGAAATCCGACCTGAAAGTGTTTTCTAAACAGAAGTAGAGGAGGAGCAGCGGTAAGCGGCCTCGATTGACTCGTTCGGGGTCGCCCACATGGGTTGCCGAACGGCTTCCAAACGCCCGACGTATCGCGGTGTCAGTGTCAAATAGGATCTGAGGATACTTAATCTTTCCCGTGCGCTGAATTCTGTCAAAAAGGCTGCCGCGGTCCGACGAAAACAAGAAAAAAAGGGCCCGAGAACAACTCTCAGGGCCCAAATTTTGCTTCGACAGCGTAGGGAGGAGAACGCGCCGATCTTTTCGTTTTATCCGCTTATGGTTAATGAAGCGTAACCGCGCGATGCGGTCGCAAGGCAAGCATGACCCTTTTTATCCTCTGGCATTCCTCGTTTTAGAACTCCTGCCAGTCATCCTTAGCGGCATTTGATCCGAACGAGCTCGCAACCCGTTTCATCATCGTGCGCACAGGCGATTGCTGAGGCTTTGTTTGACGCGGATAGACGGGCCCCGCGGCTGCGCTGAACGTTTCAGCTTTGAAGCGTGCTACGAGGCTCCTCAGGTTGCCCGCCTCGTTTGCCAGAGTGCAGCTGGCTGCGTTCGCCTCCTCGACCATGGCGGCATTCTGCTGGGTTACTTGATCCATCTGGTTCACAGCAGTATTGACCTCTGAAAGACCAATCGACTGCTCGCGCGCCGAGGTTGCGATCGAGTCCATGTGCTGGTTGATCGTAACGATAAAGGCTTCGATTGCCTTGAGCGCATCGCCAGTTTGGCTGACCAGCGTTACGCCAATTTCCACTTCCGCGCTGGAATTGCGGATAAGTTCCTTGATTTCCTTTGCAGCCTTGGCTGAACGCTGAGCCAGTTCGCGGACTTCCTGGGCAACGACGGCAAAGCCCTTTCCGGCCTCGCCGGCCCGCGCCGCTTCGACACCGGCGTTGAGCGCCAGCAAGTTCGTTTGGAAGGCGATATCGTCGATCACGCCGATGATATTGGAAATCTGGCCGGACGATTGTTTGATCTTGCCCATGGCGTCTACGGCGGAAGCAACGACAACGCCTGATTGGCGGGCATTCTCATTGGCTTGTATGGCGACGCCTCGCGCCTCGTAGGCGCGCTTGGTCGAGTTCGCGACATTTGTGGTGATCTGATCGAGAGCAGCGGCAGTTTCCTCAAGCGACGCTGCCTGTTGCTCGGTGCGCTTCGAGAGGTCGTCGGCGCTCGCACTGATTTCTCGCGAGCCGCTGTCAATTGCGGTAGTCGACCGCGCCACCGCGCTCAGTGTCTCGCGAAGCTGTCCGACAGCCTGATTGAAGTCCGAGCGGAGCGCCTCGAAATCGGCCGGAAGAGGATTTACGATCTGATAGGTCAGATCCCCGAGCGAGAGGTGCCGAAGCCCCTCGGCGAGCGACTGTGTCGCTAGAGCCATTTCCGCGGCCCGCTTGCGATCGAGTTCCGCTGTCTTCTGACGCTGCTCCTCCGACTGTTGGCGGTTTGCGGTTGCCTCGACTTCAAGATTGCGGGCCTTTTCAGCATTTTCCTTGAACACCTCGACGGCTGATGCCATTGCGCCAATTTCATCCGGGCGATCCTTGCCCTCGATGGCGACATCGAGATCATTTTCAGCGAGACGCGACATCGTGCCGGTCAGATTACCGATGATCTTGGAAAAATTGCGCGCGAACAGGAGGAAGCCGACCAGAGACAAAAGAGAGACGACCACGCTTCCTACAACAGTCGCCCACAGGGCGCTGGAGCTTGCAGCGAGTATCTCTGTTGAGTCGGCGCCGATTTCCAAGACGCCGAGCGGATCGCCGGAAAAGTTTGTGAACGGCACGGCCTGGACCAGGATATCCCGGCTGCCGGAGGAAATCTCATCGAATACCGGTTTGCCGGCGAACGCGGATTGAATCTGTTCGGGAGTCAGCATTGACTTGCCATCGAGGGTTGATGCCTGAAGCTGCAGTTTGCCATCCGCGATCACATTGACCGCGATCTCACCGCCTATACGATCGGCGATCGGCCCGAAGTATGGATTGGACAATTCCGTGCCAACATCGACGACGCCGACGACCCTGCCGTCCTGGATCACCGGTGCGGAAGCATACATGCCAATGCTCGCACGGCCCGGTTCAACTCCTGCCGCCACCTTGCCAGTCGATAGAGCCTTTACAACCATCTTGCGGCGTCCGGTCATGTCGTCGCCGAATTTATCAGGAGCATGGAGACGCGCCACGGCCGAGCCCTTCACATCGACGAAGGTCACAAACTGCAAACCGCCCTCCTTCGAGATCGCTGGCAGACCAGAACCATACTTGGTCAGGATGGCTTCTCTCTCCTTGCCTAGAATGAGTTTTGCGGTATCCGGATCGCTTGCGAGCGCCAACGCAAGAGCGGCGGCCGCCCTCTGGGTCGCGCCCATGTCAGTCTGGATCAGGGAGAGGTCGCTGCGAGCCCTGCTTTGGAGGGCATCGTCGTTCGCGATCGACTGCCGATACCATGCCTGCCCACCGATGGCGGCGCTCGCGAACAAGACAGCTCCGAACCCGTAGCCGGTCATTTTTACCCAAATAGGTCTGCGGACTTTAACGCTCATCTGGCCCTCTCGATAATCGTCGATAGAGGAGCGATAGAGGCAAAATTTTCAATTTTACTTAACAGCAGGCTATCAGGTCTCGCTCGGCGAGGCCTCAGTCGATCTGGGCGCTTGGCAAATATCGCCAAAGCTCAAGCTCTTTGACTGATCGTCCTTTTCCCTGGATTAGTAGCCGCAGGAGCAATCCAGCGACATCGGGATTTAGCCGCTATTCCCGAAGGTCAGGATGCCTTGAGGATCTTAAAGCCCTCGATTTCCCTGACGAGCGGCAAATGCGCCCAACGATCGTTGTCGTGCATCATGATCAATCGCGACATGTCGCCTGCTATCTCCTCGTTGATGCGATCCATGGTCTCCAACTGTTTCCAGATGCTGCCAATACCGTTGTTCAGGGGCGCAAAGACGCCGTCGTGCCTATGGCCGGTCAGGTTGAGCTTCGAATAGATGCAGTCGCCCGCCGCCAGCAATCGTCCGCGCGCCGTTTCGACAATTACGAACTGCTGGCCGAGCGTGTGGCCTTCGCCAAGGCGGACATGGATTCCAGGCAGGATATTGTCCTTGTCGCCATCGACCAGCATCAGCCGATGTTCGACGGCCGCGTCAAAAGCCGAGCGCATATTGTCAGGATTGATGATGGCGGTCAGGAAGCCGTATTGTGGCGGTAGCGCCATGGCCTCGTTCCAAGAGAGCCATTCGCGCTTCTGGATGAAGATCCGCGCCTTGGGGAATGCCGAGATCGAGCCCATATGGTCGAAATGGGCGTGGCTGAGGACGATATCTGTGACATCCTCTGCCTTGACGGCAAGCTCCTCGAGCATCCGCACCGGCGAGATCCAGTCGGGAATGCCAAACTTCTTCGAAAACTCCGCGCCACTGCCTTCATTGAGAAAGCCGGTGTCGATCAGCACATTCCTTTCGCCGTTCCGGGCCAGGACGAAACCGAAAGGCAGGTCGATGACCGCTGACGGCGGGGCTCCGTTGACAAGATCGATCAGCGGCTGGCCTTTCGACCGTGCAAATTCGATGACGTGGACCTCCCATTGATTGGACATCACTTGCTCCTAACGCTGTGAGAGAATGCGGCCGAGGCTGGAGAGCCCGACGGCGATGATCAGGATGGCGCCCTGGAAGATATACTGCGAGTAGGTCGGTGCGCCGAAAATATTGAGGCCATTGAAGCCAAAGGCGATGATCAGTGCACCGATGAAGGTACCGAAGACATGGAACTCGCCGTCGCGCAGCGTCGCCGAACCGAGGAAGACGGCGGCAAACGCGGTCAGGAGATAGGGATCGGCTGCACTTGTCGTGCCGCTGCCAAGCCGTGACGCAAGCAGGATGCCAGTCAGCGCCGCGCACATGCCCGATATCATGAAGCCTAGGATTTTGATGCGGTCGACATTGATCCCGGCGAGGCGCGCAGCCGAAGGATTGCCGCCGACCGCCTGAATTTCCTGGCCGAGCGCGGTTCGCTCGACAAGAAGCCAGAGAGCGCCAAGCACAATGACCATGATGACGATGTTGTTTGGAATCCCGAACAGCCAGCGGCCGAGCGAAACCTGCAGAAATGCTTCCGGCACCCCGGCGGTAATCGGTACGCCGGCCGAATAGGCGAACGACAGTCCTGTCAGGATTGTGCCAACGCCGAGCGTCGCGATGACCGAGTTGACCTTGACCTTGGTGACGATCAGGCCGTTGACGAGGCCAATTAGGCCACCCAGCAGGACGACGATCAGGATAGCCGCCCCGATCGGCAGTTTGCTGGAGACGATCAGGCCTGTCACCAATACTCCGTGCAAGGAGGCGGCAAAACCGATCGAGAGATCCAGCTCGCCGACAATGACGGCAAGCGTCAGACCGCCGGCGATGATCATCGCAAGCGAGGTCTGGTTCAACACGTTGGTGAAATTGTAGATAGTCGGAAAGGCGCGCGGCGACAGGATCGAAAAGGCGACGATCATCGCCAAGAGGCCTATGATCGTCGCATAGCGGGCAAACGCCCCGAGCGCCCGTTTCGTTGCCGGTGAAAGACGTTTGGTGGAGACGGTCAGGTCGCTCATCTCAGTTCCTTTCGGTGCCTTCGAAAGCATAGCTTGCTTCGACTAGCGCATTGCGGGTTATACCTGCGCCTGTCAGTTCGCGGACAACGCGACCTTCCGCCATGACGAGAACGCGGTCGCAAAGATCGGGCAGCTCGTCGGGCTCCGACGAGACGACGATAACCGCCATGCCACCTGCCGCGAGATTGCGGATCAGCCTGTGTATGTCAGCTCGGGCGCCGATGTCGACGCCTCGCGTCGGCTCATCGAGAACGAGGACCTTCGGCTGGCGCAGAAGCCAGCGGCCGATGACCACTTTTTGCTGATTGCCGCCGGACAGAAGGCCGACCGGGGTTTCGATCGATTGCGTCCTAACCGAGAGATCGCGAACGATCCGCCATGAAAGATTTTCGCGGCGACGATCATCGATCAGAGGCACCGCCGGGCTGCGGACGATATTGGCGAGGTTGGAGAGTTGAAGATTGAAGGCGACGCTCTTCGTCAGCACCAATCCGTCTGCACGCCTCTCTTCCGGCACAAGCCCCAACCCCGCCTTGACCGCGTGGGCGGGTGTCTTCGGCAGGAAGGCTTTGCCATCAAGGGTCATCAGCCCGGCATCAGCGCGATCGGCGCCGTAGATCAGCCGGATCAGCTCCGTGCGCCCGGCACCGACAAGTCCGCCAATGCCGAGGACTTCGCCGCGATGCAGTTCGAAAGAAACGTCTTTGACTTTCGGCAGCCGTGTCAGCTCTGCGACAGAGAGGATCACATCCTTGCGCGTATTGTCCTTTTCATGGCTCAGATTTTCGACCACGCCGCCGACGATCGCCTCGACAAGCGCAGCACGCGTGAGATCCGGCTTATCGATAACAGTGATGAAGTTGCCGTCGCGAAAGACTGTAACTTTGCCACACAGCCTGAGAATTTCGTCGAGCCGGTGCGAGACGTAGAGGATCGATACACCGGAATTTCGGAGGTCTTGGATGATCTTGAACAGCTTTTCGCTTTCGGCCGCGGATAATGATGCGGTCGGCTCGTCCATGACGATCAGTCGCGCCTTGCGCATCAGCGCCCGGCAGATGTTGATCAGCCAATTCTCCGCCGTCGAAAGATCTTTCACTTTGGCATTGAGCGGAGCACTGATGCCGACACGTCTGGCGAACGGCTCGACATCCCTGGCGATCGCCTTCCAATCGACGATTCCAAGCCATGTCCTTTTCGGCAGGCCCAGCATGATGTTTTCCAGGACCGTCATCCCGGGTACGAACGCGAGTTCCTGATGAATGAAACTCATGCCGAGATCAGCGGCGACGGCCGGCGTGGCGATGGTGACCGGATTGCCGTCTATCAGCACCTCGCCGGAATCGGCATGAGTCAGTCCTGCCAGGACCTTGATGAAGGTCGATTTGCCGGCGCCGTTGGCGCCCACAAGTCCATGGATTTCGCCAGCGCGAAGCGTCATCGAGACGCCCTTCAATGCCTGGGCGCCGCCATAGGCTTTCCGAACGCCACGGGCAACAAGAAACGGAGGCGTGACCGAAGCCTCCTTTTCTGGATTGGACGCAAGCATTGCTTCTCTTCCGATCTAAGGTTCAAGCCTGCTTACTGGACGGCTTCCGGGTGCTGTTTCAGGAAATCCTCCACCGTATCGCTGGTAATCAGGACGGCAGGCACTTCCACAGCCTGAGGCTTCCAGTCCGCACCGGCCTTTTTGATGTCCGCCAGCAGCTTAATCATATTGTAGCCCTCGCTGTAGCTGTCTTCCCAGGCCGTCGCGGTCATGTGACCGTTCTTTATATTTTCGATTGCCTGCGCGTTTCCGTTGACGCCATAGACAAGGACGTCATCGCGTGCCTGTGAGCGGAGCGATCCGATCGCACCGATGGCCGGATCGTCCCAGCAGCCCCAGATCGCCAGCTTTTCATCTCCCGGAGGATGCGAGGCGAGCCAAGCATTTGCATATTGCGCGCCGTCCTCGAAATAGCCTGGAATGCGCACCTCGTTCTTGGTCACCTTGATGTCCGCGTGGCTCTCCAGCATCTTGTCCATCAGCGCTTCACGATTTCGGCAGACTTCACCGGTGCGGTAGGTCAGCGCCAGAAGCTCGCCCTTGCCGCCCATATCGTCGATCATCTTTTTGATGACCGGCTCGGCGATCGGCGCTCCAGAACCGTTGGTTGCTGCCACGCTCAGTCCTAGCCCGCCTCCCCAGGTCACGACAGGGATATTGGCCTGCTTGGCCGCGTCTAGACCGGCTCCGATCGATGACGCCGGAAAAACGAGATCGACGATCGCAAAGGCGCCACGCTGGGCGAAGTTCTGGATAGCTGCGTTCGCCTGGTCGGCGCTACCCGCGGCGTCGACGACTGAGACCTCATAACCGAGCTCTTCGGCAGCCTTCTTGGCGCCATTGATGTAGCGGACATTGTTGGCCTCGGTTGCCGCGATCGAAACGAGACCGATCAGCGGCTTATCTTGCGTGTGCGCCGGCATTGCCGCCAAGATCGCGCCCGCGATCAACAAACTCATCCTAGTGAAATTCATAATTTCCTCCTCCATGCCCAATTTACCACCTTCGCCTGGCGAACAGCAGCTAACCGTTTTGCTAACATTCTCGATTTCGGCAAGCTCCGCAAGTAATTTTCCTTGCCATATGGACAAAACTCATGATTTGTCGCATCGATTCTGGCGAAACGATTAGCTAGTTAAACTGTGGATGGGCAATGGCGACCATTAGGGATGTGGCAACTCGGGCACGGGTGTCGACGGCAACGGTCTCGGCAGTTGTCAATGACTCTGCCTATGTCAGCCCGGAATTGCGCATCCGAGTGCTGGCGGCGATCAGCGAACTTAACTACGCACCCTCACAAGCCGCCCGCAGTCTGAAGCGCGGTCGCAGCCAACTGCTCGCGCTGGTCGTTTCCGACCTTGCGAACCCGTTCTTTGCGCGGCTTGTCTGGGCGGCAGAGGCGGCAGTGGCTGCTTGGGGTTATTCCCTCGTCCTGTTCAACAGCGACGAGAAACCGGAAAACGAGCGGCGCATCCTTGCCCGGATCCGAGCCCTGTCCTGCGATGGGATCATCCTGGTTCCGGTCGACGTCGCCTCCACCCAGCCGCAGCGCGACAGCGAAGGCGAAGCCATCCCGACTGTCCTTTTCGGCCGCACCGTCGAGGGGCAGAACACAGATACAATCACCATCGACAATGTCGCCGCCGCCCGGCAGGTCACAAACTACCTGATGGATCTTGGCCATACGCGGATCGGGACCATCACCGGCCCACTGCATCTGACAACAGGCCGCGGCCGTCTTGAGGGCATGCTGGAAGCCATGCGTGTGCGCGGATTAACCCCGACACCAAACCACGTTCGCGCCGGCGAATTTCGGGAAGATACCGCTTATTCCGTCGCTCGTGAGCTTCTGACCCAGCCTGAGCCCCCTACGGCCATCTATATCGCCAACGGCGTTATGGCTCTCGGCGTGATGAGGGCGCTGGCCGATCTCGGCCTTAAATGCCCGGATGATATTTCGATTGCGTCTACGGACACCATTCCCGGAATCGGGGGCTTGCGCCCACGTCTGACGCGTACGGAGCATCCGGTAATCGATATGACCAACGAAGCACTACGTTTGCTGGTTGACCGGATCAATCGCGGGTCTGGTACCGGCGCCCGCAACATAGTCTTCCAGCCCTCGCTCGTTGTCGGAGAGAGTTGTGCGCCCCACAAGAGTTGATCACTGTAGGTTAGCCTGGAATTCCAAGGAGGCGCTCGTCAAATTGACGGCGATCCACGATGCGGGCCATGACCTGCTATGGGTAGAGGATCCTATTCTTCGCCATGACTTCGAAGGGCTGCGGACACTCCGTCACGCCGTAAACTGGACGCAGATCAACAGCGGCGAATATCTCGATGCCAGTGGAAAGCGTCTCCTCATGGAGAACTTCGGAACCGATCTGCTCAATGTTCATGGCCAGGTCACGGACGTCATGCGCATCGGATGGCTGGCTGCCGAGCTTGGCATCCCTGTGAGCTTGGGAAATACCTTTCTGGAAGTGGGCGTTCACATGGCCGCTGGATAGGGCGCAACTTGGTGAACCACCTGAAAATTCACGCCTTCCTTGTTTAAATGGAATATGATGCGAAAGATCGCTGGACCGTGCGTATGCGGTAGTGTCTCCTGGCAAAGTTCTGACCTGTGGCGAGCCGTCGGCCGCGCACGATTCCATCGAAGCCCGCCATATCTGAGAGTGCCTGCACAGCGGAGGAGACGAGCTATTCCTGTTTCAGTTGTCGACGGACTGGCTCGAAAAGTTGCTCGATCTCGCCCCAGAGTGCTTCCGGGATCGACAGCTCGGCCCAGCCGAGGTTCTGCGCGATCCGTTCCGGGCGGCTCATGCCGATGACGGCGGCGGAGACTTGCGGATTGCGGAAGGGAAACTGGATCGCCGTTGCCTGCAGAGGCACGCCGTAGCGATCGCAGATCGCCTCGATTGCCTTCGCCCTGATGACGACATCTTCGGGCGGAGCACCGTAATCGAATGTCGTCCCTGAATTGCCCGGCCCGACGGCAAGAATTCCCGAGTTGAAAACGCCGGCAACAACGATCTCGACACCCTGACGCCTGGCCTCCGGCAGCAGATCCGCTTCGGCACCCCGATCAAGCAGTGTGTAGCGCCCGGCCATCATCAGGGCATCCAGGGAGCAGGCCTTGATGAAGCGCGTTGCCACATCGCCCTCGTTGACGCCAACGCCGATCGCCTTAATGTGCCCAGCCTTGCGCAGGTCATCGAGTGCCCGGTAGCAGCCTTCGATTGCCTCGTTGAAGCGCCGCTCATAGGCATCGCCATGCGTGAAGCGGTCGACGTCGTGGATGTAAATCAGATCGAATTCAGCAATGCCGAGGCGGCTTGCCGACTGTTCCAGCGAGCGCATCGTTCCCGCGTAGCTATAGTCGAACACCGGCTTGAGGCGCAGAGGCGAGGCCCATAGCCCATAATTCACCGTCTCTCCGTAGGGTGGCACCAAATAGCGGCCGACCTTGGTGGACACGGTGACGGTCTTCCTGTCGATCGTCCGCAGAAAGCTGCCGAGACGATGCTCGCTGAGACCATGACCATAGAGCGGTGCGCTGTCGAAATAGCGCATCCCACCGTCATAGGCCTCTGCAAGGACCTCCGCCGCCTGGGCTTCGCTGACGTCACGGTAGAGCGTACCGATGCCGCTTGCTCCGAAGCCGAGGCGAGAGGCAAAGCCGATCCGGCCTTGGGAAAGAGTGACGCTCATGCCTTTTGCTCCTGAAATCCCGGCAGGCGATAGACCTCGATGGCATTCACGCCAAAAATCCGCTGCTGCTCAGCATCGGAAAGATCCCTTAGGCATTCGCGAAGCGCATCGACCACCCTGTCATAGCTCGCGGCCACGAGGCAAACGGGCCAATCGGTGCCGAACATGCAGCGGTCCGTGCCGAATACGTCGAGCACTTCGTGAACGTAAGGCTTGAGATCCTCAGCCGTCCACGTCTGCCAATTGGCTTCCGTCACCATGCCCGATAGTTTGCACCAGACGTGATGGCGCTGACCTTTGACCTTACGGATCAGCGCCGCCCACTCGTCGAAGCCGCGATTGCGGATCTCTGGCTTCGAGATGTGATCGAGGACAAAGCGCGTTTCGGGGAACGCCTCGACGGTCGCGATGCAGGAAGGCAGCTGCGGCAGGTTCGGTACAAGGTCATAGACAAGCCCGGCCGCTTCGACTGCTTTCAGGCCCTTTTTGACATCATCGCGCAGCAGCCAGTTCGGATCGCTTTCCGTCTGGATCAGATGCCGGACACCAACCAGCCATTTGCCTTGCGGCGATCCCTTCAGATCTGCGAGCGTCTGACCGAGCTGCGGATCGGTCAGATCCACCCAGCCGACCACACCGGCGACGAAATCCGTCGCCTCTGCCGTCCTGATGAAATCCAAGGTCTCGCCAAGGTCGTTCCACGTCTGAACCAGAACGGTCCCCGAGACGCCATTCTTCTGCAGGGCCGGCTGCAGGTCATTGGGCTCGAATACCCTGTTGATCGGCGCGAAGGGTCCGCTCAACCAGCCATAGTCGCCACCGCTGGACGGATCCCAGAAGTGATGATGGGAATCGATGATCGGGCTTGTCATGTATAAATCTCCCTACCAGCGCTGATGTACGTATTGTTTGATGTAGGTGTCGTAGATCGCCTTGATCTCTTGCATCGCGTCACCCGGGATCGCTGGGAGAGCGGCAGCCTCGGCATTCGAACTTGCCTGTGCCGGATTGCGCGCGCCGGGAATGGCGACGGTCACCGCGTCGAACATCAGGATCCAGCGGAGCGCGAATTTTGCCATGGTGGTGTCGCCCGAAACCAACGGCCGAATCCTCTCCACCGCGTCGAGACCGATTTCATAGGGAACGCCCGAAAAGGTTTCGCCGACGTCGAATGCTTCGCCGTTGCGATTGAACAAGCGGTGGTCATTAGCCTCGAACTTGGTGTCCTTCTTGAATTTGCCCGAGAGCAGTCCGCTTGCCAGCGGGACACGGGCGATGACAGCGACCTGTTTTTCGCTGGCTTGCTTGAAGAAGTGTTCGATCGGGCGCTGACGGAAGGCATTGAAGATGATCTGGATGCTGGCGACGCCAGGGTATTCGATCGCCTTCAGCGCCTCCTCGACCCGCTCGACGCTGACGCCGTAGTTGCGGATCTTGCCTTGCTCCACCAGACGATCGAGCTGTCCGAAAACTTCCGGACGGTAGTAAAGATCCGTTGGCGGGCAATGCAGCTGCAGGAGATCAAGGCAGTCTGTTTCGAGGTTCTTCAAGCTCCGGTCGATCCAGTTGTTCAGGTTCTCGGCGGTGTAACCCTCCACGGACTGCTCGGGCAGACGTCGGCCTGCCTTGGTGGCGATGAAGGGCCTTTCGCCACGGCGTTGCTTCACGACCTTGGCGATCAATTGTTCGGAATGGCCGTCACCATAGACATCGGCCGTATCGATGAACGTTACGCCGGTGTCGAGCGCTGCGTGCAACGCGGCAAGCGCCTCCTCGTCGTTGACCTCACCCCAGGCCGCGCCGATCGCCCAGGCGCCAAAACCGATTTCGCTGACCTTCCGGCCCGTCCGGCCGAACTCCTTGATGCGCATTTCTCACTCCCTCTACGGTGACGGGACGGCCCGGTTCACCCTCGTTAGACTTGCTTGACATTATCCGTCAACCCAATTAACAGAAAACAGGGTTGTACGACAACCCGGTAAGTACGCAAAAATCTGATTGGGAGGATGAGATCGTGCGATCGCTTGTTTTCGGAGGCATTTCTCTAGCGCTGGGCCTCGGCGCGTCTGTGCAAATGGCATCGGCCGAAGACACCATCAAGATCGGTGTCGTGGCCGCCGAATCCGGCGCCTTCGTCTCGGCCGGTCATACCTTGCCGGCTGGCGTCGGCCTCGCGGTCAAGGAAATCAATGACGCGGGAGGCGTGAAGGTTGGTGACAAGACCTACAAGGTCGAGATGGTAAAACGCGACGATCGCACCGACATATCGACGGCAATTGCCGCGACCCAGGAATTGGTTCGCGACGAAAAGGTTTCGGCGATCTTCGGTTCGGAAACCCACGACTTCACCCTTGCCATGACAAAGATCACCCAGCCTGCCAAGGTGATCCAGTTTGCCGGGAACAGTACATTGGCAAAAATCCTGAACCCACAATCGATCGCTCCCGGCGCCGAAGATCATTACCTCTTCCAGTCCGAGCCGCAGGAATTCCAGCGCTCCGGCTCGACTGCTCGCGGCGTTCTCAGCCTGCTGACGCCGCTTGTCGGCCATCCGCTGAAGAAGTCCATCGTCATCGTCGGCAACGACGCGACCGGCCAGTTCCTGACCTCCTACTACGTCAAGGCGCTGAAGGCCGAAGGCCAGGAAGTGCCTGAGGTCATCTCCTATCCGCCTGACACGACCGACTTCTCGCCCTTCCTCACCCGTGCCAAGAGCCTCAATCCTGACGTCGTGCACTTCTGGTACAATGGTGACTCAACGCTGACGGCTCTGCCGCAGGCGCTCGAACTCGGCGTCGCGCCGAGCTATTTTCTGTTCGGCGTCGACCCGGGCATCTGGAAGGAGCGCAACCTCACCGCCGACGTTCCGGTTGCCATGAGCTGCGTTCCGATCTGTTGGGGAGAGTCCTCCAACGCCAATGCGAAAACCTATTTCAAGAACTACTTCGCAGCCGGCGCGCCGAAGGGCGTAACGTCCTCTGTCTCGCTGCTCTACTACGACTATGTCCACATGCTCGCCGAAGCCTGGACGAAGGCCGGTTCGCTTGATCCGGACAAGACCGTCGCAGCACTCGAATCGCTACACCATAAGGGCGTGGTCTCCGACGATCTCTCCTTCAACAAGAGCCACCAAGTGACACACGCGACCGAAGTCTGCGCCGCAGCACCCGGCGGCGACATCTCCTGCGCGATGCAGCAGCCACCGGCGGAAGCCCCCGCGGAATAAACTTCCGATGCATGCTTCCCGCCGGCCCCTGCGCCGGCGGGGCTTTCGTCATCGAAAACAGGCGGGCCGCCTCGTGTGGTCCCTGCAACAGCGGGATAGAGCTGTGGACATTCTCATTCAGCAAATCCTCAACGGTCTGTCGATCGCCAGCGTCATCACGCTGATCGCCGTCGGAGTGACTTTAATTTTTGGTCTGACCGGCATCATCAACTTCGCGCACGGCGAGTTTCTGATGGTCGGCAGCATCGTCACATGGCTTGCCGTCCAGGCCGGCCTCGGCTTCTTCGTGGCACTCATGCTTGCGGTTATGGCCGTCGGCGTCATGGGCTTCGTGCTCGAGCGCGGGCTATTTCGCTTCACGCTGACGCGCCCAACCAACGGCTTCATCGTCTCTCTCGGCCTGATCGTCGTGCTGCAGCACATCGTTATCTTCTTCTACGATCCGAACCAGAAGAGCATTCCACGCCCGCTGACCGGGATCTGGGACATTGGCGGCGTGCGTATCGCCTCGGTGCGGGTCATGGTCATTCTGGTCACCATCGCCGTCGTTGCGCTGACCATCGCAATGGTAACCCACAGCCGCTACGGCCGGGCGCTTCGTGCTGCGGTCGACGATCGCGATACCGCAGCGCTGATGGGCATTCCCGTTCGCCGCTATATCACCGGTGTTTTCGTTCTCGGCAGCGCCCTTGCCGGTCTCGGCGGCGCCCTGCTCATCGCGCTGTTTCCGATCACGCCGTTCACGGGTGGAACGATGGTCATGAAGGGGTTTGCCGTGGCGCTGATCGGCGGTCTCGGTAACCTGACGGGTGCGGTCGTTGCCGGCCTCATTCTCGGCATCGTCGAAGGCTTCAGCGCCGGCTACGGCTTCTCCGCGTGGACCGACGCCTATTCCTTCGCCCTGATGATCCTGGTTCTGCTCTTTCGCCCGAATGGTCTGTTCGGCGGCACGAGCGGGCCGAAAATGGCCTGACGCGCGAAAGGCACATGCTATGAACACCTCACTTTCGTCGCTCCGCTCGCTCCTCCCGGCCCTTGTGGTGCTTGCGATCCTTGCCTTCGTCCCGGCTCTCGGCGCCAGCAACCGCATGCTGTCACTGGCCATCTCGGCGGGCATCAACATCGTAGCCCTCTACGGCCTTTCGGTGCTTTTCGGCCAGACCGGCATCCTCTCTATGGGCCACGCTGCACTCGTCGGCGTCGGCGCCTATGCAGCAGCATTGCTTGCCCGCGACACAGGCATCGGTTTTTGGGTGGCGCTGCCGCTCGGCGGCATTGCCGCGGCAGCTTTCGCGGCGATCATCGGCGTGCCGTCGCTACGCGTCAGCGGCCACCACTTCGTCATCATGACCTTCGCCTTCGGTCAGTTGCTGACTATCGTGCTGACCAATGGGGGAGACTTCACCGGTGCGGCGACCGGCCTCGACCTGCAGCTTCCGGTGAGCTTCTTCGGCATGCGCGCCGATGACCTGACCGCCTATTACTTCGTTGTCCTGGCATTCGTAACGCTGAGCGCCATCGCCAGCTGGGGGATCATCAATTCCCCCTACGGCCGGACGCTGCGCGCCATCCGCGAAAACGAGAAGCTCGCCGCTTCGCTCGGCATCAATGTCGGTCGCCACAAGATCGGCGCCTTCATCGTTAGCGGCGTCTTTGCCGGCGTGTCCGGCGTGCTGCTTGCCTATTTCCTACGGCATATCTCGCCGACCCAATTCGGCTCTTACCCGAGCATCTACCTCGCCCTGATGGTGATGATTGGCGGGGCGCGTCTGCTGCTTGGGCCGATCGCCGGCGGCATTCTCGTCTCCTTCCTGCCTGAGGTCCTCAATCTGGATCCCGTCGAATCCCGCATTCTCTACGGTGTTTGCCTGATCGCCGTCATCCTGCTGCTGCCGAACGGCCTGATAGCCGGTCTGGCTGACGGCTGGAACAGGCTCGTTCGCGGCTCCGCACGAAGCCAGGCGTCGCGTCAGGCAGCAAGTGCCGAGCATGCTTCGGAGGCAAGCCGATGAATGCCATTCTCGAAATCAGCGGACTGAAGAAACTTTTCGGCGGCGTAGCGGCGCTTTCCGGTGTGGATCTTTCAATCGAAGAGGGGGAAATCCTCGGCATCGTCGGTCCAAATGGCTCCGGCAAGACCACGCTCTTCAACGTGATCACCGGCGTCTACAGGCCGACAGAGGGCCACGTGCGCTGGCGCGGGCGCGACATTACCAGTCTCGCCGCCCATGAAGTATCGGGCGCCGGCATCGGCTACACTTTCCAGCAGGCAATGGCCTTTCCCGGCCTTTCGGTCTGGGAAAACGTCCAGATTGCCTGCGAGCATGCGCACAACACGAGCCGCCCTTATCCGTGGACGACACCGGCGGCGCTGCTCGACTTCGTCGGCCTCACCGCACTGGCGAGCGAACGGGCGGGCGTTCTGCCCTTCGGCAATCTTCGTCTTCTCGGCATCGCGCTTGCCCTGGCGACGCGGCCATCGCTGATCCTGCTCGACGAACCGGCTGCAGGCCTGAATGACAGGGAAACCGCAACGCTGGTCGGTCTGGTCAAGCAGTTTCCCGACCACGGCATCAGCGTCTGCGTCATCGATCACGACATGAAGCTGATGCAGATGCTCTGCAAGCGCCTCGTCGTCCTCGACTTCGGCTCGAAAATCGCCGATGGTCCGACACAGGACGTTCTCTCCAATCCGAAGGTGCTCGAAGTCTACCTTGGAGGTGCGCTGTGAATCTGCTCGACATTTCCAATGTGACAACAGGATATGGCGCAACCGTCGTCAATCGCGACGTCTCCATGGCTCTTGGCGAAAACGAGGTGATCACCATCCTCGGGCCGAACGGCGCCGGCAAATCGACATTGCTGCGCACCATCGTCGGGCTAGTCAAACCGCGCACGGGGACAATCACTTTCGCCGGCGAAAATCTGACTGGCCGCACGCCTGATATCATGGCCAAGCGTGGCGTTGTCCTCGTGCCTGAGGGACGGCGGATCTTCGGCGATATGACCGTCGAGGAAAACCTTCGTCTCGGCGCCTACGCGCGGCGCGACACCGAATCCGTCGAAGCCGACGTGAAGACGATGGAACGCTTTTTTCCGATCCTCGCAGCCAAGCGCCAGCAGAAGGGCGGATCTCTGAGCGGCGGACAGCAGCAGATGCTGGCAATCGCCCGCGGCCTGATGGCGAGGCCGCGCGTGTTGCTCCTTGATGAACCATCGCTCGGGCTTTCGCCGCTGCTCGTCAAGGAAATCCAGGCAATTATTCTCGATATCGGCAAGACCTTCAACGCGTCGGTTCTGCTCGTCGAGCAGAATGCCGGTCTGGCTCTGTCCGTCGCCACCCGCGGCTATCTGATGCAGAACGGCCGTATCGCCACCTCCGGGCCGATCTCGGATCTCAAGGACATGTCGCTGATGCGCGAGCTGTATCTTGGCGGCGTGGCGCAAAAGGTATGACGATGGACACGATCGCTCTTTCCTACGGCCGCGGCCATCTCGACATCACGCTTCCACCCGGCGCGCGGCCGACCGTGATCCGTAAGCAGCAGCTTCCGAAGCTTGCCGACAGCAAGGAAGCGATAATCGAGGCGCTGCACAATCCCGTTGCATCGAAACCTCTGGCCGACCTCGCGAAGAACCGCGAAAGCGCCTGCATCCTGATCTGCGACATCACCCGGCCGGTGCCGAACGGTCTGTTCCTGCGTCCGATGATCGAGACGATGATCTCATCCGGCATCCCGCAAGAGAAGATTTCGGTGCTCGTCGCCACCGGCCTGCACCGGCCAAATCTCGGCGACGAACTGGCGGAGCTCGTTGGCGATCCCTGGGTTCTGGCAAATGTCCGTGTGGAAAACCACTATGCCCGTGACGAGGCGGCCCATGTCGATTTCGGCTTTACCAGGACGCGCCACACGCCCGTCAAGCTCGACCGGCTGTTTGCCGAAGCCGATCTGCGTATTGCAACTGGCCTTGTCGAGCCGCATTTCATGGCGGGCTGGTCGGGCGGACGAAAAGTCATTGCTCCCGGTGTTGCCCATCACGAGACAATCCGGACTTTTCACTCGGCGCGCTTCATGGAAGATCCGCTGGCGGTCCAGTGCAACCTCATCGGCAATCCGCTGCACGAGGAGCAACTGGAAATCGTTCGGATGCTCGGTGAGGTCTATGCGCTGAACACCGTGCTCGACGAGAACCGCGACCTCGTCTGCGTCACCTTCGGCGAGATCATCGCCAGCCATCAGGCGGCCGTCGATTTCGTCAGCAGCGCGACGCAGATCCCGCTCAGCCGGAAATTCTCCACAGTCGTCACCTCTTCGGCCGGTTATCCGCTCGACAAGACCTATTACCAGACGATCAAGGGCATGGTGACACCGCTCGATATCCTGAAACCCGGTGGCACGCTGATCATTGCCTCGGAATGCTCGGAAGGTTTCGGTTCACCGGAATTCCGCGAGGCACAGGCGCGGCTGGTCGAACTCGGCCCCGAGCGTTTCCTGGCGACCCTGACGGCAAAGAGCCTCGCCGAGATCGACGAATGGCAAACGGAGATGCAGTTAAAGCCGATGCGGCTTGGCAGCGTCGAACTCTATACGACGGGCCTTGCCGGCGAAGACCGCAGGCTGACCGGCGTCGGCATGATCGACAACCTGCAACATGCCATTGCTCGGAGCATCACGGCAAGCGGAGACCCGGATGTCGCCGTCATCCCGGAGGGGCCGTATGTCGTACCGCGATACGCCGCATAAGCGACTAGCGTTTAAGGTTGGCGTCGCGCAGCTTCTCAAAGCGCGCGGTGCTCCTCGACAGGTGATTGCGCAGCGCCTTGCGGGCGGCGGCTTCGTTGCCGTCGCGGATCGCGACAAAAATCGCGTAATGTTCCTTGCGCATTCGCTCGCCATGTTTCTGACGTTCGGCCGCCGTCATCTGATCGAGATGCGCCCACTGACGCGGTACCATCGTCGTACCGAACGTGTCGAACAGCCGTCCGTAATAGGAATTTTGCGTGGCGACCAGAATGGAACGATGGAAGGCAAAGTCTTCGTCCGCCCCATAGCCGCCTGCTGCGATTGCTTGGTCGAGGGCGTCAAGCCGATCCTGCATGCGGACAATGTCCTCCGGCGTCCGGCGCCGTGCTGCAAGCCCGGCGGCCTCGTATTCTACACCGAGCCGCAATTCGAGAACCCGCAGCACTTCGTCGATCGATTCAAGATCGTTCGGAATGATGGAAAAGGAGCGCGGAACCGAATTGCTCGAAACAAACGCGCCGAGGCCTTGGCGCGTGGTGATCAGGCCCTGGGCGCGCAGAGTCGCGAGCGCTTCGCGAACGATCGTCCGACTGACGCCGGTTGCTTCCATGATCTCCTGTTCGGTGGGCAAGCGTTGGCCGGGCTTCAGATCGCCGGACTCGATATGCGCGATCAGACTCTCGGCAAGTCCGCTGCGCAGGCTGGACGTCTGCGGGATCATGTTGAAAATGGCCTTATCCCTGTCCTTCATTCGGTCTCGAAGTCCAATCTCGCCGTCCGGCGGCGGCCTGCCAATAGTGCCGTTGCTACCCCATACCAGTAGAAAAAGCAAAGCCGCGCGCAGCGGCGTCGAAAGCAACCGGGAGGAAAGCATGAAAGAGAAAATCGGATTCATCGGTATCGGCGCAATGGGCTCCGGCATGGCAGCTAATCTTCTGAGCAAGGGCTGGCCCCTGACGGCTATGGCGCACCGCAGGCGCGAAGCGGTCGACCGGCTGAGGGAGCTCGGCGCCACCGAAGCATCAACGCCGAAGGCAGTGGCACTGGCATCCGACACGGTGATCCTCTGCGTGACCGGATCCGAAGAGGTGCAGCAGCTCATTTCTGGCACCGAAGGTTTGCTCGCTGCTCGCAAACCGCTGCTGCTCATAGATTGCTCGACGTCCAACCCTGCCATAACGATCAAGCTTGCCGCCGAACTTTCACAACAGGGCATCACGCTCGTCGATGCGCCGCTGGCCCGTACGCCGAAGGAAGCGGCCGAAGGCAAGCTGGACGTGATGGCGGGCGGATCTCCCGATGGTATTGCGCGTGCCCGGCCGATCCTCGAAGCTTTCGCCGCCCGCATCATCGAGACCGGCCCTGCCGGAACCGGCCATACGATGAAGCTGCTCAACAATTTCGTGTCGATGGGTTACTCGGCGATCTACTCGGAGGCATTGATGATCGCCGCCAAGGCAGGCCTGACGCCCCAAGTCTTCGACAGCGTGCTGCGCGGCAGCCGCATGGACTGCGGTTTCTACCAGGCTTTCTTCGAATTCGTGCTGAACCGCAATGAGAACGCCCAGCGTTTTGCCATGGCCAACGCGCTGAAGGATATGTCCTATCTGGCATCGCTGGCCCAAGCCCTCCAGGCGGTCAACCCGGTCGGCGCGGCCGTGCGCAACAGCTTTGCGACGGCGGTCGCCGCTGGCCACGGCCAATCCTTCGTACCCGCCCTTTCGGATGTCATCGCGACCGCAAACGGTGTTTCGCTGACCGAAACGGCGAACAAGAAATAGGATGGATGACGTGCTGGAACTTCATCTCGATCCCGTTGGCGGCGTTGCAGGCGACATGTTCGTTGCAGCTGTGCTCGATCTCAGGCCGGAGCTGAGTGCCGGCTTGCAGGCGGCGCTGAAACTCTGCCCGCTGATCGAACATGTCGAGTGCAAACTCCTGCCGCATCACGACGGCGTGCTGACCGGCAGCCGTTTCACGGTGCATCATGCCCTGCTCGGCGCGGATGACCCGCATGACCATCATCATGACCCTCACCACCACGTTCATCGTACCCATGCGGAGCATGATCACGGTCATGCGGACCGTCACCGCCACGTTGCCTGGGAGGACATCCGCAGTGCGCTGAGCCGTTCCGCGCTCGACGGTGACACCATCCGCCATGCGACCGGCATCTTCGAAAAGCTGGCGGAAGCGGAAGCGAGGGTCCACGGCACGACGCCCGAAGACGTTACCTTTCACGAGGTCGGAGCATGGGATTCGATCGCCGATATCGTCTCCGCCGCCTGGCTGATAGCGCAGCTTGGCGCCGCGCATTGGAGCGCTGGTCCCGTTCCCCTTGGAAGCGGCCGGGTGAAGACCGCCCATGGGCTGTTGCCCGTTCCGGCTCCGGCGACAGTGCATCTGCTGAAGGATTTCGATGTCATCGACGATGGAATCGGCGGCGAGCGCATCACCCCGACGGGCGCTGCCATTCTCGCCTATCTTTGCAAGGGCACGGCGTTGCCGGGCCGGCGGGTGCTGAAAGCGTCAAGCCATGGCTTCGGCAGCAGGCGCCTGCCCGGCATCAGCAATTGCCTGCGCCTGCTGGCCTTCGAACGTCGTGAAGAAGTATCCGCTTTCAACGATGCTGTTGCCGTGCTCGAATGCGAGATCGACGATCAGACCGGCGAAGACATCGCCCAGGCGGTGGACCGGCTGCGCGACCGCCCGGATGTGCGCGACGTCGTGCAGATGCCCGTCTTCGGCAAGAAGGGCCGGATGATGACGCATCTCCAGGTGCTTGCCGACCCATCGAAAGGCAGGGATGTCGCCGCCGCAATGCTCGACGAAACGACAACGATCGGCGTCCGTGCCATGACCGCGGAGCGGATGACGCTGAGCCGCGAGCAGGAAACAGTCGAACACGCGGGAAAGATCTACGCCTTCAAGCTCGTCGACCGCCCCTCGGGTCGCACCGCCAAGCTCGAAGCCGACAGCCTGACATCGACCCCGGGTGCCGCGGCACGCCGCAGCCTGAGGAGACTTCTCGAAGGCCTGTTGAAACAGAAGAGAGGAGACCTGTTGTGAGAAAGGCTCTGGAGGAATGTCTCGCCTCGCTCGGCGACGTCTCGATCGCCGTTAGTGGGGGTGTCGACTCGCTGACGCTGGCGGTTATTGCGACGCGGCTCCTCGGACCAGCGTGCGTCGAGATCATGCATGCAATATCGGCGGCGGTGCCCAGGGAAGCCACCGAGCGCGTCGCGATGCTGGCACGAAGCGAAGGCTTTGACCTGACGATCATCGATGCCGGTGAATTTTCCGATCCGGATTATCTCAGAAACCCCGTCAATCGCTGCTTCTTCTGCAAGGGCAATCTCTACGGCGCGATTGCCGCCCGCTCCAGCCGTCAGGTGCTTTCAGGGACCAATCTCGACGATCTCGGCGAGTACCGTCCGGGTCTTGAAGCCGCGAAGAACTTCGCCGTCCGCCATCCCTTCGTCGAGGCCGGCATCGGGAAACAGGGCGTGCGCCAGCTGGCGCGCGATGCAGGTCTCGGCGCGCTCTCGGAAATCTCCGCCTCCCCATGCCTGTCCAGCCGCATCGAAACCTCGATTGCCATCCAGCCGGAAATGCTGGCGGCCGTACACCGGATCGAGACGTTTCTGACCGAGACCCTCAAGCCGCAGACCGTGCGCTGCCGCGTGCGGCGCAGTGGTGTCGCGATCGAGCTTGATCGCGAAGCGCTGGCAAGGGCAAGGGGCATGACTGATGTCGGCAGGGACCTTCGTGGCATGCTGCCCGGCGCCTACAAGAACTGCCCAGTGACCTTCGAGCCCTATCGCAATGGCAGCGCGTTTGTCGGAGTCCGGCCATGAGTGGCGATGTGGTCTTTGATTTCGCCCGAGCCGACCGCATCGGCCTCAGCGAGGCTGTCTTCTGCGCCGGCAAGACGCCGCAGCAGATTGCGACGATCCTTCAAAGCGCGAGCCAACGAAAGGCCGGTCTGCTTCTGACTCGTCTCGATAGCGAAAAATTCGAAGCACTTCCGGCCGAGCTGAAAGCCGCCATAGAGTGGTGTCCCCTGTCGCAATGCGCATTCTTCGGAGAGGTTCCGCCGGTATCGTCTACCGGGGACATCGCGATCGTTGCCGCAGGGACGTCGGATGCACCGCCCGCCCGGGAAGCAGAGCGTACACTTCGGCACGCAGGCGTCGAAGCGTCAGTTATCATCGATGTCGGTGTCGCCGGCCTCTGGAGACTGATGGACCGCATCGAGGAAATCCGTCGCTTTCCTATTGTCATTGCGGTCGCCGGCATGGACGCAGCGCTCGCAAGCGTCCTGGGCGGTCTTTACGGCGGCAGCCTGATTTGCGTGCCGACCTCTGTCGGCTATGGCGCGGCCGAACAAGGCCGCACCGCGCTCAACGCCATGCTTGCAAGCTGCGCCCCTGGCCTGCTCGTCACCAATATCGACAACGGCTATGGCGCAGCCTGCGCGGCGCTGCGGATAATAAAGCTCAAGAACTATCGCTGATCAGGGAGCCGCCGGGGCGGCTCCCTGTATTTCCTCAGGCAGCGTCAACAGTCAGCTGCGTCTGTTCTCCGAGACCCTCGATACCAAGCTTGATCGTCTGCCCGGCCTTCAGGAACAGCGGCGGCTTCATGCCGAGGCCTACGCCCGGCGGCGTGCCTGTCGAGATGATATCGCCCGGCTGCAGGCTCATGAACTGCGAGATGTAGTGAACGAGAAAGGAGACACCGAAGATCATCGTCTTCGTCGAGCCGTTCTGGCGCATCGTCCCGTCGACGGAGAGCCACATCTTCAGGTCCTGGGGATCGGCGACCTCGTCGCGCGTCACCATCCAGGGGCCGATCGGGCCGAAGCTGTCGGCCGACTTGCCCTTGGTCCACTGTCCGCCGCGCTCGGCCTGGAATTCCCGCTCCGAAACGTCGTTGATCAGGCAATAGCCGGCAACATGTTTCATTGCGTCGGCTTCTGTGACGTAACGGGCTTCGTCGCCGATGACGATGCCGAGCTCGACTTCCCAGTCGGTCTTCTTTGACTTGCGCGGGATAATGACGTTGTCGTTGGGGCCGGTGATAGCGCTGGTGGCCTTCATGAACAGGATCGGTTCTTCGGGAATGGCCGCACCGGTCTCGGCGGCGTGGTCGGCATAGTTCAGGCCGACGCAGATGAACTTGCCGGTGCGCGAAACGCAGGGACCGAGACGGCCGGGTTCTGCAACGACGGGCAGGCTCCCGACATCGATCGCGGCGATTTTTGCCAGGCCGGCGGCCGTCAGGCTCTCACCGGCAATGTCGTCCACCTGACCGCTCAGGTCTCTCACCTTGCCGCTCTTGTCGAGGATGCCGGGCTTTTCGGCGCCGCGCTGGCCGTATCTCAGAAGCTTCATATCGATTGTCCGATTGTGAGGTTTGTCTTCAAGCGTTCGCCCAGCCACCGTCGATGACGATGGCGTTGCCGGTCATGAAGGCTGATTCCTTGCTGGCAAGATAGACCGCCAGCTCGGCGACCTCCTCGGCCGTCCCAAGGCGCCCCATCGGCTGTCGGGCGATAAAACCGGCCCGCGCCTGGTCATAGTCCCCGAACGCGCGCATGCGATCCTGCAACGAAGGGCTTTCGACCGTACCGGGGCAGATGGCATTGGCGCGAATACCCTGCCCGACATAATCGAGCGCCACCGATTTCGTCAGCCCGATCACCGCTGCCTTCGTCGTGCCGTAGATGAAGCGGTTGGGTGCGGCGATAACCGTGGAGGCGACCGACGCCATGTTGACGATCGAGCCGCCGCCGCGGGCGATCATGCCCGGCAACAAGGCGCGGATCATCCGATACATGGCGCGGATGTTCAGATTGACGGAGAAGTCGAAGGCGTCCTCGTCGCATTCGAGGATCGAACCGTGGTGGACGAAGCCAGCGCAGTTGAAGAGGATATCCGGCGCATCGATGTCTTTGGCAAATGCGCTGATCTCTGCCGGGTTCAGCACGTCGAGCTTGCGTGTGGTGACGCCAGCCTGATCGCGCAGCGTATCGAGCTTTGCAGCATCGATATCGGTTGCGCAGACGCGGGCACCTTCACGCAGAAAGGCCAGCACGGTGGCGCGCCCCATCCCCTGTCCGGCTGCCGTCACGACAGCGGATTTTCCCTCAAGTCTTCCAGTCATGTGAGATCCTCAACAGATTATTCGGATTGTTCTCCGGCCAGCCCGACGCGGTTTGCGGCACCATGGAGGTGCGCTCGCATGGCATCGCGGGCTTTGTCGCCATCGCCCGCTTCGATGGCGTCGAGAATGCGTTGATGTTCGCCGAGCGTCACGGCAGCAAGATCCTCGGAGCGCTGCTGGTTGCCTGACGCCAGGATGCTTTCGCGCACCCGCTCGGAAACGAAGGTCAGAAACTGGACCATGTAGAGATTGCCGGTCGCGGCGGCGATAGTCTTATGGAATTCGAGATCGGCCTTTAGCCACATGACGCTGCCGTATGGCGCGTCACCCATCGTCACCAGCGCATCCTTCATCGTCATCAGGTCGTCGCCCGTCCGGCGCTTGGCGGCAAGTGCTGCCGCCTCGACTTCAAGGATGCCGCGCAGCTCGAACAGCGACTGGAAAGCCGCAGCCTGCTGCAAGGCTTCGTAGTCGATCGTCAGCGTTGTGGCATTCGGCTGGTCGGCGACGAAGGCGCCGCGACCCTGCTGCGACCAGATCCGGCCCTCGGAACGCAACCGCGCAATCGCCTCGCGCACTACGTTGCGGCTGACGCCGAATGTCTGCGCCAGCTGCTGCTCGGTCGGAAGTTGGTCGCCCGGCCTCAAGCGTCCCTGCGCAATTTCACGCGAGATCGAGCTTGCGACCAGCGTGGACAGATGCGGGCTCCGATTGACCTTGTCGAGTTTCAGCGTCATTCCCTACCCCTCTGCCATGCCATCTGCACTTGCCAGTATACGCCCCGCGCTTAACAGGTGCTTCGGGTCGAATGCATCCTTGATCCGTCGCGAGAGCTCCAGCGTCAATGGGTCGGCACGTTTCAGAAACGCCTCCTGCTTGACCCGGCCGATCCCATGTTCGGCGCTGATCGAGCCGCCATGTTTGTCGACGACGTCGAAGATCACCTCTTCCGTGGCATGAAACAGACCGTCGAACTGGTCGGCCGGCATGCCGTCCGGCGGGACGATGTTCAGATGAATATTGCCGTCGCCGACATGGCCATAGGTGACAGCGATCGCTTCGGGGTGCGTCTGCGACAGGGCCTCGAGCGTGTCGCTCACGAAGGCGGCGAGGCTCGATATCGAGACCGAGACATCGGTCCTGAGATATCGCCCACCGCGGCCCTGGGCCTCGACCATCATCTCGCGCAGCAACCAGAGCCGGTCGCCCTGCGCCTTGCTGCTGGCAATCACGCCATCTAGAACCAGATCAGAAGCATCACCGAGAAACCCTTCGAGCAAGGCGCGAAGATCGACGCGTCCGGCTGCCGAAGCTTCGATTAGTACATAGACGGGATAGGCTTTGCTCAGCGGGTCTGGAAGATCGTCGCGGGCATTAATAGCGATCTCGATGCCGCCCCGTAGGATGAGCTCGAATGCCGTCAGCAGATCGCTGCATTGGCGCCGCGCCCGCGCATAGAGCTGCATGGCGTCGTCCACCGAGGCGAGCCCGACCAGCGCCGTTTCCACTTGCTCGGGCTTCGGAAACACCTTGAGTGCAACGGCGGTGACGATGCCGAGCGTGCCTTCGCTGCCGATGAAAAGCTGTTTCAGATCGTAGCCGCGATTGTCCTTGCGAAGGGTGCGCAGGCCGTTCCAGATACGGCCATCGGCAAGCACGACCTCTAGGCCGAGCACCAGATCGCGCGTCATGCCGTAGCGCAGTACGTTGAAACCTCCGGCATTGGTCGAGACGTTGCCGCCGATCCTGCAGGTACCCTGCGCGCCGAAAGTGATCGGCAGGATACAGTCGGCCGCATCCGCATGGCGCTTGGCATCTTCGAGAATACAGCCGGCCTCGACGACCATGGCGAAATCGATCGGGTTGACGGAGCGCACCCTGTTCATCCGCTCGAGCGAGACCACAAGCTCGCCGACCGGGTAACTCGGCACCGCTGCGCCGACGAGACCGGTGAGGCCGCCCTGCGGAACGACATGGATCTTCTGCTCATGGCAAAATGCCATCAACAGGCTGAGCTCGTCGGTCGAACGCGGTCTCGCGACTGCCAGTGGACGGCCGTAATGCTCTCCTGACCAGTCGCGGCTATAGCGCTCCAGCGCCTCGCCTTCCGTTAGGATCAGGTCCGCCGGCATTGCGGCGCAAAGGGCTGCAAGCGCTCGTTCCTGAAGGGGGGGGAAGGCATTCATTCTGTTGCTCCGGTTAGGCGGGAAACATCTGGACAACTGGGACGGTTACATGGTTATCATACAACACTGGTCTCGAACATCAAGTGCGGCGAACTTTTCCAATGCTCGCCTCTCGCTAAAAACCAGTGTGAAAACGATAACTTGCAGGAGGATCCGTATTATGACCGCCGCGTCCGGCCAATTTCGAAATATGCACACCATGATCCGCGTGTTCGACCTCGACAGGTCGATCAAGTTCTACACCGAACTGCTCGGCATGACGCTTCTCCGCAGGGATGATTATCCGGGCGGAAAGTTCACCAATGCCTTCGTCGGTTACGGTCCCGAGGAGACGGACACCGTCATCGAACTGACCTACAATTGGGGCCGCGAGGAACCTTACGAACTTGGCACCGGATTCGGCCATCTGGCACTCGGCGTCAACGACATCTACGCCGTCTGCGCCGCGCTCGAGAAGCAGGGTGCCAAGATCCCGCGCCCGCCAGGCCCGATGCAGCACGGCACCACGCATATCGCGTTCGTCGAAGATCCGGATGGCTACAAGATCGAGCTGATCGGTCTGGACACAATGTGACAGTCGCTTCGTCTTTCGAAGGCCGCGCTGCAATGCGCGGCCTTTTTTGTGTGCTGGTGCCGTCTGCGCGCGGCCCATCATTTGATGATCGCAATCTTGCTGCGGTCGATGGTGATGGCGACGGCGAGGATCAGCACCGAACCGAAGACGACGTTTTCGGCGAAGATGTTGATACCGATGAAGGTCATGCCGATACGCACGATCGAGATGATCAGCGCGCCCACGGCCGTGCGGGCGACACCGCCGAGACCGCCGGTGATGGCGGTACCGCCGACGATGACGGCGGCGATTGCCGGCAGCAGCAGCTGATTGGCAAGATTGGGCGAACCGCTCGATAGACGCGCAGCCAGGATGACCCCGGCAATTGCGGCCAGCATGCCGGAGATCGCAAAGGCGACGATCTTCGTGCGTTCGACGTTGATGCCCGCGGCAATCGCGGCCGGTTCACCGGCGCCGATTGCCAGGCTATGACGGCCAAAGCGCGTGTATCTGAGGCCGAAAAAGGCGAGGATCCCAATGATCGCGGCAATCCAGATGACGGTCGGCAGCCCGGCAAACGTCCCGTTGATCCAGGCGGTGTTTTCGCGTCCGCCCTCCTCGATGGTGATCGCCCGGCCGGCAGCGGCCCACAATGCGATACCGGCCACGACGCCGCCCGTCGCCAGCGTCGCCACGAAGGACGGCACCTTGAGGCGGACATGGACATAGCCACTCAGCGCTCCGAAAACGAGACCCGACAGGATTGCCACGGGAAAGGCGAGCATGCCGATCTGCGGCAGAAGCTGTGCCAGGATGACGCTCGACAGCGACGCCACCGATTGGATCGACAGATCGATGCCGCCGATCAGGATAACGAAGGTGACACCAGCCGCCAGGATGAAAAGCACGGCGGTATTGGAGAGCAGAAGTAGCAGCGTGTCGCCGGTCAGGAAGCCCGGTGCCGCAAGCTCGATGATCAGCACCAGCACCACCAGCAAGGCAGGCGGTATCGCCCCTTGCGTCCAGCCCGCGGCGAGGAGAGTTTTCATGTTGTTGACGCTTGTCATGACGCTCTCCTCACACCATTGCCCGAACGAGATCGACCTGATCCGGTTTGTTTCCCGGCACCGCATCGAAATGAGCGGTAACGACGCCGTCGCGCATCACCAGCACGCGATGCGACAGGCCGATCGTTTCCTCAAGCGTATCGGAAATCAGCAGGATCGCGACACCCTGGGATGAGAGGTCACGGACCAGCTCGTAGACTTCTTCCTTGGCCCCGACATCGAGCCCGCGCGTCGGGTGATCGAGGATCAGGATCCGCGATCCCGCCGTCATCCAGCGCGCCAGAACCACCTTCTGCTGATTGCCGCCGGAGAGTTTCCGGCAGGCGATATCGGGTCCCGGCGCCTTGATGCGCAGGCGCTTGATCCAGTCGGCAGCCAGCTGCCGCTCACGGCGGTAGTTGATCGCGCCGCCGCGCATCACCGAGGATAGATCGGCAAGCGTGATGTTTTCGGCGATCGACAGGAACATCACCAGCCCCTCGACGCGACGCTCGCGCGGGACGTAGCCAATGCTTTTGCGAACCGCCTGTTCCGGGGTGCGGAAATGCACCGCCTCGCCGTTGATCTTCAGGGTTCCGCCGGTATGGGGCATGAAGCCGCCGATCGTTCGCGTCACCTCTTCGCGGCCCGAGCCGACTACACCAGCGATGCCGACGATCTCGCCCGCATGGATCTGCAGATCGACGTCGTGAAAGGCGCCAGCGATCGCCAGCCTGCTGGCATCGACGACGATCTCGCTCTTCGGCGGCAACTGCTTGTCTTCCTTGTAATAGGCCGATTGCAGGCCGCGACCGACCATGATTTCGTGCAACTCGGGACCAGTGACATCGGTTGCCAGATGCTCGGCCACCATCTGTCCGTCCTTCATCGTGTAGACGCGGTCGGAGATACGCAGCACTTCATCCAGCCGGTGCGAGACGAAAACGAAGCTTGCCCGCGATTTCAACGAGCGGACGCGCTTGAACAACACGTCGATATCGCTGCCGCTCAAGACCGAGGTCGGCTCGTCGAGCAGGATCACCAGCGGTCGCGAGACGGCCTCCTCCAGCGTCAGAGCCTTAGCGAGTTCGACCATCTGGCGCGCGGCAAAGGTGAGTTCCGACGTCCGTGCGGTCACGTCGATATCGACGCCGATCTTGTCGAGCTGGCGCTTTGCCGCTGCTCGCATCGCTTTCCAGTCGACAATGCCGAAGCGGACGAACTGGCCTTCCTGGCCTAGATAGATGTTTTCGGCAACGGAGATGTTGAGCAGCAGAGACTGCTCCTGAAACACCATGCCGATGCCTTGGGCGGCACCATCGCGGGCATTGCGCAGCTTCAACGGCTGGCCGTCGAGCTTAAGCGTTCCGCTGTCGGGCTGATGTGTTCCCGCAAGAATGCGCATCAATGTCGATTTGCCGGCACCGTTTTCACCGATGAGGCCGACGACCTCGTTCGGTCTGATTTCAAGCGAGACGTTCTTCAATGCGTGAACGCCGGCGAAGGATTTGCTGATCTCGTTGACTGAAAACATGCCGGTCACTTCACGATCTGGAGGCGCAGGCGGTCGAGCGACAGCGCTACGGCAGCGATGATCATCACTCCCTGCGCGGTCTGCTGCACGTAGGGCGAGACGCCGAGCAGGATCATGCCGTTGCTGAGAACCGTAACGATCAGCACTCCGACGAGGGTATTCACGACACCACCTTCACCGCCTGTCAGGGCCGTGCCGCCGACCACGACTGCGGTGACCGCGGCGAACAGGCGCCCATCGGCAATAACGGCATCTGAGCGGCCGAGTTGGGCGGCCGCAAGGACGCCGGCAATACCGAAGAAGAAACCGGCTAGGCCGAAGGCCATGATACGTACACGGCGAAGATTGATTCCGGACAGTTCAGCGACGTCCTCACCGCCGCCGATCGCGATGATGTGACGGCCGAGGCGGGTGTAATATTGGACGGTGCAGGCGATGAGGAATGCCGCAAGCGCCACCCAGACGGCGAAGGGCAATCCGAGAAAGCGCGAGAGCGCCAGATCGCGGATCGCGGGATCCATGAGGCGTACGGCGGAACCGCCAAGCATATAGACGGAAATGCCGAGCCCGATAAACCACACGCCGAGCGTCGCCATGAACGACGGTATTCTAAGATATGTCTGGATGATGCCGGTTGTGAGACCCATTGCAGTGCTGGCGGCGATCGCCGCGATGACCGCAAGCCAGCCATAGGCGTTGGCATTTGCATCATTGGTGGCGAGCAGGACAGTCACCATAGCCGCTACCGAAAGCGAGCCTTCGACCGAGAGATCGATGCTGCCGAGTAGGATGATGAAGGTTAGGCCCATCGCCAACGTCAGCGGCACCGAAGCAGAATTGGCAATGCGCACCAGATTGCGGGGCTCGATAAAATTGGGATTGGCGATAGTGATGAGAATGCACAGGGCGATCAGCACCAGCGCCGGAGCGTAGGCGCGCAAGCGCTTGAGCATCGGCCCGCTGAAGAGGCGGCTTCCAACAGTCGGCATGGCACCTGCCCGCTCGCTTTTTGTCATAGTCTTGATGTGTTCGGCATTGATGGTCAACAGACGGCACCTCGTTGCGTCATCCGGAAAAGCTGGCAGGCGCGGTTAGGCCTGCCAGCGAGGAGGCAGCCGCGGGAGGAGCCGCCGCTGCGGGGGAGACATGATACTTGTTATGCGCGGATGGCGCCCGTCACGCGACCCCAAAGATCGTTCCAATCGAGCGTCGGATGTGCTTCGATATTGGTCTTGTAGTATTCCTCGACGTTCTCCTTCGCGATCAGCACGGCCTTGCCGTAGAATTCGCGATGATCGGCCGGCTCCTTGGCCGGGTCGAACTTCTTCTGGAGAGCCGCGAGGCCGATGGCGAGACCCATGCCGCCCTGCCAGTATGGATCGGAGGTGACGGTGCAGGCGAATTCGCCCTTGCGCACGGCATCGACCGCGGCCTTGATACCGTCGACGCCGACGACCGGGACCTTGCCGGCGAGATTTTCGGCGCGCAACGCTTCAAGCGCACCGGTGCCCATATCGTCGTTGGCCGCCCAGATGCCCTTCACGTCGTCGCCGAAGCGCGTCAGAAGGTTGCTCGTCAGATCGTAAGCCTCCGACGACTTCCAGTTGGCAACCTGGAAATCCAGGAGCTTGATGTTGGTATTGGCCGCAAGTGCGTCTTCAAGACCCTTCTTGCGCTCGATTGCCGCCGTGTTCGAGATCTGGCCGCCCAGCGCGATGATGCCGCCGGAACCGCCGATGCTCTTGAAGAGAATCTCGGCGATCTGCTTGCCGCTCGAGACGCCGTCGAATTCAATATGCGATACGTAGTTGGGGTTGAAGTCCTTCGGGTGCAGATCTTTCGGCTTGTTCCACTGGGTGACGACATAGGCGCCTGCCTTGGCGCAGGCCTCGACGATCGGGCGCGCATCCGGCGTGTCGTTGGGGTCAGAGTTCAGCACCATGTTGCCGCCGGTCTTGGCCAGCATCGCCTTGATGTCAGCAATACCCTTTTCACTGTTGCCTTCAGAAACCAGGGTGACGTGATCGAGGCCAATCGCAGAGGCAAAAGCTTCGGCGCCGGTTTTCCAAACGGCGTGATAGGGGTTGGAGAGAGAGCGGATGGACGTGACAAGCGTCGGCTTATCGGCTGCAAAGAGCTGCCTGGGCAGAGCGGCCACAGTTGCACCGGCTGCCACAGTTGCGAGAAACGATCTGCGGTTCATGCCGCCGAAACGCGAATTTATCCTATCGATCATTCGAAAACCTCCCGTTGAATGACGAAGATGGCGATGCCGTCCTTCTTTCCCCGGCATCTCCATCTGAAGCGACGTCGTCATAGCATTTGTACGACAACCCTTCAAGACGATAACCGTACCCTTTCTCTTGACGGGGGGCAATAGACTTGAGATTGTGATGATGAATTGATGCCGGGACGACGAGGAGATTCCGGTTTCAGGATTTTTTTACGGAGGAGAGAATGCCCGATTACATCATCGTCGGGGGCGGCTCGGCGGGATGCGTGCTTGCTGCGCGCCTGAGCGAGGATCCGGATGTATCCGTGACCCTGCTGGAGGCGGGCCCGCGCGACAGCAACATGTACATCCATCTGCCCGTTGGCTTTTTCAAGATGACGGCAGGTCCGTTGATCTGGGGTTACGAGACGGTCGCCGGGCGCGAGATTGCCGGGCGCAAGATGGTCTATCCGCAGGCCCGCGTACTGGGCGGCGGCAGCTCGATCAATGCCCAGGTCTTCACCCGCGGCTGCCCCGAAGATTATGACGGATGGCGCGATCTCGAGGGATGCACGGGGTGGGGCTATGAGGATGTGCGTCCCTATTTCCGCAAATCCGAAGGTAACGACACGTTCGGCGGCGCCCATCACGGCACCGAAGGGCCGCTCGGCGTCAGCTCGCAGGCCCCGCACGCCTTGACACGCGTTTTCGTGCGCGCCGCGCAGGAGGCTGGCCTGCCTTTCAATCCCGATTTCAATGCGGGCTCGCAGGCCGGTGCGGGCTTTTACCAGACGACGACGAAAAACGGTAAGCGCAGCAGCACGGCCGTCGGCTATCTGAAGCCCGCCGCGCACCGCAAGAACCTGACTGTCCGCACGGACACCGCCGTCAATCGCATCGTTATCGAAAATGGCTGCGCCGTCGGCATCGAGATCATCGAAAACGGCCGGCCGGTGCTGTTGCGCGCCGAGCGCGAAGTGATCCTGACATCGGGCGCCATCGGTTCGCCGAAGATGCTGATGCTCTCGGGCCTCGGGCCCGCCGATGAACTGCGGGCACTCGATATCGACGTGATCAGAGATCTGCCGCAGGTGGGCAAGAACCTCCAGGATCACATGGATGTCGACGTTCTTGCCGAACTCACCGGCTCCCACGGCATCGACCGTTACAAGAAGCGTCATTGGCAGGTGGCAGCCGGTATCGAATACGCGCTGTTCGGCAAAGGGCCGGTGGCATCCAATATCGTCGAAGCTGGCGGGTTCTGGTGGGGCGATCGCGCCGAGACGACACCTGACCTGCAGTTCCATTTCCTGCCCGGGGCCGGCGTCGAGGAAGGTATTGGCGGCGTGCCGGGTGGCAACGGCTGCACGTTAAATTCCTACCACGTGCGGCCGCGTTCGCGTGGGCAGGTGACGCTGCGCTCAAAGGATCCGGCTGTGCCGCCGGCTATCGATCCGAACGCCTTTGCCGAACCCTACGATCTCGAACGCGCCGTCGATGGCATCAAGATCAGTCAGGAGATCCTATCGCAGCCTGCCTTCCGGCCATTCGTCAAACGGCTGCATCTGCCAGACGGCAACATTCGCACGCAGGAGGAATACCGCCAGTTTGCCCGGCAATATGGCCGCTCCGCCTATCATCCCGTCGGGACCTGCCGAATGGGTGGCGGCGAGGACGCCGTCGTCGACCCGGAACTCAAGGTGCGCGGCATAGATCATCTCAGGGTCTGTGACAGCTCCGTCATGCCACGGCTGATTTCCTCCAACACCAACGCCGCAACGGTCATGATCGCCGAAAAGTCGGCCGATATTCTCAAAGGCGTCCTGCAACTGCAACCGCAGCACGATTACGCATGACGATCCTTCCCAGGGCAAATCATTCCATGACCCATTCCATCCCCTCGCCCCGTATATTCCTGACCTCGCTTTTCAATGCTGCCGTCAAGGCAGCCGATCCGCTGACCGGGATCGCGGCGCATCTGCCGGAAAGGCCGAAAGGCAAAACCGTCGTCATCGGCGCCGGCAAGGGGGCAGCACAGATGGCCCGAGCCTTGGAGAGCCTTTGGGACGGCCCGCTCGAAGGCGTCGTCGTCACCCGCTACGGCTATGGCTGCGAGACAGAACACGTCGAGATCATCGAAGCCTCGCATCCTGTGCCCGATGAAGCAGGCCTTGCCGCGTCGAAGCGGCTGGTCGAGACAGTGAAGGATCTTTCCGCTGATGATCTCGTCATCGCACTCGTCTGCGGCGGCGGCTCGGCGCTGCTGCCATCTCCACCGCAAGGACTGACGCTCGAAGACGAGATTGTGCTGAACGAGATCCTGCTTGCCTCGGGCGCTCCGATCTCGGCGATGAATGTCGTGCGCAAGCATCTCTCGACCATCAAGGGCGGCCGGCTGGCGGCGGCGACCGAGGCCCGCGTCGTCAGCCTGATCGTCTCCGACATCCCCGGCGACAACCCCGCCCATGTGGCATCGGGACCGACGGTGCCGGATCGCTCGACCCGGCACGAAGCGCTTGAAATCGTCGCCCAGTACGGCCTCGAGCTGCCGCAGGCAGCAATCGATCACCTCAATTCGGCCGCAGCCGAAGCGCCTCTTCCCGACGATCCGGCCTTTGCCCGCAACAGTCACCACATCATTGCCTCGGCCGGTGTATCGCTCGAGGCCGCAGCCGCGCTTGCCCGCGCGCGCGGCATGGAGGCGGCGATCCTGTCGGATGCGATCGAGGGCGAGTCCCGTGACGTGGCTCTCGTCCATGCGGCCATCGCCAAGGAAGTGTCCGGCCGCAACCGGCCGTTCGCCAAGCCCGTCGTCATCCTTTCCGGCGGCGAGACCACGGTGACATTGCGCTCAAAGGGCGGCAAGGGGGGACGCAACGGCGAGTTCGCGCTGGCAGCAGCACTTGCCTTCGACGGTTACGATATCCATCTGCTCGCAGCCGACACGGATGGTATCGATGGCTCGGAAAACAATGCCGGAGCCTTTGCCGACGGTTCGACCGTCAAGCGGCTGCGCGCCGCCGGTCTCGATCCGCGCCACATTCTCGATGCTAATGACAGCTATTCCGGCTTCAGGGCGATCGGCGACCTGTTCGAAACAGGGCCCACCGGGACCAATGTCAACGACTTCAGGGCGACCCTGATCCTTTAGTCGATAGCGGCCATGCAACATCTACTCTTCATCGGTACGCTCAACCAGCCGACCTCCTATTTCCGTAACACCCACGGCGATTTACAAGAACGGCTCGGCGCAATGTGTATGGTTACAGTGTTGTACGACAAGTAGTTTACATCTATGATGATCGCTATGGGCCGTGGCGGGTCTTTAAACAGAAACCCAAGCCGTACAAAAAAGAAGGGGCAGGAGATCAATGTCGAAGATGCAGACGAGAGCGGTGACCGCTCAGGGATTGCAGATCACCACGATGGGGTTGGGAGGAACTGGCCTCGGCAACATGTATCGCGCCACCGACCCAAAGGCTGCGCATGATACGGTCCATGCCGCCTTCAACAATGGTCTGCGTTACTTCGACACCTCTCCCGTCTACGGCTTCGGCTTGGCCGAAGCCCGTCTTGGCGACGCCATTCAGAGCCTTCCGCGCTCGGAGATCGTCATATCCTCAAAGGTCGGCTATGATCTGGTCCCTATTCCCGATAGTGAAGTAAAGCCGGTCCTGTGGGATGGGGCACCACCATTTCGCGCCGATTTCGATTATTCCCGTGATGCGGTGCTGCGCTCCATCGAGGGGTCGTTGAAGCGCCTGCAGACCGATTACATTGATATGCTCGCCGTCCATGATCCCGATGAAGCAATCCATTTTCAGCCGGGCGAAGACCCCTTTGCCCGCAGCCGCTTCAAGGAAGCGATGGAAGGAGCATATCCGACGCTTGATGACCTGCGATCCCAAGGCGTCATCAAGGCGATAGGCGTCGGCATCAACCAATGGCAGATGCTGTCCGACTTCGTCGAAGCAGGCCGTTTCGACTACTTTCTTGTGGCCGGGCGTTACACCCTGCTTGAACAGGAGCCGCTGGCGACCCTCTTTCCGGCCTGCGAAAGGAAAGGAACGAAAATCGTCATCGGCGGACCCTACAATTCCGGAATTCTTGTCACCGGGCCTGTCAAGGATGCGACATTCAACACCAAAATCGCCCCCCCGGCGGTCCTGGATCGCGTCGCCCGCCTCCATGCTGTTTGCGAGAAGCACAATGTTCCCCTCCCCGCTGCCGCACTTCAGTTCCCTCTGGGGCACAAGCAAGTCGTCAGCGTCATTCCGGGCGCGCGTTCCGTCGCCGAATTGGAGCAAAATCTCGAATTTATGCGATGGCCTATCCCGACAGCGCTATGGTCCGAGCTGAGGGAAGAGAACCTCATCGACCCGGCAGCGCCGCTGCCTAGTTGAGAAGCCGGCATAGACTTTAGGAGATAAGTACTGGTTGCAAGCCCGAGCCCCACATAAAGGCAATCGGCGCGCCATGACGCTTGAGAGGTGGCTGCCGTTCATGTGGCGAAGAAAAACGAGCTACCCGGTAGCGAGCGAGCGGGACTCGAAGTCGCGTTCGATGCAGTCGGGTTTCATTCGGCCTACCCCCTGAGCTGGCTGGCCGCCAGCCGCCGCGATTGCGGCATCAGCAGTTCTGTAGCCTCAAGATATTCGCCGAGCAATTGCTTGTAGATTTCATGCGCCGCGAGATCGGGCGCGATGACCGTCGCTTCCTGTTGAACTGCTTCGGCCGCCGCGAAGAGATCAGGTACGAGGCCGACGCCGGTGGCAGCCGCTGCAGCCGCGCCGATGATGGTGAGATTGGCCTCGCGGGGCAGCTCGACCGGCATACCGATCGCATCGACCGTTGCCTGCAGCCAGAGCCGATTCTTGGCATAGCCACCGGAGGAGACGATGCGTTCGACAGGGACCTCCAGTTCAGCCACGCGCTTGAGAACATTGGCCGAGGCGAGCGCCACGCTTTCGATCGCCGAGCGATAAAGGCTCGCCCTGTCATGGCCGAGCGACAGGCCAATGACGGCGCCGCGCAGCAGCGGCTCGCGATAGGGCGTGCGGTTGCCCATGAAATAATCGAGCGTCACGAGACCGGTGCCGCCGACGGGTATTGCGGCAGCTTTCTCGCGGAGTGCTGCACTACCAGCCGCATCGAGTTCGAACAGGTTCTTCTCAAACCAGGTCAGCACCGATCCGGCGGAGACCTGGCCGGCTTCAACCAGCCAGTGATCATCGACCAGCGCATGCGGATATGGACCCCAGAAACCATCCATCGGCCGCTGGCTGTCGAGCTGGAAGAGCTGGACGATGGAGGTACCGCCGATCATCAGCATCTCGCCGGGCTTCATGGTGCCGGCGGCGACCATGCCGATATGCGCATCGACGCCGCCCTGCGACAGGATCGGGCGGTTGGCAAGGCCGAGATGTTCGGCGGCGGCGGCGCTGACGATCTCGACCGGCGCGCCGACAGCGAAGATATCGGGCGGCAATTTCGCCTCCAGCCCCTCGACGCCGAATTCGGCATAGAGTTCGGCGGGAAACCGCCTCTGGACGGAATCGTAGTTCCATTTGCAGGTGGCGTTCATGCGCGAGCCGACCCAGCGGCCCGTCAGCATGAAATTGATATAGTCGAGGCATTCACAGATAATGTCGGCATCGGCATAGACCGCCGGCTCGTGACGGGCCAGCCACATGGCCTTGGAGATCAGCCATTCCGAGGCATTGGCACCGCCGACATAATCCATGACCGGGTTCTTCGACCGGCTGCTACGCTCGGCTTCGTCCGCGGCGCGGCAATCCATCCAGAGCAGTGCGGGGCGAAGCGGCGCGCCATCGCGCTTGCAAGCCACCACGGTCGATGCGGTGGTGGCGGCGCAGACGCCTAATATCTCGGGCGAACCGAGGTCGCGCATCAGGGCGCGACAGGCCCGGCCCAGCGCCTCCCACCAGTCGAGCGGCGATTGCTCGGCCCAGCCGGGGCGCGGATACACGGTCTGGTACTGCTGTTCGCGTTCGCCCAGCATGCGCCGCGTTTCGAGATCGAACACGCCGACCCGGATGCCGCCGGTGCCGAAATCCAGGCCGAGGAGTTTGGCCATATGCGCGGGACTCCCTTGGCTTACGGCCGGAACATGATCTTCGAGAAGAATTCGCTTCTGTTCTTGATCTTCTCGAACATTCCCGGCAGCGCCTCCAAGCCAAGCTCATGGGTGATCATGAACTCCCACTTGAGCCTGCCGCTCGCGAGACTGTCAAGCGTCACCGTCCATTGCTTGCCGGGATAGGGCGCGCCGAAGGAATTCCATGCGCCGTGCAGCGACACCTCCTGGCGGAGGAAATGCTGGAAGGTCTTGTTCTCTAGCGTGATGTCGCCGACCGGAATGCCGATGAAGACGACATGGCCGCCGGGTGCCGCCAGCTTGGCCGCGACGTTGATCGAGGAGTTGTGCCCGGCCGCCTCGACGATGATGTCGCATTTGAGATCGGCCGGAATCTGGTCGGTCACCAGGAAGGTCTGGTCGGCTCCGGCCTCGCGTGCCTGGGCGAGCTTCTCCTCCGAGATGTCGATCGCGACGACTTCCGTGCAGCCCATCAGCTTCATCCACTGGATGGCGAAGAGGCCGATCGGGCCACAGCCGATGACCGCACCGCGCTGGCCGGCGGTCGGCGGCGCTTTCCAGATGGCGTGGAGTGAGATGGAGGCCGGGTCGATCATCGCCGTGGCGCGCGGGTCCATGCCTTGCGGCGCGCGGAGCAGGTTGCTGAAGGGAACCGCGACGAACTCGGTGTAGGCGCCGTCGCGGCGCGAGCCGAAATAGTCGTAATCCCGGCAGCGGGAGAAATTGCCGGTCATGCACTGGTCGCATTTGTAGCAGGGCAGCATGGGCGGCACACCCATCAGCTCGCCGACCGAGAAGCCTTCGACGCCCTCGCCGATCTCGGTGATGTGGCCGGAGAATTCATGGCCGCAGACGATCGGCATCTTGTGGGCGCCCTTGATCAGCATGCGGGGGATGTCGGACCCGCAGACGCCGACCGCCGCGACCCGGAGCATGACATGGCCGGGCTTGAGTTCGGGCTTCGGGATATCTTCGAGGCGGATGTCGCCGGGTGAATACATGACGGCTGCGCGCATGGGTTTGGTCCTGTCTTCCAAGAAATTTCGTCAGCCCTTGAAGCTGGTGGTGAAGGCGTCGGTGGCGATGATCGCATCGCGGACGATGGCTACGGAGAGCGGCACCGCTACTTTCCAAGTCGGCGAACCCTCGGCGAGGGCCGCTCCCGCCACCCGCTCGATGTCGGCCCGGCTGACATTAGCGAGGTTGAGATCGGCGAGGCGGGTGGGAAGTCCGAGCGCCCGGCAGAATGCTGTCATCTCGCTGATCTCGGCGAGCGGCCGGCCTTCGAGCATCAAAAGGCAAAGCACGCCGAAGGCGACCTTTTCGCCATGGAAGAAGCCGTGGGTCTCATCGAGCACCGTCAGGCCGTCGTGGATGCCGTGGGCGGCCGAGACGCCGCAATTCTCGAAACCGAGACCGGAGAGCAGCGTGTTGGCCTCGATGATGTTTTCGACGGCTGATGTCAGCGCGCCCTTCTCGGCCGCGAGCTTGGCGGCCAGCGCATCACGCATCAGCACGTCATGGCAAGCGCGCGCGATGGCGATGCCGGCGGCGGGCGGCAGCATATTGGGCCGGACCAGATTGTTCGAGTTCGAGTCGAGATTGGACCGGGCCTCGAACCAGGTCGAGAGGGCGTCGCCGATGCCGGCCACCAGAAAACGCACCGGCGCACGAACGACCACGGCGCTGTCGACCACGACGATATCGGGATTGCGGCCGAGAAAATGCGCTTCTTGATAGACGCCCTCATCGCTGTAACGGACGGCGATGGCGCTGCAGGGCGCATCGGTGGAGGCGATGGTTGGGACGATCGCGATGCGGCCACCAGTGGCGATTGCGGCCATCTTGGCGGTGTCTGCCGTCTTGCCGCCGCCGATGCCGACGACGACACCCGCACCGGAGGATTTCACCAGTGCGGTAACACGATCGATCTCGCCCTGCGAGCATTCGCCATTGAAGCGTTCGAGTTGGTAGGCGAGGGCTGCCTTCTCCATGCTTTCCTTGAGAGTCGGGCCATACTGATCGAGCACGAACGGATCAGCGAGCAGGAATGCCTTGTCGCCAAGTCCCGATACATGTTCGCCAAGCCGGGTCAGTCCGCCAGCGCGCTGGATGTATGTGTTCGGTCCTCCGAACGATCGGCCACCAGCGTTTTCCCTGGACATGGAGATGCATCCTTTATGCACAATCGTATGTGAACTTTACATTTGTAGACGAGCAGGCGTGGTTCGCCCGCTCGGCTGTCGTTTCGTGGTTACCAGCCGCCATTCACGTATCCGCCATCGACGGGAAGCGTGGTGCCGGTGACGTAGAGCGCGGCAGGCGATGCAAGGAAGAGGCATGTGCCGACGAGGTCATCGACGGTGCCCCAGCGCTTGAGCGCGGTGCGATGTTCGATCTTGCCGGCATATTCCGGTACTGACCAGAGATCCTGGGTCATCGCGGTCTTGTGGTAGCCGGGCGCGATGGCGTTGACGCGGATGCCGTCGGGTCCGAACTTGTGCGCAAGTGCCCGTGTCAGGCCGACGATGCCCGTCTTGCTCGCGCAATAGGCCGGCACCCGGTCATCGGCGAGATAGGAGAGCATCGAGGCCGTATTGATGATCGCGCCCTTGGATTGCTTGAGCAGCGGGTGCGCTGCCATGGCCAGTCGCATGGCGCTGTTCATGTTGATGTCGATCACTTCGAGATAGGCGTCTTCGTTGAACTCCTCGTCCGGCTTGACGATGCCGGCGGCATTGACGAGGACTTCGAGCGAGCCGAGCGCCGGCACGAACTTGTCGATCGCCGCCCGATCGCGCACATCCAGATGCTCGAACCGGATGCCGGAGAGCGCGGGATCGTTCTTGATCTTGTCCAGCTTCGCCTGCGACGTGCCGGTGGCAATGACGTCTGCACCCATGCCGGCAAAGCCCTGTGCGATCGCCAGGCCGATGCCGCTCGTGGCGCCCGAGACCAGCACCTTCTTGCCGGCATAGAGATCCTTGCGGAACGTATCCAATATCTCTTTCATGAAATCCTCCTTGAATTACCAGGCAGTGTAGCCGCCATCGGCCGTCACGATCGAGCCGGTCATCAGGCTCGACGCGTCGGATGCGAGGAACAGGATGACAGCGGCGACTTCCGGCGGCTGGCCCATCCGGTTCATCGGCGTGTTGCCGACCCAATGTTTCATCATTTCGGAGTCGTCATAGACATAGCGGGTCAGTTCGGTCTCGATGTATGTCGGGGCCACGGCGTTGACGCGGACGTTGCGCGTCGCCCATTCGGCGGCGAGCGAACGCGTCAGGTGGTGCACGCCGGCCTTGGAGGCATTGTACTGTGCCTGCTCCTGCGGCCGGTTGACGATCTCGGCGGACATTGAGCCGACATTGACGATGTTGCCGCCGCCCTGCTCCAGCATCGCCTTGCCGAATGTTCGGCAACACCAGAACAGGCCGTTGAGATTGACGTCGATGACCTTGAGCCAGGTCGGGTCGTCCATGGTCTCGGCCGGACGGTTGGAAATCGCGATGCCGGCATTGTTGACGAGGATATCGACGCGACCGTGTTTTGCGACGATCGCCGCGTGCACGCGTTCGACCGCGCGGGGATCGGTGACGTCGAGCGTTTCGCTGTCGATCGACCGGCCCTTGGCGCGGAGTTCCTCGGCGGCCTTCGTGGCCGCCTCTCCGTTCATGTCTGTGATGATGACCGTGGCGCCGGCCTCGCTGAGCGCATCGGCCGTGGCAAAACCAATGCCGCGCGCGGCACCCGTGATAACCGCCGTCTTGGCCTTGAGGCTGAACAATTCGAGATACATGCTTTCCTCACCCGTCCTGCAATGATGGATCGGCCAGCGCATCGAGATCATCATAGAGCGACTGGCTGTTGAAATAGAGCTTGTCGAAAATCGGCTGCATCCGGCTGTAGCGCTCCTGCCAGGCTGGATCGGGCCGGATTTCGTCGGTATAGCGGACATAGACGGAGATCGCCTCGTCGAGCGAAGACCTTGCGCCCGTGGCGACCGCGCCCATCGCGGCGCAGCCGAGGATGCCGCACTCCTGTTCCTCTGGCACCACGATCGGCACGCCGTAGATGCTGGCCTTGATGCGGAGCCAGAGTTCGGTCTTGGCACCGCCGCCGGATGCGATGACGCGTTCGATCTTTTGTTCGGATGCGTTTTCCATGATCTTCAGATGGCGGGCGCCGGCAAAGGCTACGCCTTCGAGAATGGAACGATTGAGATGGCTCAGGCCATGCGCCGCACCGAGTCCGAAGAACTGGCCGCGGGCATTGCGATGCGCGCCGAGCCGTTCGCCGGTCAGGAAGGGCAGGAAGAACAGGCCGTCGGAGCCCACGGGCGCAGCATCAGCGCGGGCGACGAGTTGGTCGTAGCTCTCTTTGCCCTCGTGCAGTGCACGGCGTGCCCAGCGCATGGCATCACCGCCGGTTTCGAGCAGCACGAAGGGACCCCAATTGCCTTCGACCGTCGCAACATTGGATATATCGGGGTCGAGCAGCGGTGCGCGGGCGATCAGGGTCAGGATGCAGGATGTGCCGGTCACATCTGAGACGAGGCCGGGTCGCGACGTGCCGGAACCGAGAAGTGCCACGGGATAATCCGCGCCGCCGACCAGCACCGGCGTGCCGCTGGCGAGGCCGGTCTCGGCGGCAGCGGTCTCGGTGATAGTTCCAAGGATTTCCAGCGGGTTGCGGATCGGCGGCAATTTCGATGCGTCGAGGCCGAGGCGCTTCACCATGACAGGGGACCAGGCCCGCGTGCCGGGATTCATCAGGAAAGAACAGGAAGCATCGCCCTCATCCATGGCGATCTCGCCGGTCAGCCGGAGATTGATGTAATCCTTCGGCATGATGACATGGGCGGCCCTGGCATAGGCTTCCGGATCATGATCGCGCAGCCAGGCGAGCTTGAAGCCGGGCCAGGCCGGCGTCGGCGGATTGCCGCTTTCGGCGAGATAGGTCACGGGCGCGTTGTCGCGTTCGAAATCGCGGACGAGATCAATCGTGCGCTTGTCGTTCCACAGCGGAACCGTATCGCGCGTCAGGCGGCCATCGGAATCAACCAGCACCGTGCCGTGCATCTGGCCGCAGGCGACGATGACGGAAATGCGGCTCTTCGCGTCTGGCACTTTGGCGAGGACGCTGCGGATGGTCGCCACCACACCTGTCCACCAATCCGCCGGGCGCTGTTCGGCCCAGCCGAAGCGCGGCACGATCTGGTCGTGCTCGCGGGCAGCGATCGTCACGATGCTGCCCTTCCCATCGACCAGGGCGGCGCGGACACTTCCCGTGCCGACATCGATGGCGAGCGTGAGGGCGGAGATCATGCGGATTGCCTCTCCGGCTTCAGCGCTTCAGTGAACCGGTGCTGTATTGCAGCAGCATGGCAACGACGATGATGGCGCCCATATAGACCTGCTGGTGGTAGCCAGGGACGCCGGCGAGGTTCATGATATTGGCGATGATGCCCATGACCAGCGCGCCGAGCAGCGTGTTGATCACCCCACCCTTGCCACCCATGAGGCTGGCGCCACCGATGACGACCGCCGCGATGACATTGAGCTCGGCGCCGACGCCGACCTGCGCCGAACCGACACCGGTGCGGCTCGACGAGATGATGCCGGCAACAGCGGCCAGCACGCCGGAGATCATGTAGACAGCGAGAATATAGCGCGGCACGGCGATACCGGAGAGACGGACGGCCTCCTCGTTCGAACCGATTGCCGTGATGATGCGGCCGAAGCGGGTGAAATTGAGCACCACGCCGGCGACGATGAAGACGGCGAACATCAGGAGCACCGGCTGCGGGATGCCGAACAGGAAGCCGGAACCGAACCGGCTGAAGACGGCACCCGCTTCATCGAGCGGTATCGGCCTGCCCTCGGAGATGATCAGCGACAGGCCACGCGCGATCGCCATCATCGCCAGCGACATGACGAAGGACGGGAGCCGCAGATAGGCGATGAAGCCGCCGGTCACAAGGCCGCAAACCGCGCCACAGGCGAGGACCATGAGAATGGTTGGCGCGGTTCCATAGCCTGATATGGCGCAAAAATATCCCGTGAGGACCGAGCCGAGCGCCATGACGGAACCGACGGACAAATCGATGCCGCGCGTCAGGATGACGAACAGCATGCCGACCGCCATGATGCCGGCGCTGGAAGCCACCTGGCGCAGCACGTTGAGGATATTGCCACGGCTGAGGAAGTTTTCCGACCACATGGTCGCGACCACGACCAGGACCAGGAAGATAGCCAGCGTGCCGAAGCGCTGGATGATCGAGCGATAATCAACCTTGATCTTTTCTTCCGGCTGCTTGGCGGTGTCTGTCGTGCTTGTCATGCCTGGCTACCCTGATTTGCTGTTCGTGCGCCGCCCGTCATCGACAGGCCCAGCAGGTTTTCTTCGCTGTAGGTCTCAGGCGTCAGGTCGCCGCGGATTTGTCCCTGCCCCATGGCGAGCACGCGATCGCAGAGACCGAACAGTTCCTGGTGTTCCGACGAGATCACCAGCACGGCCTTGCCATCCTCGGCGAGCTTATTGACCAGCGCATAGATCTCGCTCTTGGCGCCGACGTCGACGCCGCGCGTGGGTTCATCAAGGATGATGACATCGCCATCGGCATGGAACCACTTAGCCAGCACGACCTTCTGCTGGTTGCCGCCGGAGAGGCTGGAGACCGGCGCATCGACGCTCGAGGCCTTCAACCTGAGGCTCTTGCCGAGTGCGGTGACATCGGCACGTTCCTTGGTGCGTTTGAGAAAACCGAAGGCATTCACGACCGACGACATTTTGGCCATAGTGGAATTGACTCGGATCGGCTTGTCGAGAATGACGCCCTGCTGCTTGCGGTCCTCAGGCACCAGGCCAATTCCGGCTTCCACCGCGTCCTTGGGCGATCTCGGCTTGAGCACCTTGCCCTTGAGTGTGATCGTGCCGCTTTCGAGCGGATCGGCTCCGAAGATGACGCGGGCAACCTCCGTGCGGCCTGAACCGATCAGGCCGCCGAGGCCGACGATCTCGCCCGCGCGGACTGAAAAACTCACATCACGCACCATGCGCCCAGCATTGAGATGTTCGACCTTGAGCATTTCCTGGCCGATGACGCGCTTGCCGCGCTCGGGGAACATGGCTGATATCGGCCGGCCGACCATCATGCGGATGATGTCGTCGATCTTGACATCACCGGTGGCAACCGTGCCGACAGTTTGGCCGTCCTTCATCACGGTCATGCGGTCGGCAATGTCGAAGACCTCGTCGAGGCGGTGCGAGATATAGACGATGCCGACGCCCCGATCGCGAAGGCCGCGGATGATCTCATGCAATTTCATCGCATCCTGCGCGGCGAGCACGGCTGTCGGCTCGTCGAAGACGATGATCTTGATATCCTGCGACAGCGCCTTGGCGATCTCGACCACCTGCTGGTGGGCAACCGCGAGCGTGCCGGCTATGCGGCCGGGATCGATCTTGAAGCCGAGGCGATCGATAAGTTCCTTGGCACGCTTGCGCAGGCTGGCATGGGAAATGACACCTGGCAGTTCGCCCAGGAAGATATTTTCCGCCACCGTCAGGTCGGGCGCCAGCGCCAGTTCCTGATGGATGACGACGATGCCCAACGCACGTGCATCCCGGGGATCGCGGAAGACGACTGGCTTGCCGTCGATGACGACTTCGCCATGGCTGGGGAGCATCTCGCCGCCGAGAACCCGCATCAGCGTGGATTTTCCGGCGCCATTTTCGCCGAGCAAGGCGTGGACTTCGCCGGGCCGGACATCGAAATCCACCGATTTCAGGGCATGGATGCCTCCAAACGACTTCGAGATGGACTTGAGTTTGACGAGTTCGGTCACAGTGGTACTCCGGACAGAAGGCAATGAGACGACGGAGGTTGGCCCCGCCGTCTCATCTTCACGACTTGCGGAAGGAAAGGCATCAAAAGACAGCGTCAGCGCGATAGTACTTGTCGACATTGTCCTTGGTGATAACGTCAGGAGTCGTCAGGTTGAGCTTCGGGAAGTTGTCCGGCAGTTCGCCCTTCACTGCCTTAAGGCCGATATCGACCGCCGTGCGGGCCACGAGATCGGGATCGTTGAGGCCGGTCGCGCCATACTTCCCATCCTTGATGAGGGCGAGCGCTTCCTTCTGGCCGTCGGCAGCGGCAAGCGCCAGCACGTCGGTCTTGCCCTGGGCTTCGAGCGCCTTCATCGCTCCAAGCACCATGGAGTCGTTCTCACCGAGCACGACATTGGCGTCGGGATGCGCGGTCAGCAAGTCTTCCATGGCAGCGAGACCGCCTTCATGGGCCCAGCCGCCCCAGCCCTGGCCGACGACTTCGAAGCTGACCTTGCCGTCGTTGACCAACTGGCCTTCGACGAGCCCCTTGAAGACGCCGAGACGGCGATCTCGACCGACTTCATTGCCCTTGTCGCCCGAGAGAAGGATGATCTTCATCGGCTTGCCCTGCATGGTCTTGGCAAGCCACTGGCCGACGAGGTAGCCGTTCTGGTCATTCGACGAACGAACCTGGGTGATGACATTGGCCTTGGTGCTGATCGAGGAATCCATGACCACAACCTTGACGCCGGCAGTGGTGGCAGCATCAGCGGCGGCAACGAGACCTTCCGGATCACGCGGGTTGAGGATCAGCAGATTAACGCCCTTGGCAACCATGTCTTCGACGTCGGCGATCTGCTTGGCCATGTCGTTCTGACCGTCGGCGCTGGTCACTTCGCAACCGGCCTTTTTGGCCTGGTCCTCGGCGGCGGCAACCTGTGCGGCAAAATAGGGAGCGCCGAGCGTGTACATCGCGATGCCGACCTTGCAATCGGCAGCCTGTGCAACGCCGAACGAGCCAACACTCATGACAGCAGCCAGCACGCATCCTGATAGGGTAATCTTCATGGGTTTCTCCTCCGATTCCATGACATGGAAGCAATGCGGCCTCCTTTTTGTAGTTAAAATACATTTTTCGCGCAGCGTCAAGCCGCCACTTCCCCCACCTTAATGAATTTGGCACACTTATTGCGGTGCAAACCGACATTTTGCGCCGCAACGGTCAAAAATGAACGGTTTGGCGGGTTCCAACACTTGCGCTTCAATCGTCGTTATGTAGTATAACTACCGAAAACGAATTGGAGGATAGCAATGGCTTTGTTCGAGCCGGGCATCGGATATGTCGACATCGCAGCCGGCCAGCTAAAAGGCGCTACCAACCGCTATGTGAAGACATTCCGCGATCTGGAAGGGCTTTATGAGGACGCCGAAGCGTTTGCGGCGGTGGTCGCCGCGCGCGGCGATGAGGTTGCCTATGAAGTCACCGACTACAAACCTTCGGCAAATGCCGGCGACATCATCATCGGCGTCACCCGCATGGAACCTGGCAAGGTGGGCCGAGAATATTACATGACGCGCGGCCATATCCATGCACGGCCGAACCGGCCGGAAATGTATTACGGTGAAAGCGGGCTCGGCGTCATGCTGCTCGAAAGCCCGGCAGGTGATATCCGCACCGTCGAGATCGGCCCCAAGGCGATGTGCTATGTGCCGCCATTCTGGATTCATCGTTCTGTCAATGTCGGCAGCGAGCCGCTGGTCATGACCTTCGCCTATCCCGCCGATTCTGGCCAGGATTACGACGTCATCGCCAAGGCAGGCGGCATGAAGAGCCGCATCGTCGATGACGGCAAGGGCGGATGGAAGACCATCGACAACACGGCCTATTTGGCCCGGCCGCAGGCGCTGGTCGACAGCATCATGGCTAGGCTCGACTGATCGAGGGGGATCACGATGCACTTCTATGCTACGGCAACCCGGCCGACGCTCTATTTCATCGGCGTGACCACCGGCAAGAGTTCGATCATGAAGGTGTTTCCAGCCTGGGCCGATCATCTCGGGCTGAAAGACGCTGGTATCAGGGGCATCGATTTCCCCTTGCATGCCGAGCCCGAAGCCTATCGCAAGGCCGTCGCCTTCATCCGCGACGATCCGATGTCGCTGGGCGCGCTGGTGACCACCCACAAGATCGATCTCTTCAATGCCTGCAAGGATATGTTCGACGAGATTGATCCGAATGCGCGGCTGATGGACGAGACGAGCTGCATCTCCAAGCGCGACGGCAAGCTTATCTGCCACGCCAAGGACCCGATCTCATCGGGCCTGGCGATGGATGCCTTTCTGCCGGACGGCTATTTCGAGCGCACCGGCGCCGATCTTTTCTCGATCGGTGCGGGTGGCTCGACGATCGCGCTGACATGGCACATGATGCATAAGCGGCGCGCGGACGACAGGCCATCGCGCATCATCGTTTCCAATCGCAGCCAGCACCGTATCGAGGAGATCAGGCGCATTCATAATGCGATGGGCAGGACCGTGCCGGTCGAATATGTCCTGGCGCCACAGCCCTCGGACAATGACGCGATCGTGGCCGGATTGAAGCCGGGCTCCGTGGTGATCAATGCCACCGGGCTCGGCAAGGATGCGCCCGGTTCGCCGCTGACGAATGCCGTGGTTTTTCCCGAAAACGGCGTCGCCTGGGACCTTAACTATCGCGGCGAGCTGATCTTTCTCGACCAGGCGCGGGCGCAGGAGAAGGCGCGCAACCTCCAGATAGAAGATGGCTGGGTCTATTTCATCCACGGCTGGACGGAGGTGATCGCGGAAGTCTTCCATATCGACATACCGCAAAGAGGACCGGAATTCGACGCCATCTCGAAGATCGCGATCGATGTTACGAAAGGCTGAACCATGGGCCACAAAGTGCTCGTCACGCCGCGCTCGCTGACCGAAGCGCCGCATCCCGCAATCGAGGGCATGGCCCGCCAGGGCGTCGAGATCGTCTATGCGACATCCGGCAAGCTGCCAGATGAAGCGGAATTGCTGCGGCTGGTGCCTGATGTCACAGGCTGGCTTGCAGGTGTGGAGCCGGTGTCTCCGAAGGTGATCGCCGCTGCGTCGAGGCTTTGTGTCGTGAGCCGCAATGGCACTGGTCTCGACAACCTGCCGCTCGGCGAGTTGAAATCGCGCGGCATCGCAGTCCGCACGGCAGACGGCGCCAACGCGCGGGGGGTGGCGGAGCTCGCCATCGCGATGATCTTCTCGGCCATGCGCCATCTGCCCTATACAGACCAGGGACTGAAGGCCGGCAGCTGGCCGCGCCGACGCGGCATCGAATTCTTCGGCCGCACGATCGGCATCATAGGTTGCGGCGCGGTCGGCGGCACGGTTGCCCGGCTGGCGGCCGCAATGGGCGCACACGTGATGGCTTTCGATCCCGCCCGTCCCGACGTTGGCATCGATCCCGCACGCTTTCGCTGGGCAAAGCATGACGAGATTTTCCGGGAAGCCGATATCCTGACGCTGCATTGCCCACCGAGCAAGGACCGCGCGCTGGTCAATCGCGATATGCTGGCGGCGGTGAAGCCGGGCCTGATCCTGGTCAACACGGCTCGCTCCTCGCTGGTCGATGAGGCCGCGTTGATCGAGGCGCTCGACGCCAAGCAGTTGCGGAGCTATTGCGTCGACGTGTTCGATCCCGAGCCGCCCGCTTTTCCCGGCCTTGCCTCGCGGGCGGACGTCATCGCCAGTTCGCATATCGGGGGCTATACCGAGGAAAGTGTCAACCGCGCGACCGAGATGGCGGTCTTCAACCTGATGGAATCCTTCGGCCTGAAACAGCATGCCCTGACGGCCTGACCCATGATCACGCTTCGCACGATCCCCTTCGACGAACCGCTCGCGGCTAGGCTCGAGATGGGGCCGGGCGACGGCGTCTCGCTCTACTGGCTCGGACAGGCCGGTTTCGTGATCGATGCGGATGGCTGGCGCATCGTCATCGATCCCTATCTCTCGGATTCGCTTGCGGTCAAATATCGCGGTGCTGTTTTTTCGCATGAGAGGATGGCCCCTGCACCACTGACGCAGGATCAGCTCGGGCCGGTCGATCTTGTGCTGTGCACGCATCATCACACCGACCACATGGACGGCGAGACGCTGAGCTTGCTGGCAAAACGCCTGCCTGAGCTGAACTTCGTGGTGCCCTCTGCTTCGCGCGAGCTCGCCATACAGCGGATCGGTCTGAATGCCAGCCGGTTGATCGAGGTCGATGCCGGTGATCGTAAGACGATTGGAAGCCTGGAGCTCCATGTCATGCGTGCCGCGCACGAAACCCTGGAGCGCGACGAGGCAGGAAAACACCGGTTTCTCGGCTACGGCATGGTCTTCGGCAATGTGAGAATCTTCCACTCGGGCGATACGATACCATTCGATGGGCAGAGTGAGGAGATCAAGGCCTTTGCGCCCGATCTGGCACTTCTGCCGGTCAATGGCCGCTCGGAGGCGCTGAGAACGTCCGGCTTTGCAGGCAACCTGACGCTTGCCGAAGCGATTACGCTTTCCGGTCGCTGCGCCATCGCCGCGATGATCGCCCATCACTACGGCATGTTCGCATTCAACACAATCGCGCCCGATGAGATCGACAATGCGGCTGAGCAAGCACCCATCACGCTTCGTCGCGCCCGCTACGGCATCGAGTTTCGTCTTGACGGTGCGTAGTGCACGGTGGCAGGAAATCTCAGATGGCATATGACGAGATATCCAGCCGCAATACCGGGCAAAACATACTCGAAATCGTGCGGCAGGCACTGCCTGGCCTTCGCAAATCCGAGCGCAAGGTGGCCAACCGCGTGCTGGAGGATCCCAACCGCATTCTCAACGCCGCGCTCGCGGAGGCTGCGGCACTTTCCGATGTCAGCGAGCCGACGGTGATCCGCTTTTGCGTGGCGATCGGCTGCAGCGGCTACCAGGAATTCAAGCTCCGGCTTGCCCATAGCTTGGCGCTCGGTACGACCGCGACCCATTCCGTGCTTTCGAAGAATGACAGCACTGCGGAATTGGTCGAGAAGATCTTCGGCTATACGATGACCAGCCTCGATTGGGCCCGCAGCCATCTCGATACGCAGGCGCTGGGTGAAGCCATCGCCCTGCTTAGCGGGGCTCGGAGTATCGAGTTCTTCGGTCTCGGTGCCTCCGGCATCGTGGCACTCGATGCGCAGCAAAAGTTTCCGCTGTTCGGCGTGCCTTGCGGCGCACAGGCCGACACCCACCAGCAATTGATGACGGCATCCATGATGCAGGCCGGCGACGTTGCGGTGATCTTCTCCAATACCGGGCACACGATCGCAATGATTGAGGTGGCCAAGGTGGCCAAGGATGGTGGCGCCAAAGTGATCGCGGTTTCCGGATCGCGCTCGCCACTGCTCGACCATTGCGACGTGGCGATCCTGGTCGAGACGCTCGACAATACCGATATCTATACGCCGACGATCTCGCGCATCGCGGCCCTCGTCGTCGTCGATATCCTCTGTACGGCTGTCGGATTGCGTCGCGATGCAGAACACGGCAAGCGCTTTGAAAACATGAAGCAATTGCTTCGAAACCAGCGGGTGAACGGCCCAGTGAAAACGTCGTAAGTGTACCGCGATCTCGTCTTGCCGTCTGATTGAGGGAACTTGCGAGGAACTCCGACTGCGGCATCAACTTAACGAAACACGGACATCGACATAAGATAACGGGTCATGACGACCGTGATCCGCTTTATCGCCGCCACCGTTTTCCCGTCGAAATCATCGCCCACGCTGTGTGGCTCTATTTCCGGTTCCCTCTCAGCCTGCGGATGGTAGAGAACTTGCTGAGCGTTTGTTCTGAAGCAGGGTGACGAAGGTGTGCCGGTGGCGGAGATCTGCCGGATCAGCCGGGCGACCTACTTCAATTGGAAGAAAGATATGCCGGCATGTTGCCGCCGGAGATGAAGAAGCTGAAGGAACTCGAGGACGAGAACGCACGGCTGAAGAAGATCGTCGCGGACCTGACACTCGACCGCGAGATGCAGCAGGACGTCATTCGCCGAAAGCTCTAAGGCCTCGCAAGCGGGAGGTGGTGAAGGGCATGTGCCGCGATTGGGCGATCTCGATCCGGCGTGCTTGTGGGGCGCTGAACTTCGATCGTTCAAGCTACCACTACACCTCTCGCCGTGCCGATCAGGCCGCCTGGAATGTCGTATTCGCGAGATCTGCGAAACCTAAGTGCGCTACGGCTATCGCCGGGTGCATGTGCTCTTAGAGCGTGAGGGTTGGGGCACCAACATCAAGAGAACCTATAGGATTTACAGGGACTTGGGCCTTCAACTGCGGAACAAAACGCCAAAGCGCCGAGTCAAAGCCAAACTGCGGGAGGATCGGCGAATGGCGGTTGGACCGATGTCTAGGCCATGGACTTCGTTCACGACCAGCTGGCGACCGGAAAGAAGTTGCGGGCGTGATGGTGATCGAGACCTTCTCGCGCTATGTGCCGGTGCTTGATCCGCGTCACAGCTATCGCGGTGAAGACGGTAGCTTGCCGTTCCGATCGGTGCTTTCGCGCGTTTTGACTTTAATACCGAGATCGACGATCTTTTCGCCGCTATTGTCGCCAGCCAGCCGGCGACGGAGCCTCGTGACAGCTTCGTAGCCGCATTCCCAGCGCGGCGTATACACGCTGGTGATCGCCGGATAGGCGGCCTCCATGACCTCGAAATCGTTGAACCCGGCGATCCCCATGTCCTGAGGTACGCGCCGACCGCGCTGCATGCATTCAAAGAGCGAACCGAGCGCCATTACGTCGTTGTTGCAGAAGACGGCATCAATTTCGGGCTCAGCCTCGATCATGTCCGCCAGCAGTCGGCGGGCGGCGAGCGGCGTGACAAAGCGGCGCGCTTCGGAACTTGCACCGCCACGTGGCTGATGGGTCGTGTCGATCGGTGTGATGAGACGAGGATTAAAAAGGCCGGCTTCCGTCAGCACGTCGCGAAGGCCGGAAAGGCGCGACAGCGATCGGCCATTCATCCAGCCGGCGACGAAACCGATATTGCGATAGCCGGATTCGAGAAGATGCTCGGTGATCGCACGGCCGGCCTGATAGTGGGAGAAGCCGATGATCGTGTCGATCGGGTCGTCGCTCAGATCCATGATCTGGATGACCGGACAGCCGGCCTCTTTCAGCATAAGTCGCGAGGCCTCGTTCTGGTCGACACCGGAGATGATCATGCCGGCCGGCTTCTGACGCAGCATCTGGGCGATCAGCCGCTCCTCCTCCTCCTGGTAGTAGCGGGTATTGCCGATCTGGACGTGAAGCTCGGTGCTTTCGACGCCGTCATAGATACCGCGCAACACGTCGGAAAAAATGTTCTGTGTAAGCGAGGGAACGAGCACGCCGATCACGTCCGTTCGGATCGAGGCAAGCGCGCGGGCGCTGAGATTGGGAATATAGTTCAACTGGCGGACCGCATTGTCGATGCTTTCCCGCAAGGATGCCGACACCAGCGACGGATCGCGCAGCGCACGCGAGACAGTGATCGCGCCGACGCCGGCCAGGCGTGCGACATCGGCGATCGTGGGACGTCCATCTGTCCGGCGGCTGCGCAAGATATCTCCCCCGTGACGTGAAGTCGACGGCCTGATCGCTCCTTCCCAAGAAAGCCTGGCGAAGTCAACCGGAAGGGTAGGAGCAGCCCATACACTTTTCCGCATCGCGGAATTCTCGCCGAAGAACCGAGACGCGGGCCGCAAATTCTCTAACCTGTCGGCAGATCAATCGAAGAGAAAGCATTTATCGTATGGGATCGGAACCTTGGTACCACACGGCCAGACGTTGGGGCCAGACCAACTTGGTGGAGATCGACCCGGCACGCTACGATGGCGACTGGTGGCGGGAACACTGGCGCCGCACCCGTATCAACGGCGTGATCGTCAATGCCGGCGGTATCGTCAGCTATTATCCGACGAAATTCCCGCTGCATCACCGCGCCGAGGCGCTCGGCGAACGCGACCTTTATGGCGAGATCGTCGCAGCGGCCCGCAAGGAGGGCCTGAATGTCATCGCCCGCATGGATTCCAATCGCGTGGCCGAGGATTTCTACCGCGCTCATCCGGACTGGATCTGCCTCGACATCGAGGGTAAGCCATATCGACAGGCCGACAAATACCTCACCTGCATCAACTCGCCCTATTACAGCGAATATCTTCCGTTGATCATGGAAGAGATCATCGAGCGAAGCCGGCCAGATGGTTTCGCCGACAACAGCTGGGCAGGGATTCCGCGCAAGAACATCTGCTATTGCCGGTATTGCGAGGAGAAGTTCTTCACCTCATCGGGCGTTGATCTGCCGCGCCGCCACGACTGGGGCGATGAGAATTACCGGCTTTGGATCCGCTGGAACTTCCAGCGCCGCACAGATCTCTGGGAGCTGAACAACCGGGTCACGACCAAGGCCGGCGGCAGGGACTGCCATTGGATGGGCATGATCAGCGGCGACGTGCTCAACAATTGCAATCGCTTCATCGACCTGCCGGCTATCCTCAGCCGCAGTCCGATCGTGATGCTCGACCATCAGCGCCGGAACGGCGTCGACGGCTTCGAAGACAACACAGAAGCTGGCAAACGGCTCCACGAGGTCGGCGGTTGGGACAAACTCATCCCGGAAAGCACGCCGCAATATCAACTTGGTTCGCCTGCTTTCCGACTTGCCAGCATGCCGGTTGCCGAAGTCAGGCTCTGGTCATCGGCAGCTTTTGCAGGTGGTATCCAGCCATGGTGGCACCATATCGGCTCTTCGCATGAAGATCGCCGGCAATACACGACCGCCGAACCGATATTCACCTGGCACGAAGCGAACGAAGACGTTCTCTTCAACCGCCGGCCGGAAGCTGATGTCGGCGTCGTCTGGTCACAGACGAACCACGACTTCCACGGACGCGACCATGCCAACGACCGGACGATGAACCCCTATCGCGGTGCATTGAGGGCACTCGACCGAGCCGGCATCCCTCATCTTCCGGTGCATGCCGACGATATTGCCAAGGCGGCCGGTCGCTTCCGCGTCTTGATCCTGCCCAATCTCGCCGCCATCTCAGACGAACAGGCCGATGCCATCAGGGCCTTTGCCGCGCAGGGCGGGTCGGTGATCGCTACGTCGGAAACCAGCCTCTACAGCCAGCATGGCGACAAGCGCCCCGATTTTGCGCTTGCCGATCTGTTCGGCCTGCATAGCGAGGGCGCCAGCCTTGGCGGACAGGAACTGGCCAATGCCGATATCGAGACCAGCGCCCGTCATACCTATCTGCGGCTTTCACCTGAGCTTCGCGCCGGCGTGCACGGACCAAAAGACGAAACGGCGCCGAAGGCCTCAGGGGAGCGGCATCCGGTTCTCGCCGGTTTCGAGGAGACCGATACCCTGCCCTTCGGAGGCTTCCTGCCGGTCGTCGCTGTCGAAAGCGATGTTACGGTACTTGCAACCTTTATCCCGGATTTCCCGATCTATCCGCCGGAAACATCCTGGATGCGCAAGCCGCATACTGACCTGCCGGCGATCACCGTCCGAGAGGGTGCGAATGGGAGCAGTTTCGTCTGGTTCGTCGCCGATCTCGATCGGTGCTTCGCACGCGACGAGCAGTTCGAGCATGGCCAGCTGATTGCCAATGCAGTCAAGTGGATCCTGGCCGATCGCGCGTTTCTCGCGCTGGAGGGTGGCCATGGGTTCATCACTGCCGCGGCCTATCGGCAGGGTGAACGGCAGATTGTCCATCTCAACAACCGCATCCTCACCTCGCGTATCCCCGGCCGGCAAGCGGAACTCCTGCCTATCGGCCCGGTAACGCTGCGGCTACGGCGAAAGACGGCCTCGCGCGCCGCGCCTGACGTCGCCCTGAGGGTCAGTGGCCTTCAGCCGAAGGTTAAGGTCGAAGGCGAGGAATTGGTGATCGAGATCAGCCAGGTGCTCGATCATGAGGTCATCGTCGTAGGCTGATCGCCGACGCGAAAGGATCGGCCCGTTTTGCCACCGGGGCGGGCGATGCGGGCCGTCCACCATCCGAAAGGGTAACGGCACCGAAGACGGTGTCACTCACTCGGCCGCAATGTGACCAGGCAGAATTCCACCGAGACCGAGCGTTAAGCGGTCGGCGGCCTCGGCGACCAGCGACCCGAGCACTGCAATGCGATCCCCGGTGATCCGCGTGGCAAGACCCGAGACCGAAATGGCGCACAGTGCCTCTCCCTGGTGATCGTAGACGGTGGCGCCGACGCAACGCAATCCTGATTGGCACTCTTCATCGTCCACGGCGTGACCGTTCCGGCGGACCGTCTCAAGCTCTGCAACGAGGCCGGCACGGCGTGTGAGCGTATTTGCTGTCAGGCGCCGCAAGCCGTGGCACGCGAGGATCGCCGTGACGTCTTCATCTGCATAGGTTGCGAGAATGGCTTTGCCCATGGCAGAGGCTGCCATCGGCACGCTGCCCCCGACATGGGTGACGGCACGGGCGATCTCGCGGCTTTCGATCTGGCTCACCACCAGCATCTCGCCTTCATCGGCAATGCCGAGATTGACGGTCTCGCGGCTCTGATCTCGCAGACGGCGCAGAAACGGCAGGGCCGTGGCGGCAATATTGCGCTGGCGCGCGAAAGCGGAACCGACAGCGAAGGCCTGTCGACCGATATGCCAGAGACGGCCGGCGGGATCGAACCGGATGAACTGGCGTTGCTCGAGCGTCGTCAGCAGGCGGTGAACCGTCGAAGGTGCCAGTCCGGTGCGGCTGGCGAGGTCGCTGAGGCGGTTGCCCTCCTCATCTTCGCCCAACACTTCGAGCAACATCATCGCGCGATCGACGGACTGGACGCGGCCATGAAAATCCTTCTCTTCCACGGGTTTCATTCTCCTGTGTCAGACCGAGCTCAAGGATTTTGATGTCGTTACTAATAACGACGGCAAGCGGCGCATCCGCCGTCTCACGCCGGCACCGGAATCGGTTTGGGCTTGGCGAAATGGCAAGAGGCGAACTGGGCGGCAGCGACCTCGCGAAGCGGTGGGCGCTCGACCTTGCAGATATCCTGTGCGATCGGACAGCGGGTGTGGAAACTGCAGCCTGCGGGGATGCGCGTCGGGCTTGGCACATCCCCTTGGAGCACGATGCGGCTGGCCTTGCGATCCGGGTCGGGCTCGGGAGCTGCCGACAGCAACGCCTGCGTATAGGGATGCTGGGGAGCGTTGTACACGGAGCGCTTCGGGCCGATCTCGACGATGCGGCCGAGATACATGACGGCGACACGATCGGCGATATGACGCACCACGGCAAGATCATGGGCGATGAAGAGAAAGGAGAAGCCCTTCTTCTTCTGCAGATCCTGCATCAGGTTGATGATCTGCGCCTGCACGGAAACGTCGAGCGCGGAGACCGGCTCATCGGCGACGATGAAGCTTGGTTCAAGCGAGATTGCTCGGGCAATGCCGATGCGTTGGCGTTGGCCGCCAGAAAACTGGCGCGGATAGCGGTCCATGGCGCTCGGTGACAGACCGACCTGGTTCAGGAGGTCGGCGACACGCTCCCGCTTCTCCCGCTTGGAGCGGGTAAGACCGAAAGCATCGAGAGGCTCGCCGATGATATCGGCAACGCTGCGGCGGGGGCTGAGCGAGCCATAGGGGTCCTGAAAGATCATCTGCAGCTTCTGCCGCATCGCCCGCATCTTCTCATGCGAGAGCGTGGTCAGGTCGATCCCGTCGAAAACGATACGTCCGGCGCTCGGCTCGATCAGCCGCAACAGCAGGCGGCCGAAGGTGGATTTTCCGCAGCCGGATTCGCCGACGAGCGCCAACGTCTCGCCCTTCATCACTTCCAGGCTGATGTCGTCAACGGCCCTCACCTCTTGCTTCAGCTGCCCGAATGAGAGACCTCCGCCACTCGAGAAGACCTTCTGGATATTGTCGGCGCGCAGGATAGCCGTCATCACATTTTCTCCCCGATGGCTTGCAAGGGCGCCACTGCTTCTCCGGTGACCCAGCAGGCGGCCTTGTGCGAGGCGCCGAAGGAAAACATCGGCGGCATCTCGCGCGAGCATTTCTCGACGCGAAGTGGGCAGCGCGTATAGAAGGGACACCCCACTTTCACCGAGCCGGCGGCCGGGACCGAGCCAGGAATCTGGTAGAGTTGGCCACCGTCCTCGTCGCTAAGGCGCGGTATCGAGCGCAGCAATCCCCGGGTGTAGGGATGGCTGGGATTGGCGAAGATCGAACGGACGTCGCCGTTTTCGACGACATGACCGGCATACATGACGACTACCCGGTCGCAGACCTCGGCAATGACGCCTAAGTCGTGCGAGATAAGCAGCACGGCCGTGTTCAGCGTGCGGCGGATCTTCTGCACCAGGTCGAGCACCTGCGCCTGGATCGTGACGTCGAGAGCGGTGGTCGGCTCATCGGCGATCAGCAGCTTCGGATTGCACGCGACTGCCATGGCGATCATCACCCGTTGGCGCATGCCGCCTGAAAACTGGTGCGGATAGGCACCGAGGCGACCTTCCGCGTCGGGTATGCCGACGAGTTTCAGGAGCTCGATCACGCGGGCGCGGCGCTGCTCCCGGCTCATGTTTTCGTGCAGCTTGATCGCTTCGCCAATCTGGTCGCCGATCGTCATGACCGGATTGAGCGAACTCATCGGCTCCTGGAAGATCATGGCGATGTCGCGGCCGCGGATCTGCGGCATGCTGCGCGCCGGCAGCGTCAGGAGATTGGTGCCGTTGAACTCCACGCTGCCGGCGGAAATCCGGCAGATCTCCGGCAGCAGGCGCATGATGGCAAGCGAAGTGACCGACTTGCCCGAGCCTGATTCGCCAACGATGCCGACCGCGCCACCAGCCTCGACCTCCAGGCTGACGCCGTTGACAGCGCGAATGGGGTTGGCCGGGGAACCGAAATCGACCGTCAGGTTTTGGATTTTCAGCAAGGGTGCAGTCATTGGGCGGTCTCCGGGTCCAGTACGTCCCGCACGGCATCGCCCAGCAGGTTGAAGGCTAGCACGACGCAGGTGATGGCGATGCCCGCACCGATGACCGGCCACGAGGATCCGAACAGGTTGTTGAGGCCATCACGAATGATATTGCCCCAGCTCGGGTTCGGGGGCTGTGTGCCGATGCCGAGAAAGCTCAGCGAGGCTTCGAGGCGGATGGCAGAGGCAACCCAGAGCGTCATAAGCACGACGATCGGCGCGGCGATATTCGGGATGATGTGACGGAAGATGATGACCGGCGTACGCACGCCAACGGCGATCGCCGCCTCGACATAGGGCTCCTGCTTGACAGCGAGCGTCGATGCGCGTGCCACGCGAGCAAAACCCGGAATGAAAGCAACGGTGATAACCGTGATGATGTTCCAGAAGCCGCCGCCGAGCACGGCCGCGATGATGATCGCGAGCAGCAACTCCGGAAAGGCTAGGAGCAGGTCGATGACGCGCGAGATGATGCGGTCTGTAATGCCGCCGAAATAGCCCGCGACGACGCCGAGGATCGTGCCAAAAATCGCCGCCAGGATCGGCGAGGTGATGCCGAAGATCAGCGAATTTCGCGAACCGTAGATCATGCGAGAGAGTACGTCGCGGCCGAACTGGTCGGTGCCGAGCCAATGCTGCATGGACGGCGTCTTGTTGATCGCGAGGATGCTTTGGGCCAGCGGGTCGTAGGGCGCCAGCCACGGCGCAAAGACCGCCACGAAGATAAAGCTGACAGCGATGACAAGAGCAAAGCTTGTGGAGATTCGGCCGTAGACGATCCATTTTATGGCATCCGCCAGACGATGATCATCGGCAATGACAGGGGGAGTTGGTTCAAATGTCGTAGTCATCACTTCACCCGAATTCGCGGATCGACAACGATGTAGAGGAGGTCCATCAGCAGGTTGACCAGCACCACGAGCATGGCGAAGACCACCACGCCGCCTTGGATCACGGCATAGTCGCGCTCGGCGATGGCGCTGATGAGAAGCTTGCCGATGCCTGGGCGGTTGAAGACCAATTCGATGGCAACCGAGCCGGAGAGCGTCGCCAGCATGCTCAGTCCCATGCCTGTCGTCAGCGGCAGCAAGGCATTGCGCAAACCGTGGCGATAGATCACGCGCGTCTCGCGTGCACCCTTGGCACGGGCGGTACGCACGTAGTCGCGACCGAGCACCTCGAGCAGCGATGTTCGTGTCAGGCGGCCCATGAAGGCGGCTTTGACAAAGGCGAGCGTCAGCGCCGGCAGGAAGACATGGTGCATCCGATCGACGAAACCCGTGCCGCCGCCATTGATCGGGAACCAGCCGAGATTGAGCGAGAAGACGATCAAAAGCAGCGCGCCGAGATAGAAGTCCGGTATGGCATAGCCGACCAGCGAGAAGGCCCGCATGGCCGAGTCCGGCGTCTTGTTGCGGTTCGTCGCGGCATAGACGCCGAAGGGAACGCCGACGGCAAGACCCATCACCATGGCGACGATGGTGAGCTCGATCGTATAGGGCAGATTGTAGGCGATCAGGCCGAGGACGCTCTGGCCCGTCATCAGCGACTTGCCAAGATCGAGCGTGAAGACCCCGATGACGAAGTTGATATATTGGTGCCAGAGGGGCACGTTGAGGCCCATCTTTTCGCGGAACAGAGCCAGCTGGTCGGCCGTCGCCATGTCGCCGAGCGCCGCAATCGCCGGGTCGCCCGGCAGGATGCGCATGGCAATGAAGACCAGCGTCAGCACCAGCAGTATCGTCGGGATGGCATCAGCCAGCCTGAGCAACAGGTATCGGGCCATGTAGAGCTCTTCCTCCGTTTCCGCCGCGATCGGCGGCGTCATTTCGTTTTCTCCACGTCTGCTGCTTCAGGCAGTAGACGTGGAGAGGTGAAGGCGCGGCCACCTGGCCGCGAACCTCAGCTTTGCAGGACCGTGTAGTATGGCTCGTTGGCCAGCTTGCCATCGAGGCCAGGCGTCAGCACGGCCTGTCCGTTCTTCTTCGAGCTGACAAAATATTGCAGGTGGAACTCGGACTGGGTGTAATCGCCGGAAATTGAGGCCGCGTAACCTTCGCCGGTTCGCGACATCGTCGTCGATTTCCACCGTTCGGCCTGGTTGACGTGGCGGTAGTGCAGGATCGGTTCGTCGTCCATTTCGCCGCTGACGCGGACATCGAACCCGGCGCCGGCATTGAAGGACACGGCCGCCTCGACTTGCAGACTGCCCGCGACGACCGCCCGGCGTGCCTTGATGGCATCGATCGCCGCTTGAACCGTCTCGTCTGCTTTGACGGATTCATACTTTCCGCCGCCGCGCAGCGATTCGAGATCGAGAAGCTCGGCCTGGATCTGCGGCAGACGCGTGTGCCAGGAGCCGCGCAGCCAGGATTGCGGCCCATAGGTCAAATCGTCCTGGTACAAATCGCGCGAGATGTCGGCGACCCGTTCCCAGGCCATGACGGAGCGGCGCGCGTGATCGAGAAGCGGCTCCACCAGCGATGAGACCTTGGTGGCGACGAAGAGCTCCGCCCAGCAGGCAGCCCGGAACTTCTCGGCAAAGAAGCGCGCGAGCCCGCCGCAGATTTCGACATCGACAATGATGCGCTGCACGGCCGGGGTCGCAAAACTGGCCGTCTTCTTGGCGTCGAGCACGGCCTGGTCGCAGCCTTCCGCAAGCTCTTCCAGCCAGTCGGCGATGTCGAACGGCGTATAGCGGTGCGACGCCTTGCCGGCCAAGAGCAATTCCGCATATTCGCGCGCCGTCACGAAGAGGGCGGAATCGAAGGTCGGCGCATTGCCGAAACGAACCGGCCCGTCCATGTCGAAGCCATAAGCGCGCTGCCCCGTGCCCTCGATCAGCGGCAGGTTGGTATAAACCTCCGGCCAGTAGTGATTGTTCGAGACAGAGGGACCGTGGGTGAGACTGACGAGCGGCAGCACCTTGCCGGCAAAAGACAGGCCCTTTTCGCAATATTCGGCCGCATCGCCGCATTCATGCGCGAGGTAGCGCATCCAGCTATCGCGCGGGGCTTCCGGATAATAAAGCAAGCGGCCCCAGACGCGGTACTGATAGTCGTATTTCTGCCAGTCGTAGCGCGTTGCCATGCCTTGTTTCTGGTAATTGAAGCGGCCGCCTGGGATACCGGTGCCCATGCGCCCCTTGAAACTTTGCGGCTCGCACCACTCCACGCCATCGGAGCCGGCGAACATCGAACTGCGGCCGTAACCTGCTGCAAGATCGGGATCGCCCCAGAGGAGCACGCGCTGCGTGCCGGCCCAGATGCGGTAAATGACCTTGTAGTCCTTGTCCTTGGTCAGAAGGTCGCCGTAGCTGTAGCGCAGGAACTTGCGGGAACCTTCGCTCAGCTTCTCGCGCTCGCTACGCGCCACTTCCGGCGGATATTCGCGGTCGCGGATGGCGGACTGGTGGTAGGGCAGCCCCATATGCTCGGCGAGATATTTGGGCGAAGCGGCAAAAGGCATGCCGGTTTCGCGGGCAATCTGCAGCATCGCGTGGTCGAGGCCCTTGCCGTGCATGTCGATCTCGATCGGCCGCCCGGCGGCGGCAACACCCGCAAAAGCTTCCTTCCAGAAGCCATAGTCGCCTTCTGCAATGCCGCCTTCCACATGGACGCGGAAAGTCAGACCGGTGATCTCCGGAACCTCAGTCAGCAGCTGCGTCAGCGCCGCCCGGCAATACGGTGCCAGATTGGCGTCGGTCACGCCCGCCACGGTGTAGTTGGCGCGTGGCACATCGTCGAAGTCATACCGCTGGGTCCATAGCGCGAGCTGGAATTCCAGTCCGCGCTTCGCCGCCTCGCGGGCAATGAACTTCAGCATCTCCAGATTGGTGTCGCGCTCCTCTTCGGAAAGCTCGACAATCTCGACCTCGAAACCCTGCACCTTCATGAGGAAGGGATAGGGGAAGTAGAAGTAGACGTCTGTGATCCACGGATTGTGATAGGGGTAGTTATAGCCCATGCCGAGCGTCAGCGAGAAACGATTGAAGCGGTTCGAAGCGAGCATGGTGAGATAGTCGCGCCATTGCTGCTTGTCGTAGAACCAGGCCTTGTCCTCTTCCTCGCTGCAAAAGAGACGGGCCATGCTGCGGATGCGCGCCGAGGGCTTTTCAACCACCGGAAAGGTCCCCTCGAAAATATCCGCCCCTTGCGCATAGCGGGCCCGGTCGGCGAGCTCCGTCAGAGCGAAGACGAGACCACGGTCATCGCGGCCCCAGGCAACAATGTGCGCGCCCTCGCGATAGAGCGTGAAGGACTCTTCCTTCCCCGGCAATTCGACCGGCGAATTCAGCGATGGCCTGTCATTTCCCGTAACGACCTCGACCAGCGGGCCCCCATTGGTCGCGCTGCCTTCGGTCGAAGAAACGCCGCGGCGTTTCAGGGCCGCCCTCAATTCCGAGGCGGCCCAGCGGACAGAATCTGATGCTCCTGTCGGGAGGGCGATGGTGACCGACGCATATGTCATTGCCTGCAAATCCTTTGCGATTAGACCTGATGGAGGCCTGGCGCCTCCGTTCAATTCGAGCCGGCTTCACCCTGGGGCAAAGCCTCGCCCCCGCCGCGAGCGGGAGTGACACGACCACCCTCCCCGGAACAAACAGCCCCGGGGATCTTTCAGAGCGGCGGATGAAAGGCGCGGATAACCGCTAGTCGCGTCTCAGACGAACTTTGCCTTGGTAAGGCGCCAATGCGCATAGCCCGACTTCAGCTCGTAGCCGAGATCGACCGAAGGCGAACGAACGACCAGATAGCCGTTGTCCGAGATCGGCAGCAGCGGCATGTCGCTGAGGAACTTCACCTCGATCTCCTGCACCAGCTTCATGCGCTTACCGAGATCGGGCTCGTCCATGGCTTTGCCGAGAAGATCGTCAATGCCAGGGATCGCGACGCCGTAATGACTGAAGTTCGGGCCCCCTGATCCATCCGACTTGACCTCGGCATTGGCCGACAGCTGTTCGATGATCGCCTGAGTCGGGACCGGCGGATAGGCCGCCGAGCGCTGGTACATGGTATTGGTGCCCTTGCCCTGGTCGGCATGAAAGGCCGTGTGGTCCTTGATGTTCAGCTTCATGTCGATGCCGCCGGCGCGAAGCTGCTGCTGAATGATCAGCATCACCGAGGAATAGTCCTCGCGCTGAGAGGTGTCGGCCGTGAAGCTGAAGCCGTTCGGGAAGCCCGCTTCGCCGAGAAGCTGCTTGGCCTTCTCCGGATTGTAGTCGTAGCGGACTTCTTCGGGGATGCTGTCCTTGGTAAAGCCGCCCAGATAGGAGGGCGGATTGATGCCGTAGGTCCGCTGGCTGACCGGCGACATCGCAGCGGCGATTTCATCGCGGTTGATGAGATAGGCGACGGCATGGCGGACACGGATATCGTCGAAGGGCTTCACCTGCAGGTTCATCTGGATGGTGAAGAAGCTTCCAGGCGATGCGACGTCGAAGAGAAGCGCGGAATTGCGCTGCTGCATGGAGGGAACCCAGCCCGGAGAGCGCACGCCCTCGATCATGTGGACGTCACCCGAAAGCAACGCCAGTGTGCGCGCCGTCGTATCGGCGATATACATGACCTGCATGTTCGGGATGTTCGGAGCGCCGCCAAAATAATCCGCATTGGCCTTGAGCTTGACGCCCTGAGACGGGTCGCTCTCGACGCTTTCGAGCTGGTAAGGCCCCGTGCCGATCGGATCCTTCTCGATCGCTTCCTTGCCCTTTTCCTTGTAAGCCTTGGCCGAAATGACGCTGGCCGAATAGTGGCTGAGCGGCCCGATCGGGAATAGCGGATCCGGCTGCGACAGCGTGAAGGTCACCTTATACGGCCCGTCTGTCTTCACGTCGGCGATGTTGTCGAAAAGGACGCGGTTGGCGCTGATCTCCTTGGTATCGCGCAGACGGTCAAACGTGAACTTCACGTCGTCGGCCGTCATCTCGCCATAGCCTTTGTGGAACTGGACGCCCCTGCGAAGCTGGAAAGTCCAGACCTTTGCATCGGGGGACATGGTCCAGCTTTCGGCAAGGCTCGGCTGAACCTCGCTGATGTTATCGGGGAAATGGCCGAGCGGCAACTCCACCAGCAGGTCGTGAATATGGATGATTGCCCATTCGTCGGCGCCCTGGATGGATTTCGCCGGGTCGATCGTCCGGACGCCGCGGGCAGCAAAAGCGAGCCTCAGCGTATCCTGGCTCTGCGCGAAGGCCTTTGTGCCCAGCGTCGTCATCAGGCTTGCGCTGACCATCGCGGCGGCGGAATTTCCAATGAATCTACGTCTGCTAATCGCCATGCTTCGATCCTCCCTTATCGAGCTGCTTCCCAATGCCAGCGTGCTTCCAAGATCCGGAACGGCTGGATATTGCTCAAGTATGGTAGCGCTACCACCTACCCTGGTCAAGTTTTGGCAAGGCAGTTATTCTTGCGAAACTGGAACTTCACTTGTGCAAAAATCGCTGCGGCAACCCGCAAACCCAAAGGGCGGATATAGCCAACCGCAAGCCGTTCTGCGTGCTGCCAAAACGATGTCATCGTCGTTACACCGTCTTCGCGGCACGGTGGAACCGCCAGCGTGCATAGCCACTCTGCACCTTGTAGCCGAGGTCGAGACGAGCGTTGCGCGCCACCGTGAAGGACAGGTTGGCCAAGCCGACCAGCGGCAGGTCGCGCAGCACCTGCAGCTCGATCTTCTTGCAATTGTCCACATAGGTGTTGAAGTCGGTCGACTGGAGCGCCTTGCCCAGGATATCGTCGATGCCGGGGATCGCTACACCGTAATGGCTGTAGTTCAGGCCGCCTGAACCATCAGATTTCACTTCGGACTTAACCGAAAGCTGCTGGAAATAGAGCTGCGTCGGGATCGGCGGATAGCTCGACGAATGCAGGGCAAGCGTATTCTTGTCCATCTTGTTGTCTGCGTGATAGGCCGTATGGTCGCCGATCTTCAGGTTCATCCGCATGCCCACGGCGCGCAGTTGCTCCTGCACGATCAACATGATCGAGGAATAATCCTCGCGCTGGCTGCAATTGCTGTCGAAGTCGAAACCATCAGGGAATCCCGCCTCCGCCAAAAGCGCCTTCGCCTTCTCCGGATCCGGCTTGTATTGCAGTTCCGGCGGCAGGTCTTCGGTCTTGAACCCGGCCGGGAAGAAATCGGGCTGCAGTCCGGCTGTAAAACCGCCCATCGGCTTCAGCGCATCGGCGATCGCATGCCGGTCGATCGCATACATCAGCGCCTGGCGCACCTTCAGATTGTCGAAAGGCTTGCGGTTCAGGTTGACATGCAGCGTGTTGAAGGAGCCCGGCGATGTCATGTCGATGATCAGGGTCGGATCACGCTGCAACATGGAATCCACCCATCCCGGCGCGCGCACAGCCTCGATCATGTCGACGTCACCGGACAGAAGCGCAAGCGTGCGCGACGTCGTGTCCGCCATATAGACGCATTCGACATTTGGCGTCTTTGCCTTGTCTCCCCAATAGGCTTCGTGGCGCTTCATCGCGGTCCCCCATTGGGGATCGAAACGTGTCAGCTCGTAGGGTCCGGTGCCGACGGCATCGGTCTGGAATTTCTCAACGCCGATCGCATCGACGGCCTTCTTTGAAACGATCGAGGTGTTGTTGGAGAAGATGGTCGTGCCGAGCAAGTTCACATCGGCCGTCTTCAGCGAGACCGTCACACTATAGGGGCCGTCAGCGACGACGTCGGCGATATTGCTGAGGATCGCCATGTTGGTGCCGCCGGCGATCGCCCGCTTGTATGAGAAGACCACGTCATCGGCGGTCATCTCGCCGTAACCCTTGTGAAACTGCACGCCTTCGCGCAGCTTGAAAGTCCAGCTCTTGGCGTCCGGAGACATCGTCCATTCGGTGGCGAGCGTCGGCAGATACTGGTCGGGAGCCGTCGCGAAAGTGCCGTCAGCGGGACGAACAAGCTGCTCGTACATCTGCTCCGTCGCCCAGTTGTCGCCGCCCTGGGTCGTCAGGTTCGGGTCGCTGGTGCGCGGTCCGCCGGCGGCGATGCCGATGCGGATTACATTGGGATCGCTGGCAGCGCGCGCGCCCTTAATGCCGATCATCGTTAGCGCGGTGGAAGCCACCGCAACTTCAAGAAACTGGCGTCTCTTCAGGTTCATTTCCTTTTCCTCCCGGGGGTCGGCGTTACACGCGCCGTCTGTCAAGTTCAGCATCGATGACGGAAAGGCCGAGACCGGGGCCGGACGGCACCGTGAACTTGCCGTTTGACGGTTTCGGCGGATTGGCGAAGGCGACATGCATACGCGTTGACGGATCGGCAAATTCAGCCGGCTTCGTCATATGCATGATGGTCGCAAGCACATGCAGGTTGGCGGCATGGCCGATGGTCGGCTGCGTCTGGTGCGGCACCAGCTCGACACCGTGCGCGGAGCAGATCGCTGCGCATTGCATGAGGCCGGTGATGCCGCCCATCTTGATGATATCAGGCTGCACCATGCGCACGCCGGCATTGATCATGTCGACAACAGCCTGGGTTGTGTAGGACTGTTCGGCGGCCGAAACGGTGATATCCAGTCGTTGCGCCACCTCACCCATGGCGCGGACATTGTAATGCTGTACCGGCTCTTCGAACCAGATATAGCCCAAGTCTTCCAGCGCTCGTCCGACACGGATCGCGCCGCCAACCGAATATTGGTTGTTGGCGTCGAACGCGAGCGGGAAATCGTCGCCGACGAGCTCGCGCACGGCCCGTGCTTTGGCGATATCGCCGGGGATATCATAGTCTTGACGGGTGCGATCCCCATCCCAGCGGATTTTGATGGCCGCCGGCGTCTCGGCCTTTAGCCGCGCCTCGACAACCCGCACAGTCTCCTCGACGGTTCGGCCAAAATTGTTTCCGATCGAGGCGTAAAAAGGAATTTCGGTTCGCCACGCGCCGCCAAGCAGCTTGTAGATCGGCAGGTTGAAATACTTACCCTTGATGTCCCAAAGGGCAATGTCGAGCGCGGCGAGTGCGCCGGTTACAGCACCTTCCGGACCGAGCTTGACGTATTTGTGCAGAAGCCGGTCGTTGAGGATTGAATGATCGAGCGCATCGGAGCCGATTAGCGAAGGGGCGAAATCTCTGATCACACCGAGGGAGTGCTCGCCGCCCATCATTGGTGAAGCCTCGCCGTGGCCGACGATGCCGTCTTCGGTCACCACACGAATGAACGCCGTGCGCCGTCCCGGCGCATCGTTTGCTTCCCAGCTGACTTGAAAAGCTTCCACGGATTTTATGACGGTCGGCTTGGACACATTCACTCCTTGTCTTCTTGCATGCAGCAGCGGGCTGAGCGCCAACTACCGGCGGCTTTAACGCCGCGCCTTGCGAAGGACATACGAAAGGGATCGGAGCCACGCCTCCGCGCAACATCTATCCTCGCGATATCCTCCCAACAGCCGCGGACAAATACGTTCCTCGGGGCCGTTCGAGAGGAGATTACGCGTTTTGCATCCGTATGCAATAGGAAATTTCAATATCTCTTCGTGAAGTGAATCTCTAACCTCAAACTGACGGCTGCGCGGAAGGTGCCTTCAAATTCACGCTATAGCACAGACTTTCTTCCACTTTTTGTCCGTCATTTCCGCGCTTTTTACACATCTCACCATTCGATTGAATGATTGAAAAAAATGAATGCGCATGCAACATCGTGGGTGAGACATGGTCCGTTGAATTGTCAGAACGGACAACTTACGGTCTGGGAAGGAAAGCGGTCAGGAGAGATGACACTGCGCAAGGCTGGATCGCCGGATGACGGTATGAAACGCAAGCCTATCACGGCGCGCGAGCTTGCTCGCATGATCGGCGTCAGTCAGTCCGCCGTTTCGCGCGCCTTCACGCCAGGCGCTAGCATCGCCGCGGATCTGCGGGAAAAAATTCTGCAGCACGCGGCTGAAATGGATTACCACCCGAATGCCATCGCCAGCATGCTTTCAAAGAGCAGGACGAATATCATCGGCATCGTCGTCTCCGATATGCAGAACCCCTTTTATCCGGCGCTCATCGAAAAGCTTTCACGCGCACTGCAGGAGATCGGGCAACAGAGCCTGCTCTTCAACATCGCCAGAGGCTCCAATCTCGAGGATCAGCTTTCGGCGTTGCGCCGCTACAACGTAGACGCTGTCATCGTCATCTCGGCGACGATCCTCTCCGCCCAGACACTCCTCTGGGCGACGGAAGGCCGGGCGGCGATCCTGATCAACAGGATCATCGAAGATGTCGATCTGAGCTGCGTGGCCTGCGACAATGCCCAGGGCGCACGGGCTGTTGCCGACCATTTCAATGCGCTCGGACGCCGTCACGTCGCCTATGTCGCCGGTCTCAGCCATACGAGCACCAACAGCGAGCGCCGGAACGCCTTCATCACCCGCGTTGCCGAACTCGGCATGGTTCTTTCGACACAGATCGAAGGCAGCGAATATAGTTATGATGCTGGTCGTCGAGCGGCGATGAAGGTGGTCGACAACGCGCCGAAGACCGATGCGATCTTCTTCGCGAACGACATTCTTGCCATCGGCGGCATCGACGCGCTGAAAGAACAGGCCGGGCGTCGTGTTCCCGAAGATATTGCCGTTGCAGGCTTTGACGATATCGCCATTGCCGGCTGGCCTCACTATGACCTCACCACCTTCCGCCAGCCGGTCGATGAAATGGTCCGGGTCGTTGTCCGGATGGTCGAAGAGGGCTCCTGTGCACCGGGCAAGCCACCGATCGTCAAGCGGCTCTCAGGCGAGCTCGTTATACGCGGGTCGACCGCCCCAGCCCATCATGGCTGCTCTGCAACGCCCGGCTGACCGTAGTGACGGAAATACCGAGGTGTACGCGAGCTTGCGTAGCGTCGCTCTAGGAAGCATGGCGCGGTGAGGCGGATTGAATAACACAATTGCGCCCGCTTCGACGGGACACGATTATCGAAGTGCGTCCACAAACAGCCGACGGAATTCCTCCGCAGTAACGTGCACGGCAACCGTGCAATTGATTGTCCGTCCGGCTAGATGCCGCTCGCTGACTGCTGCAACCACCTGCCCGGCGGCCGGCCCGCTATCGGCGCAGATGCTAACATGCGCCTGCACGGTCTCAAACATTTCCGGGTTCAACATCCAGGCGATAGCCGCCGGATCATGCAGGCAGGGGTCCCTTGAGCCATAGTTGATCAGCAGATGCGCCGCTTCCCTGGCGACGGGAGTATCGATCGTCTGGACCTCGCGAATCATATTATCCGTCACGGTCGCCTGGCGAGAGACATCGAGGCCGATCATGGTGACCGGGATACCGCTGTCGAAGACGATAGCGGCTGCGTGCGGGTCGACTGCAAAATTGAATTCGGCGAGCGGCGTCGTATTGCCGGGGCAGAAGGCGGCGCCCCCCATGATGGTGATGGCGCTGACGAAGTCCGGCAGATCTGGATCGAGCAGCAGCGCCAGCGCCAGATTGGTCAGCGGGCCGGTGGCGCAGATATGCAATCTCCCCTCCTCCCGGGCAATGCGGGAAATCTCTTTTGCCGCATGCCCATCCGCCAGCCGCATTGTCGGGAAAGGCAGCATGCTGCCGGCAAGTCCATCTGCGCCATGCATGATGGAGGTGCGGCCACGCGAGGCCATGATGGGTCGTGCCGCACCCGAATAAATCGGGATATCCCGCCGGCCGCACAGTTCGAGAATACGCCTTGTATTGTTGACGACGGGCTCCAAGCCGACATTGCCGGCAACGCAGGTGAGCGCGATCATGTCCAGCGCGTCGGGTCGGCCGAGCGCCAGAAGCATCGCCAGCGCATCGTCGGCGCCAGGGTCGCAGTCATAAAGAAAACGCAAGGCCCCCATGTCTCGGTTCCTTGAAGCTCAGCCCTTGTCGGCGAGGAAACGGGCGGTGTCCGGCGCCCATCCGAAGCGCACCAGTGAGCCAACCGCCGCGTCGCCAGCCTGAGCGGGAGCTCGGGCGATGATTTCCTGTTTGCCGGCGTCGATGATCACGCGCAGTTCCGAACCGCCATAGACGGTTTCGCGCACTCGGCCCTCGCAGAAGCCTTCACCGAGCGTGACGACTTCCTGTCGAACGACGATCGCACCCTTCGTACCGTTGGCCGGAACCTCACCGGCGATCGGCAGCCTCCCGATGGCAGTTTCGAGCGCGCTGGCCCTCACGGTGCCACGGATGATCGACGAGACGCCGATGAAATCTGCAACGAACAGGTTCTGCGGCTCCGATCTTGGATTGGCAACAAGTTCTCTGGCGAATTTGCCCTGGAGCAGCCGAGCCTTTTGCTAAACGCTGCTCTGAAGGCGCAGGCGGATCCGTAGCCAGTGGCGGATCGATCAGCTCGAGCGATTTCCCGCCGCTATGAGCTTGCACCGGAGATCAGGCTGCGCCTCACGCCCTTCGGCAATGATCTGGTCGAAACGGGTGCCATCTCAGGAGCAACAGAGATGCGCTCGGCAGGATCGTCGATGCCCCTGACAATATGTTGGTGCAGCATCTCATGGACGATGGACTGGCCTGCGTGGTGCGGAAGGATCATCCGGAGGTCGGCGACAGCCTGTCCCAGGAGCAGTATGAACGCATGAAGCACGTCAACGTGCTTCCGCCCGGCCGGATGCGGGCGGGCCTATTCCAGGCGCTTCAGCAGCAGGGACTGAAGCGTGACGTTGCCGTTTCGGTGACGCATTTTCTGGCTGTCCCGGAAATGGTCGCCGTCAGCGATTACTGCGCAACATTGCCACGCCTGATCTGCCAGCGCCTGGCGCGGGGCGAGAGGCTTAAAGCGCTACCGGCACCCGTCAACCTGGGCAGTTTTCCCGTGGAGCTTGCCTGGCAGGGGGCGTTACGGCAGCGACCCGGCACATCGGTGGCTGCGCTCATTGATCGCCGACATCGCGAAGGAGCATAATATTCCTCTGTCAGACAGCCATTCTTGACTGCGGTTGGACCTCAAAGTGAAGATCAGCCAGACCGCGGCGGAAGGCAGTGAAGAGCGGTGACGTATCCTGTGACATGAACAGTTCCCTGGCTTTCAGCGAGAAACTCTTGATATCGAAGACATCAACAAGATTTCGTGCGTCGCTCAACACATGTCATTTCGGCGGAGCAAACTTGAAGAGGGTGAAGGACTTATCAGTCCAAGCTTGACTGAACCAGGGCGAGTCCTGAATGTGAGATGCGGTGACGTACATCGTCCCATCAGGACCCTGGGCAAACGTGTCCGGCCAGCGTAGCCGGCTATCTTCGAGCAAAGGCGTTACCTTGCCATCGGGACTGAGGATCTTGATACCATTGTTCGCCATCGTGCTGAGATAGATGCGGTTCTGCTGGTCGATCCAAAGGCCATCCGTCGGCTCGGTCTCGGCAACCTTCTCAGGCCGCACTGAACCGGGATCAGTTTCCGCCTTCTGCAGGGCCTCGGTCGAGACCCGGTACATCGTCTTACCCGTCAACGCCTTCCAGTAGAGGGTCTTACCATCAGGCGTGAGCGCAATACTGTCGGCGTTGAACTGGGGCTGGCGACCGTCCGGGCGGCGCAGTGGCTTTCCATCGGTTTCGACAGTAACGTCCTTTTCGGCTTGCGTGGAGGGATCGTCGCTCAATACCCGCCACGCCTTGCCGGATCCAAGATTGAGAACAACGAGGCCACCCGGAGAGCCGGAGTCGGTGAAGTAGGCAAAAGTGCTGTCAGGCGCGATGCGGACGTCGTTCAGATAGCTGGCGGGGCCGGCGATGTCGGGCGAGAAGGGATAGACCTTCTTTACCGCGTTAGTTTTGAGATCGACCTGGACCAGCTTTGGCCCGTCCTTGATTGTCTTTTCGCTGTTGGGAGCAGCCGGATCGACAACCCAGAGAGATCCCTTCTGATCGGCAACGACACTCTGCACCGTTACAAAGTGATTCTTCGGCGACAGTTCCGACATCTTGGCGTTGCGCCAGGCGTTCCAGTCGTTGTTGGGATAAGGTCTGATCGAGCCATCTTTCATAACTTCGGCGACCGACACTGGCACATCTTCCGACCACCGTGGGAAGTTCACGAAGATCCGGCCATCTTCGGACACCGTCACGCCGGTCACCTGGTGATCGAACGTCGCAACCTCCTGCAGGCGCTCGTCGGTCTGGCCGGTGATTGGAGCAACCAGTTCTTTGGCTTTGTTCGTCAGCTTGTCGAGGGTTTGGGCGCTTGCGGGGTTTGCGAGCGAGATAATCGCGGCCGCAACGGCGAGGCGCGAAACAAGGGGAGCTTTCGGTTCCATCATTTCCTCCTTTTCGAGAATTCGATAACAAACTTGGCTTCGACGGTGAGGTTCCGTGTCTTAGCCTCATTGAACGCTCTCGAACGAGCAAGCGGAGGGGATACGCCGTGCCGGCGAAGCGTTTGGTCGCGCTTTAGATCGGCACACACGGAAACCGTCGTGTCGGGGCGCTGGCTCACGTGGGCATCCGTGAGATGGAATGCCATCTCGGTGCTGTTTCCGTCAGCCAAGCACCTCGCACTGAAGGTCCGCACCATCATTGCGTTTCTGAGGTCTTCGAGGAACGACCATAAGCTATGGCGCCGGCGAAACTGCACACCCCTGCGGATCCTCTGGAATTTACGAGAGGTTGTCTCGGTAGAAAACCAGGACCATGGCGAAAGTGATGACCCCGATCGCAGTCAGGACAAGCGTATGCCTTGACGATGAGCGGTCTCGAGACAACAAGGCGGCCGCGCACGTGCAGAGTGACCAGACACCTGTGACAATGACCAGCAGCCAGGAATACAAAAACGGACCAAGATCGTAGCCTCCACCCCCGATCGAAGGTCCGGAGGTCGTGTCGATCTGCGCGCCCATCAGGACAACCACAGGCAAGGCGAGCGCCGTCAACCATACCGCTATCGTCTTGTTTTTCATTATCAGTCACCTTGTTCCGCTGCGGGCTGCTCCGCGAGAAACGATATTTCTCCGTTCTGGTAGAGATTTCTCTTTACTCAATCATCTCGGAGAGCCTGGGCGCCGATGTACGAAAAAGGCCGGAGACAATGTCTCACGGCCCAGGCTTTTCTTCGACAGCGGAGGGAGGAGAACCGTCGGTAACTTGAGAGTGGCAGTTCATGGTTAACGAACCGTAACCGTTCAGTGCGACACGGCTAAAGGGTGCGAATTCTGCGGCCACAAAGGGAGCGCTCTTCGCGCACCACCGTTACGACCACGCAACATTGACGTTGGCATTTCACATTGGAAGGAGCCCGGCCGCACGGTAGCTTTGGATCATTGAGTCAAAGATGGAAATGTCCGAGCGGCTGCGGGCCAGAAGCTGAGCACCGGCAATCGCCGCAAAGATCGCACGCGCTCGCTCCTCGGCATCCTTAGCGTTTAGCAGTTCGGCTTCGATCAAGCGTTCACGGAGCCAGGCGACGTTGACGTCGGTGAAGGTCTGGACTTCCTTTCTGACGTGTTCGGGTAGATCGTCGTATTCCGCCCCCAAAAAGCTGCCCAGGCAAAGGCGATTGCCGTTTTCGAGCGACATGCGGAATGTCTTTGGATACTCGCGCAAGCTTTCCTTCGGGTCACTATTACGGCTCGCCACCTCGTCCAGCCATGCCTTCGTGTCCTGCCAGTAGCGCTCGGCGATCGCCGCCGCCAAATCAGCCTTGTTTGGGAAATGATAATAAATGCTGGCGGCCTTAATCCCGACTTCGGTGGCCAGGTCGCGCATGTTCAATCCGCCGTATCCATGCGCCTGAGCACTTAGTTTGCCCGCCGCCAAAATAGCTTCTTTCGCATTCGCACTCATAACGCCGCTCCAACTTTACCTACCGAATGTTAGATAGGGGTTGAGGGATCAAAAAGAAAGACCTAACTCTTGCCTACCATTTGTTAGTTAGGGACGCACATTATGACAAACGACCTGATCTATTCCGACGCAACGAAACTCGCGGAGCTCGTCCGAACAAAGGAAGTCTCCCCTGTTGAAATCATACAGGCGCACTTCGATCGCACCGAAGCGCTAGACGGCGACGTCAATGCAATCGTCACCATCGCCGACAACGCACCGGAAGCAGCCAGGCGCGCCGAATCTGCCGTTATGTCGGGACAGGAACTCGGTCCGCTGCACGGCGTGCCATTCACGGCCAAGGATTCGATCGACACGGTTGGCGTTCTGACCCAACGCGGCTCGCCGATCTTCAAGGGAAGACTTCCAAACGAAGATGCAACCAGCGTGGCCCGCATGAAGAAGGCAGGGGGGGTCCTGCTGGCAAAGACCAACCTGCCGGAATTTTCCTACTGGATCGAGAGCGACAACCTTCTGTCCGGGCGTTCAAACAATCCATGGGATCTTGAGCGCACGCCGGGTGGGTCAAGCGGAGGCGAATCTGCGGCAATCGCCGCCGGGATGTCGCCGATCGGTCTTGGCACCGACCTCGCTATCTCCATTCGCGGCCCTGCAGCGCAGACCGGAATCACCTCGATGAAAGCGACCCACGGTCGCGTCCCGATGACCGGCATCTGGCCCCGCGCGCCGCGCCGCTTCTGGCATGTTGGGCCAATGGCCCGCTCGGTACGAGATATCGCGCTCGCCTTTTCGCAACTCGCAGGACCCGACGGCAAGGATGCGTTTTCCAGCAGCACTATTCAGTTCGACGCCGGCATTGGTCGCCAGCCGTTTCGTCAACTGCGCGTCGGCTGGATGGTTGGACCCGGCTTCGGTCCGGTCGATCCGGAGGTCACCGCAACTGTCAAGGCGGCCGCCGAGGCTCTGAAGGACATCGGCGTTTCCGTCGAGCACGTCGGTATCCCGGCGCTTGAGCGCGACTTTGCGCTCGACGTCTTCAACCGGCTGCACGTGATGGAGATGAAGCCGGCATTTGAGGAGGCGACCGCTGGCCGTCGTGACGATGAACTATATAAAATGGCGAAGACGATGTTGTCTCTGCCGGATACGTCGATGAAGGACTACATTGATGCTGAGCAGGCGGCGGAACGGCTTCGTGATGGTTATGCCGAGTACTTCTCTCGCTATGACGCTCTCATCACCCACGTCCTGCCGATCCCAGCCCACAGGCACGGGGTCGAGGAGTTCGTGATCGACGGGCAAACGGTAGATGCGACCTACCTGCAGGGCGCGACCGTGCCGTTAAATGTTACCGGCTTACCAGGCTTGTCGATGCGGTTCGGCACCAGCACCGAGGGCATGCCGATTAACGTTCAGCTCGTCGGCGCGTGGCAGGCTGAATCCACAATCCTGCACATCGCGTCGTTGCTGGAAAGCATAAGCCCAGTTCGTGGACTTCATCCAGACCTGTGAGCAGCAGGTATAAAGTGTAACGGCGACGAGCTGCCGTCGTTAGGCCTGTTCAACAGCAACACCGCAGCGGATGGCTGCGATGTTGCTGGGTTCTCCCTACTTAGCAAAGCGCTGCGATGGAAAAACGGTCGGGGCCCTATTTCCATACAGGTCACCAAGCTTGATCGCCAGTAACGACGGCAAAGTTTGAGCGTTGCTACCGTTTGATAAGCGAAACCTGCCTTTCGAAGTCGCCTAGATCGAAATAGTCACGCCAGACTGTGATCAACCCATTCTCAACGGTGACAGTCCCCATAACCGGCAAAGTTATCGTCCCGCCGCTTTCATGGGAGAAGACATCGATGCGCTCGTTAAGAACGACGTTTCCCGATGCCGCGATGTTGGTGACTGTCCAGTCTACCGTGAACGCCGTCCCCACTCCGAAGTCCTCGTGAAACTTCCGGACGTTCTCTCTTCCGACGATGTTTGGCAGGGGCACGTTGTCGTAGAGGACGTCATCCGACAGCATCGCAAGGGCGTCCTCGATGCGATTGGCGGTCCAGTGGCCGAAGAACGTGGTAGCGATATCGATGGGATCTGTGGACATGATTGTTTCTCCAGCGAGTATTTAAGCGAACTTGACGAAATTGATGGCCGGCAGTGGTCCGCCAGGGAACTGCGTGAGCTTGCCGCCAACCGAGATCGGCCCAAGATCGACGCCGGCAAAACCGAGCTGTGTAATCAGGGCGGCAACCTCTGCTTTGGCGCCCTCGTCATCTCCCGAGTAGAAGAGGACACGTTCCCCACCTTCGGCATTTGGGCCTTTGGTCAGAAGGGCAGCGAGAAGATGATTGAATGCCTTGACCACCCGCGCACCCGGCACCAGACCGGCGACGATCTCAGTCGACAGCCGTCCATTCAGATCCGCAGGCTTGAAGAGCGGCGCCTCAATTGGGTTGTTCGCGTCGATAACGATACGACCATTCCAGTTCGGCAACCCGGCAAGCGCCGATGGTAGTTTAGACCACGGAACGGCAATCAAAACGATATCGGCTTGTGCCGCTGCTTCAATGGTGCCGGCTGTGATATGAGGAGCAAGCTCCTGTGCCAAGCCTGCAAGCGTCTCCGGCCCACGGCTGTTGGCGATGGTCGCCGCAATTCCATTACGGGCGAGGATCCTTGCAAATGCAGCGCCTATGTTTCCAGCGCCGATGATGCCGATGGTGGTCATGTCGTTTCTCCTGTTGGTTTAGGCAAGGGTCAAGCGGACTGGCCGCCATCGACGTTCAAGGTGGCGCCGGTAATGTACCCGGCGTCCGGTCCTGCGAGGAAGGCGACGGCGGCGGCAATATCTTCCGGCTGTCCGTAGCGGCCAAGCGCAGCAAGCTTGTTCAAGCTTTCGGCGAACGGACCGTCCTGTGGGTTCATGTCGGTGTTGATCGCACCGGGCTGGATGATGTTGACGGTGATGTTCCGTGGGCCAAGGTCGCGAGACCATCCACGGGTATAGGCAGCGACCGCAGCTTTGGTGGCGACATAGTCAGCAGCACCGGCGAAGGGAACGTGCACAGCGCCTGTGGTGCCGATCGAAATGATCCGGCCGCCATCGGTCATCAGCGGCACCGCGGCACGCACAGCGGCGGCGACGCCTTTCACGTTGACGTCGATCTGACGGTCAAAAGCGGCCACGTCCGCCTGGGTGTCATCGACCATGCCGGTGACGAAAACACCAGCAGAGTTAACCAGGATATCAAGCCTGCCAAAAGCATCATGGGCCGCGCGGACCAGTGCCGCGACCTCGGCCGGAATAGCCTGATCCGCCTTGACAGCGAGCCCACGACAGCCGGTGCCTTCGATTTCCTTGACGAGCTCATCGGCACGATTGGCCGAAGCGGCGTAGCTAAATACGACATCCGCGCCGTCGCGAGCCAGGCGCCGGACAATCGCGGCGCCGATACCGCGCGAGCCGCCGGTGACAAGCGCAACTTTGCCAGCGAGTGGTTGGTGCGTCTGGGTCATCATCTTCAATTCCTTTTGTTTGATGACGTGAAGATGGCCCAAAGAATTCACTTTGATTAGCCGCCAATCGACGCTATCAGTTTCAAGTGATTGTTGAAGGTGGAAACGATGGAGAGCCTGGCGAACCTGGAGTCATTCGTGCGAAGTGCCGAACTTGGCAGCTTTTCGGCTGCGGCGCGGCGGCTCGGTCTTACGCCAGCGGGCGTCAGCCGCAACGTTGCGGCCCTCGAAAGCAACCTGCAGCTTCGGCTGTTTCATCGCAGCACCCGCAGCCTCAAACTCACGGAGGCCGGCGAACGGTTCCTCACCTCCATCCGCAATCATCTCGAGAACCTGCAGGGTGCGATCGCGGAGGTGTCGAAGACAGATGGGCAACCGGCCGGCATTCTTAAGGTTAGCATGGGTCCGACCTTCGGTATGGGCTACATCCTTCCGATGCTCCCCGAGTTCAGACAGCGATATCCTCTCATACGGCCGGAATGGACGTTCGAAAACCGGCAGGTGGATCTTATCGCCGAAGGATATGACGCCGCCATCGGTGGTGGCTTCGAGCTTGCGCAAGGCGTTGTCGCCAGGACGCTGGCACCTGCCCATTTGATTGCGGTCGCCTCCCCCACTTATCTTGAAGGCCGGCCGAGGGTGGCTGCTCCGAGTGACCTTGCTGAGACGGATGGGATCGTCATGCGATCGCTGCGCACCGGCCGCGTCACGCAAAGACAAATGCGCAACGCCGCGGGCGAAGAACATGCCGTCTCTCTCAAGGAAACCATTGTCGTTAACGACCCCGCCGCCATGCGAGCGGCCGCTATCCTGGGGCTGGGGGTCACGCTGCTAGCCAAGCCGGACGCACTGCCGCATCTGGAAAGTGGCGAGCTGGTGCGCCTGCTGCCGTCATGGTGGGTCGATGCCGGGCCGATATCGATCTACTATGCCAGCAAGACCCTGCTTCCCGCAAAGACACGCGTGTTCATCGACTTCGTCGTCGAATGGTTTCAGCGCGAACGGTATCCGGAGCGCTTTGCAGGTAGCTTAGGGTGAAAAAAGTATCTCATACCCTCGAAAGTCTTAGCCCAAACTTCCACAGCGTTGATAGCCTTCCGACACTCTCACCGCGCGACAACGCGGCCCCCGATCACAACAGCGGTTGTGCGCGATGTTCATCGAGACACTGATGAAATGAAGGGCGCCATCCAGGTCGAACGGTCCTTGCCATATCGGATGCGATGCCTGATAGGATTGCAGTCGGCGCTGCCTCACGGATGGTCGCAATAGCCTGCTGAACGCGCTCTTCCGTTCGACCGTTGGCGACAACCTCCGCGCCTGCTGTTGCGATGGCAAGTCCATTGCCGGCCGTGGATCCGCTGACGACGGCGCGCTTTCCGCTTAGATCTATCTTCATGTTTGGCTCACGACAAAAAGCGGTACGGTTGCAACCCCGGTGCGTTCCCCCTATGTTCCTATGAACACAAGGAGGATGCTATGGACCTCAAGGGTGAAGTCTGTGTTGTAACCGGCGCAAGCCGCGGGATCGGTCGCGGCGTGGCTCTCGCATTGCTCGAGGCTGGCGCGACCGTACACGTCAGTGGGCGTACCCGTACCGAAGCAGAGGCTTCGGTCCATCCGCAAGGGACTGGTTCGCTGGAAGGCCTCCTTGAGGAGGCAAAAGGCTTGCCCGGAGAGTTGGGCATTCATTATTGCGACCACGCAGTTGACCGCCAAACCCAATCTGTCATCGCCGATATTTTGCACCGGCATGGCAAGATCGATATTCTCGTCAACAACGCCTGGCCAGGCTATGAAAAGATGGTGGAAAATGACGAATTCACATGGGCGCGCCCGTTCTGGGAGCAGCCCATGTGGCGTTGGGAGGCGATGATCAATGTGGCGTTGCGCGCCGCTTTCGTCGCATCCTCCGCTACAGCGCCTGCCATGATCGCTCGACGTCGTGGATTGATCGTCAATATCTCGTTTTGGGCAGCCGAGGTTTTTGAAGGGAACGCGATCTATGGCGTCGCCAAAGCTGGGGCTAATAAAATGGCGGCCGATTTCGCGCACGATCTGGAACCCCATGGCGTAGCTGCGCTGGCGCTTTATCCGGGATTGGTGCGCACCGAGGCGGTGTTGCGCGCCGCCGAATATCTTGATCTGTCGAACTCTGAATCGCCGCGTTTTATTGGCCGAGTGATAAAAGGCCTCTGGCAAGACCCGCAGCTGATGAACAAATCTGGATCGGTACATGTCGCCGCGAAACTGGCGGAAGAGTATGGGATATCCGACATAGATGGCAGGCACCCGCGGCCGCTTGCCCGAGATGATTTCAAAGCCCATTAGGACCCTGCGGAGCCTGCTTTCGTTCGTCGATGTCGTGATCCATCCTACCGGCATCGATATGGCGTCACGCCGCGCCAGGACGATGTGCTGCCAATGATGGGCAATGAACTTCAGCCCGTCGTCGGAGCGCTGTATCCGCTCTCAGCTACGTCGGATGCCCATCGCCGGTTGGAAGCCGGCGGAGAGTTCGGCAAAATCGTTCTTGGCGATTTTCATGAGTGATGTCGGAAACTCTGTTCACGCCTTGATGGGAATCGAACAGCCGACCTCGAAGAACTTAGTGCAGCTTCAAACACTTAGGGTGACGTCATGCAGTTTATGGAATTTTTGAGTCCGCTTTCAACCGGGTGAGATGGAAGGTCGACCACCCGCCTGTCAACACCGACCGATGGTCGTCTGCCCGCCGCCTTCTCCTTGATGATCCGGTGGACAGGTGGATGTCCGTCAGCGCAGGATCTTGGCTTCATGTGCCTGCGCAGCTTTGCAGATCCGGATGCTCATATCTTCGAACCCGCCTACATGGACATGAACGCGGCAGGTTGAAACTGGGTCGAAGCGGCGCGGGGAAGGCCAAGAATTTCTCATGCCTCGACCGAGAAGTCTTCATTTGCTCGATGCAGCAGTGGCCGGTAAATCGACTTCAGGTCGAGGACCGGCCGACGCCACTCTTACGGAGAGAGCCTCTAGCTATGAGATTTTCTGGTTCAGCAAACCGCACGGTCGCTGCCGGCCATGCCATTGCCGTAGCATTGGTCGCCACGGTCAACCCTGTCGGCGCGAAAACGGATGAAACGGAGCGGCGGATTGCAACCGTTGTTGACAAGGCCATAAAGCCACTGATGTCAGAAAATGACATCCCGGGAATGGCCGTCGGCGCCACAATCAATGGACGCAGCTTTGTCTGGAACTATGGGCTCGCCGACCGGGAGGGGTCAGTTCCTGTCGGTGATGACACCCTGTTCGAAATCGGGTCTATCAGCAAAACCTTTACTGCCACTCTCGATGCTTACGCGCAGGCTGAGGGCAGGCTATCATTTTCCGACAAGGGCAGCGACCATATGTCTGTCCTTCGGGGCAGCGCCTTAGACCGCGTCAACCTGCTCGACCTCGGCACCTACGCTGCGGGCGGGCTGCCACTCCAGTTCCCAGACGAGGTAGCCGACAATCGCGACATCATTCGCTTTTATCGTGGTTGGCGTCCTAGCTACGAGCCGGGCACGCACCGCGTCTATTCCAATCCCAGCATCGGGCTGTTCGGGTATCTCGCAGCAGAAAGCCTTGGAGAGCCATTTCCGTCATTGATGGAGGAGAAACTTCTGCCGGCCCTCGGGCTGAAGAGGACTTACCTGAACGTACCAACGGCAAAGATCCAGAGCTACGCCTTTGGCTACAACAAGGCTGGCAAACCGGTTCGGGTAACGCCTGGGGCGCTCGACGCACAGGCCTACGGCATAAAAAACCACGGCCGCGGATCTGCTCCGCTTCCTTGAAGTGAATATCGATCCCTCCCGGTTGGAGCCATTCCTTCGAAAGGGCCATGGAATCGATGCAAATCCGGTCTTGCCGGTTGGGCAACATGTACCAGTCACTCGGATGGGAGCTTTACGCCTGGCCCACGACGCTTGACACCGTGCTTGAGGGCAACTCGTCCGATATGGCGCTTAAACCCCAACCAGCTGTCAGGCTAAATCCGCGGGAAAAACCCGGGGATGAGATCCTTCTCAATAAGACGGGATCCACGGGCGGCTTCGGGGCGTACGCCGCTTTTGTGCCAGAGCGGCAGATCGGAGTCGTGCTCTTGGCAAACCGCAACTTCCCCATTCCGGCTCGCATCAAGGCGGCTTTCACGATCCTCAAAGCCGTCGAGACCATACAGGAGCATTAGAAGCCGGGAGCAATAGGTAGCCGCCATGGGACCTCCCTTTCCACGCAAATTGTCTGTGGAGGATCTGCAGGCGAGTTCAGAAGGAAACGCACGGCGGCCACTATGGAAAACATCATGAAGCC
>NZ_JAAXQT010000017.1:0-101936 GCF_019778565.1 Rhizobium laguerreae | reverse complement strand
GGCCCAGAGCGCCCCGCCGCCCCCACCCGTCACCGTCGCCAAGCCGGTCGTTCGCGATGTCATCGATAGCGACGAGTTCATCGGCCGGTTCGAGCCGGTCGACGAAGTCTCCGTTCGTTCGCGCGTCGGTGGTTACCTGCAGGAAATCCATTTTCAGGACGGCGCATTGGTCAAGCAGGGCGACCTGCTCTTCGTCATCGATCAGCGGCCGTTCGTAACCGCGCTCAATCAGGCAAAGGCGACACTCGAATCGGCGCAATCCACCCTGGTCTTTGCCGATGCGCAGTATAAGCGCACGCAATCTCTTGCTTCGAGCGGCAGCCAGTCGGCGCAGACGCTGGATGATCGCCGCCGCGAATTCGATTCGGCCGAGGCCAATGTCCGCGGCGCACAGGCCGCAGCCGATCGCGCGTCTCTCGACATGGAATATACCGAGATTAAGGCGCCACTCAGCGGCCGCATCGACCGCCGGCTAATCTCGGCCGGCAACCTGGTGCAGACCGATCAGACTGTGCTGACGACTATTGTTTCGCTCGACCCGATCGATTTCTATTTCGACGTCGATGAGCGCCGCCTGCTGAATTTCGCCGACACGGCGCGCAAACTGGGCAAGGATCTTCAGCAGGGTGGCGGCGGCCTGGATGTATCCGTCACGATCTCGGATCCCAATGCCAAACCTTTCAAGGGAAAGCTCGATTTCGCCGAGAACCGGGTCGACAATGAGAGCGGCACCATTCGTCTGCGTGCCCGCTTCCCCAACCCCGATCTCGTCCTTCAGCCCGGCCTCTTCGGTCGCATACAGGTCGAAGCCTCCAACACCTACCAGGCCATTCTCGTCCCCGACGAGGCCATCGGCTCGGACCAGAATGAGCGCGTCGTCTATGTCGTCGCCGAAGACGGCACGGTGTCGACCAAGCCCGTAAGGCCCGGACCGCGGCTCTATGGCTACCGCGTCATACGCGAGGGCCTCGACGGCACCGAGACGATCATCGTCAACGGCCTGATGCGCGCCCGGCCGGGTGCAAAGATCACGCCTCAGATGACCGAACTGCCGCCGGAACGGCAGGACACTGCGCCCGAAACCGCCGGCGCGGAGAACGGACAATGAGATTTGCTCATTTTTTCGTAGACCGGCCGATCTTTGCGGCGGTCATCTCGATCCTTTTTCTCGTCGTCGGCAGCATTGCCTATACGCAATTGCCGGTATCGCAGTATCCCGAGATCGCACCCCCGACCATCGTCGTGCGCACCTCTTATCCGGGTGCCGACCCGCAGACGATCGCCGATACCGTTTCGACGCCGCTTGAACAACAGATCAACGGCGTCGAAGACATGCTTTACATGTCATCCTACTCCAGCGCCGACGGCGCCATGTCGCTGACGATCACCTTCAAGCTCGGCACCGATCTCGACAAGGTCCAGGTGCTTGTCCAGAACCGCGTTTCCATCGCCCTTCCCCGTCTTCCCGAGGAAGTCCAGCGGCTTGGCGTCACCACCGACAAAAGCTCGCCTGATCTGATGATGGTGGTGCACCTGCTGTCGCCGTCGCATCGCTATGACCAGCTTTACGTCTCGAACTATGCCCGCAACCGCATTCGCGACGTTCTCGTTCGCCTTGACGGCGTCGGCGACGTGCAGCTCTTCGGCGAGCGCCAGTATTCGATGCGAATCTGGCTGGACCCGGAAAAGCTCTCCGCCTACGGGATGACATCCGACGACGTCGTCGCTGCGCTGAGAGATCAGAATGTCCAGGTTTCAGGCGGCAAGATCGGGGCCCCACCCGTCACCGGCAAGAATGCGTTCGAATATACGGTGCGAACGGACGGACGCTTCTCCGACGTGCGCGAATTCCGATATGTCATTGTGAAATCGACGACATCGGGCCGGCTCGTGCAATTGCAGGATGTCGCCCGCATCGAGCTCGGTGCACAGGATTACGTCACCAACAGCTATCTCAACAACGATCCCGCGGTTGCTCTCGGCATCTTCGCCCGGCCGGGAACCAACGCCCTGGACACCGCCCATCAGGTCCAGACCATCATGAAGGACCTCTCGCAGAATTTTCCTCAAGGCCTGGAATATCGCATCGTCTATGACACGACCGAATTCATCTCGGATTCGATCACCGAGGTCTATCGAACTATCGCCGAAGCGGCCATCCTGGTGGCGATTGTCGTTCTCGTTTTCCTGCAATCCTGGCGAACCGCGATCATTCCGATCATTGCCATCCCGGTATCGCTGATCGGCACCTTCGCCGTTCTGCTGGCGTTCGGCTTTTCGCTCAACATGCTCACCCTGTTCGGCCTCGTGCTGGCAATCGGTATCGTCGTCGACGACGCGATCGTGGTGGTGGAAAACGTCGAGCGCAATCTGGCGCGCGGGATGACGCCGAAGCAGGCGTCCCATGTCACGATGGACGAAGTCGGAACCGCCGTCGTCGCCATCTCCCTGGTACTGATCGCCGTGTTCGTACCGACAGCCTTCATTCCAGGCATCTCCGGCCAGTTCTACCGACAGTTCGCGGTCACGATCGCTGTCACCACCGCAATTTCCGCATTGAATTCCCTGACGCTTTCGCCTGCCCTCGCAGGCATATTGCTGAAGACTCATGACCATGAAACCAAGCGCACGAATGTCGCATCCCGTCTGGGAAGAGGGCTGGCAAACGGCTTCAACCATGGATTCGATCGGCTGAGCTCCGGCTATTCATGGACCGTTCGGCATCTGGTCAGCAGTTGGATAGGCTTGACCGCCGCGATGGTCACCTTCGTCTGCCTGCTCGGCGCGACCTGGTATATGGGCACGAAAGTTCCCGCGGGCTTCATCCCGACCATGGACCAGGGTTACGCCATCATCGTCATCCAGCTTCCTGATGGAGCCTCGCTTGCGCGTACCGATGCCGTCGTCAAGCAGGTGGGCGAAATCGCCCGCACCGTGCCCGGCGTCGGCAATGCCGTGCAATTTGCCGGCTTCAGCGGGGCAACGTTCACCAATGCCTCGAATGCCGGCGTCGTCTTCGTTCCGTTCAAATCCTTTGCCGAACGTGAAGAAGGCGGCGAGAACGCCAACAAGATCATCGGCGAGCTTTTCGGCAAGCTGCAAAGCATCCAGGAAGCCTTCATCATTGCCATCCCGCCGCCATCCGTGCGGGGCGTCGGCAACTCCGGCGGCTTCAAGATGCAGATTTCCGATCTCGAAAACGCCGATATGACGCGCGTGCTCGGCCTCGCCCGGCAGATGATGGGTGCGGCAGCGACGACCGAGGGTTTGACGGGCGTCTTTACGACATTCTCCGATGCAAGCCCGCAATACTTCCTGGCGATCGACCGCGACAAGGCGCGTTTCCTGAATGTGCCGATCCCCAATATCTTCAACGCGCTTTCCATCAATCTCGGCGTCGCCTACGTCAACGATTTCAATGCGTTCGGCCGCGTCTACCAGGTTCGCGCCCAGGCCGACCGGCAATATCGCATGGACAGGGAAGACATCCTTGCCCTGAAGGTCCGGTCGGCGACCGGCGCGCTGGTTCCGCTTGGAACCTTGATGGACATCCAGGACGCCAGCGGCCCGGCGCTTGTCCAGCGCTACAACATGTACGTCTCGGTGCCGCTTCAGGGCAATCCGACGCCCGGCACGTCGACGGGCGATGCCATCGCCAAGATGGAGGCCTTGGCGGCGAAGATCCTGCCGCAGGGGACGACCTTCGAATGGACCGAACTCGCCTATCAGGAGACCCACACAGGTAACACCGCCATCTACATCTTCGCCCTGTCCGTCGTCTTCGTCTTCCTGGCGCTGGCGGCACAATATGAAAGCTGGGTTCTGCCGCTCGCGATCATTCTCATCGTCCCGCTTGCGGTGCTTGCGGCGCTGATCGGGGTCTCGCTAAGGGGAATGGACAACAATGTCCTGACTCAGATCGGTCTGATCGTCCTGATCGGCCTTGCAGCCAAGAACGCCATTCTGATCGTCGAGTTCGCCAGGCAGGCGGAAGACGAGGGCAAGTCGCCGGTGGAGGCGGCCATCGAGGCCAGCCATCTTCGCCTGCGCCCGATCCTGATGACGGCATTCGCCTTCATCTTCGGTGTTCTGCCGCTTGCCATCGCCACCGGCCCCGGCGCCGAAATGCGCCAGTCGCTTGGCACCGCCGTCTTCTCGGGCATGCTCGGCGTGACGATCTTCGGCCTGTTCCTGACGCCGGTCTTCTACGTCGTGCTACGCGGCTGGCGCCGTAAACGGCCGGCCACTGTGGAACCAGCGAAGACAGAGCCGGTCGAGGAAGGGGTCGCCTGAGACGATCCTAGAGCCTTTCCGGGTTAGATTGCAGCATTCTGCCGGAGCAGGTTTTCGTCAGGGCAGAGGCGATTGGCGACGGGCATACCCCTAGGTACGTCCGAGCCGATCGCCTTTGATCCTGGCGGAAAGATGCCCGGCCCTTCGGGTTGGCTGAAACGGGCCGGCTGATCGACCGGCCGGCTTGGCCGTAGAGCTTGGCTACGACGCGCGCCGGCCGGTCGACCATCCGACTCCGTTTGAGCCAACAGAATGCTTCAATCTAAACCGGAAAGGCTCTAGCGGCTGAGGAAACGGAAGTCAGGTCGAAAACAGATGCACTCGGCCTTGCCACAAGCGAGCGACGGTGAGTTTGCCGCTGCGATAGGCGCGCGTATCGATGTTGAGCCGCCTCGGCCGTATGTCGGGTTCATCATTCGGCGTATGACCGTGAACGACGAGTTTGGGCAACGGCACCCGGCTTTCGAGAAACCGCTGGCGGATGAGGACCAGATCCTCGTCCGTCTGCTTGCCGAGCGGCAACTTCGGATTGATGCCGGCATGCACGAAAATCACGCTAGGCGTCTCCAGCATGACCGGCATTGCCCGCATGAAATCGATATGCGTCCGCGGCAACGAATGACGAATGAAGGCATCGAGCTTCGCGCCGGAGGGGAAGATCAGTGGCAGATGCTCCGGATCGAGGCCATAGGATTTGAGCAGCTCCGCCGACCCCATCTGCATCCAATCATCATAGGAGGCCCAGCCGTCGATATAGTCGAGCATGGCGATTTCGTGATTGCCGGCAAGGCAGATGCGATCGAATCCGTCCGGCGGCGGCTCCATCAGATGGGCAATGACCTGTGCCGATTCCGGGCCGCGGTCGATATAGTCGCCGAGCGTGACGAGCAGCTTTCGCCCGGGCAGCCGCGCGCCGTCACGCAGGATCGCCTCCTCGGCTTTCACAAGCAGGTCGTACCGGCCGTGAATATCGCCGATCGCATAGGTTGGGATAGCGGCAATATCCAGCGTCAGACGCGGTCTCGGCTGGCGTGCCATTTTCGAAACCTCGCTGTTGCGAGCACGAGAGTCGCTCATCATATTTCTCAAGGAAGCCCCACACCCTAAGTAGAGTAAAGGACAAGGCAATCAAGCTGGTAAGAAAATCCAAACCATTCGGGTTTTGTAGAAAAACCGGCCTTATCATTCGAGGGGCAATCCCTCACTCCTGTATCCGTCGAGAAAAGAGTGACCGATGGGAACGGTATCGCAGTTTCATCAGAGCCTCAGGCCTCCCGCGCATCGCATCGAAAGCGAAGAGGAGGCGATATCCACGGCCCGCGACCTCGCCGCCGCATTCCGGCATCAGGCGAGCGAGCGTGATATCAACCGCATCCTGCCCTTTGCCGAGCTTGATGCGCTGTCTGTATCGGGGCTGACGGCAATCACTGTTCCGCCAGACCATGAAGGGCTCGACGTGTCGAACGCCCTGCTCGCCGAAATCGTTGCGATCATCGCCGAGGGCGATGCCTCGATCGGCGAGGCGCTGGAAAGTCATTTTTCTGCGCTGGAAACGCTCCGCATTCAAGCTTCCGAGGATTTGAAGGCATCGCTGTTTGCCCGTGTGCTGCTCGGCGACAGCTTCGCGGGCGCCGCCTTCACCGACGGCACCGAACTGACTGCCGAAGGTCCAGGCTACCGCCTGAGCGGGCGCACGTGGCAGGCGCCCGGTATTCTATTCGCCGACTGGATCGCCGCTGCCGCCACCGCTCCTCCCAGCCGCCCGGTGACGCTCTACCTCGCACGCGGTGAAGAAGGCGTGCAGGTGGTCGATGATTGGGACGGCTTCGGCCAGCGCACCAATGGATCGGCGACGGCGATCGTCGGAATGCTTCATGTCAATGCCGATGCGATTGCGCCTGCCCCCTCCTCCGGACATTCGACCGGCATCTCGCTCGGCCTGCTGCTCAAGGCGGGCGTCAGCCTGGGCATCGCCCGGGCCGCATGGAGCGACCTGATGACCGCAATTGGCGATCGCAGCACGACCGTCCTTCCCCGGATCGGCGAACGCGCCATCCGCATCGAAGCAACGGCGGCAACCTTGGAACGGGCTGGCCGCAAACTCGACATTGCCCAGGTCAATCCTGTGGAGGCCGCGATGGCCGACGCGCATTTCTCCGCCTCGGCGGCCGCGATCCTTGCCGGGGAAACGGCGCTCGACACCGCAAATGCGCTGTTCGAACTTGCAGGGGAAACATCGGCGGGCATCGGCCTCAATCTCGACCGCCATTGGCGCAATGCCCGCATTCACGCGCTATCGCTGGCGCGGGATAAGTTGCTGCACACCGCAGGTGAATATAGGTCGAAGCCCGGCAGCACCTAATTCAGCTGGCGGCGGAGATCGGGAATTGTTCCTTGGCGCCGTCGATACGGCCGCCGTCGGCGACGAACTGCTCGAGGGTCATATTGTCGAGAATGGCGGCGATCGCGTCCCGAACATCGGTCATCGAGCGCCGCACCTGACAGGTTTCCGGATCGGCACAGTCGTCGCAGGCCTCGTAAGCCGTACGGCTGGCGCAGCGGATCGGCGCTAAGGGCCCGTCGAGCGTGCGGATGACATGGCCGATGCGGATTTCGGTTGCCGGCCGCGACAGGGAATAGCCGCCGCCCGGCCCCTTCTTCGAGCGCAGGATGCCGACATTGCGCAGTTCGAGCAGGATCGTATCGAGAAACTTCTTCGGGATATTGTTGCGGGCCGCGATGTCGTTGATGAAGGCGGTCTCACCCGGCGCCAGCCGCGCCAGGTCGACCAGCGCCTTCAGCCCGTATTTTCCCTTTTTCGTCAGCATCGTCGTCGCCTTGTAGAAATCGCAGTATTTATCCTGCCAATAGCAGGCAAATAGCGTCAAAAGCGTGAACATACAACAAAATAGCTATTATTTATAGCTTGTATCGGCAACGTCCACAGGCTCGCGCGGCAGCCTGAGAAGGACCGGCCGCCGCGCATCTTGTCAGCCGGCTCAGTTAGATCGTCTTCAGCATGCCGCCATCGACGAAATAGGTCGAGCCGATGCAATAGCTCGCACGCTCCGAACTCAGGAAGACGAAGACGTTGGCTAGCTCCTCGGGCGTGCCGAAGCGTTTGGAGGCGGCGTGCTCGTTGGCGACGCTCTGCAGGTAGCCTTCCCAGTTGCCGCCGGTTTCCGCCGTCAATTGCTTGGCGGTCTTGATCCAGTCGGGCGTCAGGATCAGGCCGGCATTGACGCAGTTGACGCGGATATTGTCCTTGATGAGCTCGGTCGAAAGCGTCTTCGAAAACATCATCAGCGCCGACTTGCTGACATTGTAGATCGGCTCGTACCAGAGCGGCTGGACGGCGCAGATCGAGGCATTGTGCAGGATCACCCCGCCGCCGCGTTGCTTCATCTGCGGCGCGATGCCGCGCGCCAGCCGCACGGCGGCCATCACATGCAGGTCCCAATAGTCCTGCCACTTCTCGTCGGGCGCCTCCATCACCGTCTCGTTCGATCCGGTGCCGGCATTGTTGATGAGGATATCGGCGCCACCTTTTTCGGCCGCCGCCGCGATGATCGCCTCGGTTCCCGCAACCGTCGCCACATCGGCCGCGACAGCGGCGGCGCTGACGCCGTACTTCTCGGCGATCCGGGCGGCCTCCGCCTCGAGCCTTTCGCCGCCACGGGCTGCCAGCACAAGGTCGGCGCCCTCAGCCGCCAATCCCTCGGCGATCGCCAGCCCGATACCAACCGACGCACCGGTTATGACGGCAGTCTTTCCCTTCAATCCGAGATCCATATCTTCCTCCACAAACGGCCGGAGATCCCGGCCTGATGTGCTGAGTGTTCCGCCAATGAGCCCCGGGCGTCAAGCGCCTGCACTCCTCTTGCGGCAGGCGCCGATCTGTCGCATGCCTGCATCAACAGATGGGAGGAGTTTTCATGCGACGTTATTCAGCCTGCATAGAGTGGTTGTTTGCCGAAGAGGGCGACAGCTTTCCCGATCGCATCCGCCGCGCCCATGCGGCCGGCCTGACAGCGATCGAATTCTGGCGCTGGACCGGCAAGGATCTGGATGCGATCGAAGCGGCGCTGAAGGAAACCGGTCTTGCCGTCTCCAGCCTTGTCGCCGAACCGATGATCGCGCTGACCGACGCCGCCAACCGGCAGACCTGGCTGAAAGGCCTTGCCGAATCCGTCAGTGTCGCGAAGCGTCTCGGCGCGCCGGTGCTGATTGCCCAGGCGGGCGACGATCTCCCAGGCTTGACCCGCGAAGAACAGCGCCGGGCACTCACCGAAACGCTGAGAGCCGGCGCCGATATCCTCAAAGGCAGCGGTGTGCGTCTCGGCGTCGAGCCGCTCAACATCCGCATCGACCATGTCGGCTATTTCCTCGATTCGACCAGCGAAGGTCTCGACATCATCGATGTCGTCGCTCGTCCCGAGATCCGTATCGTCTACGATATCTACCATTCCGCCGTGATGGACGAGCGCACCGAGGAGGTGCTGAACGGCCGTCTCGACCGTATCATCCATGTCCATGTCGCCGATCATCCCGGCCGCAACGAACCGGGCTCCGGCGATATCGACCTTGCCCGACGCCTCGGCTGGATCTTTGCCAACGGTTATGACGGCGCCGTCGGTCTGGAATACCGGCCGACCAGGCCCGGCGCGGACGCGGTCAAGGCCGCGATTGCTTCGCTCGGCGGTTAAACCTCGGCGGCATCGACGCTTGCCGCCGCCTTGCAGGGTCCGGCCGAGCGGCGCTCGATAATGCGCGAGGCAATCATGATGCGCCGCGCCGGCATGCCCGGCAGGCGCGGATTTTCGATGCGCTCAAGCAAAAGCCGCAGCCCGACCGCCCCACATTCCTGCCCCTCCATCCTCACCGTCGTCAGCGCCGGTGAGATCTGCGTTGCCGGCGAGTAGTCGCCGAACCCGACGACCGAAATATCGTCGGGAATGCGGTATCCCTGACCGAGCAATTCGGAAACCACGGTCAGCGCCAGCCCGTCATGGGCGCAGAAAAAAGCCGTCGGGCGGATGCCTTTTTCCACGAGCGCCCGGAAGGCCGCGCTGAAGCCATTCTCTTCGTCGAACTGCATAACATGAAGCGCAACGTCAGGATAACGTTCGGCGATTTCGCGCGCGCCGTAGTGCCGCTCTTGGCGCCCCCGCAGGCCTGGCATGCCATAGACGTAAACAATGGACCGATGGCCGAGCCCGACCAGATACTCCACCACCGCCTGCCCTGCCTCATGGTCGGTGCCGCCGACATGGTCGATCTGTTCGAGCGCATCGACCCAGCCGAAACGCACGATCGGAACGCCGGTGGCACTTACCGCCGCCACGGCCTCACGGGCATGCGGGCCGACGAGCATCAGCCCGTCGCAAGTGCGCGCCAGCTCCTCCAACTGGCCGGAATCATGGGTCCAGCGTACGCGCAGCGTCATGCCAAGCCGATGAGCCTCGCGCTGCACACCGTTCTGCACCTGCATATAGAGCTCACTGTTGACGGCATCGAGATCGTGAAAGACAACCGCGACCTCGCCGGTGGAGCCCTGCCCGGCGGGCTTGGTATAGCCGAGGCGCTGCGCCGTCTCGCGGATCAGCGCGCGCGTTTCCTCGCTGACGCCGCTCTTGCCGGCAAGCGAGCGCGAGACCGCATATTTCGACAGGCCGACCTCCCGCGCGATCGTCTGCAATGTAACCCGGCCCCTGCTTCCCACGTGGCACCTCGCCGTTCGATTGATGCGCGCTGGCTATGCAATCGCGCCGGTAAAGCAAATTATACACTAACGTAAACATAACGCTTTACCTAACAATATCCAAATGTAATCTTTTCCCCATCCAAACCCCACAGCAAAAATAATGATAAGGGCACGGATTTTTTGGAGGAGATCCCCTATGATCAAGCTGAAACGACGTGCGTTTCTGGCCGGGACATCGGCCGCCCTGATATTGCCGGCCCTGCCGGTTTTCGCCGCTGACTTCAAGGAAGCGGATATCCTGAAAACGAAGGTGTCGAGCGGCGCCCTGCCGGGCCTGAAGGACCGGCTTCCTGAAAATCCGCTCGTCGTCAAACCGGTCGAAAGCGTCGGCAAGTACGGTGGCGACTGGAACATGGCGCTGGTCGGCGGCGGGTCGCTGTCGATGCTGTTTCGCTACCAGGCTTATGAACCGCTGTTGCGCTACACCCCCGACTGGTCAGGCGTGACGCTGAATGTCGCCGAGTCCTTTGAGGGCGATGCCGACTCCAAGGTCTATACGATCCGCCTGCGCAAGGGCATGAAATGGTCGGACGGCCATCCCTACACCACCGCCGACATCAAGTTCTGGTACGACACCGTTTTCACCGACAAGCGCGTCGCCTTTGTCGGTCAGGATCACTGGAAGTCCGGCGGCAAGCCGGCCAAGCTGGAGATCGTCGACGAACAGACCTTCAAGGTCATCTTCGACAAGCCGAACGGCCTGTTCCCACTGCAGGTCGCCTGGGCAAACAACGACCAGACGACGCGCACGCCGAAACATTATCTCGAGCAGTTCCACATCGACTTCAATCCGAAGGCCGATGAACTCGCCAAACAACGCGGCTTCGAAAGCTGGATCGCCTCCTTCCAGGCGGCCGCCGGTTTCCAGGACGACAACGCCTTCTTCCTGAACTCCTCGAAGAAGCCGTGCGTGCATGCCTGGATGTTCACGATAGCGCCCGGCGAAAACACCGAACGCGCCGTTGCCGAACGCAATCCCTACTATTGGAAGGTCGACACCGAGGGCAACCAGCTGCCTTATATGGACCGTATCGTCTACCAGATGGTCGCCGACCCGCAGGTTTTGCTGCTGAAGGCCATGCAGGGCGAAGTCGACCTGATGGACCAGTATATCGCCACGCCGAACAACAAGTCGGTTCTCTACGATGCGCGTGAGCAGGGCGGCTATGATTTCTACACGCTGACTTCGACTGAAGCCAATGTGATGAATTTCATCTTCAACCTGAACCACAATGACGAGACCAAGCGGAAGCTCTTCCGGAACAAGGATTTCCGTGCGGCACTCTCGACAGCACTCGACCGGCAGTCGCTGATCGATGCTGTGCTCGTCGGCCAGGGGGCGCCTGCCCAGGCATCGATCAAGAAGGAAGACCCGCTCTACAATGAGCAGCTCGCCACGCAGTTCACGGCCTATGACGTCGACAAGGCGAATGCCATGCTCGATGAGATCGTGCCGAAGCGCGACGACCAGAACTTCCGCCTCGACGAAAAAGGCCGCCGCCTGACGATCATCTTCGAGATCGACCAGGCGCGCGCCGTCTTCCTCGATCTCTTCCAGCTGGTGATCCCGATGTTCCAGGCGGTCGGCATCGATGCGCAGATGCGCTCGATGGACCGTTCGCTCTGGGAGACGCGCGTCCGCCAGGGCCGTGATTTCGATGCGACCGCCCACCAGTTCGGCGCAAATGGCGGCGTCGCCGCCATGCTCGACCCGCGCTATTACGTGCCGACCGATGCCAACGCCATGTATGCCCCGGCCTGGCAACTCTGGTATCGCGACCGCGCCAATGCCAATGCCGAGGAACCGCCGGAAAGCACGAAGAGCCAGCTTGCGCTCTACGACAAGCTGAAGGCCACTTCCGACGCATCAGGCCAGCGCGAGGTCATGAAGCAGATCCTGCAAGGCGCCGCCGACAACTTCTATGTCTTCGGCATCTCGCTGCCGCCTGATGGATACGGCATCGTCAAGAACAACATGAAGAACATCACGAAGATCATGCCGAACTCCTTCGGCTGGCCGACGCCCGCTCCGACCATGCCGGAGCAGTTCTACAAGGTCTGAAGACCTTTTATCCCAGGAGCCCAATTAGGTGCCGGCCCCCGCCGGTTGGCGCCGAGGCCCTGCTTTTGCCAATGATTGGATGAAGACGATGCTCGATGCCAGGAAACAGAATACCCACACGCTGAGGACGCCGGACTGGTTCAAGACGGCGACCCGCTGGACTCAGCTGACCTTCGTGGAAGACGATCCGGAGAAATACGACCCGGCCTTCTGGATCGATGTCTTCAAACGCACGAAATCGAACGCGATCTGCCTCAGTGCCGGCGGCTATATCGCCTATTATCCGAGCGAAGTCCCTTACCACTATGTGAGCAAGTATCTCGGCGACAAGGATATCTTCGGCGCGCTCGTCGATGCCGCCCGCAAGCTCGACATGCATGTCATGGCCCGCGTCGACCCGCATGCGATCCATGACGATGCCGCAAAAGCCCATCCGGAATGGGTGATGATCAATGCCGACGGCACGCCCCGCCGCCACTGGGCCTATCCCGATGTCTGGGTGACCAATGCCTATGGCGACTACAACACCGCCTTCATGCCTGAGGTGGTCAAGGAGATCGTCCGCAAATACGATATCGACGCAGTCTTCGCCAATCGCTGGCAGGGCCACGGCGTCGATTATAGCGAAGACAGCGCCCGCCGCTTCAAGGACATTGCCGGCCACGCCCTGCCTGTAAAACCCGATGCCGAGGATCCGGCCTGGCAGGCCTGGGTGCAGTGGCGCCGCCGCGTGCTCACCGACATGATCGTGCAATGGGACGATGCTGTAAAAGCGATCCGCCCACATGCGAGCTTCATTCCGAACATGGGCGGCGCGTCGCTGATGGAATTCGACCTCTCGGTCATCGCCAGGCATTGCCCCTTCCTCGTCGTCGACCATCAGGGCCGCAAGGGGCTCGAGCTCGGCTGGTCGGCTGGCCGCAACGGCAAGCGCATCCGCGCCACCTTCCCCGACCGTCCGGTCGTGCTGATCACCTCGATCGGCCCGGAGGAGGAATATCGCTGGAAGGATGCCGTCACCTCGGGCGAGGAGATGCAGCTCTGGATCAACGACGGCACTGCCCACGGCCTCTATGCCTGGTTCACCAAATTCAACGGTGTCGTGCCCGACAAACGCTGGGTCGAGCCGGTGGCCGACGCATTCGGCCTGCAGGCAGCCGTCGAGCCGGTGCTGGAAAGCATGAAGCCGACCGCCGAAATCGCCGTGGTCGATCCCTCGACGACACTTCGCCACTGGGCGCCGGAAGAGCGGCATTCCGCCGAGAAACACGATCTCGGTCTCTATCACGCCCTCGTCGAAGCCCGGCTGCCCTTCGAGCTGCTCTCGGACCAGGTGCTGACCGAGGAAAACCTCAACCGCTTCAAACTGATCATTCTCGCCAACGCTTCCTGCCTTTCGGATGCGCAGAACGCGGCGATCCGCGCCTATGTCGATCGCGGCGGCAGCGTCATCGCCTCTTACGAGACGTCGCTGCGTGACGAATTCGGCAAGAAGCGTGACGAATTCGGTCTGGCCGACGTGCTCGGCGCCAGATACGTCTCTGGCCCGCGCGGCATCGTCAAGAACACCTATGTCGCCCTTTCCGGCGATCACCCGATCAATCGGGGCTTCGACGGCGCCGAACGCATCATGGGCGGCACCCGCCTGATCCACGCCGAACCGTCGGCCGATGCGAAGACGCCCTTCCTCTATGTCCCCGATTTTCCCGATCTGCCGATGGAAGAGGTCTATCCGCGCGAGGCCCCGAAAGATGCTGCCGTAATCGCCCGCGAGACCGGCAAGGGCGGACGCACGATTTACATCCCCTGGAACATCGGCGAGATCTTCTGGGAGGTCTTTGCCGTCGACCACGCCCGTCTCATCGCCAACGCCGTCCATTGGGCACTCGGCAAGACGCCGCGCGTCACCGTCAAGGGCAAGGGCGTCGTCGATCTGGCGCTGCGCGAAAACGATGAGGGTCTGGCGCTCAGCCTATTCAACCTCACCAACCCGATGATGATGAAAGGCCCGATCCGCGACAATTACCCTCTGGCAGCGCAGACCGTTTCGGTGGAGATTCCGGAGGGCCGATCGGTGGCGAAGGCTTGGCTCGTCGTTGCCGACCGCGCCGCAAGCTTCAGTGTGAAGGATGGACGCGCGCAGGTGGAGGTGCCTGGCATCGATCGGCTGGAGGTCCTGCATCTCACCTGGAAATGAGGTGACGCGCGACGGAGGAGCGCTTTCGGCCTAGGGCCGAAAGCGGGTGGATATCCGGGGGAAGCGCGTCACAGCGTTCCCGACGGGAGGAGAAACATTCCGATGCTTGGCTATATCTTCAAGCGCGTGCTCTACATGATCCCGACCTTGTTCGGCATGTCGCTGATCTCGTTCCTGATCATCCAGCTGCCGCCGGGTGACTATCTGACGTCGATGATCGCCACGATGAGCGACAGCGGCCAGACCGTCGATCCCGCGCAGATCGAGCGGCTGAAGGAAATCTACGGCTTCGACGACCCCTTCTACGTCCAATATCTGAAATGGATCTGGGGCATCGTCAGCCGCGGCGATTTCGGCTACTCCTTCGAATGGGGCCAGCCGGTCTCCGGGCTGATCTGGGGCCGCATGGGCTCGACGCTGGTGATCTCGCTGTTGAGCCTGCTCTTCGTCTGGATCGTGGCTTTGCCGATCGGCATCTATTCTGCCGTCCGCCGCCACTCCGTCGGCGACCATGTCTTCACCTTTCTCGGCTTCATCGGCCTTGCCGTACCGAATTTCATCCTGGCGCTGACGCTGATGTACATCGCCTATAAATATCTCGGCCAAAGCGTCGGCGGGCTGATCTCGCCTGAGTATGCCGAGGCGCCCTGGAGCCTCGCCAAGGTCGGCGATTTCCTCGCCCATCTCTGGATCCCGATCATCATCATCGGCGCATCGGGAACGGCGGCGCTGATCCGCATCCTGCGCGCCAACCTGACCGACGAACTGCACAAGCCGTATGTCGTCACCGCCCGCGCCAAGGGTCTGCCGGAATACAAGGTCATCCTGAAATACCCGGTCAGAATCGCGCTCAATCCCTTCGTCTCGGCGATCGGCTGGGTGCTGCCGCATCTCGTCTCGGGCGTGACGATCACGGCCATCGTGCTGAACCTGCCGACCGCAGGTCCTCTACTTTTCCGTGCGCTGATCTCGCAGGACATGTATCTCGCCGGCAGCTTCATCCTGCTTTTGAGCGCGCTCACCCTCGTCGGCATGCTGCTGTCGGATCTGCTGCTGGCGCTGCTCGATCCGCGCATCCGGTTCAATTGAGGGGGACGCGATGAGCACGCACGAAACCTTCGGAAGCCATGCGGGGCCGCTTCACACTGTTGCCGACGGCCCCTCGATCAGCCCGCTGAAACAGGGCAAGACCGTCTCGACCGCCGCGGTCGGTCCCTGGCGGCTGGTCGCCGGCAAACTGGTCCGCCAGAAGGTGGCGATGGTGGCCGGCGCCATCATCCTCTTTCTTTATCTGGTTGGCCTCTTCGCAGAATTTCTGGCGCCGGCTTTGCCGATGACCTCGCGGCCGCAATATACCTATGCCCCGCCGCAGGGCTTCAGCTTCTTCGTCGAAAAACCGGACGGCAGCTCGGAATTCAATTTCCATGTGAAGGGTTACAAGGTCGAGATCGACAAGGTGGCTCTGCGCCGCACCTTCGTCGTCGACGACACCAAGGTTGTGCCGATCGGCTTCTTCGTCAAAGGCGCGGCCTACGATCTCTGGGGCCTGATCCCGATGAACCGCCACCTGATCGGCCCCCTTAACCAGAACGATCCGATGTATCTGCTCGGCGCCGACCGGCTCGGCCGCGACATCTTCTCGCGCCTCGTCTATGGCACCCGCGTATCCATGTCGATCGGCCTCGTCGGCGTCGCCATGTCGCTGATCCTGGGCGTCGTGCTCGGCTCGATCTCCGGCTTCTACGGCGGCTGGGTCGATACGCTGATCCAGCGCGTCATTGAGGTCGTCAGCGCCATGCCGACCATTCCGCTATGGCTCGGCCTGGCGGCGGCGATCCCGCTGACATGGTCGCCGGTCAATGTCTATTTCGTCATAACAATCATTGTCTCGCTGCTCGGTTGGACCAGCCTCGCGCGTGAGGTGCGCGGCCGCTTCCTGGCGCTGCGCAGCGAGGATTTCGTCGTTGCCGCCAGGCTCGACGGATCAAGCGAGGCCCGGCTGATCTTCCGCCACATCCTGCCGTCGCTGACGAGCCACATCCTTGCGGTCGTTACACTGGCCGTCCCGACCATGATCGTCGCCGAGACCTCGCTTTCCTTCCTTGGCATCGGCCTCAAGCCGCCGGTCGTCAGTTGGGGCGTGCTGCTGCAGGACGCCCAGAACATCCGCACCGTCGCCACCGCGCCGTGGCTCTTGATCTGGCCGTCACTCGCCGTCGTCGTCGCAGTCCTGTCCTTCAATTTCTTCGGCGACGGCCTGCGCGATGCCGCCGACCCTTATGACAATTGAGGAGGAAGCCATGACCGATCTTTCAGACGACGTCGTTCTCTCCGTCGAAAATCTCTCGATCGATTTCCGGCTGCGCACCCACATCCTGCACGCCGTCGAAAATGTCAGCTTCGAGCTGAAACGCGGCCAGACGCTCTGCCTCGTCGGCGAAAGCGGCTCCGGTAAAAGCGTTACGGCCCGCTCGCTGCTGCAGATCGTCGACAGCCCGGGCAGCATCGTTTCCGGCCGCATCCTGCTCAACAATGGCGACGGGATCACCGATATCGCCGCCTTGAAACCGTCGGACCGGGCAATGCGCGCCATCCGCGGCCGCCGCATCGGCCTGATCTTCCAGGAGCCGATGAGTTCACTGTCGCCGGTGCACACCATCGGTTCGCAGATCATCGAGGCCGTTCGCCTGCACAGCAATCTCGATCAGCGTGCCGCCCGCGAACGGACCATCGAACTGCTGCGCCAGGTCGAGATCCCGAACCCGGACAAGATGGCCGACCGCTACACCTTCGAGTTCTCCGGCGGCATGCGCCAGCGCGCCATGATCGCCATGGCGCTTGCCGGCAATCCCGACATTCTCATCGCCGACGAGCCGACAACGGCGCTCGACGTCACCACCCAGGCCGAAATCCTCGACCTGATCAAGCGGTTGCAGGTCGAACGCGGCATGGCCATGCTGCTCATCACCCATGACATGGGGATCGTCGCCGAAGTGGCCGATGATGTCGCCGTCATGCGCTTCGGCCGCATCGTCGAGCGCGGCCCGGTCGATGCGATCTACCACGCCGCCGAACATCCCTATACCCGCCAATTGCTGGCCTCGACGGTCAAGCTCACCCACCATGTCGAAGGCCGGCTGCCCGCCGTGGCGCTCTCGCCGCAGGCGCCGCAGCCGATCCTGTCGGTCCGCAACCTCGGCAAGATCTACGGCTGGCACGGTAAGGCCAATACGCTGCGCGCCGTCGACGACGCCAGCTTCGATCTTTATCCCGGCGAAAACCTCGGCATCGTCGGCGAAAGCGGCTCCGGCAAGACGACGCTCGGCCGGCTCATCCTGCGCACCGTCGAGCCGACATCGGGCAGCATCACCTATCGCGGCAAGGACGGTAGCGAGATCGACGTCACGAAACTCACCAAGCGCGAACTCCGCACCTTCCACCGCGAAGTCCGCCTGGTCTTCCAGGATCCTTTCGCCTCGCTCAATCCGCGCATGACCGTCAAGGAGGTGATCGGCGATCCGCTTGTTGTCAACGGTCTGGCCAAGGGCAAGGCGCTGGAGGACCGCGTCGCCGAACTGATGCGCCTGGTCGGCCTCGACCCGATGGGCATGGAGCGTTATCCGCATGCCTTCTCCGGCGGCCAGCGCCAGCGCATCGGCATCGCCCGCGCCCTAGCGCTCGACCCCCGCATCATCATCGCCGACGAGGCGACATCGGCACTCGACGTCTCGATCCGCAGCCAGATCCTCGATCTGCTGCTCGATATCCGCCAGCGGCTGAACCTGAGCTTCATCTTCATCTCCCACGATATTTCGGTCGTGCGTTATTTCTGCGATCGCGTCGCTGTCATGCATCGCGGCAAAATCGTCGAACTCGGCGAGGCCGAACAGATCTGCACCGCTCCCGAGGAGGCCTATACCAAGAGCCTCATCTCCGCCGTTCCCAATCCCGACCCTCGCGACAAGCGCATGCTGCACCGGCATCGTTTCGTCGCGCCCGCCAATATTTAAGGACGATCCCGTGCCGAAATTTTCCGCCAACCTTTCCTTCCTCTACCAGGACCTGCCCTTTCTCGACGGCTTCGCCGCTGCAGCAGGGGACGGCTTCGGCGCCCTCGAATATCTCGGCCCCTATGCCGAACCGAAGGAGAAGGTCGCCGAGGCGCTAAAGGCGAGCGGCCTGAAACAGGCGCTCTTCAACGTGCCATCAGGAGACTGGGCCGGCGGCGAGCGCGGCATCGCCTGCCTGCCGGACCGCGTAGAGGAGTTCCGCGACGGAGTGGCACTGGCGCTCGACTATGCCGCAGCGCTCGACTGCCGGCAGGTGAATGTCATCTCCGGCCTGGTGCCGAAGGGTGCGGACCTTCAAACGCTGGAAACGGTGCTGGTCGACAATCTGAAATATGCAGCAAAGCGTTGTGCCGACGTCGGCGTCAAGCTGCTGGTCGAGCCGATCAACCTGCGCGACATTCCCGGCTTCTTCCTGTCGACCACCGCTGATGCCGAACGCATTCTCGACCGGGTCGGCTCGGACAATCTCTACATCCAGTATGATTTCTACCACATGCAGATCATGCAGGGCGACCTGATCCCCACCTTCATCCGGCTGAAGGAGAAGATCGCCCATGTCCAGATCGCCGACAATCCCGGCCGGGGCGAACCCGGCACCGGCGAGGTCAATTACGGCTTCATCCTCTCCGAGCTCGATCGCCTCGGATACGACGGCTGGGTGGGCTGCGAGTACAAGCCGAAATCCGGCACCAGCGAAGGCCTCGGCTGGATGAAACCCTATCTGACGTCAGCGAGGACAGCATGAACATCGGATTTATCGGACTGGGCGTCATGGGCCGCCCGATGGCGGAACACCTGATCGACGCCGGCCACACGCTGCATCTGAGCCGGGTGAAGGAAATCTCGCAACATCTTGTCGACAAGGGCGGCAAAGCCGTAGCCAGCGCCAGGGCGGTAGCGCACGCTTCCGACATCGTCATCCTGATGCTGCCGGATACACCAGATGTCGAGGCGGTGCTGTTCGGCGAAGATGGCGTCGCCGCCGGCCTTTCCCGGGGCAAGCTTGTTATCGACATGAGTTCGATCTCGCCGGTCGTCACCAAGACTTTCGCCAAACGCATCGAGGCGCTCGGCTGCGATTATCTCGATGCCCCGGTTTCCGGCGGTGAGGTCGGCGCCAAGGCCGCCTCGCTGACGATCATGGTCGGCGGCAAGGAGCAAGCCTTCGAACGCGCCAAACCGCTTTTCGAGAAGATGGGCAAGAACATCACTCATGTCGGCGGCAGCGGCGACGGCCAGACGGCCAAGGTCGCCAACCAGATCATCGTCGGCCTGACGATCGAGGCGGTTGCCGAAGCGCTGCTCTTTGCCAGGAAGGCCAGCGCCGATCCGGAAAAGGTCCGCTCCGCGCTGATGGGCGGCTTTGCCTCCTCGCGCATCCTCGAAGTGCATGGCGAGCGCATGGTCAAGGAGACCTTCGAGCCCGGCTTCCGCATCCGCTTGCACCGCAAGGACATGACGCTTGCCGTCGATGCCGCCCGCGCACTCGATCTGTCGCTGCCGAACACGGCCGCCACGCAGCAGTTGATGAATGCCGCGATCGCCAATGGCGACGGCGAACGCGACCATTCCGCCCTCATCCGCACCCTGGAACTCCTCGCCGGAGGGCCGCACTAGATCAACGCTTTTTAGAACAACCGGACGACATCTTCGATTGCCGACTGCCGGAGCCTTCTTTCCGGACGGCGAAGCCATGTCCGGTCATCGATAGAGAAGGACAGGAAAATGCTCAACAAAGATATCCAGCTGCCCTACGGCGCCGTCTATTTCCGCAAGTCCAACCCGCCCCGCGAAGATTGGGAACGCGACTACGCCACCGCCGGGCAAGACGGCCTCAACATCTTCCGCCACTGGTTCATGTGGAGCGCGATCGAAACCGCCCCCGGCGTCTACGATTGGGAGGACTATGACCGCCAGATGGATCTTGCCGCCGCAAACGGCATCAAGACCGTTATCGCCGAGTTGATCCATGCCGTGCCGGACTGGGCGGTGCGCAAATATGCTCATGCATTGCAGGTCAATGCCGACGGCACCAAACTCGGTTCCTATATGGGCGTGTCGTCGGCAACTGGCGGCTTCTCCAACAATGGCGGCGGCGCCGGCGCCCTGACGCTGAACTGCCCCGAAGTGAAGGAAGCGGCGGGAAAATTCCTGACCGCGCTCGCCACCCGCTACAAGGATCATCCGGCGATCTATGGCTATGACGTCTGGAACGAGTGCAACTATTCCGCCGATGTCGATTACAGCCCCTATGCCAAATCAGCCTTTCGCAAATGGCTGGAGAAGAAATACGGCAGCCTGAAGGTCCTGGCGAAAGCCTGGTACCGCTACAGCTATGCCGAATGGGACGATATCGAGCCGCCGGTGCACATGGCGCCGTACCCCGAATGCATCGACTGGCTGCAGTTCAAGCGCGACAATTTCTACGACCAGATGCAGTGGCGCATCGACACGATCCGCGCCGTCGACCAGAAGAACACCATCATTGCCCACGGCATATCGGGCGCAATTCCCAACATGGCGGCCAATGGCTGCGACGACTGGCTCGCCGCCTCCAAGGTCGAGGTCTACGGCTTCACCTGGATCCAGGCTCGCAAGGGGTCGGAAGCCTGGAAAAACTGGTATGGCGTCGACATCAACCGCGCCGCCGCCCGCGGCAAGCCGTTCTGGCATGCCGAACGCCAGGGCGGCCCGCTCTGGCTGCAGCCGCAGGTGATCGGCCGCGACAGGGAGGATGGCCGCGTCGTCGCTCCCGAGGATATCCGCCTCTGGAGCATGACCTCGCTTGCCGGCGGCGCCCGCGGCGTGATCAATCTGCGCTGGCGCCCGCTGCTCGATGGCCCGCTCTTCGGCGCTTTCGGCTCCTACGGCATGGACGGCTCGCGCACGCCGCGCTCCGACATGGCAAGCGCCATGGCGAAATGGGCAAATGACAAGGCGCAAGCTCCCCTCTGGGAGGCAAAGCCCTTGCGCGGCGAGGTCGGCATCCTTGTCGTTCGCGAAACGCAGGAGTTCGATTACCTCCTGAACCACGACCGCAAGGAGAAACCCTATCCCGAAGCCATGTGGGGCGCTTATCGAGCCTTCCTCGAAAACGGCGTGCAGCCGGACTGGGTGCATATCGACGATATCGCGGCCTATGATTTCCTCTATTTCCCCTATCCGATCATGTTCACATCAGAGCAGGCGAAACGCCTGAAAGCCTGGGTCGAAAATGGCGGCACGCTGATTGCCGAAGCATGCCCAGGCTATTTCGGCGATCGCGGCCATGTCGGCACCGTTCAGCCGAACATGGGCCTCGACGAGGTTTTTGGCGCGCGAGAGGAAGAGGTCGAGTTCATGCCCGATATCGGCGACCGCATCCATTTCGATCTCGACGGCGCGGCGATCGACGGCGGCGGCTTCCTGCAGTCTTATCGGCTGGCCGGCGGAACGGGACGCGGCCACTTCACCGACGGCCGTCTTGCCGTCGTCGAAAATGCCTATGGCAAGGGCCGCACGCTGCTCATCGGCACCAATCCTTCCGTTGCCTATTACCGCACGCAGGGGAAGGCGAATGGCGCTTTCTTCGCTGAGCTATTGAGATGGAGCGGGAAGAAGCGCCACGTGACGCTGTCGAATGCCGCACTCTTCGCCCGTATCCACAAGGGGGAAAAGGGTAGCTTCCTCTGGCTCGTCAATCCGACGAGAACGGCGCAGAAGACCGAGCTGACGCTAGCCGAAGGAGCCCTTGCGCAAAGCCAGGCAGTCTGGCCGATCGACCATATCGGCAATAGTGGCATCGAGGTGCCGCCGCGCGATGTGCTGATCCTGCCGCTCGATAGCTGAAATTTCAGGATGCGGATGAACTGGCGCCTTCGGCAAAGGCTTCAAGCTCGGGGTCGAAGTCGACCTCGACGACATTGTTGAAGACGGCGGTGGCCAGCATGATGCCGGCAAAGGCGACGAGATCGACGAGCACCTTGGTCTCGTAGCGCTCTTTCAGCTTTGCCCAGAGTTCGGCGGGAACAGCATTGGAATCGGCGACGATCGCCTTGCCGAAGGCGTCGAGCAGCGCTTCCTCGTCGGAAAACTCCAGCGCATCGGGATTGAAACCCTTGTTGATCAGCGCCCGGCGAAAGAAGGTGATGGCGATCTTCGATTTCGCCGCCTTCGAGATCGCATGCGAGAAGATCCAGATCGCCCGGTCGCTGACGGCAGGATCGAGCTCGGCCCGCAGCGTGAACCACTCGGCATAGATGCGGTGGGCGGCCGGCGAATGCAGCAGCGTCCGCTTCATGTTGGTCATGCGCCCGCGTAGCCTGACTTCTTCGTCATGCGCCGCACGAACCTCTTCCGAAGCACTGTCGTAGTCGATCTGCGGGACATGGCTCATCGGGATCCGTTCTTTCCTTAGGCACACAGAAGCTATCGGTGCGGAGATGTCGTGTGGCTGCGCAACGGCAAATCCGCTTGGCCACCGCCCGGCTCCCGCTTAGACTCACCAAATCGAAAGTGGAGGCAAGGCATGGGCTACGACCACGAGCATCATCATGTCGACTGGCGGGAACATGGCGTCAAGGTCATTCCCGGCAATTCGCTCGATCCGAACACCGCACAGACGCCGGGCATGAATCGCGCGACCGCGATCAACAATGCGCGCGCCGGTGCCGAAAAGATCTGGGCCGGCACGGTGACGATCCATGCCAACGCCAAGACCGGCGCCCATCACCACGGCGATCTCGAAAGCATCATTTACGTGGTCAAGGGCAAGGCCCGCATGCGCTGGGGCGAGCATTTGGAATATACCGCCGAGGCCGGCCCAGGCGACTTCATCTATGTTCCGCCCTATGTGCCGCATCAGGAGATCAACGCCAGCCGCGACGAGACGCTGGAATGCGTTCTCGTCCGCTCAGGCCAGGAACCGGTCGTCGTCAATCTCGACATCGAGCCAGTCGAAAAGCCGGAAGACGTCGCGTGGATCGACCCGATCCACCGTTAGAGCAATTCACCGTCGAGCAAGCGGCTGACATCCTCAGCCGCCGAACGCTCTGCCAAGATCGTCGCAAAGGATCGTCGCAGACCGCTTTAGGCGTGGACGGCGCCTGCGCTGTTCATAACAGGGTTCTCGATGATCCGGCCGGTCTCGGCGGCATAGAGGTGGATCTGGTCGTAATCGATCGCGATGCCGATCGGATCGCCCGACTTCACCTTCACGGCCTCAGTCAGCGCCACGGCAAAGGGCAGCCCATCGAAATCGGCGTGGACGATGCGGCTTGCGCCGAGCTCTTCGATGAAATCGGCCGTTGCGACAAGGGCACCCGGCGCATCAGGGGCCACCAGCCGGGCAGCCTCGGCGCGCATGCCGAGCACGACGCGTTTGCCTTTCAGCGGTGCGGCGCGCTCGCGCGGCAGTGCGACCTTACGGCTTTGATCGTAGACGAAGACGCCCTCGTCATTGATCGTGCCCTCGAGCAGGTTCATCGCCGGTGTGCCGACGAAGCCCGCAACGAAGCGCGAGACCGGATGATGATAGACCTCTTCCGGCGTGCCGACCTGCTCCACCCTGCCGCCGTTCATCACCACCAGCCGGTCGGCCAGCGTCATCGCCTCGGTCTGGTCATGCGTGACGAAGATCGAAGTGGCCCCGAGGCGGCGGTGCAGGCGGCGGATTTCGGCGCGCATGGCGATACGCAGCTTGGCGTCGAGGTTCGACAGCGGCTCGTCGAAGAGAAATACCTTCGGTTCGCGGATCATCGCGCGGCCCATGGCGACGCGCTGGCGCTGACCGCCGGAAAGAGCGGCGGGCCGACGGTCGAGGAAGGGTTCGAGGCTGAGCGCCTTGGCGACCTCGCCGATGCGCCGCTGACGCTCCGCCTTCGAGACGCCGGCCACCTTCAATGCATAGCCGATATTCTCGGCAACACTCATATGCGGATAAAGCGCATAGTTCTGGAAGACCATGGCACAGCCGCGCTCGCGCGGCTCCAGCTGGTTGACGACGCGGCCGTCAATGGCGATTTCACCGCCGGTGATTTCCTCGAGGCCGGCGATCATCCGCAGCAGCGTAGACTTGCCGCAGCCGGACGGGCCGAGGATGACGATGAACTCGCCCGACTGGATGTCGAGATCGACGCCGTGAACGACGGGGGTCTTGCCGTAGTTTTTCTTCACGCCACGAATGGAGATCGGTGCCAAGGGAATACTCCTTCACTTCTCGGTGGAGATAAGGCCGCGTACGAACCAGCGCTGCATCAGAATGACCAGGATCAATGGCGGCGACATGATGATCAGGGTTCCGGCCATGGCAACGTTCCAGTCGGGCAGGCCGAATTCGGACGGGATGAGCGTCTTGAGCTGCGTCACGGCGATGCCGAAATTCGGATCGGTGGTGATCAGCAGCGGCCAGAGATACTGGTTCCAGGCCCAGACGAACATGATGGTGAAGAGCGCAATCATATTTGGCCGCGAGAGCGGTAGCAGAATGTCCCAGAAGAACCGGACCGGGCCCGATCCGTCCATCTTCGAGGCCTCGGCAAGCTCGTCGGGAACCGTCAGGTAGAACTGCCGGTAGAGGAAGGTGCCGGTCGCGGTTGCGACCAGCGGCAGAACGAGACCGGGATAGGAATTCAGCAGGCCCCATTCGAGCTTGATCTGGACGCCGGTGATCTGCGCAACGAGCCAGCTTATGCCGGTGACGTCGAGGATCGTCTGGAAAGGCTGCAGCGCGTTGGCCGCAATCGAATAGGTCGGCACGATGCGGACTTCCAGCGGCAGCATCAGCGTGATGAAGATGATCCAGAAAATCACATACCGGCCGCGGAAGCGGAAGTAGACGATCGAGAAAGCTGCCATGGAAGACAGCATGACCTTGCCGGCGCCGACCGTTGCGGCGAAGATGATGCTGTGGAACAGCTTGTTGCCGAGATCGGCGCGAACCCAGGCGGTCTCAGCGTTTTCCCAGAAATGCGAGCCCGGCATCAGCGGCAGCGGCACACGATTGACCGTCTCCAGATCAAGCGTCGAGGCGATGATGACGATGGCGAAAGGCAGAAGCGCAATCACCATGCCGAGCGCGAGAAGGCTATAGCAGATAAAGTTGAATATCGGCGTGCGTTCGATCATGTCCGCGACCTCACTTGTAGTGCACGCGCCGCTCGATGAAGCGGAACTGGAAGATGGTGAGAAGGACAACGAGCACCATCAGAATGATGGACTGCGCTGCGGCGCCCGAATAGTCGAGACCCCTGAAGCCGTCGAAATAAATCTTGTAGACCATGAGCTCGGTGGCGCGCGCCGGGCCGCCCTGCGTCATGACGTCGACGATACCGAAGGAATCCTGGAAGCTCTCGGTGATGTTGATGACGAGCAGGAAGAACAGCGTCGGCGTCAGCAAGGGCAGCTGGATATCCCAGATCCGGCGCATCGGCCCCGAACCGTCCATCGCGGCGGCCTCGATCAGCGGGCGCGGAATGCCTTGCAGCGCCGAGAGGAAGAAGATGAAGTTGTAGCCGATATATTTCCAGGAGAAGGCGACGATGACCGCGATCATCGCATCCTTGCCGTCGAGTGCGGGGTTCCAAAGGCCGGGCCAGACGCGGTTGATGACCGACAGAAGGCCGGCCTCCGGCGCCAGGATGAAGCGGAAGGCGAGGCCGAGAGCGGGGGCGGCAATTGCGTATGGCCAGATGAAGACGGACCGGTAGACTTTGTGGCCGCGCAGTTCACGATCCGTCAAAAGCGCCAGGATGAGGGCCAGCCCCATGGCGATGGCCGTCGAACTGAAGCCGAAGATCATGCTGCGGGTGATCGAGTCCCAATAGATCGGATCGGTGAGCAGCTGTTTGAAATTGTCGAAACCGACCCAGGCATTACCGCCGCCCCATGGCTGCTCGAGCGTGAACGCCCAATAGAGCGCCTGCGCGCTCGGCCAATAGAAAAAGACGAAGATCAGCAACAGCATCGGAAATGCGAAGAGCAGCCCGATCGTCGTTGAGGAGAAAGTGACGCGCTTTTCCATGAGTGGTCGTTTTCGTCCTGGTTTGGTTTAAAGCATGTCGCGCAAAGTGTGCAGCGGTTTTGCGGTAACGACATGCGTCAAAATAACGGTCTAAAGCGCGACGGGCGCGCTTTAGGCGCGGGCGGCAAGTTCGCATCCGCGGCCGACTGAAGAACTTACAAAGATGCACCCGGTACGCGAAATGCGGGCCGGGTGCGGCTCATATCAAGCGATCAGGGGAGCTGAACGTTCTTGTAGGTCTGCTGGAAGCGACGCAGCAGCGTATTGCCGCGTTCGGCAGCGCTGTCGAGCGAAGCCTGGACATCGGCATTGTTGACGAAGATTGCCTGCAGACCATTGGCGATTTCGGTGCGGACCTGCAGCAGGCCACCGAGGCGGATGCCCTGCGGAGCCGCATCGTCAGCAGGCGATGCGGTCAAGCTCTGAATGGCGAGTTCGCGGCCGGCATAAGGAGCCTTGTCGTAGAAGCCCTGCTTCTTCAGATATTCGAAACCGGAGTTACGAACCGGGATGTAGCCGGTAACGGTCGACCAGGTAAGGGCTTCTTCCGGCTTTGCGATGAAGTTGAAGAAGGCAGCGGCAGCCTTGTATTCAGCGTCGGAATGGCCCTTCAGAACCCAGAGCGAAGCGCCGCCAACATAAGAGCTGTGCCGGCTTGCGTCGCCGTAGGTCGGGAGCATGGCAACGTCCCAGTTCATGCCTTGCTTGGCGGTGCGGCCGACGTTGCCGTGGTCGCCGACCGACGTTAGGATGACCTGGCAATCACCGGCGGCAAAGGCTTCGACGAAGGTCTGGCCGACAGCCTTGTTCTTGATGACGGCAAGCTTGTTGTCGTACCAGGACTTGAGGTCCTTGACATAGCTGACGAGAAGCGGGTTCTTGTTGAACACCAGCTCTGCGTCGAGACCTTCAAAACCGTTCTTCTTCGTGGCGATCGCTTCGCCGTTGACGGCTTCGAACTGCTCGATGTACTGCCAGACTTCGTTGTTGGAAATGTCAAAGCCGAGCGGGCAAGCATAGCCTGCATCCTTCAGAGCCTTGAGGTCCTCGCCTGCTTCCTTCCAGGTCGCCGGAGCATGATCCTTGCCGATCTTGGCGAAGGCGTCCTTGTTCCAGTAGAGAAGAGCGGTCGAGGAGTTGAAGGGGAAGGAGTACATCTCGCCCTTCGATGTCGCGTAGTAGCCGGAGATACCGGAGAAGTAGTCCTTCCAATCGACGGTATAGCCCATGTCGCTCATCAGCTTGTTGGCCGGGTAGTAGGCGCCGGAGAGCATGATGTCGAGGGTGCCGGCGTCGGAGACCTGGGCGATGGTCGGCTGCTTGCCGGCGCGGAAGGCAGCGATAGTGTTCTGCAGGGACGCGTCGTAGCTGCCCTGGCTGGTGCAGACGACTTCGTAGTCGGCCTGCGACTGGTTGAAGCGATCGCACTGCTCCTGGACACGCTTTGCGATGTCACCGGAATTGCCGAACCAGAAGTCAATCTTGGTCTTATCGGCGGCGGCAGCGGGACCAGCAAGAAACGCTGTAGCGAGAAGGGCGCCAACGGCGCCGAGAAGCTTGGCTTGCATGAGAACCTCGAACGTAAAAGGGACGCGCACTTTCAGCGCACGCCCTATTAGCTGGTTCAAATTGCGCCTACCAATGAAGATTACATGACATGAAATGATCGAAACCAAGGTGTTATAAAACCTTCATACAATTGTATTCGCCAATCTCGGGGAAATATTTATAAAGATTTCGCCTATTGCTTCAGCATGCCGTCAATAGATTACGCTTATATTCGAAACAATGGATTCTTTTGGGATATTTAATATTTATTTATATTACGACGGGGTGCGGTTATTCGCCTGCTCCGCTGCAACGAAACTTGCAAAACCACTGACATTTTTGCCGTTGCACTGGTGTGCAACCTGAGGATTAAAGCCTCAGAATTGAAGGGAATCCTTCAGGATCGCCGCAAAACGCGGATCGAATGCACGGCTGATCGGTCCGGCGGCAGCACCAAGCGCCACCGACCAGGGATCGGCCATGCCGGGCTGCAGGCGCGGCAGCGTCCGGCCGCGACGTTCGGCGATCGAGGGCAGCAACGGGCCGATTGCCGCAATCAACCTGTTCACCAGCGCCTCCGGCGCGCTGCCGCAGAGGATCACCGTCTGCGGATCGAACAGCGTCTCAAGGAGATGGATGCTCCAGCGCAGATCCACTGCGGCCGCCTCGACCCAGGCGTGGATGCTTTGATCGCCCCTCAAGGCAAGATCGTTGATCCTTGCATAAAGGCCGGGATCGGCGGGATCGATCGACAGATGCTGGTAGAGCGAGGCGAGCGAGGCGCGATGCTCGAGCGGCGTCGATTTGCCGTCGGCAAACAGCAGCGCCATGCCGATCTCGCCGGCATTGCCGTTGGTGCCGCGGTAGAGCTCGCCATTCAGAATGAGGCCGGCGCCGATGCCATAACCGACGAAGAGGCAGACGGCATGGTCGATGCCGTGGGCAGCTCCCACCATGCGCTCGGCGGTCGCCGCCGCCGCCGCATCGTTCTGCAGACCGACATCGAGCCCGGTGCCGGCGGTCAGCGTTTCCAACAACGGAAATTTCTGCCAGGCCTCCATCATCCACGGATCATCGCCGCTGCCGGCGACTCCGAAAGGCCCGGGCATGGCGGCGCCGAGGCCGACCAGCCGCTTTTCCGACTGCTGGACGATCCCGGCAAGCTTCGAGCGTATGCCGGCGACGAGATCGAGGATGACCTTCGTCCCGTTCGACGGACCTCCGGGTGGTAGTCCGGCCTCATCTCGCACGAGAACGCTGCCGACGAGATCGACGGCGACCGCCCGCGTCACATGCCGATCGATCTGCAGGCCGATTGCAAAGGCGCCTTCGGGCACGAGACGATAGGGTGTCGACGGCTGCCCCCTGCCCCTCCTCACCGCCTCTTGCGAACTGACGAGACCGTCGCGCTCGAGTTCCTCGATGATATTCGACACCGTCTGCTTGGTCAGCCGCGTGGCCCGTGCCAGATCGGCGCGTGAAAGCGCGCCGTTGATCCTCAGGGCATCGATCATGACGCGCCGGTTATGCGCGCTGGTGCCTTCGTGATTGGTGCCGCTCTTGGCCCGGATCGGGCGGCTGTCATTCATGTGCAATTCCCTCTTGACTCCAATAGAATGTTGAAGAAGTAATAAGTCAAGACACTTGACTTAATGAGGAACCGGAGAGTTCCAGGGAACGCAGGAGGCGGGCAACGGCTCCGACGACGCTCCGAGACGACGAACCGGCACGCTTTCCGCGCGTGCCCTCTCGAACACCGATGGCGGAGGACCGCCCTCGGCAATGCGTAAATGTCAAAAACTGGAGGCTGCAATGCTGAATTCCTTTAACAAGACGCTTCTGGGTGCGGCCTTGATCGGCGTGTCCCTTGCGCCGCACGCTTTCGCCGAAACAACGCTGAACGCGCTTTTCATGGCGCAAGCTGCCTATAGCGAGGCCGATGTGCGCGCTATGACCGACGCCTTCGCCAAGGCGAACCCCGACATCAAGGTCAATCTCGAATTCGTCCCCTATGAAGGCCTGCACGACAAGACGGTGCTGGCGCAGGGTTCCGGCGGCGGTTATGACGTCGTCCTCTTCGACGTTATCTGGCCGGCCGAATACGCCACCAATAAGGTTCTTGTCGACGTCTCCTCGCGCGTCACCGACGAGATGAAAAAGGGCGTGCTGCCGGGTGCCTGGACCACCGTGCAATATGACGGCAAATATTACGGCATGCCGTGGATCCTCGACACCAAATACCTGTTCTATAACAAGGAAATCCTCGAAAAGGCCGGCATCAAGGCGCCACCCAAGACCTGGGACGAGCTGGCCGAGCAGGCAAAGACGATCAAGGACAAGGGCCTTCTCGCGACGCCGATCGCCTGGAGCTGGTCGCAGGCCGAAGCCGCGATCTGCGACTACACCACGCTCGTCAGCGCCTATGGCGGTGATTTCCTCAAGGACGGCAAGCCGGCCTTCCAGACCGGCGGCGGCCTCGATGCGCTGAAATACATGGTTTCCAGCTATTCCTCGGGCCTCACCAATCCCAACTCCAAGGAATTCCTCGAAGAGGACGTCCGCAAGGTCTTCGAAAATGGCGATGCCGCCTTCGCGCTGAACTGGACCTACATGTACAACATGGCCAACAACCCGAAGGACAGCAAGGTCGCAGGCAAGGTCGGCGTCTTACCGGCGCCGGGTATTGCCGGCAAGAGCGAGGCTTCTGCCGTAAACGGCTCGATGGGCCTCGGCATCACCTCGGCCAGCCAGCATCCGGATGAGGCCTGGAAATACATCACCTTCATGACCTCGCAGGCGACGCAGAATGCCTATGCCAAGCTCAGCCTGCCAATCTGGGCGTCCTCCTATGAGGATCCTGATGTCACCAAGGGCCAGGAAGAGTTGATCTCCGCCGCCAAGATCGGCCTTGCCGCAATGTATCCGCGTCCGACGACGCCGAAATATCAGGAGCTCTCGACCGCGCTGCAGCAGGCGATCCAGGAAGCGCTGCTTGGCCAGTCCTCGCCAGAGGACGCGCTGAAGTCGGCAGCCGACAATAGCGGCCTCTGAGCAACGCATGAAACCCCGGGCGGCGCCTGCCGTCGCCCGGTCTCCAGAACCTATGAAGAATAAGGGTCGCCTCGATGTCGAGCACTTGGCTGACAACGCGCGCGTGGCTTTTGATGCTACCGCTTCTCGTGGTCATGATTTCAGTCATCGGCTGGCCTCTGATCGATACCGTCGGCCTTTCCTTCACCGACGCCAGGCTGGTCGGCACGGAAGGCAGCTTCGTCGGCATCGACAATTACGTGAAGATGATCTCCGGTTCGAATTTCCAGCGCACGCTCGTCACGACCGCATGGTTCGCAATCGTCTCGGTCGCCGCCGAAATGGTGATCGGCGTGCTCGCCGCCCTGCTGCTGAACCAGCAATTCCGCGGCCGGACCGCGCTTCGTGCCCTGATGATCCTACCCTGGGCGCTGCCGACCGTCGTCAACGCCACGCTCTGGCGGCTGATCTACAATCCGGAATATGGCGCGCTGAATGCCGCCTTGACACAGCTCGGCCTGTTAGAAGCCTACCGGTCCTGGCTCGGCGAGCCGGGCACGGCGCTGGCGGCCCTGATCGTCGCCGACTGCTGGAAGAATTTCCCGCTGGTGGCGCTGATCGCGCTGGCTGCACTCCAGGCCGTGCCGCGCGACATCACCGCCGCCTCGCTGGTCGACGGCGCCGGCGCTTTCGCCCGCTTCCGTTTCGTCATCCTGCCCTATCTCGCCGGCCCGCTGATGGTGGCCCTGGTGTTGCGCACGATTGAAGCCTTCAAGGTCTTCGACATCATCTGGGTCATGACCCGCGGCGGCCCGGCCAACAGCACCCGCACGCTGTCGATCCTCGTCTATCAGGAAGCCTTCTCTTTCCAACGGGCAGGCTCCGGCGCCTCCTTGGCGTTGATCGTCACGCTGCTGGTGACGCTGCTTGCTGCCGGCTACGCCGCCCTGGTGCGCAAGACCGCGGGGAGTGCAGCCTGATGGAACGCCAGAGCCCACTTTTTTCCGCCTTCATTCACCTCTGCGCGCTGCTGCTTGCCGCCGTCATCCTGGCGCCGATCCTATGGCTGTTCATCATGAGCATCTCGCCGGCCGCCGACCTTGCGGCAAAGCCGCTGCGCTGGTGGCCGCAGACGGCGGATTTCTCTCGCTACGGCGTGCTGCTCTCGACGCTCGAAAACAGCGCCGGCGCCGCCTTCACCTCGTCGCTGCGCAACAGCATAGAGGTGGCGGGCATGGCGACGATCGCCGCCATCGCGCTCGCCATACCGGCCGGATGGGCCGTGTCGCGTACGCCTGCTGTGGGATGGTCGCTGTCGATGGTCATCGCCACCTATATGCTGCCGCCGGTGGCGCTCGCCGTGCCGCTTTACATGGGCCTTTCCCATCTCGGCATGCTGAACAACGTCTTCGGCCTCGCCCTCGTCTATCTCACCATCCTTGCGCCCTTCACCACTTGGCTGATGAAGTCGGGTTTCGATTCCATCCCGCGCGAGATCGAATCCGCCGCGATGATCGACGGCGCCGGCCTGTTTCAGACGCTGCGCATCATCACGCTGCCGCTCGCCGCCCCCGTGGTGGCGACGTCAAGCCTCTTTGCCTTCCTACTTGCCTGGGATGAATTCTTCTATGCGCTGCTCTTCACTTCCGACCAGCGCGCCAAGACGCTGACCGTCGCCATTGCCGATCTCGCCGGCGGCCGCGTTTCCGATTACGGACTGATCGCGACGGCAGGTGTGCTCGCCGCCCTGCCCCCGGTGCTGATTGGTCTTCTCATGCAACGCGCCCTGATTTCGGGGCTCACCAGCGGCGGCGTCAAGGGATGAACATGACAGAAGAAAGAACCCGGCCGGCCGGACTTGCGGCGATCGATCGCGAAATGGCGCGCCAGCATGCCGATGCGATCACCTCCTATGAAGCGGCCCAGCCGATGGCGGCAAGGGCTGCGGCTTCGCTGAAAAAGACCGGCAGGCTGCTGCTCATCGGCATGGGCGGCTCGCATGCCGTCAACCGCGCCGTCGAACCGCTCTACCGGGCGCTCGGCATCGATGCCGTCGCCTTGCCCCTGTCTGAACAGCTCGGCCAGCCGTTGCCGATCGCCGGCAGGACGATCTTTGTCACCTCGCAGTCCGGCGAAAGCGCCGAGGTCGTGCGTTGGTTCAGCGAGACCGGCGGCACGCAGGAGATTTTCGGCCTGACACTCGAAGGTAATTCCTTCCTCGCAAGAACCGCTCCGTCGCTGGTCGGCACCGGCGGCACCGAGCTTGCCTTCGCCGCGACCCGCAGCCTAACGGTGACTTTCGCCCTGCATCTGGCAATCCTTTCCGCCCTCGGCGAAGATCCTGACACCGCCCTTGCCGCCCTCAGGGCGCCGGAAGATCATGACATCGCCGCCGCACTCTCGGCGCTGGAAAACGTCGCGACCATTGTCACGTCAGGCCGCCGGTTGCAGGGTATCGCCGAGGCGCTCGCACTCGGACTGACCGAGCTGTCGCGCCGTCCCTGCTTCTCGCTCGAAGGCGGCCAGCTGCGCCACGGGCCGATGGAGATGCTGGGGCCGGAAATCGGCGTCGTGCTGTTCCGCGGCTTGGACGAGACGGCTGGCCTGGTGACGGCAATGGCGACATCCGCCGTCGAGACCGGCGCCCCGGTCATCCTGTTCGACGCCTCGGGCGAAGCGCCGGTCGCCGGCGCGGTGACGATCCGCTTTGCACCTGCAACCGGTTTTGCCGCGATCTTCGCCATGCTTCCGGTCGCCCAGCGGCTGATGATCGCCTTTGCCGATGCCCGCGTGGATAATGCGGGAACGCCGGTTCGATCGACCAAAATCACCCGGAGCGAATGAATGCGGCCGCTTGCAGTCATCGGCAATGTCAACGTCGACCTGATCCTTGGACCGACCGCCCCTTGGCCGAAGGCCGGGACGGAAATCATCGTCGATCATGACGAGTTGCGCGTCGGCGGGGCCGCCGGCAACAGCGCGCTCGCCTGGCAAGCGCTCGGCGTCGAATTCGAGATCGCCGCCAATATCGGCAGTGATCAGTTCGGCCGCTGGCTGAGCGAAGCCTTCGGCCACCGTTCCGACAAGTGGCCCGTACGTCCTGAGAAAACGACGCTCTCCGTCGGCATCACCCATCCTGACGGCGAGCGCACCTTCTTCACGACGAGGGGCCACCTGCCGCGTTTCAGCCTGGCAGACGTTTTCGCCGTCATCGAGGGCGCAAGACTGCAGGGCGGCTACGCGCTTCTCTGCGGCTCGTTCCTGACCGACGATCTGACAGAAGAATACGGCAAGTTCTTCGATTGGGCCGACAGCCATGGCATCACCGTTGCGCTCGATACCGGCTGGCCACTCGACGGCTGGACAGACGAGAATTGCGCAGCGACACGCGCCTGGCTTTCGCGCAGCGGTGTCGCGCTGCTGAACGAGGTCGAATCGACGACACTTGCCGGCATCGCCGATCCGATCGAGGCCGCGCGTCAGATCAAATCGCATATGCCGGCGGGTGCGATCGTAGTCGTCAAACGCGGCCCGGACGGGGCTCTCACGATCGGGCCTGACGGCAGCTTGGTTTCGGTGGCAGCACCCGTTGTCGATGTCGTCGATACGATCGGCGCCGGCGATGTCTTCAACGCCGCCTTTCTCGCCGCGCTCGCAAGCGGTGAGCCGCTGGTTTCCTGCCTGATGGCGGGAACCGAGGTTGCCTCGCGCGCCATCTCCACTCTTCCCCGCAACTATGGCGGCCCGACATCTCTTCAGGAGCCCTTGCGATGAGCGCGCTCGACATTCAGAACATCCGCAAGGCCTACGGCGACATCGAGACGCTGAAAGGCATCGACATCTCGCTGGAAAGCGGCGAATTCCTGGTGCTGCTCGGCTCCTCCGGCTGCGGCAAATCCACCCTGCTGAACATCATCGCCGGCCTTGCCGAGGCAACGAGCGGCGATGTCAGGATCGGCGGCCGCTCGGTGCTCGGCGTGCATCCGAAGGACCGTGACATCGCCATGGTCTTTCAATCCTACGCGCTCTATCCCAATCTGACGGTGCACCGGAACATCGGTTTCGGCCTGGAAATGCGCAAGGTGGCAGCACCCGAGCGCGACAGAGCCGTGCGTGATGCCGCCAAGCTCCTGCAGATCGAAAACCTCCTCGAGCGCAAGCCGAGCCAGCTTTCCGGCGGCCAGCGCCAGCGGGTCGCGATCGGTCGCGCGCTGGTGCGCAAACCTGAGGTATTCCTCTTCGACGAGCCGCTCTCTAATCTTGACGCCAAGCTGCGCATGGAGATGCGCACAGAGATCAAGCGGCTGCATCAGATGCTGAAGACCACGGTCGTCTATGTCACCCATGACCAGATCGAGGCTATGACCCTTGCAAGCCGCATCGCCGTCATGCGCGACGGCCGCATCGAGCAGCTGGGTACGCCGGAGGAGATCTACAACCATCCGGCAACGCTCTATGTCGCGACCTTCGTCGGCGCGCCGCCGATGAACCTGCTGAAGGCGACGGCGGCGCGCGACGGTGGCCTGGCGCTTTCAGGCACCGATGCGATCCTGCCCCTGCCCACCCGTTTCCGCGAGGCGGTCGGCAATGGCCGCGACCTTATCCTCGGCATCCGTCCCGAGGCGCTTCGCACGGACGGCGCCGGCCCGTCGATCGAGGCAACCCTTGAGGTCGCAGAGCTGACCGGCCCGGAACTCGTCGTCACCGCCCTTGCCGGAAATCAGCGCCTGATGGCCTGCCTGCCGCCACGCACGCCGATCCGCAACAACGAAAAGCTCACCTTCTTTTTCGACGAGGAGGCGATGCATCTCTTCGATCCGCAAACCGGCCTCAGCTGCAGCCGTTAGCGACGGCTGTCCGTCAGCTGTTCAATTCGCTGCGTCAGTAGGCTTCCGCTGGTACACGTGAATATAGTCGACGAGTAGAATGGAAGGATTCGGCGTTTCATCGATCGGCCAGCCCGAGCCGAGTGCCAGGTTCACCAGCGGATAGAACGGCATGTGGAATTCCTTCGGCGTGTCGAAGCTCCAGATGAACTTACGGTCGAAGTAGAAGCTCGTCTTGTCGGCTTGGATATCGACGCCGTAGGTGTGATAGTCGCTGTTCAAAATTCCGTCCTGGACCTTTTGCCAATAGCCGCCGGTGCTGTTCTGACCGCCCTGGCTCTGACGCCAGATATGAAAGCCCATGCTGAATTCGTAGGGCGCGCGTCCATAATATTCCAGGACGTCAATCTCGGCGGTGTATTTCGACCGGTCGAGCCCGATCAGCCAGAATGCCGGCCAGACGCCCTTGCCAGGCGGCAGCTTCATCCTTGCTTCGAAATAGCCGAACTGCTGCGAGAACCCTTCGCCTTTCGGGTTCACCGACGACAGCAGGCCTGAGCGCCAGGTTCCATCGGCCTCCTTGCGCGCTTCGATCTTTAGAATTCCCTGATCGGTGGTAAACGGAAAGCCGGGGGCCGGATCTGTGAAACGGGCGTCGCCGAAATCGCCGTTCCAGGGCGTATGGGCGATCCAACGGGAACTTCTCTCCCCCCAGGCCGAGACGTCGAGACTGTCGAAACTCTCCTCGAACGTCAGCTGGTACGCAGCGATGTTGAGCGGTTCCTGGGCCACGCTGGGCTGGCCGGGCAACGCCCCCAGACCGAGAACGATAAGCAAACCCAGAGCCTTAGAAGATATTCCGTAACGCATTCTGTTCCTCCGAAAACACCAAACATCGTTGGACTGCACTTGTCTCGATCATGAAGTGAGGACCCTGTTTCGTCGCGGCATGAGCCTGTGGACGACGATGGTCTCGATGCCGTCGGGCTTCCCGGCGATCTGCCACACGAGCAGCGCGAAGATCCAGAAGATTGCCGCGGACACCCCGCCGCAAAGCGCCAGGCCGACGATAAGGTGAAAGCCGACAGGCATGGCAACAAGCATCGGCTCTGCCCAGAGCAGGAAAGCCATCATCGGCACGCTCGCGACCAGAGGCCGTAAAAAAGCGTTCAACTGCGCGGCAAATGTCGCGCCGATCAGCTGCCGCGTGATGACGAGCGATGCTGCATAGGCGACAAGCACCGCCACGATCCGCGCGCCCAGTGCTCCCGCCACTTGAAAATAGACAATGCCCAGGATGGTGACCGGAACCCTGACGGCGAACTCGGCAAACATCCGGAGAGCGAGATAACGGGTTTTGTTGAGCACCATAGCCAATGGCGGCATCATGTTCGTCGGAAGACCGAGCAGACTGCCGATGCACAGCCACTGCAGAATCGGCGCGGCGGATGCCCATTTCTCACCGACGATGATCCGCACGGCCGGCTCGGCAAGCAAGGCGAGCGCGATGAGGATGGGCGCTGCCACGAAGGTGATCGCGTTCGTCGCCTTCAGATAGGCAGCGATCAGGTTACGACGGTCATCGACGGTCGAGAATGCCGCCATCAGCGGACGCAACAATGGCCCGACGAAGGTCTGGTATGGAATAGCGGCGATATTGTCGGCGACGCTGAAGGCGCCGAAAGTCGACAGGCCCGTGAAGCGCGGCAAAAGTAGCCGGTCCAGTTGCCAGTTGATCGAACTCAGCACCTGCGAGACGGTGTTCCAGCTGATCATGTCCTGAAAGTGCTTCCACTCGGAAAGGCTGAATCTCGGTCGCATCGGCGCGAAGATATAGGAGGTGATCACCGCGGCGGTCGGGCCCGCAACCGCGCCGATCGCCAGTCCCCAATAGCTGCCGGTCGCGACCGCCACCCCGACACCGAACAGCAGTGTCGACCCCTTGGTAATAAGATCGAGTGCGAATTCGCGTTTGAAATCGAACTGCTGCATGAACAGAACCATGCGCGGGCTGATCACGCTGCGCATGGCAGGCGCAATCGAGAGCACGGCGACAAGGGAGAAAAGCCGGGGATCGTCATAGATCAGAGCCATCGGCCAGGAGATGGTCATCATCAGCACGCTGATGGCCACGCCTCGAAGAAGGCTGAGGGTAAGGGCGGTAGCAAACATATCGTCCGAAGGCGACGGCTGGCGCATCAGGGCCTGCGTCAGCGGCAGATCCAGGATTGTCTCGACGATGACCAGAACCGATGTCGCGATGGCGACAAGGCCGAAATCCGCCGGGCTCAAAAGCCTAGCGAGGATCAGGAGGCTGACGAAATCGAGCAGTCGCGCCAGGAACTTTCCGCTGATAGTCCAGATGCTTGCCGTCGCCGTCCTCTGAGATACGCTTGACATGATCTATTTTCTATTCCTCGTCGACGGTTTCGGTCGCAGCGGCAAGACAGGCAGCTCCGTTCCTTGCCCTCAGCCCGCCCGTCTTCTGAAAACCTCGGCGGATCGGTCGCCATGGTCGGCCAGTTGCTGCTCGATCAGGCGGGAGAGGCGGTCGCGGAACACGGCGGAAGAAAATTTCAGCGAGTGCGCGCGGATGGCATGCGGATCGATATCGTCCTCCACCTCTTCGAACGCCGCCATTGTTTCCAATAGAGCTTCCGTGGTCTGCTCAGCGAAGCGAAAGCCGACCTGCGGCGAGCAAACGGTTTCCCTGGCGCCGCCGGCATCGAAAGCTAGGACCGGTCGCCCGGATGCCATGGCTTCCACCGGCAGGATGCCGAAATCCTCCGTGCCCGGAAACAAGAGGGCGCGGCATCGCGACAGATGGTCGCGCAGAACGTTGAAGGGCTGATGGCCGAGAAACTGCACGGTCGGTCCGGCAATCGACTTCAGATAGGCCAGTTGTTCTCCCTCGCCGATCACAACCAGCTTTCGGCCGGCCTCGGTACAGGCGCGAACGGCGATGTCCGGCCGCTTGTACGTGGTCAGCTGTCCCGCATAGAGATAGAATTCGCCTTTCCCCTTCCCCACCGCAAAATCGTCGGTCGCAACCGGCGGATGGATGACGATGGATTCCCGGTCGTAGAAGCGGCGGATACGGCTTGCGACATAATCGGAATTGGCAACGAACACATCGACCCGCGAGGAGGTCGTCACGTCCCAGGCGCGCAGCATGGGTGCGGTGATCGACATCAAGGCGCGACCCACCCAGGGCAGACCATGGCGGTAGACATGGAACTGATCCCAGATGTAGCGCATCGGCGAATGGCAGTAGCAGACATGCAGGGCGTCGGCGCGCGTGATGATGCCCTTGGCGGGTCCGGATTCGCTCGACAGCACCAGATCGTAATCCTGCAGATCGAACTGCTCGAGCGCGAAAGGCATCAGCGGCAACATCTTGGTATAATGCCGCTTTGCACCGGGGATCTTCTGCAGGAAGGATGTGCGGATGTTCCGCGTCTTCAGAAAATCGCTGATGCGATCCCGGTTGCAGACGAGGGTGAAGATGTCGGCCTGCGGAAACATGCGGCACAACTCTTCGACGACCTTCTCGCCGCCGCGCATCGAAACGAGCCAATAATGCACGATGGCGACACGAAGCTGCTTGGTATCGCTCGCGCTTCCGGCATCAGTGACACGTCTTTTCGCCATGACAGGCGCATCGCCGAGAAATGCCCTCGCGTCGGGAAGAGAGGTTGTTGCCTTAAGGGTCAACTCAATACTCCTTGTATCGCCACACCGTCTGTCAGGTCGGGAACCGCATTCGTCGAAATCAGGCTGTGGTATTCGCAAAGAAGCGCGTCGCGCCATTCCTCGTGAGTCGACGCAAGATCCGGCGACATCAGGAAAGCCCGCTCGCTCATGGCGCGGACCTCGTGCGTCGGCATTTGGCTAAATCGCGTCAAAGTATCGGCAAAGGCGCTTTCGTCAGCCGTATCGCAGGCGATCGCCATGCCGGCTCTTTGCATTTCCTCGGCAAGAAAGGCGCTACGCGACATGATGACCGGTAGCCCGCTCCTGGCCGCTTCGATAGCGACGAGGCCGAATGGCTCGGGATAGCGAGACGGCATCAACAGTGCACGCGCCTTGCGGATGGTCGGGCCGATCTCCGCATGCGACTGCCAGCCGACGGCCCTGACGTGATCTCCTGAAGCCGCAACCAGCGGCATCAGCGGCCCGTCCCCGATCACGCAGAGCCTGACGCCGGCTTTGCGTGTGGCAGCCACGGCGTCCTCTATGCCCTTCTCCTCGTCCAGCCGCCCGATAAAGACGAACTCCTCGTTGGCCTCCGCCTCGATGCGTTTGATGGAGAGCGGAGCGACGGGATTGCGGATTGTCGTCAGTCGTTCGGACCGATATCCGGCGCCGACGAGGAAGCTTGCCATCTTCTCGTGCAGCAGGATGATCCGGCCGAAATCGGCCTGATCCTTCAGCCGCCGGAGGATATTGGAGCCGCGGGCAACCCGCCACAATTTGTGCGAATAACTTCTCTTGTCGCAGGCCGTCGCAATGCAGCTTCCGCCGAGCGGGCGTCGAAGGCAGACTTCCTGAGCCTGATAGTCGAAGAAGGCGCCGTTGGGGCAGGCCGTGAAGAAATCATGCGCGTGCACCACGCATCGTCTGGCGACCGGCATCAACGCCCTGAAAATCGCCGGAGACAGGATCTGGTGCCAGCCATGCACATGGTAGACGGTATTGGCGGTGTCGTTTGCGGCAATCCAGTTCCCGACCATACGGACGGCGGCGCCATTGTGAATGCCGGTCACGAAAGCCTTCGCACGCTCGGCACTGAGCAGATCGCGGCTATTCAGCCCGACCATCAAGACCCCGAGTGCGACGAGTTCCGCATTGGCGGCGTCATCTCCGCAAATATAGGTCACAGGGATGTCGAGGCCCCGAAAAAGCTTGGCGGACAGCACCGCCAGCGCCGTCGCCCCGCCTCTGGCCACCGAATAATCGTCGATGATGACCACGCGATCGATCTTTGTCGTGCTGGGGCCGGGAAACCGGCCAGCGTTTGCGGCGGATCGGAGGACCTCGGGAAGCGACGGGCGCATCACTTCACCGAAACTGCGCCGTTGGCACAGGCCTCCAGCGCCTTGCGGTTGAGGATGCGGATCTTGCCCTGGCCCCCGTCGATGATCTTGGCTTCCCGCAGGCGCCGCAGGCATTGATTGACCTTCTCGCGGGACGCCGGCAGCGTCGCGGCCAGATCATTTTGCGAGATGATCAGTTCGTCGCCGCTGTTTGCCGGATCTTTTCCATAAACAGTGGAGAGCCGCAGCAGCGTGCTGGCCAGCCTCGATTGCAGGCTCGACGCCGCATTCGCAATGATCCGGAGTTCGAGCTCCGAAATACGCGCCAGCGCCCTGGAGAAGACTTTTTCGCGAAAGGAGGGATCGCTGGCGTACATGTCGCGCAGCAGCCGGCCTTCGAAGAAATGCAGTTCGCAGGCGGAACCGGCACGGTATTCGAGGTTCAACGTCTGCCTGCGCAGAACCTCGAGCTCGCCGATGAGGCCGGATTTCGGAATGATCTCGACGATGAATTCCCGGCCGTCGGGCAGCATCGTGCTGGCGCTGACCACCCCCGAATGAACGCGCGCGAACGTATCGACGAGGACGCCGGCCCCGGCGATGATCTCGCCGCGCCGGAAACGCCGGACGCTTGACCGGCAGGAAAGGAATTCGTCGTCGATGACGATGCGGCTGTTCAGATGAATGCCGCTGTTAGCCGATATCGCCGCCTTGCCGATGCTGGCCCTGCGATCTGATGCGTGTGTCGCCCCATCCATGCGCATAACTCCACTCGATAACCATAGGCAATGCTGCACTGCATCATTTATATTGCCTTAATATGAGAGTCAAATAACATCACGGCGATATGACGTAAAGATAAAGTATATATTTAACTTCAAAGCAAAATATACACCGAAAAATGGACAAAAAATCTCAAAGAAGTCAAAAACCCGCCACGAGATCGAAGCTCACTGCCTATTAAAATGGCTTACTGAATAAAAAACGGCAATAATCAAAGTGATGACATCAAAACTGATAAATAAGCGTCAGTGGATAATCACCACGAATTAGATTAGATTGTCATTTTAAATGAAAACAAGGCCATCAATGTGTAATCCGAATTCTCGATTGCCCGTTAGTAGCATAAAGAATTTGTTAAGGATTATGACCTTGGTAACAGACAACCAGAGTGCGGCGCAGCAAACTTTGAACGGTTCTTAATCGGAATGTTTTGGAGACCACCGATGACATGGGAAGCACATAGTTTCGAGGCTTGGTCGCGCGTCGGACGGACCGCGAAAGGCGGCGATCTCCATTCGTCCCGGCCTCGTGCGGCAGGCAGATCGTCGAAGCGCGCGCTAGACCTTGTCATCGCAGTTACGGCGCTGATCCTGCTTTCCCCACTTCTGTTGATCGTCGCAATGATCGTGAAGATGAGCGACCGCGGCCCGGTCTTCTATTCCCATACGCGCATCGGCGTCGGCGGAGCGCAGTTCGGATGCCTCAAGTTTCGCACGATGAAGACCGATGCGAGTGCTCAGCTTGCCGAATTGCTGCAAAACAACCCGGCTGCGCGAAGCGAATGGGAAGAGACACGCAAGCTGAAGGACGATCCGAGGATCACGGCCGTCGGTGATATCCTCAGGCGGTCGAGCATCGACGAGCTTCCCCAACTGATCAATATCGTGCGTGGCGACATGAGCCTGGTCGGCCCCCGGCCGATCACGGCCGAGGAATTGCCGCGCTACGGCGAGCATGTATGGGCCTACATGGCCGTCCGCCCGGGCCTGACCGGTCACTGGCAGACCAGCGGGCGCAATGATGTCAGCTACGAGTACCGGGTTTCCCTCGACGTTCACTATCTCAACAACTGGTCGCTCGGCCGGGACTTCATCATCATTGCCAAGACCATTCCCGCTCTGTTTTCGCAGCGCGGCTCGTATTGAGCATTCATGGGAAGAGCCGCCGATCATGCCTGGAGTCGGAAGACACGCTACTTCCCCGTCGCTCCAAGCTGCCATTACCTGGTTACTTCGTGAGCTCGCCATTTTGGATTAGGACGACATGACCTCAAGCACGATCTTCAGCGGTGTTTCTCCGATATCTCTGCCTGCCGCAGCCACCGGTGGGAATTCGCCGCTCACCTTGCGGGATATGCTCTTCTTTCTCAGAATGCGCTGGCTGTGGATTGCGGCGACGACTTTCGCTTTCCTCGTAATGGCAGGGAGCTACGTGCTGACCGCCGAACCGACGTTCGTTGCCAACACGCAACTTGTGATCGTCCCCCAGGTCAGCGGCTCCGAAGCACAGAGGGCTTTCGCGGAAGACGCGTTCATCGAGGGACAGTTGGAGATCGCCAAATCCAGCGATGTCGTCGGTGGAACGGTAACGGCACTTGGTCTCGATACCGACCCTGACTTTGTCGATCAGACGCCTTCGCTGCAGGATCGGGCAAAGAACTGGTTGATGGGCGCTTCTTCCGAACCGGATACGGCATCGCAGGAAGCGGCGGGCGCAGGGCCGCGTGACAGACAGCCGCAACAGCAGATCGAGGACGGGCGGATCCATGATCGGGCGGTCGCCACGCTGCTGAACATGATGGGAGTACGCCGGATCGGGAGTTCGACGATCATCGAGATATCGGCTGCAGCGTCGACCCCGCAGCAGGCCGTCGACATCGCCGACACGCTGGCCAGGCAGTATATCCAGAAGAATATCGCAATGAAGGCCAATGCGTCCCGGCAATACAGCGAGTGGCTGACCAGATTCGTAAGCGAGCAGCAGCGCGGACTGGCCGAAGCTGCCAGTGCCCTGGCCAGCTTCACGAGCAATCCGCGCGATCAGTTCAAGCTTGCGGAGCTGCAGAGCGCGACTGACGCCCGCCGCACCCTTTATGAAAATACCTTGAATCAGCTGACCGAAGCCAGGCAGCGCATCACCTACCCGGTGTCGGATGCCACGATCGTCTCTCGGGCCACCCTGCCTCTTTCGAAAGCCAGACCACGCAGCACGCTCATCATCGCCTTTGCTGCGGCGGTTGGTCTTGGCGTCGGTTTCGCACTCGCCATGATAAGGCACGCTGGCGATCGCCGGATCGTCCGGCCCCATCAGATCTCGGAAGCCGGTGGGCTGCCCTTTGTCACTTTGCTGGCGACATCGAGGACCCGCAATGGTCACTCTGCGCGTTTCCCCGCCGGTACCGGCAGCAGCGGCACCGGAGCCGCCTATCCTGCTATTCCAGGCATGGCGGAGCTGAGCGCGACGGTCGTTGGTCTTCGGCGCAAACGTCGGGTCGTCATTGGAATCGTCGCCGTTAATCCCGGCAGCGGGGCATCGACCATCGCATGCGAACTTGCGGTGCTCTCGTCGATATCAGGAGCGCAGACGCTGCTGATAGATGCGGCTGCGCAGAAATCGTCGCTCAGCAAATCGATCGCGCCCCATAGTTCCACAGGCCTCGTCGACGTTCTCGACAATGGCGAACTGATCCGGACGGCGGCATTGCCCCTCACCCCGACGCTGAAATTCCTACCCCTCGGCAAAGTCGAAGCGGTAACGCCGGCCATTCGCCTCAGTTCCCGCCGCACGCAGTTGAGCTTCGCCGACTTGAAAAAGGAGTTCGACGCCATATTCGTCGACATTTCCGCATTCTCTGCTTCGTCGGATGTCAATGCGATCGCGCCGGAACTGGACGGTGTCCTCGTGGTCACCTCGCACGGGCACACCTCCATCGACGACACCATGCACGTCATCGAGACCCTGCGGAATGTCGGCGCGGAGATCCTCGGCGCGATCATCAACCATGCACCGAAAAGAATAGAGTCATGACTTCACCTTCGGCAGAAGCAACAAGGCAGGACAGCCCGATCGGACCGGCGCCTGTTCCTTGCGGCGCTAAAGCCATGGCGGGCCGCGCGCGCCGCCCATTGCGACTGGCTGTGGGGATTGCTTCGGCAGGCCGCCCCTCGATACTCAAGGAGACCGTCGATTATCTCACGGCCCTGCCGGACCAGGCCGAGCGGCTGATCGTCTGCGTGCCCGTGATCGACGACGCCGCCGGCCTCGCAGACCGCCTCGATGTGGAAGTCATCGTCGGCAGCCGTGGCCTGACCTCCCAGCGCAACAGGATCATCCAGGCCGCCGCCGACACGGATATTCTGATCTTCCTGGATGACGACTTCATTCCCGCCGCGACCTTCCTGTCGCGGATGGCGGCTGTCTTTGCAGCAAACCCCGACGTGACGATCGCCACTGGCGAAGTCCTGGCCGACGGCATCCTCGATGGCGGCCTCAGCATGCCAAAGGCCCTGCAGGTTCTTGAAACAGCCGGTGAAGGGGCCGAGCAGGTGACGGAGGTCTATAACGCCTACGGATGCAACATGGCGGTTCGCCTTTCACCCGTTCTCCAGCACGCGCTGGCCTTCGATGAACAGCTACCGCTCTACGGCTGGCTCGAAGATGTCGATTTCAGCCGGTCCATCGCCCGCTACGGCAGGTCCGTGCGTGTCGAAGGCGCTCGCGGCGTGCATCTCGGCGTCAGATCCGGGCGCCAGCCCGGCCGAAGGCTCGGCTATTCGCAGGTTGCCAATCCTGTCTACCTGATCCGGAAGGGCACGATGTCGAAGGGCCGTGCTGTCGCACAGATCGGCCGCAACATCCTGGCGAATACGCGGGGTCTATTATTCAATGACCGCCTGATCGACCGATGGGGACGCTTGAACGGCAATTTGCTGGCGCTTTCCGACCTTCTTGTCGGCCGCCTCTCTCCGTCCCGCATCCTGGAATTCGGCAATCCCGCGCCGCGCGAAATGCCTTCGCCGTCGATCGCAACGAAACGGAGATAGCAGACAATGCAGCGCACATCCTTGTCCGGTCGCCTCATCTCCATCGCCCTTGCCTTGCTGGTACTCTCCGGCGTGACCGGCTGGAGTGTCGCGCATGCGGAAAACTATACCCTCGTGCCGGAAGATCAGGTGAGACTGCGTGTCGTCGAATGGCGATCGTCGGATTCCCGGTATGCCAGCTGGGAGGCCCTCGGCGGAACATATACAGTCGACGATGCCGGTAATCTGGCGATTCCGATCGCCGGCCAGGTGCAGGCGATCGGCAAGACGACGGAGCAGGTTTCCGATGCGATCGCCACCGCGCTCTCCGAAAAGGCGGAACTGCCGGGAAAGCCGTTCATCGCCGTGGAAATTGCCCAGCATGCGCCGATCTTCGTAACCGGGACCGTGCAGACCCCCGGGCGCTATGCTTTTGAGGCCGATATGACGGTCATGAAGGCCGTCAGCATCGCCGGCGGCTTCCTTCGGGAGCGCGAAGAGAATACCGTCTTCGAGCGCGACCGGATCGAGGCTGCCGGCGCCTACCGAACGGCCATTCTCAACCGGCGTGATCTTCTGATGCGCCAGGCGCGGTTGCGCGCCGAGATCGCCGGCGAACAGAGTTTCGAGATCCCTGCAGAACTCGCCGGAACACCCGATGTGGACAAGCTGAAGGCGCAGGAATTGAACCTGATGCGGCTGCGACGCGTCGATATCGAAAGCCAGATCGAAGCGGCGAGCGACCTCGCCCGTCTCTACGGCCAGCAGGTCCAATCACTCGAGGCCAAGATCAATTCGCAAAAGCGGCAGATCGACCTTGCGCAAAAGGAACTGGATAATGTCAACAGCCTGGTGAGCAAGGGTCTGGTCAGCAATTCCCGGCAGGTCACGGTCGACCGCGGCGTTGCGGACGCACAAGGCACCCTGATCGATCTCGAGGTCGCCCTGACTACGGCTCGCCAGGGGCTCAGCGAAGCCGATCGCTCGAAGATTAATATCGTCAACCGGCAGAACAGCGAAAACCAGGAGCTGCTCAACCAGGTCAATCTCGCGATCGGCAGGGCTGCGATCGACATCCAGGTGGCCCAGCTTCTGGGCGAACAGGCTGGCTACAGCGCGCAACTCGCCCAGATGAATACGGACGTGCCGGGTCTTGGCAGAGCGCAAAAGAACTACAGGATCGTGCGTCGCAACGACGATGGCACCTATCGCAACATCGAGGCGGACGAGACGACCAGCTTGCGGCCGCATGATGTCGTCGAAATCGGCATCGACACGGATCTCCAGACGCCGTCGCCTCCGCTGCAGCTGCAGTCCGCGCCACAGCAGCAAAGCTCGGCAGTCCCGCTGTCTGATGTAGCAGGCGACAATCACGCGGTTCCCGGCTGGGTATCCCAGACGGGATCGAATTAGGGGGCGGTCGTGACCATGAACGACAGCTGGCGGCTTTCGCCTCGGGCATTGCGCCGGAAGGCGGATCGACAAACCCGATGCCTCCGCCGCTCCGTCCGGTTCGGGATCTGAAGCATGTCGATAGAACCAATCGGCTTCATCGTTCTGCTGCTTGGCCTGCTCAGCATGGTCAACGGCGCGCGTTTTGCGATCACGACCCTTTGCCTGTCGACGCTGCTCGGAGCGGCCGCGGCTCTGCAATTGCCCGCGCTCGGCGGCAGCAGCATCCAGCCAAGCCATCTTCTCGTGCTTTTTCTCGTGGTAGCCGCCCTGCTGCGCCCGGCTCAAACACAGGCGACGCTCGCCAGCATGGCCTATCCGGGTCCCGGTTTCTGGTTTGCCGCCTACATCTTGTTTTCCGTGGCATCATCTTTCTTTTTGCCGCGCATCTTTGCAGGCGCGACCCTCGTCTACTCCTCTGCACGAGACACCACGGGCATGATGTCGACGGTGGCCGCTCCCCTGTCGCCGGGTTCGTCCAATCTCAGCCAGTCTGTCTATCTGCTCGGCGACCTCGCCTGCTTTGCCGTCGTCTCGGGGCTTGCCAGGCTCGGCTATGCCCGTTTCATCGCACTGCAGTTAATCGTCGCCTCGATCGCATGTTTTACCCTGGCATTGATTGATATCGGAACATTCCTGACCGACCAGTCCTACCTGCTCGATGTCATCAGAAACGCGAACTATACGATGCATACGGCCGAGACGATCAGCGGCTTCAAACGCATCGTCGGCCCGTTCCCCGAAGCAAGCACTTATGGCGCAGTCGCATTAGCCTATTTTTCCTTCACGCTTCTGCTCTGGCTGGAGCGCGTCCAAAGCCGTATGGCAGGACTTGCAACGCTTTTCATCGGCCCGACGATCGTCCTCTGCACATCGACAACCGCTTATATTGCCGGCATTTTCGTTGTCTGCATGTTCGTTCTGTTTTGCCTGAAACGACTGATTGGCGGCCCCGCCAAGACCCCGCATGTGACTTTCCTGGTGATCACGCTGTTTTTGATTCCCTGCGCCATCGTCGCACTCAGCCTTGTCCCCGATGCGTGGAATTCCATCGCCGGCCTGATGAGCACCACCTTGTCGGACAAGCTCCAATCGCAATCCGGTGAAGAGCGCACCGCCTGGAATACACTGGCATTGATCGCATTCGTCGATACCGCCACCTTCGGCGCCGGGCTCGGCACGGTTCGGGCCTCGAGTTTTATCGCTGCGTTGCTCTCCAATGTCGGATTGACCGGCACTCTTCTCTTCGCCGCCTTCCTGTACAGCCTTGCAAGGGCCTCCGGCCGGCACATGTCAGGCGATCGGGAGACGCAAGCGATCGGAAACGCTGCGGTTATGGCATCCATCGCGCAGGTCGCCTCCGCGGCGATCTCGGGGAGCGGCACGGATCTCGGCTTGCTGTTCAGCACCACGGCAGGTCTGGCGGCCGGCTGCCTGGCAACCAATACCTCTCCCCGGCGCGCGACCCGATCGCTCGCTAATCGAACCCCGCTGGAGGCATCGACATCTCTGATGAGAGCGCCGATGTTTTCAACACGATGACGCCGGCTTTGGAACTCCGCCAGGGCGCGGGATGGCAATCTCGTCGAGCCATCGGCGTGCCCGCATTGGGCCGAAGCCGGCCGGCCGCACCGCATCTTTCAAGGATCGCCTGTAAAAGCAGTCCATCGAATAAACGCCGTCGGAGGTCAGTCGCGGAAGGCCATGCTGCAGGCTTTATGTCGACGTCAGCCTTGCGGGTGTTCGCTGGTGGTCGCGACGCTATCTGCAACGGAATTGTTTTCGCGCAGCTTGGCACTGCGCCGCAAAAGCCCCGACAGGAACACGCCTGCCAGATAGCCGATTTCCATGAGCACGAGGATGGCGATACCGGAGAGCATGGCCGCGATCACGGAAGACCCGCCGGCAAAAGCCACGCCGCCGAAGCCGATTGCCACCAGGATTGCAAAAATCGCGAAAGCCCAGGCGCGGATGGAAGCCCCGGCAGCGATCGAAATCACCGCTGCCCCGAGTGTGGTGATCAACATGACAATCCCCCTTCCCTCCGCATTCCGACAAGGGTCCCGGCACCAATCGCCGTACCGCGAAACAACATGTCGAAACATAGCCTTATGACAGGCAAGGCACTCTTCATGGTGAATATCTCAACAATGAAACATACAAAAACCGCCGACAGCCAGACACCGATTCAGCACCAGCGCACTGGATGCTGGCCTATATATACCGAACAGGGCCTTCATATGACAGACCCGTCGGCTCAATTCACAAATGGTCCCTCGCCTCGCAAAGACAATACCGATTCACTTGTATTGCGCCCAATCGGAAAGGTGATGACATGAACAACCAGTGCGTCGTCTACGTCACGGATGTCGAGTATTCATTTCCGACCATTCTCTCGGCGCTTCAAGCTCGCAAATTCGCAACCCCTGCGACCGACGTCTGCGTTCTGATGTCGGAACATCTCGACAATTTCGAAGAGCTGAAAGCCCTGCTCGCAAGGAGTGGGGTCATATTGACCGATGCGACCGAAGCGCTGCAGGACTCGCTCGGCAAGCTCGACAATTCGCATTTCCAAGGACGCATCAGCGTCAGCACAATGGCCAAGCTGGTCCTTTGCGAGATCCTGCCTTCCAACTATACCCAGATCATCTACCTCGATGGGGATACCCAGATCGTTAGCGATCTCGGCGCGTTCGAAAGTGCCACTGTGCCCGAGGGCAGGTTTTTCGCGGCGCGCGATTACACGGCGATCCATGACTTCCTCGACACCGGAAGGGACAGCCAGTATTTCAACGCAGGCGTCCTGAAATTCCATCGAAACGGCTGGATCGGGCAGGAGGCGCTCGAGCTTTTCGCTAGAAATCCCGAGGCCTGCGAGGGCAAACATGATCAGGGTGCATTGAATTACGTCTGCGGTTCATCGCTGATCCTGGTATCGAACCGCTGGAACTTTCCCAAACAATTCCTTCATCTGGTGAACATCTCCTCCTTGTCGATCGTCCACTATATGGCGCATCCGAAGCCATGGCATGGAACTTTCTTTCCGTGGACCGATAAGGAAAGCCAAGTATACGTCGACCTGCGCAAAGCACATCCGATTTACAACTCGCTGTATCGCGGGATAACCTTCGATCGGAAGATGCTGTATAAATACCGGTCTATACGGGCGCGCATCGAGAACGCAATTGAGAAACAAGGACCCAATCCCAGGGTCCAGAGCCTGCTGGTTGGCGACTACGCCGTATGATGATGTATTGTTGGCCCGACTTGAATGTCCGCGTGACTGAACTCAGCGTCGCCGGTCGAGCCGTGGATTTGCAGACGGAAGCGCAAAGTATTCATCCATTCATTCCAGGAATGGATAATCTTCAGGACAGAATATGAGTTATCGGGCTTCCGCCGTCAGTATCTCGCATTACGTGAAAGCCCGTCTGCGCCGGTCGCTCAAGGCTCGGCAGGTTCGCTATGACCTGCTGCGCAACGGGCTCAAGCAGGCGCGCCACGTCGTCATCTGCGTCATCCGTGACGAGGGGCACCGGTTGGCCTTCTTCCTTCAGTATTATCGCGATCTCGGCTTCGAGCACTTCATCTGTATCGACAACGGCTCGACCGACGGCACGGCCGAGTTGCTGTCCGGCTTCGACGATGTCTCCCTTCTTTCGGCTCATGGTTCCTACAAGGCGGCGAGGTTCGGAAACGACTGGATCAACGAAGTCATCAACCGCCACTGCCGGGAGAAATGGGTCCTGTATGTCGATGCAGACGAGTTCCTGGTCTATCCGCATTGCGACACACGGCCGATTGATCAATTGACGTCCTATATCGCTTCCATGGGCGGCCATTCCCTCCGCTCGGTCATGATCGACATGTACAGCCCGCATCCCGTTCTCGAAAACATATGCGAACCCGGTCGCAACCCGCTCGAGGTCTGCAATCTCTTCGACCGCTCCGGCTATGTGGCGCATTTCGACAAACGCAACTGGACGATATGGATCAAGGGCGGCGTTCGCGGGCGCGTCTATTTCCACGACCGGCTCTGGGACGGCCCCGCGCTCAACAAGATACCCCTCGTCTATGTGGCGGGTGAACGTCTGTTTCTCAAATCATCGCACCAGGTCTGGCCGCTCTCCCTGAATTTGGGCGACATGCGCGGAGCGCTCGGCGTATCCGGCGCCCTTCTGCATTTCAAGTTCCTGTCGACCTTCGTGCACAAGGTCGCCGATGCGGCACACCGGTCCCAACATACGGAAGAATATACCGTATACTCCTCAGTCAAGGACATGGATGACTTCGTCTACGACGATACGGGCACCTACAGAAGCTGGAAGGACCTGTCCGATCACGGGCTCATCCAGGGTGAGGGCTGGAAATACTGGAGGAGTGCTTCCGAGAGCGAAGTCTAAGTATGCCGTGCCAAAATACGCAGCGATTTTGGGACGACGTGCATGAAGACAAGCGCCAACCTGATCTTTCAGCCTGCCTCGTCTGTCTATCAGCTCGCACTGTCATCAAACAAAAACCCGCCGACGGCGGGTTCTGTCGAGGCTTTCTGCCGTTCCGTTTTTTATCGCGGCAACGTCTCAGGCGAGACCGGCCCCCTCGGCATAGGCCTCCAGCGCCTTCCGATTGAGAATGCGGATTTTGCCCTGTGTCCCGTCGACCACTTTGCTCTCGCGCAAGCGCCGCAGGCACTGGTTGACCTTTTCACGCGACGCCGGCAGTGTCGCGGCCAGCTCGTGCTGGGAGATGATCAGTTCGTCGCCGTTATTTTGCGCATCCATTCTGTACAGGGCAGAAAGACGCAGCAGCGTACGGGCCAGTCTCTGTCTTAGACTCGATCCGGCATTGGAAATGATCCGCAGTTCCAGTTCGGAAACACGCGCCAGCGCCTTCGACAGGATCTTCACCTGAAATTGCGGATCGTTCGCACACAGGTCCCGCAGCAACCGACCGTCGAAGTAATGCAGTTCGCAATCCGACGAGGCCCGATATTCCAGGCTGAGAGACTGCTTGCGGAGCACCTCCAATTCGCCGATCAAGCCGCCTTTCGGAACGATTTCCACGATGAACTCTCGTCCATCGGCAAGCGGGGTGCTTGCGCTTACCATTCCGCGCTGTACGCGGGCGAACACGTCGAGGACGACGCCGGCGCCGGCAATAATCTCACCGCGGCGAAACTTTCGAACACTCGAGCGGCAAAACGGGAACTCGTGATCCAAATCCGCCCGGCCACCGTAAACAATAGCTGCAGACCCGCAAGTAACCGCTTCGCTTATTCGCACCGCGTTTCCTCTAGCTCTGTTGTCCCTGGTACTGATCACCCCGTCCATACGCACAACTCCACACAGACTAAATAACTTATTATCTGGAGCGACATTCCTAATAGATTAAATTAGAAAGTCAAACAATAATAAAATAAAAAATTCGTGCTCGAACTATACATTATTATGAATAATCCTCATATTTATATAGCATAAAATTCATATTGAATTCTATCGCAGACAAGTCTTAGGGGCGGCATGACGATTTTTATACAATTTATGACAATTGCCCGCCTGCAGAATACATCTGGCAAATATAACAACAACGCCGAATTTTAAAATAAATCTAAATAGATTTCTGCTATACAGTCAAAAGAAAAGGTAATGCTTTTAATATTCGCAAGAATTTCTTAAGAGAATAAAGAATTTATTCATGATTATGACCTCGGTCACAGACATCAAACTTGCATTAAAACAAAGCTTTGGCTGTGATTTCTGGAATTCGTCTAACGGAGACGCGGGTGGCGGGAAAAAATCAGGGCATCAACCCGACCGGACCTTGGCGGGATTTCGCCAGGGCTCGACAGGAAAGGCGTCCATTCAATTCCTCACAACCCCGTCTGATCAGCAGAATTCTGAAGCGCGCATTGGACATCATCATTGCGGCAAGTTTCTTATTCTTTCTGTCACCGCTCCTTCTGTCGGCGGCAGTCATCGTCACGCTAAGTGATTGGGGCCCTGTTTTCAATTCTCATCGCAGGATCGGTTATAAGGGAAAAGAGTTTGGTTGCCTCAGGTTTCGGACGACAGGATCCGACGCAACGACCGACGCGCACGTTACGGTCGTCGGCGATATTTTGAGGCGATCGAGCCTCGACAAGCTGCCGCATTTGATCAACGTGTTGCTGGGTCAAATGAGCCTCGTCGGGCCTCGCGCCATTACCAAAGAAGAGCTGCCGCATTACGGTGAACATGCCTATGCCTACATGGCCGTCCGTCCCGGCCTCACTGGCCATTGGCAAGCCAGCGGGCACAACGACGTCAGCTATCGGAACGGAATTTCCCTCGACGTCGAATATTTATCCAAATGGACGCTCAGGCTGGATTTCGTGATCATGGCAAAAACGCTGTCGGCGCTGCTTTCCCGGCACGCGTTGCTGCCCAAAGTCGATTCCTAAAGCATGTCGCGTAAAACTGTGTTGCAGTTTTGCGATAGAGACATGCGCAAAACCAGAGACTAAAGCGCGGGCCAAGCGAACCTAAAAGATCGCGCCGCGCTTTAGCACCCTGACATAGCGCAGCCGAGCATTCTGCCGCCTCGGTCATATCATTACCCGTGAGGACGCTTGCCGGTAACATGGGAGCGCTCAGTAATGGAGTTCTTTTTGCGGCGCTTTTGAATATGCCACAAGGAGAAAGCGAATAGACCCACCAGATAGCATATCTCCATCAATACAAGCACTTCGACGCAAGAAACGACCGCCTCCGTCAAGGAGGAACCTTTGAGCAGGATCACGCCGCCCAAGGCCGTGACCACCAGAAATGCAAAGATTGCAAAGGCCGAGGCCCGAATGGTCGCTCCGGCGGCGATAGAGACGGCAACCACGACGAGCGTGCTCTTCATCATTATTCTGATCCTCTCTTCACACCTCCTTCAAGTCACCGTCAGCCCTCGATGACATGACAAAACCCAAAGTCGAAACGAAGTCCGATCAAAGTATTTTACCTATTGTGGTTAAAATATTGCTAACAGCAGCCTAGCAAATCGACGGAACAACGCCGGAGAATATTCGACTATTCATCCAGCGGGGCCGCTCTACCGATTAAACCCAAGAAATCCTTGAATATTGCGGTCAGATAGATTTAGGTATCTGAGGCTTATACAGGAGCCGATAATGCAGCTGCCGCGTTCTCTCGCCGAACTGAACGCTCAATTGATATCCCTGAAAAGATGAATTTGGGCCATAGGCTTACGCTCGAGCGCATATGCGCTGGCAACGAACAGGCTTATGCTCGTCCGGCAAGCGTGACATCGACCGCATCAAGGTTGCGCAGCAGCCTACGGAACACTCGGCCCCTACGATGGACCCGGATATTTATCTGAGGCGATCGGTCAGGCAACAACGAAACAGGGCCGCCGCTATGGCGAGCCCTGCTGATGTTCTTGCCGGTTGAGCACCTGCGATGGAATTGCCAGCCTCGAGGCCGATATCGACAAACCTATTTCGAGACCGCGCCGGCCAGTTGCCGTTTTACGCTGCGTTGGAGACTGAGGTTTTCGAGCCAGGTGACTTGTTTCCGCAATTTCAACGCCGGCTTTTCGATGAATCTCCACGAGAAGGCGGCAAAGCAAGCGGCAACAATGCTGCAGACGATGCCGTTCAACCACCAGTTATGCGCCCAGGGGCCGAGCGCTACGAACGCCTGTTGGATCGGATAGCCATAGAGGAAGACGCCGTAGGAGTAGTCGGCCCCACGCAGGACGCCGAGCTTGCGGGGCGAGGTGAGACCAAGGAAGACCGTGACATATCCCATGGCCGGAATGGCAATGAAGTCCCCAAAGGGGGTGAACCAGTAGGCCCACAAAATCATTGCCACAGAGGCGAGGAAAATTCGGATATCCCAAAGAACCTTGTCCTTGTAGAGATAGAAGGTCACCCCCACAAGAAAAGCACAAATGAGCAGATTGCCGGACGCGGTCGTCGGCATAGTTGCCCAATCGCTTCCATGTTTCCAATATCTTGCAATACCGAAGGCCATGATCAACGCCGGCGTGGCGATAAGAGCAATCACCCGCCGCCTGACCACGCCGAGCAGGAAGAGCGCGGCGATCACGGCATAGCACTCAAGCTCGAAGGGCACCGTCCAGAGCTGCCCGTTCACCATTGCGGCGTCAGGATTATCAAGGAATACCCCGGGTAGATTGAAGTGAATGTGCCCTGTGACATTCATCAGATATGTAAAGAATTGAGGATCGGTGAAATAGTCACGCAGGTCATACTCTGTATAGATCGCTCCGAGTATAAAGGCAGCCAGCAACACCTCTACCGCGAGAGCGGGATAGATCCGGATAAATCGATTGCCGAGAAAAGAGACCAATGTCTTCGATCGTTCGAGACTGCCGGCCACCAGAAACCCGCTCAGGACAAAGAACATGGGCAGAACTGACTTGATGACAGGGCGGAAGGGCGACTCCCAGAGAAACAGGTCGTCGCCATAGGTGACACGGGCCGTGTGTATCCAAAGCACTGAAAAGGCTAACAGTAATCGCATATAGTCGAATCCTGTCGGTCGCCCGTTCGCTAGATCAAGCTTTTCGCCGAGAACCATCTGTGCCCCTTTCAGAAGTATTGACTCGATTTGGAATGGCAAGCCGTTGCCGCAGAGCGGCAGCGGCATCATTGCCGGGTCGGGGCCGCGTGTCAGTGACCACAGGTACATCAGGTAAAATTGAACGAGAGAGCAGCCCTCTCCCGAAGACGCGTCTCTGACCATCAACCCATGGCCCTGTGCTTCCCGAGGGCCATGCGACGGTCGGAGTTGGAATCCAGGTGATCGGGCGGCGGATTGGATGAGGAGACTATGAAATTTCTGGCCACCCTGTTCTGTATTGTTCTTGCCCTTATCGGACTGGCACTGATCGGAGGCGGCGCCTGGCTGCTGCGCCTTGGCGGCTCGCCCTATTACGCAATCGTCGGGCTGGCCTATCTGGTTGCAGCCCTTCTGCTGTGGCGCCGGAAGACGCCAGGCGGGCTCATCGTCCTGCTCGTCGCCGTTTTCACCCTTCCCTGGGCGCTATGGGAGTCGGGTCTCAATTTCTGGGCGCTGTTTGCCCGCTTGATGTCCCCCATCGCGCTGGCGGGCTTTGCCCTTCTCTTTGCACCGTCGCTTTGCCCGGCCGCCAACCGGAAGCTCTTTTATGGCGGCGCCTTGGTGACCGCTCTCATCTTTGTCGCGGGTTTCGGTCTCAGCTTCGTGCCGCATGGGATCATCCAGCCCTCTGCCGACATCACCGCCTATAAAACCGCCAAGGGCGACAACTCTCCCTCCGACTGGACATCCTATGGCCGCACCACGGCAGGAGATCGTTATTCCCCATTCGATCAGATCAACCGCGGCAATGTTTCCAAGCTCGATCTCGCCTGGACATATCGCACCGGAAAAGGCGATGGCGCCGATCAGAACACGCCTCTGCAGATCGGCGATACCGTCTACACCTGCACGCCGACAGATGTGATCGCAGCACTCGATGCAGATACCGGCAAACCCCGCTGGACGTTCGATCCCAAGGCGACGGCGCCTTACTGGCAGCGCTGCCGCGGCCTCGGTTACTACAAGATACCGACGGAAGCCCAGTCCGCCGATGGGCTTTGCATTGAGCGCCTGGTGCAGACGACGATCGATGCCCGTCTCCTGGCGATCGACAGCAAGACTGGCGCGCCCTGCAAGAACTTCGGAGACAATGGCACCGTGCAGCTTTCCCAGGGCATGGGCGAAGTCAAGACGGGCTATTATTTCCAGACATCGGCGCCGTTGATTGCCCGCAACCTGATCGTCGTCGGAGGCTGGGTCACGGACAATCAGGAGGTCGGCGAACCCTCTGGCGTCATCCGTGCGTTCAACGTCGTCACCGGCGAGCTCGAATGGGCATGGGATCTCGGCAACCCGGAGATCACCAAACTTCCGCCGGAGGGCCAGACTTATACGCGGGCCACGCCCAACATGTGGACGACGGCCGCATTCGACGACAAGCTCGGCCTCATCTATGCACCGCTCGGCAATACCACGCCGGATTATTACGGCGCCAATCGCCCTGCCTTCGCCGATCAATACAACGCGACATTGGTGGCACTCGATGTGACGACGGGTCGAGAGAAATGGAAATTCCAGACCGTCCATCACGATATCTGGGACTATGATCTGCCGGCTCAACCGGTCCTGGTCGATCTGCCTGACGGCAATGGCGCCACCGTGCCTGCTCTGCTGCAGACCACCAAACGCGGGCAGCTTTTTCTCCTCGACCGCCGAACCGGCACACCGCTTGCCGAAGTTCAGGAGAAGCCGGTGCCGCAGCAAGGCGGCGTGCCCGAAGAGAAACTCTCCCCGACGCAGCCCTACTCCGTCGGCATGCCGACAATCGGTGCGGAGCGCGTGACGGAGCAGACGGCCTGGGGCCTGACGATGTTCGATCAGTTGGCATGCCGCATCGCTTTCCGTAAAATGCGCTATGACGGCGATTTCACCCCGATCGGCACGCAATATGCAATCCAGCAGCCGGGAAATCTGGGTGGTCTCAACTGGGGAAGCGTATCGGTCGATCTGCCCAACAACAGGGTCTTCATGAACGATATCCGCGTGCCCAGTCTCTTCGCACTCATCCCACGCGAGGAGTATGTCGACTTTGCCCTCACCACGACCGCCCACGGCCCCTCCGCCCCGCAGCGCGGTACGCCTTACGCCATGGCCACCGAGATGTGGACATCGAGGCTCCGCGTTCCCTGCACCCAACCGCCCTTCGGCACCGTCACTGCAGTCGATCTGAAGACGCGCAAGATCGCGTGGCAGGTTCCGGCCGGCACAGCCGAAGAACTTGGGCCGTTCAAGATCAAAACCAAGCTGCCTATGCCGATGGGGCTGCCGAGCTATGCCGGCACCTCGGCGACCGCCGGCGGCGTCGTCTTCTTCGCCGGCTTCCAGGACTATTATATCCGTGCCTATGACGCCGAGAACGGTACCGAGCTCTGGAAATACCCACTGCCGGTCGGCTCGAGCGCGACGCCCATGACCTACGTCTCGCCGAAAACAGGCAAGCAATATGTCCTGATATCGGTTGGCGGCGCACCCTATTCGAAGGATGTCGGCGACTACGTCCTTGCCTTCTCTCTGAAAGACGGAGCTTAGCCGCGGATATCGCTTAGGCTTCACCGACCATCTTCAAGTCCAAGCACCCCCCCACGGACCGCTTCTTAGCGCACGCAATCGGATTTGGCGGCGTTGCCGATCACACTGTGTTATTTTGATCCGACGAGGAATTGGGACTTACGAGCGTGACGCGAAAACTGGCGGCGATCCTGGTCGCGGATGTGGTCGGCTACAGCCGCCTCGCCGGTGCGGACGAGGATCGCATCCTGGCGCGGCTGAGAACGTTGCGCAGCGACCTGGTCGATCCGACCATTGCCGTGCACAATGGCCGGGTCGTCAAGCGTACCGGTGACGGAAGCCTCATCGAGTTTCGCAGCGTCGTGGACGCCGTGCGCTGCGCGATCGAAGTGCAGACTGCCATGGTTGAGCGCAATATCGGCGTGTCGCCTGAACATCGCATCGAGTTCCGGGTCGGGATCCATCTGGGAGATGTGGTCGAGGAGAACGACGGCGACTTGATGGGCGACGGCGTCAATATCGCTGCGCGGTTGGAGGGAATTGCCAAGCCCGGTGCCATCTGTCTTTCCGAAGACGCCTACCGCCAGGTGAAATCGCGGCTCGATCTTGCCGTGACCGATCTCGGCAAAATTGAGCTCAAGAATATTGCTGAACCGATGCAGGTCTATTCGCTTCAGATCGGAACTCCGCAGCCGACCGCGGCACGACAGGTGCGGCCCGCAATCGAAATGCCGTCAGTTCCGGCCGTTCCCGACAAGCCGTCCATCGCCGTATTGGCGTTCAACAACATGAGCGGCGACGCCGAACAGGAATACTTCTCCGACGGTATCAGCGAGGACATCATCACCGACCTCTCGAAGCTGTCCGAGTTGCACGTGATCGCCCGCAACTCATCCTTCGTCTACAAGAATGTAATAGCCTCAGTGCCTGAGATGGCCAAGGCGCTCGGCGTCCGCTATGTCCTCGAGGGCAGCGTGCGCAAGGCCGGCAACCGCGTGCGTGTCACCGCCCAATTGATCGACGCCAGCAATGGCGGACATATCTGGGCCAGCCGGTTTGATCGCGACCTCACCGACATTTTCGCGGTTCAGGATGAGCTCACGCAGGAGATCGTGGCCGCGCTCAGACTGAACCTCACGCATGGCGACCAGGATCGATTGGCCAAAGGACGCGCACTCGACGTCGACGCTTACGAGTTGTTATTGCGTGGCCGCGAGCAGGCGTCGGCTCATACCCGAACCGGAAACAGAGCGGCCCGCAGCCTGGCGGCCGACGCCCTCGCAATCGATCCGCAATATGCGGCCGCCCAAGCACTCATCTCCTTCACCCACGTACTCGACTACGTCAACGCCTGGAGCAACGATCCGGAAGGCTCGCTGCGGATCGGGATGGATCTCGCGCAGCAGGCCGTGGAGATTGCCGAGGAACAGCCCAACGGCCACTTTGCACTGGGCATGGCTTGCATGTGGAACCGGGAACTGGACCGGGCGCGGGCAGAAGTGCAGCAGGGCCTCGCGCTGCAGCCCAACTCCGCCGAGCTTCTGCTACTGCTGGCCCATATCCAGATATTCTCCGGCGATCCCGCCGGCTCCCTGGAAACACTCGATGCATCGATGCGGCTCGACCCGCACCATCCGGAAATTCTCTTCCAATTTCGCGCCGATGCGTACTTTTCTCTCGGCGAGTATGAACAAGCGATTGCAGCCATCGAGCAGCGGCTCCAACAAAACTCCCAATCGGAGACCGCCTACGCCCTGCTTGCCTCATGTTACGGCCACCTCGGTCGGTCGGAGGAGAGCCGTCAGGCCTGGGAGAAGGCACTCCGGATCAATCCTGATTTTTCTGTCGAGCGCCGCCGGCGGATCCTTCCATTTCGAAACCCCGAGGACTTTAACCGCCGTGTAGAAGGACTCCGTAAGGCAGGACTTACAGGTCCGAATCTTGGTCAATGCTGAAGGAAACTGCTGTCGACCCGATATCGCGGGCTGCTCGTTCTATGGGCGGACGTGCGAGCAGCCTTCCAGATTGCGCCCTCTCCACGGAGCATTTGGCCGGCGAACGTGATGCCAGTTCGGGCGACTCTGATAGCAACGGCACGGCACCTGCTGTAAGATAACGGCAAGGGATCGGACACCCGGAAAGAGCTGGTATGGAGCGCCGCCTTGCAGCAGTCCTGATTGCGGATGTGGTCGGTTACAGCCGCCTGAGCGAGATCGACGAAGAGGGAACGCGTATCCGCTTCCACACCGACCTTCACGAACTCTTCGAACCGAAGATCGCCACGCATCACGGCCGCCTGATCAAGACGATGGGTGACGGGATCCTCGTTGAGTTCCATAGCGTGGTGGATGCCTTGCGATGCGCCGTCAAAATCCAGCAACAGAAGGCTGAACGCAATGCGGCGCTGCGGCCCGAGCAGCGGATGTTTTTCCGCATCGGCGTCAATCTCGGCGATGTCATCGTCGAAGGAGAGGACATTCATGGAGACGGCGTCAACATAGCGGCGCGGCTGGAGAGCCTTGCCCAACCCGGCGGGATTTGCATATCCGGCACCGCTTTCGATCACACGGTACACAGGGCTGAGGTCGGTTTTTCCTCTCTCGGTGAGCAGCAACTGAAGAACATAGCCGATCCGGTTCGCGTCTATCGTGTTCTGTTAGACCCCTCCGAGGCAGGCAAGGTCGTCGCCTACCGTCGGCCGCGCCGCCGGGCGATCATCGTGGCCACACTTGCAGCGCTGTTGATTGCGGCCGCTGCGATTGTCTTCGCATGGCAATGGCCGTTTGTGCCCCAACGTCCATCGGTAGCGGTGCTTCCCTTCGCCAATTTGAGCAGCGACGCCGGCCAGGATTATTTCACGGATGGCATTACCGACAGCCTGATTGCCGATCTGACCATGCTTTCGGACCTTGACGTCATCGGCCGTAATTCGGTGTTTGCGTACAAAGGCAAGCCTCTCATTTTGGCCGACATCGGACGCGATCTCGGCGTGCGTTTTGTCGTTGCGGGCAGCGTGCAACGGATAGGCGATCAGATCCGCGTCAATGCGCAATTGAGCGATGCCGCAAGCGGCGACCACCTGTGGGCCAACAGATTTAACCGCGCCGCGGCGGATGTCATGGCTGTGCAGGATGAGCTCAGTCGGCAGATCGCCGAAGCGCTCGGCCTGAAACTCACTCAATCTGAGACGGAACGGATTACCCATCCGCCGACCGCCAATCTCGAGGCATACGACTACTACCTTCGTGCCGAGCAGGCGACGCGTACCGGCCGCCGTTCTCGGCTGCTCGAGGCACTGGCGCTCTTTGACAAGGCGGAGGCGCTCGACCCCAGTTTTGCAGAGGCCTTCGCGGCCGACGCGCACGCGACCGCCTATGTCTGGCGAAGCGCGTACGACGACGTTCTCCAGAGCGCGCTGGCGCGGAAAAGGGCCTACGAGAAGGCAAGTCGCGCGCTGGCGCTCGACTCGGCTCTTTCATCGCCATACGCCGTTCTTGCCGTCATGCAAGTCGTGGACCGCCGCTACGAGCAGGCGGTCACCTCGGCGCAGCAGGCAGTTTCGCTCGGGTCTGCCGATGCCGAAGCTCATATGGCGTTGGCATACGTTCAATTGTTCTCCGGCAATCATGCCGAGGCCGGCGCGGCCGTGGACACGGCGCTCAGGCACGATCCGAACCTCTCCGCCATCAACCGATATACTGCTGGCCTGGTATTTTATTTGCAGCGCGACTACACGAAGGCCATCGACAGCTTCGAACGCGCGCGCGATGGTTCTCCGGGAAATGGCGATTTCGTTACCCCACTCGCTATGGCCTATGTCCGTGCCGGTCGCCTCGACGACGCCCGTGCGACTGTCGCCGAAGGACTCCGCTTACTGGCTGGGCGCGATTCTCTGGCGGACTGGCGTCTCAGCAATGCCCATTTCCGCAACGAGCAGGATTTGGCGTTTATCCTCGATGCTCTGCGCGAGGCCGGCCTGCCGGAGTGGCCGTTCGGTTTCAAGGGCAACGAGCACGAACGCCTGCACGGTGAAGAAATCGCAAGTATCGTCATGGGCAAACTCCTCCGGGGCAAGACCGAGCCCTCAGGAAGCGCTGCACTCATGCAAATCGAACGCGACGGCAAGGCGGCCTTCCGCTCGACGACGCAGATGGTCACCGGAACGGTTTTCGTCAATGGCGACATGCTTTGCGAGCAGAGTGAAAACGCATTTGGACGAGCCGATTGCGGCCCGATCTACAGACCTGCAAACTCGCCCGCTGAAACCAGCTATGCTTACGTGAACTCCACGAAGGTCTTCTATTTTTCGCCAGTCAAATAGCCGCGCTCCACCGGTCAGTGATACTGATCCCGTTCGAGATCGGCTGCGACCTTCGGCCAGTTTCTATCGGCTTTCGGCGCTGCTTCGGCCACATGAGCGGCAAACCCTTCTGCCGATCCCTTGTCGTAGATCAGGTAAAGCTTGCCCTCGATGATCTTGAATGCTTCCGGATCGACGTTGATCGTCACCGATCCGAGAGCCACCTCGCCCGCGCAGTAGCCGCCATATTGAGGCGCATATTTGATCGGCTCGCTGATGAACATTTCACGGTGTTTGGCATTGGCAAAAAGCCACGGCGTCCCCAGCCATTCGTGGGAGAATTCCTCGGAGCCTTTCACCGCTTTGCCTTCGGTGAAATAGGCTACGGGGTCGTATCCCATGATCGCCACGCCGCCGAAGTAGCCCGTGTTTACCGCGTCGTCGGCAAAAGCCCGCGATCCACCGACAGCTGCCAAAGCCAGAAGGAACACCGCCATAGCAATTCCTCGCACACCGCTTCTGGTCCCCGCATACATCTGTGCCTCCTATTCAATCATGGATTTCCATGCACTTCGCGTATTCTTTTTCGCCGATGCGGCTGGCCGGAGGGCAAGGCGCACCATGCCGCTTGAAAAGCCGCACGATGTCCGAGTTGCCCTTCCAGATTGCTCGCGTAATTGGCGTGTAGCCGTGAACCTCCGCATGACCGACGTCAGCCCCCTCAGCGAGAAGAAACGTGGCGAGAGCGACGTGGTTTTCCTCACCGGCGACCATCAGCGGTGTCACACCTGCTTTATTGGCCGCATCGTCGAGCGTCGCGCCATGGTGGAGAAGCAGTTTGCTGATCGGCACGCTGCCGGAAAAGGCCGCGGCATGAAGCGGCGTAAAGCCGCCCGAGTTCCGAGCCATGACGTCGGCCCCTTTGCCGATCAGCAATTCGGCTATGGCAAGCTGGGCTCCGAGCGCAGCGTTGATAAGAGGTGTTGCCTGATCGCGTGCCCGGCTGTCGACATCGGCACCGGTAGCCAGAACCTGCTCGACGACGGCGGTGTTCCCAGTGGCAACGGCATCGAACAAAGGGCTCTCCGCAGCGGCCACCGTCGCTGTGAAAATCAACGCCACCGATGCAAGCAGCCCACGCATGGCTCAGCCCCCGAAGGTTGCCAAGGAAAGTAGCACAAGCCGCGGGTTTTGGGTAGGCATCGAGGACTGTAGGAGGTTGAATTCCCCTGCATCAAGCTATCGGCAACGCGCCGGTCGGACACGATGCAAAAAATCTATCGTGACCACCGTGCGATGATGTCGTCGGTATTTGCCAACGCCTTGCGGACTGCGTTGCGCGCCATGTTCGGCCGCTGCAGTCGAATGTTTTTCTCAATATTTTCATGAAGTTTCAGCGCATATCGCAAATTGTCTTCCTCCCGCGTCACATGGGCGAAGAGGTGGTTTAGCGCCGATTCGATCAAGACGCCGAGCGGCACCAGCAGATCATTTCCGGAGGCGCGCAAGATCGCGATGTGAAATCGCGTATCGGATTCTGTTCGCTGCTGGAGCGATGTCGCCTGATCCATGTCATGCAAGGCCTGGCTGATCGCGGTCATTTGCTCGTCAGTTCGGCGCTCCGCAGCAAGCGCAGTCGCTTCCGGCTCGATCATATGCCTGAGTTCTTGCACGGCCCTCAGAAAGGATTCGCGATCAGGAGATGCCGCATACCAGCCCAAGACATCTCGATCCAGCAGGTTCCAACGTTCCTTGGGTTCGACCCAGCTGCCGATTTTCGGGCGGGAAGAAAGCAGGCCCTTGGCCATCAACATCTTGATCGCTTCGCGCACCGCCGATCGGCTGACTTCAAAGACTTCCGACCATTTTGCTTCATTTGGCAGGATCGTGCCCGGCGGATAGTCGCCGCGCACGATTCGCAGACCGATCTCGCCTGCCAAGGACACATGAACACTCGCCCCAGTCATGCGGGGAGAATTTGGGCGCCTTGTGGTGGCCGAGCGGTCAACCATCACCACCTCGAGCGCAGCCGTTGGCTTTCCCGATTTTTTGTCAGGCATTTATTTCTACTGCCTCAGCATTCTTCGACTGTCTGCACGTGTGATCAAAACAATCGTAATAACGAGGAAGTCGCCTGCGATTGACGCCAGCACAAAGCGTGGAATTCAGGGCGCGTCAAGCCCAGCGGATCTCTCGATCCGTCTCGTAACGACAGATGGCGCACCCTTTGAACCGGGTGCGCCAACCGTGAACCTACTTTTGAATGCAGGTGTCGACTGTATCCTTCGTGCACTCATCGAGCCCGGTGAAGACCGGATCTTCAACCGGCTTGCCGGCAATCAGATCCATCATCACCGACGGTGCCTTGTAGCCCATCTCGAACGGCCGTTGGCCGACGAGCGCTGTCACCAGCCCTTCCTTCGCAATGGCGACCTCGTCGCCGATCGTGTCGGCGGCACCAATGACGAAATCGTTGCTGGCGATCTTGTCGGCCAGCGGCTTGAACAGGTCGCGATAGGGTTGCGGTGCGCCGAACAATGGCCAGCCACCCATAATGCCGAATGCGTCCAAGTCGGGATTGGCCGCGAGGATATCGGTCATTGCCTGAACGCCCTTGGCACCGTCGTCATTGGTGAACACCGGGCAACCGGCGACCTCGGTCCAGCCACCCTCGCCTTTCAGCTCGGTCAAGCCTTTCTGGCCAGTAAGTGTGTCGCGCATCCCTTGTGCGCGGCGTAGAATATTGTCTGCTCCCGGATTGCCTTCGATCGTGCAGATCTTGCCGCCCTTCGGCTTGCCCTTCTTGATGTATTCGCCGATGCGTGCGCCCATCAGATAGTTGTCGGTGCCGAGATAGGTCTTGCGCAAGGCTGCGTCCTCGGCGGCAAGATCGGCATCAAGCGTCATCACCGGAACCGTCGGATTGGCGGTCTTCAGGGTCTGGGCAATGAGCTTTGCATTTGACGGCGAGATTGCGATTGCCGCCGTGTCTGCCTTGCCCAACATATCCTGAACGATCTGCGCTTCGCCGGCTTCATCGGATGTCGATGCCGGACCGGTGTAGAAGCATTCGTATTCCGAAGTGGGGTTCTCCTTGTTCCATTTCTGGCAACCTTGATTGATTGCTTCGAAGAACGGATTGTCGAGGCCCTTGACGACGATGACGAGTTGCTTCTTGGCCAAGGCCTGCCCGGCGGTCAGTGCTAAAACTGCGGCTGTAAGTAGTAATGCCTTCCTCATAGTTTCCTCCCTTGAAACAGACGGACACCGCGTGCCCGCCACACCAAATCAACCCGGATACCAGACGATGCGAGGCTCCTCCTTTGAACGCTCGTATTGCCAGGCCGAGTTGATAAGCATTTCGAGATCGTAGTTTGGCTGCCAATCCAGCAGGTATTTGGCCTTGCTGTTGTCCATCCAATTGGAATGGAAGCGGCTCGGTATGTCGACAGAGCCGAGATTGCGCGTGCGCAAGAGATAGGCGGCGACTTCAGCATAGTCGACGGGGCGATCCATGCAGATATTGAAGAGCTGCCGCTCCGCCCGCGGGTTGTCGATCGCTGCCAGTATTGCCGAAACAAGGTCGTCGACATGAACGAAGTTGCGTTTCAGCGGACGACCGTCAGCATCGAGCAGCAGCGGCACCGTACCCATCGCCGCATAACGCCGCGCCGCGTCTTCCGGAACGAGCGTCTTCCAGTCCGGACCGCCAAAGACGTCGTCTCCAAAAGACAGCGAATACTTGAAATCGTCCTTTTCCATGATCCAGGGCGCGCGCAGACAACAGCCATTGAGGCCATACTGAATGCCAAACTGCTCCAGCATGACCTCTTCCAGGACTTTGGAGAGCGCATAGCTTCCCGGATAGGCACAATGGCGGGCGTTCTCGGTGATCGGGCCGTCGTGGCGATAGTGGAAATGTCCCACACCCGCATCACCACCGATCAGGATGAACTGGCGTGCGGTGACGCTCGTACGGAACTCCTCGAGCAGCCAAAAGAGACCTTTGACCGTGACATCCATGATGTCTTCAGGCGTTTCCTTGCATGTGGCGAGATGCACGACATGGGTAACATCATCCAGCGCCTTTGCCACGACATCGCGATCGGCGATCGAGCCTTGGAAGACATCGACACGGTCGGTCGCCTCGTACAAACGATTATGACAAAGCGCACGAATACGGGCTTTGGAAAATCTCGGATCGTCAAGCAGCCCAGCAATGAAGCGCCGCCCGACCTTGCCCGTCGCACCGGTCACAAGGATCAGCATGCTTTTTCTCCCCCATTGATAGCTAATATCCGGGCGCCACTTTCGTCAAATGATATTTGTCTGACAAAACAGATTTTTGCGACAATAAGGTCAATGGCCGGGACAATGAGTTGACGCTGTCGCAGGGTTTTGCGTAAATGCTCCCAATCGCTTTTCCTGGGAGGGTATTGGAAAAGCGAATTCGCCGGAGCCTTGCATCGAAGACATGCAGGGTTCGGTGCGATGGATAGCCCGCAGGTTTTGGGAGGCGAGGAGGCTGGTGGCGGTTCTTGAGCTCAGCAATATTTCCAAACATTTCGGTGCCATCCAGGCAGTCAACGATGTTTCGTTTTCGCTCGAAGCCGGGCAGGTTGTCGGCCTGATGGGCGATAACGGCGCTGGCAAGTCCACATTGGTGAAGATGATCGCCGGCAACTTTCGGCCGAGCCATGGAACCATGCGGCTCGACGGCGCCGATCTCGTGCTTCATCGGCCGAAGGAAGCACGCCAGCATGGCATCGAGATCGTTCACCAGGATTTGGCGCTCTGCAACAATCTGACGGCGGCAGCGAACGTGTTCCTCGGTCGGGAATTGCGCCGCGGCGTATGGCCTCTTCGCATCCTCGACCACAAGGCCATGTACAAGCGCGCCGGCGAGATATTTCGCGAGCTCAAATCCGAGACGCGGGCGCGCGATCTCGTCAAGCAAATGTCAGGTGGCCAGCGCCAAGCGGTCGCGATCGGCCGCACGATGCTGTCGGAAGCGAAAATCGTATTGATGGACGAGCCGACCGCAGCCATTTCCGTGCGCCAGGTGGCTGAGGTTCTGAATCTGATCCGCCAATTGCGGGATCAGGGCATTGTCGTTGTCCTGATCAGCCACCGCATGCCCGACGTCTTCTCGGTCGCCGACCGTGTGATCGTGATGCGGCGAGGCAGAAAGGTAGCCGACAAGCAGATTGCGGCAAGTTCGCCGGAGGAAGTGACGGGACTGATTACCGGCGCCATCGAACAGGTGTGATCGATGCTATCCGTTGCAACAAGAAGGAAGAAGGTCGACGATGGCGATTACACTTGACCAAACGATCGGACAGAAGCAACGGAGCTGGCTTGCAACGATCATGAGCGGCCAGACATTCTGGGTGCTGATTGCAGTCATTCTAGCCTGCATTTTTCTGTCGATGGCAACGGACTCCTTTGCGACGGCGAAGAACATCTACAACATCACCCGCAACGTCACCTTCGTCGCCATTATCGCGCTGGGCATGACGCTGGTCATCATCACCGGCGGCATCGATTTGTCCGTTGGCTCCGTACTTTGTCTGTGCAGCATGGTGCTGGCTGTGGTTATGCACGCGGGCTATAGTATTGAAGTCGGCATCGCCGCCTCGATCGGTACGGCTCTTCTGGTCGGAGCTTTCAACGGCGTCTTGATTGCCTATCTCGGCTTCCCGCCTTTCGTCGTCACGCTCGGCATGCTGTCGATTGCGCGCAGCCTTGCGATGGTTGCATCCAACAACACTGTGGTTTTTGAATTCGGACCTGATCACGACAAACTATTGGCTCTCGGTGGCGGCGCCTGGTTTTTCGGCATCGCCAATCCAGTGCTTTACATGGTCGTGCTGGCACTCATTACCGGTTTCGTGCTGCGCTGGACCAAGTTCGGCCGCTATGTATTTGCCATCGGCGGCAATGAGCACGCCGCGACACTGACAGGCGTTCCGGTGCCGAGGATCAAGGTCATCGTCTATATGATTTCTGCCCTGTCGGCGGGGGTTGCCGGCATCATTCAGACCGGCTGGCTCGGCGCCGTCACCACAAACATCGGCGCCGGGATGGAACTTCAGGTCATTGCCGCCGCGGTTATCGGCGGCGCCAATCTGGCGGGCGGCGTCGGCACCGCCTTTGGAGCCTTGGTCGGCGCCGCACTCATCGAGGTCATCCGTAACAGTCTTGGTTTGCTCGGTATCAACGCGTTCTGGCAGGGTTGCTTTATCGGTGGCGCAATCGTGCTCGCCGTCCTTTTCGACCGACTTCGCAACTTGCGACAGGGCGAGTAGACGAACCCCGCTCTTCAGAGATTTCTGCGGCTCGCGCCCGCGCCAGGAGCTGCCATACGTTCAAGCAGTCCAGCCTTGTTCAGTCCGCTTTATTGTCTGCCCGTTGCCATTGAAAAAGTGCACCTTCGAGACATCGGCGGTGAGCCCTAGTTGGTTTCCCGCCTTCATATCACCACCGTCGTGCAGGACGAGGCAATCATGCCCGTCCGGCAGCTTGACGTGAAGCAGTGTTACCGCCCCGGTATATTCACAAAGCCCGACGGTTCCGCGCAGCGTCCCGTCTCGAGGTTCCACGACCGTCAGATGTTCCGGCCTTATCCCGATGGTCTCGGCCGTGGTATCCGCTGCCCTTGCACCTGTCAGCAAAGGCGCGATATCTGCCGGGAGCAGGTTCATTTTTGGGCTTCCGATGAATTGCGCCACGAAGATATTTGCCGGCCGCTCATATAATTCCCGGGGGGAACCGACCTGCTCGACACGGCCGTCGCGCAGAACGACGATCTTGTCGGCGAGCGTCATCGCTTCGATTTGGTCGTGCGTTACATAGATCATCGTCGTGGAGAGCCGCTTGTGTAGTGCGGCGATTTCAGAGCGCATGTGCACGCGCAACTCTGCATCGAGGTTCGACAGCGGTTCGTCGAACAGGAAGACATCAGGATTTCCGACGATGGCCCGGCCGATCGCGACGCGCTGCCGCTGACCGCCGGAAAGCTCACGGGGGTAGCGATCGAGCAATGCTTCGAGCTTCAGCGTGGCGCTTGCTTCATCGACACGCTTCTGACGCTCCTGTGCCGGAACTTTGCGAACCTTCAGCCCGAAACCCATATTGTCCCGGACGGTCAGATGTGGATAGAGGGCATAGGATTGGAAGACCATGGCAACACCGCGTTTCGAAGCCGGCACTTCGTTGACCACCCGGCCGCCAATCGCAAGTTCACCGCCGCTGAGATATTCCAGTCCCGAAATCAGCCGCAGCAAGGTGGACTTGCCGCAGCCTGACGGACCGACGAATACGACGAACTCGCCCGGATCGATCCTGAGATCGACGCCGCGGATGACCTCGACGGCGCCGAAGCGTTTTTCGATGCCTTTAAGCGATACACTGCTCATGAACGAAAAATCCTCATCCCTTCACGCCTGATAGCGCAAAACTTTCGATGATCTGCCGCTGGGCGATCAGATAGACGATCAGGATCGGCACCACGGCAAGGCTGGTAGCGGCAAGCTGGAGGTTCCACAACGGCAAGCCGTAGCTGTCGTTGAAGTTCGACAAGGCCAAAGGCAGCGTGAACATGTCGAGCGAGCTCAGAAAGATCAGCGGCTCCAGGAACAGGTTCCACGAGAACAGAAAGGTGATGATGGAAACCGCAGCCAGGGCCGGACGCGCCATCGGCAGCGCAATCTTCCACCAAACGCCGAAGCGTGAGAGGCCGTCCATCTTGCCGGCTTCTTCCAGTTCCTTGGGCAGGGCCAAGAAATACTGGCGCATCAGGAACGTTGCCATCACCCCATGAGGGCCGAAGGTGGGCAGCAGGATCAGCGGCCAGTGAGTATCCACCAGGCCCAGCCAACGCATCAGGAAGAAGTTCGGAATGATCGTCACTTCCTCCGGCACCATGAGCGCCGAGATCAGAAAAAGCATCAGCAGCCCGGCACCGGCAAACCGCATGCGCGCCAGCGCATAGCCGGCCAGGGACGAGATGGCGAGGGTGAGCGCCGTCACCACGATCGCGATGTAAAGCGAGTTGAAATACTGCCGCGCGAACGGCTGGTAGGTGAACACTTCGACGAAATTCTGCCAGCGCCAGACGCGGGGAATAAGCGTCGGCGCACCGAATATCTCGGTCACGCTCTTGAAGCCGGCAGACACCATCCAAACGAATGGGAAAACAAAAGGTATGGCGGCGATCAGGAGCGCGATCGTCCAGCAGGTGCGGTAGAGGATCTGGATTTGGCGCTGGGTCATTCCGATCCCTTTCTCCGCAGCATCACCTGTACCAGGGTCAGCGCCATGATCATCACGAACATGATCATCGCGAGCGCCGAGGCATAGCCGACATTGAAGAACTTGAAGCCCTGCTGGTAGATGTAGAAGGCAAGCACCAGCGTGCCGTTTTCCGGGCCGCCACCGGTCATCTGATATATATGATCGAAGACCTTGAAAGAACCGATCGTCGTGATGACCATGATGACGAGCGTGGTCGGCGCCAGCAACGGCCAGGTGATCATGCTGAAGATCTGCCGGCGCGAGGCGCCTTCCAGGCGCGCTGCCTCTTCATAGTCCCGCGGGATCGCCTGCAGCGCCGCAATGTAGAGGATCATGTTGAGGCCGACCATCTTGATGACGCGGGTGACGATGACCGCCGCCATGGCCCAGTTCGGTTCACGCAGCCAGTTTGGACCAGTGATCCCGACCAGCGCCAGTACCTGGTTGATGAAACCACCTTCTCCCTGCAGCAGAAATTTCCAGACGATCGCCCAGGCGATAGCCGAGGTGATGACGGGAGCGAAAAACACCGTGCGAAAGAACACGACCCCGAAGAACGGCCGGGAAAGGGCGAGCGCCAAGGCGAGCGCGAGCGCCATGTTGAGCGGCACGAGACCGATCGCGAAAATAACCGAATTGCGTACCACAAGCCAAAAGTCAGGGTTTTCGAGGAGCGCATTCTGAAAATTGGCAAGGCCTACGAAGGTGGCCTGCTGGCTGAGCAGGTTCCATTCGGTCATTGAATAATAGACCACTGCACAGAGCGGACCGAGGAAGAAGATGAGGAAGCCGATGAAGGTGGGGCTGACAAACAGCCACGCCTCCATCATCTCTCTCATCTTCAACGTCAGCCAGGTCTTTTGGCCGGTTCGAATGGAGTTATGAACGGTATCGGCCATCTTCGTTCTGATCAAAGCAGCGGCTGGATTGCCGCGCAGATGCCCTTGATGGCGGCATCGACATCGGCATCCGGCTTCCACAGGGCATCGACGCGAGGCGCCATGGCGGCAAGGATCTGGGGCGCTTTTTCGTTAGCCGAGACCACCCGGCCCTTTTCTATCGCGGCAGCCACATTCTTCATCATCTCGGGCGGCACGAGCTTGTTGCCGTTGATGAATGCATCGGCCTGCAGAACGCTCTTGCGGGCCGGCGGGAAGAACTGCGCCATGGTGGCGACGTTCTCCTTATTGGTCATATGCGCCACGAATTCTGCGGCGATTTCGGTATTCTTGCCTTGGGCGAACACAACAAGACCGGCCTGGCCAATAACGGGTGACTCACCACCTGGGCCGGTGGGCAACGGTGCGATGCCCCACTTGAAGCCGGCTTCCGCCATCTTCGAAGCACGGGAAATCTGGTTGACCGTCATCGCCGAATTGCCGGAGAAGTAATCACCCTGTTCGCCCGGCGGAACGATGGACTTGTCCTTGAAGACCATGTCATGCAGCTGCTTGACCGCCTTGACGGCTTCTGGCTTGTCGAAGCCGCATTCCTTGTTCGACCAGATGTCGCCGCCATAGGCGCGGATTGGCGGCAGAAGGGCGTGGGTCATGCGAGAGGCATAGCCTTCGCCATCCTTGAACTCGAAGCCCCATTTGCCGGGATTGGCTGCCGCGAGCTTCTTGGAGACTTCCTGGAACATGTCCATGTTCCATTCGCCCTTGGCGGCGAGCGTCAGCGGATCTTCGAGCCCGGCTTTGTCGAACATGTCCTTGTTGTAGTAGATCATGAAAGGCGAGGTGGAGAACGGAATGCCGTAGACCGTTTCATCCTTCTGCCAGAGGCCCATGGCCGGCTTCGAAAAATCGTCGAAATCATAGCCTTCCGCCGCCTTGAGCGTCGGGCCGATATCCATCAGAAGATTGGCGTTTTCGAAAGCCGGAGCGGCATCCTCCATCATCCAGGCTATGTCGGGAGCATTGCCGCCGGCGATCTGGAAGGTCAGTTTCTGGGTGTAGTCGCTGACCGGCACGGTCTCGAACTTCACGTTCACGTCGGGATGCGTGGCTTTGAAGCTCTCCGCAATGCCATTCAGCATCTTCAGATGAGCCTCGCTCCCGGTCCAGACCGTCATGCGGAGATCCGTCGCGAAGACGGCGGACGTCGATATGCACAATGTCAACGCGGATGCTGCGATACCTGCTATTGCGGCCTTCATGGTTTCCTCCCTTTTTAGTCGTCGGCGATCAGCCTTCACCGAATGAATGCAAACGGCATTCGTCCGGCGTTTGGCTGCAAGCTGCGGCGGGTGGTGCCGCCGCGTGATCTCGAAAACCTTGCCACACGCCGCTCACCCGGCGGCGTGCGGAAGGCTCCCGGGCGCGTCTCCGATCGACCATCCTCCGTCGACCGGGATATTTGCACCCGTAATGTAGCTGGCAGCATCGCTGCACAAAAAAACAAACGCCCCAACCAGGTCCTGCGGCTGGCCCGGCCTGCCCACAGGGATCTTGGCGGCAACCGCTTTGCGGAACGCCGGGTCGCCGTAGCGCGCGGCACTGGCTTCGATCTCGATCGCACCCGGCGAAACCACATTCAGCGTGACTCCGCGATGGCCGGTTTCGCGCGCAATCGACCTGATCGCAGTCAACTGCGCCGCCTTGAGCGACGCATAAACAACCGTTTCCGCCCGCGGCCGCACCGCCATGATACTGCCTGTGGCGACGACCCTGCCCCAGCCCCGCTCGGCCATCGGCGGAACCAGCTTTGCCGTCAGCGTCAGCAGCGCCGAGAAATTCGATGCCACATGGGCGTTGACATGCGCCTCATCCAACTCCTGCCAGGGCCGCCGATGTTCGATGGCGGCATTGGCAATGAGGATATCGATCGGGCCGTGTGTTTTGAGCACCTCATCGGCAAAAGCCTGCGTCGCACGCCCGTCGGTGAAGTCTGCTTCCAGTACCGGCGCTGTGCCGCCGGTCGCCCGGGCCACCTCACGCGCGCCCGTCTCATTACCGAAATGATGCAGGATCAGTTCCGCTCCATGCTCCGCAAGGCCAAGCGCAACAGCCCGGCCGATGCCGGAACTGGCACCGGTTACCAGCACGCGTCGGCCTTTCAGTGAAAAGCGCGCGGCGCTCATCGCTCGGCATCTTTCAACTTGTCGGCCACCTCGAGCGAGGCAATGTCGGCAGCTTCGAAATGCTCCCGGATTTTTTGCTCGGCGAGGTCGGCATCACCAACTGCAATTGCGTCGTAGATTGCCTGATGCCGGCCAATCGTTGCCCGCCAGTCAGCGTCGCTGCGATTGGCGCGACGTGAAAACAATTCCGACACCTCGCGCTGCACGGAACGCATGCTCTCCATGTGCACGCGGATCATGTAATTACCCGTCGTCACGGCGAGGCCGAGGTGAAACAGGATGTCGGCGGCGGTAAAGCCGGAGGGCTCCTGGACGGAAGCCAGCATGCCCGCCAGGCCCTGCCGCATAATATCCAGACCTTCCGGATCGCGACGTTCGGCGGCGAGTCGGGCAATTCCCGTCTCGACGACGCGGCGCATTTCATTGGCTTCGCGCAGCCGCTTGAGACTGGAGCGGACCGCGTAGCCGTAGATTTTGTCCATCGATTCGCCGCTCAGCGCCTTGGCCCGGGCAACCTTGCCTTGTTGGGTGAAGATCAGCCCGGCTGCCGTCAGCTGGCGAAGCGCCTCGCGGGCGATAGGCTTCGAGACGCCGAACTCCCTGGCGATCTCCCCTTCGGGCGGCAACGGCTCGCCAGGCGAGATGCGCCCATCAAAGAGCGCGGCGGCAATCGCATCGGAAACCCCATCCGCCAACCGCGAAGGGTTGGGCGGCTTGGCGGTGAAAACGGGTTTCCTTTCGGGAATTTCACTCATCTCGATCCTCATATTCACAAAGCTAACACGCAGTTTCCAACTTAGCAACTAGGTTTATCAGTTGCCAAGTCACCAACATCTAGCTAGGAATAACAGACACGCCCCAAAGCAGCGAGCAAAACCAAGAGCAACGAGCAAAACATTGGGAACGAAAGAGCCGATGGATTCTGTGCAACCTTCGACCGGACCGGCGATCATTATTTCAGATGTCATCGCCCATCCGCTCAGCCAGATGCTGCCCAAACCGACCGTCACGTCCTGGGGCACCTATCACAAGGTCTCGATGGTCCTCGTCGAGGTGCGCACCGATGCCGGCATCGTCGGCGTCGGTGAGGTTCTGGCCCGGTTTTCGCCCAAGGCCTATGTGGAGCTTATCGAAACCTCGTTAAAGCCACGGCTGATCGGACAGGACGCACGCAACATCGGCGCGCTCTGGCAATCCATGCGGCGCTCGCTGTCAGGCCGCGCCGGCGGCATGCTGATCGAGGCGATCGCTGGCGTCGACATTGCGCTGTGGGACATCATGGGCAAGGCCGCGGGCATGCCGATCGCCAAGCTGCTTGGCGGCATCGGCCGGAAAACGATCGAGGTCTATGCCGCCGCCGTAAACTGGGTCGACGATGCTGAGGCGGATCGGGAACTGGAGCGCTATATCGGCGAGGGATTCTCGCGCATCAAAGTCAAGATGGCCAATCCCGTCCGGGAAGCCTGCCGGCGCATCGAACGGCTGCGCAAACGCGCCGGCGACGATATCGAACTCTGTGTCGACGCCAACTGGGCCTATGATCTGGACCAAGCGATCGAAGTCGGCGGGGCACTTTCGGCCAACGACTACTTCTGGTTCGAGGAGCCGCTGGCGCCGGAAAACGAGCAAGGCTACGAAGAACTTCGCAAACGCTGCGACGTGCCGCTCGCAGCCGGAGAGAGCAACTTTACCGCCGATCAGGCGCAGCGTCTCGTCGCCAACCGCACCCTTTCAATCCTGCAGCCGGATGTCGCCCGTGCCGGCGGCATATCCGAAACACGTCGCATGGCAGACTATGCCGCCCTGCACGATGTGGGCTACGCCCCGCATATCGGGATGTCCGGCATTATCTGCGAGACGGCCAGCACGCATCTTGCGGCCGCCCTTCCGAATTTCCGGGTGATGGAATGCGAATGCGATCTTAGCCCCTTCAAGCGCGACCTGGCCAATCTGGCGCCCGGCTGCCTGCGCCAGAAGAACGGCAGGCTCGACGTGCCGACACGGCCGGGTCTCGGCATCGAAATCGATTGGGACGCCGTCAAACGGCTCCGCGTACAGTGAGGTCAACGCCATAATGACAACATCAGCCCCCTCTTCCACAGCAGACATGATGGAAGCCATGAGGCTCGCCATGCTTCGCGCAGATCCGGCGCTCAGCCGTTTCGATCCTCTGCCGCGCATCCTGTCCTTTGACGATTTTTCGCGCGGGCATTGCGGCTGGTCACAGTTGGTCGGCAATTACGAGGACAACCTCGACGTCATGCTGCCCGGCTTTGCCCAGCACTCGAGCGCCATGCTCTCAACTCTCGGACATTGGGATGCAGGATCCCACGGCGGCATGGATTCGTCCTATGCGCTGAAGATCGCCACAAAGGCAAAACCGGGTGCCCAGAACGTTGCAATCAAGCGTCATACCTTCCGCAAGCGCGGGCCGATCCGCTTCGAGATTTTCTTCACGTTCAAGCCGGAGGCGACGGAACTGAAACTATCGGAAACCGACGTGCGATCGATCGGCTTCCTGTTCGACCTGCAATGCGGCGATCGCGACGGAGATGGCGAGCGGGTTATGCCACATCTACGCTTTCTCAATGCACTCGACGGCAAGCACTTGCAGAAATGGCAGTACAAACGTGAGACCACGTCCTTCACCGCCATCGGCCGGGAAGACAAGACCGTAAGCCACTATCACCTGGCGCCTGAAGGTTGGCTGGACCTGCCGGATGGTGAACAACGGCTCTGCTACAACGAGATCCCGACGAAAGTGAACTGGAGCTATATGCGCTTCGATTTCGACCTCGCCTCCATGAAGGCGACCGGCTTGCAGTGCAACGACCGGAATTTCGACGTATCCGGCTTCGAGTCGATCCGGATTCCGGCGATGAAAAACCTCTGGTGCATGCTGAACTTCTGCCTGTTCGCCGAGACGGATGTCGCCAAACGCGCCTTTCTCTACGTCGATTCCATCTGCATTTCAGGGGATTTTTGATGCTTCCCGAAAACATAACGGCGGTGATAACCCGCAATGAGCGCTGGAGCGGCGACGCCGCGAGCGAACCCTATGAGGCCGGCTGGGCGCGTGAAGCCGTGTTCTTCATTCGGGCGTTGAAGCCTCCCGTCGGCACTGTACCCAAGGGCTGGGTGGAAATCTCGCCTGACGGCATGCACTGGGTTCGCGAAGGAACGGAATTCGCCATGCCGGGCGAACAGGACGGCATTGCCGTGGCCCGGCTCAACGCCTTCGGCAATTGGCTGCGCGTTGCAACCCGCTTTGCCGATGGCGCCGAATGCACCGTGCTGGTGACCCTTCATCTGAAGGCCTGACTTGAGAAAACACGGGTATATAGCTTCCGCGCTTTCTCCTTCCGTCAGCCAAGATAGGCGCCCTGGGCCAGAAGTTCCCTGCGCAAATCCGCGTAGTCGACATGCCGGGGGCTTGCCCTGTTGCCGACCGAAAGCGCTGCGGCAACACCGGCCGCCTGGCCGAGCGCAAAACAGGGCGGCATGACGCGAATGGCGCTGAGCGCCTCATGCGTCGCCGAGACCGCGCGGCCGGACACCAGCAGGCCCTCATGAACGCGCGGCAGCATGACACGGTAGGGTATCTGGTAGATATTGGCCGCATCAAGCCCCTGGCCACCGGTCCCACCGCCCGAACCTGTGGGGTCGTGAATATCGAGCGGATAGCCGCACAACGCCACGACATCTTCGAAGGCGCGGCCGGAATGCAAATCTTGCAGCGTCAGTTCGTAGGCGCCATCGATCCGTCGGGTTTCCCGTACGCCGATCTGGGTTGCCGTGTCCCGCAGTTCCACCTGTTCGAAGCCGGGCAGATTGTTGCGGAAGAAATCGAGCAGCGCCACGGTCTGCTCCCGGCCTTCGACCTCGGCAAGCGAGAGCTCAAGGGCGTCAGCCCCATTGCGGCGCAACACGCGGCCGGTATTGATGCGCCAGACGCCCGGTTCCATGGTTTTGTAAAGGCCGATGCCGCGGCGAGGCGCGGGAAAGCGGCCCTCGGCCGTCGCCTTGGCGACGATCGAGGCGAAAGGCCGAAAATCCTGCGGATGCGCGCGGATGTAATCCTCCACAGCCTGGTCATCGACGTTCTGCACGCGGAAGAACAATGTTTGCGGCTGGGAAAGGCCGTCGCTTTCCCGCCCCTGACGGGTATGGACACCGGCATAATGGGCGACATCGCCGTCGGCCGAGCAATCGACGACGACCTTGGCACGAACGCTCCTCAACCCGCCTTTGCCGGCGCAAACGACCCCGAGCACCCGGGGATTGTCCGCGTCATGGTCATCGACAATGGCATCGACGACCATGGTGTGCAGCAACAATTCCACTCCCGCCTCGACGCACATGCGCTGCGCCGCGACCTTCGCCGCCTCAGGCTGGAAAGGTGTCACCTTGTCGTGGCCGTAGACGATGAAGCCGCAATAGGCCGAACCTGCCGGGATCGTACTCGGATGCAGCGCGCCGCCGAGCGCCATCATCCGCTGAACGAATTCTTCGTAGATGCCCCGGATCAGTTGCTGGCTGCCGTCGAGCGAATAGGAGGTCATGCAGGGGCCGACGAGGCCCGCCGTAAGGTTGCCGCCGAGGAAGCCGTAGCGCTCCACAAGGCGTACCCGCACGCCAAGACGTGCCGCCGCGACCGCGGCCGATAATCCCGATGGTCCGCCCCCGATGACGAGCACATCGACATCATCGAGTTCGGGAATATCGGCCGAATAGGCGTAACGGCGGGCTGTCTGCTGCATACTTCTATCCCCTCCCCATCTAGCGGAACATCGATCCGCCATCGACATCGAGCGCGGCGCCGTAGGTAAAGCTGGCTGCATCCGAGCACAGGAACATGATTGCCGCCGCCATGTCCTCGGGCCGTCCCATGCGCCGCATCGGCAGATTGCCGGCGATGCGGTCCTTCAGCGACTGGTCGATATGGGAGTGCATCGGGGAATCCGTCGGCCCGGGGTTCAGCGCGTTGATGCGGATCTTCTTGCCCGCAAGTTCCCGCGCCACCGATTTGACCATCGACAAGATCCCGGCTTTCGATGCCGCATAAGCGGTATCGGCGATCAGCCCGCCGCCGCCATGCACGCCGGCATCCGAGGCGATACAGACGATGTTGCCGCCATCGGCGTTGTCGAGCATGCGTTTGACCGCCGCCTGCACGACGAAGAAGCTGCCGAGCAGATTGACATCGAGCACGCGATGCCAATGCGCCCGATCCTGCTCGAATATACGCTTGGCTGTGATGATCGCTGCACATGTCACGACGTTATCGAGACGCGCCAGATTTGCGTCACAAAAATCGAAGGCCTTGTCGATGCTTTCCTGATCGCTGACATCCACCGTCACGGTGTGAATAGCCGCGCCGCCATTGCGCAGTTCCGCACCGTAGCGCTTCAGCCCCGCCTCGTCACGATCCGCCATGACGACTTCCGCGCCCTTGCTGGCGAAGGCCCTTGCCGTTTCAAGACCCATTCCGCTCGCTGCGCCCGTGATAAGGACGCTTCGGCCCGCAAAACTATCGTCGGAAAAGGTAGCATAGGTCCCAGACATCGTCGCAGCGTCCTTCATTAAGGGCAGTCCAACAACCAGTCAGCAGGCCCGCTTCCATCGCTAGTAACGTAGCAACTATGTTATATAGTTGTAAAGCGCAATGTGGAGGCGATACGCAGTCTGGAAACAGAGTTTCGCGTGGCAAATACTCAGGACGGAGGGGCAAACTGTTGATCGCGCTGCTTTCAAAAAGCGCGGCAGGCGGCGAAAATGCGGGCTCGGCAAGGGCGAGGTTCTCGTCCCGAACTGAACTCCGGCGCGATCGTCCAGGGCGACTCCGCGCGAGTCGTGAGCCGGCAATGGGATGGGCGCCGCCCTGCAATGCGCCGCCCCTATTTCTCCGCCGGCGCCACGATCTTCATCACGAACGACGTCGGCGCCTCGCCCGGCCCGAACGGTCCGGGCACCTTGTTGCTCACCGGCGGCAGGCTCTTGAGATAGGCCGCAATCGCCGCGGCGTCAGAGTCGGTGAGCTTCGCCAATGCGGGCCACGGCATGACCGGAGCGAGCATGCGTCCGTCGGGGCGCCTGCCTGTCCGGATCGCAGTGACGATATCACGCTCGCTCCAACGCCCGAGACCCGTCTCCTCATCGGGCGTGAGGTTGGGGCCGTAGAACACCCCGACATCCGGGATCTCGAAACCGACCTCGGAGCCGCCGAGGTGACGCGTCATGTCCGGCTTGCCGAGGAAATGTCCCGGCGTGTGGCAATCGGTGCAGCTCGTGATGGTCACCAGGTATTTCCCCCGTTCGACCAGCTCGCTGTCGGCCGCGCCGGCAGGCGACGATCCAATCGCCGCCGCCAGCGCTGCGAATGCTGCGGGCAACACCCGCCTGGCCGCCCGCGACGCCACGCGCGTGACAGCAGATCCGAAATCGTGAATGCTCATGCTTCCCTCCGTCCCGTTGCTCTGGAGCATGATGCCGAAAAGTGTGCGCGGTTTTCAGACGACATCATGCTCTGATTTAGATCAGGTTTCATATTTTAGGCCGATTGGGCCCAAATCATCCTGATTTAGGGCTTGCGGCCGATCACCGCGCCGTTCGCGGCGGGTGCGTCGAACCAGACCGTCTCGATGTGCCGGAAGCCGGCTTCCTCGAGCCACGCCGAATATTCGGCCGGCGTGTAGTTTCGCCCTTCCGTCTCGATCAGCATGTTGAGGCTCATCAGCGCGGCCGGCGCCGGCCCGGTCTTTTCGTCATTGACGAGAAGCTCGCTAATGATCACTGCGCCGCCGCTCGGCAAAGCCTCGAAGGACCGGCGCAGCAGGGCGCGGTTCTTGGCCTCGTCCCAATCGTGCGGGATCATCGACAGGAGATGCACCTCGTGATCCCCGGGAACCTGTTCGGAGAAGTTGCCGCCGGCGGTCTCGCACGGCGAAATTCGACTCCCTATTTTTGCATAGACGTCGGCGATACCTCAGAAGGTTCGCGGCCCGCCGAGGGTAATCAATAGGCTAACTTCGGTTCTCCAAGCGGTTTGTTTTGCGCCACTCTTCGTATTCTCCGCGGGCATCGTCATGCAGCGGATAGTAGCGCTGCAACGACCCGCCCTCCATAAGCTTCACTCGCGAGAACTCCTCCCAATCGTGATGCTTTTGCGACTCTTCGATTACCTTCGCGGCCATCGCGACTGGAAGTACCACCACCCCGTCATCGTCGGCGACGATGATGTCGCCGGGGATTACCGTGACACCGCCGCAGGCAATCGGAACGTTGACCGCATTCGGATAGATGCTGGTCTGCACATGGTAGTTGGGAGTCCAGCCACGTAGCCATAGAGGGAGATCCAGCTTCTCGACATTGGGCCGATCGCGCATGCACCCATCGATCACGATGCCGGCGCCGCCTCTGCCTTTGAAATAGGTCGACATCATATCGCCGAAGACGCCCGAGCTCATGTCGCCGCGCGCGTCGACCACGACCACATCGCCCTCCTGCACGTGATAAAGCACATGGCGGTGCAACTGCGTCTCCGGATCTGCATATTCTCCCTCGGTGAAGAGGTCCGGCCGCTGCGGCATGAACTGGAGCGTCAGGGCCGGCCCCACGATCGACTTCCCGCGATTCTGCGGCACGGGACCGACCATATGCGGATTGCGGAAGCCCATGTGGCCAAGCGTGCCGGAAATCGTCGCGGCACCGATTTCCTTCAATGCGTCGATCAGTTCTTTGGGCGGTCGCGTAATGTCGGGCGTATGGGTCATTCTAGGCTCCGGTGGATGAAACTACCAGTTCGTAACAGAACCATCGCGGCGCTTCAGGTGAGGCGTTTCCCAGAACCGGAAGCTCTCCGCCTTGATCGCCTCTTCGTTGACCTCTACGCCAAGCCCCGGCAGATCGCTGACCGGATAGTCTGGGCCGTCGAGCCGTGGTTGCACGGGGAAGAAGTCGGAATTATCGAAGCCCAGCTTTGCCTCGGGCACCCTGGTCTCGAGCCAGGCGAAATTCGCTACCGCGGCGGCGAGATGGATGGTCGCGGCCGTGCAGACTGGGCCGAGGGGATTGTGGGGCATCAGGTCCACATAGTGCGCCTCGCTCCAACCGGCGACCTTGATCGCTTCGGTGAGCCCGCCAACATTGCAAACATCGAGCCGGTTGAACTGATGGATGCCACGCTCGATGTAGGGCAGGAATTGCCACTTGCTGGCAAATTCCTCGCCGATGGCGAAGGGGATGTCAGTCATCGTGCGCAGGGATTCGTAGGCCTCGGGTGTCTCGTCTCGTATCGGCTCCTCGAGGAAATCAAGCACGCCGCGGCTGAGCTTGTTACAGAAGCTCGCCGCCTCTGCCACCGACAGCCGATGATGATAGTCGATGCCGAGGACGACCTCGTCGCCCAGCGCCTCGCGCGCCTTGTTCAGCATAGTTGCGGTCGCGCCGATCGACTGGCGCGGTTCAAAGATGTCCTTGCTGTTTTGCCCGATAGGAAAGAAGCGGATCGCCTGCCACCCTTGTTCGCGTAGTTCGCGGGCTCGTTCGATGGCGACATCGCCCTCGGCCTCGTCACCCGTCGAGGCGAAGGTAGGAATACGGTCGCGCTGCATGCCGCCCAACAGTTCGTAGGCCGGCACGCCCAGCGCCTTGCCCTTGATGTCGTGAAGGGCAATGTCGATGGCGGAAATTGCCGCCTGCAGAACGCGCCCGCCTTCAAAGTACTGGCTGCGATAAACTTCTTGCCAGATCCGACCAATCTGCATTGGATCGCGGCCGATGAGAAACTCGCGATAGTGCTCGATCGCGCCGGCCACGGCCTTTTCGCGACCGCTCAAGCCGCTCTCGCCCCAGCCGAAAATGCCGTTGTCGGTCTCGACTTTGACCAGCATCTGGTTGCGCGTTCCAACCCATACTGGATAGGGCTTGATGGCCGTGATTTTAAGCTTCGTAGTCATTCACGCCTCGATTCGCACGCATCGGCTCTGTCTCAGTGGGCCTTGAGGGCCATTTCTGTTTCGCCGTCGAACAGATGCATCCGCTCCTGATCGAACTCGAGCCAAATCTGTTCGTCGGGCGCGACGGCAATGGTCGGCGGCACGCTGACATTGACGATGGCGCCCGAAAGAAACGCCTGCACGAAGGTGACGTCTCCAGTCGGCTCCACCGTGTAGGCCTTGGCAGGAATGCTGCCTGGCACCGCACTCTTGTGCAGCTTGATCGTCGAGTGACGTGCGCCGAGCACGACTTTCTTGGTTGTCGCCCTTGAGACCTTCTGAGCGTTTTCTGGCGAGAGCTCGAGGCGCCAGCCCTCCGCACTCGTCAACACAGTGTTGCCGCTTGCCGTTGACGTCTCCAGCGGAACAAGGCTCATCGCCGGGCTGCCGACGAAGCTGGCGACGAACATGTTCACCGGATGGGCAAAGACCTGCGCCGGTGAATCGTATTGCTGCAGGTAGCCGCCGTTCATCACCGCCATCCTGTCGGCCATGGTTACCGCTTCGAGCTGGTCGTGCGTCACGTAGATGATCGTCGCCTTGAGGTCCTGGTGGAAACGCTTGATCTCCGACCGCATCTGCACGCGCAGCTTTGCGTCGAGGTTGGAGAGTGGTTCATCCATCAGGAATACCGCCGGATCGCGAACGAGTGCACGGCCGAGCGCCACGCGCTGCTGTTGCCCGCCCGAAAGTTCGCGTGGCTTGCGCTCGAGCAGCTGTGTCATGTCGAGCACTCGCGCTGCTTCCTTGACCTTCTTGTCGATCTCGTCCCTTGGCAGTTTGCGCATCTGCAGCGGGAACGCCAGGTTTTTGTAGACCGATTTCTGCGGATAGAGCGCGTAGTTCTGGAACACCATTGCGATGTCGCGGTCCTTGGGGTCGAGGTCGTTGACCACCCGGTCGCCGATGACGATGTCGCCAGATGTGATGGGGATGAGCCCCGCCACAAGATTGAGTGTAGTTGTCTTGCCGCAGCCTGAAGGGCCGACGAGCGCTACAAATTCGCCGTCGTTGACCGTCAGCGAAACATCGTTGACAGCTTTGAAGCTGCCATAGGTCTTGACAAGATCTTTGAGGACCACGTGGGCCACCGGCAACTCCCTAGTGCTTGACTGCGCCTTCTGTGAGGGCGCGTACGAAGTATCGTTGCAGGACGAGGAACAAGACCACGACGGGCACACTCATCATAAAGCTGGCCGCCATAAGGCCGGGAAAGTCCGTCGTATTTTCGGAGAAGAAGCGTTGGATGCCGACCGGCAGTGTCAGCTGGTCGTTCTTGGAGAGGAACGTATAGGCATAGATGTACTCGTTCCACGCGCCGATGAAGGAATAGATCGCCGTCGCGATGATTCCTGGCGCCGAGAGCGGCATCACGATCAGGACAAAGGCCTGGAACCGCGTTGCCCCATCGATGCGCGCGGCCTGCTCGAGTTGCACCGGGATGTTGTCGTAGAAGCCCTTGAGGAGCCAGATTGCCAGCGGCAGGCCGAATGTGAGGTAAGTGAGGATGAGCGAGCTATGCGTGTTCACCAGCCCGATCGCGCGCATCAGGATGAAGAGCGGCACGAGAAAGATCACCGCCGGGAACATGTTGCGAAGCAATACGGCGAAGAACAGAAAGTTCCGGCCTGGGAAAGTGAAGCGCGAAAACGCGTAGGCCGCAGGAACTGCCACGATCACCGAAAGGATGGTCGTGGCAGTGGAGACGAAAAGGCTGTTCCAGAAGAAACGAAGGAAGTCCTGACCGACGCTGTTTTGCGGATCGAGCAGCTTCTGGTAGCTGGCAAGAGTAGGTTGGTCCGGCCACCATTGCGGCGGGAATTGCATCGCCGCGAAGCCGGACTTGATCGACGTGATCAGCATCCAGATCATCGGTAATGCGGTGTAAAGCAGCATGAACACAAGGAAGATGCGTCCGCCCCACCGCCATCCATCGATGCGCATACGGCGACGCGCCTGGCCTTGAGCAGTCTCGACAATCGTGCTCATTCGCTCCCGTCTTTCTGGTCGTTGCCGCTCAGCGCACGAACGTAGAAGTAGCCGAGCGACATCAGGATCAGGAACAGCAGCACCGAATAGGCCGATGCCACCCCCCAGCGCTGGCGGCCGAAGGCGAGTTCGTAAATGTGAGTGATCCAGATATGCGATGCATTCGACGGTCCGCCGCCGGTCATGATCCAGGGGATGATGAAAGAATTGAAGTTGGCCACTGCCAGCAGAAGGATCGTCACCGTCGAGACGTTTCTCAAGTGCGGAAAGGTGACGTGCCAGAACCGCTGCCATGCATTGGCTCCGTCGACTTTTGCGGCGCGCAGCAATTGGTCGGGAACCGTCTGCAGGCCGGCCATCATCATGATCATGGCGAACGGAAATTCTCGCCAGATATTCACGACGATCAGCGAGGGCAACACCGTACTGACGCTGTCGATGAAATTCGGCGGCCGGTCGCTCAATCCCAGGCCAACCAGCACTGAGCCAATGATCCCAAAGTCCGAATGGTAGATCCATTTCCAGATATATGACGCTGCAACCGCGCTGATGACCCAGGGAATGATCAGGATGGCGCGCAGGATGGCGCGGCCGGCGAAGTCACGATGAAGTGCGAGGGCGCAAGCGAACCCCAGGACAAATGCGATGAAAGTCGATCCCGCTGTCCAGATAAGAGTGTTCGAAGTAACCGTCCAGAACACCGGACTTTTGAGGATGGCGGTGTAGTTGTCGAGACCGACGAAAATCTTGTCCCGAAGCTGCAGACCAGGCGGTGTATTGAAGAACGACAGCTCGATCGTGTAATAGATGGGGTAGGCTATGACGATGAGCATCACGGCGATCGCAGGAAGCACGTACGCGTAGTCAGCGCGATGCTCCCAGACCTTTCGCAGCACTCCGGACCTATGAGGTCGCAGTCGTCGGGAAACCTCGGCCTTCCCAGTCAAGATCGTCACCGTGCAGAGCCCTCATCCTTGGGAACAAAACCGGCTGCGACCGATGTGCAGCCGGTCAGATCGTCGGACTTGGACTAGAGCCCACCGTCCATCAGGTCTTTGACCTTCTTGGCCGCATCGTCTGCTGCCTGGTCGACGGTCATGGCCCCAGTCAGAGCATTCTGGAGCATGTCCGGGACGATGATGTTCATGATCTCGGGGGACTGTGGCAGTGCCGGGAACGGGATGCCGTAAGGCAGCATCGAGGTCGTGACATCAAGAAACTTGATGCTGTCCAGGCGTTCCTTCATCCATTTTGTCTTGAAGCCATTGAGGTTCCCCGGGTTCGAGCCGGCATAAGCCATCTTCAGTGACCATTCGGGGCTTGTCCACATGCAGATGATAGCTTTTGCCGCCGGCTCGTCTACCTTGCCGCCTTCGACATATTCGGGCTTCAGGATGTGAATGTTGGAGCCGCCAAACACGACGGCACGCTTGCCGTCGGGGCCAGTCGGAATCAAGCCATAGCGCATGTTGTCGATCACGGTCTGCGCCTTGTCCTTGTCGGTGGCCGTCGCCTTTTTCTGCAGGTCGAGCATGACGTTGTAGTCGGACGGATGCGAGATCATCATGCCGAGCTGGCCAGCGAGGAAGAGGGGCTGGTTGTCGGCCTGCTGGTTGGTGAGCGCCGAAACCGGAACCGACTTGTCGCGAACATACATATCGTAGGAGGCTTGCAATGCCGCTTTGCTCTGCGGGCTATCGAGCTCGACCTTCTTATAGGTCGGGTCGGCGGTGGCCTCGTCGAAGACGCCGCCGCCATAGGCCCACAGCTGCGGCATGAAGCGGTACGGCGTATTGCCGGCATTCTTGCGAGCCACGAGCCCGTAACCGGCAATGCCGAGCTTGTCGTGGATCTGCTTGGAATACTTGACGACGTCGTCCCAGGTTGCCGGAGCCTTGTCCGGATCGAGGCCTGCACGCTTGAAGATGTCGGCGTTCCAGATGAACGCCATCGTCTCGTTGTTGGTTGGAATGCCGTAGGTGACGTCCTCCCAGGTTACAGCCTTCATTGCGCCGGGCCAGAAATCCTCGGTCGAATACCCTACATCCTCAGGTTTGAGCGGCTCCAAATATCCCTTTGAGGCGAACTCGGTGCCGCCCAGGATTTGCAGGCGGACCGCCATGGGCGCTGCATTGCCCAAGAGCGCGGTCCGGAACTTGTCCAAGAGGTCGTTATAGGTGAGGGCTTGTTCCTCAAGCTGGATGTTTGGATAGGTTTTGCGGAAGGTCTCGAAGAACTCCTTGTAATACTGGCGCAGGAGGTCGGGGTCGCCCTCGAACACGCCCTGATACCAGAAAGTCAGCCGCCCCTTGTAGTCGAGAGGGGTGACCTTGCCGCAATCAGCTGCCGTGTCAAAATTCTGTGTGCCGGCAATGGAGCGCACATATTGCGGCGACCACTTGCTCAAGTCGACCGGCGCGCCGAGCGCCGACGCCGACATCAGTGATACCATCAAAGCAGTCGAGACAGTGCCGCGCAGGACGGCGCCGCCGAGTGAAATCCTCGTCATAGGGTATCCTCCAGGTTCTCCTATGCCGCTCTGCGTCGAAGCGAGCGGTCTTTGTTCCCCGGCCGCGGGACTTTCCACCCAATGTATCCCTTTGGCCTAATCATACGTTTTCAGATTGTAGATTGCCTGTCAATTGAATAAATCGTACATTGTTTACAGAAGGCTGGCGTGATATCCGAGCAATGTGTGTATTGATTTGGGGACAGCCTTGGCCGAAACAAGCGATTTTAAAGCAAAGCCACCCGAAGGCATCGACGCTATCGGGGCCTCCAGCGAGGGCGCCTCGCTTTATCAACTGATCAGGGACGACATCATCGAAGGGCGGCTCGCTGCCAACGAGCGGCTTGTAGTCACCGATCTCGCCCGGCGCCACGGCACCTCGACCAACCCCGTGCGCGAGGCTTTGCAACTGTTGCGCGGGGAGGGCTTTGTCACCCTCATTCCCAACCGCGGAGCGCGCGTCCGGCCCATAGATCAGGATTTTGTTCGGGACATCTACGAGATAGGAGTCTTGATCGAGCCGGCACTAACGCGATGGTTCGTGAACATGGCCACCGTCGAGGACATTGCTGAACTCGAACGCATCCAAGGCCTCATTGAAGAGAACAACTTCGCCGACACGTTAAGGCACAGCGAGCTGGACACCGCCTTTCACACCGTAATGTACCAAAAGCACTACAACCGCCATGCCGCCGAGCTTTGGTGGAAGCATCGCGAAGTGCTTCGAGCCGTGAGCCGGCGTTTCAACTTCACGCTCGCCCGGCGTGCCGCGATCCTTAGCGAGCATCGCCAGCTCATCGCGCATGTAAAAGCGGGAAATGCGAACGAGGCAGGCGAACTCATTGCACGCCATGTCGAGGGCTCCGGCCGGCACATCCTCGAACACATGCGCGCGCGTAACGCCGCTCGGGCAGGATAGAATACATAGCCTGGATTATCGCTATCCCGAACATTTCAGTAAAGGCAGTTGAGATGAAAATCACCAGCGTTCGGCCGTGGCTCATCAAGTCCGATGCTTCTTATTGGGGAGAGTTTCTGTTCGTCGAAGTAACGACCGATGAGGGGGTGAGCGGCTGGGGAGAGATCACCACCACGACGAGGCTCGCCAATCGCGCCCTCTGCACGATCCTGAGGCAGATCGGTGCCGCTGTGACAGGCGAGGACCCGGCGCGTATCGAATATCTGTGGCACAAGATATTCCGCAGCTTCACCTACATGGGCAGTCGCGGCGCCGCGGTCGAATGCGTGAGCGCCATTGACATAGCTCTCTGGGATATCCAAGGCAAAGTCTTGGGTAAGCCGATTTACGAGCTGTTGGGCGGGCCGGTACGCGATGAAATTGCTCTCTACACCCACCCCAACCAGGCTAAATTTACCAGCAATGAGGCTGTTGTCCGCGAAATTCGAGACATCGTCGAGTCCGGCCACACTGCGCTCAAGTTCGATCCTTTCCCCCAACAAGGCCGCACCGCCGACGGACAGCCTCGCGAACAGCGGGACGGCTACCTCGATGGCAGCATGACCCGCAAGGATGAGCGCGAAGCCGCCGAACTCACGGCTCTGATCCGCGAAACGGCGGGCTCTGATGTCGACATCCTCATCGATGCGCATGGCCGCTTCGACGTTCCCACCGCCATTCGCCTTTGTCGGAGCCTTGAGGAAGCCGGTCAGATCGACTGGTTCGAGGAGCCCTGCCCACCGGAGAGCCTCAATGCGCTTAGACAGGTCCGTGAGCAGGTCAGCGCCGCTATCTCGTGGGGCGAGCGCGGCCATACGAAATGGGATTTCGTGGCGGTGCTCGAAAACAGACTGGCTGATTACATTATGCCTGATGTCACATGGACCGGCGGCATTACCGAACTCAAGAAGATTTCTGCCCTATGCGAAGCCTACTACATTCCCGTCTCGCCGCATGACGCGGCAGGGCCGATCAACGTGGTTGCGGGAGCGCAGGTGATGATGACCGTTCCCAATTTCTACAAACTCGAAACGTCGGAGTGGAACCTGGGCAAATACGATCACCTCATCGACAGGCCACTCGATGTCTCGAACGGCAGCCTCAAGCTTACGCCCAAGCCTGGTCTCGGCGTTGAAATGAACCGCGACTACCTTCAAAGCCACGAGATAGAGCTGGACTAGCAACCCCTACACCGCCCCAGCGTGGGCGGCGGCAGCCCCGCGGACTAAAACGAGGATAAACCATGCTAGAGGCAGATGGAGCCGACGAGGCGCTCAATCGTGTGAACACGCATTCCAAGCCGTCCGACCTTCGCATCACCGACTTGCGGGTAGCCGAAATCACCGGCGCTCCGTTCGCCTCAGTGCTGCTTAAGATTTACACCAATCAGGGCATCGTCGGGCTTGGCGAGGTGCGCGACGGTGCCAGCGCCACCTACGCGCTGATGCTGAAGAGCCGGCTGCTTGGCGAGAACCCTTGCAATATCGATCGACTGTTTCGCCGGATCAAGCAATTCGGCGGGCACGGCCGGCAAGGCGGCGGCGTATCGGCGGTGGAAATCGCGTTGTGGGATCTTGCCGGCAAGGCCTATGGCGTCCCCGTCTACCAGATGCTTGGCGGCCGTTTTCGGGAAAAAGTGCGCGTCTATTGCGACACCGACGCTACCGTGCCGAGCGGTACCGAGACCGGCAAGCGCCTCAAGCAGCGCATGGAGCTCGGCTTCACCTTCCTCAAGATGGATCTGGGGCTGATGCAGATCGCGGATGTGCCCGGGGCGGTAGTGTCTCCTGCCGGCTCACTTGAAGGCTACCGCGACCACCCCGGCCGCGGTCCGCTGAAGACCATTGAAGAGCGGCGCGTGCGCAACGCTGCATACGATTTGCATAACGTCCCACACCCATTTACCGGCCTCCACTTTTCCGACAAGGGCCTCGACTTCCTTGAGCAATACATTGCCGAGGTTCGTGAGGTCATCGGAATGGATGTGCCGCTCGCAATCGACCATATCGGCCATATCTCGATGCAGAACGGCATCCGCCTTGCCAGGCGAATTGAAAAATACGTGCCAGCCTGGCTCGAGGATGTGATCCCGTGGCAGTATACCGATCAATACCGACAACTGCAGGACGCCACCACAGTGCCGATCTGCACTGGCGAGGACATATACCTCAAGGAAGGCTTCGAGCCTCTGCTCAAGAGCGGCGGCGTCTCCGTTATCCACCCGGACCTGCTCACCAGCGGGGGCATCCTCGAGACCAAGAAGATCGGCGACATGGCGCAGGACCACGGTGTCGCCATGGCGATCCACATGGCAGAAAGTCCAATCGCAGCAATGGCCGCGGCACATGTCGCGATCGCGACTGAAAACTTCATGGCGCTCGAATACCACTCTGTCGATGTCGACTGGTGGGACGATATCGTCACCGGCCTTCCCAGGCCACTGGTGAAGGACGGTTTTGTCACTGTTCCAGACAAGCCGGGCCTGGGGATTGACGACGTCGTCGACGAGGTGATCTCGCAGCATCTGCAGCCGGGTGTCACCGGCATCTGGTTGCCGACGGATCACTGGGACGATGAGTATTCCTGGGATCGCACCTGGAGCTGAGGCGAAGAGGAACGAAGATGAAGATCACCGATCTCCGCTGTGCCGTTATCGGCAAACACCCGATCGTCCGCATCGTTACGGACGAGGGCCTCTATGGCTTGGGCGAAGTCGAATTCACCAAGTCCCACCTCAAGCCCTGGGTACTGCATTTCCGCGAGGCGCTGATCGGCGAGGACCCGACCGACGTCGAGAGAGTAATGTTGAAGATCCGTCAACGCGGCTCTTTCAAGCCGTACGGCGCGGCGGTGAGCGCTATTGAGCATGCGCTGTGGGATATTGCTGGCAAGGCCGCGGGCGTGCCCGTCTATAAACTCCTCGGCGGCAAGGTGCGGGACAAGGTGCGCGTCTACAATGGTTCGATTCGCCAGGAACGCACGGGCGATCGGCCGGAAGATTACGCCGCCGACGTCAAATGGATGATGGAGCAGCCGCAGAACTTCTTCATGGTCAAGCAAGGAATCTCGTTCCACTCCAACATGAAGGACACTGTCGAGGGCTTCCACTACGGCGTGACGCAGAAGAAGGGCGGCTATCACGGTGCCATGGATCAGGGCGTGATCAGCGAGCGCGGTTTCAATCACATGCTCGACTGCGTGATCGCGATGAAGGAAGTGCTGGGCGACAAAGTCAGCCTGGCGCTCGACTGCGGCCCCGGCTGGATGCTGCCCGATGCGATCAAGTTCGCTCGCGCGGTCGAGAAGTACAATTTGATGTGGCTCGAGGACATGCTCACTGGCGACTACGTGCCGTGGGTCAATCCGCAGGCCTATCGGGAACTGACAGCCTCCACCTCGACGCCAATCCACACTGGTGAGCAGATCTACCTGCGGCACAATTTCAAGGAACTGATTGAGACGCAGGCGGTACGCGTCATCGGCCCCGATCCAGCCGATGTTGGCGGCATTGCCGAGCTCAAATGGGTCGCCGAGCACGCCTACATGCACTCGATCCTGATGGCACCGCACGGCATCGCTAACGGCCTGCTTGGCCTCGGCGCGTTGATCAATGTCTGCGCCACCTTGCCGGCAAATTACATCGCCTTCGAATATCCGACCGCCTCCGATCCCTGGTGGCAGGATCTGGTAATCGGCTTGCCGCCGCAGATCGTGAAGGACAGCATGGTGGACCTACTGGAAGCGCCGGGGCTTGGCCTTGATATCGACGCCGAAGCGGCCAGGAGATATCTTAGCGAAGAGGATGCGGGCTTCTTCGACTGAACCTCCCTCCCCTCTATATCGTCGGCGATCGCAGCCGCTGGGAAACCTTGCCTTACTTCAGGGAGGCAGCGAGTGCCCTGGAAGCAATACAGGCAGCCGAATTCCTGGCCCGGAATGAATTGAACTGAAAGATCCGGATTACCGCATCCTGGATGCCTGCCTTGACTCACTTTTGGAACGCAAAAAGCCCGCACGGGGCGGGCTTTTGAGTATGTGTATGTTGGAATTTGGTTGAATACGCCTGGCGGAGTGCCGGCGTCGTGCATCAACTGGGCAAAGAGCAGAGCGCTATAGGGTGACAGCTCACTGGGCTTGAGGACAATGGTGCAGCCTGCCGCGATTGCGGGGCGACCTTGGCGGTGATCTGGTAGAGCGGCCAGTTCCATGGTGTGATCAGGGCGCATACCCCGATCGCCTCCTTGGCGGTCGCGGTACGCCCATCAATCGTCACAAACCGGAATTTTTCAAGAGTTTCCATCTGGACGCGGATGTGTTCCGCAGCGAAAGGAACCTGGGATGCCCTCGCGAAGCTGATCGCCGCTCCCATCTCCATAACGAGGGCTTCCGCGAAGCTCTCCGCTCGTTCCTTCAGGAGCGAATGCATCCTGCCGAGTAGAGCGGACCTATCGGACACAGGCAATTGAGAGAAGGCGGGGAAGACTTTGCGCGCCGCTCCAACCGCGATGTCGACGTGACTAGCACCGCCCGCAGCAAGATGTCCAACAACCCGTTCCGAGGCGGGATCCACGACCGGCAGATGGGTTACATCCGCAAATTCCCGCCATTCCCCGCCAAGGTAGAATTGGTTTTCTCGCTCGGTCACCATAGTTTCACCTCGCGTCAAACGTTGCGGCCATTCCGAGCTGCCCGAGGAAGATGCCCGGAAAGACTGGAAGATGACAATTCATGTCGTCTGAATGGTTGCTTAAGAAGCGTGTTAACGAGAAAACTCGTCGTCGGACCTGACACAGATGGTATCGGCCATACTTCCGTATGTCCGTTCAAAAGCTCGGAGGTGGGCATGGCGGCACGCTCGGCGTCAGCCGACCGAGTGTTGAGTCCAGTCAACAGGAAAGCAACACCCCCTGGCTTGCCGCACAAGTCGACCGCAACAGCTCGGACCTCGACGAGGATCGGCAAAGTCTTTGCACCCCGGCGGGGCTTCTCAAGTTGATCGCATTCCCTTCATATAGGTTCGCCGATCGGTGTGTTTTTGGGAATGGGGAAGACAGACATGATTTCAAAGGGCGCAGAAGAAGCATTCTCCCCGACGGGGTCTGCTTCCGCATCACAGGTCTCTCGTCCAGCTGCTTTCGAACAGAAGATGGCAGACTTCAACTCGGAGCTTCACGCTCGCCCGTCAATTTATTTTACCGGGCCGGCGATCGTCGAGCACGTTGCTTTCATGCCGTCGGATGGCGTGATCAATGAGTTCCATGATAGTCTCGAAGCCGACGGTGGAATTTCAGTCAGAGTGGAACGGCACACTGAGTTCGTGACGGTCACGCGGGTCCGAAAATTGGCCAGCGAGCCCGAGGGTTGGCCGGACACTGACCTTTGTGAAGGTGATTTTGCCCGGCTAGCAGGGTTGAGCTCTCCTCTGCTCGTTTGCCACGTTAGTATCCTTGTCCTCGGGAACCCTCCTGACCAGCTGGGAACGGTTCTGAAAAGCCTCGACTTCGGCGATACCGCCGCGTCGTTGATCGGCGGCGAGGCGGCGCAGGTCTGCTCCGACTTTCGCGTTCGAGGGGACAATTCAAGCAGAATCATCCTGTTCAACAAGAACCTGAATGCACATCGCCTGGGGCGCATGGTCCGTCGCATATTTGAGATCGAAACCTATAGGTCAATGGCGCTGCTCGGATTGCCGGAGGCGCGTCGTCTTGCCCCGCTTCTGGGCGGATATGACGCGGAACTTGTCCGGCTGACCAACCGCAACTTGAGTACGCCTGCACATCAGCACAAGCAATTGCTCGAAGAGATTACTGTTCTCTCGTCGCATATCATCTCAGCCACCGCCGAGACCAGAAACAGGTTTGGCGCAACCGCTGCCTACGCCAAAATCGTTGAAGAGAGGATTGCCGTTTTACGGGAAACCCATGTCCCTGGCTTTCAACGGTTCGGTACCTTCGTGCAGCGCCGGTTCAAGCCTGCGATTCGTACCTGCGAAGCAACCGCATTGAGGCTTGAGCAGCTATCAAGGGCTGCGATGCACCTGCTCGACCTGCTGCAAACCCGAATCCAGGTCGAGATTGAGTTCCAGAACGCTACACAGATCCAGGCGATGGCTGATCGGGCCGCGACGCAGGTCAAGATCCAGCGCGCGGTCGAAGGCTTCTCGATGATTGCAATTAGCTACTACTTGCTGAGCTTGATGAAATTTATATATGAGACAGCCGACCACGCAGGATTCCATTTCGATCCGGTGATCATGCTCGTCGCTGTTCCGGTGGTTGTGGGATCTGTTGTGATCACCATCCTCCGCGTCAAGCATGCCTTAAAGGCAGAGAGCTAGAGGTAGCGCAGCCCGACCCGGGAATGCTTGATCAATCAACGCGAATCTACTGTATCTCCAGCCAGCGCTTCGGCTGGCGGCCTAAAACCGATTTATGGAACTTGGTTGCCCGTCATCGCACCAATGATGGACTCAATCGATTTGCCTCAAAACGATGATTGCTCGAGCGAGGATTTCGCAGAGCCTATCAAAAGGTGCTGATTGGATTAACGTCAAATAAACCGGGCTCCCGCAAATTGAGGAATGGCGTGATCAGCACGGCATCGGGCCCTGGGCCGCAACTGCAAATTGGCGGCGATGGGAACGCAGATCATGATCAGAATACCTTCCTTAATATCGAAAAAATGGTGGCCTTTCTGCAACGATCGCACCGGTAACATCGCCCTATCTTTTGCGCTGTTGCTTGTCCCGCTGATCGGTGCTGTCGGCGCCAGCCTTGACTATGTGCGGGCGTACAACACTCGCTCGAAAATGCAGTCCGACTTGGATACCGCTCTCCTTGCCGCCATTAAAAGCGTTGGCTCAGTCGATGAGGCGGCCCTGCAAAAGCGTGTCGAGCAATGGTTTGCGGCCCAAACGGACCTGAGTGCTTCAGCCTATGAGGTGGCAGACATCGGGGTCGACGTCACGAACGTCACTATAACCGCGACAGCGCGATCAACCGTCCCCACAACGCTGATGCAAGTTCTCGGCGTAAAAATTGTTGACGTCAGCGTGTCATCGACCGTGCAAGGCCCCGGCCAAGCCTATATGAACGTTTATGTCGTATTGGATAAATCGGCGTCTATGCTGTTGGCAGCGACGGCGCAAGGACAGAGTACAATGCTTTCGTCCCCGGCCAAATGCGCTTTCGCTTGCCACACCGCGGAAGGGACGACCTTCAAATACAAAGGAAAGACATACAGCAACGTTTACGACCTCTCGGTTGCAATGGGCATCAAGCTTCGAGCCGATGTGTCTGTCTCGGCAGTAGGCGAGATTCTCAATCTGGTCGCGGTTTCAGATCCGAAGGAGGAACGCATTAAGGTTGGCCTCTATACGCTGGGGCAAACGACTAAAGAAGTTCTCGCACCAGCCCTTTCGATATCCTCCGTGCGCAAACTTCTGACATCAAACTCGAGCGGCCTCACGAGTTCATCATCGGAAGCCGGGACTTACTTCGATAGCTCGCTCACCTCACTTGGGAAACTCGTTGGTAACGGTGGCGACGGAAAGACGGCGGGCAACCCAAAGAAATTGGTCCTCCTGCTGACGGACGGCGTCCAGTCTGAACGAAATTGGGTTCTCCAGAGCAACTCTGGCATTCGTTTTCCAAGCTCCGCAAGCATATTGCAGACGGTCGTGACGCCGCTCAATTCAAAGTGGTGCCAATCCATCAAGGATCAGAACGTTTCCTTCGGCGTGCTCTATACGGAATATCTGCCGATGACGTGGGATTGGGGCTATAACGCCACGGTCGGCAAAACCATGAACAGTAGCAGCTTCGCGTCGGTCTGGAATGGTACCATTGCTAGCGGAGGAGGCGCCAAAACCCGACTTGAATACATTCCGATAGCTCTGAAAGAGTGCGCATCAGCCAAGGATCTTTTCCTGCACGCCGAATCCGAAGACGAGATCAAAGCAGGGCTTTCCGAGCTCTTCAAGCAGTATCTGTCCAAAGTGCGGCTCGCGAGCTAAGCCATGAAGCGCTTTGCGAAATCAATCCTACATACTCATGACGGCGCAGCGGCGGTCGAGTTCAGCTTGCTCGTCTTTCCGTTCTTCGTCATCATTTTCGGCATTCTCGATGTTGCGCTGATGTTCTTCGTCGATGGCTCGCTCGACTCCGCACTTCATATGGCGGCGCGTGATGTTCGCACAGGGCGGGCCTCGATTGAGAAATGGAATCTCGCTAGTTTCAAACAGGAGGTGTGCGGCGGAATGGCGCTCGCCTTCGACTGCGGCAACAGCCTGCTCATCGTCACGAAGGTCATGGACGACTTTTCGGCGGTGACGTTCACGTCGGCGGTCAGTAACCGTGCGCTCTCGATCAACGAGAGTTTCGCTGGTGGGGCGCCGGGCGACTACGTTATGATTCAAGCATTCCTCCCCTGGACCAGTTGGTTATCGTCGATGGGCGTCGATACGGCGCATCTGGCGGACGGACGCTATGTTCTCTCAGCATCGGCCCTGTTTCGCAATGAACCCTATGAAAACTGATCATGCTTGCGGCTTGCCGCCGAGACCCATCGAAAACCGATTGGTGCGGATTGGCCTTCGAGGTTGTCTACGCGACAAACGAGGGCAGTCGGGCATCGAGTTCGCACTCCTCCTACCGCTGATGTTACTTTTGATCGCCGCGACGATCGATTTGGGTCAGGCGTTGATGATCCGTCGAAAGATTAACCAGATAGCCGCAATAACGGGTGATATCATCTCCCAGGAAGACTCGTGGGTATCTTCCGATGTGACGACGGTGCTCAAAGGGGGAGCTTCAACCCTCAGCCCATTTGACGCGACGGACCTCAAGATTGTCGTGAGCGTTTTGGATATCGACGCGGTCGGGAACGGCAAGGTCAACTGGTCGAGAGGTTTTCAGACCGAGGCACTAGCCGCTGGCACCGCATGGCCTCAACCCATCCCTGTCAGCGTTGTCGAGAGCGGTGTACAGATGGTCGTGACTCGCGTTGACTACAACGTCAAGTCTGCTCTCACCGGCCTGCTGACCGCTTTAACCGGGATAGAAATTTACAGTTTCACCGGAACGTCTATAGCGCGCCCGCGCGTCGGTGACAGTGTGAAAGTAAAATAGCGCGATACTCACAGGCAAGCCCCGCGAGGCGGCAGAGTTGAAAATCAGCGCCGGTTGGCCACCGAAAAGCTGACCAGCAATTTTTGCCGTCTTCAGCGGCCCGAACTGCTAGATGCAGCGTCCAATGGAGAGTTGCACCAGCGCCCTGGTTACGGTTAAGGGGTAGCGAAACGATCAATCCGGCGAAGGATGAACGGTGGCCCGCGGCGCGGACAACGACCAACGCTGGGGGGCGGCCGGCGCCGCGGCGGCTTCGGCAAACGGTTTCACTTCAACATCGTCCCGCCCACGTCGCTTTTCGATCAACATCACAAATGCGTCCGAAAACGTGACCTTGCCCCGTTGAAATAATCCATTTTGAAGTAAGCTCTGGCCCATTTGAGGTGCTCCCCGATTTTGGGCCAGCGGGAGCTGGAATTTTCCGGGGTTATGGCTCAGCTCGGCGAGGGTGCCGATGAGCCGTTCAAAAGCGAGATCGGCACCTTGTTGCCGATCGTGCCATGTGGCCGAACCTCATTGTACAACACGACGACAGAACACCCACAGGACGGAGGTTCGTGAGCTTTTATATCCGTGGCATCCTTGGTGCGGTCAGCTCGTGCATGTCCATGATGCGCTGGCCAAAGGTACGGACATTTTCCGCTGCAGCCTATCTGGTGCTTCTTCTGATCGGCTTTTTGAAGTCCCATCATGGATGTTCGACCGTTCCGTGAGCGGATATTGGCGCAGCCTGCCAGTTCCGCATGTCGATCTCGCGAGCCTGCATGCTTTGGCAAAGTTACTGGAAGACGCCGACGCCTCATCGCAATCTGCGGTAATGGGCGCAGCATTGGTCTCTCACGAAACGAGTCGGAGAGATGTCCATGCCTCGCCAGTCCATGACATGCCAGTTCGATCTGTTTTCGGCTCCGCAGAGGGGGATGACCGCAGGCATGCCACAATGGCCGGAGTTGCCGGAGGAAACCCGCCAGGCGCTGACGGTTCTCATCGTGCGGCTGTTCGTCGATCACGCAAACTGCGAGCGCACCTCCCAGCAGAAGGAGGCCGGTCATGCTGCATGAGAAGATCGGGCCGCACCATCTGGAGCGGAAGGCTATTCTCTATGTTCGGCAGTCCTCGGCTCACCAGGTTCTGCACAATCGCGAAAGCAGTACCCTTCAATACGCCATGCGCGATCGCCTGACAGCACTTGGTTGGTCGCGCATTGAGACGGTGGATGACGATCTTGGTCGTTCGGCCGCCGGTGGTGTAACCCGCGCCGGTTTTGACCGGATGGTCGCCGAGGTCTGCCTTGGCAAGGTGGGGGCGGTAGCGGCACGCGAGGTATCGCGTTTTGCCCGCAACAGCCGCGATTGGCAGCAGCTCATCGAGATGTGCCGCGTCGTTGATACCGTTCTGATCGATCAGGAAGCGGTCTACGCACCACGCCAGGGCAATGACCGGCTGCTCTTGGGCCTGAAGGGCAGCCTCAACGAGTATGAGCTCGATCTCTTACGTCAGCGTTCCCTTTCCGCCCGCTACGAGAAGGCACGCCGCGGAGAGCTTGTCGTCACGGTGCCGGTCGGCTTTTTGAAGGTCGGTGACAGGATCGAGAAAGATCCCGACCGGCGCATCCAGGACGCCATTGCGTTGGTCTTCAACAAAGTCGCCGAACTTGGCAGTGCACGGCAGGCGCTTCTATGGTTCCTCGAACACGGGTTGGATTTGCCCGTCAGGCGCGCGGACGGTGATGTCATCTGGCGCAGACCCAACTATGCGACCATCCACCGGATGATTGCGAACCCGATCTACGGCGGCGCTTATGCTTATGGTAAGAGTCGTTCCGTCCCGGGATACGGTGGCCGATCTGGAATTCGCCGCAAGGTGCGTGATGAATGGTTGGCGCTGATCCCGGACGCACACGAAGGTTACATCAGTTGGGAAAGGGCGGAGGAGATCCGCAAGATGGTCAGCGACAATGTACCGGCCAGTCGCCATCATGGAGCGCCGAAGCATGGCGACGCTCTGCTTGCCGGCCTTTTCCGCTGCAAAAGGTGCGGCCGGAAGCTGACGGTTCGTTACACAGGAGCCAACCATAACATCCCGCGCTATTCCTGTTGGCGAGGGTTGCTCGACAACGGCGAACCACGTTGCATCGCCTTCGGCGGTTTGCGGGTCGATGATGCGATCGAGGAGGCAGTGCTCGGGGTGGTCGAACCAGGAGCTATTGCCGCCGCCATCGAGGCGGAACGCCGTATGGCCAGCCAACGCGACCAGGTTCAGGATGCCCTGCTGCGCGATCTCGAGGCAGCGCGCTATGCCGCCGACCGGGCATTCCGGCAATACGACGCGGCTGATCCGGAGAACAGGCTGGTGACGTCGGAGCTCGAAGCACGCTGGAACACGGCGCTCGCTCGCGCCGGCGAGATCGAAGCCAAGATTGCCAAACATCGGACGGTTGCGCCGCAGCCGATCCCCATGTCCGCATCCCAGGTAGCCGCACTAGCGGGGAACCTCCGCGCCGTCTGGACGGCGCCGACAACCGATGCAAGGCTGAAGAAGCGTATCGTGCGAACGCTCATCAATGAAGTGGTTGCCGATCTCGATGATGGAACCTCCGAGATCGTCCTCGTCATCCATTGGGTTGGGGGTGTCCACACCGAGCTGCGCCTGCCGAAGCGGCGCCGCGGGCAAAGAAACGCGACGCCTGACGATATTGTCGACGCCGTACGACAGCTCGTCCTTATCGCCAATGACGATGTGATTGCCGGTGTCCTCAATCGAAACGGACTGACGACCGGCAATGGCAATCGGTGGACACGGGAGCGGGTCACCGCGCTGAGGTCATATCGCAAGATTCCGGTCTTCCGTCCCCGGGTCGACGGGGTCGAGCCGTGGCTTAATCTGGGCGGTGCGGCGAAGTTGCTCGGGATAACGCCAAAAACGCTGCGTCTGGCGGCCGAGGCTGGCCAGATCGAGGGGGCTCATCCGCTACCCGACGGCCCATGGATCTTCAGCCGTTCAAAACTCGCCACCCCGCAAGCACATCAGATCCTCGATCGCGCCCGGCAGAACCCTCGACACCCCACAGGATCGCATCCAGATCAGGAAAACTTATTCCCTTCAACAACATAGAAAGATGGGCGTTATGAAACAGGATTGTAGTCTCTACGCCAATCCTCCATCTTTTGCGGGCATCCGCAAGGGTCAGGAACCAATGGGCGTTCAGGCACTCGGCCCGGAACTTGCCGTTGAAACTTTCGATGTAGCTGTTGTCGGTCGGCTTGCCAGGCCGCGAGAAGTCGAGCACCACGCCCTTATGGTAGGCCCACAGGTCGAGGTCGCGCGAGATGAATTCGCTGCCATTATCGACTCGTATGGAGGCTGGATACCCGACCTGCCGGCATACCCGCTCAAGCGTCTGTACCACGTCTTCGCCTTTGTAGCTGAAGCGAGCGTCGACTGCCGGCGAGAAGCGAGAGAAGGTATCGACGACTGTCAAAACCCTGATCTTGCGGCCGGTAGCCAACTGGTCGTGAACGAAATCCATCGCCCAGACATGGTTGGAATGGGTCGGTTCCGTGCGCTCAGCCCGCAGCTTCGCTTTGACCCGTCGCTTCGGAACCTTGTTGCGGAGCTGGAGGTCCATCTCCTTGTAAAGGCGATAGATTCGTTTCGGATTGACAGGCCATCCGTCACGTCTGAGCAGGACATGAACACGGCGATAGCCGTAGCGCACCCGTGTCTGGCAGATGTCCCTGATCTTCAGCTTCAACTCGGCCTGCTCGCCGCGCCTGGACTTGTAGACATACAGCGACCGATCGATCTTCAACACCGAACATGCGCGCCGGATCGAGACCTTCCAGTCCGCCGTGACCGTGTCGACAAGCTTGCGCTTGCGGGCAGGCCTCAGAGCTTTTTTGACAGCACGTCCTGGAGCATGGCCTTGTCCAGTGACAGGTCCGCGACGATCCGCTTCAGCTTGGCATTCTCCTCTTCGAGCTGGCGAAGACGCTTCATCTCCGACGGCATCAGCCCAGCGTATTTTTTGCGCCAGTTGTAAAACGTCGCGTCCGAAATTCCCGCCTTGCGGCAGACTTCGCCGATCGGCGTTCCATCTTCCGCTTGCTTCAGCACGAATGCGATCTGCGCTTCCGAAAACTTCGAGGGCTTCATCGAATTCTCCTCTTCTTCCCACCAGGGATCATAAGTGGAAAATTCCAGTTCCAAATGGCCTAATTTATTGGGGGCACGTCAGGATTACTGCATCCTGGATGCCTGCCTCGACCCACTTTTGGAACGCAAAAAGCCCGCACGAGGCGGGCTTTTGAGTATGTGTATGTTGGAATTTGGTTGCGGGGGCAGGATTTGAACCTGCGGCCTTCAGGTTATGAGCCTGACGAGCTACCGGGCTGCTCCACCCCGCGCCATGTGCAAATCCCGAAGGGATTTGTCGCGTCTGAGTAAACGCCTTTGG
>NZ_JAAXQT010000016.1:0-106645 GCF_019778565.1 Rhizobium laguerreae | reverse complement strand
GACCGCTTGACGGTAACACCCCATGATCGATTACCAAAATATCCGTCGACATAGCCGTCCGGCAACTTCGCAAGCGCGTCTTCGAACGTCGCCGGAATTGATGGAGGTGTTTCTGTGCAGGCGGTCATAGTGCCAGGCATTCGTCGCAGATCCCGCAGCCATCGTAGCCCAATTTTCCCTTTTAAGTGCATGCCCGTCGAAGCTTGTGACGCATTGGCTATCAGTATTTTGAGGAAAAGCTATCAGGTGATCTTCCCCGTTCAACCGGCTGGCGTCCGAGACGTCGTGTTTAGCAAAGCCCCTGTGGCGGCACTTGCATAGGTGGGAACCGCGAGAACAAAGTTGCTGCTGAGAAACTGGTCAGCACCTCCGAACTCCGGCAACAGTCGCAGGTCTTCGTCTTTGATTGCAGCGCGGATCGCATCAAAAATCTTCACAGAGTCGATGAAACGATAGGGGCGGTCCTTTAGAGAACCTATTACCGGAGCAATCGCGCCGGGGATGCCTCTGGAGATTTGTAGTTCCGCCACGAAGCGACAAGCTTCCACCAGAGCGGATTCCCGCTCGCGCCAAGTACGGGCGGCCAGAACCTGCTCAAGTAATGGAGCGAGATCGGATGCGCAGGTTTATAATTTTGTTCGATCTCGTATATATGAGGAGAAGAGACCCTGTGGATGGCGTTTCAAACATGTCAGAATTTAATGCAATTTCTCAAAAACAGCGCAAGGTAGTTTTGCAGCGCAACATGCGTTAGTAGAAAACACCCCATTTGCCTGATCCCCGCTCTTGCGGGGCTTTCTTCTCCGAAGATTGAAAATTTGGGTGGAATGGAACTTTCTTGCATTCACCGTTTTTACTATCCGGATGTGCTGCGCACATTGCAGATCCGTCCTTTCCATACACGCACATTAGCCCCGCCACTGCGGGGCTTTTTTTCAACAGTGCGCTATCGCACGGGAACTAGTGCCACACAAACACCGTTACTTGGCTCGGATCGCGCAGACCCCTGTCTTCAACCGCAACCCCTTGCTTCTACGCGATCCTCCCTCCCCTTTGGCCAGGCCTCACCTAACGGTCGGTCCGGAACCGCGCAGGAACTTTTCCGACGCTTTCTTGTTGAGCGAACAGGATCGCATAGGTGGCCCCATACCGGGGCCGTCCGCTTCCCAAGCTTCTTGCCTGTGCGATCCGTCCTTTCCGATTGCTGCGTTTCGGCGGGGCTCCTCTTTCAGCGTGGAATGACGGAACCTAGCCGGTCCTCTTTTGTTATATCGGCAGGAAAGCACAGGCGTTCCTCCTGTGCGATCCATTAACTTGCCCTGCCTCTGCGGGGCATTTTTTTGATCTGCAGCGAGCACGGCGCTAGCAATCTGCTAATCTTCAGCCAATGCCTCATGGCTGGCAATCTGAACTGCTGGGCATGCCGGCGGCCGGCAGCATCATCGTCCGCCAAGTGATCAGCGATGGCCCTAAAAATAATGGTACGTCATGGAGACGGCTAAGCGAATCTAAGGCGGTATGCGAAGCTTGTGTGCATTGCGCCCCCTGGAGGAACCCCCAAGGAGTGCGCGTGGCGTGCTCATTCACATCAACCGAGTGATCGCCTTGAAAGGACTCGAACCTGTCGCGACGCGGTCAAACAGATTAGATATCTGATTTAGAGATGAAATTCTGAGCGGCTTCGATCAGACGCCAAATCCACCAACTCAATCTCTTCTCGCAACTTTCAGTTATTGCAGTTAACGGCGACGGGTACTATATTGGCGATCCAGGAGATATTGCCATGGCCAGCCAAATCGTTCACTTCGCCGGGCTGTCGGATCGCGATCGTAAGGCAGCTTCACCTCTGCCGAAACTGGGCGCGGGCGACAGGCTGGAACTTCATGTTCGCCATGAAGGCGGGAAGGAACAGACGCTCTCGATACCGCCGTCGGCCGCCGCGGCAGTTGAGGTGCTTTTGGCGCACATGCTACGCGGCGAACGTGTTGCCGTGCTGGCCGAAGACCAAGAACTGAGCCCGACCGAGGTGGCGGCTATTCTCGGCATCTCTCGTCCCCTCGTCGTCCTTCGCATGGATCGGGGCGATCTGCCATTCCGCTACGTAGGCAAACATCGCCGTGCTCTTCTAAAGGATGTACTCGGGCTGAAATCCAGGCTCGACGTCCGTCAAGCGGCGGTCGAGGCGTTTGCCGAAGATACCGAGGACTTGATCCAGACCCATGGCCTCTAAGCCGCCTGTCGCGGTCTATGATGCCTGCGTCCTTTATCCATTTCATCTTCGGAATGTCCTGATCCAGTGCGCCTTTGATGGCCTTGTCGAGGCGCGGTGGACCGACGATATCCATGGCGAATGGATGCGGAATCTCGCTGCCAACACGCCGGCTTTGTCCACGGAACGGCTGGAACTCACGCGTGACCGCATGAAGGCGGTCCTCCCGGAGGCGGACGTGGTGAACTATCGTCCGTTGATCGAAGATCTTAAACTGCCTGACCGCGACGATCGCCATGTACTCGCCGCTGCCATCGCTGGAAAAGCTTCTGTCATCGTCACCTGGAACCTCAAGGATTTCCCGAGGCGAGACCTGCGTCCTTACGGCATAACGGGCAAGTCGCCAGATGATTTCCTGGTTGACCTTCATATCGCGTTTCCCGAGGCGCTTCTTTCGAGTGCCAGACTTGCGCGGCTTAATCTGCGAAAGACAACTCCGACGATTGAGGGGTTCATTCACGCGCTTCAGCAAAATGGGCTGAAGAAATTCGCAACGTTGCTCGGCCAGAACATCAACCGCCTGGGCCGATAAGGATGAACCCGATCAACTTGCCGCAGTCGTCGCTTTCAGTGCTTGAAGCAGTTCTCTCGATGCCATTTCAGGAACTGGGAATGCGGCCGCTCATGCGAACCGCACCCATAATGTCGTCGGTGCGGCGTAACCCTTATTTATGGAACTAGCATGGTTCTCTGGAAGTAAGTTCGAAGCCTTAGCCAATGGCGACCCGCATTTAATGTTTGCGGGCCGCACATGACGACGCGTTATCTCTGGACGCTGGAACGCGAAAGCCGGTCGACCCGCAGCGGCCTCGACACGGTCGAGGAAATCATACCGGTCATTGTGGCCGAGGACGTTCCCGGCGCCATGCTGGCCGCGCAATGAAAAATCCATCACCGCCCTGCCCGTTCCCATCCCCCATCCGGAACGCGCGCTCGGTCTGCCGAAGCGTTCGGACGCACCTCGCACCCCCGCCGTCGATCACTTCGCCCGCCACATCCGCACTAGTTTCGAAAATCTCAAACATCTGATCAAGCGGCACGAACGATCTGTGGTCTGGGGAGCCTAGACGCTAGTTTCCCTGGATCCGCTGTAATATCAGGAAATCAATGAATACTGGAAGCAGTCTTCGGCCCGCTCCGCGATCACCGGATTAGCCCGAGCTCCTCTTCAATGTCGCAACCGGCTTCGCTCGGTTTGCGAATGGTCGAGGATATACCGGCGACGAGTGGCTCATCCCCGCCACGCATTCAAATCAGTCCCGGCTGTTGCAACCGCACGAAAACATCGGTTCAACCCAGAAGCCAAAGGTTTCAGCTGGCTGTTAGACCTCGGTACATCTGGCAGAGAACGGATTTGCGGCGTTGCAATAGTTGATAATGCAGCGCAATATAACTGTCATAATCTGGGCAGTTAGGCGCCATGCGATGAGGATTTGCATCCATAAATCGGATAGGGCACCTGAGCTTACCCTTTTGCTGCGAGAAAGCCTGCCTATACCCGCGGATACCAAGATAGACAAATGGACCACAATAAAGGTTGTCACCGACAGAGAGATGAGGGCAGACCTTTTAATTCAAATCGGCGGGATGGGGCATGTGTTAATTCGACTTAGCGCGAATAGACGAGCTAGCATGGCCGTTGCCGTCGCGTTGTCACGACACTACCGCCGCATAATCCGAACCGGTAAGCCAGCATCCGAGTGCTGAGTTGTACCGAACGAGCTAGAGCCTTCAAGACCGGTTGCGAAGTATCGTCAAACTAGCCTCCTGAGATCAACATGCAGTTCAAGCGCAATGAAATTCACGAGCTGTCGATCTTTCTCGCGATAGTCCAGTACCGTAGCTTTCGGAAAGCGGCGGATCACCTGGAAGTAACGGCTTCCGCCCTGAGCCACAGCATGAAGGCGCTTGAGCAAAGGCTGGGCGTTCGCCTCCTTAATCGAACCAGCCGCAGCGTTGCACCAACCGCCGCCGGAACAGCCCTCGCCGAGAAGATTTCTGCCGGGCTCGAGCTTATCAACTCCGGATTGGAGGACTTGAACGGACATTATCAAGGTGGCGCCGGCAGCATTCGCATCAATGTTCTGAAAGATGCCGCCGTTCTGCTTTTGCGGCCAGCCATCCCGGTGTTCCAGCAGCGCTTCCCGAATGTTGAACTCGAGGTCGCCGTGGATGACCAGTTCGTCGATGTCACCGCGGACGGCTTCGATGCCGGTATCCGGTACAGCGGCACCATCCCGGAAGACATGATCGCAGTTCCTCTCACTCCTCCTTTAAAGTGGGTCGCGGTCGCTGCCCCTGATTATCTCAGAAGTCATGGTCGCCCTGTCATGCCGGAGGACCTCAATTCCCACCACTGCATCCGGATACGGACGGGCCGCGGCCAGATCTACAAGTGGGAATTCGAACGCGGCGATGACCGGCGCGAGATCGACGTTCCCGGAGCGCTGATATCAGGCGAAACCGATCTTGCCATCAATGCGGCTCTGGAAGGCGCCGGGCTGTGCTATTGCCTGGAACGGTTGGCAAGCCCCTACGTTTCCGCAGGCCGTCTGGAAGTCGTTCTTCCCAAATGGGCATCGATAGGCCCGCCGTTTTCGATGTATTATTCCAGCCGGCGGCAGCTTCCCTTCGGCGTCGACGCGCTGATCAAGATCGTTCGCGGCTTGAACGGATTTTAGCGGCTGGTTCCAATCGATGAACCTGGTTCATCGGTTCAGTGATTTCCACTCTATTGATTCATCGCTCTCCCGCGTTGTACCGCTTCCATCGAACCTTCATCAGGAAGCGGACACATCACATGAGCAAGCGGATCATCTTTACCGGCGGCAGCGGCAAGGCCGGCCGCCATGCGGTTCCATATCTGGTGGAAAAGGGACACAAGGTCCGCAACCTCGACCTCGTTCCCTTGAACTGCCCCGGCGTGCAGACGTTGATCACCGATCTCAGCGATAGCGGCCAGACCTTCAATGCCCTGTCGATGCATTTCAGCGGCGAGGGTCTGCAAACGCCGGGCGGACCGGCCAAGGTCGACGCCGTCGTGCATTTCGCCGCTATACCGAGCCTGCTGCTCAAGCCCGACAACCAGACTTTTTCGGTCAATGCGATCTCGACCTACAACGTCATCGAAGCGGCGGTGAAGCTCGGCATTCCCAAGGTGATCATCGCGTCGAGCGAAACGACCTACGGCGTCTGTTTTGCCGAGGGAGACAAGGATTTCCATTCGTTTCCGCTCGAAGAAGACTATGACATCGACCCGATGGACAGCTATGGGCTTTCCAAGGTCGTCAACGAGAAGACGGCCCGCGCCTTTGCGATGCGCAGCGGCATCGACATCTACGCCCTGCGGATCGCCAACGTCATCGAACCGCATGAATACGAGCGTTTTCCGGGTTTCCTTGCCGATCCGCCATCGCGCAAGCGCAACGCCTGGAGCTACATCGATGCCCGCGATCTCGGGCAGATCGTCGATCTTTGCCTGCGGGCCGACGGCCTCGGTTTCCAGGTCTTCAATGCCGTCAACGACACGATCACGGCAAGCGAGCCAACGCGGGGTTTCCTCGGCAAATGGGCGCCGAACACGCCGATCCTCCGGGAGCTCGGCGAATTCGAAGCGCCGCTCTCGAACCGGAAGATCCGGGAGGTTCTCGGTTTCAAGGAAGAACACAACTGGCGGAAATACGTTTCCGGCGCATGATGCAGCGAGCCGCATTTGCGGCACCGCCGATCAACAACTCGGAGGAAAGACCATGAAGACCACAAGACTTGGCAAGACAGGGCTTGAAGTCAGCCGCATCTGCTTCGGCTGCATGTCCTTTGGCAAACAGACGGACGAACGCCCATGGGTTCTCGGGCTCGAAGAGGCGCGGCCACTCTATAAGCGCGCATGGGATGCCGGCATCAATTTCTTCGATACGGCCAATGTCTACGCGCAGGGCACGAGCGAAGAGATCACCGGCGTCCTGCTCAAGGAACTGGCGCCCCGCCAAGAGATCGTGCTGGCGACCAAGGTGTTCGGCCGCATGCGTCCCGGCCCGAACGGCCAGGGTCTTTCCCGCGCCGCGATCCTTACCGAGATCGACAACAGCCTGCGCCGCCTCGGCACCGACTATATCGATCTCTACCAGATCCACCGCTTCGACCCGTTCACCCCCGTCGAAGAAACCATGCAGGCGCTAAACGACGTCGTGCGCGCCTGCAAGGCCCGCTATATCGGCGCATCCTCGATGTGGGCCTGGCAGTTTTCCAAGCTCCAGCATGCAGCCGAGGTCAACGGCTGGACGAAGTTCGTTTCGATGCAGAACCAGGTCAGCCTCACCTATCGCGAGGAAGAACGCGAAATGCTGCCGCTCTGCAGCGATCAGGGTATCGCCGTCCTTCCGTGGAGCCCGCTTGCCGGCGGCAAGCTGACCCGTCCCTGGGGCACCGAGACCAAGCGCGCCACCACCGACCGCTACAACAAGAGCATGTACGAGAAGACCGGCGATCGGGACGTCGTCGAGGCCGTCGAAGCCGTCGCCAAGGCGCGCAAGACGTCCATGGCGCAGGTCGCGATGGCCTGGGTGCTGCAGAAGCCGGTCGTGACCTCGCCGATCGTCGGCGTCAGCAAGATGAGCCATCTCGAAGATGCGATCGCCGCGGTCGACTTCGAACTCACCGGTGATGACGTCAAAGCGCTTGAAGCCCCCTACAAATCGCTGCACGTCGCCGGTTTCTGACGATAGCTCCGCGCGGGTTTTCAGACGCACAGTAACGTTTTGGATTGCGGCATAGGAAGAGATCATGACGAAAGAAGCAATGGTCGCTGGCATCCCGCAGATGGGGTACGGCACATGGAACCGCTCGGCCGATGAAGCCCATCAGGGCGTCATCTGGGCGCTCGAAGCCGGATGCCGCCACATCGACACCGCCCAGGGCTACGGCAACGAGCAGGATGTCGCCCGCGGCATCAGGGACGCCGGCGTGGCGCGCAACGAAATCTTCATCACCACGAAGGTGAAGCCCGACAATTATGGCCCTGGAGCCGTCATGCCGTCGGTCAGGGAAAGCCTGGAAAAGCTCCGCGTCGACCAGGTCGACCTGTTGCTCCTGCACTGGCCGTCGCCGCATAACAAATATCCGCTTGCCGATTATCTCGGCCAGTTCGACGAGGTTTTCGATTCCGGCCTTGCCAGGCAGATTGGCGTCTCGAACTTTACCAAAGCGATGATCGACGAAAGCATCCGCCTGCTCGACAGCCGCACGATCACCACCAACCAGGTGGAGTGCCACGTCTATATGCAGAACCGGCCGATCATCGATTATTGCCAAAACCTCGGTATCGCGGTCACGGCCTATTCGCCGCTCGCGCGCGGCGCCGTCGTCGGCGACCCGGTTCTTGAAGAGATCGGCAAGGCCCGCGGCGCCACCAGCGACCAGATCGCGCTCGCCTTCCTGATCGCCAAGGGGCATGTCGTCATCCCGTCTTCCAGCAAGAGGGGCCGCATCATGCAGAATTTCGAAGCCCGCAAGATTACGCTGACGCCGGCCGAGATCAAACGGATCGAGGGCCTCGAGAAGGGCATGCGACTGGTAAACGGCGATTGGTGCCCCGTTTGGGACGTGTGAAGGCAGTTCGCTGCTCGTTCTTTCACCGCCGTCGACATCGAAATGACAGCCGCCGCTGATGCCGCAGTTGTGTTCAAAGAGGAGATGAATATGGATTATCGCAAGCTCGGTCCCAGCGGGACCGTCGTCACCGCCTATTGCCTCGGCACCATGACCTTCGGCGCGGAGGCCGATGAGGCCGCCTCCCACAAGCTGCTCGACGATTATTTCGCCTGGGGCGGCAATTTCATCGATACCGCCGATGTCTATAGCGCCGGCAAGTCGGAAGAGATCATCGGACGCTGGCTGAAGGCGCGCCCGACCGAGGCCCGCCAGGCGATCGTCGCCACCAAGGGGCGGTTCCCGATGGGCAACGGCCCCAACGATATCGGCCTGTCGCGCCGGCATCTTAGCCAGGCGCTCGACGATTCGCTCCGCCGCCTCGGCCTCGAGCAGATCGACCTTTACCAGATGCATGCCTGGGACGCGCTGACGCCGATCGAGGAAACGCTGCGTTTCCTCGACGATGCGGTTTCCTCCGGCAAGATCGGCTATTACGGCTTCTCCAATTATGTCGGCTGGCATATCGCCAAGGCCTCGGAGATCGCCAAGGCGCGCGGTTATACCCGCCCGGTGACGCTGCAGCCGCAATATAATCTGCTGGTGCGCGACATCGAACTCGAGATCGTCGCGGCCTGCCAGGATGCCGGCATGGGTCTGTTGCCGTGGTCGCCACTCGGCGGCGGCTGGCTGACCGGCAAATACAAGCGCGACGAGATGCCGACCGGAGCCACCCGCCTCGGCGAAAACCCCAATCGCGGCGGCGAATCCTATGCGCCGCGCAATGCGCTGGAGCGAACCTGGGAGATCATCGCTGTCGTCGAGGAGATCGCCAAGGCGCATGGCGTCAGCATGGCGCAGGTGGCGCTCGCCTGGACGGCGGCGCAGCCGGCAATCACCTCCGTCATCCTCGGCGCCCGCACGCCGGAACAGCTCGCCGACAATCTCGGCGCCATGAAGCTCAAACTCTCCGACGACGAGATGGCGAGATTGAACGAGGTGAGCGCTCCTCAGCCGTTCGACTATCCCTACGGCAAGGGCGGCATCAACCAGCGCCATCGCAAGATCGAGGGTGGGCGGTAGTTCGTGGACTGGGACGGTGGCCGAGCCGCCGTCCGGTTTGCCTCGTCACGGCGCCTGTCTCATCGGTCGTCCGCCAAGCCGGCATTTCGATGGAACTCCATCTCGCCGCCACCTTTGTCACGGTTCTTGTCATCGGCATCTGGGCAATCTCCGGCATGCGGAATGCGCCGGCGCGGATCGCGTTGCATGAAGGCAAGGCACCGCTGGTAGCGCTTCCCACCTGGGGCCTAATGCCGTTCTGCGTGATCGGCATCGCGGCCTTTCTCGTCGAAGGTGCCGGCATCGATTGGTCGGCGATCTATATGCGCGATGTGTTTTCGGTCGAGCCCTTCATTGGCGGACTGGGATTGACGCTTTTTACCTTCTGCATGGCGCTGACGCGCCTGTTCGTCGATCCGCTGGTCGATCGGTTTGGCGCGCGGGCCGTCACCACGATGTTGCTTGTTCTTTCGGCGATCGGCATCTGCGCCGTGTCGGGGGCGCCGCATCCCTATGTCGCGCTGGCGGGTTTTGCCTTGATGGGCGCCGGCTGCAGCGCGGTCTACCCTCTCGCCGTTTCGGCGGCGGCCCAACGCACAGATCGCGCGGCGCTCCGGGCTGCCGGCGGAGGTAGCGCTGCGACTGCTCGGAGCGCCGTTTCATCGCCCTCAGAGTTTCTGTTGCTCTATCGCGCTGAAGCGCAATGCCCTTCCATCGGCTTCTGCCAAAGCGTCCATTTCCTTTTCGAGTACATCTCGATCGTCGACGCCGCGCAAGAGGCGACCAGCAAGCACATCGAACCGGCCAGCGGCGATGTCCGCGATAAGAAGTGCAGCTCGAGAAGGGTGGATATCGATGCCGTCGTCGAAGAGCTGCTGGATGGCGGGCAGATAAGTTTTGCCTGCCTCCGAAAACAACTGCTTTTCCGTCATGTCGGTTCGTACGAGCCCGGGGTCGACGGCAAAAGCGCGTATGCCATGAGCGATGGTCGTATCATTGAGACACTCGGTCAGCCGCATGATCGCTGCTTTACTCGATGCGTATCCGGAACCGTGTGGAAAACTATTGCCCGTCCCTCCGCCAACCAGGTTGATGATCCGGCCTCTGCCGCGCGCCAACATTGTCGAACAAGCCGTGCGGGAGGTGTGAAACGTCCCTTGCAAGTTGATTTCCACATCCCGCCACCAGGCAACAGGGTCACACTCCCATATCGGTCCAAAAGCCTGGAAAGAACCGTGATTGTTGACTAACGTATCAACCGGACCGAACTCAGATGCGATCCGGGCAAAAGCGTTTTCGACGGCGCTGTATTGGGTAACGTCGGTCGTCACAGCGATCGCTTGCCCGCCTTCATCTTCAATCAGCGAGGCTGTTTCCTCGATCTCAGTGGCGGTTCGCGCAAGCACTGCGACCTTGGCGCCTTCTCGCGCCTGTCGGAGCGCGATCTCCCGACCGATTCCTCTACCGCCACCGGTGACGACCGCTACGCTGTCCTTAAGCCGGGTCATTTTGTGCTCCTATCTTGTTTAGTGCCGCCGCCACGCAACGGTTCGGCTCGTTGAGCACTATCAGACAAAACCCTTGCTAGTTTCAAGATAGATGATAACGTTTCAATTAAATTGAGTGCCAAGGGCAAAGTCAACGTTTGGGAGGATGTGACATGACCAACAGCAGTGGATTCACGCATGAGATACGTCGCCGCACCCTGCTTGCGGGTGCGGGAAGTGCCGCATTGATGGCTTTGGCGGGTAGCGCCAACGCGCAGGATAGCGTGAGCGGCGAACTTGTGGTGCTGAATTGGCTCGGTGGTTCCGAGCTCGACATGATGCACCAGATCCAGAATGCCTTTACGGCGAAATATCCGAAAGTGACGATCAGGGAAGTTGCCATTACCGGCCAAGGAGACATGCGCGGTGGCATCCGCACGGCACTCATGGGCGGCGAAGTGGTCGATGTTCTCTACAACACCTGGCCGGCCTTCCGGAAGGAACTGCTCGATGCCGGCATGCTGCGGCCGATCGACGACCAATGGAAGTCCTTCGGCTGGGACAGGCTCATCAGCCAATCCTGGAAGGATCTCGGCGCCATAGCTGGCAAGACCTATGGCCTGACCTACACCTTCGGCAACCGCTCCGGCATCTGGTACAAGAAGGAGCACCTTGCCAAGGCGGGCATCACCGAGCCGCCGAGGAGCTGGGACGAGTTCGTCGCCAGCTTTGCGAAGCTAACAAAGGCTGGGTTCGTGGCTCCCGTCGCCATTCCCGGCAAATACTGGGCGCATGCCGAATGGTTCGAAACGCTGCTACTGAGAACGGCAGGCGTCGAGACGGCTTCGAAGCTGGGCGCGCACGAAATTTCGTGGACCGATCCGGCCGTGAAGAATGCGCTTACAAAATATGCCGAAATGTTGACCGCGGGCTGCTGCGGTGCGCCGAACAGCATGCTCGCCAACGACTGGGACGGGGAAGCCGACCAAATCTTCCAGGCGAATTCCAAAAATTACCTGCTGATCGGCATGTGGATGAATAACCGCGCCAAGAACGATTACAAACTCACCGAAGGTAAGGATTACGGTCTCTTCCAGTTCCCCGCCCTCGGCATGGGTCATGACGACACGTCGAGCGTCGATACCAAGGAACTGCTCGTCACGGCAAACGGCCCCAATCCGAAGGCAGCAGACGCCTTCCTCGATTTCTGGACAAGCGCCGAGGCTGCCAACATTCTTGCCAAGAACGGCTATGCATCACCAAGCAGCAATACCGACACGTCGCTCTATGGCGAGACGCAGAAGGTGGCGACATCAGCGGTCGCAAGCTCGAAGCTGCAATTCGTGCTCGGAGATCTCCTGCCCGGCGATCTCGTCGATGAATATCGCGTGCAGCTGCAGAAATTTCTGCAGGATCCCTCGGATGCTAATATCGATAGCGTCCTTGCGGCAATCGAAACCAAGGCCCAGGGTTCCTACTGATGGCTGGCACCTCCGCTTCCCCGGTGCGGGAAGCGGCGGGCGTGATGCAGGTTTCTCCGCTGGCGGTTAGCATTGAAGGCCGCCGGCGTCTGCTCAGGGACACGCCCGCCGCATTGATCTTGATCGCACCTGTCATCGTGCTCTTTGCCGTCGCCGTGGTTTATCCGCTGGTGGAGACTATCCGCTTGAGCTTCTGGGACATACAGGGCCTGCGGAAACCTTCTTTCATCGGCTTTGGCAATTATGTGCGGCTGTTTTCGGACGCCGCCTTTCGCAGCACGCTGCTAACGACCCTGATATTCACGATCGGGACGACGGTGATTTCGGTCTCGATCGGCTGGGCTCTGGCAATGACGTGCGCGTTCGCGCCACGACAGACGCTGCCGTTCCGCGTGATGATCTTTGCCGCCTTCGGTATTTCGGAGGCAGTTTCGGGCTACATGTGGATCGGCATCTACAGGGCCGATGCCGGCGGCCTGCTCAATTCGCTGATCCAGCTTTTCGGGTTTTCCGGCTTCTCGCATGCTTGGCTCGGTGATGCCAATACGGCGCTGTGGGCACTCATCATAGCCGCATCGTGGAGCGGCGTAGGCTTGCCCCTAATGCTGATCTTCGCCGCCATCCAGGCAATCCCGAAATCCGTGCTCGAAGCAGCCTATATGGACGGCGCCAAGCCGCTCTCGACCATGCGCCATATCATGATGCCGCTGTCGATGCCCGGAGTACGTGTCGCGGTCTTCATCAATCTTCTGGGTGCGCTGCGCGCCTTCGACATCATCTACATCCTGACGGGCGGCGGGCCGGTGCGCTCAACCGAGACGGTCGGCTACTTCATGTACCGGGAATCCATGACCCAGTTCAAACTGGGCTATGGCGCCGCAGCGACCGTCATCCTGCTGCTGGCCGTGCTCATCGTCTCGATCCCCGCCATCATCCAGCGAACGGCAGGTGCGAAGTGATCGGCAAGGCTCCCCGCTGGATTGTCATCTTCGTCGGCATCATCGCCTGCATCTGGGTCATCCCGATCGTCGGCATCGTTGTCACTTCCCTGCGTCCTCCCGAGGGCGTTTCGCTTGGCTGGTGGCACTTCGAGCGCTTCGATCTGACCTTCGATGCGTGGCAGCGAGTGTGGGACAAATATCCGCTCTCCCAATCCATGTGGGTGACCATGAAAACGGCGGGGATTGCGACGGCGCTGACGATGCTTTTGACGCCGGCAGCGGCCTACGCCTTTCATTTCCTCATTTTCCCGTTCCGCCGCATCTTGCTGATCATCATCATCAACGCATTCGTGTTGCCGCAGCAGGTTGTCATCATTCCGCTCTTCACGCTGTGGCGCGATCTCGGGCTGATCGACAACGTTCTCTCCGTTCTCATTCCCTATGTCGGGATGTCCTTCGCGTGGTCGATCTTCCTCGTCAAAAATTTCTTCGAGGATTTCCCGCGCGAACTCGTGGAAGCAGCCAAGATTGACGGCTGCGGACCGATTGCGACTTTCCGTCACGTGGTACTGCCGAACAGCCTGTCGCCGATCTTCGCCGTCGGCATCCTGCAGTTCCTCTGGACCTGGAACGCCTTGCTACTGCCGATGCTTTTCCTGCGCAACGACGTACCCCTGCCCGTGCTGCTCGCCCGCATCTCCGGCAGCTACGAGATCAATTGGGACCTGCGCTCGGTGGCGGCGATCATCACGACAATCGTTCCCCTCGTCGTCTTTCTTGTCTTCCAACGTCAGTTCGCCGCCGGCTCTCAAACCCGCACCGGCGCAAAGGAATAGGACCATGCCGAACACCACAAACAAGCCGTTGCGCTACCGCCAGATCCATCTCGACTTCCATACGTCGGAACATATTCCCGGCATCGGCGTCGACTTCGATCCGGATATTTTCGTTTCAACGCTGAAGGCGGCGCATGTCGACTCGATCACGATCTTCGCCAAGTGCCATCACGGCTGGTCCTACTATCCGACCAAGGTCGGCAAGCCGCATCCGCGGCTGGCCCGCCCGGACCTCCTCGGCGACATGGTGAAGGCGCTGTCGGCGGCCGATATCGAAAGCCCGATTTATATATCGGTACAGTGGGACGAGCTGACGGCGCGCGAACATCCCGAATGGCGCGCCATGACCGCGTCGAACCAATACCATCACGACCGTCCGGACGACCCTTCGGCGGGCAAGCAGCTTAGCCCGGCGTGGCATACGCTCTGCCTCAACCATGCCGGCCTACGGAAATACATTCTCGACCAGGCGCGCGAAGTCGCGCAAAGCTATCCCACGCAGGGTCTGTTCTTCGATATCATCCTCACGCCGGATTGTGTATGCCCGGCTTGCATCGAGCGCATGCAGTGCGAGGGCCTCGATCCAGAAAATTCGGCGGACCGGCTGAAGAACGACGAGGCCGTCAACGAACAGTTCCGGCGTGAAACGAGCGAGGCGCTGTTCAAGGAGTTCCCTAATCTCCGCGTCTTCTACAATTGCGGACATATCCACAAGCAGGGCCCGAAGCGCTTTTCCACCTATTCTCATCTCGAGCTCGAAAGCCTGCCCACCGGCGGTTGGGGTTACGATCACTTTCCGTCCAGCGCGCGCTACGCGGCAACGCTCGGCATGGATTTCCTGGCTCATACAGGCAAGTTCCACACCTCGTGGGGCGAGTTCGGCGGTTTCAAGCACCCTGATGCGTTGGAATATGAATGTGCGCAAATGATCGCGCTCGGATCGAAGTGCCTGGTCGGCGACCAGTTGCATCCGAACGGCGCCATCAACCCGGATACTTACGCTTCGATCGCGCCGGCTTATCGACGCGTTGAAAAGCTGGAGCCGTTTCTGGATGGCGCGAAGCAGGTCTCCGAGATCGCTATATTGTCCGCCGAGCACATGAACCCCAAGGGCGCGCGCAATCACCCGAGCGACGATGGCGCGGCACAGATGCTGCAGGAGCTGAAGCGGCCCTTCGACGTGCTCGACAGTTCCGCTCGTTTCGAGGAGTACCGACTGCTGATCCTGCCGGATGAAATCCCGGTCGATGCTGCCCTTGCGGCGCGGCTGAAAGCCTATCTCGCCGGTGGCGGCAAGATCATCGCCTCCTGGCATTCGGGCATCGGCGAAGATGGTGCATTTGCTGTCGATTTCGGCATTGAGCGGCAGGCAACGCCGATCGCGTCCAGACCGAGCTATGTGAAGGCAGGCAAGGACCTTGATCCGTCCATGCCGAAAACGGCCTTCGTTTTCTACGATGAAGCCGAAACCGTCCGCGCGGTCGGCGCAACGGTGCTGGCCGGTATTTACCCCTCCTACTTCAACCGGTCTTACAAACATTTCTGCTCGCACCAGCATGCTCCGGACGATACAGCCGCTGATATGCTTGGCGCTGCCGTGACCGAGCATGGGGGCATCGCCTATATTGCCTACCCGATCTTTCGGCTTTACCGGGCCATTGGCCAGCCGCTTTACAAATATGTTGTTCGAGGGCTTCTCGACCGTCTCGTTCCCGATCCGGCGATGGTTACCGATCTTCCCTCATCCGGCCGGGCAACGCTGACCCGGCAGATTGGGCACAATCGCCACATCCTGCATCTTCTCTACGGACCGCCGCAGATCCGCGGCAAGGACGTTCGTGGCGATGACGGCTCGACACGGGTGATGGAAATGATCGAGGACATCCCGGCGATCGGCCCGGTAAACGCCAGCGTGCGGTTGCCGGCAAAACCGAGGCGCGTTTTCGATGCCATGACCGGAGAGGATCTGGCCTGGGAAGCCGGCGCAGACGGCGCCATTAGCATCACAGTGCCGCGACTGCATATCCACAGCGCCGTGGTGTTCGAAGGCGTCTGATGCAGGTTGAGGTAGGGGAACCGTCGGACATTGCTCTTGCCGCCCGCAACGCTGGTGGGCGGCAGAGCGCTGGGCTATACGACGGAAAAGCGCTTCCCCCGGCGCTATTTCCCCTCAATGAGTGCAGGAGCCCGCTCGACATGCGACAGACGGACCGGACGGCCGGAAAGAGACGCGGAGCCACGATTATCGACGTTGCCAGGGTGGCGGACGTCGCTGTCGGCACCGTGTCGCGCTATCTCAACGGCGAGACGATCCGCCGGTCGAACCGCGAACAGATCGAGCGCGCAATCCAGGATCTGGGCTACCGGCGCAATGCCGCAGCGGCCTCGATCCGTACCGACCTTACCCATATGATCGGCTTCCTGGTGCCGACCTTCGACGAATTCCATGCCCGGATGTTGGAACATCTGGCCAATTCCGTGCGGCAGACCGGACGAGCGCTCTTGACCTACTGTCATGGCGGCGATCCGCGCGTGGTCGCCGAGGCTCTCGATTTCTTTGCCGCGCAACGCGTCGATGCACTGGTCATGGACGGCACGGCTGAGGTCTATGATCGCGTCGACGACCTGATCCATCACGACATTCCGATCATCTTCTACAATAACGACGTGCGTGGGCTCGCGGCGGACCGGGTGATGGTCGAAAATCACCGCGCGAGCTACCGCCTAATCAGCCATTTGATCGATCTCGGCCATACGCGCATCGGCATGCTGACGGGTGACCCGCGCAATTCGTCGGGAATCGAACGCCTGGCCGGATACGAGCAGGCGCTGCGCGACCGGGGCATCGTGGTGGATGCTTCCCTGGCAGTGCGCGGCAACTGGCGCATGGATGGCGGCTACGAGGCGACCAAGCGACTGATGTCGCTGGAAAGCCCACCCACAGCTATTTTCTCCGCCAATTACGGCATGGCGGTCGGGGCGCTCAGCTGGCTGAAGGAGAACGGCCGTCACGTGCCCGACGATATCTCGCTGGCGAGCTTCGACGACGTGGCGATCTTCCGCCTCTATGAGGCCGGCATTACGGCGGTCGCCCAGCCAGTCGCCAGCATTGCCGAGACCATCACCGACATTCTCGTGGAACGCCTGACGGAACCATCAGGAGGGGCGACCCGCAGCGTCGTTCTTGAATGCGACATCATTTTGCGGGGCTCAACGCGACGGATCACCTGACGCGTTCTGCCCGCCAAGCGGTTAAAGGGAGGAAGCTTTGGCCAGCGTAGAATTACACGATATCGACAAGTCCTATGGCAGTTTCGAAGCAATCGAAGGGCTCAATCTAAGCGTTGATGACGGCTCCTTCACTGTCTTTGTCGGCCCTTCCGGCTGCGGGAAATCGACACTGCTGCGTATGATCGCCGGCCTTGAAAAGATCACCGCTGGCGATCTCAAGATTGATGGGCGGCGCATGAACGAGGCCGATCCGATCGAGCGCGGCGTCGCCATGGTCTTCCAGAACTATGCCCTCTATCCGCATATGACGGTCGAGCAGAATATCGGCTTCTCGCTGCGCATGGCCGGCATGAGCAAGGCCGATATCGACAGGAGCGTCGCCGCTGCGGCCGAAACCTTGCAAATCGAACCGCTGCTCAAGCGCAAGCCTGCTCAGCTCTCGGGCGGCCAGCGCCAGCGCGTCGCCATTGGCCGGGCGATCGTGCGCAATCCGGCTGTCTTTCTGTTCGACGAACCGCTGTCGAACCTGGATGCAGAGCTCCGCGTCTCCATGCGTGTCGAGATCGCCAGGCTGCATCGGCGCATCGGCGCCACGATGATCTACGTCACCCATGACCAGACCGAGGCGATGACACTCGCCGACAAGATCGTCGTCATGCGCGCCGGCAAGATCGAGCAGACAGGTACGCCCGATACGCTTTATGCCGACCCCGACAACCTCTTCGTCGCCGGTTTCATCGGCTCGCCGCGCATGAATTTCCTGGATGGCACGCTCGAGCCCAACGGCGTGGTTAGGCTCGATTGCGGCGCTGTCTTCAGGACCGCTCTCTTGCACGGCGCAGGCGACATTCCGATCAAGGCAGGCATTCGGCCCGAGCACTTTACCGGACGCGACGAGACCGGCGGTGCGATCGAGCTCAAGGTCGATGTGGTGGAAAATCTCGGCGGCACCCGTTTCATCTATGGCACGCTGAATTCCGGGCAGGCCGTGATCATAGAGGACCGCTCCGAGACCATCCGCCGTCCGGGGGAAATCGTCACTGCCGGCTTCCCCGCACGAAGGGCCTTGCTCTTCGGTGGGGACGGCGAGCGCATCCGCGGTTCGCGCCCGGAAAACACCCTTCCGGCGGCGTAGCCATGACCGCTCATCTTCTCTGGTACGATACGCCCGCACAGCTGTGGACCGACGCGCTGCCGCTCGGCAACGGCCGGCTCGGCGCCATGGTCTTCGGCGATCCCCTGCGCGAACACCTGCAGATCAACGAATCCACCTTCTGGGCCGGCGGCCCCTATCAGCCCGTCAATCCAGACGCTTTTGATCATCTGGAAACCGTGCGGCAGCTGATTTTCGACGGCCGCTATGCGGACGCCGAGACGCTGGCCGAGAAACATCTGATGGCACGGCCGATCAAGCAGATGTCCTACCAGCCGATCGGCGATCTCCACCTGGAATTCGATCACCGCGAGAGCGTCTCGGGGTATCGGCGTGCGCTCGATCTCGATACCGCCATCGCTACCTCGTCCTACACTGCCGACGGCATCGCCTACCTGCGCGAAGCCTTCGTGTCGCCGGTCGATGGTGTGCTGGTCCTACGCCTCTCGGCCGACCGGAAACGCGCGATCAACTGCCGGATCTCCATCGACAGTCCGCAGCAGGGAGAGATCCGCATAGGCGAGCGATCCCAGCTGAGCTTTTCGGGGAAGGGCAAAGCAGAATCCGGCATTGCCGCCGCTCTCCGGTTCGCCTTCGGCATCCGGCTTATCAACAGCGGTGGAACGGTGAACGCTTCGGGCGGAGGCCTGTCGGTGGAAGGCGCTGACGAGGTTCTGGTCTTTCTCGATGCGGCGACCAGCTTCAAGCGCTACGACGACGTCACGGGACATCCCGAGCGCGATATCGTCGATAGGCTCGAAAGAGCCGCTTCGCGCGACTTCGAATCGTTGCGCGACGACCATATCGAGGAGCATCGGCGGCTGTTTGGCGTATTCGCCATCAATCTCGGATCGACGCCTGCAGCGTCGCTTCCAACCGACCAACGTATCGCTGGATTCGCTGATGGCGATGATCCGGCGCTGGCGGCGCTTTATGTGCAGTTCGGCCGCTATCTGATGATTGCCTCCTCGCGTCCCGGGACACAACCGGCCAATCTGCAGGGCATCTGGAATGCGGAAACCGATCCGCCCTGGGGCAGCAAATACACAGCCAACATTAATCTCCAGATGAACTATTGGCTGCCGGCACCGGCCAATCTGCCCGAGTGCCTCGAGCCGCTCGTCGAAATGGCCGAAGAGCTTGCCGAGACCGGCAAGGCGGTGGCACATGTACACTATCGGGCCCGCGGCTGGGTCATGCATCACAATACCGACCTCTGGCGCGCAACGGGACCGATCGACGGCGCCAAATGGGGCCTCTGGCCAACGGGCGGTATCTGGTTGATGGCCCAGCTGCTGGACGCTTGCGACTACCTTGATGACGCCGAAGCGATGCGACGTCGACTGTTTCCGATCGCCCGGGAGGCGGCGCACTTCCTCTTCGACGTGCTCGTCCCGTTCCCAGGCACGAATTATCTGGTGACGAGCCCCTCGCTTTCACCCGAAAACGCACACCCGTACGGAGCTTCGATTTGCGCCGGTCCGGCGATGGATAGCCAACTCGTCCGTGATTTTTTGGGTCTCCTGCGCCCTCTCGCAGTCTCGATCGGTGGAGAGACCGATCTCGTCGCCGACATCGATCGTGTGCTGCCGCGCCTTGCGCCCGACAGGATCGGCGCGAACGGACAGTTGCAGGAATGGCTCGAAGACTGGGACATGCAGGCGCCGGAGATGCATCATCGCCATGTCTCGCATCTCTACGGCCTCTATCCGAGCTGGCAGATCGACATGGACAGAACCCCGGACCTCGCCGCCGCAGCCCGCCGTTCACTGGAGATCCGCGGGGACGACGCGACGGGGTGGGGCATTGGCTGGCGCATCAACCTTTGGGCGCGGCTGCGTGATGGCAACCATGCCCACAACGTACTGAAACTGCTTCTCACGCCGGAACGAAGCTATAAAAACCTCTTCGACGCTCATCCGCCCTTTCAGATCGACGGAAATTTCGGCGGTGCGGCAGGCATCGTGGAGATGCTCGTGCAGTCGCGCTCGGGGGAAATCCATTTACTCCCCGCGTTGCCGACGGCATGGCCGGCCGGCAGTATCCGTGGCTTGCGGCTGCGCGGCGGCATGCTGCTCGACCTTGACTGGGAGGATGGCAAACCGCTGACGATCAGGCTCACGGCTTCGCGCAATGTCAGTTCGATCCTTCGCTTCGGCCAAACGCGACGCAAAGTCGATCTCGCCGCCGGCGAAAGCTTTTTCGAGGGCGGAAGCGAATTGCGTTAAATCCGTGCGGACGACGGGCTGGCCTGGGCTCGTACGGCACACGGGTTGTCCGATCTGTCGGAGCCGGAGCTTGCGGCTACACGCCGGACGTCGAGATTGTCGAAGACGGTGCTTGCACTCGAGCGCAAGGACCCGAAGGCTGCAGGCGACGCTATGATCGCGTCACGCAGGCACGCGACGGGCTTTTAAGAAAGACGGCCGAGACCATCGTTTAGCGTCAGAAACACGCTTGCTTGAAAGTGATCAGAGCAAATCGCGCCGATGATGAGGTCATAGCTCGCGCGGCGCATCGTTCGCGACAATAGGCAATCGCAGGAGCGGCTTCTCGCCCGGCGAGCATGCGGCCAATCAAATTTGTTACCAGAAGTGAAGTCAGCCAGTTTGCAACCTGCATGAGGTTTTACTGAAATGAAAACATACACGCTTCCACAGACCGACCTCAAAGTGTCGAGTATCATTCTCGGAATGATGCGGATCGCCAATATGAGCAATGGCGAAATCCAGCGATTGGTTGGCAGCGCACGCGATGCCGGTGTGACTTATATCGACTATGCGGACGTTTATGGCGGTGCGCCGCATCGCTGCGAGGCTCGTTTCGGCGACGCGATCTCCCTCACAGCCGCCGAACGTGAGAAGCTTGTCATTCAGAGCAAGGTCGGAATCCGCAAGGGATTTTTCGATTTCTCCACCGAGCATATTCTGGCCTCGGTGGATCAGTCGCTCGCAGCGCTGAAGACCGACTATCTGGACGTGCTTCTGCTGCATCGTCCTGATACGCTTGTCGAACCCGAAGAGGTTGCTGCGGCCTTCGACAAACTTAAATCTGCCGGAAAGGTCCGCCATTTCGGCGTTTCAAACCATACACCTGGCCAGGTCGATCTGCTGAAAACCGCGGTCAAGCAACCGCTCATCGTCAATCAGGTACAGCTTAGCATCACGCATGCGCCGCTGATTGCATCGGGCGTTGCAGCCAATATGGCCGGGCTCGACCAATCGGTCGACCGCGACAACGGTCTCCTCGATTATTCTCGTATCAACGGGATAATGCTACAGGCCTGGTCGCCTTTCCAGAAGGGCTTCTTCAATGGAGTCTTCCTCGGCGATAACGAGAATTTCGCCGATCTGAACGGCGTAATCGACGAACTCGCCAAGGCTTACGGCGTAACGCCGACGGGTATCGCGGTTGCGTGGATCACCCGTCATCCGGCAAAAATCCAAGTCGTGCTCGGCACTACGAAGCCGGAACGTGTCGTCGAAGCCGCGGCCGGCTCTTCTATCTCGATGTCCCGCGAGGAATGGTATCGTCTCTTCCGAGCTGCGGGACATACTCTGCCCTAACCCGCATTCGATGGTGCCTGTCCATTGGAAATTCGATGGCTCCGCCCATGAGTGCGAGTTAAAGCCATAGCAAACATCGCTGGCCAACCGATGGCTTCTTCTCGCAGTCAAGGCAGTCGAAATTTCAGTCAAAGGCCCTGCTTTCCGAGAGAAATTGAAGGCAGGGCGCGATCACACGCTCGAGATTAGACCCCCGTCCACTCGGATCACCGATCCGGTCAGATAGGAGGCGCGGCTGCTTGCCATGAACGCGACAACGTCGGCATATTCCTGCGGTTCGCCATAGCGCCCGACGGGAATCGATGCAGTGCTTGCCGCTGAAATCGCTTCGACGGCCTTCCCTTCGCGCTTCGCCTTCTGTTCGTCTAGGAAAGCGATACGCTGCGTGGCGACACGACCTGGCAAGACGATATTGACGGTCACGCCATCACGACCGACCTCACCCGCCAAGGTTTTCGACCAGCCGAGAAGCGACATGCGCAGCGAATTCGAAAGTCCGAGGTTAGGGATGGGCGCCACAACCCCCGACGATGTCGAGGTGATGATGCGTCCCCACTTCTTTTCACGCATCCTGGGAAGCACGGCATCGGAGATTGCTATGACTGACAGCACCATGCTGTCAAAATATTTGCGCCAGCTCTCGGCGTTCTGACCGGACACCGGCGTGGGCGGTGGGCCGCCGGTGATATTGACAAGAACGTCTACCGAACCGAGCTGCTTGTCGATGGCGGCGAGATTGGGCTCGATCACGCCGAGTTCGGCAAGGTCCCATTGAAGCGCCATCGCTGAGCCGCCAGCCGTGCGGATATCGGTAACCGTCTTTTCCGCTGCTTCCTTGTTGATATCTGCGACCGCGATCCGCGCGCCTTCGACGGCGAGCGTTTTAGCAATTGCCCCGCCAAGCCCGCCGCCGGCGCCCAATACCAGGGCAGTCTTGCCTTTCAATCCGAGATCCATGGTCCGTTTTCCTTCCGTTATTGGCGATCTTCATACGCTGTGATCATCAGCCCGCCATCCAGCCGCCATCGACCATCAGGTTAACGCCGGTCATGTAGCTCGCCATGTCGCTGGCGAGGAAAAGCGCGGCACTCGCGACATCGTGTGGCTCGCCGAGCCGCGGCCAAGGGGTGCGACGGCGCGAATAATCGAGAGCGTCGGGATCGTTGGCGACACCCGGTTTGCCGGTGACGATCTTGCCGGGGGCGATCGCATTGCAAACGATGCCTGCCGCAGCATGGTCGACGGCAATTTGCCGGGTCATCTGCACGACTGCACCCTTGCTGACGCCGTATGGGAAATCACCAGGGCAGGCGACCATGCCGTGCTGCGATGAAATGTTGATGATGCGGCCACGCGTTTCACCCGTCGGCTCCTGCGCCAGAAATTGCTGCGCGGCTCGCTTGCAGCAATAAAAGAACCCGGTGACATTGACGGCGATCACCCTATCCCATTGTTCAGGCGAGGTTTCAAGGAGATTGGTCGAGGTGTAGATCGCTGCATTGTTGACCATGATGTCGAGCCGACCGAACTCTTTCACCGTTTGTGAGACCAGCGCATCGACGTCAGCCCAGTTGGAGATGTCGGTCCTTACGAACATGCCCTCTCCGCCTGCCGCAACGATGCAGGAAAGGGTCGTTTCGCCCCCTTCGATCGGAGCCTCCAAGACGTCGGCGATCACGACGACCGCGCCCTCTTCGGCGTAGCGAAGCGCGATCGCGCGGCCGAGGCCGGAGCTCGCGCCGGTGACAATGGCAATTTTCCTGTCGAGCAAAGGCATCGGCATTCCTTTATGCAGTCCTGCGGACGACTTGGCCGCGACGGGGATTAATAAGCGTTCCGTCTTTGACGATGCGTGCGCCGCGCAGGAAGACGTCGGTCAACCGGCCGGCCGTGCGCCTGCCGTGAAATGGTGAATAGGCGGCACGGGAGGCCTGCTCGGTATTGGTGATAACAGCCGATCGGTCCATATCGACAATTAGAATGTCGGCATCGCTGCCGACGGTAATCGACCCTTTTGAACGTCCAAGTCCGAAGCGACGGGCGGGATTGTAGGCGCAGATCCGCACGAGATCCGTAAGCCCTATTACCTTCTCCGCCACAAGGTCCAGCATCACCGAGAGCAATGTCTGAAGACCCGGCATCCCGCCGGGAATATCTGCGAAAGATCCATAGACTGCCGACTTTTCAGCCGGGCTGTGCGGCGCATGATCCGTCGCCATGATTGTGATCAGGCCCTCAGAGACCGCTCGGCGCAAGGCCGCGACATCGTCGCCGCCGCGAAACGGAGGCGATCCCTTCAGCCGGGCACCTTCCGTCTCGTAGTCGTCGGATGTGAAGGACAGGTTCTGCGGTGTCGTTTCGACGGTGACATCAGCCATGCTCTGAAGACGGCGCCAGGTCTCGACGCCGAGCCTCGAATTGATTTGACGCACATGCACGCGCGCTCCGGTCTCAGCCGCCGCCAGTACGGCGCGTGCGATACCGCCGGCCTCGGCGAGCGGCGGTCTGCTGGCCAGAAATGCCGGAATGCCAACACCTCGCTCACGCAAGCCGGCTCCCTCGAGGATCGACTGGTCGCCGGGGGAAACGCCTATCACCGCGCCGGTACCCGCCAGCCGGCGCAGCATCTCAGTGACAGCATCCAGACTATCGAACCGATAGTCGACGGGTACGTCGGCCGTGAACAGTTCAAGAGAGACCGGCGACAAAGCAAGCAGGTCCTCCAGGCCGTCATAACTCTTCGAAACCACGGCCTGAAAGCCGACATCGACATGAATACCCCCCGCCGCGCTTGCCATCTTATCCGACAATTGCTGTGCAGTGGCCGTCCAGGGATCGTCCGTCGGCATGTCGAGGATGGTCGTCACGCCGCCGAGCGCCGCTGCGTGTGTGCCGCTTTCGAAATCCTCCTTCTGCGTCATTCCCGGTTCGCGCAGATGAACATGCGCATCGACCAGGCCGGGCAGCACCTTTTTGCCGCTCGCATTGATGAAGCCGCGTGCCATGGCGGGCTCGCCAGGCGCAAGGAGGGCCGCGACGCGTCCGTCGAGAATGCCGATATCCGCAGGAAGTTGACCGCTTGCGTTGACGACCATGCCGCCGGTGATCAGCGTGTCGAACATAGTCGCCTCCGCCTCCCCTACCATAGACCCGCGAGCCGCGGCTCTTCGTGCGTGACGACCTCGACAAGGGCCGCCTGCCCGGCCTTGACCTTGTCGAGGGCACGTAGCAACGCGGGGCGCAGCATTTCCGGGTCCGCGACGCATTCCGCGTAACCACCGAGAGCTTCCGCGATCGGCGCGTAACTGCCTGTCACCCGGTTCGCGCCGTATTTCGTGGTGGCGATCGGCATGCTCTTCGCGTAGCCGCCGAGCACGTTGTTGCGCAGCACGATGGTCAAGACAGGCAGATTGCAGCGGACAGCGGTTTCGAAGTCGATGCCGACCATTCCGAATGCGGACTCTCCCATCAGATTGACGACGGTCGCATCGGGGCGAGCAAGCCTGGCTCCCATCGCAAAGCCTAGGCCGCTTCCGAGCTGAGTGGTCTTGCCCCAACCGATGTAGCTGCCGGGTGTGCTTGCCACATAAAATGGGCAGAACTGGTCGCGCGGATTGCCGGCGTCGTGCGTCACGATCGAGGTCTTCGGATCGATCGCCTGCATGATCTCCCAGACGACACGGTAAGGTGAGATCGGCGTGCTGTCCGATGTCAGGAGCGGCATCCATTTTTCCATGAAAGCCGCGCGAACGGCAGCGATCTCCGCCGCCGGCTGCTGACGTTCGCCGAGAGGCAGGTGATCGCGACGGATGAGTGCGATCATCTGTTTCAGGACCGAGGCGGCGTCTGCGACCACACCCTGGGCAATCGCATAGTCCTTGCCGAGATCCGCATCGTCGAGCGTGACATGGAGGATGGTTTTATCTTCGGGAACCGGCAGGATGTAGTAAGAGCGCGTCAGGCTGCTGCCGAGCGCGAACACCACGTCGGCCTTTGCTAGAAAATGGTCGACGGTCGCGGGTCGGGCACGCCCGGCTGTTCCGAGAGCAAGCGGATGGTCTTCCGGAAAAGCGCTCTTGCCGTTCGGTGTCGTCATGACGGGAATGTTCAAGAGTTCGGCAAGCTCGATCAGTTCCGGCGTCGCCGAGGCTGACAGCACTCCCTGCCCCGCGAGAATGACTGGATTTTTGGCGGCCAGCAGGCTTTCGGCCAGATCGACCACCTCACGATCACCGGCCTGCGGTACGCTGCGGCGCGGTCGGCGATGATCCGCCGGCAGAGCATCAAGCCTCTCGGCCAGCAGATCGACAGGCAATTCGAGCAGGACCGGCGCCGGCGGCCCATTCCTGACACGCGATATCGCCGCATGCATGAGCTTGGGCAGATCATCGACCTGCATTGCCGCCTCACACCATTTGGTAATGTGCCGAAAGTTGCGGCGAGATTCGAAATTCGGGGCGACGGCTTCTGATCCGCGCGGGTAGCCGGTCGGCAGGAACAGCATCGGTACGCGGTCGTTGAAAGCCTGGGCAATGCCGGCAAATGCACTTTCGGCTCCTGGGCCATATTGCACAGTGACAACGGCAAGCTCCCTGCCGGCCGTCGCCCGGGCGTAGCCCTCTGCGATATTGACGGCGACGCGTTGCGTCCGTGCGATCAGCGGCGGAATGTCGAGCGCCGCTGAGGCATCGAAAAGCTCGCTTGCTGGAAAGCCAATGATCTGCTTGACGCCTTCCTCCTTCAGGACCCCAGCAACATATTCTGCGCCGCTCATCGTTTTCGCCTCGGCGGGCAAATGGCCATCCGGCAGTGCATGCGTGCCGTCAGCCATGATGATCGATCCAGTAACGGGCTATATCTTCGCGCCGCATGAAGGCCGCACCTGGCGTTTTCTTGACGTGCTCGATCACGTCACGCAGCCCCCAGGCGCGATTGGGCTGGCCCGTCCAGCGGGCGTGCACGCCAATCGTCAGCATACGCCCGCCGGTTTCGTCTGCTTCGCCAATCATGTAGTCGATAGCCGATCGGCAATCCTCGGCAAAATCGCGCGGATTGCTGTAGCCGGGCGCGATCAGATAGCGGCTGTCGTTCAGCGTCTTCGAATAGGGCACGACGAGAAGCTTCGTACCCTCGTGATCGAGGAAATACGGAAGATCGTCGTTGCAGGGGTCCGAATAGTAGAGGAAGCCGCCTTCCCTGACGATCAGGTCACGGGTGTTGACGCTTGGAAAGGATCGACAATTCCAACCCAGCGGCCTTATGCCGGTCAATTTCTCATAAAGGGCGAGTGCTTCGTGAAGCTGCCGCTCCTCCTCATCGCGCGGCATGCCGGAATATTCGCTCCAGCGCAGCCCGTGGCCGAGCAGATCGTGGCCGCGGGCATTCATCCACTCGACGACAGCCGGGTTCCTCTCCAGCGCAACGGCACAGGCCGAGATCGTTACCGGAATATCGTAGCGGTCGAACAGGCGCGCCAGGCGCCAGACGCCGGCGCGACTGCCATATTCGAAATGGGTCTCGGTGCCGAGGTCGCGCAGCGGCGGGCTGCTTGGAATGTTGTACTCGCCCCAGTTGTCGTTTCGTCCGTCTTCAAGCCAGGAATATTCGGCCCCCTCCTCGTAGTTCAGCACGAGGTTGATCGCCAGCTTGACGCCACCTGGCCAGGAGATGACCGGTGGGTTCGGGCCATAGCCGACAAAATCGCGCAATTGGTCTTTTGCAGCAGCGCTCATCACTTTCCCTCGCTCTGATTTTCGTTCTCGACGATCCAGTCCATGTAGTCGTGGAACGACTGCCTGGCGCTGCGTGGCTGCCAGCCCGTGTCGCGCGTGATCCGGGCGATGTCGTAGGCTCCCCACATGCCGTCCTTCAGTGAAACGTCCTGGATGACGTTGGCGGTATCCGCGGGGCTCACCTCGACCTGCAGGGACGGCGCGCGCTCCTTCGCCCAGCCGATGATGTCGCCGATGGTCGAAGTCTCGCCACTGCCGATATTGTAGTGCCGGTAACGGAGGCGCTCTGCGAGAAGCAGCGCGATGATTGCGTCGGCCACATCCGTGGAAGTGACATAGTCGCCGACAGGTTCCAGGCTATTCGGGCGCACCGTCTCCCCTGCAAGCGCCATATGGGCGACGCGGTTTGGAACATGCCGGAAATTGCGGCTGCCGGTGACCCGATCCATCGGCCCATAAACCGATGCAAGCCGGACGGAGGCTGCCGACAGGCCGAAAAGATCTGCGTAGCGGTTGACGACCATCTCTGCTGCAAATTTGGAGATGCCATAGAGTGTCAGCGGTGCAACATAGCCGTCTTCGGGAAGCGGTTCGCCCGTCCAGTCCGGCCCGTGATGACGGTAGACCGAGCCCGAACTGACGAAGACGAGGCGTTGAAAGCCCGGACGCTTTCTCAGCCATTCGAGAATGTGCACGGTGCCCATGAAATTGACATCGACGATCCTGGCGGGATCTTCGGCTTCGGGTTGGCGCTTTGCCTCGGCGGCACTGCCGCGCGAGATGGGGGTGACGGTGGCGCCGTGCACCACGTAGCGGATATCGTGGTCGTCGAGTGTCGCTTCCCATTGAGCAGGTTCGCAAATGTCGGCCATGATCACGGTCAGTCGATCGCGGACCGGCGCAAAATAGCGCTCCGCCATCGCATCAAGGCCGGCGCGATCGAGAATGACAACACGCGCCTTGGCATCGCGTTCGAGCCATTCCCGCGCAAGGACGCTCATGACGAAGCCGGTTCCGCCGGTGACGAGAAGGGTCATTTCAAATCCATCCAAAGATTTTCAATACAGATATCAGCGCGTCGTGTAGCCGCCGTCGGCCAGGAGATCGGTTCCGGTGACGAAGGATGCATCCGACGACAACAAAAAGGCCGTGGCGGCGGCTATTTCCTCCGGTTGTCCGATGCGTCCGAGCAAATGCGCAGGCCCCAGCCCGGCATTGGCCGCCTCGAGATCCGGCCACCGTTGCAGGAGTCGCGGAGTGGCGACAGCGCCGGGCGAAAGGCTGTTGACGCGGATGCCATCCGCCGCATGGTCAACCGCCATAGCCTTGGCGAGATGCACGAGACCGGCCTTTGCAGCACAGTAGGCGACGGCCTTGCCGGTTGCCACGTGAGCAAATTGCGATGCGATGAAGACGACGGAACCGCCGCCACCTTCGATCATGGCCGGGAGCGCGTGTTTGCTGGCAAGGAAGGCACCGGTCAGGATGACACCGATCTCCAGCTGCCATTGCTGCTCGGCAAGATCGATAACCGTACCATCCATCGATGGAGCAGCCGCGTTGTGCACAAGACCGTCGAGGCGACCGAAACGCGCCACTCCAGCCTCCACCGCACGCTTGACCGAGCCGCTCTCGGTAACCTCGCACTGAATGCCCAGTGCCTGCGGGCCAAGCGATTTTGCAAGCGTGTCGGCACTATCGAGCGATTGGTCTGCGCAGATCACGAAGGCTTTCTCGTCGATGCAGCGGCGCGCGATCGCCGCGCCGATGCCGCTTGCTGCGCCGGTCAGAAAGAGCACTTTTCCGTCAAGGCGTGACATCGGCGTGGTCATGATGCGAGAACCTTTGAAGGTCCCTGCTGCGGCGGGAAAGGCCGCTCTCTGGCGATGAATTGGCCACGGCCCGGTTCCGCCAGGATCTTTCCGTTGTCCCAGACGATATCGCCCCGCGAGATCGTCATGATGGGCCAGCCCTTGACGACCTGTCCTTCATAAGGCGTGTAGTCAGTCGCGTGATGCAGGAGCGAGTTGGTGATCGTCGTGCTGCGATCCGGATCCCAGATCGCGATATCGGCGTCTGCGCCTACGGCAATCCTGCCCTTGCGCGGATGAAGACCGAACAGCCGCGCCGGGGCGCCGGCGGTCAGGTCAGCGAATTTCTGCAGCGAGATCAGGCCGCCATTCACGCCAGCAGAAAAGAGCAAAGCGAGCCGTGTCTCGATACCGGGAATACCGTTAGGAATACGGTGGAACGGTGTCCCCGGCCCGCCCGCTATCTTATCCGCATAGTGCCACGGCGAATGGTCCGAAGAAAAAACCTCCAGCGTGCCGTCGAGGATACCGGCCCAGATTGCCGGCTGGTTCGACTTGTCGCGTGGCGGCGGCGTGCAGACGCATTTGGAGCCTGAGAGATCATGGGTGTCGATATCTTCGGCCGAAAGGAAAAGATATTGGGGGCAGGTTTCGGCGTAGATCGGAAGCCCCCGCGCCTTGGCGCGTCGGATTTCTTCGACGGCGCCGCCCGCAGCGACATGGCTGACGAGAATCGGCGTCTCGATCAGCTCCGAAAGGCTGATCGCCCGGAAGGTCGCTTCACGGTCGCCGATCGCCGAATGCGCCTTTTCGTGATAGCGCAGCTCGGTCTTGCGCGAGGCGATGAACTTTTCGGTCAACCAGCGAATGCAGGCATCGTTTTCCGCGTGAACCATGACCATCGCGCCTTGAGCACGCGCAAGGTCGAGCACATTCAACACCTCATAATCGTCGAGCTTCAGCCCGTCATAGGTGAGGTAGATCTTGATCGAAGTGCAGCCCTCGGCAATCAGCTGAGGGATCTCGTCGCGCAACACTCCGGCTGACGGATCGCCGACGATCAGGTGAAAACCATAGTCGATACGCGCTTTCGAATGGGCGCGCTCGTGATAATCCTCGACGATGTCGCGTAGCGACTGGCCACGCATCTGCATGGCGAAAGGCACCACAGTTGTCGTGCCGCCGCACATCGCCGACAGCGTGCCGGTGTTGAAATCGTCCGCTGTCGCCTTCCCTTCCCAGGGCTGCTGATCCATGTGGCAATGGCTATCGACGCCGCCGGGCAGCACGACACACCCCTCGGCCACGACTTCATGTTTCCCCTCGGGCAGATCCGGCCCGAGCGCCGCAATCGCGCCGTCGCGAACGCCGATATCGATCTGCCTGGTTGAATCCGGCAGTACCACACGGCCACGACGGATCACGAGGTCATAAGGCTTGGCGGGCGTCATTCGCTTCCTCCCGAAACAGGGCAAGGTTTGGTGGCGCCGATCGGACGGCGAAAGAGATTGAAGCAGGCAGCGACAGCAACCAGGAACGCCCCGCTCCCGAGCAGAAGGAAGAGTGCCTGCGGTGCAAACAGCTCCATCAGCTGGGCGGCGAGCCCAGGTGTCATGATGTTGCCGATCGAATAAAGGAGCAGCAGGCTACCCGATGCCGAGACCATATGATGGCTGTCGAGCTGTGAGTTAGCGTAAGCGATACCGACCGGATAAATCGTCAGCGCAATTGCGCCATAGGCGAAAAACAGACCGTAGAGAAGCATCTGCGGATAGCTTCCAGGCCAGGCGATTGCTGCGCACAGTCCTGCTCCCGCCAATCCCTGAACGAGAAGTAGAACGCGCCGGTCCATACGATCCGACAACCATCCGACCGGCGCCTGAGCGAGCATGCCGCCCAGGCTGAAGGCGGTTACCAGCGTCACGGCGACCGCCGCGTCGAGATGCACCCGCTCCGCATAGATCGGCGTCATCGTATAGACATTCATATTCGTCATGCCCGCTTGAAAGACGCAGACGACAGCCACCGGTGCGAGAGCGGCGAGCCGCCAAATGCCGTACCGATTCCCGGAGTGGGCGCTACCGGCCTCGACCGCTACTGCCAGCGGCAGGTGCAAGGTGGGCCAAGGTCCATCCACAAAGCGGGCGTAGATCAGTCCAAGCAGGATGACGCCGAGCACGATCTGAAAGAGATGGGGAGAGTCCGCTCCGGCCGCTTCGACAAGCAATTGCGCAAACAGGGTCGCCAGCGACGTCATCAGCATATAGAGCGAGAAATAAGCTCCGCGGTTCTTCTGGTCAGCGTAGAGATTGATCCAGCTTTCGGACACGACGAACAGCGTTGCGATGGAAAAACCGTTTATCAGACGCAGGCAGAACCAGACCGGAGCGGCTTGCGTCAGCATGTAGCCGCAGGCGCCGAAAGCAGCGAGCAATGCGACGGCCAGGAAAGCCCGTTCATGTCCCAGGCGGACAACCATGACGCGAGCTGAGAGGCAGCCGGCAAGGAAGCCTACGGGAAACGCCGTCAGCAACAACTGGACGATGTGGGGATCGATTGTGGGGTCACTAAGGTGCAGAGAAACCGTGGTCGTCAGAAGAGAATTGCCAGTCGCGACGATGCAGATGCTCGCCATGACATGCAGGATTGCACGAAGCCCTGCGGCTTTCCGCCAGAAGTCACCAATCCGATCGGGATCGCGCATCATTATGCCTTTTCGGCGAAAGCAAGGACGGAAGGTCGGGCGGCCAGCTCTGCCTGATCGATGTGGCAGAGAATCTCGTGCGTATCGGACATCTTGCGCAGTGGGGGCGGAGCGGTGTCGCAGATGCTGCCGAGCTTGCGATGGCACCGCGTCGCAAAACGGCAGCCGGCGGGTACGTTGACCGCGCTCGGTGTTTCGCCGGACAGGCGAATACGCTCGCGCGGCGCTTCATCCGGGTGCGGGCTGCGGATCGCCGAGAGAAGTGCTTCGGTATAGGGATGCGCACCCTCACCGAAGACTTCCTCGACGGTTCCCTGCTCCATGATCTTGCCAAGATACATGACCACAACCTTGTCTGCCACGTGACGAACCAGCGCCAGGTCGTGGCTGATGAACAGCATCGTGGCATGCTTTTCCCGTTGAATATCGAGAAGAAGCGTCACGACCGCGGCCTGCACCGAAACGTCGAGTGCCGAGACCGGTTCGTCAGCGACGATGAGCGAAGGTTCGGCCGCAAAGGCGCGTGCGATGGCGATACGCTGCTTCTGACCGCCGGACAGCTGGTTCGGCTTTCTGTCCGCGACGGCTGGAGATAGACGCACCATTTCCAGGAGCTCGCGGACGCGCTGTTCGATCTCCGCCTTTCCTTTGCGGATACCGAATTTCTTGATCGAACGACGAATGGAAAAAGCGGCCGAATGCGAGGGATTGAGGGTACTATCCGGATTTTGAAAGATCATCTGGATCTGTTGCAACAGCGCGCGTGGACGTTCGCTGGCCTGCAGTTCGGCGATGTTCTCGCCAGCCATGCGGATTTCGCCCGACGTCGCCTTGTCGAGACCCGTCACGATGCGCGCCAGCGTGGATTTTCCGCAGCCCGACTCGCCGACCAGCGCCACGATCTCGGCTGTTGCCGCTTCGAAACTGATCGCTTCGTTTGCCTTGACGGTCTTCCGGCGGCCGACGGGGTAGAGACGGTTCACATCAGACAATGTTATCGCCGTCGATCTTGCAATCATCTGTGTCTCGACCGGAGCAACCGTCGCTTCTCCTGCCGAAATTTCGGGCCAGCGGACGCAGCGCACCAGATGCTCTTCCGCCGCCGGCTCCAGAGCAAGGTCCGGACGGTCGCAGAGGCCGGAGACAAAACTCGAACAGCGCGGCCCGAACAGACAGCCCTGCGGCCGTTCCTGCGGCAGCGGGATCGAGCCCGGGATGGCAGCGAGCGTGCGGCTGCGCTTATCGCCGGTAATGTCGGGAATGCAATCGATAAGGCCGCGCGTATACGGATGTTTCGGCCGGCGGAATACTTCTGATGTCGTTCCCTCTTCTACCATCTGGCCGGAATACATGATGCCGAGACGATCGCAGCTTTCCGCGATCAAACCGAGATTGTGCGAGATGAACAGCAGGCTGGTCGAATAGCGTTGGCGCAATTCGGCGATCAGATCGATGACCGCAGCCTCGACAGTCACATCGAGGCCGGTTGTCGGTTCATCGAGCAGCAACAGCGACGGTTTGGCAAGCAATGCCATGGCGATGACCACGCGCTGTTGCTGCCCACCGGAGAGCTGATGCGGATATCGCTTCATCATGTCACCAGGGTCCGGCAAGCGGACGTCGGCAAGCATCGCTTCCGCCATGGCCATCGCGTCTTTCTTGCTGGCGCCCATGTGAAGCAGGGGGACTTCGGCAAGCTGCGCACCGATCGTCTTCACCGGATTGAGCGCACTCATCGGATCCTGGTAGACCATCGCAATCTGCCGCCCGCGGATGGAACGCAGTTCCTTGGGGGAGGCATCGACCAGTTGCTTGCCGTTGAAGCGGATGCTGCCGCCGGCAACAACGCCGGTCGCGCCGAGATAACCCATGATCGCCATGGCCGTCGTGCTCTTGCCGCAGCCCGATTCACCCACGAGACCGTAGCTTTCGCCGGGCATAAGCTTGAACGAGAGATCGGGGATCGCAACCACCGTTTCGCTCCTGCCGCGAAACTCGATGCGCAGGTTCCGAATGTCGAGAACGGGTTCGCGATCGGTCATTGGCGTGATGGACATGGCCGCTCCTTGAAGACTGGACGCGATGATGTTCATGGTTTCCATGCCTCCCGCATGCCGTCGGCGAGCAGGTTGAAGCCGAGGACCAGGCTGACGAGCGCGGCAGACGGGATAAGCGACATGTGTGGCCAGACGTTCAGTACAGTGACACTTTCCTTGACCATGCCACCCCAGTCCGGGTTCGGTGGCGGCAAACCGAGGCCGAGGAAACCGAGGATGCCGATGGTGATGATCGTGTAGCCGATGCGCAGACAGGCATCGACGATCAGCAGGCTGCGGCAGTTCGGCAGCAGTTCGACGATCATGATGTAGAGCGTGCTTTCCGCACGCAGCTTTGCTGCCGCGACATATTCCTGCTGCTTCAGACCCAGCACCAGGCCGCGCGTTATGCGACCGATACCCGGCGCCGAGGCGATCATCGTCGCAATGACGATGTTCAGGACCGACGGTCCGATATTGGCGATCAGGATGACGTAGATAACGAGAACCGGAAATGCCAGGATGATGTCCGAGAAGCGGCTGATCAACACGTCGACCCAGCCCCCATAATAGCCTGCAATCATCCCCATCGTGATGCCGACGATCATGGCAACCGCCACCGACAGCGGCGCAACGGAGAGCACGGTGCGGGCGCCGAAGATCAACCGTGACACCATATCACGACCGAGAATATCGGTTCCCAGCCAGTGGGCAGCGGAAGGATAGGGGTTGCTCATCGCCATGACATCGGAATCCGTCGGCGACGGTAGCGGCAGGACGGGCGCAAGAAGGGCTGCAAGTACCCAGAAGAGAACAAGGCACAGCCCGACGACGGCCGTGCGCGAATGAAAGATGCGCATCCAGTTGGGCCTTGCAGCACGCTTTGGCGGTGCGGCGATCACTCCACTGATATTGCCTCGAACAGCCATGATTTACCTCACCCGGATGCGCGGATCGAGCAGCATGTAGCCAAGGTCGCCAAGCAGCTGCGTGACAACGGCGATGGCGACGGTGATCAATGTAGCGGCCTCGAGCGTTGCGATATCGCCGAACAGACTTGCATCGAGGATCAGGCGGCCGAAGCCCGGATAGGCAAAGACGAGCTCGGTGACGACGACGCCGCTGATCAGGAAGTTAATTTGCAGCAGGAGCACGGTGAACGGCGCGATCATCGCATTCCGCAACGCGTGGCCGAGAACCATGCGGCGCGTGCTCATGCCCTTCAGGATTGCGGTGCGGATATAGGGCCGCTCCATGACGCCGATCATCGAGACCCGGATCATGCGGGCCACATAGCCGAAGTCATAGATGACGAGCACCGCGACGGGCAGGACGAACTGATACGGCACAGCCCAGCCGCCATCGCTGTTGAGCGGACTGGTGCCTGGCAGGATCGGCCAGAGGATCACGAAAAGCGTCACCAGGAAGACGCCTGACGCGAACTCCGGAATAGACGTGAAGGTGATACAGATGACCGATAGCGTCCGGTCGAGCACGCCACCCTCTTTCAACCCCGACAGGATGCCGAAAACGATCGACAGCGGGACGATCAGCAAGAACGCCAGCCCGGCGAGGATCGAGGTATTGCCGAGACGATCCCAGATGACATCGTTGACGGGCAGCTTGTTCAGGGTGGAGTAGCCGAAGTTGCCGAAGTACTGGGCGCCGCGCGGATCCTTGAAGTTTAACCCAGTGGTCGGATCCTGAAGCGGATCGGGAATTGCGCCGACGAGCACACCGAGCCAGCGGCCGTAGCGTACCAGCAGCGGATCATTGGCCTTCAGTTTCTGCGACAGCAGGTCCACCTGCTGCTGGGTAGCGAAAGGACCGAGCGATTTGCGCGCCACGCTGCCGGGAGTGAACTCGCAGACGGCGAAGACGAGAAACGAAGCACAGAGCATCGTCACGACCATCATCGCCAAGCGCTTGAGGAAGAAATTCGCCATAGCCGGAGGAATCCGAATGTCCGAGCCCAGCACCCGACCGCGCGAACGCGGCCAGGCGCCAGCCGGGAGGTTACGCCGAGATCGCGTATTGATGCGCGAAGATGTATTGAGAAGGATGGAGCTCGAAGCCCTTGACCTTCTTGTCCATGACGGTCGAGAAGACGCGCCAGAAGGGCTGAACGATCGGCCCGTCATCCTGCATGATCGCCTCGATCTTCGCCATGACCTTGCTGCGTTCCTTCGGATCGAGGATGCCCTCGGCTTCGGTCAGCAGCTTGTCGAAATCCGCGTTGGAATAATTGGACTCGTTCCAGGCGGCATTCGAACGATAGGCAAGCGACAATGTCATGATTGCCAGCGGCCGGTGGCCCCAGGCAGTCAGGCTGAACGGCGCGGTGGTCCAGACTTCCCAATATTGGGCGCTGGGCAGGGACTTGATGTTGATCTTGACGCCGATGTCCTTGAACTGCTCGGCAAGGACCTGCGCCGTGTTCAGTTCCCAGATCGGATCGGGACGCGTGACCATGTCGAATTCGAAACCATCCGGATAGCCGGCGTCGGCCAAAAGCTTCTTCGCTTTCTCGATGTCGCGGGGGTATTTCGGCAACGCCGCATATTCGGGATGCGAGGGCGCGACGTGATGATCTTCGGCAGGAATACCGGCACCGAGAAGTGCCGTCTGAATGACCTTATCGCGGTCGATCGCATAACGCATCGCCTGGCGCACGCGTTTGTCCTTGAACTGGTCGATATCGGGATGCATGCGGGCGACGACCGTCTGGGTCGTCTCGACCTGATAAACGGCGACATGCGGGAAATTTTTCATCGCATTGATCTGAACGGCATCGGCTTCCGACAGGCCATCGACCTGCTTGGAGGCCATGGCCGCGATACCTGCACCTGGGTTGTCGCCGAGGTCGACATATTCGAACGTGTCGAGATAGGGGCCAGTGCCCCAATAGTCGGTGCGGGCTTTGTACTTGGCACCCTTGCCGACGACATATTCGGTGATAACGAAGGGACCCGTGCCGTTCGCATCCGCACCGAAGGCGCCATTTTCTTCCGGATCGATGATGAACATCGGGTAGTGATAGAGGTGCTCGGGCACGGCAATTTGCGGCGAGGAGCAGTTGAGGCGGACAGTGTGATCGTCGACCTTCTCGATGGCGTTGTCGGCCCAGAGCTTGCTCGACTTCTTGGGATTGCCCTTCTCGTCCTTTTCGCCGGTTTCGTATTCCTGCATGAGATAGCCGGTGAAGAGCCCGAGCATCGACGAGCCGATGGCTGGATCGCAGACGCGCTTCAGGTTCCAGATCACATCGTCGGCCGTCAGCGGCCTGCCCTTGCGCCACTTGACGTCCTTGCGCACGTGCAGGGTCCACGTCTTCAGGTCGTCGCTGACTTCCCATTTTTCCAGTAGATAAGGATGGGTAATGTTGTTGCGATCGGTGAGGGTCAGATATTCGCAGACTTGGCGGATGACGTTCGACTTTTCGGCAAAGTCGGCCAGATGCGGATCCTTGATTTCCATGCAACGCATGCCGATGCGCAGGTTTCCGCCCTTCGGCATTTCGTCGGCCCGGGCGGCGTCGCCCAGCATCGGAACGCCGGCCAAAGAATATGCGGCTGCGGCCGAAACACCAAGAAGCGTCGCTTTTCGCAGAAATTCTCGGCGGCCGATCGAGCCGCTCGACATCTGTTCAACCAGAGTCGGGATATAGGAATGCTGAGACTTGTCCACGGTAGTCATCTCCTAGTTAGCGCTTTAACTGTTCCGAATTTTTGTTGGTCGGACCGGCCGGGAAGACACTCGCCCCAGGCTCGGTCGCAGCGGACTTTTGTCCGTCACCCATCCGTCTTCGTTCAAGTTAAAACGGGATGGACCTCCGCGACATGCGGTGATCCGACATCTTCTCTGCGCGACTCGACATAGTTCATGACAATGGCTCCTCTCGTCGTTGCTCTGCCTTTCGAGTCGCGGCAGGGTTCTCGCGAAACCGCGTGCGGTATGAGCGGCCGAAATGCGAAGCCGACTGATAACCGCAGATTTCGGCGATCTCACCAATCGCCAACTCCGTGTAGATCAGCAGTTCTTTCGCGCGTGTCATGCGAAGCTCTATGTAGAAATTGCTAGGACTCTTGCCGAGATTGGCGTGAAACAGCCGCTCGAGCTGCCGAAGCGAAAGCGCCACGCTGCTGGCGAGATCGGAAATTTCGACCGGATCGCCGAGGCTGGCTTCCATCCGACGAACCACAAAGGCGAGCTTGGCGTTCCGGATGCCGAAACGATCTTCGGGCGACATCCTCTGAACGTCGTCCTGGCGCCGTATCCGCGCGTGGTTGAACTGGTCCGAAATGAGCGCTGCCAACTCCCGACCCTCCACGGCCGAGATGAGGTAAAGCATCATGTCCAATGTGACCGTTCCGCCCGACGAGGTCAGAAAACGTCCGTCGATCGCGAAAATGTCGTCGGTGGCGAGACAGTTCGGAAACTCGCTGCGAAAGCTTGCAAGCGCCTCCCAATGAACGGCACATCGTCGCCCTTCCAACAATCGCGCCTTTGCCAGGAAGAAGACGGCAGTGCTGACTGCTCCAAGCACGCACCCCTCCGAATGGATGCGCCTCAACCATGCAAAGACATTGGCATCATAGGCATCGGCATAATTGATGCCTGCGCAGAGGATGACGATATCGCAGCGCGGCGCCCTGCTGATTGCCGCATCTGCATCGAAGCCCAGTCCGCTGCTGGACTTCACATGGCCGCCATCCGCCGACAGGATGAGCCACTCAAAGGCCTTTCGCTTGGCTAGACGATTGCCCTGCCGCAACGAGTCGAGCGCTGCCGCAAAGGTCATCAGAGGGAAGTCCGGCACCAGGAAGAAGCCTATCCGGATCGGTCGATGCCCCTGTGCCAATTGCTTAAGCGTATAGGTCTGATCCGTCATGGGGCGAACTCCAAACATCCCATTTGCCCCGCATTTGGCGGTCTGCAGCAGCGGCGGACTCGAGCAGCAATCAAACACAAACCCCGACCACTAAGCGTCGCCGCACGGTCTGCCGGATGTCGCCTTGTTCCTCGCCAGCGATGAAGCAACGCACATCACTCGACACAATATGCTGTCGATAGGGGTGGATGGTTGTGTGACACATCCCATCACGATTTGCTACAAAAGTATTGAGACCAATCATAATGCCTGCCAACTGTGGATTCAAAGGTCATCGCCAGATACGAACCGACGCCACTTCTTTTGACCAGCGGGCATTCGGACGCGAGCGCTGGTTAATGTTTCTGTCTGAAAGACAAAAATCCGAGGAACGACTGAGACTTGAACGACCGGAAATCCGATGGTATCAAGCCGTCAAGGGTCCGCAGTTCACCCAGGCATCGCCGTTCTCCGGAACACGCTAAACCTGCTTGATATCGAGATATGGACACCCATCCCGTGCCATGTCGGAAGGGCGATCACCGATGATCCGTCAGGAGCGGCGCGACAGAAGGATAGGTCATGTCCAGAACTCTCATTCCGCTCCAGGTAAGCGACACCTCCACATTCGCGAAAGCGCTCCGCGCGCAACTCGTCGCGCATCAGGGGTTACCTTCCCACCTCCAAATGCTCAACATGGTCGCGAAAGCGGCGGGGCATGGAAACATGCAGGCCCTGCGCGCCAGGGCAGAGCTAAACTCGGCTATCATACGGGTCGATGAAGAAGACATTATTTCCAAACGCCCCGAAGCAGTGGACGAGAAGCACATCGAGCGGGTTGTCCGTTGTTTCGACGACAGCCGAAGCCTGCTGCGCTGGCCCTCCAGACGATCCGATCAGATACTGGTCCTTTGGATCCTATGGTCGCAGATGCCAGCATCTGTCGCAATGTCCGAACGCGATGTGAGCGGGCTGCTTCAGGAAAAGCACCTGTTCGGGGATCACGCACTTCTCAGACGTGAACTCTACGAACTCGGCCTGGTGACACGGACCCGCGATGGCAGCGTTTATCGCCGCGTCGAACAGCCGGTCGCGATGAACCTAGCCTCGGCGCTCCGTCGTCTCGCTTCGCGCTAAAAATCAAGAACCCACCTTAAAGAGCGGCCGGTCAATCCCGGCTGTCATCAGACATGCAAGCAGTTCAAACTGGCAAATTCCTCGACCGCATTCCGTTCGCTAAGGTCGGCGACGGACCAGACCCCATCCTCATTATCAACGGTGGGCAAGGCTTCATGATGCGGCCGGAAACCGCGCGCCTCGCAAACGATGCCAATCGAATGGCCCGGATTATGCCCGATGGACAGCACTTCATCCTCTTGGGCTACAACCCGTTTCCTGACGAACTGTCCGTTCATTGCATCGCAGACGATGTCGCGGCCATCATCAAGACGCAGCTCGGCGCCAGATGCCGTCTTGTTGGTGTTTCATATGGCGCTGTGGTCGCGTCGAATGTTGCGGCGCGGTTCCCCGACCGCGTCGCGAAACTCGCTCTTGTCGCGGGCGCTCCAGCCTTCTCGTCACACGGGAGACTTCTGATAGCCCAACAGGCTGACCTTGCGCGTAAGGGCGAGTTGGTGCAGTTGCTGGCGCAGTTTAACTCTGTCTTCCGTCGGCCGTGGTTCAACCTCCTGCTGAGCCTCCGCATCCGGCTCACGTCGGCGAAGATTAGAGCCAAGCTCTCGTCGCCCGACACAATATGCCGCTACCTCAACGCCATGCTGGATTATGATGCCACCGGACTAAGTTTCGACGGCATTGAAATGCTCGTCGTCGGAGGCAGCAGGGATCAGTTCTTCGGCGAGACCATTCGCTCGTGCAAGGCGCGATACCCGCACGCCTGCGTCGTGATTCTCGAACGGGAGACGCATATGGCTCCGGTGGAGCGCCCTAGCGATGTCAAAGCCGCCATTACGTCATTCATATGATGGCGGCATTATCCGCTTCGGGTGCGGTGTCCGTGCCTTGCATCTCACGGACTCGCGGCCCGATATTCATAGGCGCTGAGGATTAACCCCCATTTCTATTCGATCCTGAGTTTCAGCATCGAACAGGTTGATGCTCTGCGCATCGATGCTGAAGCGAACCTGATCGCATCTGCGACCCTGGAAGCGCGCTTCAGCTCTTGCGACGATCGCGTGGCCGCCAACCAAAGCGGTGACCATCGTGTCCGGACCCGTTGGTTCCACGACGTCTATCACTCCGTGGATCGCGGCATCATCCCTCTCGACAACCTTAAGCTCTTCCGGTCTCACCCCAAGGACACAGTCCCGGGACCCGGCTGCGCTATCTGGTATACTGACAGGCACGATCACCCCACCGCTCTCAAACCGGGAGCCTCCGTCGTCCGAGATCAATTTGCCCCTGATGAAGTTCATCGCCGGAGATCCGATAAAGCCGGCGACGAACATGTTCGCAGGTCGTTCGTAGATCGTCCTGGGATCGGCAAGCTGCTGGACATAGCCGCCTTTCATCACGGCGACTTTGGTCGCCAGTGTCATCGCCTCGATCTGATCGTGAGTCACGTAGACGATGGTCGTGCCGAGGCGTTCGTGCAGCCTTTTTATCTCGGTCCTCATCTCGACGCGCAGCTTCGCGTCGAGATTTGAGAGCGGCTCGTCGAAGAGGAACAGATCCGGGCTGCGGACAATCGCCCGCCCCATGGCAACGCGTTGCCTCTGGCCGCCGGAGAGGTTGGCTGGAAGCCGATCGAGAAGGTGGCTGATCTGCAGCATTTCGGCCGCCTTTTGCACCTCCGCCCTGCGTTGTTGCTCCGGAACACCTCTCATCTCAAGGCCAAAGCCGATGTTTCGCTCAACCGACATTGTCGGATAGAGCGCGTAAGACTGGAACACCATGGCGATGTTACGATCCTTCGGTGGGAGGGCCGTGACCGATCGATCCCCGATCGCAATATCACCGGACGACGGCTCGTCCAGTCCCGCAATGATATTGAGCAAGGTCGACTTGCCGCATCCTGACGGTCCAAGGAGAACGAGAAAGCCACCATCCTCGAGGTCGACGTCTATTCCGTGCAGCACCTTGAGTGCGCCATATGACTTTTGAATATCCCTGATGGACAAGCTCGACATGATCGTCTCCTAACCCTTGACGGCGCCTGCGGTGAGGCCCTGAACCATCGCGCGTTGGACGATCGCAAACAGAATGACGACTGGCAGAATGCTCAGTATGCCGCCCGCAGCAAGAACGCCCCATGGCAACTGAAACTCGCCGACCATCAGTTGCAGACCGACCGGCCAGGTCCTCGATCCCTGTCCGGTCGTCAGCATCAGCGCGAAAATGAACTCGTTCCAGGCGGCGATGGCGATAAACACCGAGCTTGCGACAAGGCCGTTGCGCGCGAGCGGCAAAACGATGCGCACCATGGCACCCAGTCTTGTGGACCCATCGATACGGGCAGCACTTTCCAGCTCCTTGGGGGCCGCGTCGAAGAAGCCTTTGAGCATCCAGACGAACAGCGGCAGCAGGAAGCTGGTATAGGCAAGCGCCAAGCCGAAGCGGCTGTCGACGAGGCCAACTGTCCGCATCATCACAAAGAGCGGAATGATCACCATGACGGCCGGGAACATCCGCACCAGGAGGTAGCTGAGCATCAGTCGGTCGCGGCCCTTGAACGATAGCCGCGAGAATGCATAGGCTGCAAGCGTACCGGTCAGGACGCAGATTGCCACCGTAATCGTCGTCACCACCAGGCTGTTTGTGATCAGCACCGGAAAATTCGACTGCGTCCAGATTGCGCGGTAGTTCTGAAAGGTGATCGTGCGCGGAATGTACTGCATCTGCGACGTCACGATGTCGGCTTCGTTTTTCAAGGACGTCAAAAACATCCAGACGATGGGTCCGAGGCAGAAAGTCGTCATCGTCAAGAGTACAGCATAGGTCAGTATGTCGGCCATGAGGCGGCGACCGCGACTGGTTTTGAACATTGTCATTCTCTCGAGACCCGCGTGAACCTGATGTAGAGGGTTGCAAACACCATCAGGATGACGAACATCACGACCGAGAGTGCCCCGGCGTACCCGAAGTTGAATTCGCGATAGGCGGTTTGGAAGGCGTAGAGCGACAGCACCTGCGTAGCGTTGCCTGGCCCCCCGCCTGTCAGGACGAGCAGCAGATCAGGTGAGTTCACCAGGCTGATCACGCGCAGGATAACGGCCGCGGTGATCACCGTTTTCAGCATCGGCACGGTGATCAGCTGGAACTGCCGAACCGGCCCTGCGCCGTCGACTGCGGCGGCTTTGTAAAGATCCTCAGGGATGCCTTTGAGACCGGCCAGAAACAGCAGCGCGAAGAATGGAAACCCATGCCATGCCTCGACAAGAATAGTCGCGGCCAAGGCTGTGGCCGGATCGGCGAACCATGCCTTGTAGGTGCTCAACACGGCGCTGCGCACCAGCAGATCGTTGATGACGCCCAGACGAGGGTCGAGCAGGAGCGCCCACATGTGTCCTGCGACAACGTTCGGCAAGAAGTAGGGAAGCAGGATCAATACACCAAATAGCTTCGTGCCTGGAACATTGCGGTTCAGCGCGACTGCGGCGATAAAGCCAAGCGTCACCTCGATTGCGATGGCTGCGGCCACCCAGATCGCAGTGTTCTTCAACGATATCCAAAACACGCGGTCCGACATCATCGCGACGTAGTGCTTTGCGCCGACCCAGCCGTTGAGACCCGGTCGGGTGAGACGCATCTCACGAACGCTGATGACGAAGCCATAAAGGGTCGGATAGGCTACCACCAGCAAAAGCAGGATCAGGCTCGGAAACAGCAGGAAATAAACCCAGTAGCGCGTTTCGGACAGGTCGCCGAGGCGGGTAAGTGGGCCACGGTGCAAGGCTGGCTTCATGTTTTCACGGCGGCTTGCCGTCCTCTAGGACGCGACGACTTCGCGTCGCGTCGGCTTCACTACCGAAGAGCGGCTTCAAGACCCTCGATCATACGGTCGACGGCCTGCTCAGGGGTGAGTTGACCTGTCAGAACGGATTGGAACGTTGGATTGACGACATTTTCGGACCAGCCCGCAGCGCCGACGAAACTGTTCGGCAGACGACCGAAGTCAAGCGTCTGCGAAGCGGCCTGATAGATTGGATTGGACTTGATCCGCTCATCTTCAAGAGCTGCCGTTGATGCCGGGAAATAACCTGTCGCTTCCAACAAGGCTATCGCCGCGTCCTTTTCTCCCCAGAAGCTGATCCAGTCCCAGGCGGCATCGATATTGTCGTCCTTCATGATGCCGTTGCCGGCATAGGCAACACGCGCGATATGTGCCTTCGGTCCCGCAGGCATCGGAGCCGTGGCGAACTGCTCTCCCGGCTTCAGGGCGCCCGAGATTTCGATCAGCGATCCGGTATGGTGCCAGATCATCGCTGTCTGGCCAGTTCGGAAACCTTCCATGATCTGCCGATAGCTGTCGTTCGGCGCACTGGGAGGAACGACTTTCTCTTTCAGGAACAGACTTGAATAGAAGGTGATCGCCTCCACCGCAGCAGCCTTGTCGATGGCCGCTTGGCCGTCCTTCACAATTGGCGAGCCAAAGGCCTCCATGACGTCGATGACGTATTTGAACGCCCCCGCCCCCCCGCGCATTCCGAAAGCGTAGCGCCCCTTTGCCGGGTCGGTCAGCTTCCTGCAAGCAGCGACAAATTCATCGAAAGTCTTTGGTGGGCCTGAAAGGCCTGCTTCGTCGAAATAGTCTTTGCGGTAGTACATCCAGTCGACGAAAGCATAGGCCGGGACCGCGTAGATCGCGCCGTCCTGAGACATGCCAGTCCATCGGTTCTCCGGCAGATTGGCTTTTCCCTTCCATCCTTTCACCCGCTCGGTGATGTCGACCAAAGCGCCCATCGCCGTCAGATCGGCAAAGCGTTCCGCAATGACCATTCCGGTGTCCGGCCGGCCGCCGGCCACAACAGCCGACGAAACCTTGGCCATATATTCCGAATTCGGAATGCTCTCTTGTGTGACCGTGATGCCTGGATGGGATTTTCCAAACAGCTCGATGATTTTCACCAGGCCGGCCATTTCCGACTGGCTGGTGAAGTGATGCCAATAGTTGATCGCTGCGGCAGCACTTGCGGAGCGGACACCACTGGCAAGCGCTAGCGCTGCTGTGGCAACAAGGAATTCGCGTTTGGTGATCTGCATCTCTTCATCCTCCCAGATATCAGAATGGCGATCTGATCGATCAGATGGAGATAGCAGCCTTTTGGATGTACGGCAACACCAGAGTTGAACCGAACGATAGCTTGGGATTAAGCCAAGCCGAGATTGCGGTTTATCGCTGCCTGGAAATGGGCTTGAAGCGCCTTCTCGGCCGCGTCGGCGTTTCTGGAAGAGCATGCCTCAAGAATTTCCAGGTGCTCCTTCAATGTTCGAATAAGCATGGGAGGCGTCACCCTTCGCTCCAATCGCAGCAAACGCAGATAGTTGTGCATGCGCCGATATGCGGTGTCGATGAGTGGATTGCGCAAGGCGGCGATGATTTGACCGTGAAGATCGAGCTCGAGAAGGTCCATTTCCGCAATATGGTCAGGCGTTAGACCATCCTTCTCAAGCTTTCGCAAAAGCCTGGAATGCCGGACTTCCAAGCTGTTCATCAAGTCCTCGCCAGCTTCCTCGGCAAACACGCGAATGGCTGAGCGTTCAACGATCGCGCGGAATTGGTACGTCGAGCGCGTTAGCTCAAGGCCAGGCCTGACGAATTGGATGCCGGAGCGAGGATGGATTGTCAGAATGCCTTCGGCTTCGAGCATGCGCAACGCATCGCGAAGCGGCGCAACGGGCACGCTGACAATCTCGGACAGTTCGCTCTGGGAGATAAATGCGCCAACAGGGACCCTTCGTTCAAACAGGCTTTCGAGGATGCGATCATAAGCGAGATCGCTGAGCCGGGGGGCAGCGATCTCCGGTACAGTTGCCTTCGCTTTGCGCACTTGCGATTTCTTCATCCGTCCGATAATACCTCTGATAGATCAGTTATCAATATAAAGCGATCAGAGAGCACGTTCATGCCCCTATCCGGATTTCGTATAACCCGATTTCAATTTGCCCGCGACAGGGTAATCGGTGACAGTCAGGTCCGTGCAGATGACGTCAACGTCGCCGCTCTCGAACTTATCGGCGAAACGGGAAACGTTGGGCTCGGCTTTATTCAAACGCTTTTTCACCCCCTGCCGGATCAAGCAGAGATCGAAGCCGTGTTCAAGCATGAAGCATGGCCCGCGATCGCGGGGCAAGAAGCGATCGGGCTGGTCCACCGCGTCAGCCGCCCGCGAGGTGGTAATCAGCGGGCTTTCTCGCTGCCGTTTCACGAGGCTCTTCAGGTCGCATTGTGGGACCTGGCGGCCAAGGAAGTCGGATTGCCTTTGCATAAGCTGCTAGGAAGCCGCCGTGACCGGGTCCGGGCCTATGCCAGCGGTCTAGACTTTCATCTGAGCGACGAGGCATTCCGCGCGCTGTTCTCGCACGCCGCCTCCCTCGGCTACCAAGCATTCAAGATCAAGGTCGGTCATCCCGACTTCCAGCGGGACATGCGCCGGCTCGACCTGCTCAAAGAGGTTGTTCCCGCCGGATCGCAGATTATGATCGACCCGAATGAAGCCTGGAATTCCAAGGAGGCGCTCGTCAAATTGACGGCGATCCGCGATGCGGGCCATGACCTGCTATGGGTAGAGGATCCTATTCTTCGCCATGACTTCGAAGGGCTGCGGACACTCCGTCACGCCGTAAACTGGACGCAGATCAACAGCGGCGAATATCTCGATGCCAGTGGAAAGCGTCTCCTCATGGAGAACTTCGGAACCGATCTGCTCAACGTTCATGGCCAGGTCACGGACGTCATGCGCATCGGATGGCTGGCTGCCGAGCTTGGCATTCCTGTGAGCTTGGGAAATACCTTTCTGGAAGTGGGCGTTCACATGGCCGCCGCACTTCCGGAAGTCGAGTGGCTCGAATACTCATTCCAGAATTTTGATCACCTTGTGGAGCAGCCGATCTTAATCCGCGATGGATTCGCCTATGCTCCCGGTCGTCCAGGCCATGGTCTCGTTCTTAGCGAAGTTGCTCGTGAGCAGTGGTCGCGCCCGAAGCGACTGGATAGGGCGCAACTTGGTGAACCACCTGAAAATTCACGCCTTCCTTGTTTAAATGGAACATGATGCGCAAGATCGCTGGACCGTGCGATGCGGTAGTGTCTCCTGGCAAAGTTCTGACCTGTGGCGAGCCGTCGGCCGCGCACGATTTGCGAGGGCATCGCACCGGGGCCTCGCCAGCCGTGGGCGATCAATCAGCCTGACTTCGCCGCTCGTTCGGAGGCGACAGGCACTTGCTCCGTGAGATAGCCGGCACCGATGGCGACGTAGAGATCCACATAGTCCTTGGCGACCTGTTGCACGGTGGCCGCAAGGCTTTCCTGGGCATCGGAGACCGACCGCTGCGCCTCCAGGACATCCAGCAATGACGAGGCGCCATCCTTGTAGCTCGTGGTCGAAAGCGCAAGCGACTCCTGTGCCGTCTGCACCTGTCTGCGCAACGGTTCGAGCGTCTGCGTGTCGCGGCGAACGGCCGACAGTGCGTTTTCCACCTCTTCGACCCCGTTCAGCACCGCCTCTTTCCAGGCGAGGTACTGGGTGTTGGCATCGGATTTTTCGATATCGACATTCGCACGCAATTTGCCGCCATCAAAGATCGGCAGGTTGAGCGTCGGTCCGAAGGACCAGCTGGTTAAGGTTCCGCCGCTGGCACCGGATGATTTGACCCAGCTCGGCGAGATCGAACCGGAGAGCGAGATCGATGGATAGACCTGTGCTTCGGCAGCACCGATATCGGCAACGGCCGCCGCCAGCTCGCGTTCAGCCTTGCGGATATCGGGACGGTTGCGGATGAGGTCGGCCGGAATGCCGGCCCGAATGTCGCCGCGGAAAACCGGCTGGCCGGCGCTTTTCTGCAGTTCGCCCATCAGCGAGGCCGCCGGCATCCCGAGCAGCGTGGCAATGTGATGGGCCGATTCGGCAAAACTCTGTTCTAGGCCAGGAATGTCGGACTTTGTCGACTGTACCAGGCCCTCTGCCTGAACGACGTCAAGGCGGGAGGCCCCACCTGCCTTGAGCTGCAGCTGCGTGAGTTCGTAGGTCTGTTGGCGGGATTTCAAATTCGCCCGCGAAAGCGCGATGCGCTGCTGGTAATAGCGAGCGTCGATGTAGCTCTCGACCAGGTCTTTCAGGAAGGTGAGCTTTGCATTGTCGGCCGTTGCATAGGCGGCCTCAAGCGAAGCAATCGCACTCTCCTTGGAGCGGCGGTACTGGCCGAAGAAGTCGAGCAGCCAGGAAAGGCTGGCCTCGCTGCCTGTCGTGTTGGTCGTGCCGATGGTCGTACGCTCAGAACCCTTCTCACCGGACACGGTGTGCGATGCGCCGACATCGAGGCTCGGCAGGCCACCAGCCCCGGCGACCGTTACGTTGGCGGAAGCCGAGTTGATGCTCTCGATAGCCTGCAGCACATCAAGGTTCTCGCTGAGGCCATGAGCCACCAGGCCGTCGAGCTGATTGTCACGATAGGCCGTCCACCAATGCGCCGCCACGACGTCGCCGTTGCTCTTGGTCCCGCCCTCTTGGAATTTGGCAGGAAGCGGTATCTCGGGGGGAACGTGATCCGGGCCGCTGACGCAGCCTGCCAGCAGAAGCGTGACCGCCGATGCGGCGTAGCGGAGCAATGATATTTTCGTGCTGAGCGACGGACTCACTGGCGAGCTTTCTGAACCGGGATCGTGGTTCAGGCTTAACGGCGCCAACGTTAATGGCGGTAAAGACACTGTAAAGTTACGTAAAACCGCGGGGAGCCGGATCAGGCTTGGTCGTCCGCCGAACCATAGGGCTTCGGTTTCCTGGGAAGCTCCAGGGTGATTGCCAGGCCACCCGTATCCGGCAAGGACGCATGCACACGCCCGCCATGGCGTTCGATGGCCTGCCTGGTGATTGCCAGACCCAGACCATATCCGCCTCTTGGCACAGCCTCGTTCCCGCGTGAGAACGGCTGAAAGATCCGTTCGAGTTCGTCCCGCCTGACACCTGGCCCTTGATCGGTGACACAGATTTTGAGGCGCTCGTCCGTCGCCTCGCAAGATACTGATATGCGCGAATGCTCGGCCGTGTACTTGACGGCGTTGCGGACGACGTTTTCGAGCGCCCTGTAGATCAGTTCGCCTTCGACCTCTGCGCGGAAGACACCCTCGACACTGGTCGTGATCGAGACGTCCCGCGCCTGGGCTTCGAATGCCGCATCGCCGAGAATTTCGTTCAGCAGCTCGATGACATCGAGAGTGTGCGTTTTCAACGGCCGGCTGGGTCCCGCCGTCAACCTGGCAAGCGTCAGAACTTCGCCGACCAGAGCATCCAGCCGTTCGACCTCCCGGTCCATGCGGTCCAGCATAGAGCCGAGTTTGGCCGGGCTCTGCCGCAGCACGCCGACGGCGGCCTGCAGGCGGGACAAGGGCGAACGCAGCTCGTGGGAGACATCATGGAATAACCTCTGCTGCGCATCCTGCAGCTCCTGAAGCCGGGCGGCGCTGGAATCGAAGTCATGTGCAAGCGCGGTGACTTCATCCTTGCGTCCGGCCATCTTGTCACCGATGCGGAAGTCGAAGCGGCCATGGGCGAGCGCGCTCAAGCCATCACGCAGATGCACGACGGGACGAATGAGGTACCGGGCGAGTGCACCTGCCGATATCGTGCTCGAAATCAGGATCGTGAGCCAGGGCAAGAACGGGCCGAAGTTCTCGAAGGTGAACGTCGCCTGGGCCGGCAGGGAAATCTGATAGCAAACCCCGTCCTTCTGGACGGGTCTCGTATCGACGGTCTTTGGAACCGCACAGGCATCGGCTTTCGCAGCTTTGGAAATCGTCAGACCAGACGGTAGCGTCTCTTCGCTTGTGCGCACGAAATACGCGGCGGCATCTTCGCCATTTTTGGCGAGCACGTTTGCGGTCAGGTTCAGGGCGATCGCTCGCCGCTCTTCCTCAAGTTCGCGCGCAAAAGGAACCCCCTGGAGAAAATTGACGAGCAGGAATATCACGCCGACTGTCGCCGCCATCGTCAGCCAGATCGTCGTGAAGAATTTCCAGAAAAGTCGGGGCATGGTCAGTCCACGAGAAGTTGATAGCCCTGGCCGCGAACGGACTGGATCCAGGATTGCCCATCCTCTCTCAGTCCGAGCTTCTGACGAACGCTGCTGATATGGACGTCGATCCGCCGATCGAACGGGGTCAACGGCTTGCCGAAGGCCCGCTTCGAAATATCCTGCTTCGACACGAGCTGGCCTGCGCTGCGAGCAAGCACCTCGAGCAGGCGGAATTCCGTGCCGGTCAGTTCCAAGCTTTCGCCGCGCCATTCGGCGATCCTGCTGCCCGGATGGATCACGAGTTTTCCCGCCCTTATCGTGTCGGTCGAAGTACCGGCCGCCGGCTGACCTGCCCGACGGAGGATGGCGCGCAACCTCGCCGCAAGTTCGCCCGGCGAGCATGGCTTCGGCACATAGTCGTCGGCGCCCAGATTGAGACCGGATATCCTGTCGACGTCATCGCCCCTTGCGGTCAGCATCAGGACCGGGACCTGGCTGAGCTTCCTGATCCTCTGCAGAACCTCGATCCCGTTCATCCGAGGCATCATGATGTCGAGCACGATGATATCGACCGTATTGCCGGCAGCCGCCGCAATGGCGGCGCGACCGTCCGTATCGGTGACGACGTCATATCCTTCTTCGACCAGATATTCCTGCAGAAGCGTCGTCAGCTCGGCATCGTCGTCGATGAGGAGAACCTTGTTCATTCGCATTATCCGATATCAATTCCAGCAAGCCATACAGCACAAATACAGTCGCGTAGCCAAGTTTTACCTAACTTAACACTAACTTGACCGCACTTAACGTTCGCCCCGTTACTGATCCTGCCATGACATAACACGCGTTGAAACCGGATTGCCGCGAGGTGACCTGCAATCCTTCGTAGAGTTGGCGCGGATCGGGAAAAGGCATCGATGCCTTCGACCACAAGGAGTGTATCGTTGAGAAAACCGTCCAGACCAGTCGCCGCCGCTTTCGTTGCGGCTGCGCTTCTCTTGCCTCTGCGCAACGCCTTGGCGGAACAGGCCGCTGCGACCGCTCTCACCGTCTCTATGATGACACCGGCGCAGCGGAATTGGCCTGAGACCGTTCCCGCAAGCGGATGGCTTAAACCATGGCAGGAAGCGGTCATCGCCTCGGAAACGAGCGGTCTGCGCATTACCGATGTTCTGGTCGATGTCGGCTCCGTGGTTACGAAGGGGCAGACGCTCGTCCGGCTTTCCCAGGAGAGTGTGCTGGCCGACCTCCGCAAGCAGGAGGCGGCGATCGAGACCGCCAAGGCAAATCTTTCGAAGGCCAAGGCCAACGCCGACCGCGCACGGCAGCTCCGCCCCTCGGGCGCCCTTTCCGACGAAAAGATCGTCGAATATCTGGCCGACGAGCAGACGGCAACGGCCAGCCTTGCATCCGAGCAGGCGGCGCTCGACGGCGAAAAGATCAAGCTTGCGCAGACGACGATCACGGCCGTCGACGACGGCATCGTAACGTCGCGTTCCGCCGACCTCGGCGCTGTCGTCTCTGCGGGCACCGAGCTGTTCCGCATGGTTCGCCAGCAGCGGATCGAATGGCAGGCCGAAGTTTCGGCGCGCTACCTTTCACGCATTTCGGAAGGTTTGAACGTCAAGATCAACGGCCCGGACGACCACGACATCGAAGGCAAGGTGAGACTTGTCGGGCCGTCGGTCAGCACCGATACCAGCCGGGCCATCGTCTATGTCGCGCTTCCGGCTGACGTCCGCCCACGCAGCGGCCTTTATGTAACCGGCAATATCGAACTGCAGACGTCCCCGGCGCTGACCGTTCCCGAAACGGCGATCGTGTTCAGGGACGGGATCAGCTACGTCTTCACCGCCGGCGAGGGCCAGCGGGTGCAAAGGGTTCGGGTGGAAACGGGCCGCCGCAACAATGGCGAGGTGGAAATCGTCTCCGGCATAGATCGTTCATCGAAGGTCGTGACCTCGGGCGGTGCGTTCCTGTCGGACAACGACCTCGTGAAGATCGCGGAGACAAACTGATGAACTTCTCAGCATGGTCGATCCGCAACCCCGTGCCGGCAATATTGCTGTTCGTGATGCTTGCCGTCGGCGGGCTCCTGGCCTTCAAGCAGCTTGCGGTCCAGAACTTCCCCGATATGGATCTCCCGACCATCACCGTCACAGCGACGCTCGACGGTGCGGCGCCGACCCAGCTCGAAACCGAGGTTGCCCGCACCATCGAGGATAGTTTCGCGGCGCTGAGCTATCTCGACCATATCACCACAACCATCACCGACGGCACCGTCTCGATCAAGGTCTCCTTCAAGCTGGAAAAAGACAGCGAAGCAGCCCTGAACGAAGTCCGCAACGCGGTCGACAGCGTCAAGGGCGATCTGCCGGCGCAGATGGAGACTCCCACTGTCACCAAGGTCACGGTGCAGAGCTCGGCGTTGGTCACATATGCCATCCGCTCGACCGCTCTCAACGAGACCGAACTTTCCTGGTTTGTCGACAACGACCTGACCAAGGCGCTGCTATCGGTGCCCGGCGTCGGGCAAGTCAACCGCATAGGCGGGATCGATCGCGAGGTTCATGTGGACCTCGATCCCGCAACGATGGCATCGCTTGGCGTTACCGCGACAACCGTCTCATCACAGCTGAAGGCGGTACAGGCGGATACGTCAGGCGGGCTCGGCGAAATCGGCGGCACCCGCCAGACCTTGCGCACGCTCGGCGCCCTGCCGTCGGTCGAAGCCTTGAAGGCGCTCCGAATCCCGCTGGCCAACGGCCAGCAGGTTCGCCTCGACGACGTCGCATCCGTCACCGATAGTTTTGCCGAGCGGTCCTCGATGGCCTATCTCGACGGCAAACCGGTGATTGCGGTCGAGATCAATCGGTCGAACGGATTTTCGGACAGCGGTGTCGCTGATGACGTCGACAAGGCGATCAAGCAGTTCGCCTCCAAGCATTCCAACGTGCAGATCGAAGATGCCTACAGCACGATCGGGCCGATCATCGAAAATTACGACGGTTCGATGCACATGCTGTACGAGGGCGCGATCCTGGCGATCGTCGTCGTCTGGCTCTTCCTTCGCGACTGGCGTGCGACGATCCTGTCTGCCGTGGCGCTGCCCTTGTCCGTCATACCGACCTTCCTTGTCATGTACCTCTGCGGCTTCAGCCTGAACATGATCACGCTGTTGGCGCTGTCGCTCGTGGTCGGCATCCTCGTCGACGACGCCATCGTCGAGGTCGAAAACATCGCCCGCCATCTGCAGATGGGCAAGCGGCCGATCGACGCCGCTCTCGAGGCCGCCGACGAGATCGGGCTTGCCGTCATCGCAACCACCTTCACGTTGGTCGCCGTCTTCCTGCCGACTGCTTTCATGAGCGGCATCCCGGGACTTCTGTTCCGTCAGTTCGGGATCACCGCCGCCGTCGCCGTCCTCGTCTCGCTCGTCGTCGCACGTCTGCTGACGCCGATGATGGCCGCCTATTTCATGAAGGCCCATCCGGTGGAGCAAAAGGACGGCCGCATCATGCGCGCCTATATGGCGATCGTGAAAGCCGCCATGAACCGCAGGAAAACCACGGTCGCCGTCACCGCCATCGTCGTGGCACTCTCGCTTTCCACCATCCCCTTTTTGAAGTCGGGCTTCCTGCCCACTTCCGACGACGCGCGAGCCCAGATCACGCTCACCCTGCAGCCGGGCGCCACCATCGAGCAGACGGACGCCGCCACCAGGAAAGCCGCCGAAATCGTCGGCAAGCTCACCGACGTAACGCGTGTCTTTTCCTCGGTCGGTTCAGTATCTTCGGGCGGCGGTCCCGACAGCGGCACGACGAGCGATGTCGGATCCGCTACGATCGTCGCCGTATTGTCCCCCATCGGCGAGCGCGATCGCAAGCAGTCGGAAATCGAAAACCACATTCGCCAAGCGCTCTCCGTACTCCCCGGCATGCGTGTGGAGGTCGGCAGCGGTGGGAATGGCACGAAGCTCGATATTACGCTGGCGAGCGACGATGCGAACGTCCTCGACAGCGCAAGCACGGCGCTTGAGGAGCAACTGCGCACGCTGCAAGGCATCGGAGCGGTGACATCGACCGCATCCAGACAGGCGCCCGAGATCCAGATCACGCCCGACTTCGCCCGCGCAGCAGCGCTCGGAGTGACGTCGAGTTCCGTCGCCGAGGCCGTGCGCGTGGCAACCGACGGAGAATATTCCGCCGATCTGCCGAAGCTCAACCTGCCGCAGCGCCAGGTTCCGATCGTCGTGCGCTTCAGCCCGGAAGCCCGCACCAGTCTGGACGACATCAAGAATATGCGGGTGGCGGGAACGAACGGCAATGTCGACCTCGGATCGATCGCCGATATCCGGATCGGCGGCAGCCCGTCGGAGATCGACCGCATCGATCGCATGCGCAATATCACCCTTTCCGTCGAACTCAACGGCCGCATCCTCGGCGACGTCAATCGCGAAGCGCAGGCTCTGCCGGCGCTCCAGCACCTGCCGTCGGGCGTGACTCTCGTCGAACAGGGCGAACTTCAGCGCAGTTCGGAGCTGTTCCAGAGCTTCGGCCTCGCCATGGCGATCGGCGTGTTCTGCATCTATGCCGTTCTCGTCCTGCTCTTCCACGACTTCCTGCAGCCGCTCACCCTTCTGATGGCTCTGCCGCTCTCGCTCGGCGGCGCGCTCGTTCCGCTGGTGGTCACCGGAACCAGCTTCTCGATGGCCGCCGTCATCGGGCTGCTCATGCTGATGGGCGTGGTGACGAAGAATTCTATCCTTCTCATCGAATATGCGATCATGTCGCGCCGCCAGGGCATGTCACGGTTCGATGCCCTCGTAGACGCCTGCCACAAGCGCGCCCGGCCGATCGTCATGACAACCATTGCCATGGCAGCCGGCATGCTTCCCGTCGCTCTCAGCCTGACGGGTGGCGATTCGAGCTTCCGGCAGCCGATGGCGATCGTGGTGATCGGCGGCGTGATGATGTCGACGCTGCTCAGCCTTGTCGTCATCCCTGTCATCTTCACCTTCGTCGACGACCTCAACGAAGCGCTCAAGCGCCTCGTTCACGGGACCGGGCCTGCCCGCGAAGCCGGCGAGGAACCGCATGCCTCGAACGATCACGCAGCAATCGCATTGAAGCCGGAGCTTTCAAAGCGAAGGCGTGTTCAGTGACGAACACTTCCTCCGCAAGCGACTGGCAAAATGACCCCAGGTGAAGGCGATGCCTTTTGATTTTCGTGGCAACCTCTTCGGTCGCGTTCCTCCCCCGGGGACGAGGCCGCGGGACGTAGACCCCCGCAGGCGGCCCCTTGCCGCCTGCGCGTCCTGCCTCCTCCTGGGTAGCTGCCCGGTCATGGACGGCGTGCCTTTGAAGAGGGGGCTCATGTCAGCACGTATCGCTGTTATTCCGATCGCCTTCCTCTTGTGGGCATGCACGCAGATCTGGACAGGGCTTTCAGTGCAGAGGCGGCAGTTAATGTTTCGCTCGCGAGATATGGCGAGATCCGCTCTTATCTCGACGTGCGTTCCGACGAAGCTCAAGAAATTCCCACGACTGGGCGCCCGCCGCAAAGCAGAATAGACGCAATTCTCTGATGATTTCGGGCGGTGAAGCGACCCGCCCATCAGAGATCTCGATGATGCGATCGACTTGGGTGGCGGTCCAAGTCAAGAATCGCCAGTGTGGCGAAGCCTTCGGTTCGAAGCTGCTCGATCGCACGCCGGTTTAGCAATCCGGTCAATTGGTCTGTTTCGGACAGGCGTTCGAGCAGATCGGCTCGTTTTGCGCGGTCTGCTCACGCTTCACGCTTACGAAGCGGTCTGCCATGCCAAGCGTTGTAAAGAAGACTTCAAACATGCAACCGAGATAAAACTGAAGCATGGCGTCGATGGCCGCGCGGGTTAACGCCTATTTAACAACAGCCTTTGCCACCCAAGGCTTTGCGCAGGCGTTGCTTCGTCGTACCCAACACATAGGCGTGGGTCGTATCGAGACTTGCTGTGACTATCGTCGCGCATTTCTTCGTATTCTACTACGGCGTGCTTGCTGACATCACACCTCCCGTAGCGCTAGCGGCATATGCAGCGGCCGGCATGGCGGGCGCCGATCCCTTCAAGACAGGCAACACCGCATTTCGCCTGGGCTTGGGAAAGGTGCTCGTACCTTTCGTGTTTGTGTTCTCGCCATCTCTTCTGCTCGTGACCGCCAACTTCTCCTGGACCAGCTTCACGATCGCCTTTGTGGGGTGCGTGTTGGGCATTACATGCCTCGGATCCGCCCTCTCCGGCTTCTTATTTGTCAGAACCGTCTGGTGGCAGAAAACACTCCTGATTTTAGCCGCGATCCTGCTGGTCGTCCCTGAACTTGTGTCGTCGCTGGTGGGGCTACTTTTTGTCGTGCCTGTCTTGGGCCGGCAGGTCGTTGCGGTCAGCCGGGCGCACGCATAAGAGCTCCGGCAGGAGCGTGAGCGACATGCGTGCGGCAAGCTGACGCGCTAGCTTATCTAAAGAGAAAGGTTTCGACGAAAGACTTCCGCCGCTTGGCAAATTGAGTTGGGATCTGGCCAGGCGGAGGCGTCCAGCCGGGCTGAGTCTGGAGTTTGGTTATCCCTGTAAGCTGTAGCAGCCTCGGACGGCTCCCGTTGAAGTGCGACCTGTTCTCAGGTGATCTCCTGAAGGCACTCTTCTTAAAGTAGCTGTGTAGAGATTTAAGCGCGGTCCTGTGGTCACCCGGCCATTCGTTTGCGGCTCCTCGACAGCGGCGTCTTCGTCGTCGGCCGGGTCAGGATCGAGTTGGAGCGCATCGCGAAGGCCGCCTACCCGTATCCCGGATGACCTCAAAACCCGCCTGGTGCCGTTCACCAGAATGCTGTCTGCGAGTCCGCCAGCTTCAGGCGGAGCTTTCTTTCCAATCTTCCTGGCTCATTTCGTCTTCCTCTTCTTGACTAGATCGTCCTGAAGCTCGATCCATACGGGCGCGTGGTCACTCGTGTGCTCCCAACCGCCAACGTGCTTGTCGACCTCCGCCTTCGTCAGCCGTGTGGCCGCCTCCGAACTCAGGAGAAAGTGGTCGATGCGAAGACCGGCGTCGCGCACGAACGCGTTTCGGAAATAGTCCCAGAACGTGTAGATGCGCTCGTCCGGATGCAGGTGGCGAAGCGCGTCCGTCCAGCCCTGGTCGACAAGCCTTTGATAGGCCCCCCGGACCTCGACCCGGAAGAGGGCGGCGTCGTTCGTCCAGCGTTCGGGTTTGTAGACGTCCAACTCGGTGGGCATGACGTTGTAGTCGCCGACCAGGACGACGGGCACCTCGAGCTCGAGCAGTTCGGCCGCGTGGTCGTGGAGGCGGCGGAACCAGCGGAGCTTGTAGTCGAATTTCTGGCCTGGATAGGGATTACCGTTCGGGAGGTACAGGCAGCCGACTACGATGCCATCGACGATCGCTTCAATATAGCGGCTGTGCTCGTCCTCGGGCTCGCCGGGCAGCCCCTTTCTAGTGAGTTGCGGCTCCCGACCCATGGCGAGGATGGCGACGCCGTTCCAGGACTTCTGGCCCTGCCAGACCGCCCCATAGCCGGCGGCCTCGATCGCTTTGATCGGGAACTTCTCCTGCGGGGCCTTCAGCTCCTGGAGGCAGACGACGTCCGGCCTGGCTTCATCAAGCCACCTCAGCAAGACTTCGAGGCGGCCGTTGACCCCGTTGACGTTGTAGGTCGCGAGTTTCACGGCTCAGTGCCGACTGATTTCAGCCTCGACCTTCGTGCGAGAGTTTCCGGCACTCTTCACAGCCTTCTTGACCGTTTCCTTCGGGACGCCTTCCTTCTTCGCCTCGTAGCGAACCTCGTGATCTTGTCCGCCAGCGACCTTCGCGCGATCCTGAGCACGGCCTCGGGAAGTGGTTGCCATCTTCATTTCTCCTGATGATATCGACGCCTGGGAAACGGACGTCGATTCGAGAAGTTCCCGGAGCGATGAGGGCCCCTCTTCTACCAGTTGACCCTCAAGCCGAGCTTGCCGTTCCACGCGTAGTTGTCTCCATCGAAGGACGTGCTGAAGTTGATGTTCCCATACAGGGACGTGTTGTTCGACACCTGCCTTGTCGCTCCGAGACCGAGCTCGATCCACGTCTCGTCGAGGTTCGACGAGAACGGTACGAACCCATCGGACGAAGAGACTTCCGTCTGTGCTTTCGCGGTGAACTCGTGCCAGACATTCACCCTGCCCCAGACGGTCGCCAGCCGGGCGGGCTCGGTCGCGGTCGCCTCCTCCGCCTGCCATGTCCGGGCGACGCGAGCGCCGATCCGGCCCGCGAGAGAATTCAGGTTGTCGTAGCGGATCTCGGCGGCTCCGTCGTTGAAGTCATCCATACGGATCGTCTGCCATATGATCTGCGCCTGCGGCTCGAGCTGCCAGCCGTCGCCGAGGTCGAAGGGATATCCGCCTTCGAGAGACGCCGCGAAGCCAAAGCCGTCGATGCTCTGGTCGGGAAAGCCGATTTCCGTCGGTCGGTTGGAATGCGTGGTCACGTCGTACCAGGTGCCCTGGAGCACGCCATCGAGATACCAGCCGTTCTTGCCGAACCGGGTCCAGTAGCCGCCGACCGAGAAGGCGCCGAAGTCGTTGTCGCCCGCGTCGCGCGTCGTCGTCAGCAGGTTCTGCGTGACGTCCATCTTGCCATGGCCGTACGCCAGGTACATGCCGGCATGGTCGGTGATCCCGTCCTCCTCGTCTCGGTAGAAGTCCATGCCGCCCTGCATGGCACCGAACCTGTAGTCGAACTCCGGTGCGCCTTCGTAGACGCCGCGAGCGTCTCCGCTGCGATGGCCCCAGTGGCCGATGCCTCGCATCCAGAAGCCGTTGAAGTTCTCGTCCTCGCCTATGTCCGTGCGCCCCTTGAGCTGCTCCTCCTCGCCCACGCGCTCGTGAAGCGTGTCGATGATGTGCCTGCCGTAGATCGCCGCCATCGATGGAACTGCCGCGTAAAGCGAGACTTCCGGGCGATAGATCGGTGTTGGGTCCGGTGGGCCGACGAGTTCGGAACGCAGGTACCAGTTCTCCGGGCCGGTGCCGTCGACACTGCTGCGGAAGAGAAGGTAATCGTATGGTCCCGCGACAGCGGGCGCGGCGAGATGAAACGCCGCCGGATCGCTCACGCCGCCGTTGATCGCGTCGACGACGAGGATGCCGTTGCCGGTCGTCAAGGCTCCGCCGCCCGTCGTGTTGGAGATGATGAGACCACTGGTTCCGGTGGCCGATCCGCCGTCGATGACGAGGCGGTCCGACGGAGAGCCGTCCGTGTCGAGATAGGTGTTCAACCCGATGTTGCCGTCCTCGCCGACGTAGTCGACGACCGTCAGCGTCATGTAGCTGGCGAGCAGCGTGGGATCGCCGGTCGGGGCGGAGAACTGAATCAGACTGGGGTCGTTCAGCAGCGTCGTGAGGTTGGAGCTGCCGGTCATGTTCCAGAGACTACTGTCCTCCAGAACAAGATTGGAGACGCTTCCCGGCGCCGTGAAGGCGGAGCCGGTCACCACGGAGCGAGACAGCGTCACGTTGGCAAGACCGGGAACGACCGGCAGGGCCGCCGGGGGAGTGAACACCGGCGAGGTTTCCAGTCCCTCCGGGTCAGTCACGCCTCCCAAGCCCGCGTCGGGCACGGTCAGTGGCTGGAAGTCGGCGATCGTGCCGACGCTCAGCCATTGCCCGCTCGACGAGACGACGGAGCCGGTCAGCGAGACGATGCCTTCCCCGCCTACCGCGATCGCCGGACCGTCGGCGTTGCTCAGCCGGCTCGCGTCGAAGCGGGCCTCGGAGACAAAGCCGGCCGCGCCGGCGACATATAGCGCGTATGAGTCGCTTCCTCTCGCCTCCACGGAAGTTCGCAGCCCGTTCACAAGGCCCCCGCCCTCGGCGAGAGCCCCGTGCGATGCCGTACCCTCGGTGGTCACGGTGGTGTCGGTAAGATTGATCTCGCTGCCGTTGTCTCTCGAGTGCAGCCCCGACGAACGGTCGCCTTCGGTCAGGATGATCGAGTTTCGAGCGTCGATGCTGGCCGACATGATCGATCGGAGACCGGAGGCGAGGTCGCCATGGGTGGTGAGCAGCGAGTCGTCGAGGATGATGGCCGACCGCGCGGTCAGGAAATGCTCGACCGCCATCGCCCCGTGCGCTCCCGTTCCAAACGTCTCGACGACGATGCCGTCGCCGGCGATGCCTGCAAACAGAGGCCCGGAGTTCTCCACAGTGGAATAGAGGCCGATGCTCGTCGTCCCGAGGGTCGTGATCGAGTTCCCGTTCAGAAGGACAGCGCCGCCGTCGTCGGCGACCGCGCCCATGGCGGTGAAGCCTTCTGTCCTCACCGAGGTTCCGTTCGCTCTCACGATCCCGCCGGGATTGCGGGCTGCGATGCCGTGAGGATAGGAGCTCAGGCGCACGGAGTTTCCCGTAGTAAGGATCGAGCCGCCGTTCAGGGTTATGTCGCCTCCAAGATCGGCGAGGACGCCCATCGCGTTGTCATTCCCTGATGTAAAAATCGCGACGTCGTTGGCGACGACCGTGGCGTTTCCAGCCGTAAGTGCCGGACCGCTCACCCCAGTTGTCGTCAGCGAGCCTCGAGTCATCGTCGCCGTTCCGCCATCTCCGACCCGAAGACCATAGCCGACCGAGCCGGTGCTCCTGACGGTGGTGTCGGTGAGCGCGATGGAAGAACCTGCGCCCTGAACATTGACCGCCGCCCAATTAGCGGAAAACAGGCTGCTGTTCGAAATGGATGCGCTTCCGCCGTCGAACACGAAGGCAGCGTTCGCGCGAGTTCCGGCGACCGATATGGCCGTTCCGGACACCGTGGCCGTCGAACCCGCGTCCTGCACCGAGAGACCATTGCCTCGCTGCCCCGTGGTGTCGACCGCGCTGTTCGTCAGAAGAAGGCTCCCGCCCGACAGGACTCGGGTGGCCGACGAAGGGTCGCTGTCGGCCTGGGAATTGCTGCTGGTGTTGATGGTCGCGCCATCAAGTGCGACGACGCCGCCGTTTTCGGCGCGTGCGGCGCTCGCAAACAAGCCGGAGGTGCCGAGCGTCACGTTCGTACCGTCGATCCGGCTGCCCGATCCGGTCGCGATAAGAGCATGGCTGCCGGTGACGGGCGTCGTGCTTAGATTCTGCACGCCCGTCGTCGTCACCTGCGCGCCGCCACCGATCACGACGTGGCCACCGTCCGCCGCCTGGACGCCGAACGAACCACGGGAGGCGGTCGAGACCGTGCCGCCCATGAGCGTGACGCTGCTTCCTGATCCCGTCGCGGTGACGGCGTGGTTCGCGATGCCGTTGACGGCGCCCCTGGTCGAGATGGCGGAGTTGGTGAAGCTCGCCATGCCACCGTTCTGTGCGAGCACGGCAAGATTGTCGCTGACCGTCGTCGCCCCGGTCCCGAGCGTGATCGTCAGACCGGTGGCGCTGATGTTGCTTCCAAGACCATCGGAAATTACGCCGCGCTGTGCCGTTCCTGCCTGAATCGTAATTATAGTGCTGTTGCTGAGTTCCACTGCAGCTCCGGCCAGCGCCTGCGCACCGACGAAGGACCTGGGCGCGAGACCGGGGCCGAGCTGCACCGTGATACCCTGCGCCGTAATGGTCGAGCCAGCATTTCGGGCCTCCAACCCTGGTACCGCGGTCTGCGATACCGTAATGCTGGAGCCTGCGGTCACAGTGCAGGACGTTCCATCGACGAAGACCGGTCCGGCCGCGCAGGTCTGCGCAGCAGCGCCGTCGGCGTCGAGAGAAAACGCCAGCCCTGCAAAAAGTATCGTCATCGCAACGTGGCGACGGAGTGACATCGACAACCATCGGTGAATGGGCATCGCTTCCCCTCCTATGATTCGCGAAAAGCTTGCCAATCAACACGCAGGGAGGGAAGCATGTAACAGTAACAACTCAGGCTACATCGACCGACGCAACCGCGAACCGCCTTGCGCACGTTGCTAGTCGTCTCGATGGTCATCCTTTCCTATCGATGTCGGGCAGGGTCCAGCTCTTGTCGAAGAACTTCTCCGTTGGTCCGTACCATCGAAAGTAGGCAAACCATCCTCGACCGGGGATCGTCCTGACCCAGTTGACATCGTCCTTCGGCACTTTCGGGCCGAAATGGATGTCGACCGAGCCGTCGGCGTTCTCCTTCAGCTTGTCCTGACTGGAAACGCCGGCCTTCATTGTCTCGGTCTTGATCATCGAGCGGGTCATGACATCGTATAAGGTGACCGCCCAGAATTCCTTGGCGGGGACGTCTGCCGGAACGTGCAGGGTGTAGTTCCTGCCGCCATCCAGCCATGCGCCTGTTTTGTCCTTAGCCGCGCTCATGTATTGCGAGCCAACGCCTGGGATCTTCTTGATCATACCTTCGGCGACGGTGATCGCCTCGAACGTATAGTCGGTTCGTTCGTCGAGCTGGGTGTATCCGGGCGCCTCCTGGGATGGATCGAGTGTCAGCACCCATTCCCAATGGGTTCCAGGGTAGGACGATGCATTCTCAAGGCGCGGGGCCATGCTGAGTGTCTGGGCCATCAAAAATCCGACGTCGGCGGCCTCGGTCAGTATCCTCTTCTGCCTGGCATCGGGCTCGAACGTTTTTCCTTTTTCGATGCCAAGCGGTTTCAGCATAGCGTGGAAGAAGCGGTCGCGATCTTCGACAGGTTCCTTGTCGAGAGCATCTGCTACGAGCTTCCAGTACTCGAAACCTTTTGGCGGGATGGAATTCAACGGGCGACCGCCTGCACGAACGACGCGCGTCTCCGGCGGGTTTTCGGCTTTCAACAACGGGTATGCCTTGATCCTTGCCAGCGTGTCCACCGCCGTCTTGATGTCTCCGTCCTTCACGAAGGCTCGGCCGATGAACATCGTCTGGTTTGTCCTCGACTTCATCGCGAGATAGCCGTCTGGAACGGGGCCGTCGTATCCCGGCGGCAGCAGCAGGAACTTGCCGCCCTTGCCCCTGTCGGGGCCGAACGGTCCGATCTCGACCACCGGGCGCTGCCAGAAGTCGTCGATCACGCCGTAGACGCCTACAGGAGAGTCGATGACGACGGGCCCGTCACGCTGGAGATCCGTAAACACGGCTGCGTAGATCGTCGTATTGTTGCCCGTCAGCGCGCCGACGGCCGGCGTGGTGTAGCCGTCGACAAGACCGACATCGTTGTAATCGACGCCCCAGTCCCGCTTGTTGGCCTGCACGAGCGCTTCCATCGATACGAGCGGCGTAGCCCAGATATAGGCTTGGGTAGCTCGCTGGAAGTCGAGCTCGTCGTATAGCTTGTCGACTGACTTCGCGCTCGGATATCCGCCCTGGAGTTCGATTGGGCCGACATGTGTTTCAATCCGCCCGGTCAGGACGTCCGCGCCAAAGGACCTGGGGGCCGTCGCCCCGACGAGAATCGAGGTCACTCCGACTGCAATAGCAAGGTTTCTCATGTCATTCTCCCCGCGCTATCTGCGCACCTCTTCGAGATCAGGCAGCACCCACGACTTGTCGAAGAGCGCCTTCGTGGGCGCGTAAAACCGGAACATGACTTCGAACTTCCGCTCGGGATCGGTCGGTATCCAGTTCGCCTCCTCCCCTTTCGGTGCCTTCGGGCCGAGGAAGATGTCGACCGAGCCATCCTTGTTCTTCTTGAGATCGGCGATCTGCGACGAACGGCTGGCGCGGTCCATGTTGCGAATGAGCGCATGGGTCTCGCGGTCGTAGGCGGTCAGCGACCAGTATTGCTGGACAGGCACGTCGGCTGGCACGCTCAGGCGATAGGTTTGCGACCCGTCGAAGTCCTGACTGGCCTTGTCCTTGATTGAGATCAGATAGAATTGCCCGGTCCCCAGCCGCTTCAGGCCGACGAAGGCGTAGCTGTAGGCGACGCCGCGCAGATCGACCGGATAGGCTTCGGGTTCGTCATATCCAGCTTGGGCGCTCTTCACGAGTTCGGGGCTGCCCGCGAAGTTCCATCGGCTGTTGTCGTAGAAGGGTATGAGACCGCTATCGTACTTCTCCGCGAGCCATTCCTTGCCCTCCTTCACGCCTGCTTCGAGCTGTTTCGCAACCGCCGGCGTCGGAGAGAATGTTTTGCCCTTTTCGATGCCGAGCGACCGAAGTGGGTCGATCATCGCCCGGTCGCGCGATAGCCACGGTTCGTACTGCACCACCCGGTCGAGCGACTTGAAGAAACTTTCGTCGTACTTGATGGTGGAATCGAAGACGACGCCTTCCGCATCGGTGAAGACCGTTTGCGGAGGGTTCGCGGCCTGCGACAGCGGATAGACCTTCAGTCGCTTGGCGTATTCGACAGACTTGGCAATGTCGGCGTCGCTGTGACTGGCAAGGTTCGATCGCAGAAGCGCGTATCCGCCGAAGGTGTCGGACTGAAGCGGGATGTAGCCGTCCGGGACCTTGTCCTTGTATCCCGGCGGAAGCACAAGATATTTGCCGCCCTTGCCCTGGTCGGCGCCGGACGGGCCAGCGTCCTCGAGGGCCATCTGCCAGACGTTGACGATGTTGCCGTTGATCGAGCCTCCCCCGGCGGGCGGCACCTCGATCACGACGGGACCAACATCCTTGGTGTCGGTGAATGCCATCAGATAGATCGCGTCCGGATTGGGCGTCAGGGTCTGGTTGTGCCAGTCGAGCGGCCGCGACCAGTGGAGGATCTGGTTCACCTTGCCCTTCGTCTTGGTGAGCATCTCCTGGAGCATCAGGTCGTAGTTGACCGCCGGGATGCCCCAGATGACGGCCTCGACGGCGCGCCGTTCGACCGTGCGGGACGCCAGCTCCTCAGGAGTGAACGCCGCGGCGGTGGTTGTAGCGGCCGAAAGCATGAGAAACGCGAAGACCGTTTTACGCATGGGATGCTCCTGAATTGCGTCGGATATCACCGTCCGACCGGCAACTGGAAGTTGACGCCGGCGAAGATCTGCCAGCGAGGCGCACCCGGTCCGTCGTGCCAGACCGTATACTGAGGCTCGACGAAGGCGTTCATCGTCACGCCCTTGTCGAGCTGGAACACCTTGCCGACGCCCGCGCCGACGGGGATGTAGGAGTTGCCGTTCTCGAGATTGAAGTTCCACGTCGCCGACGAACGCAGATACCAGCCGTCCGACAGGTTGATGTTGAGAATCGGCTGGAAGGTCAGAAGGTTCACGTCCTCCCGGTCGTCCACACCGGCGAAGGACGTCTGATAGGTCGCGAGCGCTCCGAGGAGTCCCCACCTTTGAGGCGCGACGACGACGCCCGCCGCTCCGATCTGCCATTTGCCGCTTCCAAGGGACTCGTCCGTGGCGGTGGGAATGACGAGCAACGGGCCGACGCCGAGGGTGACATCCCCATGCTTCGGCAGGATGAAGATGTCCATCAGCGTGAGATCGCCGAGCCCCGTGACATATCCGCTTGGAACGTCGGGGGACGTCGCGATCGGGAGCGTAAAGCGAAGAAGCTGGGGCAGCCCGAACATGTCCGACGGGATGAGACCGCGCAGCAGGAACTGGTTCGCCTCGGGCTCTCCCGGCGTGTCGATGAAGCTCGGAATATAGTAGTCCTGAAGGTTGATGGTGATCTTCGGCGTGAGCGGGTTGTTGGCCTCGTTGACGGCTTCGTGGCCTTCCTGCGCGAGCGCCGGGAGGGCGGCTGTCAGCATCAGGATGCCCGAGGTCAAACAAATCTGAGCGCGCACGAGAGCCTCCCGTTTCCATCGCGCGCATTCGAGCACGAAGGGCCTCGGGCTCACAGATTGTTACAGTAACAAGGCGGCGCCCGGTCCCGGCGACATCAAAATGTAACTGTAACAATCTCGCTTTTTTCGATTGGCCCAGGCGAGAATGGCCGATGCGTATCCGCGCCCTCGCACGCCTCCTGCTCGAAAAGGATCGCCTGCTCGCCATGGACACTCCCAGAGACGCCGCCCATCGCGGACTGCTGAAGCTGATGCTGCGACTGCCGTCTCTGCGCGGCGAGCTTCAACGTCTCTGGCCAGACGACGCCTCGTTCGACGCCCTGTGCGAGGCCTACGAGGACGCGACGGTTACGCTTGACCGCCTCCTGACGTCCCCGAGAGAAGGCGAGGATGAACTGGTAGACGAATATCGCAACTTGTGTCGGGCCCTGGAATCGGACGTCGTAGCGCGGTGCCGCACACGGACAGCGCGATCACGCCCTTAAAAACTTCCCATCTGCCGCTTTATGGTTGCAAGCAAAAGTGCGCCAGCATACATTCGCTACTGCTTATTGGCGGACGGGCGCGAGGTGCGGAATGGCAGCGAACGGCGTGAGCAATGGGGCGCGGGTGGTTTCCGAGGAGGAGGCCCGCGCGGAAGCGGAGCGGCTGCTGGACGATCCACGGCTACACGTATCGGAGCGCCACAGAGCTTTCCTGCGGTACATCGTCGACGCCCGGTTCGAAGGCCGTAGCGACACGATCAAGGCCTATTCGATAGCGATCGACGTCTTCAACAGGCCGGCCTCCTTCGACCCCTCCTCGGATCCCATCGTCCGCATCGAGGCCACCCGTCTGCGGGAATCTCTTCAAAAATACTATGGACAGATTGCCGACGAGCCGGGCGCGCGCCTCGACATCCCGCGCGGGCGCTACGTCCCGGTGTTCGTGGAACGCGATCAGCCGCCCTGCCCCGATGAGGAAGGCGAACTTGAGGAGGCCGGCCTGCCGACGGAGGAGCCGACGCAAGTCGCTTTGCGGCCCGTTAGTGGAAAATGGCGTCATGTCGTTATGGGAGGAGCAGTTCTCCTGGCCGTCTCCTTGGCAGTGGGCCTTGCATATGACGCGGCGAGCCCGAAGCTTCCGGACACGCAGAAGCCCTTCATCGCGCTATCGATGAACGCATCACAACAAGACAAGGCTGCCGGTGAAGCGGTCACGGAAGATCTCGCCGTGTCGCTCGCACGGTTTGGCACCGTCCGTCTGCAGTCCGACGCCGCCGTCTCGAGGTCGTCTCGTGACGAGGTGCAGCAGAGTTTCTACAAGATCAAGATGCGTTACGCCGAAAATGAGAGTTCGGTTTCGTTATGGTGGCAAGTCGCCGACGCCAACAGCGGCGAGGCAGTCTGGACCGACGAAGAGCGACGTCCGGTCGCCGCCGGAACGCGCGAGGAGGCGATGCGCGACCTGGTCTTTTCGGTTTCGCGAAGGCTCGCAAGACCCGCCGGTATCATCAATGCGATCGAGCTTAGACGCAACCTGCCGGCATCAACGATCGGCAACGTGTGTGTCCTCAGAGGCGAGTTCGCAGTCGAGCAACGCGACGCCGCCGGTCTTAAGGCCGCCCGCTCCTGCCTGGCCGCCACGATCGCCGCAGATCCCTCCGACTCCGATGCGATGGCGACGCTTGCGCGCGTCTATGTCTGGATCGGCCGCGCAAGCGGGGACGGCAGTTACTTCGGCCGCGGCCTGGAATTGGCGAACCGGGCAGCGACCCTCTCGCCTTCCTCGCCAAGAGCGGCACTGGCGCAATTGGCGGTGCAGTATCAGCTCGGACAAAACGAGATCTCGATAGCCGCCGGCCGCCGCGGCGTCGCGCTAAACCCTGAAAATGCCGACCTGCTCGCCAAGCTTTCCATGGTGGTTTTCCTTACAGGACATTGGGAAGAGGGCGTGCAGCTTGCGAAACGGGCTGCGGAGGTTGCCGGACAGCCCATACGCGACGCAAGCTTCGTCATGATCCTCGACGAATATCGCCAGGAACGTTACGCGCAAGCAGTGTTTCTTGCACGGCAGGTTCCGGCACCGGACGCGCCGACGACGGTTTTGAAGCTGGCCGCGATCGCTCGCCTCGGCGACCGGCCGGTGACGGAGCTGGAGATCGCCGCAGCCCGGCTGCAGCATCCCGATCTCGAGCGGACGGTCGCCGCGATGTTCTCCGGAGCACGCTACGACAGCAATCTCAGAGACGCGCTGCGCGCAGGCATTTCGGAAGCCGGGCTCAAGATGCCCGAACTCGCCAGCAATGGTGCGATGTAACAGTAACATCCTTGTCCTAAAGGCTGCCCCGATGGCATTCCTTCGACGGGTCCGCAGATGCGGGCGATGACGTCGAAGGGCCGCCATGATGCGCAAGCTGCTTGTCTTCTCAGTCGCCTCCACCTTTCTTGCAGGCAACGTGCTGGCCGATCCCGCGGTCATGACCGCGGCCGTCAATTTGCGCTCGGGACCGGGCACCGGTTTCGCGGCGGTCGGAAGCGTTCCGGAAGGCGCGCGGGTCGACCTCAAGGAATGTGACGCGAGCGGCGCATGGTGCGCGATTGATTTCGGTGGCAAAAGCGGCTTCGTCAGCGGGCGCTATCTCAGCCAAGCTTCAGCCGAAACCCCGACCTGGCCGAAGACGTTCACGACAGATAGTGGGGCGACGCTGACCTTATTCCAGCCGCAGGTGATCGATTGGCCGAACTTTACAAAGCTCGACGCGCTGATCGCCGCGGAGCTGAAGCTCTCGAAGGACTCGCAACCGATCTACGGCGTAATCGGCGTCACGGCGAAGACGGTTGCCGACGACGAGACCGACAACATCGTTCTGACGGACGTCCAGACGACCGCGGTATACTTCTCGACGCTCGACAAGGAACAGCTTTCGAAACTGGCGCTCGGCGTCGGCAGGATCATGCCGACGGATCCGATCATGGTCTCGCAGGACCGCCTTACGGCGAGCCTCGCCGATTATAAGCGGTTGAACGATGTCTCGGGGCTGAAGGCTGATCCGCCGCCGATCTTCACGAGTGAAACCTCCGCCATTCTCGTGCAGACCGACGGCAAGGCGGTGGTTTCTCCGGTCAAGGGCGTGCAGGGCCTCTCCTTCGTCGTCAACACCAACTGGGACATCTTCCAGACCGACGCCGACAAGGCCTTCTATCTCAGGAGCGAGAAGAACTGGCTGACGGCGTCGAGCCTGGACAGCGAATGGACGGAAGCAGATGCGCTGCCGCCCGAGATATCCAGCCTGCCCGACGACGACGCCTGGAAGGACGTGAAGGCCGCCCTGCCCGCGACGAAGTTCGGTGAAAGCGGCGTCTCCAGGGTCTTCTATTCGGACGTGCCGGCCGAACTCCTCTTGTTCGAAGGAAAGCCCGCACTGCAGAAAGTGCCGGGGACGGGACTGGAATGGGCTTCGAACACGACCAGCGACGTCTTCTACCGCCCCTTCGACACGACATGGTACGTGCTGCTTTCCGGCCGCTGGTTCTCGGCGCCTTCGCTCGACGGGCCCTGGACGTTTGCAACGCCGAACCTGCCTGCCGACTTCCAGAACATTCCGCAGGACGCGCCCTACTACGCCGTCCGAGCCTCGGTGCCGGGAACGTCGGAAGGCGCCGAGGCGCGCCTGAAGGCGAGCATCCCTCAGATGGCCCGCGTCGCGACCGACGGAACCGTCAAGGTCGACGTCGCCTACAGCGGCGATCCGAAGTTCGAGACAATCGACGGCACCAGTCTCTCCTATGCGGTGAACTCGAACGAACAGGTCATCAAGGTCGGCGAAAAATATTTCGTGCTGAAGGATGGGGTCTGGTTCGTCGGCGACACGCCGAGCGGACCATTCGAAGTGGCGAAAGCCGTTCCGGACGAAGTCTACAAAATCCCGGCGTCTTCCCCCGTCTACAACGTCACCTATGTCAGGGTCTACGACACGGAGCCTGACGCCGTCTGGTACGGCTATACTGCGGGCTACCTCGGGGCCTATCTCGCATGGGACGCCCTCGTCTGGGGAACCGGATGGGCCTACCGCCCCTGGTGGGACTTCGGCTGGGCGGGCGGTTACTGGCCCTATTATCCCAGGCCCGTCACCTACGGGGTCGGCGCCTTCTACAATCCTGCCTTCGGCACCTTCGGCCGCTACGGCTATGCCTACGGTCCCTATCGTGGCATCGCCGGCGGGGCGGCCTACAATCCTCGCACCGGCACCTACGTCAGAGGCGGCGCCATCTCCGGCCCGGCGGGTTCGCGTGGCTTCGTCGCCGCCTTCAATCCACGCACCGGCAGCGCCTTCGCGGCGCGCGGCGGCACCAACGTCTATGGGTCGTGGGGCACGGCAGCCGTCAAGCACGGTGGCGAGTTCGCCCGCGTCAGCGGCGGTTCGACGGGCAACGCCGCCGGCCTCCACTGGCACAGCTCCTCGGGCGACCGCGGCTTCATCGCCGGCGGCAAGGGTGGCGACATCTATGCGGGACACGACGGCAACGTCTATCGCCGCGAGAACGGCGAATGGCAGAAGCATACGCCGGATGGCTGGGATCCAGTGAACCGTCCGGCCACCGAAGGGCTGAAGAGCCCCGGCGAGCAGTTTGCTTCCAAGCATCAGGAAGCCGCCGACCGCATTCGCCAGAACGCTCCCGAGCGGGCGCAACACATCCAGGACCGGGTGCAGAGCAATCCGGCCGCGAAGGAACGAGTCCAGAACCGGGTGCAGACCCGCCAAAACGCCGCTCCTCGCCGGCAGGTCCGCGAACGAGCGCCCGACAATCTCGGCGTCGACCGCGTCGCTCGGCATGTCGGCAACCAGCGCGATCTGTCGCGAAGCTACGGACGCCGCGACATCGGCCAGTTCGGCGGCGGACGGCAGATCGGCGGCGGTGGAGGCCGGGAATTCAGTGGTTCACGCGGCGGCGGCTTTCACGGCGGCGGCGGTCACTTTCGCAGACGCTGAGCATGCGGGAATCTTCAAACGCGGGAAATTCGATGACCTTTGAATTCGGCAGACGGCTGGCCTTCATCGCAGCGGCGACGTTGTTTCCTTCCCTTGCGATGGCGGCCGAGGGCGGCGCGGGCTTCTATCTGCTTGGCGCGAAGCTTCCCGCAAGTGCGATCACGCCGCCGCCTGGCGTGTTCTTCTCGAACGACATTTACATGTACACGGGCGATCTCGGCGGTGGAAGCGCGCTTCCTTCGGGCGGTCGGCTCGCGGTCGGCGTCGAAGGATCGGCCATCATCGAGGTGCCGACCGTGCTCTGGATCCTTCCGGAGGAGGTTGCCGGTGGTCACCTCGGGCTGTCGCTGACCGTTCCGGTCGGCTGGAAGAATACCGACGCGGACGTGACGTTGGCGGGACCGCGAGGTGGAACGGCGTCAGGATCGATCTCCGATCCGGTCTTCACCGTCGGCGATCCGGTTCTTGGCGCCCTGCTTGGCTGGGAGGCCGGAAACTTCCATTGGCAGACGAGCCTTCTCGTAAACGTTCCGGTCGGTGACTATCAGGACGGCGAGATATCGAACATAGCCTTCCACCACTGGGGCGCCGACGTCTCGGCCGGCGTGACCTGGCTCGATCCGACGGTCGGCCTCGACCTGTCGGCGGTGGTCGGCATGACATTCAATGCCGAGAACCCCGCCACCGACTACCGCACGGGCAACGAGTTCCATGTCGAATGGGCGGCCGTCCAGCACTTCAACGAGCAGTTCGACGCCGGTCTGGTCGGCTACTACTACGACCAGGTGACCGGCGACAGCGGCGCCGGCGCGTCCAGCGATTTCAAGGGGCGCGTCGCGGCCATCGGCGCGACGATCGGCTGGACGTTCAAAGCGGGTGAAGTGCCGATATCGACCCGCATCAAGTATTTCCATGAATTCGCCGCCGAAAACCGCGCAGAGGGAGACGCCATCTATCTGACGGTCTCGATGCCCTTGTCGATCACCAATCCCACCAACATAGCGGCGCAATAGATGAAGCTCCTGAGGCTGACTCATGTCGTTTTGACCGGCTTCCTCCCGGCGCTGGCCGGCTGCGGGCACCCGAGCGGTGTCATGCAGCCGGTTGGGCTTGCGGCGGGAACGAGCGCGACGCAGGTCGACATGCTCGTCGCGACGACCCGGCAGCCGTCGGGCGATTCGGCGACGCTGTTCAACGGCGAACGGAGCCCGAAGCCGTATATGACCGACGTCGCGGTCTCCATTCCAACGAAGCGCGAGCCGGGCACCGTCCAGTGGCCGCAGCGGCTGCCGCCCAATCCCGCCACGGACTTTGCCGTCACGCGGGTGAAGCAGATCGACACCATTCCGGAAGGCCGGGCATGGTTCCGCCAGCACATCGAGGGCGGACATGCGCTGGTCTTCATCCACGGCTTCAACAACAAGTACGAGGATTCGGTCTTCCGCCTCGCCCAGATCGTCCACGACAGCGGCATGCAGGCGACGCCGATCCTCTTCACCTGGCCGTCACGCGCGCAACTCACCGGATACGAATACGACAAGGAGAGCACGAACTATTCGCGCACGGCGCTCGAGCAGTCCCTGCGGGTCCTCGCCGCCGATCCTGATGTGAAGGACATCACCATCCTCGCGCATTCCATGGGAACGTGGCTGGCGATGGAATCGCTGCGGCAGATGGGCATCCGCGACGGCCACGTCAACGCCAAGATACACAACGTCATCCTCGCCTCGCCCGACATCGACATCCAGGTGTTTGCCAAGCAGTACGTCGAAATGGGCGAGCCCAAGCCTAAGTTCACGATCTTCGTGTCCCAGGACGACCGGGCGCTCGCGGCATCGAGCTTCATCACCGGCAACGTCTCGCGGCTGGGCGCGATCGACCCGTCGAAAGAGCCGTATCGCTCGCGACTGGAGAAAGCCGGCATCACGGCCATCGATCTCACGAAGGTCAAGACCGAAGACAGCCTGCACCACGGCAAGTTCGCCGAGAGCCCGGAGATCGTCCAGCTCATCGGCCAAAGGCTGATGACCGGGCAGACGCTGACAGACAGCAACGTCTCTCTTGGTCAGGGCGTCGCCGCCGTCGTGGGCGGGACGGCGCGTACCGTGGGCACGGTTGCGGGCGCGGCCGTCGCCGCCCCGCTGACGATCATCGAACAGCCGGCAAGAAGACAGCAACCGACAGGATCGGACTTGGAAGACAGCCTGAACAACGATCACCAGTCCAAGCCCCTGACGCAATAGCAGGCTTGGGTGGGCGGATTGTTACCCCCGGCTGCCCGCAATGTAACTGTTACAAGCTTACCCCCTCGCCACGCGTGACGCAGTATCGCGGCGCATAGGAACCCGACGAAAACTACGCATTCCGCCTGACAAGCCCTGACGCATTCGCAAGTAGAAAGGAACCTTGTGATGAGTACGCCCATCCATCGAAGACTTCTTGCAGCAACCGCCGCGGTAGTCATGACCATGACCTCGGCGGTCATCGTCGCGCCCGCCTTCGCACAACAGGCGGCGCCCTCGACCACGACGCAACCCGCCGCGACAGAGACCTCGAGGCCTAACATCCTTGTCATCTTCGGCGACGACGTCGGACAGACCAACATCAGCGCCTATTCCTTCGGCGTCGTCGGTTACAAGACGCCGAACATCGACAGCATCGCCAAGTCCGGCATCATGTTCACCGACTACTATGCCGAGAACAGTTGCACGGCGGGCCGCTCGACCTTCATCACCGGCCAGTCATGCCTGCGCACCGGTCTCTGCAAGGTGGGCGCACCCGGTGCTCCGGTCGGGCTGCAGGCCGGCGACATCACGATCGCCCAGGCGCTGAAGCCGCTCGGCTATGCGACCGGCCAGTTCGGCAAAAACCACCTCGGTGACAGGGACGAGTACCTGCCGACGAAGCACGGCTTCGACGAATTCTTCGGCAACCTCTATCATCTGAACGCCGAAGAGGAACCTGAGGCACCCTACTGGCCGAAGGACGACGCCGAGTTTCTGAAGGCTTATTCGCCCCGCGGCGTCATCAAGGCGTCGGCCGACGGCAAGATCGAGGACAGCGGTCCACTGACCAAGAAGCGGATGGAGACCATCGACGACGAGACCAGCGCCGCGGCGATGGATTTCATGGATCGTCAGGTGAAGGCGAAAAAGCCGTTTTTCACCTGGATGAACGCGACCCGCATGCACGTCTTCACGCACGTGCGGGATTCGATGCGTGGCCAGAGCGGCATGCCGGGCAACGAGTATGCCGACGGGATGGTCGAGCACGACCAGATGGTCGGGAAGCTTCTACAGAAGCTGGAGGAACTTGGCGTCGCCGACAACACCATCGTCGTCTACACCACCGACAACGGGCCGAACCAATGGTCCTGGCCAGACGCGGCGACGACGCCGTTCCGCAGCGAGAAGGACACGAACTGGGAAGGCGCGTTCCGCGTCCCGGCCATCGTGAAATGGCCGGGACGCATCCAGCCGGGCCAGGTCTCGAATGAGATGATGTCTGGCCTCGACTGGTTCCCGACGCTGCTTGCGGCCGCCGGTGATCCCGACGTTAAAAGCCGCCTCCTCAGTGGCTGGAAACCCGAGGGAAGCGCCACCAGCTTCCGCAACCACCTCGACGGCTACAACCAGCTCGACTACATCACCGGGAAGACGGACAAGAGCGCCCGCAATGACTTCTACTACTTCGACGACGACGGGGAGCTTGTCGCGATCCGCTACGACGACTGGAAGGTCGTCTTCAAGGAACAGCTCCATCCTGGCGGCTTCATCGTATGGCAGGCCCCGCTCGTGACCTGGAGGGCTCCGAAGCTGTTCAACCTGCGCATGGACCCTTATGAACGGGCCGACGTCGTCTCGGATCAGTATTACGACTGGATGGTCCGCAACGACTACATGCTCGTCAAGGGGCAGCTTAAGAGCGCCGCCTTCCTGGAAACCTTCGTGAAGTATCCGCCGAGCCAGCGCGTCGCCAGCTTCAATATCGAAGGCGTCCGCGATCAGGTCGACAAGGCGATCGACCAGTCCTTCAAGGATCGCGGCATCGAGAAGTAGCACCACATAGGCGCGCCGGATCCCGGCGCGCCTATCCCTCAATCATAGAGAGCGCCATGTCAGCTCGTGAAGACATCCTTCAGCTCGGCACGCGTATCGGCCGTTCGATCATTGGCCAGGAGGCGATGGTCGAACGCCTCCTCCTCGGGCTGCTCGCCAACGGCCATCTGCTGGTCGAAGGCCTGCCAGGTCTTGCAAAGACACGGGCGATCAAGAGCTTGGCAAAGAACCTTGATTCAGAGCTTTCACGCGTTCAATTCACGCCCGACCTTCTCCCGGCCGACATTACCGGCTCCGAGATCTACTTCAGCGAGGGCGGCAAGGGCGAATTCAAGTTCCAACAGGGGCCGATCTTCGCCAATCTCATTCTGGCGGACGAGATCAACCGCGCGCCGGCCAAGGTGCAGTCCGCTCTGCTCGAGGCCATGGAGGAGCGCCAGGTCACCGTTGGCGGCAAGAGCTATCCGCTGCCGCCGCTGTTCATGGTGATGGCGACGCAAAATCCCATCGAGCAGGAGGGCACCTACCCTCTCCCCGAGGCGCAGCTCGACCGCTTCCTGATGCATGTCGAGGTCGGCTATCCGGACGAGGCGTCGGAGGCGTCAATCATGCGGCTCAACCGCAAAGAAGAAAACGAGGCGCATGGCGGCGCGAAGCCGCTGTCGCCGGAAAGGCTGAACCCACAGGCCGTATTCGACGCCCGGAAGGAGATCGGCGCTGTTACCGTTTCCGAACCCGTCGAGAAGTACATGGTGGCGCTCGTCTTCGCCACGCGTTATCCCGACCGCTACGACAAGGATCTCGCAAGGCTGCTGCAGGTGGGTGCCAGCCCTCGCGGTGCAATCGGCATCGACAAGGTTTCGCGATCCTATGCCTGGCTGAAGGGGCGCGATTATGTCACCCCTGATGACGTCAAGGCGATCGTCCACGATGTCTTCCGACACCGGCTGATCCTGTCCTATGAAGCGCACGCGTCGAACACGACGCCGGATCATGTGATCGACCGGATCACCGAGCTCGTCGCGGTATCTTGAGGGAAAGCCATGGCTGCGGGAGATGGCGTCCACGTTTCGACCGAGCAGCTCGTCGCCCTTGAGGCAAGAGCTCGAGACCTGAGCTTCGTACAAAAGGCGCGCAGCCACCAGCAGCTTGCAGGCCGCATGCAGTCGGCGATGCGCGGCCGGGGACTGACGTTCGAGGAGCTTCGCAACTACCTGCCGGGCGACGACATCCGATCCATCGACTGGCGTGTCACGGCGCGCACCACGAAGCCGGTCGTACGCGTCTATTCCGAAGAGAAGGAACGCCCGGCGCTGATCCTCGTCGACCAGCGGATCAACATGTTCTTCGGCAGCAGGCGATCGATGAAATCGGTGACGGCGGCGGAAGCCGCAATGCTTTGCGCCTGGCGGATTCTCGGTTCCGGCGACCGGGTGGGAGGATTCGTCTTCGGCGACGGCGGGACCAGCGAGGTGAAGCCGCATCGCAGTCGCAACGCCGTGATCGCCTTCGCGGACCGCATCGCCGAAAAGAACAAGGAACTGAGGGCCGACGCGGCCTCGACCGCGGCGTCCGGACAACTCGACGCCGTGCTCGAAACCGTCTCGAACATCGCCCATCACGGCCATCTCCTGGTGGTGATCTCAGACTTCGACGGGCATACGGCACGGACCCGAGACCTTCTTCTGCGCCTCTCCTCCCGCAACGACGTGGTCTGCATCCTCGTCTACGATCCCTTCCTTCTGGAACTGCCGGCGTCCGGCGAGATCGTCGTCAGCGCCGGCGGTCCGCAGGCGGAGCTCGCGTTTCGAACGGCGAGCGTTCGGGCCTCGATCGACGCGTTTGCACGCAACCGCGGGCGGGAACTTCGTGCGTGGCAGGCCGAACTTGGTATTCCCATGCTGCCTATTTCGGCTGCCGAAGAGACCGCACCCCAGCTTCGGCGTCTGCTGGAGCAGTCGGCGTGGCGGCAGAGGAGGCGATGATGGAGCCGACGACCAAACCTGACCCGATAACGGAAGCGGCACTGCGGTCGCTGCACGATATAGCGATGCCGGAACCTGTCTCGTGGATGCTACAGACATGGGGATGGGCCGTGCTTCTGGGCGCGATGGTCGCCATGTTAGCGCTGGCCGGGCTCCGATGGCTCCTTCGCTATCGCGCAGACGCTTACAGGCGTGAGGCGCTCGCGCTTCTGGTCGTCATCGAAGAACGCCTTCGGCGACCGGAAACGCGCCGAGACGGCATCCTTGAACTCGGGGAGATCCTGAAGCGTACCGCGTTGGCCGTATGGCCCCGTGCTGAAGTTGCCTCGCTTTCGGCCAACGCCTGGACTCGCTTTCTTGAAGAGCATGATCTCGACGGTGCCGGGCATGCTCTCGAGCGGCTGCTGGACGACTTCGAATACCATGGTTCGGAGGTCGTCGCCGACCTTCCTTCGAACGTCTGCGGCGACCTGGTGGCCGCCGCCCGTAACTGGATCGAGCGTCACCATGTACCAACTTGATCTCCCATGGCTACTGTTGACGCTCCCCGCTCCCCTGCTGGTCTGGTGGCTGCTCCCGCCGCATCGGGAAACGTCCGCGTCGATCAGGCTGCCCTTTTTCACCGAAGTGGCCGAGGCGGCCGGGGTGCGACCGACCGAAGGTTCGGTGATCGCCCGCAGGACATGGCCACGGATCCTGTGCGAAGGAGCCGCGTGGTGCCTCGTGGTGGTGGCGCTCGCCGGTCCTCAATTCGTCGAGCCGCCGATCGAGAAGGTCGAGCCGCAGCGCGACATTCTTCTGGCGCTCGACCTTTCGCAGTCGATGGACACGAAGGATTTCCCCGGCGCGGATGGGAAGCCGCTTGCCCGTGTCGACGCGGTCAAGCAGGTCGTGGCGGACTTCGTCGGCAGGCGGCCCGGCGACCGGATCGGCCTTGTCGCCTTCGGCGATGCCCCCTACCCGCTCGCGCCCTTCACCATGGATCATCCGCTGGTCCAGACGATGATCGCGGACGCCGTTCCGGGGATGGCCGGACCGCGGACGTCGCTCGGGGACGCGTTGGGACTGGCGATCAAGATGTTCGAGAAGACGACCGTTCCGGAGAAGGTGCTGATCGTTCTGACGGACGGCAATGACACGGCCAGCAAGATGCCGCCGCTGAAGGCTGCCGAGATTGCGAAGTCGAAAGGCGTCGTCGTCCATGCCGTCGGTATCGGCGACCCACTAGCGACAGGCGAGGACAAGCTCGACACGGCGACGCTGCAGAAGATCGCGCAGAAGTCCGGCGGTCGATACTTCTTCGGCGGCGACCAGGCGCAGCTCGCATCCATCTACCAGGTGCTCGACCAGATCACTCCGGAAGACCAGAAGAACCTGTCGTGGCGGCCGCGAGCCGAACTGTTTCAATGGCCGCTGCTGGCGGCCGTCGTGCTGCTGGCAGGGTTCCACGCGTCTACCGGCGCAGTCGGCTTCCTTCGCCGAAGAGCCATTTCATGATCGCCGACTTTCACTTCATTCGCCCCTGGCTGTTGCCCCTGCTTTTATTGCCGGCGGTGATATTGTGGCTGGAGTCCCGCTCGGGCGACGTCCGGTCGCAGTGGAAGAGCATGATCGCGCCGCACCTGTTGGACAGCCTGGTCGTCGATGGGTCGGGTGAATCCAGGATCAGTCCGTCTTGGCTGCTCGCCGGAATTCTAGTCGCTGGGATCGTCGGCGCGGCAGGCCCCACGTGGCAGCGCGAACCGCCGCCCTTCGTCGAGGACACGGCGCCTCTCGTCATCGCAGTCGACCTTTCGCAGACGATGGACGCCATCGACGTGACACCGTCGCGGATCGAGCGCGCCAAGCTGAAGATCAAGGACGTGATCGATACGAGACAAGGTGCCCGGACTGCGATCGTCGCCTACGCGGGCACCGCCCATCTCGTCCTGCCACCGACAGAGGACGCCGCCTTGCTCGAAAGTTACTCCGAGGCATTGGCGACGCGGCTGATGCCGAGGCCCGGCAAGGACACGGCAGCCGCCCTGTCGCTCGCGGAAAAGCTCCTCGAAAAGGAAGAAACGTCGGGCACGATCCTGCTGCTGACCGACGGAGTCGAAGACGCGGCTTCGAAGGCGATCGAATTGAATTCGAACGGCATCATCATCCTTGGCGTCGGCACGTCGGCCGGCGGTCCGGTCAAGATGCCCGACGGAGGATTCGTTTCCGACGCTTCCGGATCACGCCTGTTCTCGAAGCTCGACCTAGCCAGCCTGGAGGAAATCGGAAAGGAGACCGGAGCCGACGTCGCGACTGTGACCGACGACGACACGGACGTGCGGTGGATAGCGGAGCGGGTGCGCTCGAACTACGCCCAGAAGCAGGCCAAAGAAGGCGACCGCTGGCACGATCTGGGCTGGTGGCTGGTCGTGCCCATGTCGATCGCCTTGGCGTTGTCCTTCCGCAGCGGATGGGTGGCTCGAACCGGCGTCCTGCTGCTGGCGGTCCATCTGTTCTCGCCAGACAGCGCACGTGCCGACGGTCTGATGGACATGTGGCTGACCCACGACCAGCAGGGCCGGATCGCCTTCGAACGCGGCGAGTTCGACGCCGCTGCTGGGCACTTCGTCGACCCGATGTGGAAAGGCGTCGCCCTTTATCGAGCCGGCAAATTCCGGGAGGCGGTGGACGCGCTTGCCGCCGTGGAGACAGCCGAGAGCTGGTACGATCAGGGCAACGCCTTTCTGCATCTGGGCATGTACGACGAGGCCGTCGCGGCGTACGGCAAGGCGCTTGAGAAGCGGAAGGATTGGGCGGCGGCGCTCGCAAACCTTGCCATCGCGCAGCAGCTCCTCAAGGCCCAGAAGGAAAAGCAGGAAGAACAGTCGGAGCAGCCGAGCGAGGCGCCCGACAGCGTCCAGTTCGACGACAAGGGAAAGCAGGGCAAGGAAGGCACGATCAACGCCGCCGAACAGACCTCCGAGAGGTGGATGAAGAACATCAACGTCAGCCCGGCCGACCTGATGGCGCGCAAATTCTCGATCGAGGCGGGAAGGAAGTCGCAATGAGATTGCTCGTGCTCCTGATCGGTCTGCTGACTTCTACATACGTATTCGCAGCCGAGCCGTTCGGGCGCGCGTCGATCGAAGGCGCCGAAGGCATCGTTCCCGGCCAGCAGGTGCACGTCGTCGTCGACGTGTTCGCGCCGGAATTCTTCACATCGCCACCGCAGTTTCCGCTCTTCGACGTTCCGGACGCTCTCGTGACGATGTCCGACGACCGCACCCAGAACCTGGTTCAGACGATCGACGGCGTTCAGTATTCGGGGATCAGGAGGAGCTACGCGATCGTTCCGGAAAAGGCGGGGTCCTTCCAGCTTCCAGTGGTCGAAATCGATCTCGGCTACTCGTCCAACGGCAATTCGACGAAGGCGATTGTGAAGATCGCCCTTCCCTCCTTCGACGTCGGCGTTTCCTCCAACCAGGCCGCCCCGCCATTCGCCGCGCGCAGCCTGACGATGACGGAGTCCTTCGACAGGGACCCGGCGAGCCTGAAGGTAGGCGACGCTCTGGTGAGGACGGTCGTTATCTTCGCGGAGGACACACAGGCGATGCTGATACCTCCGGTCGCATTCGGAACGACAGCGGGGTTGGCGCGGTACGAAAAGCCGGCGGTACTTGCAGACGACGTCGAGCAGAGAGGGATCGGCCGCAGCGCCGAAACTGGGAGCACGCGGAGCGAGACGGTCGTCTATACTGTCTCCGACACGGGACGCTTTCCACTTCCGGCGATCACCTATCCGTGGTTCGACGTGGACGAGCACGTCCTGTCAGCCGCGACCCTCCCCGTCACTGACGTCGTCGTCGCGCCGGCTGCAGTTGCCGAACGCATCCAGCCTGAGCTTCAACGCGAGAATGCGCCTGCGAGCCGCGTGTGGAGAGGCTGGCTTTTGGTCATCTTGCTATGCGCAATCGATTTGGCGGTCGCCGCTTTCGCCTGGTGGCGGTTACCGGCAATCCGTACCTGGGCGGCACGCGTGCGCCAGCGGCGCAGGAATTCTCCGCGGCGTCGGCTTAGTCGGATTCGAACGATCATTCGAGTAGGTGACGAGCTCGCGGTCTATCGAGGGCTTCAGGACTGGAGCGGTACTCTGGGATATCGAACGGTTTCTGAGTGGGTGGAGGCACAGGCCTGTCCGCGTCTCTCGGCTCAAGTCGCCATCCTCGAACGTCGGCTCTTCAGGTCCCGCGACATGCAGTTGGATCGGGCGGCGCTAGCGTCGGCGATCACCTTGCCGGTGGCCGATGGTCGGCCACCGAAACGCGCCTTGCCCGATCTCAATCCGACGGCGGAAGACGCATTGTTACGCCCATTGTAACGGTAACAAGCTTCCCTCGCCGCGCGCGGGAGCTAAGCTCGGTGAATCAGTTCTGGAGGCAGCGATGGCCTTGGCATTCGAAGACACGACGGAATCCCGGCGCGACGGCCTGATCTGGATTCCCGGCCGCACATTCACGATGGGATCGAATGACCACTATCCGGAAGAGGCCCCGGCGCATCCCGTGACGGTGGACGGTTTCTGGATGGCGGAAACGCCGGTCACCAACAGGCAGTTCAAGGCATTCGTCGAGGCGACGGGACATGTCACCGTCGCAGAGAAAGCTCCCGATCCGAAGGACTATCCCGGTGCGAAGCCTGGGATGCTGAGGGCGGGGTCGCTGGTGTTCACGCAGCCGAAAGCCGTGAACGGCGCCGACATCTCGCAGTGGTGGACATTCAAGTTCGGCGCAACGTGGCGGCGCCCTCTCGGCGGCCTGAGCGATCTGCGCGGCAAGCTCGATCATCCGGTCGTACATGTCGCCTACGCGGACGCCGCTGCCTATGCGGAGTGGGCCGGGCTCGATTTACCGACGGAGGCCGAATGGGAGCTTGCCGCCCGCGGCGGGCTGGATGATGCGGAATATGCATGGGGCGACGAGTTCGCGCCGGGCGGTGTCCCGATGGCAAACACCTGGAGCGGCACGTTCCCTACCCACTCGATGAAGCCGAAAGGCCAAGAACGCACCTCGCCCGTGCGTTCGTTCCCGCCGAATGGGTTCGGCCTCTACGACATGATCGGCAATGTCTGGGAATGGACCAGCGATTACTGGTCGACCCGGCATCCCGAACCGGCGAAACACTCGTGCTGCATTCCGAGCAACCCACGCGGCAGCGACGCCGAGGCGAGCTACGATCCTCGCCAGCCGGAAATCCGGATAGCGCGGCGGGTGCTGAAGGGCGGCTCCCATCTCTGCGCTCCAAACTACTGCAGACGCTACCGTCCTGCCGCCCGCCACGCCGAGGCCGAGGATACGTCCACCAGCCATGTCGGCTTCCGTTGCGTCAGGCGCACCGAAGGAGAAGCGAAATGAGAAAACGTTTCCAGGCCTCCGATACCGTGCTTGCATCATTTCTCGTCGCCGCGCTGCTGGTCGTCACTGGCGTCGTCGGAACGGCCGTGGCGCAGGAGGTCCTGCCGTCCTGGAACGATACCGCGGCAAAGGCCAGGATCATGGACTTCGTCAAGGCAACGACAGCCGAGGGCGGCGAAGGATACGTCGCGCCCGAAGACCGGATCGCGGTCTTCGACAATGACGGCACCCTCTGGTCGGAGCAACCGATTTACTTCCAGTTCGCTTTTATGCTCGACCGCGTGAAGACGCTCGCACCTGAGCACCCCGAATGGAAGGCCAAGGAGCCGTTCAAGTCGGTGCTGGCAGACGATCCGATGGGCGTGATGAAAGGCGGCGAGAAAGGGATCATGGATCTCGCGATGACGACGCATGCCGCGATGACGACAGACCAGTTCTCGAAGATCGTCACCGACTGGTTTGCGAGCGCCAAGCACCCGAAAACCGCAAAGCCCTACGACGAGATGACCTTCGTGCCGATGCGCGAACTCCTCGATTACCTCAGGGCCAACGGCTTCAAGACCTATATCGTCTCCGGCGGCGGCGTCGAGTTCATGCGGCCGATGACAGAGAAGATGTACGGCATCCCGCCGGAACAGGTGGTCGGCAGCACCATCACGACGGAATATGCCACCGTCGGCGACGAGCCCGTGCTCAACAGGCTACCGAAGATCGACTTCGTCGACGATGGCGCCGGCAAGCCTTCCGGCATCAACAAATTCATCGGGCGCAAGCCGATCTTCGTGGCCGGGAATTCCGACGGCGACTACGAGATGCTGCGATGGGTCACCGCCAAGGGTCCGAGCTTTGCGATGATCGTCCATCACACGGATGCGGAACGGGAGGTCGCCTACGATCGAAAGAGCGAAATCGGCAAGCTCGACAAGGCGCTCGACGAAGCGGAGCGCCGCAACTGGCTGGTTGTCGATATGAAAGCGGACTGGAAGAAGGTCTTCTCATTCGAGAAATAGAAGGACATGCGCATGAAATGGATCGGCGGACTCCTCCTGTTCGTGTTGATGTCCGTCGTCGCCACTGCCCAGGAAGCGCCGCGGCCGCAGAAGGTCGACGATCTCGTGCGGTTATTGCAGGATCCCGAGGTCCGGTCATGGCTGGAGAAAGCGCCCAGCCCGACGCTCGCGGCTGCCCAGGAAGCGGATGCCGGGCTGGCAACATGGGAAGCGGCCACCCGGAGCCGGATCGATGGCGCCGTTCAGGCAATCCCAAGGATTCCTGCCGAGGTGGTGGCCGCCGCTGCTCGCACGAGAGAAGATGCGCTGTCCCATGGCCGGTTGCCGGTCTTCGTCGCATTCCTTGGGCTGACGGCGGTCGGAATTTTCGCCGAACGTCTTTTTGTGCGATCAAGACGGCGCACGCAAGGGCTGCAGGAACGCCTGCTGGCAATTGGTATCTTTGCGGTGGCGATGGCCGCCGTCTACTTCGCCTTCGATTGGCCCGCACTCCCACGCATCGTGCTCCTCGTCTCGCTACTGGCGCTCTCGGCATATCGGGCGATCTCGGCGCTGCTCGACACGGCCGTGCTGACAATTTCCGCTCGCAGGCGGACGAAGATCTTCGCAGGCGCAGCAATCGTCGGGATCGCAGCGGCAAGCCTCGGCCGGCCTTTGTCGGTCGACCCCTCGGTGACGGCGGCGATCTCGTTCTGCTTCTCGATCGTTCTTCTCATCTTGGCCGTCGAGGGCGTCGTCTCCTCGTCGGAGAGGCCCCTTCGCATGCGCATCGCGCTCTGCCTTGCCTTCGTGATCATCTGGGCGCTCTGGTGCGTCGGTCTCCGCGGTCTGTTCTGGCTGGGCGTCTACGCAATGACCCTGCCCTCGACGCTTCGGTTCGCCGGTCAGACGGCAGCCGACACGATTCCCTCGGAACCCAATAGCACCAAGCGCGTCCTGCTTGTCCGCGGCAGCCGGGCCGTCGTTGTCGCCGTCGCCGTCGCATGGGTGGCGATCGTGTGGAGGGTCGATCCCAACTCGCTTGTTCACAGCGATCCTGCCGTGGCCTCGGTGGCCTACGGACTTCTGAAGAGCGTCGTCGTCCTGCTGCTCGCCGATCTCGCATGGCATCTGGCGAAGTCGTGGATCGACCGGCGCCTCTCGGTGCAGGCCGAAGCTGGAAACGATCCTTCGCAGGCTGCCCGGCGGGGGCGGCTTCGCACCCTGCTGCCGATCTTCCGGAACGTGCTGGCGGTCATGGTGGCGGTGATCGCCGGGCTGGTCGTGCTCGCGGAGCTCGGCGTCGAGATCGGGCCGCTGATTGCGGGTGCGGGCATCTTCGGTGTGGCGCTGGGCTTTGGATCGCAGACGCTGGTGAAGGACGTCATCAGCGGGGTCTTCTATATGCTCGACGACGCCTTCCGTGTCGGCGAATACATCCAGGCGAAGAGCTACAAGGGGACCGTCGAGGGATTCAGCCTCCGGTCGGTGCGGCTTCGTCATCACCGCGGCCCGGTGTTCACCGTTCCGTTCGGCGAGCTCGGCGCCGTCGAGAACATGAGCCGCGACTGGGTCATCGACAAATTCCGGGTCAATGTCAGCTACGACACCGACATAGAGAAGGCGCGCAAGCTCGCGAAGAAGATCGGCGCCGAGCTGCAGGCCGATCCTGAACTGGGGCCGATGTTTATCCAGCCGCTGAAGATGAAGGGTGTCGAGGAGTTCGGCGATTACGGTATCGTTCTCAGCTTTGCGATGACGACAGTGCCCGGAATGCAAACCTATATCCGGCGCAAGGCCTACGCGAAAATTCGCGAGGCTTTCCAGGCGAACGGCATCGAGTTTGCGACGCCGTCAGTGCAGGTCGGTGGCGACGACAGGGACGGCGCTGCCGCTGCTGCGGCCGCGATCCGCACGCAGCAGGCCAAGGTGGTGGCGGCGGAGGGGTAGAATGGCCAGCGACGACGATCGCCTGCGGATCATGCATGGCGGGCCGTTCTACGAGCTGATGACCCGGCTTGGCATGCGCAAGCGCGGGTGGCGGGCATTCGTCTTCGCAGGCCTGTGCTGGACGATCCCCGTGCTGCTTCTGCTGGCAACCCGCGGCGGTCACGGGGCCGGCCTCTTCCTTCACGACTGGGGAGCGTGGGCAAAGTTCCTGATCGCGCCCGTCCTGCTGACGCTGGCGGAGAAGCCCATCGGCTTCGCCCTCGACGAGTGCGTTTCCATGCTCTTTCGGATTCCGCTCGTGTCGTCGCAGTCCATGCCAGACGCCCGGAAGGCCCTGCGTGACGCAGGCGCTCGAACAGCTGCCGGCTTTCCGGAACTCGTCTGCTTAGGTTTGGCGCTCGCAGCGACGATCTTCAATGCGTCCACGTTCCTTGGCGGATCCGCGCCCCCATGGGCGGTCGGCGACGGAAGCATTTCGATGACAGGCTTCTGGTGCCTGGCAGTCGGCAACACCGTCTACTGGTTCCTGCTGATACGTCTCGTATGGAAGCATGTGATCTGGTGCCTATTCCTGTCGAGCGTCGCAAGGTGCCATCTCCGTCTCGTGGTCACGCATCCCGACGGCCATGGCGGCCTCGGCTTCCTCAGCTATTACCCAGCCGGCTATGGCCTCTTCACGCTTGCGGTGAGTTCCGTCTTCGCGGCCGGCGTCGGTCATGTGATGCAACGGCAGACAGTCACTCCCGGCTTCTTCGCGGCCGTCTGCGTCGCCTGGCTGATCGTTGTCATTATCTACTATTGCGTGCCCTTGTTGGGCGCCGCCCTGCAGGTTTTAAGCCTGAAACGCAAAGCTGTCCTGCATTCTCTGACGAAGGTGACCGACTTCGAGAGATCGAGCGAACGGGCGATCTTGGGGGAAAACGCGCTGCCCGACGAAGCGGAGCCGGAGGCGCGGGAGCTCCACGACGTGAAGCCGATCTATCTCGCGTCGATGAAGACGTCGGCGCTGCTGATCAACAAGGGCAACGTCCTGCCTGTTCTGGTGCCTGCACTGCTGCCGATGCTGGTAGTCGGGGCATCATACCTGCCATATTCGCAGCTCGGTCCGATCGTGAAGAGGCTGTTGCTCCTTTGAATTGGAGAGTTTTGGACGTGGGCTACGAGCGTACCATTGCCGACCGTAGAAGTGGAACACGAGGCCCAAAATCGGGCCGTGCTCGACGATGTCGTTGGTCTCAGGCTGTCATCCGAGTAATTGACGCCGAGGCGCGATACCCCGCCACCGCGGAGAGATCGAAACCTTCCATTTGTAGCCGATCCCGGCCATCACGTCGCAGTCGAGGTCTGCGCCGCCAGCGTCGATCAGCCCCCAGCCCGTGAGATAGACTTCAGGAGTGATGGAATAAACGCCCCGAAAGCCAGCGAGGCCGTCAACTCAGGTCGCTTCGTCGCGCGCGGAAGCGCCGTCAAGCGGCCCCCCCGCTGAAAGCGATGGTCGTCTCCGTCCACGAGAATTTCGCACCGGCGACGACTCCAGATGGCCCTGCTGGTCTTCCAGGACGGTATAGCCGACGCCGAGCATTGCGCTGAACGTTTCCTGCTTCAGATCGACGGTGTCGGCAAAGACGCCGCGCGGGTCGCCAAGTCCGAGGTGATGCGAGCGATATGTCCGTGAGGACGCTAGATCCCCCATACCTCGCCTCGCCTGCGCCCATGAAGCCGAAGTCGATGTGGACCTCCGGCAGTCCGAAGACCGCCGCCGTATCTCCCGAGATTCCCGCAATACAGAAGTAGGGCGAAAAGGAAAGGGGCCACTCATCGGCGGGCTTCTCGACTCCGTACGCCTGCTGGGCGTGATGTTATCGTCCCTGACCCGATGATCAGCCCAGCGACACGACCGAGGGGCAGCCACAACTCGATCTCAACCTCTAGTGAGACAAGGCTCCGAAGAAACGGAAAAGCCATCCATGGGAGGAGGCGCGCCGCTATTCCGACCGACGTCCCTAAGAGGAGGAGTTGGGCCCATTTGAACCGATGTCTCCCGGACAGCATCAAGGTGAAGATCGCATGCAATATTATCGACCGATTGCATGCGAATTGAGCACACCGATATGTGATCGCCGAAATTCGTGCATATCAAGAGCGCCCCGAAGGAGCTCGGTGCGCAATATAGCTTTGAAAGCGCTACGTTTTTCGCAAAAACGGGAACTGGCACGCCCTTTGCATTTGTCTAATCGCACGCACTTGATGTATACGATTTAACCCAAGCCTGAAGGGAACAGAAAATGCGCATTCCACCTCTTATGTCCCGCGACATCAGCCGACGCGGCTTCCTGAAGGCTGGTGCCGCAGGCGTCGCCTTTGCAGCGGCAAATCAATGGTCCAGCGCCTACGCGGACGATCCGAATGTTCTAAACTACCTTTCCTGGCCCGGAAACGCCGATCCGTATCTGATTGCCGACTTTGAGAAAGAGAACAACGTAAAGGTCCGCATCAAGGAATATGTCGGCGGCGACCAGATGCTTGCCGTCATCAACCAGTCGCCTCCTGGCTCGTTCGACGTGGTCCTCGCCGACGCGGAGTACATGCACTTGCTACATGCGTCCGACTTCATCGAACCGCTCGATCCGGACGATTACCCGATCAAGGATTTCTGGCCGGAGTTTCAGAAATTCCCGCTGCACTGGTTCGACGGAAAACTCTACGGCGTCATGACGGACTTCGGCTATCTCGGTCTGTCCTACAATACCAACACATTCAGGCCGGAAGAGATGAAGTCCTACGCGGCAATGTGGGGTGAGAAGGCAAAGGGCAAAGTCGGCTTCTTCGACTGGTATCTGCCTTCAATGGGTTCGATCAGCCTGTCCAACGGCAACCTTCCACCGTTTGATATCTCCGAAGAGAAATTCGAAGCCGTCAAGGAAAAGCTCTTTACCTTGAAGCCCCAGGCCTCCGGCTTCTACACCATCGCCGACATCTTTTCCTCCATGACCAACGGACAAGCCCAGCTCGTGCCGGGTATTGGCGAGTGGATCACGCTTGGCCTGCGGCTGAACGGCGTTCCGGTCGACACGATTATTCCAGATGAAGGTGGCTTGCAGTGGACGGAGTCGCTTTCCATCGTCAAGGGTACACCCAAGAGGGACCTTGCCCGCAAGTTCATCCAGTACACCACCTCCCCGCAGGGCCAGGTGAAGATGGCGACCAAGGTCGACAACAAGAAGTCGATCCCTTCGATCGCCGGCTGGAAGCTCCTCAACGAGACAATGCCGAAGGACGCCGAAATCCTGCGCCTGCAGCTCGATAAGCCGAACGTGATGGACGAATACAAAGCCAAGAAAATCCAATTCCGCCAGCTTCCGACCGAGCAATCGATCGAGGACTGGAACGACGTCTGGAGCGAATTCAAGAGCCTCTAATCCGAACGCCGAGCCTGGAGCACCCTGGGATGACAGACATCGATGCATCAATGCTGAAGGCTGGCGAGGCGGTTGGGCGAGGTTCATTCCGCGCTCGGACGGCTGCTTCGCCAGCGACCATGCCTGCCATTCTGGGGCTCCCTGTACTGCTGTGGCAGATCGTGTTCTTCGCAGCCCCACTCGTGTTCTTGATCGTCGTTACGTTCTGGCGCGTCAGGTCTTTCCGGCTGGAGCCCGACTTCTCGCTGGATAACTGGTCGAGAATATTGTTCTCCACCCCTTTCCAGAGGGCCCTGGTCTACACGGGCGAAGTTGCGGCCACCTGCACCATCCTGACGCTGGTGGTCGCACTTCCCGCCGCCTACACCATTGCCTTCAGGCTCACCCAGAAAATGCGTGATCTTGCGGTCACATTTCTGATCGTACCGGTCTTCTCAAGCTACATGTTGCGCATCTATGCGTGGCAAATCGTCTTGAGCCCCGATGGGGTCATCAACAGCATCGTCAGGCGCGCCGGATTTACCGGCTTGCCTTTGCTGGGCGGTCAGTTCTCGCTTCAGGTCGGCTTGCTGACGCTGACCCTTCCCGTGGCGATCCTGATCCTGGTTCTAGCCTTCTCCGGCGTTGATCGCACGCTGGTCGAGGCGTCCGAGAACCTCGGTTGCCGCCGCAGCAAGGTCATCCTCCATGTCCTACTTCCGTCGATCCGCAACGCAACCTTCCTGGCGGGATCGACGGCCTTCCTGATGTCTTTCGGCGATTACATCAGCCCGTTGTTCATGACCGGCAGCAAGCCGCCGACACTCTCCATCCTGATCGTCGATACCGTCAAGTCGGGATCGCAGTGGCCACGCGCTTCCGTCATCGGTGTCACGATGTTGGCGATCCTGGCGCTTGTATTTCTGGCGGCAGGCTTCCTCGGCCGCGAACGCCAACCCCAGAAGGAAGGCCACTGATGTCCCAGCCGCTCATCACCCGCCTGTCACGCTTCCTGCAATTCGGCCTGATTGGCGCAATCGCCCTCTTTATCGCAACCCCAATGCTGGTCATCGCGGTATTCTCGTTCGATGCCAACCGTTTTCCGACGATCCCCTGGGGCGGCTTCAGCCTGCAATGGCACCAGGCCGTGTTGGCAGACAGCATGATCCGCGACGCCTTCCTCAACAGCCTGATTGTCGGTTTCGGGACTGCGGTCATCGCCACCGTTCTGGGGTTTGCCGCAGCCTATGTCGACTACCGGTACATGTTTCGCGGGAAGACGCTATTTGGGCTGCTCGTGGCTATTCCGCCAGCCGTACCCGTCAGCATAATGGGAATGGCAATGCTTGCGTTCCTGTCACGCATCGGCCTGTTCGGTAGTGTTGAGGCCATCATCGCCTGTCACGTCGCCGTCGCCACGTCCTTTGCAATGGCCATCATCCGGCTTCGCCTTGGCGAATTTTCGCGAGACCTGGAGCCCGCCGCCTGGAATCTCGGCGCGTCACCATTTGCGACGCTTTTCACGGTCGTCCTGCCATTTTGCAAACCGTCTCTGATCGCGTCATTCTTCCTCTCGGCTGCGGTATCCTTCGACGAATTCCTCATTGCCTGGTTCGTCGGGGGCGTCAACGAGACGCTGCCGGTGCGCATCCTCAACCTCCTCCAGGGGCAGGTGAACCCGAAGATCAATGCCATCGGCACCATCGTCCTCATCATCAGCATTGTTCTTGTTCTTGTGGCGCAGCGCTTCATCGGCGTTCGCGCAGGCAAGACCGCTCCCTCCAATCCTTGAAAGGCAGAAGACATGTCGAATGCATTCGTGACCTTGGAAAACCTCGACAAACGCTACGCGACCCACCACGCGGTGAAGGCAATCAACCTCGGCATCCAGGGCGGCGAGTTCATCGCTCTGATGGGGCCATCGGGCTGCGGCAAGTCCACGACCCTTCGGCTCCTGGCAGGACTGGACCAGCCGACCGGCGGCGACATTCGGATCGGTGGGCAAAGCATGCGCGGCATCCCGGCGTTCCAGCGCGACACGCCGATGGTCTGGCAGAGCCTGGCTCTGTTTCCGTTTCTCTCCGTTGTCGAGAACGTGGAGTTTCCACTTCGGATGAAGAAAATCGGCAAGCAGGAACGGCGCAGACGGGCGATGGAATGGCTGGAGCGTCTCGAGTTGGGCAGCATGGCTGAGCGCAACATCGCTCAACTGTCCGGCGGGCAGCGGCAGCGCGTGGCAATAGCACGGTCGTTGGTGACGCAGCCTTCGATACTCCTGCTCGATGAGCCACTCAGTGCGCTCGATGCCCATCTCCGGGTCCGGATGCAGACCGAACTCTCGCGCCTCCACAAGGAACTCGGCATCACCTTCGTGTACGTGACGCATGCGCAGTCGGAAGCCTTTGCTCTGGCCGACCGGATCGTCCTGATGAACGATGGGGCGATACAGCAGACCGGCCGACCACAGGACGTCTACCGCGAACCTGCCAACGCTTTCGTGGCTGAATTCATGGGCATGAACAACATTATCAGCGGGAAAGTGTCTGGACATGACGAAGGCAAGGTAAAGATCGACGGCCCGCTTGGGACGTTCACAGTGCCGACGAAGACAAGTAGTGCCGAGCAGGACAAGGCGAGCTTCGTCATTGCAGCCGATCGCATCAGCCTGTCCTCTTTGCCGACAGGCGGCACCGCGGGAGAAGGCGTGACAGGCAGTGTCATCGGCATCGAATTCGTGGGCTCGACCCAGACGATTTTCTTCGACGTGAAAGGCAAGGAATTCCGCGTCCAGAAACAACAGCACGAGATCGATGCACTCGACCTGACGCCGGGCAAGGAACTGACGTTGAACTGGCAGCCCCAGCATGCCTGGCTTCTGCCCGAAGCAGCATAACAAACATCCAAGGAAGGAGACCCAATGACCTACAATGAAGACTTCATGCAGCGCGCCGTGGAATTGTCGCGCCAGGCGCTGACGAAACCCGGTACCGAGCCTTTCGGTGCGGTCGTCGTTCTAAACGGAAAAATCGTCGGGGAAGGCTTGAACCACTCCCTGGCACACTTCGATCCGACGTCCCATGGTGAAGTCGAAGCAATGCGCGATGCCTGCCGTCGGTTGGAATGCGTCGACCTGACAGGGGCCGATATGTACACCTCCTGCGAACCTTGTGCGATGTGTGTGGCAACCATGGAGGTCGCCGGCATATCACGCCTGTTTTATGCGGCCTCGATGGATCAGGCCGGGAAAGCATTCGAGGGGTTGACGAAGAAGGAACGGCATCCCATCGATGTCGACAAGGTCCGCAAAGCCGCGGGTGCGCTGGTCAACGAACGCTCGATGCCCAGTGCGCAAAGCATGGATAGGGAAGCCACGGATATTCTCAACACGTGGGTGGAAATGAAGAAGGCAGGGAAATGATCACTCGCAATGCACAGAGCGGTGGGACGGCTCGTTCAGTGAACGACCCGACCGCCAAGGGCAAAGGCCCGCCCGCCAATGATGTGGCCGCAGCAGGTCGAACAGCCGCACCCACCTCGCGAACGGAAGCCGTCCAGGACGCTCTTCGCCAGGCGATCATGGAACAGAAATTACAGCCAGGCGCACGTCTGCCCGAAGATGCGATCGGGGAAACGTTCGGAACCAGCCGCACCATTGCACGGGAGGCGCTGGGACGCCTTGCCGTGGAAGGATTGGTTGAATTGAAACCGAACAAGGGCGCTTACGTCGCAAACCCATCGCTGGAGGAAGCTCTTGATACCTTCATGGTTCGCAGAGGCCTCGAATGCACCGTCACTGGGCTGCTTGCCGGAAAGCTGAAACCTGGCGAGATCGACGCGCTGAACAGCTTCATCGAGAAGGAACACGCCGTTTCCGGCGTCGATGATCGGGAATCGATCCGGCTTGCGGGTGAGTTTCATCTGTTGCTTGCGCGGATGACCGGGAACCAGCTTCTCATCCGATATGTCACGGAAGTGGTGTCGCGGTGCTCGTTGATCCTGGCCATGTATGGCCGACCCCATTCGGCCGATTGTGGAGTGGACGAACATCGTCAAATCGTCCAGGCGCTGGTCAATGGTGATGCCTCGCGCGCCAACGAGTTGATGGACCACCATCTCGCGTCGGTCGCAGGAAGAGCCATGCTCGAAGCAAGGCAGGAACGCGACATCCGCGATCTTCTGGCACCCTATGCCGCTCGGATAAAAGGTCTCTGACAATGACAGCACAGATTGCTGAAGCCCCTGCAAACAGCGGGGTGACGTCCTTCGACTTCACGATGCTCAACGCCCGCGAACGCTACAAGCTGATGATAGGAACGATCATCCCTCGTCCGATAGCCCTCGTCACAACCGTCGACGAAAATGGCCGCATCAATGCCGCACCGTTCAGCTTTTTCAATTGCCTGTCGGCCGATCCGCCTATCCTGGCGGTGGGCGTGGAAAACAATCCGGACATGTCCTTCAAGGACACCGGCCATAATATTCGAATGACCGAGGTCTTCACGGTCAACATCGTCTCGGTAGCCATCGCCGAAGCGATGCATACCTGCGCAGCAAAGTACCCTCGCGGCATTGACGAGTTGAAAGAAGCGGGACTGACGGCCATGCCCGGCATGAAGGTCGCATCTCCGTGGATTGCAGAAGCTCCTGCATCGTTCGAATGCCGACGCCACATCACGCTTGAACTTGGCAAGTCACGGCAGATTATCATGGGCGAGATTATCTACGCCCATTATCGCGAAGGTGCGGTCGATGAACGGCTCCATGTTGATCCTGATGTTATCGACGCAGTGGCCCGCCTTGGAGGTGATACCTGCTCCACCATTCGGGACCGTTTTGATATGCTGACGCCGAAGCTTTGAGCGGCCGGTAGGAGGTTAATGCAGCGTGGGTCGAGCACGAGGACAACCTCCCGCCCTGGATCGGTTTGAACTAACGACAAGCTCTTCAAACTGAATATCAATGGAAATTCCTGCTCTTCACCTTCAGCGTGTCGATATGAACGGTCAAAGGGAAGCGAGTGGAGCTGGGAGATGAAATTAGATGGCTAGCGCCTCGCCGTTCTAAGGCCGATCCCCGAAGCCGGGCGGAATGACGTCTGCCCGGCTTTCGCAGAAATCCTGATTTTTGCTACAGGGGCGGCAAGCGGCGTTTGACGGACGTTCCCTTGATGACGGCCGTGCTGGTGACAGCGTGTTCTGAGAGCGCTTCGAGGACGTCGTCCATCTGCTCGATCGTATGGACTACCAGACGACCGAGGAAAGGATCATCGCCGGTGATCTTGTCGCATTCGACAAATTCCGGACGATCCTGAATGAGCCGTTCGACGAGGTGGAGTTTGCCGGGGAGCGGCCGGATGCGCACGATCGCCCTGATCTGGTAGCCGATGGCGCGCGTGTCCACATCGACGGTGAAGCCTCGGATGACGCCGCCGGCTTCAAGCCGGCGAACGCGCTCCGACACACTCGGTGCGGACATGCCGACAAGGCGGGCAAGCTCGCTCATCGACAAGCGGGCATCGGAATCGAGCGCACTAAGAATCTGAGCATCCGTCGCGTCCAAGGTTGATTCCGCAATTTGAAGGTTCTGAGGGGTTTTTGCCTTCGACATAACAGGAAAACTACAGGATTTGCTCTTGCTACTCTATATAAATCGGATGGATCGCATTGCATGATGACGCCAACAGGAGAACATCATGCTGCTCGGCATCATCGCTGGCCTCACCACCTGCGCCCTTTGGGGCCTCACCTTCGTCGCCCCGCGCGCCGTCACGCCGTTCACGGTCTGGGACTTCACGATTGCCCGCTATTGCATCTTCGGCCTGGCCTGCCTGATGCTCATGGCTGATCGACGGTTCCGGCCCATCGGCATTGCTCGCTCGAGACTTCTGATCGGCCTGCTACTCGGCGGCGCAGGATATGTCGGGTATTTCATCAGCGTGGCCTTTGCCGTCCAGCTCGCCGGTGCTGCCGTGCCGCCTGTCATCGTCGGCACCATGCCGGTGTTCCTGGCAATCATCGCCAATATTCGGGATCGCTCTGCGCCATGGCAGGCTCTTGCGCTACCTTTGGTGCTGATCGCGATCGGCGTAGTGATCGTGAATGCCGCGACAGTCAGCGCTGCCGGCGTTGCGGACACGGAGTCAATTTTACTCGGCACCCTCGCCAGCTCAGTGGCGCTGGCGATCTGGATCGCCTATGGTCTGGCGAATGCGGCTGTCATGCGATCGGCAGACGCGCCGGACGGATTTCAATGGACAGGGTTGCAAGGCATCGGCGCGGCAGTCGGAAGCCTTCTCTTGTTGCCCTTGGCCTCGTTCGACCTCGCGGACACGGCTTCCGTTTCAGAAGCCACTCGCTTTGTCGGATGGGCGCTGGTGATGGGGCTGGCCGGTTCGTGGTTTGCGACCTGGTGCTGGGTGATCGCTTCCCGTCGCCTGCCGCTGGCGCTTGCCGCCCAGCTCATCGTTGCCGAAACGGTGTTTGGCCTGACCTATGGTTTCATGTTCGAGGGCCGGCCTCCATCTCCCGCCGAGGCGATCGGAGCGACCATGCAGTTCGTTGGCGTCTGCGCCGCCATCGCAGTTTTCAGCAAGCCGCGTGCGCCGTCCAGCATGTCGCAAAAGTCAATCGCACAAGTTTGACTTCTGCGACGCTAGCTCGCGACTGGCCAGATGTGCAGCGGCCTTCCAAGTTCTCTTGGCTCGGAGACTCGCCTCAGAGCAGGCAGTTATGGGGCGTCGGTGCCTCATACCCGGAGGTAACGCCTCGGATTCTCTTTTGCGACATGAGTCAGTATCAACCGCAAGCAGGACCGCCAGGCGAATGGCCTTACCAACCTTCGCCGCGCTCAATTGCCTCGATGAACTCCTCGAAAGAGCGGCCGAGAACACGCACTTCATTCAGCCAGTTTCCGGCAAAGACGAAGGGAATGGAAATATAGTCGCCCTTGACGAAGCCATAGGCGGTCGGGCCGCCATTCGAACCGATCAGCAGCTGGTCGTCGCGAAATTCGAAGATCTCATAGCCGTCAGCCCCGAAGAGTTCCGCCGCACTCCACAGGACCAGATAACCTTGGCCGACCTCGCCGTTGAAACCGTTGGAGGCGGCAAGGAAGGCCTTGATCTCCGCCGGCAGGATAATCTTCAGTTTCGCCTCGCAGTCCGCGATTTCAGCCGGGCTTGCGCCCGGCAACTGGCAGCCCACCTTCAAATTTCTCCAGCATCAGCAGGCCCATTCGAGCTTCATCTCCTTGAGGTCGATCTGGGCGACACCGTCGCCGAAATTGAAGCCGCCGAAGATCTCCGAGATCTCGATGTAGAAGGGCGAGAAATCGGGATAACCCTGCATCGGAAACATCGTGCCGCCGAGATGGGCGTGCCAGTCCTGAAAGCGCTCCAGCCCCAATGCCTGGCCTTCTTCCGAATAGGCGGCGATATAGCCGCTGAACTCGTTTTCGTGCCTGAATTCGCGCGCTGGCTTTCCGACATTCGGGTCGCCCTCGCGCAAGGTGATCTCGATCGGCCAACCGTAATCGAGCGCTTCTGTTCCCGGCAGGTTCTTCCAGCCCCTCGGAGGCCGTGCTGCCGCCAGAAGCTCGTTGACGGCAAGTCCGCCGGGCGAAAAGACGCTTTTCGCCTGCTGCTCGGCCACCGTTCTCGGCAGGTTGAATTCGCCGCAATAATCGAGCGGCGATTTCGAGAGCCAGCCGGGAACAGGAGCGCCCTCGATGGCCGGCGGTGAGCCGAGCGGTGCTGCAAACTCCTCTTCTGTCAGCCAGAAGAGAGTGTAGTCGTTGTCCATGAATTCCATGTCGAAGCGGCGCGGATCGGCCCGGCGCGCGCCTCCGGTGTCCACATTTCTGCTTGCCGGCGGCGTTTCCCATTGTTCGTCGACGAAGAGCGAGATCGCCACATACTCATCGCCGAGCGTGCGGTATTGCGGCGGCAGTTTCACCGTGAAGGCGTGGCGAAGCGGCATTCCGTTGGTGGTGCTGACCGGCCATCTGCTGGCATCGATGCCCGGCGGGCGGCCATAGCACCAACCGCTATTGGGACGGCGGGCGAGATCGGCAGGATCGGTCATCGTCAGGTCATAGGCCTCGGTGAGGCTGGCATCGGCATACTTATAGGGCCGCTCCGGATAGACCGCCGTCGGATCCGTCAGACTGATGATCCTGACGACATCCTCCCTGATGCCGACGCCGAGCGTCAGCGTATCCGACAGGTCCGTCTTCAGCATGGTCCAGCCATACTTCTCCCGCTCGTCCGAGATGCGCTCGACACCGGGATAAAGCCGATGCAGCTCTTCGGCCGGCATTCCCATCCTGACGCCATGGATAGGGGGAAGTTCGAAGGGGGCGCGGAAATGAACCTCGCCGAGCCTGCCATCGGCGGTAATGCGCGTGCCAAATTCCTCGATATGCAGATGGCCTTCCGCCTGTAGGCTCGGCTCCTTCCAGCTCGTCCCCAAAGCCGCCTTCACCTCCTCCACAGATACACCCGGCTGCATCGTCGCCAATCTCGCATTGTCTATCGGCATGCGCGTCCTCTCTCGCTGACCGTCCCGCGCAAGAGATAGGACGGGTTGGAGACAGGGCAATGAGTAGCGGGGTTGGAGGCTCAGCCTCGCGGGGAAGGCGCCTTGTCGTCTACGGCGAAAGTGGCGAGCCTTTTTTCCGAGGGTAAGATTCCGCTGAACGTGCATAGCCGCAAGAATGTTCAATAGTCGCGATGGAATCGAGGGGTTGCGGCTCTGCGGTATCTGAGCCTCGCCCAGCTAGCCCCTGGACGCGATGCCAAGCTCGACTGTGATGTTTAGGAGGAATGCTAACCTTGAAACGCCTACCCATTCGCTCTAATGAATGGCGAAGGTTGAGCATCGGTCATATTTTGGTGGTACAGGCAGTTCAGGAAATGACGGATTCGGTGCTCTCGGACGGCAATGATCCCCAGCGGCTCCTCGCGGGTGTTATCGAACGATGCTACGGAGAGCTCCGACGCTATGCGCGACGGAAGGTTGGCGACGATGCGTTGGCGGACGAACTTGTCCAAGAGGCTTGTTTACGGCTGGTGGCAACTGGCAACGACCTGCCGTTCAATCCACGAGCCTATCTCTACCGCATACTCTCGAATCTCGTTACTGATCACCATCGCCATCGAGTGCGCCTCCAGAAAAGTTTCATCGACGCTGGCACCCTGGATGCTGCCGATGACCGGCCGGATGCGGAGCGGGAGGTCATCGGCCGGCAGCGACTGGCAATTCTCGCACAGGCCGTTGCGGAACTTCCGCCGCGATGCCGCGAGTGCTTCGTTCTTCGGCGCTTCGAAGGGTTGTCCCACGCCGAAATCGCCAATCGGATGAGGATCAGCACCAGTGCTGTGGAGAAGCACCTGGCAGCGGCAACGGTCCACTGCGCTCGGCGCGTGAAGGCGAATGACTAAATTTGCACCCGCCCTGGGGTTAGGCTCTTCCAGAACGTCTTCTGTTTTAATTGGACTAACTCGTTGTCTCATTATCTCTGGACGTTACAAGGCGAACCGTTGTTCATGACGGATTTCAACGACAAGGAAATGCTGGAACAGGCGGCCGAATGGTTCTTCCGGCGCGATGGCGGCCGTCTCTCGGTAGAGGATGAGGTGGCATTCCGTTCTTGGCTCGCGGCCTCAGATCGACACCGCGCCGCTTATTCAGAAATTGCCGGCACTTGGCAGGACCTTGGAGCGATTCAGCCAACGCCGGCCGTTCTCACGCCGCCTCCGCCTGCGCGTGACTTCCTGCGACCGATCGCTGCCGCCTTCACGTTTCTCTGTCTCCTTGGCCTTGGCACTTACGTCCTCGATGTTCCATCGAGATTGTTTGCCGATGGCTATACGGCAGTTGGCGAATTCCAGGTCCTGGCTTTGCCGGACGGCTCAACAGCCGAAATGAACAGCGGCACGGCTATTACAATTGCGTACTCTTCTGGTGAGCGCAGGATCCACCTTATGAAGGGTGAGGCTGTGTTCACCGTAACCTCCGACCAGCACCGACCTTTCATTGTGGAGTCCGAGGGGGGTGAGGCAACCGCGCTCGGCACAGTATATGGTGTTCGAAACGATGACCGCGGCGGTGTCGTGACGGTAGTCGAAAGCCATGTTGCCGTATCGGGTAAGCCTGCCGGAGCATCCGTCGAGCTCGGCCCCGATGAACGTGTTCGTTACGAAGACGGACACCTTGGTGCCATTGAGAAAGTGGATGCGGCATCCGAAACGGCATGGAGACGGAGGAAACTGATCTTCGTCGATCAGCCGCTCGGCGAGGTTGTCAACGAACTCAACCGCTATCATAAGGGAGTGATAAGAATCGTCGATGAGTCGATCAGCGCGCGACGCGTTAGCGGCGTGTTTGAGACCAATGACATCGTCAAGGTCATTGATGCGCTGGAAAAATCCTTTGGATTCAATGACACGCGGCTGGGAAGTCTCGTGATCTTGATCCATCGCTGATTTTTTGAAATTTCTTGATTTTCTTACTCCGGTTTTTCTCTGGGCAAACGTCTTAGGCGGCGAAATCATCTGATTGCCTATTGTCAGCGGTCAGAGATGTGTCCAGGGGGTCTAAATGAGTTCTCACTTTGCGGCGTCTCGCCGCTCCACGCGCAGGCTGGCGGTATTTCTTGCGACGACGGCATGTTTGCCAGTTCTGACGGTTCCTTTCGTCGACATCGCCGCTGCTCAGGAGCGAGCCGTGGCGGTGCGGTACGAAATTGCAGCCGGGCCTCTACCTCAGGCATTGAACCGGTTCGCAGATGTATCTGGTTTGCAGCTTATCTACGATGCTGCGGCTACACGGTCATTGCGTACAAGTGGCTTCCGTGGAGAAGGCCCAGCGCCGGCGGTGATCGCGAAGCTGCTGTCGGGGACTGGACTAACTTGGCGGTTCACCAGCAGCACTAGCGTGACGATTATCGGCCCGTCGGCGACGGCAAGCGGCGCGACGGGCTCTGACGACACGACAGTCCTAGAGCCAATCATTCTGAGCGGCCGGTCGAGTGAAGATTCCTACAGTTTGGCTTCCAGTACCACTGCCACCCGCATCTCCGCCGATATTCAAAAGACACCACGTTCGGTGAATGTCGTGACACAGCGGCAGATCGCCGACCGAGGTGTCTCCGATCTGGAAGAAGCAATCGCGTATTCGCCAGGTGTTGCCACTGGACTTTACGGTAACGACGATCGCTACGACCAATACGTGATCCGCGGTTTTGAGACTCAGAATGTCGGTACCTATCGAGATGGCATGCCGTTACGCACATTCGGCTGGGCAGCATGGCGCACCGAACCCTTTGGGCTCGAGCGCCTCGATATCCTCCGCGGTCCGACGTCCGATCTCTATGGCTCCAACGAGCCCGGGGGCCTGGTCAATGCCTTAACCAAACGCCCGGACTTCGAACCCAGCAATACGGTATTTGGCCGTCTTTCCAGCTATGGAGGAACGGAGGCCGGCATCGACAGCACCGGGCCGATCGGCGATGACTTCGCCTATCGTTTGGTCGGTGTGGCCAACCGATCAGGCACAAATTATGAGGAAGTCGATCAAGGACGCTTCTACGCTGCGCCATCGTTCACATGGAAGCCGGAAGACACCACCAGCCTCACTCTTTTCGCAGAAATTCAAAGGGACAATGTCGGAGACAGCTGGTCGGTCGTGCCCGAATATGGATCGCGGCGCTACAACCCCCTCGGGCACTTCTCACCGGATACCTACACCGGGCTTCCGGACCACAACACCGTCAGAACCAGGCAGACCACCATTGGCTATGAGTTCGAGCATGAGTTCGAAACGGGCATCACCTTCCGCAGCAAGGCCAGATATGCGGAAAACGACTGGCGGATGCGGACCGCGGTTCCGGCCGCTTTCGTTTCGCTGCCTGCACTGTTTGGCGTGCCTGGAGCAGATCCGAGTGCGGTTGACACCGCGTTGCTCAGCAAGTTCGATCTTGACCAGAAGGCCCACCAGGCGAGTTTTGATAACAATTTATCTTACGAATTCGACTCCGGAGACTTGAGCGGCACCATTGTGGCAGGGTTCGACCATTACCTTGCCCGTTCCGATGTTGACTATGCCCAGGGATATCTGGGAGAGCTTAACCTCTTCACGGGTGATCTGACAAACTTCCTGTCCGGCGCCCTTCCCGCCGATCTGCCTGCCGTTCTGGACAATGACATCGATCAGACCGGCGTTTATCTGACGAGCCGCAGTGAGTTCGAAAACTTCGTTTTCAGTGGCGGCATCCGACATGATTGGGTCACGAGCTCGACAGAAACGAGCGCCGGAAAGATCACATCGGAAGGTCAGGTGACGTCTGGCAGTTTCGGCGTTGCCTGGAATTTCGATGATGCATGGACCATCTATGGCAACGCTGCCTACTCCTTCAACGTTCCACCCGCCGGCATTACGGCAAGCGGCGCTGCCCTCGACATGGAGAAGTCACGTGCCTACGAAATCGGCCTGCGTTATAAGCTGCCGGACGATCGTGGTCACGTAAATGTCGCCCTGTTCGACACAACCAAACTCAACGCGACCTACAACGACCCGTCCGACTTGACTGGAATAACGAAAATCCAGGCAGGCGAGGTTCGCTCAATGGGCGTCGACGTCGATGCGCTTCTTGAGCTCAACTACGGCTTCACGGTTCTTGGCTCCTACACGTATGTGGATGCCGAGGTGACGAAGGATCCGACGCTGCAGGGTAAGAGACCTGCGAGGGCGCCTGTCCACTCGGCCTCCGCGTGGGTCAAATATGACGTGCAGATGCCTGCGCTTGAAGGTCTCAGTCTTGGGGTGGGCATCCGGCATGTCGGCTCATATTTTTCAGATGCCACCAACGCCTATCACATCAGCTCCGCCAACCTTCTCGATGCATCTATCAGCTACCAGCGGGACGACTGGAGTCTGATTCTGGCGGCGCGAAATCTCGCCAACAAGCAGTACGAGGCCGAATGCAATGCCGCCACATTCGCTGCGGCGGTAGGCGCACTGGCGGACTATGCCGGTAGCTGCACCTTCAACGAAGGGCGTCGCGTGATGTTCACGGCGTCGAGGAAGTTCTGAACCAGTGCGCCCCGCGAAGCGAAGACACTGCTGGATGTCAAATTATTCAGGGCGCAGCATGCCGGTTTTGAGCATATTGATAGTGCTGTCGACGCTGTTATTGGCTGCGGGTAGCGCGTGCGCGGAGGATTTCCCGCGCGTAATCGAGCATCGCTACGGTTCTACGGTCGTGACGGCGAAGCCGGTTCGAGTGGTCACAATCAGCTACATCGGGCACGACTTTGCGCTGGCATTGGGGATCAAACCGGTGGGCTTGCGCTACTGGTACGGAAACAACCCCAAGGGTGTCTGGCCTTGGGCAGAGAAAGCTCTCGGAGACGAAGTCCCGGTTGTCTTGAGTGGTCAGGTCGATCTCGAGCGGATCGCTGCGCTGCACCCTGACCTCATTGAGGGCATGTGGTCAGGCATGACCGAGGCTGAATACCGATTTCTATCGAGAATAGCGCCCACCTTGCCACCGGCGGCCGGCGGCGGGGATTACGACATGCCGTGGCAGGAAATGACCAGAGTTTTAGGCTACGCGACGGGTCGCGAAACGGCCGCAAAGGAGATCATTGATCGCCTGGAGGGGAAGTTTGCGGCCGTTCGGGCGGCACATCCCGATTGGCATACGAAGACAGCGGTGATGGCGTCTATACGAGGGCCGGAAACCTTCACGTCGCGCGATGTCAGAAGTCGCTTCCTTACCGCCCTTGGCTTCAGAACGCCAGACGCGGTCGATGCGCTGGCGGTTGGGCGGAGTTTCTATGTGCGCTTGTCTCCTGAAGACCTGACCCCGATCGACACTGAAGTATTGATCTGGCTGAACTCCGAGAAGGGGCGTCCTGAGTTCGCAAGCCAGCCGCTTTATCCCTTTCTACGTGCTGTCAGGACTGGGCATGAGGTCCATGCTGACGTCCTGCTTTCTGCAGCGCTTTCACATTCCAGTCCGCTCAGCCTCGACTATGCGCTTTCGAGCCTCGTTCCGGAGCTTGAGAAGGTGCTGGCACGTACTTCGCCCTCCGCTAGCGCCGGGGGCCAAAACCCATGAAGAGCCGGCCGCTGTTACTCCTCGCGCTACCCATTTTCCTGATATTGATCGGACTGGCACTGTCACTCGGCCCTCGACCTGTCGCGTTCAAAGAGCTGTGGAACGCCCTTGTCGCCCCGGATCTCAACCGGCCCGAAGATGTTGTCATATGGTCGTTGCGAATGCCGCGGCTGGTGGCAGCCTTATTGTGCGGCGCGGCCCTCGGAGCGGCTGGCTCCATCATGCAGACAGTTACCCGAAACCCGTTGGCAGACCCTGGACTGCTCGGAATCAATGCCGGAGCGGCCTTCGGTGTGGTGATCTTCATTGCCGTTGCCGGCGATGCAATAACATTGGCAAGATCGGTGGCGGCCATGGCCGGCGCAACCTCGGGTGCCTTGGCTGTTCTGGCGCTTGGAGCCTTCGCAGGCAGCAGGCCGCACCCCATACGTCTGCTTCTCGCGGGTGCTGCCGTCAGCGCGTTCTTCTTGGCGATTGTGCGCGGCTTCCTTTTGCTGAGCCAGCAAGCGCTCGACACCTATCGTTTCTGGGTCATGGGCGGACTTGACGGGATATCCTTGGAAGCCATCGGCACTTTGTCGCCACTGTTTGCCGCAGGCCTTATCCTCACGGTTGCCGCGGGATTGATGCTGAACGCCTATGTGCTCGGTGAAGACCTCGCCAAGTCTCTCGGGGTCGATATCCGGCTCGCCTATCTACTTGGGCTTGCAGCCGCCGTTTGTCTCTGCTCGACAGTTGTCACGCTGGCAGGTCCTATCGGCTTCGTCGGACTGATCGCGCCACATCTTGCCATGGGACTGGTCGCCGGGGATGAGCGTGTCCGGCTATTGGTGTCGGCCCTTCTCGGGGCCGCCATCCTGTTGACTGCCGATATCGCTGGACGTCTGCTGTTTGCCGGCACGGGCATGCAGGCGGGGGTCATGGTCGCCGTGATCGGAGCGCCTGCTCTGGTTCTGGCAATCCGCCGGGGGCGGGTGGGCGTATGACAAGACCTATTTCTATGATGTGGCGATGCGGCGCGTTTTCCGGGAGGGTCGCCCCCCAGAAGCTTGTCTTCACCGTGCTGACGCTTGCAATCCTCATGGCTGTCTCTGGGCTTGCTCTGTACTTTGGAAACTATCCGCTGACCGCTCCGGAAATATCGACCATTCTCTTTCAGCAAGCGGATGAAACCCCCGATATCGTCATCTGGTATCATCGTCTGCCGCGCCTTCTCGTCGGCATCGGTGCTGGCGCAGCTTTTGGCGTCTCCGGGGCACTGATCCAGGACATGTTGCGCAATCCGTTGGCTTCTCCAGACATCGTCGGATTTAGTTCCGGCGCTGCCACCGGAGCGCTTTTCACCGTTATGCTGACCGGAAGCAGTTTTTGGGTCTTGCCAGGAGCCATGGTTGGCGGCGTGTTGTCCGCAGCGCTCGTTCTCGCGCTCGCCTGGAACAAAGGGCTGTCGTCAGCGCGTCTCGTGCTTACTGGTTTGGCGCTGAGCCTCTTCCTCATGGCTCTCGTCGATATCATGATGGCGCGGCTAGATCTTTTGACCGCAGCGGACATCATGAAATGGCTCGTCGGCGCGTTTCCCAGTCCGGAATGGAGTGACGTAGTCCTGATCTCTGGTGCATTGATCATGCTTGGTCCGTTCGCGCTATGGCAGGGATTTGCACTGAAGAGCCTGGCACTTGGCGATGACGTTGCCACAGGTCTAGGGCTCAACGTCTCGACAACCCGATTGAAAATCCTCTTTCTGTCAGTTGGCCTCACGGCATGCGCCGTCAGTGTAGCCGGGCCCCTGCCGTTCGTCGCCTTCGCCGCCAATCCAATCGCTCGCAGGCTTTCAGCCGCATCGGGTGCGGGCAACGGCTCACCGCTATTGGGAGCCGCGGCGGTCGGGGCGTGCCTGACGGTCATTGCCGATCTTGTCTGCCGTTCTCTCCCTATTGGGGCCGATCTTCCCACCGGGGTCTTCACCGCGATGATCGGAGCCCCGCTGTTGGTGTGGCAACTTACCCTCGAAATCCGCAAGGGAGTGATTTGATGACAACCGCCACCTTTCCACTGTCAGCTGCAGGCCTGAGACTGACGCGGCCGGTCGGCCCCGTGCTCGACGACATCGGTCTTGCTGTGCCAAGGGGAAAGATCAGTGTCATCATCGGTCCCAATGCCTGCGGGAAGTCAACATTACTGCGTTGCCTCGCCCGGCTTTTGCGGCCGGATGGGGGGGAAGTGTTGCTTGAAGGAGACCCCATCGATCGGCAGAAGTCGAAACAGGTCGCAAGGCAGTTGGCGATCCTGCCGCAAAATTCGACCGTCCCGGAATATCTACGCGTATTCGATCTGGTCGCGCGGGGCAGAACTCCATGGCAGTCACCTTTGTCACAATGGTCCCGCGAAGATGCTCTGGCGGTCGACCAAGCCTTGGCGCTCGCCGGTGTGGCGGCGTACTCACTTCGGCCCCTGTCGGAACTGTCCGGCGGACAGCGCCAACGAGCGTTCATTGCGATGATATTGGCGCAGGATGCACCAATCCTCTTGCTCGACGAGCCGACAACTTTCCTGGATCTGCCCCATCAGATCGAGCTTCTGGATCTGGTGCGAAAGCTGAATCGGGAGAGTGGCAAAACGGTCGTCATGGTTCTCCACGACATCAATCTGGCCGCACGTTTCGCCGATCACGTATTTGCACTCAAGGACGGGAAAGTACATCGGGAGGGGGCGCCTTGCGATGTGATTACGGAGGCGACGATGCGGCAGATTTTTGGGCTGGACTGTCTGGTCATACCCGATCCGCTGCACGGTTGTCCGCACGTGATCCCGCGGTGAAAGGGCAAAATGATGTCGATCATGAAGCGGAACCCACATCCTTTCATCGCGCATGCGGTATTTCCCGGCATCGGGTTTGAGATCGTGAAGTCGATTCTTCTAAGCGAGGCACGACAGCAAGGCCTGCCTATATTAGAGGAAAATGGCTGTATTGGTTGCCGCACCGATCTTGGCGAAATCCTCGTTTGCGCAGCATCAGATGGTCTCGAAATGACGGTAACGGCTGCACAGAGCGATACCCTCCAGCTCCTGCGCGACGAGATCGCGGAACATCTATCGGAGGTCGCGCCGGAAATAGCCGGTGTTCTGCGCTGGAAAACAGTAGACGGTGCCGGTGTATCACCGCCGGGTTTCCGTCTCTGTAAGGTCGTCTCGGTCACCCCTCTTGGGTCGGCTTTCCTGCGTGTGCGGCTGTCGGGTCGCGACCTCCAGCCCTTCACCGGGGATGCCATCCACTTTCGGCTTATACATCCACCATGCAGCGGGCCGCCGGCCTGGCCCTATATTGGCAATAACGGCCGGACCCTATGGCCGACAGGCGACGGCGCGCTGCATCGCCCCGTCTACACAGTCCGGAACGCAGATCCGGACGCGAGCTGGATCGAGTTTGATGTGTTTAGGCACCTCGGCGGCCGCACCGGCAAGTGGGCTGAGGCCGCTTCCGCGGATGATGTCGTTGGTATCATGGTGCTTGGCCGAGGAAAGCTGATGCAACGCCTCCAATGGCTGATCGCAGGTGACGAGGCAGCATTTCCGGCAATCGCAAGGTTATTGGAAGCACAGGCAGCGCACATAACGGGCTCTGTTTTTCTTCTTGAAACCGTGCCCGGATCCGCCGAATATCCCATACCAGCTCCGACGGGCGTCAGCCTTACGAGAGTTCGCGTGGATGCGATCGGCGATTGGTCTGCCGTAGTGGCAGCGCTCCCGCGGTTGCCCCACGATCTGCCAAATGTCTGTGTTTGGTTCGCTGCTGGGAAAGATATGGCCGACGACTTCCGGAAGCTCCCCGTGATCCAATCTCTCCGCCTGCCTGATCTCCACATTGCGGCCTACTGGCCATAACCTGCATTGGCAAGACGGCATGCAAGACTGGCTGAGGGAAGGCAAAGCGGTCGAGACCATACAGGAGTATTAGAAGCCGGGAGCAATAGGTAGCCGCCATGGGACCTCCCTTTCCACGCAAATTGTCTGTGGAGGATCTGCAGGCGAGTTCAGAAGGAAACGCACGGCGGCCACTATGGAAAACATCGTGAAGCC
>NZ_JAAXQT010000015.1:0-110963 GCF_019778565.1 Rhizobium laguerreae | reverse complement strand
GAAGCGGTCCGCGCTCAACATTTTCAGCAGAGTGTTTTCGACAGTCGATTGGTCAATGTGAGTCATAGCGGCTCCGCATGGGAGCTTGGATGTCAAAACCAAACGCCTGTGAGTTGGTGAAAAACTACGGGACGGCCGTTGGTTTGACCATAGGTCCCAAGGAACTGTGCGTTTATGACAAAACCGCACATAAGCCGCTGAAATTGTTGACAACCAGCGACGGAAAATCGGTAGCGATCTTTCGATACCTGCCAAAGACCTTAGCACATTTTGCCTCGGCATGCGCGCTCATTGCGAAAGGACGAGCGATTCCTAATAGTAATATCTGCCTTTTGTGGATCGTTGATATAAATCGCAATCAATCTCGCCAGCCAAGCCGGCGGCAATGCGCTTCGGCGGTCAGGACGGCCGCCTTTCGGTCAGCATAGGGACCTGGCAGATAGACTGTGACTCCGCGGAAACTGACGATCACCGCCTTTGTCGCGCTATCGAAGACGATGGCCAATCAGGCTCGTAAGCCATTTGTTTTCCTGACGACGCTTACTCCATCGAGATGTGCTCTTATTCGGATGAAACAAGGTGCCGACAGACGCTTGCCTGCAGTTAGGGCCAGTCGGTGAACTCAGTACCACGGTCGAAGGTGATCGAACGACGGCGAGGTGGGGCAGGGGTTGCAGCACCTGGATCGGGCCGTCGGTCACCGGCCTGGATTGTCGGTCGTTGCTGCGCAGGAAAATGGCAAAGCGACTAACCCGCTCGACCAGTGACGTCAGTTGGCCTTGCCGAACATCTTGCGAAACTGGATGAGATCGCACTCCTATCCGCTTGTCTACATCGCGACCTCGCCGATCATACGCCTGCCCACTCTCGAGCGGTTGGGCGACGTCTCCTACGGGACCTATCTCTATGGCTGGCCAGCGGAGCAGGTGGTGAACCATGCCCTCGGCCCGTCCAGCACGTGGTGGGCGGTCTTTGCCCTTTCCCTGCCGACAGCGTGGTTGCTCGGCTGGCTTTCATGGCATCTACTTGAAAAGCGTGCGCTACGCTTGAAACGGATCTCGCTCCGCCAGCGACAGCCTGTCAGCGCTTGAGAAAAGCTGACTTCCACCCACACATCGCAGCGAATCCGCGGAGACGGAATAGTTCCATAAATAAGGGTTACACAACAGCGGCTTATTCTGAGTAGGGCGTCGCCGGTTCACATCCCTTCAAGAGCTACGGATACAGGCTCAGCGCGTCGCACCTATCGAAGTGGATGGAATGGGACACCGCTAGCCACGTACTACGAACGGCCAGCTAGGTCAGAAGCGGAAGTAGCTGGTGACCCTGCCGTTTAATTTCCGAGAGGTATGGCGTATCAGAGAGCACAAACTGGGTGATCCCAAGCTCTTCATATCTGCGCAATGATCGCGCAACATCCTCTGCTGAGCCAACCAGCCAAGTCGTTCCCGCTCCACCTCCGCCGAACTTGCCTGGTGCCGTATAGAGATTGTCATCCAAAACGTCGCCTTGTCGGGCAAGGTCAAGAAGGCGTTGCTGACCAACGGCAATGCCGTGGTGATGATCCTGCCAGCTTCCCGCCGCTCCTTCCGCCATTTTGGCAACCTTCGCTTCCGCATCCGCCCAGGCTTGCTCCGTCGTGTCGCGAACAAGGGTGGTGATCCTGAGGCCAAATTCCAGTGGCGGTAGATCGCGATCAAGTGCGTTGCTGAGCGTCTTCAGCCGATCGATCCGCTGTCGCACGCCATCAAGCGGTTCGCCCCAGAACATCTGCACATCGGCTTCGGTGGCGGCGACCCGCTCGGCTGCTTCAGAGGCACCTCCGAAATAGAGTTTGGGATGGCGGCGATCACCAATCGGTGCGAGCCTTGGAGCCACGGTGGACCCGTCCACCTGAAAGTGCTTACCAGTGAAGGTGACGTTTTCTTCTGTCCACAGCCTGCGGACCAGCCGCATGAATTCCTTGGTCCGCGCATAACGATGCGCCTGATCGCCTTCCTGGTCCCCATAGGCGGCAAGCGCGTCCGGCCCGGATACGACATTGACCCGCACGCGGCCGCCGCTCAGGTGATCGAGGGTTGCCGCTGAGGAGGCGAAATTTGCTGGCCTCCAATAGCCCGGCCGAACCGCAATCAGTGGCTCGAAAGTCGTCGTCCGGGCGACGAGCGCAGTGGCGATGGTGAAAGTATCGGGCCGTCCCCAACCCGTGCCGATGAGAGCACCTTTCCAGCCATGCTGTTCCAGAGCTTCGGCCTGGCTCGTCAGGGTATCCAGGCTGTTGTGATCCGGAACAGCCACATCGCCTCGGTGACCGGATTTGATGTCGTTGGGAATGTACCAGAGAAATTCGGAGCGACTGCTCATGATCTGTCCGTTACCTGATTTCGAAGTCTTCCTTCTTCGAGCAATATCTTGACTGTCTTCGCCGCGTTCAGGCGCATCTCGACTGCTGCATGATCGGAGTAGAAGGCATTGTGCGGCGTAATCACCAGCCGCCCGGCCAGCCAGTCCTCGCGGTTACGCCACGTCGTCAGCAACGGATGGTCACCAGGCGGCTCCTTGACCAGCGTATCGATTGCTGCGGCGGCCAGGTGTCCGCTCCGCAGCGCGGCCTCAAGCGCGTCGAGATCTTCGATCAACTCGCCGCGTGCGGTGTTGACGACGATCGCGCCGGGCTTCAGTCGGGCAAGACCATCAGAGTTCAGGAGGCCGCGCGTCTCTGCGTTCGCCGGGCAATGGAGCGTAACGATGTCAGACTGAACGAGAAGCTCCTCCAGTCGCTCCGTGCGTTCATAGCCGATCGCTTTTTCATGTCCTGGCGGCTGACCGGGATCATAGCCAAGGATGCGGAAGCCGAAAGGTCTGAGCCGGTTGATCACCGCGGTTCCGATCCGTCCGACGCCGACAACGCCTACTGTCGCCCGGTTGGATCGGGAAAGCGGTTTGAGGCTGTGGACCTGCCATCCCGACGTATAGCTACGGGCACGAGCGTCGTGTTCCCAAAGCCGTCGATGCAAGGACAGGATCATAGCAAGCGCGTGATCGGCGACTTCTTCAGTCCCATAATCAGGGTTGTTGGCGAAGGGGATGCCGGCGCTGCGGAGCGCGGCGAGATCGATCTTCTCGTAGCCGACACCATAACGAACGACGCCCCTGCAGCGGGTCAGGTGCGAGATGCTTTTTGGCCCAAGCGGTGCCCCCCAGACTATCAGGGCGTCGAGCCTGGTCAGGCGATCGGGGGCGAATGATGCTTCGTCCGTGCTGGCGAAGAAGTCTATCTCGACATCATCGCCGAGCACGTCGGCTTCAAGATCGGGCGCGCCGATCATGTGGTCGGTTATCCCGACCACGTATTTCTTACGATCTGTCATTCTAGTCCCGATGTTTTCGCGCTAGCGCGTCATTCCCCATTTTGCCACGGTTCGCTGCTCCAATTGGCGGAACAGGACGTTTTCGACCAGCAGGCCGAATAGGATGACCATGATCAACCCGGCGAACACCCGGTCGGTGTAGAGTTCGTTCCGGTTCTGAAAGATGTACCAGCCAAGCCCACCCTTGCCCGAGGAGGCGCCGAAGACGAGCTCGGCCGCAATCAGCGTGCGCCAGGCGAAAGCCCAGCCGATCTTGAGCCCCGCAATGATTGAGGGCAGCGCGGCCGGCACGAGGATCAGCAAAACATACCGCAAACCGCGCAGTCCGTAGTTGCGGCCCGCCATCCGCAAGGTTTCCGGCACGCCGGTGAAGCCGGTATACATGTTGAGCGCCAGCGGCCAGAGCACCGAATGGATCAGCACGAAGACGAGACTTCCCTGTCCCAGCCCAAACCAGAGGAGTGCCAGCGGCAGCAATGCAATCGGCGGCAAGGGATTGAGCATGGAGGTGAGGGTCGACAGGAGGTCGCGTCCGATCTGCGTTGAAACGGCAAGCGACGTCAGCACGAAGGCCAGAACGACCCCTGCCGCGTAGCCTTTGATCAGGACTTCCAGCGAGGTCACGGCTCGGCTTGGGATGATGCCGCTGGAAATATCCTCTACCAAGGCTTTCATCGAGGCGGTGAACGACGGCAGGAGCAGCTCATTTCCCTGAAGCTTGGCTGCAATTTCCCACAGCAGGGCAAGGCAGATCAGGATAAGGCTCTTCCTCAGCCAGGCGTACTGCCAGAGACGCCGGTATATCGGCAAAGCCTCTTGGCTTTTCGTCTCGGCCAGCGGCTCGAGCGGTCGCTCATATTCTGGCCGGACCGGTGGTATGGCGGGCGTCGTTGTTTTGAGGCCGGGGCTCAAGATGTCACTCATGGCTGGCTCCATCGGCTGCTCCGGCCTCTTCGAAGAGAAGCCGGTGAATGCGGTTGGCAGCCGCTTGGAATTGCGGGCTTCCGCCACTTTTCAGATCCCATTCATGACTGTTGATCTCGGCCCGCATTCGCCCGGGATGCGGCGACAAAAGCGCGATACGATTACCGACGATCAGAGCTTCCTCGATGGAGTGCGTGACAAACAGCAGGGTGAAGCGAACCTCCTCCCAGAGCGCCAGGAGCTCCTCCTGCATCTTGCGCCGGGTGAGGGCATCGAGTGCGGCAAATGGTTCGTCCATCAGCAGGACGCGCGGCTCCATGGCGAGCGCGCGAGCAATGGCCACGCGTTGCTTCATGCCGCCGGACAGCGTGTTCGGATAGGCATCGGCGAAACGGGCCAGGCCGACCTTCTCGATATAGTGCTCGGCTCGTTCAGCAGCCTCTTTGCGGCTGAGGCGGCTTGAAACGCGCATCGGGAACGCCACATTCTCCCGCACCGTCTTCCATGGGGGCAACTGGTCGAATTCCTGGAAAACGACGACGCGATCCGGACCGGGACCGTGCACCGGCCGGCCGTCCAGCAGGATCCGACCCTGGCGCGGTGCAAAGAAGCCGCCGACGGCCTTCAGCAGGGTGGACTTGCCGCAGCCCGAAGCGCCGAGCAGGATGAAGCGATCGGCTTCCCAAACATCGAAGCTGACATTTTGCGTTGCGCGCACCACCCGACCGGGCGCCTGGTATTCGAGGGTGACGCCCTCGACCGAAAGAAGGGGCCGGGAAGGCGGGACACCGGTTTCCCGAATGGGTGCAGACATGCCGTCCATTCTCACTTCCACCATGTTGACGGCCCCAGAACCGGTTTCAATGCATCCAGCCCTGAGCCGTGAATGTTGTGATGCGATATCAGCTGCCGTTTTCGCCGTGTGCCTCGGGGAAGAAATAGTCCTTCCAGGAGCCGGCCTCGCTCTTCAGCACACCCAGCTTGTGAAGCTCCGCCGCGTAAACGAAGGTGTTCTGCGGGATGACCGTGAAGTCATTCTCGGGATCGTTGATGATGTCGAGAACCAGTTTAGGCGAGAGCTTGGAACCCTGCTGACGGATAAAGGTTTCTGCAGCCTCCTGCTTGTTTGCGTTGATCCAGTTTGCAGCTTCGCGCAGCGCGGCGTAGAAGGCGGCATAGGTTTTCGGATTCTCGTCGTGGAACGCCGTGCTGGTATAAAGCACGTTGAACGTCGCGGGCCCGCCCAGAATGTCATAGGAACTGATGACCTTGTGCACGGCCTTGTTGCCCTGCAGCGCCTGATAATAGAAGGGTGCAGAGGAAAAGTGCGAGTTCACCTCAGTGCCGCCCGAAATCAATGCTGCGGTCGCGTCCGGGTGCGGCAGGCTGATGGAGATCTGGTCGAGCCTCTGGAAATTGTCAGCCCCGAAGAGCTTGGCAGCTTCGATCTGCAGCGTCCGCGACTGGAAGCCAACACCAGCGGCAGGCACGGCGATCCGGTCCTTCTCGCTGAAATCCTTTAGGGCATGGACATCCGGATTGGTGGTGATGAGATAGTTCGGCAAGGAGCCAAGGGCTGCCACCAGCTTTACGTTACCCTTGGTGCGATCCCACATCGTCAGCGCCGGCGGCACGCCTGCGGAGACGATGTCCAGATTGTTGGCCAGGAGCGCCTCGTTCATCGCGGTCGCGCCGGAAATGCTTGCCCACTCGACCTCGATGTCGACGCCGGCTTCCTTGCCATGTTTTTCGATGAGTTTTTGGTCGCGAACAACGTCCAGGATCAGGTAGGATATGCCGAACTGCTGTGCGATCCTGATCTTGCCCTCGGCTGCGGCCTGTCCTGCGATCAGCGCGGCGGCAATACCGAACGCCGCGGCGAGAGCCTTGCGGCGACCAAGTTTGACGCTCAATGTCGTAAGGCCAAGTGCCTTCATAAAATACCCCTATTCGGCCAAATGATCTGAGTGAACACGGATGACGCGCATGCTTCTCCGCGAGGATTTCTTGGAAAGCTGCTTCTTCGCTTGAGTCGGGAACCAGCTTAATGCCCACAGGCTAAGTATCAACATCAAATCTATCAACATTGGGGTGTTCTATTTCGACGCGTGAAATGAGAGCAGAATCGCTCCGCTCTGTCGAATTGTCGAAAAATCTACTTGGCGCGGGTGTTCCGCTTGAGGCACGAGACTTCCCGAGTGTCCGGTACGATGCCGCGGCGGGATTGTTATTCCGCCGCTATCGCCGCGGAGATCGAGCGTGCATTGATAAGCAAGGCTGCTTCGCCAAGCGCCTGGTTCACGCGACCGAGAATGGCAGGCGAAGGGGCGCCATCGGTGAAATCACGGCCCGAGGCATAGATCGCGGTCGGTGTAACGAAGGCTTCGAAAAATGCGAAAAGCGGGCGCAGCTGGTGCTCGACGACAAGCGAATGCCGGTCCCCTCCGCCCGTCGCCGTCAGCACGATCGGTTTGCCGCGCAGATCGGAGGGATCGAGCAGATCGATGACATGTTTGAACAGCCCGGTGTAGCTTCCCTTGTAGGTCGGAGACCCAATGACGAGGGCGTCGGCCTCGATGATCGTTCGGATCACCTTGCGTGCGGCGGGATCGAGATCGGCCACCGATCTTGCTGCTGTCAGAGATGATCCAAGGTCCTCGACGTCGAAGACCACATGCTGCAGGCCAGATTGTTTCGCCAGCGCTTCGGTCACGCTTTCAACGAAGCGTTTCGTGCTCGACGGGCGGGAGATGTTGCCCGAGAAGCCGACGATCAGGTTGTTGCTCATTCCAGTTCCTTTCAAAAAGTGTTCAGAGGCCGGAGACGATGCCCATTGCTTCAGGCCGTCCTGAGAATGGGTATGCTCGTGGAATTGCTTGAGCGGTCGGCCTCACCCCGGTTCCACCGGTCGAAGGCGGCGCGACCGAGAATGGAGATGGACGTATCTTCCTGCGGGGCATGGACGAGCACGGACTGGATATCCCGGAAATGCCGTTCAAGGCCCAGATCGGCGTTAAGGCCCGGATTGCCGATTCCGCGGACTGCGATCTGCACCGCGTCCCGCAGCTGCCCGCCTGCAAGCAGCCGGGCCCGAATGTGCTTTTCTGCCTCGGCGTGCTTGTCTCTCAGGGCATCGAAAATGATTTGCCGGGCGCCGGAGACGAGAAGGTCGATCTCGCCGGAAAGCGTTACGAAGCGTTCGGTGCGCGCGATCGGATGGCCAAGGTTAGTCGGAACGCGCTCGTGAGCAAAGCGGATGAACGCCTCCTGAGCCGCTTCGGCCACTCCGAGATAGAGCGCTGTCAGCGCCAGCGTGATTGCTGCGTGGGCGCGGTTGTCCTGTTGCGCAACGGATGGATCGACCAGATCGATGACGTATTCCAGCGGGATTTCCACGTCGGTGTATTCGACATCGTGGGAGCCGGAGGCACGCATGCCAAGGCTGTTCCAGTTCTCGATGACGCGAATGCCGGGAAGCTCGTTCGGAACGACGAATGTTCCAACGCGGGCAGGTGTTTCATCGGTGTGTGCCCAGACCAGGAAATGGGTCAGACCGTACGCCCCGGTGACGAACCGCTTGCGGCCGGTGATCGACCAGCCGGACGCGGTACGACGGGCAACCGTTGCCGGCAGGCCGCCACGGGCGGGCGAGCCGAGTTCCGGTTCGACACGCGCGGCATTGAGCAGCAGCGGATGCTGCTTGGCCTCAGTAAGCAGGCGTTTGTAGAGGTCTTCGGGCCAATGGCTTTTCGTTGCCTGACCGAGGTGGTTGAAGATCGTCATGGCGCTGATCAGCGCGACCGACGGATCACCGCGGCCGAGGGCCGCAAGGATCGTTGCGGCCTCATGGAGCGTCGCGCCGGCGCCGCCGTATCTTGCCGCGACAGTGCTTTCGAGCAGGCCGCTTTGATGAACCGCCCGGATGCCCGCCCAGGGAAAATCCCCGGTCCGGTCCGCCTCGGGAGCAGCGTCGGCAAGAGCGCGCGTCGTCGCGCTCAGCAGACGTGGATCGAAAGCCGTCTCGCGCTCGAGCATCAGGCCGCGGCCTTCTTCTTTGCCGCTTCCCGTTCGCGTATGCCCTCGCGCACGAGGGGCAGGATATAGCGTCCGTAATCGACGGCATCGTTGAAATTGTCATAGCCGCGGATGGAGATCAGGTCGGCGCCGAGATCGATATAGTCGAGGATGGAATCGGCGATGGTGCGCGGTGATCCGACCAGTGCGGTCGTGGCGCCGGAGGCGTTGGTCGCCGTGACCGTCGGATACCAAAGGGCGCGATCGTGCACGTCGCCACGCGCGGCGATATCAAGGAGCCGCTGCGATCCGACATTGGCGGGGCGAGGGGCGGAGGGCGGCGCGCGGTGAAGACCGTTTTCCCGGTTGTCCTTGAGACGGTCGAGCACCCGGTGGGCCTTCTCCCAGGCCAGTTCGTCGGTTTCCGCGACGATCGGCCGGAAGGTCACCCAGATCCGAGGCCGGTCCGTCCTGCCTGCCTTTGCCGCCTCGGCGTAGATACGTTCGATCTGCTGCTTGGTTTCAGCCAGCGGCTCGCCCCACAGCCCGAAAATGTCCCCCAGTGATCCCCCGATGCGATACGCGGCATCAGAAGAGCCGCCGACGGAAATCGGGATCAGCCCGTTCGTTGGGTGCACCGCGCTGCGGAACTGCTTGAACTGATAATATTTCCCATCGAAGTCGAAGGGTTCTTTGGACGTCCAGGCCTGACGCAGGATCCGGATATATTCTTCCTGCCGCTCGTACCGCTCCTCCTTGTTGAGAAAATCGCCTTCGCGGGCCTGCTCGTCATCGCTGCCGCCGGCAATGAAGTGGACGACGACGCGTCCGCCGCTCAACTGATCAAGGGTGGCAAGCGATTTGGCCGCGACCGTGGGGTAAACGGTGTTGGGCCGCAGCGCGACGATGATCTTGATGTTTTTCGTATGGGCCAGAACCGTGGCGCCGATCGTGAAGGGATCGAAGGAAGACGAGGAGTAAGGGATCAGCGTATAGTTGAAGCCATAGTCGTCGAGGGCACGCGAGTAACGTTCGAGATAGCGGGGATCGACCGGGGCGTCCGGGATCGGATTAAGATCGTTCGAGGCGTTGGGAAAGCTGACGCTGATGAATTCCGCAGACATGGGAGCTCCTCTGATTGTCGATGGGTTGAAAGTTAGGCGGCGGACACAGGCTGAGGAAGACAGGTCTTTCTATTTCTACCGAAACTATAGAAAATATCTCTCATCCGCGGTCGCCGGCCTTTAAGATCCGTGTAGGTTCTACCAGTCAGGCGACCAGCCGAGGCTTGGGGCGACGGTCCTGGCAAGGTCGGTCAGCAGCTGGATATTCTCGGCGAGGCGGAAGGCCGGCGGCAGGAAGAGAACGATTTCGTCGGCCGCGGCGAGTCCAGGATCACTCAGCACTGCTTCGATTACCTGATCCGGTGTGCCGTGGAAGACCGGCGAGATCTGGCTTCCTGGCGGTTGGTTGGTTCGCGAGTTCGGTTGAAGAGCGCCCTTCGGCCGCGATGCGGCGATGCCCTGGGTACGGCGCTCGAGATCATAGGCTGCGTATTTCTCACGAAGCTCCGGCGTCGTGCCGACCAGGACCGAAGCCGCGACGGCGACCGGCGGCGGCTCGCTCGTCCGTTGCTTTCGCCAGGTGGCTCGGAAGGCCTCGATGCAACGGGCCTGATAATTTCCGAAGCTCTCACCCTCGGCGTGGTCGTGCTGTACGGTTCCGGCGATCAGGCCGATGCCGAGTTCGGCGGCCTGGATCGCCGAGCCGAGACTGGCGGAGCCTTGACGGATGCGTGAGCGAAGGGTCGGACTGTGTGGTGTCACCCTCAGTTGGCTGCCTTCCGCGGCACCCTCGCCTGGTTCTGCGACGGTGTGCAGAACCTCGCCGGAGATCGCGGACAGAAAACGCGCCTGACGGCGCCTGGCTTCCGTCCTGGCGTCGGTGTCGACCGTGCCGAAGACGGCATCAAAGGCGGCGTTGGTGCCGGTCGAGATCGCCAGTTCCAATCGGCCGCCGATCAGGAGGTCGGTCGTGCCTGCGGCTTCCGCCAGCAGGATAGGATCCTGATAACGCATCGGAATGACGGCAGAGCCCAGCACGATATGGCTGGTATGCTGACCTGCCGCGGCAAAGAAGGGCAGCGGCGAAGATAGATAGTGATCGAAATGCCGCTGATAAGCCCAGCCTGACTGGTAGCCCAGGCGTTCGGCCGCCTTGAAAAGCTCGATGCCCTCCCACAAGCCGTGGGCGGGGCCGGTTTCATCGTTGAACGAGACGCGCGTGTTGAACCCAAGGCGCTTCTTCGGACGGAATGACGCCGACGGTGCCGGGGCGGGGGCGATGACGGTCATGCGATCTTTTCCTCCTTGAAGATCTGCCGCTGCTGCAGAGGCGGGGTTCGCGCAAAACGCGCGGTCCCTGAAGGGATCGATTCCAGCAGCGAGCGGGTGTAGGGCTGGCGGGGCCTGTCGAAGATCTCTCCGACAGTGCCGTGCTCAACGATGCGGCCGCGCTGCATGACCGAGACCGTGTGGGCAAGCTGGCGCACCAGCGCCAGATCATGCGACACGAAAACATAAGTGAGGCCGAGCTTGACCTGCAGCGACAGCAGCACTTCGACGATGTCGGCCTGAACGCTTACGTCGAGCGCCGAGGTAGGCTCGTCAAGCACGATCACATCGGGTCTCAGGACAAGCGACCGGGCGATGGCAACGCGCTGGCGCTGGCCGCCCGACAGGGCGGCGGGCTTGCGGGACAAGAGATGCTCGCCCAGGCCGACATCTGCGAACGCCTTGCGCACCGCGAGTGCCCGCTCCTGATGTGTTCCGATCTTGAAGCGGTCCAGCGGCTCGCGCACGATTTTCTCGACGGTCCAGGTCGGATCGAGGGATGTGAACGGGTTTTGGTAGACAAGCTGAAGGTGCCGCCAGACAGAGCGAAGCTGCTCGGGGGATCGACCGTTCACCTGTTCGCCGCCAACGACGATCTTTCCGTCATCGGGTTGCTCCAGCCCGAGCAGAAGCCGGATCGCCGTTGTCTTCCCGGATCCGGATTCCCCGACCAGCGCATGCGTCGTCCCCGCCTGAACCTCGAACGAGACGTCGTTGACGGCGGTTAGAACCTTGCCGTCGACGGTGAACTTCTTCGTTACGCCGCTGACCTCGATCTTCGGTGTCTTTTCGCCCCTCGCGGCAAGCTGCCGGAAGCCGGGCTCTCGCAATGGCCTGTAACGGTCAGGATTGAGCGCCGGCACGTCGCCATGGAGTTTTCTGGCGTAGGACGAGGAAGGGGCGGAGAATACGGTAGCGGTGTTTCCGGCTTCCTGGATGGCGCCGTCCTTGAGGACGACAATGGAATTCGCGCGCTCGGCTGCGATCGCCAGGTCATGGGTGATCAGGAGAAGGCTGATCTGCAGCTCCTCCTGCAGCTTCGACAGCAGGTCGAGAATTCGCTTCTGGATCGTCACATCGAGTGCGGAGGTCGGCTCGTCTGCGACCAGCAGCGACGGCCGCGGCAGAACGGCGAGACCGATCAGAACGCGCTGGAGCATGCCGCCGGAAAGCTGGTGGGGGTAGGAGTCATAGACGCGCTGCGGATTGTCGAGCCCGACATGCGCGAATGTCTCCAGAACAAGTGCCTTGCGAAGCGCCTTGTCCGGTTCGTCCAGCAGAGCGGCCGCTTCCATTGCCTGCGCGCCGATGGTGCGGACCGGGTTCAGGGAATTGCCGGGGTCCTGCGGCACGAAGCCGATCCTGCGTCCCCTGAATGCCCGGAAGCGGCGTTCCGAAAGCCCCAGAAGTTCCTGGCCATCGAATTCGACGCGGCCGGTGGCGTGTCCCGTTGCGGGTAGCAGCCGCAGGACGGCGCGGGCGATGGTGGATTTGCCCGATCCGGATTCGCCGATCAGCGCGAGGCTTTTGCCGCGTCCAAGCTCGAAGCCGACATCGGTCACAACCCTGTGGGTGCCGTAGGCCACCGACAATCCCTCGGCCCGCAGCAACGGGGAAGATGGGCGTTTCAAAAACGTGGTCAGTCTGTCTTGCGGAGCCATCGGCTGATCCTGTTTACAGAGAGAACGGTTGCGATCGTGACGAGGGCCGGGGCGTAAACGAGCCACGGCCATTTGAGGTAATCCTTGCCGATCGAGATCAGCAGACCCCAATCGGAAGCAGGCGGCGGGTCGCCGTAGCCAAGGAAGGCAAGGCTGGCGATCACCAGGATGGAATCGCCGAACTGCAAGACGGCAAGCGGCAGCACCGATCTCGATGCGTTCGGAAGCACATGGCGCCACAGAATGTGCCAGCGCGATCCGCCGAGCAGGAAGGACGATTCGACGAATGTCGCCTGCCGGGTCTTGATGACTTCGGAGCGCATCACCCGGGCAAAAAGGGCAACCGCGGAGACGCCCGTCGCGACCGCCGCATTGGTCGTGTCGAAACCGATTGCGGTGACGACGATGACGGCAAGCAGGAATTTGGGGATTGCCAGCAAGACATCGACGAGGCGGGCAAAGACGGTGTCCACCCAGCCGCCGAAGAAGCCGGCCAGTAGCCCGATGATCCCGCCGGCGACAACGCCGATCACAACCGCGATCAGAGCGCTCGCCACCGATGAGGCCGTGCCATAGACGACGCGTGCGTAGAGGTCGCGGCCGAGATGATCGGTGCCGAACCAGTGCGCCGCACCTGGGCCGAGCAATTTCTGGGCGGGGGTGCCGTTTACCGGATCGTAGCTCGTGAACAGGCCAGGCGCCAAGGACCAGGCGATTGCGAGGGCTACGACCAGGAACGAAAGGATCACGACCGGCGGCACACGCAGGCCCGTCAGGCGACTGATCAGCGTCGCACGCGGAGTGGACGAAAGCGAGGCGAGCGTCATGGGGTCACCGGCTTGGAGATGGGGAGAGAGCTGTCATCAGCGGTCGTCGGCCGACGCTGCTGCGTGCCGAGGAGTTTTACGCGAGGATCGAGCAGCGGGTAGGTCAGGTCAGCGATCAGATTGACGACGACGAAGACCACCGCGGCGAGCGAAACGACCGCCTGTAGAACCGGCAGGTCCTGAGTGCTGACTGACCGCTGCACCAGGCTGCCAAGCCCGTTGCGGCCAAACACCGTCTCGGTGATCAGCGAGCCCCCGAGCAACTCGCCGATCGTCAGAGCGACGACGGTAATGACGGGCAGCGATGACGGCTTCAGCAGGTGCATGACGAAGAGCCGCATCTGGCCAAGTCCCCGGCCGCGTGCGACGGCGGCGTAGTCCTGGCCGGACTCATGGTCGAGATTGGCAATCAGCACTTCGGCAATCTGCGCCGAGATCGGGATGCCGAGGGCGATCGCTGCGAAAAGCGTCGCCCAGAAGCTGTCGGGTTCGATGACGCGAAAGACGCTCAGCTGGAAGCCGAAGAGGTGGATCAGCACCAGGCCGATCACGAAGTTCGGAACCGACAGGAACAGCGAGGGGAAGCCGCGCAGCAGACCCTGTCCGTAGCGTCGGGGCAAAAATTGCGTGCCGTAGGCGATGATCGCAGCCAGGAAAAGTGCTACCGCAAGGCCCGCCGAGGCAAGCACGAGCGTCGACGGCAGAACCTCGCCGATCAGCGTCGCCACCGGCCTGTTGGTCCGCATCGACAGGCCGAGATCGCCGGTCACGAAGCCGGAAAAGGCGTTCCAGAGCTGCACGGGGATCGGCTTGTCCAGTCCCTGCGCAGCGATGATCTCCTTGATCTCATCCGGCGTGAAGCCGTTTTGCGGGTTGTTCAGGACATTGGTAATCGGATCGCCGGGGAGGATGCTGACGACGACAAAGGTGAAGACATAAGACAGCAGGATCACGACGATCGCCTGCAGCAGCAGTTTTCCGGCATAGTTGAAATAGGCTTTGCTCATGCCCATCACCTCTGTGTCTGTTGAATGGTCGGGCTATTCGCTCTTCGTTGCCGTGTAGTAGCTGGCATAGGCGACGCCGTTATAGACTTCGCCCTTGAGCTTCGGCGACTGCACGTAGATGCGCTGGACGATCTGCGTTCGCGGAATGAAATAACCCTGGTCGAGGACATATTTCTGCAGCTCGTCGAGAAGCGGCTTGCGAGCCTCGATAGAGCCGGCGCCGGCGATCTTGTCGCGCAGATCGTTGAGGGTTTTGTCGCTCTCGTCGAGCGCAAACCAGTTCTCGCCATTGTTGGCGTTGGTCAGGATGCTGGCGACGGTGCCGGCATCGATGAAGGAGCGCGTCACCTCATAGGCAGGCACTCCGGCGCCGCCATACTTGACCTTCTGGCCGAAGGTGACGACGTCATAGGCACGGATTTGGACCTTCCAGCCGATCCTGCCGAGCTGTTGCGAAATCAGTTCGTCGATCGACTTCGACGTCGCGAGGTAGGGGTTCGAGTTCAGCGTCAGCAACAGCGGCTTGCCATCCTTGACGCGGATGCCATCCGAGCCCTTCTTCCAGCCTGCCTCGTCGAGAAGCTTCTCCGCCTTTTCAGGATTGTAGGCCAGCAGCGCGCTCTGGTCGGTCGCACCCGGAACGTTGCTCTGGATGAACGACGTCGCAAGCTTCCAGTCGGGCGTATAGACGGTGTCGATGATTTCCTGGCGATTGATACCGGCCTGAAGTGCCTGACGCACCTTCACATCGTCGTAAGGGGCAAGCTTGGTGTTAACAGCCCAGCCGTTGACGAAGCCGAGATAGCGGGGCGTCGCCACCGTGAAGCCTTCCGACTTTAGGGATTCAAGTTCCTGAGGCGATGCGTTGTAGGCGACGTCGGCCTGACCAGACTGGACTGCGGCAACGCGCAGCGACGGTTCGGAGACGAGCTTGTAGGTGATCGTATCGAGATGGGCAGGACCGGTCTGGCCGACCGCTACCGGCCCCCAGTTGTAGTCCTTGCGCTTGGCGAGCGTGACGTAGTCGCCCTCCTTCCAGGACTCGACGACATAAGGGCCGCTGCCGGAGGTCTTGCTCAGGTCCGCCTGGGCGCTCGCCGGCGAGGCGATGGTCTTTGGGGAAATGAGGATCGAGCCGTGATAGCCGAGCGTCGGGATGAAGCCGAGCGTCGGCTTCTTGAAGAAGACCTTCACAGTCGCCGCATCGACGGCTTCGGCGTGATCGTAGGTCTTGGGGAAGAGGCCAATCGGATTGATGCCCTCGCTCTTGCGCCCGGCATACCAGATATCGAGATTGGCGACGACGGCTGCCGCATCGAGCGGGCTGCCATCGGAGAAAGTCACGCCGGTCTTCAGATGCAGGGTGAATTCGGTTGCATTGTCGTTCTGCTCCCAGCGCTCGGCGATCCACGGGCTGACCTTGCCATCGGCATCGACATAGAGAAGCTTGTCGGTCACATGGCCCCAGATATGGCCCTGAAAACTGGAGATCGCGCTGTTGTTGGGGATCCAGGTGTCGCCCAGGGAGTCGATCAGGAAGACGACGTTTCCGCCATCATGCGCTCCGCCCTCAGCCAGGGCCGGGTTGATACCAGCTGTCGCGACCAGGGCAGCAAATGCCAGTGCAGAGGTGGCGGTCAGCAGACGGCACCGGGAAAGAAGAGGGCGGAAAGAGCGGTCGTTCATGAAGCGGTCCTGTTCGGTTGCCGGGCTGATTGCGAACAGGAGCCTAGGGCAGTGGATCGATTTCGAGAAAGACTGGTTGTTCTTTTTCCATCAATTTTGTAGATTATTTTATCAGCGCAATCTGAAGCACGAGGATCAGGATTTCCGGCAACTGCCAGCGCGATGAGCGCAATCGCGCCGGCGTTCTATTCCTCGATGAAAGTCATCCCGTCGAGAATGCGCACCGGCGGCAATTCTCCGGCATAGCTCTCGACATTGACTTTTGTCAGCTGTCCGGTCGAGGCCTGGGCAAGCTGCGACGTGCCGGCATCACGGGTGAGGATATTCGGGTTGCCATGAATGCACATGGCCAACTCGGCATCGGCATCATCAGGCTCGAACCAAGCGCCGGTGGCAAGCTGCATCACCCCAGGTTTGACATCCGTGCTGATCACCGCAGCCGCCAGGCAGCTGCCGCGGGCGTTGAACAGCCTGACGATATCGCGATCCGAAATGCCGCGCTCTGCCGCATCCGCCGGGTTGATGCGCACCGGTTCGCGGCCGTCGATCTTGGTCGAGCGGCTAAAGTCGCCATAGTCCAGCTGGCTGTGAAGACGCGAGTGGGGCTGGTTGCAGACGAGATAGAGAGGATAGCGGCTGTCCACCACCTTGGCCGTCGGGTCCGGTTCGAACCAGCGCGGATGGCCGCGGCAATCGTCATAGCCAAAGCTCGCGATCGTTTCAGAGAAGATCTCGATCTTGCCAGATGGCGTGGGCAACGGATTGGCGTCCGGATCGGCCCGGAATGCGCGCGCAGGGCCGCCATCGTCCGGCTTTACCGGCAGCTGCAGTTCGCCCATCTCCCAGAACGTTTCGAAATCCGGCGCCGGGCGACCAGCGGCGGTGAGTGCGGCGCGTATTGTCTCGAAGAGGAAAGCGAGCCACTCGCGGCTCGACCGGTTCTCGGTGAATTGGCCGCGCTTGCCGAGGCGCTCTGCGAGATCCGCGAATATCTCGTAGTCGTCGCGTGCTTCGCCGACCGGTTCGATCAACTTCTTCATCGCGATCATCATCGGATCGCGGTCGGCTGCACCGATATCATCGCGCTCAAGCGTCGTGGTTGCGGGCAGGACGATATCTGCGTGGCGCGCCGAGGACGTCCAGGCCGTCTCGTGCACGATGATCGTCTCCGGCTTTTTGAATGCCTGACGAAGTCTGTTGAGATTCTGATGATGATGGAACGGGTTGCCGCCGGCCCAATAGACGAGGCGGATGTCGGGATAGCGCAGAGCCTGGCCATTGTAGTGGAACGGTTCTCCCGGGTTCAGCAGCATGTCGGCGATCCGTGCAACGGGAATGAAGTCCGGCACGGGATTGTGGAATTGCTTGAGCGTCGGCAAGGGAACGGCGAGCTGGCTCTTGCCGATATTGCCGAGCGCGCCGAGCGAATAGGAGAAGCCGCCGCCATCCAAGCCTATCTGTCCGAGCATGGCCGCGAGCACGATCCCCATCCAGACCGGCTGTTCGCCGTAGTCGGCGCGCTGCAGGGAATGGCTGACGGTGATCAGCGTTCGGGCGTTCGCCATGCGCCGCGCCAGATCCACGATCGTATCGGCAGCGATACCGCAGATGCTGGCTGCCCACTGCGGGCTCTTCTCGATGCCATCTTCTCGTCCCAGCAGATAAGCCTCGAAGCGTGGATAGCCTGTCGTATAGCGGTCGAGAAATTCCCGGTCATGGCGCCGCTCACTGACCAGGACGAAGGCGATCGCCAGCATGAGCGCGACATCGGTTCCAGGGGTGACCGGCAGCCATTCGGCATCGAGATCACTTGCGATGTCATCCTTGAGCGGGCTTATGAGCACGAAGCGCGCGCCGCGCGCACGGGCACCACTCAGCGCCGGGCGCACCACGTGCCGGCTGATGCCGCCGCCATGGACATCGGTGTTTTTGACCGCCATGCCGCCGAAGGCAACGATCAGCTCGCTGCTGCGCTCGATCGCCTCCCAGGTGACGCTCTTTCGATCGAAGCTATCGTAAGGACCGAGCACATGCGGAATGATGACCATCGCCGCGCCCGAACTATAGGTATTGACCGATCTGACATATCCGCCGAGCACGTTGAGGAAACGATGGATCTGGCTTTGGGCGTGATGAAACCGCCCTGCGCTGGACCAGCCATACGAGCCGCCGAAGATGGCCTGCGGTCCGGCTTCGGTGTGAACGCGGCGAAGCTCGATGGCGACCAGATCGAGCGCTTCCGGCCAGCTGACCTCGACATAGCCGTCGCTCCCGCGCTTCCGGGCATTGTCGGGCCGGCCTTCAAGCCATCCGCGCCTGACGGCCGGGCGCCGGATGCGGGCGGGGCTCTTGGCGATTGCGGGCAGGTTGCCGAGCAGGGGAGATGGGTGGGGGTCGGCGGGATGCGGACGGATTTCGAGGGTTTCGCCCTGATGACGACCATAGAATGCGCCCCAATGAGAGCTGTGGGGTTTGAAGCCGTCCATCGCACCGTCTCCCGTGAACAAGGGTGGAAAGATCGGCAACACTCACACCGGCAGGATCTTGCCGGGGTTCATGATGCCCTTGGGGTCAATGGCGTGTTTCAGCAGGGCCATCAGCTCGACGGCGTCTCCGTGTTCCTGACGCAGATAGCCGATCTTGCCGGTGCCGACGCCATGTTCCCCGGTCGAGGTTCCGCCGATGGAGATTGCGTGTTCGACCATCGCCTTGTTGATGGCCGCGACCTCGGCGAGTTCCGAAGTGTTTTCGGGATCCACGGCGAAGACCACATGATAGTTGCCGTCGCCGACATGGCCGAGAATGGCAGCCGGAACACTGCAGCCCTGCAATAGGGCGCGGGTCCTGAGAATGCAGCCGCTAAGTTCGGATACCGGAACGCAGACATCGGATGACCAGCCCTTGGCGTTCGGTCTCTGCGAGACGACTGCGTAGAAGGCGCTATGCCGGGCCTTCCAGAGACGATTTCGCTCCTCCGGCGCATTGGCCCATTCGAAATCCCTGCCGCCGTGATCCTTGACGATATCCGCAACCAGTTCGACCTGCTCCTGAACCGAGGCAGGAGACCCGTGGAATTCGAAGGCGAGGGTATCTTCGATCTTCAGCGACAGGCCTGAGTAGGCGTTGGCGGCAGCAATCAGGCCACGGTCCATCAGTTCCATCCGGGCGACTGGGATGGCAAGCTGCACAACCGCGATCGCGGCGCTCACTGCCTGCTCCACGCTCTCGAACGAGCAGAGGGCCGCCGAAATGGTTTCCGGAACGCCCTGGAGCCGCAAGGTGACTTCGGTGATGATGCCGAGCGTGCCTTCCGAGCCGACGAAGAGGCGCGTGAGATCGTAGCCGGCAGACGATTTGCGCGCCCGGCCACCGGTACGAATGACCTGACCCGTTGGCAGCACGACGGTCAGCGACAGCACATTCTCGCGCATGGTGCCGTAGCGCACGGCGTTGGTGCCCGATGCCCGTGTCGCCGCCATGCCGCCAATCGACGCGTTGGCCCCAGGGTCGATCGGGAAGAACAGGCCCTGGTCGCGCAGATGCGCGTTGAGTTCCTCGCGCGTGACGCCGGCCTGGACGGTGCAGTCGAGATCCTCGGCGCTGACACGAATGATCTGCGACATCTGCGAAAGATCGATCGACACGCCACCGCGCACCGCAGTCAGGTGCCCCTCGAGCGAGGTTCCGGCGCCGAAGGCGATGACGGGCACGCCTGCCGCGGCGCAGAGCCGGACAGTTTCGGCGACGTCGTCGGTGCTTTGCGCGAATACCACAGCATCCGGGATTGCCGGCGTGTGATGGGACTCGCCGCGGCCATGCTGCTCGCGCAGCGCCTGCGAGATCGAGAAGCGATCGCCGAACCTCGCCAGCAATCGGTCCGATAGTTCAGCGGATAGGATCCCCATCTTTCACATCCTCTTTCGGTGCTCACCGTGCCAGCCGAAATCGCGCCATGCCGGCGCGATCGGGCATGGATGCAGATTGACTAGTACCAAGTCTCAACAGGCGAGCCGTCAGACGGCGATCTTCTCGCCGTTCAGGTGGCGCTCAAGGAAGGGCAGGCTGTCCTGCCCCCAGTAAAGCTCGTCTTCGTAACGAAACGTCGGAAGGCCGAAGACGCCGGCGTACCTGGCGCCTTCGATATTGGATCTCCAGATCGATTGGGTGACCTCGGCCTGGGCGCGTTCTTCCAGCTTTGCCCCGTCGATCCCTACAGAACTGGCGATCGCCTGACGCACCTCGCTCCGCCCGATATCCGCCGCGTCGGTCCAGAATGCGGTCTGCAGCGCGCGGGTGAGCCCGAGCCAGTCCAAGCCGTCTTCGACGGCGGCGATGACCATAAAGCCGGCGGGCGTTGGATCGGACAGGGCAGCGCGATTTTCGAAGTTCAGCGTCTTGCCGCGCAGGAATGCCCAGCGCTTCAAGTCCTTGGTCCAATACGCACGCCGGGCTTCCGGCCGATTGCGCGAATAGATGCCACCATTGTCCTCGATCAGAGAGATGACCTGCGGCCGGATCACGGCACCGTGCCTGGACGCGACTTCCGAAAAAGCATCAAGACCGATGAAGGACCAGGGTGAACCGATGCCGAAGAAATAGTCTATTGCCTTTGTCATGCTCTGCCTTTTTCAGCGGTATTGATCGAAGAAAGTGCGGTGTCGAATACAAAGAGAGCGCAGTCTCTGGCGGTCAGCACAGTATGCGGATCGCGACCAACGGCGACGGTCGCCAAAGCTCCTTCGTAGAGGAGGGAAAGATGGCCGGCCGGCTGCGCTGTCTCAATACCCGCTCTTTCCATCAGCGCTCGAAACATCTGGCTGACGGTCGCCTTGTGCACGCGCGCGACGGTAACAACGCGTTCTGAATCGCCGTGCTCGGCCACCGCCAGGGCGAATGCGCATCCACGAAATTCGGGGCTGTCCGCCTTCTCATGCAGCCGCTCGAAGATGAGATTGAGCTGATCCCGCGGGCTCGGGACTTCGTTCAGAGCCTCTTCCAGAGAACGGATGACCCGCTCGTGACGGTCCTGAAGATAGGCCGCCACGAGATGATCCTTGGACGGGAAATGCCTATACAGCGTTGCCTTGGCAACCTTGGTTTCTTCGATGATGCGGTCGATGCCGACAGCGCGGATGCCTTCGCGGTAGAAGAGTGCGCCGGCAGACGCGAGGATGTGATCTGAAATGGAAGCTTTCATCGAACTGCTTGCGGAGCCTTCTCAAAACGTGCGCCCTGACATGCGAGTGCAGCAGGAGAGGTTTCTATGCGCGCCGACCGATAAGAGAAAGACAGGTCATTCCGTTTGGATGCATCGTTGGAAATATTTTTGCTCTGACGCCTGTGGAAGCGTCTTTGGACGTGCGACCGTTCACGCGCAGGCGAGAACCCCAAGTCGAGCTGCCGCGGGACGCCTCGCCATCTTGGGCGAGCAATGAGGAAAAACGGACTTTTCCGCCAGATGCGGCGAGCGAATGGCGAGCTTCGCGCCGCGATGAGAGAAGCCTGAACCCACCAACGAGGCTGGTTGCTGAACGGCAGCTATCCGGCACATGCGCCAGGTAGCGGATTTCCCGCTCCCGGCTCCGTCGCTGGTTCTGCCCGTTCAAGGGGTAGAGGCTCCTCGTTCTCGATCAGCCAGACAGCTGCCCTGATTCAGCTTCGTGTAACCGCTGCTATGTGCGGCACGAGCAACTTAAGCGAATTCGCAGGTAGCGTTTCCGGCGCCACGGTCGTTGGTGTGCCGTCTAACGATCGGGGGCCTTGTCGGGACACGACTTCAAATATGTCACTGCCAGAACGCTAAATCTCTAGGGAGGTTCTCAATTTCCCCTTTCCTCAGAAAAGCTGGCATAGTTAGGTCCGGCTGAACGCGCTCGATAAGCCAACGCAAGTCCCGGAGCCTCGGATGCACATTCCAGCGATAGAATTGTGCGTGCCCACTAGCGATCGCTTGGCCCGCGGCGGACTTTTCAGCCGGGCTGCTCGTGAACATCACCGAAAGCCCTCTTTCGAGGAAAGTCGCCAGCAGGGTTTCGGAAAGGCCACTCGCTGCGGATCCGTCGGCCGCGAGAATGGCACCATAGGTGGATTCAATGCGCCTATAATCGACTGCCGCGGCAACTGCCGCCGACAGGCGGTCAGCAGCGTTGTCGTTCAGTGCGCTTTGGTCGCTCTCGAGCACGTCCCGAGCAATCGCGATGTGGTTGTCGCAAAGTGCGATCGGAATATCACGTTCATGGAGGTGAACAGCCATTTCCAGGCCCCGGCCGTTGGGCTGGGTCGGCAGCAGCAACGGTCCGCTTCTCGCCATCCTGGCCAGTATATCCACCGTCGGTTCGAGCGGCTCATCGTATGTGCCGTAAGACGCATCGACGATCAGGTATCTGGCGGGTAAGGGCGCATCGAAAGCATAGAGCGTTCCCTCCCGGGAGAAGTCCCCGGAATAGAGCACTCCCGCCGGGCCGCCGACGCGAATCCAGACAGCACCCGGCGCGTGACCAGATCGGCCGGTCTCGATCTCGACGCCTCCGATCGTGATCCGTCCTCGAAGCGGCAGATCTTGCGCGGACCTTAGCGGCGCGTCATCGAGTGCGCGAACCATCGCCGAAGCGTAGATCGGTGGATTGCCGATGCGGTCGAGCGCCCGCAACCCGCCGACATGGTCGGCGTGGCCGTGGCTGATCAGCACCGCATCAATATGCCCGGCTTCAGAAAGTTCGGGCAGTCTGCCGGTTGCGGGTTCTTCGCCCAAGTCGAGAAGAAAACGTCTGCCCTCGAACTCCACCAAAAAGCATGCGGGGGACTTTTCGCCATAACCAGCGAGAGGGCGAACGGACAGGGATGGTATCAACAAGTCGAGCACTCTGTTTCGAGGATCTTGGACGAACGGTGGTCAGATCTGCGCCACCGCATCAACGAGTGCCTTCGTGTAGGCGTGGGTGGGAGAAGAGCATATGCTGCCGGCTGGTCCGGCTTCGACGATTTCACCCTCTTTGAGGACAATGATGCGATCGCAGAGCGCCCTGACGGCAGCCAGATCATGACTGATCATCAGGAGAGCCGTCCCGGAATTGCGTCGCAGATCGTCGAGAAGCCGCAAAATGCCGGCTTGCACCGACACATCGAGGGCGGATACCGGTTCGTCGCAAACAAGGAGGGAGGGCTCAGGGATAAGTGCTCGGGCAATAGCCACTCGCTGCGCCTGACCGCCCGACAGTTCTCGCGGGAACCGATCGGAGATATTTTCATCGAGCGCCACCCGGCGCAGCAGCCGGAGTCCCATCGCTTCACGCTCCCGCACCGATAGTTTTGGATGATGTACGGCGATCACCTGGTTCAGAGCTGAACTCACTTTCAGGCGCGGGTTCAGGCTTGCCGCCGCATCCTGAAAAATCATCTGCGCAAGTTTTGCCCGACTGTTTTTTGGCTGACCGGGTGGGTGACCTTCCTGACGAAAACGGATTTCCCCGGTTGACGCTGGAACGACGCCCATGATGGCTCGGGCGATCGTACTTTTGCCCGAGCCGCTTTCGCCGACCAGGCCCACGGCCTCTCCGGTGCCGATCGAGAAACTCACGCCTTTGACGGCATGAACCGTCCTGGCACGACCCAGCATGTTATCGCTGCGGATCGAGACCCCCAGATTGTCGACCTCAAGCCGCACGGTATGCCTCTCCCTCCAGCACACGGTGACAAGCCACACCGCGCCCGTTTGTATGGCGCCAATCGGGCGTCACAGATCGACATTGTGGAATGGACACGGGACATCTTTGGTGGAAGATGCAGCCGGGCTGGCCGGCGGCGTTTCCGGGTGGCGGCGACCCCGGCAAGGCATGCGGCAACTGCCCGTCTTCGGAGAGCCTTGGAATCGCAGCGATCAGAGCCTTGGTGTAGGGATGGCGCGGATCCGCAAAGAGTTCGGTTGCCTTGGCGGTTTCGACCATATTGCCGGCATAGAAGACCGCGACGCGGTTCGCGATGCGGGATACGACCGCTAAATTGTGAGAGATCAGCAGGATCGAGAGCCCAAACCGTTTCACCGTATCGCCGAGCAGGTCCAGGATGCGGGCCTGGACGATCGAATCGAGCGCGGTGGTCGGCTCATCGGCAATGATCAGGCGAGGCTCACCCGCGAGCGCCATTGCGATCAATGCGCGTTGGCGCATCCCACCAGACAATTGGTGGGGATATGAACGCGCAACGCGTTTGGGATCGGAAATGCCGACGGCATCAAGCAGGTCGAGCACCCGGATCTTCGCGGTGGAAGCCTGCACGCCCAAATGCAGGGTCATGACTTCGGCGATTTGCCCGCCGATCATATGATAGGGATTGAGCGAACTCATCGGGTCCTGAGGCACCAGAGCGATACGGCTTCCGCGTAGCGCCCGCCGTTGTGCAGGATGATCCGGCAGTCGAGTTCCTTCGAACACAATCGAGCCCGTGACCGTTGCTGAAGGTGGAGACAAGCCGAGGACCGCCAAGGCCGTCTGAGTTTTTCCCGATCCGCTCTCACCGACAACAGCCATGATCTCACCGGCAGCCAGGCTGAAGGACAGGCTGCTCACCACCTCGGTGGCGCCGAAATGGACGCTGAGATTCCGGACATCTAGCAGAGGTCTGTTAGGCTCATTCGACATAGTCGCGTCCGCCCAACTGGGTGCGCAGATCTTCGAACCGATCGAGCTCGAGCAGTGTACGATCCCGGTCACAAGCGGCCAGGCCCGTGACGAGCGCTTCCATGACGCACATCGTGGTGCCGTGCAGGCTGACATGTTCGGTGCGTCCGCGGGGGGCGGGCACCACGATATCGGATCGCTTGGCGATTTTGCTGGTCTCGCTTTCGGTGAGGAGAACCACCTGAATCCCGACCAGACGTGCCTGGCGGATCGCCGTCACGGCTTCCTTATAGGGATTGCCGTTCGCAAGAAGGACGAGGACGTCTCCTCGGCGCAAATCGAGCAGGTCATCGGCCAGACCGGCGCCTGACGCCGTAAATGCACGCGCCCGGCGACCAATCCGGCCGAGCATGACGGCAACGTAGCTGGCGATCGGTCCGGCGCGCCCAATTCCCAGCAGCACGATCCGCTCGGACGACGCAAAGCACGAGACAGCCTGATTGAGCCGCCTCCTGGCCTCCGGCTCGTGCAGCGCCTGCAGCGCCTTGAGGTGACTTTCCAACACCAGTGTGGCGGCAAGCTCGCTGCTCTCGCCCACCTGGGCCAATGTGCGCCGCATGTTCTCGGTCGAACTCGGCTGCCGATCCATGTCGGTGGCGATCAACCGTCGAAGCTCGGCAAGACCCTTGAAGCCCAGAGTTTGCACCGCCCTTACCACGGTCGCGTTCGAGGTTCCGATGTCGGCCGCCAGTTGGGTCGCCGACTGAGCGAGCGCCGCCGCCCTGTTTCTGTCGATGAAGCTCACAACCCGCTGCTCGGCAGGTGAAAGTTTGTCCTGACTCTGACGGATGAGTTCGGCGAAGCGATCGGCGATCTGGGCATTTTCCGGCTTGGGCATCGGGTCCTCATGAGTGATGTCAGACCGACATCTTGCTGTAACAAACGTTATGTAGCGTCAATTTACGTAACAAACGCTACAAACATGTGACAGGATCTCCACCCTATGACCGATACCCTGCGGATCTATTCCGGCCGAAACCGCCCTGACCTTACGCCTATCTACGCCATGTACGAGGAACTCACCGGGCGAACGGTCGAGATGATCCACATTCCCTCCGAGGATGTCTATGATCGGATCGTCGCTGAGAAAAACGACCCGCAAGTCGACCTGCTGGTTACCAATACCCAGGTCATGCCCGAACTTGTGCGCCGGGAAGGCGTGTTCGAACCCTACCGGGCCTCTGTCGCCGCAGATTACGATCCCTGGCTCCGGGCCGAAGACTTCAGCTGGTTGAGCTTTACCGTCTGGCCGCGGACCGCCATGATCAATTGGCGCATTCTGGGCCAGGACGGCTCGCGCTGGCCAACCCGCATCGAAGACTTTCTGTCGCCGGAACTTCGCGACGCCACGCTCTGTTCATCGGCTGGTGAAACCATGATGACGTCTTATTTCGCCGCGTTGCGGGTCAGCAAGGGCGATGAATGGGTCGAAAAACTTGTCGATGGCCTGCTCGCGAACGGCATGCGGATCTACCGGTCCAATATCGATTGCCGCAATGCGCTGGTGCGCGAAGGTTATGCCGCAACCCTCGCCAACGGTTCGAATACCCATGCCTTCTTCCTGGAAGGCCACCCGGTCGGCGAAGCCTGGCTCGATCAGGGCGATGGCGAGGTCGGCACGTTGATCGAAGCCCATACCGTGGCCGTGCTCAAGGGCGCGCGCAATCCGGAGGCGGCGCGCGATTTCATCGACTTTCTGCTGAGCCGCGAAATCCAGGAATTCCTTGCCCGCCTCTACGGCGAGACGCCGGTCAACAGCGCTGCCCGCGTCGATTGGCTGCGTCCGACATCCTCCATCCGCCGCATCCCGGCCACTCTCAATCAGATCGCCCCGCTCGTCGCGTCAACCGAGACGATGCTACGCGCCAAGGGTTTTGACGTGGGAGCTGTCACCGACGAGAACCGGCGTTTCATATCGGTCGGCCGCACCGGCCGCCGCGATGATCGGGAACCAGGCGGCAAGGCTGCCTGATCCCTTTTCCCTTTCACCTTGCACCTGGCCACTTCAGGAGGCAGAACATGCAGATCTCTCGTCGTAACCTTCTCCAGGCAAGCGCTGCCGGCGCCGTTGCCTTTATCGCGACCCGCTCGGGGGCCCTGGCTTCCGAAGGCAAAAACGACCAACTCACGATCGGGGTTGGCATCGACTTCCCCAAAACCATGGATGCGGCACGCACCAGCGGCATCCTTCAGAGTGGTCTTGGAGAGACCTTGCTGCGTTATGACACCAACATGCAGGTCGTGCCCTGGCTGGCAAAGTCTTACGAACAGATCGATGCCACGACCTGGCGGGTGAAGCTGCGCGAAAATGCCGTCTTCTGGGACGGCACGCCCGTTAGGCCCCGTGATATCGAGAACAGCTTCCGGCGCATCTGGGAAGCGGTTCCCGGCCACAAGCTTCTGCTTTCCGACAAGACAGTTTTCGAGGCCGAGGACGACAAGACCCTGGTACTGAAGCTTGTCGAACCCCAGTCCGACCTTCCGCACATGCTGGCTAGTCAGGAGTTCAAGATCCACAAGGCTGCCGGGAACCGCGACAGCATCATGACCGGGCCGTACAAGCCGGAAACCTTCGTCGCCGACGAGCGCCTGGTCATGGTCGCCAACCCGTTGCACTGGGGCGGCAAGCCGGCCTTCTCACGCATTGAACTTCGTCCGATCGTCGACGCCAACGCGCGCTTGCTCGGTTTGCAATCCGCCGAACTCGACGTCGTCAACGGCATGCCGCCGGAAATGCTTGGCACTCTGTCGGGCAACCTCGTCGGCGCTTCCAAGCCCTCGACCCGCATCCACTATCTCGTCGTCAATCAGCGCAACCCGATCTTCGGTGACAAGGCCGTGCGGAAAGCCACATCGATGGCGATCGACCGCCAGCAGCTTCTCGATGTGACGCTCGCGGGGCAGGGCGAGGCCCTCAAGGGCATGTTTCCATCGACCATCGGCGTGGACGTGGTCGAGGGTTTCGGCACCGACAAGAAGGAAGCGGCCAGCATCCTGGACGAGGCTGGCTGGAAAGTCGGGTCCGACGGCGTTCGCGCCAAGAACGGAGTTCCTCTCGCGTTCACGATCTTCAGCTATGCTTCGCGCGCTGAAATGACGCCGATCTCGGTTGCGGTTTCCATTCAACTCAATGCGTTGGGCTACAAGACCACCGTACAGGAAGTGCGTGACATCCGCGAACCCATGAAGGGTCAGTGGGATGTCTGCATCATTTCCACCAACGCGATGGGGGCGGGCCCGCAGCGCACCTTCCTGAATTCCCTGGTCAAGGGCGCTCCGGAGGGCTTTGGCGGCTATGAGAACCAGGAACTCGATAGCACCGTTCGTGCCTTGCGCGGTGAAAACGACCCGGCCAAGGCCGCCGGATTGTTCCGGCGCGCGCAGGAGATCGTGCTGAACGACGTCGCCAATATCTATCTGCTGACACCGTCGCAGACCGTGATGTGGAGCAAGCAAAAGGTGAGTGAAGTCGTCGTCCATCCGGCATCGTCCTATTTTATCCGTCCCGACCTGATCCTGTCGGCGGATTGATCCGATGATCGCCTCCCTTATTCGAGAGCGCCTGCCCTGGATGCTGGTTGTCCTTCTGACAATCTCAGTCCTTTGCTTCGTGCTCTCGGATTTGGACCCGGCGGACCCGGCCACTCTCTTGCTACAGGCTCAGGGACTGGAGACAATCACGGAGGCGGACCTTGCGGCCAAGCGAGAGGAACTGAGGCTCGATGAACCGCTGTTCCTCCGCTATTTTGGCTGGCTCTCGGATGCAATTCACGGCGATCTGGGCCACTCGTATCGCACCTATACACCGGTCCTTGATCTCTATTTGAACAGGCTACCCAACACACTGTTGCTGGCGATCCTCGCTACCGTCGTATCCTTCCTGATTTCCCTACCCTTGGGGATTCTGGCTGCTTTCTTTCATCGCAGCTGGGTGGACCGGGTGATCCAGTTCTTCGTCATTCTGGTCGCGGCTATTCCCGGTTTCTGGCTAGCCTTCATGCTGATCGTCCTGTTCGCGGTGACCCTCAGATGGCTGCCGGCCTTCGGCACCCCAACCCCGGCTGGCGTCATTCTCCCCGTCACGGTGCTGGCTCTTCAGAAGACGGCCGTGCTAACCCGGCTTGCCCGCTCGGCGGCCCTTGATGCACTGGGGCAACCCTGGATGCACATGGCTAACGCCAAGGGCGTACCTCCTTTTCGGCGTGCCTTCCATCATCTGTTTCCGGCAGTGCTTGGGCCGATGCTGCCGGTCTCCGGCCTGGAATTCGCAAACCTCATGACGGGTGCCGCCGTGGTGGAATATGTCTTTGCCTGGCCTGGGATCGGCAAGCTGGCGATCGATTCCGTAATCGGCGCGGACATGCCGGTCGTCGTCGGATTTTGCCTGTTCGCCGGCCTCACCTTCGTCGTGGTAAACTTGCTGATCGACGTCATAACGTTGATCGTTGATCCCAGGCTACGAAACCCATGACCTATCCGTCTGCCTCGATCATCCCTGACGGCACACCGAAGCGCCGGCGGTTTAGAAGCTTCAAATGGTTGTTCGGAGGGACAGTCGTTCTGTTCGTGGCCGCGCTGTTTCTCGTTCCGGCGATATTTCACATGGATCCGGTTACTCCTACCGGCGCGCGACTGCTTAATCCCGGACCGCAGCACCTGCTCGGCACCGACCAATATGGCCGGGACATCCTCGCCCGTATCGTGGTCGGCGCGCGCTGGTCCCTCGGCGGGGCGCTGGCGATCTCCGCAGGCACAGCGCTGCTCGGTTTCTTCGTCGGGGCTCTGGCGGCATTCAGTCCCAGGATCGTAGACACCATCATCAGCCGCATCGTCGATGCCTGGCTCGCACTGCCGACCATTGTCATTGCTCTCGCGATTGCCGCACTGCTCGGCCGTTCATTCAACAACGTCGTGCTAGCAATCATTTTCGCGCACTGGCCTTGGCACGCTCGCATCTACCGCTCGCTGATCCGGGCCGAGAAGACCCAGACCTACGTCACGGCCGCCCGTCTGCTTGGCGTGCATCCGGCAATGGTCGCGATCCAGCACATCTTACCGAATATCATCGGACCGGCGATCGTGGTGGCGACTGCTGCCTTTGGCTCGCACATCCTCAGTCTCGCCTCTTTGTCCTTCCTCGGGCTTGGGCCGCAGCCCCCGCTTCCGGAATGGGGATTGATGATCAGCGAGGCGAGATCCTTCTTCCAACTGAAACCCTGGCTGATGGCCGTTCCCGGCCTTGCCATCGTCATCGCGGTGCTCGCAGTCAATATGATCGGTGATGCGTTGAGGGATATGCTTGACCCCGCCGGCCGCGCCGCCACCGTCGCCTGACCACCCGTGACGGCAGCTTGCACTCAAAGAAAAAGACAGGATGATGACCAGCAACGCTTCTCCAACTGTCCGCGAAACGACCAAGCGCCTGTCTGCCGATGCCTGGTGGATCCTCATCGCGCGTATCTTGCGCAGCGCGGCCTACGGCGCACTCGCAACGGTGCTCTCGATCCACCTCGAACGTATTGGACTCGAGGCACTCGAGGTTGGCGCTGTCCTGACCAGCGCACTCGTCGGATCCCTTGCCGCCAATATAATATGGTCGCTTACCGCCGACCGCTTCGGTCGTCGCCGCACGGTCGTGGTAATGGCGCTGGTGATGGCCGTGAGCGGCTTCATCTTTGCAATCACGAATGAGGTATGGCTGCTGGTCATCACCGCCTTCGCCGGGACGATTTCAGCCACGGCTTCCGAAGTCGGACCGTTCCAATCGATCGACCAGGCCATTCTTCCGCAGGTCGTGTCTCCTGCCCATCGCACCTGGGCCTTTTCGATCTACAACATGGCCGCCTACATCGCCGCAGCCATTGGCAGCCTGCTCGCCGGGTTTGCCGGATCATCCATGCTTCCGGGAATTCTAGGCGATGGCCTTCAGATCGTCTTTGTGGCCTATGGATTGGCTGGTGTCGCCAACGCGCTCCTGTTCGGCATTCTGTCGCCCGCGGTGGAATTGAGCCGGGTTGACGGCGCCAGCCGCTATCTTGGCCTGGATCGGAGCAAGGCTGTGGTCTTCAAGCTCAGCGCTCTGTTTGCGATTGATGCCTTTGCGGGCGGCTTAGTGGTGCAGTCTGTGGTCGCCTATTGGTTCCACCTGCGCTGGGACCTCGATCTCATGTCGCTGGGATCCGTGTTTTTTGCGGTGAACCTGGTGGCGGGGCTCTCCATGTTGCTCGCGCCCGTCTTGGCCGAGAGGATCGGACTGCTCAACACCATGGTGTGGACGCACATCCCTTCCAACATCATGCTGATGATGGTTCCGCTGGCGCCAAACGTTGAGATCGCGATCGCCCTGTTCGTGGGTCGCATGCTGGTATCGCAGATGGATGTGCCGGCTCGTCAATCCTATATGATGGCGATAGTCGATCCAGCCGAATGCGTTCCGGCGGCCGGTATAACCAACGTCGCCAGGGCGGCTGCATCCGCAATCTCGCCCGTAATCAGCACCGCCGCCTTCGCTTCGGCATCGTTGGGCCTGCCCTTCGTCGTCGCTGGAGCGATAAAGATTGGGTACGATCTGATCATCTGGCAGACCTTCCGAAACGTCCGACCCAAAGAAGAGATCGAGCGTCTCGAACGCCGCCGGGCCAACAAGCGGTGAGCTGTGAAGGTCGGCATCGGGTAGACGGCCGATGTCAGTGAAGCCACTTGGAAAGGCCTCTGACCTTCAGCCAAATTCACCGCGCTGCAATAAAGGTCCATATGATGCCAAGAACAGCGGACGCAAGAAGTGTCGTGATCACCGAGAGCTTGAAGCGGAAGATCGCGATAGCGGCCAGCACGGTCAGGACTAGCGATGGTATCGCGACGGAGCCGAGAACCGGAATATCCATCGTCCACGGGCCGAAGGAGACCGCCCGCACCTCGTTGAACAGCACGTGCAGGCCGAACCAGATCGCAAGGTTCAATATGACGCCCACGACGGCGGCGGTGATCGCCGACATCGCCCCGCTGAGAGCCGCGTTGCCCCGCATCTTCTCGATGAATGGCGCGCCTGCAAAAATCCAGAGGAAGCTCGGCAGGAACGTCACCCAAGTCGTCAGGATGGCGGCCAGAGTAGCGGCTATCAATGGATTGATGCTGCCGGGATCACGGTAGCCGGCAAGGAAGCCAACGAACTGCGTGACCATGATGAGCGGCCCCGGGGTCGTCTCCGCCATTCCGAGCCCATCCAGCATCTCGCCCGGCCGCAGCCATCCAAAACCTTCGACCGCCTCCTGCGCTACGTATGCCAGCACGGCGTAAGCACCTCCGAAGGTGACAACCGCCATCTGGCTGAAGAACACGCCAATCTGCGAGAAGACGTTGTTCCAGCCGAGCGTGAGCAGCAGTGCTGCGACCGGCAGCAGCCAGAGTGCAACCAAAGCGCCCGATGTTTTCAACGACCACGCAAGGTTTGGTCGGGCATGAGCTGGAATTTCTTCGCCGAGGACGGAGTCTCTGTCTTCCAGTATCTTCCCGGAGCCTGATTTGTGACCGCCACCGACCTTGAACGCGGCAATGTCAGCGCGACCGCCGAAATACCCGATGATGCCAGCGGCGATGATGATCAACGGGAACGGCACATGAAGGAAGAAGATCGCCACGAAGGCAGCCGCCGCGAGCGCTATCATTACCTTGTTCTTGAGGGCGCGACTGCCGATCCGGAAGACCGCCTGAATGACGACCGCGAGCACGGCGCATTTCAGGCCGAAGAACATTCCCTCGATAAAGGTCAGGTTTCCGAACAGGACGTAGATGTAGCTGAGCGCCAGGATCGAGATGAAGCCCGGCAGGACAAACAGGAGGCCCGCGATCATGCCGCCCTTGGTCTTGTTGAGTAGCCAGCCGATGTAGATTGCGAGCTGGTGAGCCTCTGGACCTGGCAGAAGCATGCAGTAGTTGAGGGCGTGGAGGAAGCGATGTTCTCCCACCCATTTTTTCTCGTCGACGACAATTCGGTGCATGACGGCAATTTGTCCCGCCGGGCCCCCGAAGCTGAGTGCCGCAACCCGTGCCCAGACTTTCACTGCGTCCGCCAAGGGGACAACATCCCCCGAGGCTTCGGAACCGTTCTCGACTTCGGTTTTAGTAAGGTCGGTCATAGTCGTCACCCCTTCCTTGGATTGGGCCAGTTATGGGTCTCGTCGGTCGCGTCACGGCACCAGCGGTAGAAGGCGTCGTAGATCGTCAATCCCGCTTCCAGTTGTTCAAGATCGTCATCGAACATGCGCGAGAGGCCAAGTGATACCGCGAGCAGGCCCGGCACTTCAGGAGCGAGGTCCGGTCGCGCCGTATCGGCACCACGTACTATCGTGGCCAGGCGCAGGAGAGCCTCGATGTTGAGGTCGAATTCCTCGATCATCACGTCGAAAGTGCATAGCTCGCCGCGGTGGCTCCAGAAGACATCCTCGATGTCGAAGGGAGTCGCGTTGAAGCGGTCTCCAACGAGCGCAACCTCGGGGGCGGGAACGAAGAGAAACACTGCGGATGGATCGACGAAGCGGCGGATCAGCCATGGGCAGGCGATACGGTCGATCTTCGGCCGAGCCCTGGTTACCCAGACAGTGCGTCCCTGCATGTCGCGAGGGGGAAGCTTGTCCTCGGGAACGAGGATGCCTTGCGCGTCGCGCCAGGCCTCAAATCCTCCTTCGAGTGTCTCGGCGTCCTTTCCCATCGTCCGCAGGTATGCCGCGACTCCATGGCCGAGTTTCTGTCCTCTCTGGCAGAGGACGATGGCAGGACCGGATATTTCAGGGCCCCATTCGGTGACGCGGCGAAAGTCGCGGCGGACCGATCCGGGGATCAACCGAGGATCACTTCCGAAATCCTCATCGTTGCGGACGTCGATGATCGTCGGCAGGTTGGGCGTGCCGATGATGCGGACAAGTTTGTCTGGTGTGATTTCTAGAAATGACGGCATGACGCGTCCTCCGTTGTTGCGGGTTCATGGACGCGATTCTCTAGCCGTGGCCTCGTGGGGTGATCGCAACCCCATGGCCGGGATTCTGCAATACTGACATCAAATGTCAAGGCGAAGTACGCAAGGAAGAACAAAAGCCGCGTCCAATACGGTAACTACACTGCTGGCCGGTGCAGCCGCATCGCCATCGCGCGCGCAATCGCCGCAGGGGCTTCGTCAGGAATGGCGAAGACGGAACTGACGTTGATCTCGCAGAGAACGTAGGTGTCGTTGCCTGAAGCGTCTGGTGGCCCGTAGAGGAAATCGGCGTCCCAGATGATCGGTAACGACGCTGCTTCGATCCCAAGCGTCGACAACATCTCAGGCGTCCACTCGCTTTCCATCCTTGTCCTCAAGGTCTGGAACGGTTCTGCGGATGCTGGATGCATGATGCGTGGACCGGGTTGAAGTGGCTCACGACCAGGTCCCGACGGCGGCGTCACCAGCGCCTTGACCAACTGTTGTCCGAAGCCCACGACCCTGCTTCCAGACATGTAGCAGCGGATCATGCCGTCGGGCAGACGGGACTGAAACGGCTGATCGACGATGCAGCCACCCTCGGTGAAGTAGGCTTCGCAGCGGCAAATGAAGTCTGAAAGATCGATGGTTTCAGGGACACTGCCGGATTTCGCTTCCAGGACACTGATCAAGGTCGCATCGCCGGCGGGCGTTCCAGCGAGTTCGACCTTCCAGATACCTTGCCCGGCGTTGCCGCGGTTCCGCTTCAACACGCGCGGCCCGGCGGCCAGGAACGTTGGAACGAACGCCTGGCGGAAGTCTGCCGCGGTGCGATAGAGACGTGTGTCAACGCCCCAGCCCATATGCCTGGTCTCATAGAGCACCTCCTTGACGCCCATCTTGAGGATCACGTCCGGATGCGCGCTTAGAAATCGGCCGGCTTCCGCCACCTGTCGCAGAAGCGGATCGAGGATCTTTCTCGTCTTTCCATCGTCGAGCGGGTTCACCCAGACAAGCACGGCGTCGACTGAAAGGAGCTGTTCGAGGACCTCGTCGGCGAATTCTTCGTCGAAGACGGCGGGCTCCGGCGCAAGGCCGACTGCCGCGAGTTCTTCGAAGATCCGGTGGAAGCGGTTGTTCTGTGGCGTCGCCGCGCGCCGGGCTTCCCGGTCGCCGCGCCAGACGATCGCAACACGTGGAGGCGAGTTCGTCATGAATGCGCTCCCAACGTCAGGCCATAGGCCAGCCCGGCGACAGCGCTCGCCGCCAGAGCGGTCAACAGCCCGGCCCCTGGGATGCGGCCAAGTTTGTCAGGTGTGATTTCAAGAAATGACGGCATAACGCGTCCTCCGTTGTTGCGGGTTCATGGACGCGATTCTCTAGCCGTGGCCTCGTGGGGTGATCGCAACCCCATACGTTGGAATCTGCCGCACTCGCACTGGATGTCAAGCGTCTCATTCCACCGAATGCATAAGCCGCATCAAATTCACCGCGACAGCTCGATGGCGGCCACGGAAATCAGGACCAGTCCGGCCAGGGTCTCCAGCGACTTCGAGGTATAGTCGAGCAGTCTCGGTCGGGTCTCGAGCAGTCGTGCGATCCGGCTTCTGAACCGGACGGCCGCCACAGCCACGACCGCCAGCGTAAGCGCAATCCCCACCATCATCGAAACCGCGAATAGGACTCCCACGAAGACGACCTGATGCAGGACCGCGAAATTCATGATGAAGAGGGTCAGCGGGCATGGAATGAGGCCTGCCACTACTCCCACGGCAATGCCCTCGCGGTCATGGTGCGCATGACTGCGCCTCGAGAAGGCGCGCCAGATCATCCAGACGCCGATCACCCCCAGCAGGCCACGGCTGAGGTTTTCGAGGACGGGCGATGATCCCGGACCGCTGCCTCCGAACATCATGTTCACCAACGGAAGCGAGAAAAGAACAATGGCGACCGATACGAACACGTGGGTAAACGACAATGCCATCGAAGTCAGCAGCGCCCGCCACATCCCGGCCGACGATCCCGCAAGGTAGGTGGCCAGCAGCGCCTTGCTGTGGCCCGGTGTCATCGCGTGGACGGAGCCGAAGGCGATGCCCATCGGCAGGAAGGCGAGAAAAGCCGCGAGGCTGCCGCCCTCGGCGAAGGCGCGGATATGGTCGGCGAATGCGAGGTAGATTTCCCTCTGGAAGCCGATGATCCAGGTCCACATTAGATCAGTCCCGTGGTGACGGCGGCGAGGATGCCATAGCGCGCGGTCTTGGCAATGCCGACCAGGAGGATAAAGATCGGAAGCGGCTCCTTCATGACGCCCGCGACCACGGTGATGGCGTCTCCGACAAAAGGCACCCAGCTCGCGAGCAGAGACCATTTTCCGTAGCGCTGATACCAGCGCTGGGCGTGGACGAGCTTGTCCGGCCGGATGGGAAACCAGCGCTTGTCCTTGAGCTGTTCCAATCCACGGCCGAGGAGCCAGTTCACGACGGCTCCCAGAATGTTCCCCACAGACGCGACCGCTGTTAGTGCCACCACAGAATAGTCACCGCTCAGGATCAGCCCGAGGAGGACCGCCTCGGACTGAGCTGGAAAGATCGTGGCGGCGATCAACGCTGCCACAAACAGACCGACATAGCCGCCCACTCTCAGCCCTACGTCGGCTGCGTAACCGAGGACGGCGGGGCGTCCCCGGCCTGGGCATTCAGGCCCTGCCAGCCGTGGATGCCAACATAGATGCCGACGGCGATAATCAGCAGGCTCGAAACGTACGGGGCCCTGCGAGCAACCGTATTGAACCAGCTCCAGCGCTTTGTTGCGTGGCGAACGCTGAGAGCCGCGAGAGCGCCAACGGTCACGAGCGTGATGGCCAGCCCGATCGAAAAGCAAAGCACCAGAACGAACCCGAGGGTGAACTGCTTAAGCTGCAGGCAGAGCAGCAGCACGGTGATCGCCGCGGGGCAAGGGATCAGCCCGCCCGTCAGGCCGAACAGGATGATCTGCCAGGTCGTGACGTTCTGGTTTGCGAAACGGCGGCGGATGTCATTCGCATGGGCCAGTTCGTGGGCGTCCTGATATCCGTCCGTGCCGACCTCGAGACCGCGCAGCTCCTCGTGCATGTGATCGTGGCCTTCCCCTTCAACGAACGAGAGGTCGTAGTCATGCGTATGGTTGCGGTGGCCCAGGCTCAGGCGAGCCATGAACTCGTGAGGCTCGGGAATTTCGGCAGTGGATTCCAGGTAGCCGCCCTTGTCGGTGAAGGCGAATGTCTGCAGCGAGCCATCCGGGCGTTCGGTCGTGATCTTCACGTCCTCGGCCTTCCAGGTTTGCCCGCGTTCGCTGCGCAGACGCCATATCGGCGGCACGCCGTCTTCAAAGACCTCGAGGGCGATCAGACCATGTCCGGTGTCGACACGGCGGATATCGCCATGAGCATGGGCAGCGTGCGAGCGACCATGACCTTCTGAGGCGTGGCCGTGTGCATGATCGTGATCGTGATCACGCGAATGGTGGTCATGGCCGTGAGAATGCCCGTGGTCGTGGCCGCCATGGTGGCCATGATGCCCGCCGTGGACATGTCCCGCCGCCTCTTTTGCCATCTGCTGGTCCTGCCAGATACGCCACAGCATCCACAGCGCGATGGCAATGATGATCGCTGCCGATGCGAGCTGGAAGTATGGCTCGAAGGTCTCCGCGTCCACACCCTGCCAGATATACATGCCCGCGAAGGCGATAGCCCAGACGATGGCTGTATGAGAGATGGTGGCGGCGATGCCGAGCAGCACCGCTTGGCCGACGGTTCCCCGGACCGCGACGATGAAGGCGGCCATCATCGTCTTCGAGTGGCCCGGTTCAAGGCCGTGGAGAGCGCCGAGCAGGATAGCGCTCGGAATGAACAGCCAGGCGTTGGCCGCCCCTTGGGTGAGCAACTGGGAAAATTCTGGCATCGGGCAACCTCAGAGGTACTTGGTGATCGCCTTGAACTCGTCGATAGATTGGCGCTGCTCGCGGGGAAGAGCGCCGACCGTATCTTCCAGGCAATGGTCGAGGTGATCCTGGATCAGCGTCCTCTTGGCGTTGATGATCGCCTTCTCGACCGCATGGAGCTGCTGGGCGATGTCGAGGCAGGGTTTACCAGCTTCAATCATCGCGATGACGCTCTTCAGGTGCCCCTCGGCCCGCTTCAGCCGCTTGACGATTTCCGGATGGGATTCGTGTGTATGTTCGTGTTCTGTCATATGGGCTACCTATCCCCCTGGAGTGGATAAGGCAATACTCCTTTCAGCGGTACGGACTTTAGGGGAAGGTATCTTTCGAAACCTGGTGACGAGGCTCAACTACCTGACGACGGCGGATTTGACCCGCAGCCGCCACGCACAACGAAACCAGTCCGGACAAGGATGACTAAGGTTGGTCGGCATCGAGACCGTGGTCGGCGAGTTGGTGGAACTGTGCCCTCAAGACAAGAAGCGCCTGGCGCGTCCGGGCGATACGGGCAATGCACTCGTTGAACGCAGGCGGGGTCGACTGAGGTGCGGCGATGATGCGCGACACCATATTGTCCACAGAGGACATAGCGGCGTCAGCAGGCAGACCCGTCATCCGAAGGACATTTTCAACGGCAATTCTGGCCTCGCGGAACTGCGAGATGCCGATTGCCTGACGGCACATGTAGGCCATGTTCAGGTGCCGATATGACGTATTGGCGAGGTCCCGAGGAGCCTCGTCGGCCGGAGCGGCGACCGCCGGGGCCATGGATGCCATGAGTAAAATGGCTGCCGATATCAGCCTGATCGATGTCATCAACCTTCTTCCAAACCACGTGCTCGTAAAGAATTCGATGTGAATACGGTGATCATGCCGAAACGATGTCTTGTCCAGCGGAAATGACAAGCCGTCCTTGTTTCGACGTGGTCGGCGGGTTATGTGCATACTATGATGCTTCGCTTCAAAACCGGAACAGCTCGGACATTGGTCGTATTCTCGGCCTTCCTGTTGGCCTTCCTGTTCCTCTTCGCCAAGCAGGCATCTCACTCCCCGGACCTTCACGGGAAGGCCTTGCTCGTAAGTCAGAGCGTTCACTCACACGACCACGGCGGCCATTCTCACGATGTCTGGGATGTCGCCGATGAAACGTCCGATGAAACCGACCATCATCACGCCGATCACACCCACGATAAGGCGGGCCTAGTGGTGGTTGCTCACGTTCTGCCGCCTGCAACGCGATCTTCATCCCGACCGATGGCGGACCTCAATCTTCCTGGCGGTCCGCTATATGGAATCGATAGACCTCCGCGCTCCATGACGTGATCCGACGCCGCCCCGGCGGCTGGTTCAACACGTACATGGAAATCCAATTATGAAAGCACCTCCCTTCGGAGGCGCGCTGCTCGGTTCGCAAACCCGGCAGTTCGCACTCCTACTGACGCTCGTCGCCCTGTCCCTGCTGCTGTTTGCGGGAGCCGCCGCCGCCCATGCGGTCGCTGAAGGGGATAAAGGCTATATCCAGGAGATATCGGGCATCCATCTGATCCCGTTCATCTACCTGGGTGCGAAGCACATGGTGACCGGCTACGATCACCTGCTCTTCCTGTTCGGGGTGATCTTCTTCCTCTACAGGCTGAAGCACATCGGCATCTACGTCAGCCTGTTCGCCGTCGGCCATTCGACGACGATGCTGCTCGGCGTCTACTATGGCTGGAACGTCAGCTCGTACCTGATCGACGCCATCATCGGCCTGTCGGTCGTCTACAAGGCTCTCGACAACCTCGGAGCCTTCCAGCGCTGGCTCGGCTTCCAGCCGAACACCAAGCTGGCAACGCTGATCTTCGGCTTCTTCCACGGCCTCGGTCTGGCGACCAAAATCCTCGAATACGACATAGCCAAGGACGGGCTCGTCCCGAACCTGCTCGCCTTCAATGTCGGCGTCGAGGTCGGCCAGCTCATCGCTCTGGCCATCATCCTGATCGGCATGAGCTACTGGCGCAAGACAGGAAGCTTTCTGCGCCACGCCTACACCGCCAACGTCATCATGATGACCGCCGGATGGGTGCTGATCGGGTATCAGCTCACCGGTTATTTCGTCTCCTGATTCCAGAAAAGGAAAACAACATGTTCAATTCCCAGGCTCCCAAGACTGACGACCTGCCCACCTCGGCGCAGCTCGTGAAGTCCACCGTCATCTCTGCAATTGCCGCCGGAGCGATCCTCGTCACCGTCGTCCTTCCCTCGGAATACGGCATCGATCCGACCGGGGTCGGCTCGGTGCTCGGTCTGACCGAGATGGGCGAGATCAAGACACAGCTCGCCGAAGAAGCGGAGATGGATCGTCAGGGCGGCGGGGGGCAGCCCGTTCCAGTCCAGCCGTCGACGTCTCAGAACTCCACGCAACCCGTGCCGCAGCAGGGTTCGAGCGTTCTCGACCGGATTATCCGCGAGTTCGGGGTCTCGGCAGCCTACGCCCAGGCGGCGACAAGAAAGGATGAGATGTCCGTCACCCTGCAGCCCGGCGAGGCAACGGAGATCAAGCTGACAATGTCGAAGGGCGCAAAGGCCACATACGAATGGACGGCCCAGGGCGGCGGCGTGAACTATGACATGCATGCCGACGGCGACGGCGGAAAGACGACGAGCTACAAGAAGGGCCGCGCGGAGCCCACCGATTCCGGCGAACTGGAAGCCGCCTTCGACGGAAAGCACGGTTGGTTCTGGCGAAATCGCACCAGCAGCCCAGTCACAGTGACGTTGAAGACCAGCGGAGCCTACAGCGACATCAAGCGCATGATGTAATCAGATATAGACGGCGCGGCTTCGTCGCGCCGTCTCCTCACTCTGACATCTCCAGAGACCGATGATGCTGCAGGTCTGAAGGAGGTGACCCCGACCCGCTGAGGGAAGACGATGTGGTCGATCCTCCGGACGCAGATGACTGAGAGCCTTCAGAGGGCATAGCCTCCGGCGCATCGTCTCATGAACCGCAAACATCTTTCGGCGGCCCAGACATCCAGGCGCAGAAAGCTGGCATTTCAGTAGCTTAAGAAAGTGACGGGCGGGTCGACGGTTCGAGTCGGTTCAAGGCGAGGCCTTCAGACACACGCTGATTGTTTTGGAACGTCAGGCCGCAATATCCGCGACATTACCCCCAGTCGTCGTCAGCATTGCCTCGCGGATTTGTTTCCGCAACCAGGCGCAGCCAAGATCGCTGTCCATATGAAGGGGCCAGACCATCGCCACCGGTGGAAAAGAAAGCGCCAGTGGCACCGGGCTGACTTCAAGCCCCAACAGCGGCCCGTAACGCAGCGCAATGCGCGAGGATACGGTGGCAATCACCGCAGATGAACGCGCGGTGGTCAATATTGACATGAAGTCGGGAGCTGCGGCCACGACTTCCAGTTCTGCTCCTGCATGGTCCAGCGCATCCTTAACGCAGCCATGCAGGCTGTCAGTCTGCGAAATCACCGCGTGCTGTGCGGCCATATAGGCATCCAAGCCCACCGGATTTGAAACCTTTAGCAATTGCGGATTGAAACAGCATAATACGCTGGACTGATACAGCGGCTCGCAATGGTGGCGTGAGTCCGGCAGATAGCTGCACCCCACAGACAGATCAATGACGCCCGCGTCCAGCATCGCGTCGACCTCTGCCGCATCACCACCACGGGCCAGAATGCGTATGCCTGGCGCTATATCGCGCAACTGAGCGGTCAGATCGGGTAGCAACAACAGTTCCACCTCGCTGGAAAGTCCCAGCCGGAATGTGCGTTGCTCGGTGGCCGGATCGAATGCGTCCGCCATCAACACCGCCGCCTGTGCCTGCCGCAGAGCCTGGCGCACCGGACCAGACAAATTGAGCGCCCGTGCGGTGGGCTTCATCACCTGTCCTACACGGATGAAAAGCTCATCCTGAAACAGCGTCCGCAGGGTGGATATATTGTGGCTCATGGCAGGCTGCTGAATTTTCAGCCGCTGCGCTGCTCGGGTGACGCTCATCTCTTCCATCATAGCATCGAAGGCCACGAGAAGGTTTAGGTCGAATGAACGAAGATTGAAATGATCGATGACTTGCATGAATCGTATCGATTTGATTGCTGACCGACGCATCCTTAGCTGATGGGCAGGAACTTGCAAGCGTTCCGCACCCTCACCCAAGGAGCAAACCCATGCCATCCCGCCGTTCCATCCTCAAAAGCGCTCTGACGGGCCTGGTCACAGCACCCTTCGTCGCACCATCAATCGCCTTGGCCAAGGCACCCTTTGCCGCTATTCAGGCACCCGCTTTCTACCGGCTGAAGATCGGCTCAGCCGAGGTCACGGCCCTATCCGACGGCACCGTTGCTTTGCAGCTGGCAAAGCTCTACACCAACACCAGCGAACAGCACGCGCAGAGCGCGCTGAAGGATGCCTTTCTGCCGGAGAGCGTACCAACCTCCGTCAACGCTTTCCTCGTCAACACCGGCGAACGACTGGTACTGATCGATGCGGGCACCGGTGCCTATCTCGGGCCATCGCTCGGCAAACTCGTCACCAACATCGAGGCGTCAGGATATAAGACGGATGACATCGACGATGTCGTCCTCACCCATATCCACACCGATCATTCCGGTGGGTTGATGAGCAATGGCAAACCCACCTTCCCGAATGCCACATTGCGGGTCAATGAACGGGAGGCCAAATTCTGGCTGAGTCCGGAGAACGCCAAGGCGGCGACCGGCATCGTCAAGCAGCATTTTGGCGAGGCGGATCAGTGCGTGACGCCTTACGTGAAAGCCGGACAATTCGAAACCTTCGGAGACAACGAAGCGCCCGTTCCAGGTCTGGGCTCCATTCTTTACGCGGGGCATACGCCGGGTCACAGCGCCATCACAGTGGAAAGCGAAGGCCAGAAGATCGTATTCTGGGGCGACATCACCCATGGCGATATCCTGCAATTCGATGAACCCGGCGTCGCCATCGAATTCGATATCGACCAGAACGCCGCCGTGGCTGCACGCGACATCGCGTTCAAGCAGGCGGTGGCAGGCAAATATCTGGTGGCAGGCGCTCATATCGCCTTTCCGGGCATTGGCCATGTCCGCAAAGACAGCACGAATTACGATTGGCTGCCCATCAACTACACTTAAGGGATGACAGCCAGCTGTCATCCAGTGAAACAGACGGATCCTTGAAGGGGCTCCACAACAGCCTCTTCTTCCGCAGTGACGAACGTCGTTTCGCCGAGGTTCCTGCCCAGTCTTAGATTTTGGAGACGCGTGCCCATTCTCACCAATCGGCGTCACCCGCACCTGGTTTGGGCCCGCCGAACCAGGGAATTGCAGGGTGTTATAGGCGTCCAACGCGACGCACAAAACCCAGTTAGCTCTAGCCACTGCAGCTAGGACGACGTCAGTCTGTACGCGCGAACGTGATCAATGAGCGCGCGCAGCTTGGGCGCCATATTTCGGCGATTGGGGAAGTAGAGGAAGAACCCTGGAAATGGCGGCAGATAGTCGTCCAACGCCGTGATCAACTCGCCGCGATCGATGTATGAACGAAACGTCTCTTCCAGCGCGAATGTGATCCCGCCGCCAGCGAGCGCGGTCCGTACCATCAGATACAGATCGTTTGTGGTGATTTGCGGCTCGACGGCGACATCGAAAGGTATGCCATCCTCCTCGAACTCCCATCGATACGGCGCAGCACTTGGAGACGGACGCCACCCGATACAGCGATGATGCACGAGTTCCCGAGGGTGGCGGGGCGTTCCGTGGACCTCAAAATATCCCGGCGTCGCGACGACCACTTCTCTCTCTTCTTTGGTGAGTGGCACCGCGACCATATCTTGCTCGATCACCTCACCCAGCCGAACCCCTGCATCGAAGCCGGCTGCTACGATGTCGAAGATATCGTCGGTCACCGTGACGTCGATCGTGATGCCGGGATGCGCTTCTGCGAAGGACGCGATTAGCGGGCCGGAAAGAAATTGTTCGGCAATTGATGTGACCGCGATCCGCAGCAAGCCGCCGGGCCTGGCGTCACCCGCCACGTTCTCGAAGGCGGATCTGACCTCGGCCATTGGTTGAGACAAGGTTTCATGGAAGCGATTGCCCGCCTCCGTCAACCGCACGCTGCGGGTCGTGCGGCTGACGAGTGCAATGCCGCAAATATCCTCGAGCCGTCTGATTCCCTGGCTAACCGCCGAGCGTGTGACGCCGAGGCGGTCAGCCGCTGCCCTGAAATTTCCCTCTTCGGCGACCGCGAGAAACACCGGAACCAGGTTCAGATCGATCGTCATTGTCGCATCCTGCTAACCAATTACGTTAGCGAAAAGGGAATACAAGCGACAATCGAATTTGTCTACCTTTTGCCCATAGCCGACCGGTGAAGTTTGGCGGCTGGCAGACAGAACAACCGATCATCGAAGGAGATATTCCCATGACACACATCAAGATCAGACTCGCAGCAGCCTTGGCTCTTGGGATCTGCGCCGGACCTGTCGTTGCACAGGATAGCGCGTGCCCTCGGGACGGCGCCGATGCTCCTCTCGCACTCCATGCCGACTGGATCATGAAGGGCTGGGAACGCAATGAAGGTGATGGCAAATTCGTTTTCTCGCAAAAGCTGAACCGGTATTACGACCTGGAAAACACCAAAGGAGTTTTCTACGACAATTTCGCGCCAGGTAGCACACAGCTCTTTGACAACGCTGCCCGCTATGGCGCCAACTGGGAGGGGTTGCAGAACGCCGCCCGATCGGTTCGCCACGGCTTGACCGGAGGTCACGACGCGATCGTCGGCGACACCGTCGCTTCGACGACGCTCGGCTTCGTTGGCCGCATTGATCGTCTTGACGGCAAGGTTATCGCCTTTGACGCTCGCTCGCAGCTCGGCTGGACATGCACCGCCGGCAAATGGAAGATCCGCCATGAACTGAACTACGCCTGGGTCGTCGAGCCCGAGACCATTCAGTCTTTCCTCGGCAAGACGGAGGCAGCACAATGACGACCCCAACGCCCTCCCACCCTTATGTCGGAATGTGGGAGACCGCAGACGGCCGCATCCGGCATCAGTTGCTCCCGAATGGCCGCTACGACGAAGCGCGCGGCTCACGCGAAAGCGCCTATCAAGGACGATACGAGGTGTCCGGAAATCACATCGAGTATTGGGATGATACCGGGTTTACGGCCGATGGCGATTTTGTCGATGACGTCCTGCACCATGCCGGGATGGTTCTCTATCGCAAGCGGTAGTCGGACATTGATCACGCCGGCATAGTCATTGTCGGCGTGATCCATTTTTCTTTCGCACGCGGCGAGCGCGTGCTTTTGAAAAACGACGCGGTGTTAGATTGCCCCGGCATGGCGGAAAAACCGGAAATCCTTACCTGTGATGTCGATCCCGACTTTATCTGCCTAAAGGAGACGAATGACACCGGTTTCATCTTCCTGTCGGAAGAAACCAAATGCTGCATTGCGTCATTTATGGTGATCATGGGCGGCGATGTGAACAGCGAGCTGTTCCATTGAAGCTCCCCACCTCGTTCAGAGCTGCTGTGCCGCTCCGTTTCAGAAAGGGTCCGCATTGGTGAACATCGTAGCACCCGGTCAAAAGGTAATGCCCGCCATCCCGGCGATTGCCGGAAATCCCATTTATCCGGCGGCGGTGGCGCCTGAACTGGAAGATATTGCTGTTCGGCCCGATCGGACGTCCCCGCTCGGGCTTGAACAATATATAGCCGGTCGCACGCTTGTCAGTGGCGATAGTCCGGCGTGGAATGACATGTTCGTGCAGGTCTATTCCCGTCTCAACAAGCAGGAGCCATTTCTTGTTCCCGCAGTCGCGGAGCCCCTGATCGTTTGGGTGATGTCAGGCGAAGCTGTCGTTGAGGAACGCGACCTTGACGGGGACTGGGTCGCCAACACGGTCACAGTTGGCGATTTCTTCCTGACCCGCTCCCCCACCCCATACGAGATGCGCTGGCGCGCCATCGGCGACCCACCTTTCCAGGTCATGCACCTTTATCTCTCCGTTCCGCTGTTCGAGCGCGTCGCCTATGACGTGCTGGGCTGCGCGGCCCCTCCGGCTTTGCGCGACATTTCCGGGGGCAAGGACACGCAGCTATCACATCTCCTGGCGCTCGTTCATCAGGAATTGACCGCTGAAGGAAAGGGAAGTCAGTTGTTCATCCAGGGGCTTGCGCAAAGTCTCGCCGTGCATCTGATCCGGAATTATGTCGCCAGTGAAGCTCCCGACGATCGCCAAAATGCGCTGCCCAGCTTCAAGCTCCGTCGGGCCGTGGCCCACCTAGAAGAACATCTGGCCGAGCCGTTCAATCTTGCACAGCTTGCCGAGACAGTGGGCATGAGTGAATTCCATTTCAGCCGCTTGTTCAAAAAGGCGACCGGACTCTCGCCCTCTCGCTACTTCATTCGCCAGCGCGTTGCCCGGGCACAGCTTCTCCTGCAGGAGACGGATACCAGCATCATCGAGATTGGCATGTCCGTCGGCTATTCAAGCCCAAGCCACTTCGCCCAGGTCTTCCGTCGGGAGACCGGCCTGCCGCCGAGCCACTATCGGCGAGGCTAAATTTCGACCTGTCGCGTTTTCGAGCAAGATCGCGACAGGTCGAGCAAGGCCCCGAGAGAAGGGCGCCGACGATCGGCTTAAATTCCTCCTTGTCAAAAGGAAACGCCCACCGCGGTGGTGGGCTTCAAGACAAGGAGTGAAGACAATGACCAACCTCAACGGAAAGATCGCACTGGTCACCGGCGCATCGAGTGGCATTGGCGCCGCGACTGCTGCAAAGCTTGCTGAAGCCGGTGCCAAGGTCGGTATCGCTGCACGGCGCATCGACAAGCTCGAAGATCTCAAGAAACAGATCGAAGCCAAGGGCGGAGAAGCTCTTGTGATCGAGATGGACGTGGTTGACACGACCTCGGTCGATGCGGGCGTGAAGAAGCTGATCGATGCCTATGGTTCGATCGACATCCTCGTCAACAATGCCGGTCTTATGCCGCTTTCCGATATCGATCAGTTCAAGGTCGACGAGTGGCAGCGGATGGTGGACGTCAACGTGAAGGGCCTGCTCAACACGACAGCTGCCGTTCTGCCCCAGATGATCAAGCAGCACTCCGGCCATGTGTTCAACATGTCCTCGATCGCTGGTCGCAAGGTTTTCAAGGGCCTGTCGGTTTACTGCGCGACAAAACATGCGGTCACGGCTTTCTCTGATGGCCTGCGTATGGAAGTCGGTCAGAAGCATGGCATTCGCGTGACCTGCATCCAGCCGGGCGCGGTTGCCACCGAGCTCTACGATCACATCACAGATCCGGGCTACCGCAAGCAGATGGATGAGCTGGCCGGCCAGATGACCTTCCTTCAGGGCGAGGATATCGGCGACACGATCGTCTTCGCAGCCCTGGCCCCGGCTCATGTGGACGTCGCCGAGCTGTTCGTTCTGCCAGTAGAACAGGGTTGGTAACAGACCGGCCCTGAAGGGTCCCTGCATCAATGCAGGGATCTCTAAAGGGAGATTGTCATGAAGGAATTACCCGCATCTCAAGCATATCGCGTCCTGGAACCTGGCCCTATCGTCATGGTCTCGACGAGTGATAACGGCAAGCCCAACGTGATGACGATGGGCTTCCATATGATGATCCAGCACGACCCGCCGCTGATCGGTTGTGTCATCGGGCCTTGGGATCACAGCTATCAGGCTCTTCGGAAAACCGGAGAATGTGTCATCGCTGTACCCAGTCTTGATCTCGCGGAAACCGTTGTCGACGTCGGGAACTGTTCGGGGGATCGGGTGGATAAATTCCAGAGGTACGGCCTCAAGACGCGACCTGCCAAGGACGTGTCAGCCCCGCTCCTCACCGACTGCCTGGCCAACATAGAGTGCCGGGTTGTCGATACCAGGCTCTGCGACCCCTACAACCTCTTCATCCTTGAGGCGACGAGAATCTGGATCAACGAGAGCCGCAAAGAGCGTCGAATGATGCACCACCGTGGTGACGGTACGTTCACCATCGACGGCGGGACGCTCGACCTCAAAGACCGCATGGTCAAATGGCGCCATCTCCCCTGAGAGACGCCGACCCCAAAATGCACCAGCAACCCATTACGAAAGGAAGAAACCATGTCTGCTTACCTCATCGTCGATCTCGACATTCACGACATGGAGTCGATCGAAGACTACCGGTCCAAGGCATTGCCGCTCGTCGCCAAAGCCGGCGGCAGGCTTATTGCCCTCGATGAGCTCCTCTGGAGCTGGAAGGCTGGAAAGCCACCAACATGCTTATCATCGAGTTCCCGGACAAGGACGCGATCCGTGAGCTCTTCGCGTTGCCGGAATATGCACCGCTCGCGGCTCAACGCCAGGCCGCGGCTGGATCGCGCATCATTGCGATCAACGGCGTCTGAAACTGTCGGCTTTACCGCATAAGGAGACGCCAAAATGGCTGAATTGACCAACGTGGCCTACTTCACCGCAAAGCCAGGCCGTTCTCAGGATCTGGGTGCTGAGCTGCTTCAGCTCGTCACCCCCTCGCGCAATGAGGAAGGCTGCCTGCGCTACGAAATCCACCAGTCAAGTGACGTTCCCGACGTGTGGATGGTGCTCGAAGACTGGCGGCATGCCTCGGATTTCAAACTGCATATGAGTACGAACTACGTCCAGGCCTTCATGGCGAAGGTCCCTGACCTGTGCGTCGAAGACGTGGAAATCCGCGGCTACCAGCAACGGTCCCCGCGGGCCTGAAAAACAGAAAGGAGTTCATGAAATGAGCACGCAAAACCCCAAAGTCTGGCTCGTAACCGGATGCTCTACAGGCTTCGGTCGCTACATCGCGGAACACCTGCTGGAGGCTGGCGAAAAGGTTGTGGTCACAGCCCGTAAAACTGACAAGATTGCGGATCTTGAACAGAAGGGCGATGCCCTGATCCTTCCACTCGATGTCATCGATCGAGATCAGTGCCAGAAGGTTGTTGATGCCGCAGAGGCGCACTACGGTCGGATCGACGTCCTGATCAACAACGCCGGGATCGGCTTCTTCGGTGCTATTGAGGAAACCGATGAGCAGAACGCCCGTCGCCTGTTTGACGTCAATTTCTTTGGCACCGCAAACACGATCCATGCGGTCCTTCCACACATGCGCGCCTGCCGCAGTGGTACGATTGTCAATCTGACATCAATCGGCGGCTTGGTTGGCTACACGGGCGTAGGCTACTACTGCGCCACCAAATTTGCGGTGGAAGGCCTGTCGGATACGCTTCGAAAAGAAGTTGCCCCTCTCGGGATCGACGTCATGACAGTCGAGCCAAGCGCCTTCAGGACGGAGTGGGCAGGTTCGTCAAACGAGGTCTCCGCGTCCATCGACGACTACGATGGCACAGCGGGCGAGGCACGTCGGGCTTACCACGCATCGGTCGGAAAACAGGCTGGCGACCCGGCGCGTGCGGCGAAGGCCATCCGGGAAGCCGTGCTGGCTGAGCAGCCTCCGCACCATCTTCCGCTCGGCAATGACGCCGCGGACGCTGCCCTGAAGAAGGCGGAGGACCTGAAGGCAAACGTTGTTGCCTGGGAGGCCTTGTCTCGTTCGGCCGACTTCCCGGCAACCTGAACCAATCAAGTCAAAAACCAACACGAAACCAAAACTACCGCGGCCATCGCCACGGAGATTGAAGGAGTGTGTCATGTCAAAGCGATTTGAAGGAAGAGTAGCAATTGTGACCGGCGGTGGTTCCGGTATCGGCGCCGCTATTGCCAACCGGCTTCTTGAGGAAGGAGCGTCCGTGATGATCTCCGGCAGAACCGGGAAGCGATTATCGGAAGCTGCCTCTAAGATGCCGGCCGACCGCAGCGGCACCTTTGTCGCGAATGTTTCTTCACGGCCGGACTGCGACGCCCTTGTTGCCGCGACCGTGGAGCGCTTCGGCCGCATCGACACTGTCATCAATGCCGCCGGGATGAATCTCGTCGGCACCATCGAAGAGACGAGCGATCAGGATTGGGACGAGTGCATTGCGTCTGACCTCTCCGGTGTCTTCTACATTAGCCGTGCAGCGGTTCCGCATCTTAAGGAGACCAAGGGTTCGATCGTCAACATCGGCTCCGTGTCATCCCTTGGTGGCGGCTGGAGCCATGCGGCCTATAATGCTGCAAAGGGTGGCGTGGCAAACCTGACGCGCTCAGCAGCCTGTGACCTGGGCAAGTTCGGCGTCCGAGCCAATACAGTGGCGCCTGGACTTACTATCACGGGAATGGTGGACGCCATCATGGACGATGATGCTCTTCTGGAGAAAGCCTGGGACCGAATCCCGTTGAGGCGGGCAGGCCAACCTGAAGAGATTGCCTCGGCGGTCGCATTTCTTGCCAGTGATGAAGCTGCCTGGATCACCGGGATTGTCTTGCCGGTCGATGGGGGCCAGACCTGCACGGACGGTGGTCCGGAATGGGGTAAGTAAAAACGCGAAAAGCCCGGACCATCGTCCGGGCTTTTCCTTTGATCGGGTGCTTCGCTTAGCGGCGGGCGTCGAGGCTGTAACGACCCGCGCCGAACGCCACGACCTGCAGCAGACCGCCGGCCATTGCGATGTTCTTGAAGAAGTGGATGAACTGGTTCAGGTCGCTGAGGTTGTTGTGGAACGTCAGTGCCGTGGCAACGCTGAACAGGGCAAGGATCAGAGCGACGATGCGGGTCTGGAAACCGAGGATCAGGGCAACGCTGCCCAGGAGTTCAGTCACGACCGCTGCGCCGTAGGACAGCGGCGGGAAGGGCAGGCCAACCATATTGATATAGCCGATCGTCCCAGCTGGATCAGAGATCTTGCTGATACCGGACAGAAGGAAGATTGCCGCCAGCAGGACACGGCCGGTGAGAGGCGTGACGCCGTTGATGAGGGCCGAATGGGAGAGAGTTTCAACGCGCTGGGCAATTGCATCGGAATAAGACATGGACGTTCTCCTTAAGTTTGGGGCGTAGCCACCGTGGCTGCGTCGTGAGGAGAAATTGCCATCATCCGAGTGAACGAAAAAGCTGGATAATATCGCAGATTATCGTCGAAAAAATCGAACGATGGAGGCAAAGAAAAACCCGCGCTTGTGAGGGCGCGGGTCCGACCGGAAGGTCGAGAAATCAGATAACGGAGAGCAGCCCTCCATCCACCAGGAGCGCGGTGCCCGACACATAGCTCGACAGGTCCGAGCCAAGGAAGGCCACAGCATCTCCGACTTCCGCCGGTTTGCCAAGCCGGCGAAGCGGCGTCCTCTGGCGAAAGCCCTCGGAGGCCTGGGCGATACCGGGGCTCGTGCGAAGAAGCTCGGTGTCGATGGTACCGGGTGCGACTGCATTGACGCGGATACCGTCCGGGCCAAGAGCGTCGGCCAATGATTTGGCCATCAGCACAACGCCGCCCTTGCTGGTCGAGTAGGCGACGGTGATGCCGGCGCCGGAGATCCCGCCCATGCTTGCCATGAGGACAATGCTACCCTGCTTGTTGAGTGCTTTCATCTGACGCGCTGCTGCCTGCGCGCCAAACAGCGGGCCATCGAGATTGACAGACATCAGGCGGCGGTAATCGTCTTCCGGAACCTCCGCCCCGTCTGTCTTCAGCGTAATGCCTGCATTTGCGACCATGACATCGACGCCGCCGAATTCTTCTGCCGCCGCAACGAGGGCGTCGTTGTCAGCCTTGCGGCTGACGTCTGCTTTCACGAAGACGGATTTGGCCCCCAGTTTTCTGATCTCGGAGGCAGTCGGTTCACCGCCTTCGCGCGGTGCTTCCACGACGTCCGAGACGATAACTGCTTTGGCGCCATGTTCGGCAGCCCGGATGGCGATCGCACGTCCAATGCCGCTTGATGCGCCGGTTACGATGACGACTTTGCCGTCGAGAATGTTACTGTTGCTCATTGTGGTGATCCTTAATGTTCCGGCACTTTGGGGGCCGAGGAGGGCAGGGCGTCGAGTTGTTGCAGAAGATAATAGAGGTTGGCCACGCCCCAGTGTTCGGCGATTCTGCCGTTGCGAATGCGCATGGCGTCGACGGTTTCGAACTTGATCTGGCGGCCCGTTGGCGCGATCCCAAGGACGACGCCCTGATGCGTGCCGTGATAGGTCTTGAAAGTCGTCACGATGTCGCCATCGACCGCTTGCCAGTGAATTTCGGCGTGAAAATCCGGGAAGGCTTCCCGCAGCGCGTGGTAAAGGCGACGCGCTCCTTCCTTGTCCGGCGTGCCGCCTGGCTGCGGTGTGTGGTCCAGAAAGTCGTCGGCAAAAAGCGCGTCGAAAAGTTCGAAGTTGCCGCCGGACTGCACCTCGAGTGTGTTGCGGCGGACGATTGCTTTCAATGCTTCAGGTTGGTCTGACATGGGATTTTCCTTTCGAGGTTCGGTGTCAGAGTTCAAAACCACCGATTGTCATGCCGCCGTCGACGGTCAGCATGTGTCCGGTGACATAGGAGGCGGCGTCGGAGGCAAGCCAGATTGCCGCGGCCGCGATTTCCTCCGGCTTGCCGCCGCGTCTGGCGGGAATGGCGTTTTGAGCGAGTGCCGCAAAAGCCGGGTTCTGCCGGCTGTTTGCCGCGACCATGGGCGTTTCAGTCCAGCCGGGCGCAATCGCGTTGACGCGGATGCCGTGCGCTGCATTCTCCATCGCGACAACCCGGGTCAATCCGTGCACGCCATGTTTGGAAGCAGCGTAGGCACTCATGCCTCCCGGTCCCGTCAAAGCGGCGACGGAAGCCGTGTTCACGATAGATCCACCACCACTGCGCTTGATCAGCGGGATCTCGTACTTCATCCCGAGAAAGACACTCTGAAGATTGACGGCGATGACCCGCTGAAAGTCTTCTAATGGGTAGTCTTCAATCCGCTTTGCAGGGCCGGTTATTCCGGCATTGTTGAAGGCCGCGTCGAGCCGACCGGATGCAGCATCGATCTGTTCGATCCATCCGACGACCTGGAGCTCACTTGCTACGTCGAGTTCGGTTGTGAACGCCCGGCCATCTTCGGCGCGGATGAGCTCGGCCGTTTGGGTGAGCCCGTCGGCATCGCGATCAGCCAGATGCACTGTCGCGCCGTCGCGAGCGAGCCCAAGTGCTATTGCCCGACCGATCCCAGAGCCTGCACCAGTGACCGCGACGACCTTGTTTGAGAAAAGCGAGGACATGACTTCTCCTTGCCAGCCGATCGCAATCGGCTGGTCTGGTTGGAGCTGAATTTAAAGGGTGAGTTAGGCGGGTTTAGTTGCGGGCAGCGATAAGAGCAGCTGCAGTGCGGGCGACGATCTCGCCCTGATGGAAGGCACCGGCGAGATCGATCTGCGAAGGCTGGCGCGACCCGTCGCCACCGGCAACTGTCGTTGCCCCATAAGGAGCGCCACCAACAATTTCTTCCATATTCATCTGGCCCTGATGACTATAGGGCAGGCCGACAATGATCATGCCAAAGTGCATGAGGTTGGTGATGATCGAGAACAGGGTAGTTTCCTGTCCTCCATGCTGGGTGCCGGTCGATGCGAACGCAGCGCCCACCTTGCCGTTGAGAGCACCCCGTGCCCACAGGCCACCCGCCTGGTCGAGGAACGCCGCAATCTGCGACGACATCCGGCCGAAGCGTGTGCCGGTACCGACGATGATCGCGTCATAGTCGGCGAGTTCCGCTACCGTCGCAATCGGTGCGTCCTGGTTGATCTTGAAATGGGATTTTTCGGCAATTTCGAGCGGGACAGTTTCCGGGACGCGCTTGATCGTAACGTCGGCGCCGGTGCTTCGTGCGCCTTCAGCGATTGAGCCTGCCATTGTCTCGATGTGGCCGTAGGACGAGTAGTAGAGAACGAGAACCTTGGTCATTTCGGTAACTCCGTGAGGATGTTGGTGTCGATGAATGCAACATCTGCTTTTTCATCATTCGATAAAAGCTGCATAATTTTGTCTATTACGTTCGATTTTATCGACCGATTGCGTTGTCAAAAATCCATGTTGCCTTCCGTGCGATCCCTTTTTGTATGGAACGATTTCAATCCTTCAGTAGGTTGAGCGCGACCAGCGCCTGCCCGAAATGTTGAAGTGAACCGGAGGCTTTGAAACTGCCAAGGTCGGACGGAGCAAAGCCCAAACGAGCGATCAGGTCTGCTACCTTCTTGCTGGCCTCCGGAAAGTTACCCGATAGAAAGAGAACGCGCTTTCCGCTCGCTTTCACCGGATCGGCAGCCAGGACGGCGGCCGGGAGGGTGTTGAACGCTTTCACAAGCTGAGCTCCTGGAAAGTGATCGGAGACGATTTCCGAAGATAGCCGGCCACCAAGGTCACGTGGTTTGAAAGCAGGAAAGTCGATAGCGTTCGTCGCGTCGACTATGGTGCGGCCATCCCAGGCTGCTTTTTTGCTAGCAACTTCCGGTACGGCGTCATAAGGCACGGCCAGAATAACAACGTCGGATTGGAGAGCCTGATCGAGTTCGACAGCCTTCACCGTGCTGCCGAACTTGTCGGTAGCAGACTGAAGCGAGCCCGGACCGCGTGTGTTGGCGATAACGGCATCAACGCCTGCGGCGTGGAAGCGTTCAGCAAGTGCAGAGCCGATCGCGCCAGAACCGATGATTGCATAGGTCGTCATGGTATTTCTCCTTGATTAGATGGGGTTTCAGTTGAAGTTGTCGGGGAGGGGAGTGAACTCGTCGTCGCCCGGTACGCCGGGAAATTGCCGTTCGCGCCACAGGTCGGCAGCATGACGAATGCGCTCCTGGTCGGTGGCCACGAAATTCCAGCGGATGAACCGCTTTTCAGGAAGCGGCTCGCCTCCGAAGGCGAGAAACCGGGCTGGCTCGTTAGCCTTCACCACGATCTCCGCGCCGGGCTTGAACACGATAAGACGATCCGGGCCGTAGGTACCGTCCTGTCCGATGATCTCGATCGCACCGCTGACGACGAAGATCGCTCGCTCGATATGCTCACCGTCGATCCTGTAGCGTGCTCCAGCCTCAAGCTGGACCTCTGCAGAGAAGAGGTCGGAGAAGGTGCTGGCAGGTGAGCGACGTCCGTGCAGCGTGCCGGCGAGAAGCTTCATATCGATGCCCTCACCATTGGTCGTTGGCAGTTCAGGGGCACCGATGTGCTGAAAAAGCGGTGCAGTCTCTTCCTTTTGTTTGGGAAGAGCGATCCAGCTCTGCAGGCCCGTGAGCTTGCCCCCATCCTTGCGGATATGTTCCGGGGTCCGCTCGGAGTGAACAATGCCGGAACCGGCGACCATCAGATTGACTTCCCCGGGGCTGATCGACTGCACGTAGCTCTCGCTGTCACGATGCAGCAACTCACCGTCGAGAAGGTAGGTGAGTGTTGAAAGACCGATATGCGGGTGAGGGCGGGTATCAATCCCCTCGCCAGCACCGAACCGCACCGGCCCGAAACTGTCGAGAAATATGAAGGGCCCGACCATCTGGCGCATGGCCGCAGGCAGCGCCCGGCGAACGGAGAAGCCTCCGAGGTCACGGGTCGAGGGCAGGATAACCTGCTCGATGTCAGCGTTAGACAAATAGGACATTGTCAGCTCCGGCGGTTGAATTCGATGGATTAAAGGTAGGTCCCCTAGACGTTTCGGAAAACTCAGATAATTTCGGCGAAAACGATCGAGGAATTAGAAATGTTAGACCCCGGCCAGCCGACGCTGGATCAGCTTAAAGTCTTCATTACCGTTGTAGAGACCGGCAGCTTCGCGGCTGCTTCCAGGAAGCTCAACCGTGCTACTTCTGTGATCAGCTACACGATCGCCAACCTCGAAACGCAACTGGGTGTCATGCTCTTCGACCGGCTTTCGACGAAGAAGCCGCAGCTGACTTTGGAGGGGAGGACGGTCCTCGCCGAAGCCAAGAGCGTCGCCCATGGCATCGACAATCTTCGGGCTAAAGTAAAAAGCATGCTCCGCGGCGTGGAGCCGGAGGTGCACCTTGCGCTGGACGTGATGCTGCCGGCGGCACGCGTGATGGATGCGCTGAAGGCGTTTCGAAAAGAGTTTCCGAGCGTATCTCTGCGGCTTTATGTCGAAGCCTTGGGCGCCGTGACGCAAATCGTGCTCAATCGAACCGCGGCGATCGGCATCAGTGGCCCACTCGATGTTGAGATCGCAGGCCTCGAGCGCATCGGGGTGGGCTTTGTCAAACTTATCCCTGTCGCCTCACCGGATCACCCATTGTCTGGCGGATCTCATCCACCGGGCGCGGCACGAGGACATATCCAATTGGTCCTGACCGACAGATCGCCCCTCACTCAGGGCCACGAGTTCGCTGTCGTCGGAAACCATACCTGGCGACTCGCCGATCTTGGCGCCAAGCACATGCTACTCAAGGAGGGTATCGGCTGGGGCAATATGCCAGAGCCGATGGTGAGAGACGACATAGAATCTGGGCGCCTCGTGCAGCTGGATCTTCCGGACTGCAAAGGTGGTCCATACCGCCTTCAGGCCATCTACCGCACCGATACGCCGCCAGGACCTGCCGCGCGTTTTCTGATCGACCACTTCCAGAGCCAGGACATTGATGATCCAATAGCGGCCGGCTAGACCGTCGGAAAACATGCCTGCATGTTTCATGATCACGATCCGCCGGACCACGACGGTGAGGAGGTGTACAGCACTGCGCCCACCACAACGTTCCCACATTATCAAGCGCTTAGCGGATCTGGAGAGTGGGAAGACGGTTCGTATCCCTTTAAGGCGTGATGGTCGCATCATGTTCGCGGCCTTCATGGAATGAGACGCAGGTGTCCGGCGTCGCGGACGCTCCGCGTCTTAGAATGCCTTATGAGGAGATGTCACTGGCATCAAAGTTTCCGTTTGCTGCGATTGCAATGATGGAAATCACCAAGGCGAACGCCGATCAGCGTTTTGCCTTTGGGCTCGGTCTGCAGATCGAAGGCTTGAAGGCGGTGCTTCATAGCTCCTGAGGAGGTAGCAAGCCAATCTATGCACCGGCATCATGGGCATTTGGATCCCAGGCTATCCGCCAGAAATTGCCCGACGGACTGGGCTTCGTTGGACAAACTCGTCCTACCTTTCACCAGTGCCATCTCGGACGCGGGCTGATCGTCGAACCCATCCGTTGGCCTGAGCTGGCGGTGTTCGGTAAGTACGGCGTCGGAAGGCAAAAGACTAATCCCGAGGCCGGAGGCGACGGCTGCTTGCACTCCCATCAAACCCTGGCTGGTATAGGCAATCCGCCAACGGCGACCGCTGCGCTCGATCGCGCGGATGGCGCGATCCCGGTAGATGCAGCCAACGGGGAACACCGCGAGCGGCACCGGATCCGTCTCGACAGAACGGGTGGCGCTCTCCACCCAGATCAGCTCTTCTTTCCAGCTCGCGAGACAGGCCCCATCTCCGGGCTCGCGCTTGATCAGCGCAAGATCAATCTCGCCCGCATCCAGCAGGCGGCGGAGCTCAGTGCTCCAGCCGCTAACCGTGTCGAGCCTGATATGCGGGGATGCAGCCGAAAATCCCGACAGCAGATCGATGAGGCGCCGTCCGGCAAAATCCTCCGGAACGCCAAGGCGAACGGTCCGCGGCGCCAGCGGTTTTCGCATAACCTCGGCGGCTTCCTCCGCCGTGGCGAGCAGCCTACGCGCATAGCTCAATAGCAGCTCGCCAGCTTCGGTCGTTTCCACTGTTCCGGTCGATTTATCCCGACGCAGCAGGGAGGTGCCTAAATTGACCTCCAGCTTCTTGATCTGCTGGCTCACTGTCGACTGCGTCAAGCGCACCCGTTCGGCCGCCTTGGTGAAGCCGCTGCAATCGACCACTGCAGTAAAGGTTTTCAGAAGATCCAGATCGAAGCCGAAGTTCATTTGATTTCTCGATGAGGATGATGATGAGATTTAATTTCTCAATCTATGCCAGTCTTGTCAATGTCGGGAAAAGCTAGGAGAAGACATATGACGCTGACTGGACCTAAGCCGAGCTGGCTGACCTTTGACTGCTACGGAACCCTGATCCAATGGGATGAGGGGCTGCTTGCAGCGATGAACAGGATATTGTCCGTGAAAGGTCGCGATATCGATCAGAAGGCTTTCATTGCAGTTTATGACAGCTATGAACATACGCTGGAAGAGGAGCGTCCTCACCGAACTTTTGCCGAGGTCAGTGCCCTTGCATTGGAACGGGCCATGGTTGAATTCGACCTGCCGTTCACCGCTGCGGATGCTGAGATCCTGACATCCTCGATCGGCAAGATGCCGCCATTTCCAGAAGTCGTAGCAACCTTGGAAAAGCTGAAGGCCGCGGGTTTCCGCCTTGCGATCATCTCGAACACAGACGACGCGATCATTGCCGGCAACGTCGCCCAACTTGGCGGGCATATCGATCGGGTCATTACAGCCCAGCAGGCCGGGGCCTACAAGCCTTCCCGGCAGATCTTCCATCATGCATGGGAAAGCGTTGGCATCGCTATGGACGATCTGGTGCATATTTGCGCCAGCCCGCATCTCGACCTTGCGGCGGCGCGCGAACTCGGCTTCCGTACGGTTTGGGTCGATCGCGGAACAGGGCGCAAGCCGCTCGCTGACTACCACCCGAATGAAATCGTGCCGACCCTCGACAGGGTCCCTGCCGTCCTTGGCGCAGCGGGCTGGATGTAACTCAAGGAGACAAGCATGGCTCACGAACTGAATGTTTCGAAAGCGAACCACACTCTTCGGCACAATCTCCCGCTGGACAGCGAGGAGATCTGGCAGGCGCGTGTGGATCTGGCCGCCTGCCTCAGGATGGCAGCACAGCTCGGTCTCGAAGAGGGGATCTGCAATCATTTCTCGGCCGTAGTGCCCGGACATCCCGACCTCTTCATCGTCAACCGCCTGGGCTGGGCCTTTCAAGAGGCAACCGCCTCGTCATTGCTGATTTGCGATTTCGAGGGCAATGTCGTTGCCGGCGACGGAGTGCCGGAGGCGACCGCCTTCTTCATCCATGCGCGCCTGCATAAGATGGCCCCACGGGTAGGAGCTGCCTTTCATACCCATATGCCGAACGCAACGGCGCTTAGCATGGTGGAAGGCGAACCGCTGGTCTGGGCAGGTCAGACGGCGCTCAAGTTCTACGGCCGCGTGGCTGTCGATGAGAATTACAATGGCCTCGCCCTGGACGAAAGCGAAGGCGACAGGATCGCCTCCGTCCTTGGCGATAAGGATATCCTCTTCATGAAAAACCATGGCGTGATGGTCTGCGCGCCGAACATCGCCGAAGCCTGGGACGATCTCTACTATCTCGAGCGGGCCGCCGAGGTTCAGTTAAAGGCAATGAGTTCAGGTCGCAAACTCCTGCCGGTGTTGCCTGACGTCGCGGCTGAAGCGTCGCGACAGATGCGGGAAGGGGACCCGGAAAGTGCCAGGATGCATCTGGAAAGCATCCGGCGTGTCCTTGACCGGCAAGCTCGCGAGTATCGCGATTGATTGGTTGAGAAAGGCGGCGCGTCTTGTAGCTCGCCTTTCTTCTTTTTCGGGGTCAGGGCATCCCTTTCAGCAGGGGCTGATCAGCCAATGTTGCAACCATGTGCTCGATGAACGCGCGCACGCGGTGGGGCAGTGGGCCGCCGCCGACATAGACGGCATGAATCAGTTCCAGGTCGCCCGGATTCTGATCTTCGAGCAATGGGATCAGCCGTCCCGCCGCAATCTCGTCCGCGACGTGAAACAGCCCCACTCGGGCAATGCCGGCGCCGGCCAGCACCATCTGCTTCATCGTCTCGCCGTTGTTGACGACGATGCTGCCTTTGACGGGTTGTGCGATTTCCCGGCCTTCGCAGCGAAACGGCCAGGACGGCCTTGCGCGCCGGAAATTGAATGTCAGGCAGTCGTGATGTTGGAGATCCGTCGGAGTTTGCGGCGAACCCCGGCGCTTGAGGTAGTCGGGTGAAGCACAGACCACGCGCCGGCTCTGTCCCAGCTTGCGGGCGATCAGCCCGCTGTCCGGCAGGTTGCCCATGCGGATAGCGACGTCGGTCTTTTCCGCCACCAGATCGACGATCCCATCGGTGAAGGAAAGATCGACGATCAGATCGGGATTGCGCGCGATGAACTCGGGGATGGCCGGTGCGACGAACATCGTGCCGAAGGGTATCGTTGTATTGACCCGCAGCCGCCCGCGGACCGCACCACCCGCGGCCTCCTGATCTGCATCGTTCAGTTCCTGCAAAATCCGAAGCGCGGCATGATGATAGGCTTCTCCTTCTTCTGTCAGCGTGAGTGCGCGAGTCGTTCGCACCAGCAGACGTGCGCCAAGCCTTGCTTCCAGGCGTGCAATCAGTTTGCTGACCGCTGATGGGGTAAGGTCCAGGTTGCGGGCGGCGGCAGAGAAACCTCCGTCCTGAACGACGCGGGCAAACACTTCCATTTCGCCAGAACGTTCCATCAGGATACGTGGCATTGATGATCCCCATTCACAGGTGCATGTCTGCCGCAGGCAATAGTGCCTCTAGCTCTTAAATCATAAATTGTCTCCATCAACAATCTGGAGACACGTCATGGATCTGCAACTCACCGCCAAGACCGTCCTGGTTACCGGCGCCACCGCCGGCATCGGTCTCGAAATCGCCCGATCTCTCGCCGTAGAAGGCGCCCGCGTCGTCATCACCGGACGCGACCGCGCCAAACTCGACAACGCGCTCGCTTCCGTCAAGGCAGCCGGCGGATTGGAAATCTCTGGAATTGTGGCGGACGCCGCCAGCGCCGAGGGAGCCGCGAGCATCGCCAGCGTGGAGCCTTCGGTCGATATCCTCGTCAACAATCTTGGTATCTACGAGAGCAAAGCCTTCGGCGACATCACCGATGCCGATTGGAGCCATCTGTTCGACGTCAATGTCATGAGCGGCGTGCGCCTGTCACGGACCTATCTTCCCGGCATGCTGGAACGCAACTGGGGCCGGATCATCTTCATCTCGAGCGAGTCAGGCCTCGCCATTCCGCAGGATATGATCCACTACGCAACGAGCAAGACGGCGCAGCTTTCGGTCTCGCGCGGATTGGCGCAACTGACCCGTGGCAGCAATGTCACGGTCAATTCCGTGCTGCCCGGACCGACCCGCTCGGAAGGTATCGAGGCCTTCCTGCGCAGTCAGGCCAGCGACCCGTCCGCTCCCATCAAGCAAATCGAGACCGAGTTCTTCGCCACAGCCCGCTCTGCTTCGATCCTTCAGCGCATGGTGGAAGCGGAAGAGGTGGCAAACCTCGTCGCCTATCTCGCCAGCCCCCGTTCATCAGCCACGAACGGCGCCGCTCTGCGTGCCGAAGGCGGCCTCGTCAACACCATCGCCTGAAGGATACCGGCTATGTCGAACACACCTCTGACCATCATCGCCATCACCACGGCAAAGCCCGGCAAGGAGGCGGCCCTTGGCGCTGTCCAGGAAAAGTTGGTCACGGAGACCTTGGTTGAAGACGGCTGCCTTCGTTACGAACTGCACCAGTCGCTCGATGACGGACGCGTCCGCATCTTCGTCGAAACCTGGGCAAGCGAGGACCAATGGCGCGCCCATATGCAGGGTGCAGCCATGCAGCGGTTTCAGGCGAGCGGCGTGGGCGAGTATTTCGCCGACTTCGCCCTGCACAGGCTGACAAAGGTCGCAGGCTAAGCAGCGCACGCCTTCTCATCATCACATCAAACGTCCCGACTTAGAGACCAACCATGAAAATTCTGCGCAGCCTCGCCACCATCCTTGCACTCGGTACCAGCACCTACGCCCATGCCGGAAACGTGCTGATTGTCTTGTCCGATTCCGATCGCCTCGACCTGAGGGACGGTAAGGTATTCAAGACCGGTTTCTACCTTAATGAACTGATGCAGCCGGTGAAGGCACTGCTCGACGCTGGCCATAATATCACCTTCGCCACACCCAAAGGTATGGCGCCTTCCGTCGACCGGACATCCATCGACAAGATGTATTTTGGAGGTGATGAAGCCGCGATGAAGGCCAGCGAAGCACAACTGTCGGAACTGGGCCTGATGTCGAGCGACAAGTCGCCAGTCATCAGCCTCGCACGCGTCGAGCAGATCGGCTACGACCATTTCGACGCCGTCTATGTGCCCGGCGGCCACGCACCCATGCAGGATCTTCTGGTCAATCCTGAACTCGGCAAGCTGCTAACGTATTTCCACCTAAACGGAAAGACGACCGCGCTGGCCTGCCACGGCCCGATCGCGCTTCTCTCAACGCTGCCGGACGCACAAGAATTTGTGACGAAGTTCGAGACGGCGGGAACCGCAAAGGCTCAAACGGACTGGATCTATGCGGGCTACAAGTTCACGGTGTTCAGCAACCGGGAGGAGGAAATGGCCAAGGGACTTCTGGGTGGAGGCGAGATGAAGTTCTACCCGCAGGATGCACTCACGCAAGCAGGCGGCCAATTCAGTCAGGCTGACGTAGCTTTCTCGGCGCATGTCGTTACAGATCGCGAGCTGATCACGGGTCAGAATCCCGCGTCCGCTCCTGCGGTGGCTCAGGAGATGCTGAGCCGATTGAAGTAGCGTTGTTATAAGTCGTGGCGAGGCCAGCGGGGCGTCACACAATCTTATCCACCGGGCTTATGAACGGCGGCGGCAAAATACTTCCATCGGTTCAGGCAACGTTCGAAGACGCGCTTGCGAGGTTACCGGACGGCTATGTCGACGGATATTTCGATTATCGATCATGGGGTGTGACCGTCAAGCGGTCGGAGGATGGCAAACGGACGTGGCTCTATGGCGAGGAGCTTGGCGGAACCGATATCGTCAGTTTCAACCTCTATCGACTGGCTGGACCCGGGTCGATACTTAAGCCGTGCGAAATGTCCTCCGCCAAGGTGATCGAATTCGTTTTCGGTTTCGAGCCCAGCACAGCGAAAGCCGCGTCTCGCTCATAATGGTCGAAAATTCAGCACAGGGTCTATATTGCATTGCAGCAAGTGCATGGCTGCACTGTGATCTGAGCGCTGGCGGTCGGGGCAGCCTCTGATATCTTCAAGTCCACGAAGCGATGCACCTCCTCCCGCAGAGCTTCGTGTTTCAGGCGACCCACTCCTCCTCCCAAGGGGAGCCTGACGGAACAGCGGCACTCCTCCTCCCAGCCGTTGTCCAATCTTTTGGAAAAGCCTGCCGCACCTCCTCCCGCGGCGGGCTTTTTCATTTTCCGAAACAAGTCCGGAATTCAGGCGTCAAAGCAGGCTGCCCTGTTCCACCGGCTCCCCGGATTTGGACACGATCGTGGATCCGTACGGTTCGCGTGAGGAGATGATCAGCGCATCATTCGGTAACGGCTGGGCCAGTTCCTTGGCCTCTTCCCATGGCGCCCGCATCCAGATGTCGGTCTCTTCCTTGGTCAGCAAAAGGACCGGCATGGCCTTCTCATGGATCGGCTTCACCAGGTCGTTGGGATCCGTGGTCAAAAACCCATAGAGATCGTCGGTCGTCAGCCCGTCCCTGACCTTTCGGACGCTCTGCCATTGCGGCACATGGAGACCGGCGAAGAACATCAGCGGCTTACTTTCGTCGCGGGCGAACCAGGCATTGGGCACGTTTCCTCCATCCTGCTGGCTGTCCGGATCCGGTTCCGCGAAACTGGTGACCGGGACGAGGCATCTGTTTTCGACGCCAAACCATCGCGTCCAGTGCGGAAAACTGAGCTTGCGCACATTGGTCGTGCCGCGGTCAGCCTCCATGCGGATCAGCTCTTCGAGGTCGAAAGCCTTGCCCTTGGCCGCAAGTTTCTCGGCCTTGGCTTTGGCCGCCTTCTCAAGCGCGAAGCGCGGCGAGGGCAGTCCCCAGCGCGCATGGACCAGTTGCTTCCTGCCATTGGCGGTGTTGCGGACGATCGGCCCCATCTGATCGGGGTTCATCTGGTAGGCCGGCATCAGGTTGATCAGGCTTTCGGCGTCCTGGGCCCACTTCGAGACCCAGTCCTTGTCTTCCATGCGATAAAGATTGCACATTGCAGGCCATCCACTCCACTGAGCTCGAACGAGCACAATCTAGCGCATGGCGCTGGTTTCGCTAGTCGAGCCGGAAGACGTCGGCATTGTCCTGGCGTTCTCGCAAGCCCTTGTAGGACGGATGACGGAGTTTACCGTCGGTCGTCCAGGCGCGAAACTCGATCTCGGCAATCAAGGTCGGCTCGACCCAGATAACATCGGCACCTCCGGAATAGGGCAGGGGCGCCTGCTTTCGCTTCCATCGTAGCGTGTCCAGCATCTTCCGCAACCTGGTGATCTCGGCTTCTTTGAAGCCCGTGCCGACGCTCCCCACGTGGACGAGCTCATCACCACTATATGCAGCGAGCACCAACGAGCCGAAGCCAGCAGAGGACGCTGCCGACTTCTCATAACCGACGATGAAGAAGGCCTCGCTCTGGATGCATTTGACTTTTACCCAATCCCCGGTCCGGCCCGAACGATAGGGCCGGTCGAGGTGCTTGCCGACGATGCCTTCCAGGCCGAGGCGGCAGATATGCTCAAGCAGGACGGTTGGTTCAGCATCGAGTGTTTCCGATAGCCGAATGGCGCCGGCTTCATCATTTTTTGCGCCGTTTAACGTGTCCTCGAGAAGGTGTCGGCGGGACCGGTATTCGACACCGCGCAGATCGTGCCCGTCCAGATAAACAAGATCGAAAGCGTAAAGGACGGCGTTGGAGGCACGGTTGCCAGCCTGTTTGCCGGATGCGCCCAGTGATTGCTGCAGCAGCCCGAAAACCGGCCGACCCTCTTCGTCGAGCACGACGGCTTCGCCATCGATGATCATCGTCGCCGGCCCAAGCGCTCGGGCGGCCTCTGCGATTGCCGGAAACCGGTGCGTCCAGTCATGTCCGCCACGCGTGAGGATCCGGATCCCTTGGGGTTCGATATGCACGGCAAGGCGATAGCCATCCCATTTCAGCTCCCAGCTCCACTCGTTTCCTTTTGGGGGATGGGACTTCAATTGCGCCAGCGCGGGCTCGACGCGCTCGGGCATGGGATCGAACAGCAGCTGTGGTTGGGCTGGATTGCGCTTGCCTCGCGGCCGGGAACGGACCGGGGCCTCGGTGTCACGAAGAAGGGGTTTTGATCTCGGAGGCTTCGGCATGCCGACAGTTCAGCAGAAAAATTCTTTAAGACACTGTGACGATGCCGACTTGTCCCCGCAATTCACACAAAGGGATTAGCGCTCGCAAACGCTCGGAAAAAAATCCGCCGCCCGCTATTCTGCTGATTCCCTTCGGTATTCTGCTGATTTCTAATGTTCAGGATAATATTCCCATTCCTCCGGTTGCTTGACTCTTTTGCTGCTCGGGAACAGAAAGAGAACATCTGCATTTGTCTGACATGATGTCGGCCGCCAACACGACCTTGAAGGGAGCCGTGAACGATGACTGCTGCCCGTGAAAGGGTGATTTCCGATTTGCGCGAGCGCATTGCATCGCTGGAAGGCGTATCAGCAAGGAAAGCCGGCTGTCTGTCCTTTGGGGTGGCGGAAATCGATGCAGTGCTCCCGGGAGGTGGTCTGGCCTATGGCGCCCTACACGAATTTGCAGGCGGCGGGTCGGGCACGGTGGATGGTGCAGCAGCAGCGCTCTGTGCGGCGGGCATTGCGGCCCGCACCAAAGGCCCGATCGTCTGGTGCCTGACGCGCCCCGATCTGTTTTTTCCTGCGCTCGCCCAGGTCGGCCTCCATGCCGATCGGGTGATCTTTGTCGAATCCGACAGGGAGGAGGACGTTCTGGCAAACATGGAGGAGGGGCTGTCCTTTGGCGGGCTCGGCGCAGTCGTCGGTGAACTCGTTCGCCTGCCGATGGTCAGCTCGCGCCGGCTGCAGCTGGCGGCTGAGCGAACGGGCACGATGGCGCTTGCCGTGCGACGTTGGCGGCGACAGACGGAGGCCAATGACTTCGGGCAGCCGACGGCGTCGACGACGCGGTGGCGGGTGAGCGTCATGCCGTCGGAGGAATTGCCAGTGCCGGGTGTGGGGAGAGCCCAATGGTTGCTGGAATTGATGCGCGTGAAGGCGGGTGAATGTGCTGAGTTTCTCGTGAGGGCGTGCGATGACAAGGGTCGTCTCGATCTATCTTCCGGATCTGCCGACGGATCGCATTCGTCGCGCCGATCCGTCTATTCCGCCTGAACAGGCGATCGCCGTGATTGCCAGGAGCGGCTCGAAGCGCTGGGTGTCGGCCGCCGACGCGGCCGCCGGGAAAGCCGGCGTTCATGTCGGCATGCCGGCGGCCAAAGCACAGGCGTTGTTCCGCGGCCTGATGCTGGTCGATGCGGATCCTGAGATGGATGCCGCAGCACTTGAGCGCATTACCCTCTGGGCGCTGACGCTCTATTCGCCGATCGTCGCGGTCGATGGGATCGATGGGATCGTCATGGACACAGAGGGTGCCGATCACCTGCAGGGCGGCGAGCTCGCCATGGTGATGAAGATCGCCAATCAGTTCCTGGCAAAAAAACTCACCGCCCGTGTCGCGATCGCCGACACTTGGGGTGCGGCCCACGCCTGCGCCCGTGCCATCAGCCGCGAAACGGTCATCGTGCCTTCAGGTGAGACCGTCCGCGCCGTCGAAAAGCTGCCGATAGCGTTGCTGCGCCTTCCCGGGAAAGTCGTCGGCGATCTGCGCACGCTCGGCTTCCAGACAATCGGCGAATTGGCCAACACGCCGCGCGCGCCGCTGACGCTCCGTTTCGGTCCGGAGATTGGCCGGCGGCTCGACCAGATGTTGGGCCGCGTCTGCGAACCGATCGATCCGATCCGCACCCCCGAGCTCGTCGAGGTCAGCCGCGCCTTCGCCGAGCCGATCGGTGCTGCTGAAACCATCGACAAATATGTCGGCCGGCTGGTTGTGCGACTGATCGAGGAGCTGCAAAGGCGCGGCCTTGGTGTCCGGCGCGCCGACCTGATCGTCGAAAAGGTTGACGGTACGCGGCAGGCAATCCGCGCCGGCACGGTGAAGCCGGTGCGCGATGTCGCCTGGCTGACCAAGCTGTTTCGCGACCGGACGGAAAAGATCGAGCCCGGCTTCGGTATCGAGAAGCTGACCCTGGTTGCGGTCATAGTCGAGCCGCTGGAGGAGCGCCAGAAATCCTCCTCGCTGGTCGAGGAGGAAGTGAAGGACGTGACGCCGCTGATCGACATTTACGGCAACCGTGGCCAGCGCGTTTATCGAGTGGCACCCGTTGCCTCCGATGTGCCCGAGCGCTCCGTCCGTCGCATCAGTCCTGCTGCCGATCCCGTCGAGCTTACCTGGGTCAGCCATTGGCGCCGGCCTGTCAGGCTGCTGGCGCGTCCGGAGCTGATCGAGGCCATTGTGTTGCTGCCGGACCGTCCGCCGGTCTCGATCACCTGGCGCGGTAAGCGGCGGAAGGTCAAGCGGGCCGACGGTCCGGAACGGATTTTTGGCGAGTGGTGGCAGCGCGACGCCGAGATGGAGGCTGTGCGGGACTACTTCGTCATCGAAGACGAGGCCGGCGAGCGTCTTTGGGTGTTTCGCTCCGGTGATGGCATCGATCCTGACACCGGAAGCCACCGCTGGTTCATCCACGGGATCTTCGCATGAGTTATGCCGAGCTGCAGGTCACGACCCATTTTTCTTTCCTGCGCGGTGCAAGCTCGGCGCAGGAGCTGTTCGAGACCGCCAAGGCTCTCGGCATCGAGGCGATCGGTGTCGTCGACCGCAATTCGCTTGCGGGGATTGTCCGGGCACTTGAAGCATCCCGCGCCACAGGATTACGTCTCGTTGTCGGTTGCCGGCTCGATCTGCAAGACGGCATGTCGTTGCTGGTCTATCCCACCGACCGGGCTGCCTATTCCCGGCTGACCCGCCTGATCACGCTCGGGAAATCGCACGGCGGCAAGAACAACTGTATCCTGCACTGGGACGACCTCATCGCCTACACCGACGGCATGATCGGCATTCTTGTGCCGGACCTGCCGGATGACGCCTGCGCGATCCAGCTGCGCAAGATGGCCGAGCTGTTTGGTGATCGGGCCTATGTATCGCTTTGTCTGTGGCGCCGGCAGAACGACCAGTTGCGGCTGCACGAAATCTCAAATCTCGCAACACGATTTAAGGTGCGAACGGTCGTCACCAATGATGTCCTCTTCCATGAGCCAGGCCGCCGGCAGCTGCAGGACATCGTCACCTGCATTCGCACCCGCACCACGATCGACGAGGTCGGTTTCGAGCGCGAGCGCCATGCCGACCGCTATCTGAAGCCGCCGGAAGAAATGGAGCGCCTGTTTCCGCGATATCCTGAGGCTCTGGCACGAACCATGGAGATCGTCCGTCGCTGCACGTTCTCGCTCGAGGAGCTCACCTACCAATATCCGGAGGAGGCGATCGTGCCGGGCAAGGATGCTCAGGCATCGCTGGAGCACTATGTCTGGCAATGCGTGCCCGATCGCTATCCCGAGGGTCTGCCGCCCGATGTGTTGAAGGTCGTGCGGCACGAGCTCGATCTCATCCGCACCATGAAATACGCGCCCTATTTTCTGACCGTCTTTTCGATCGTGCGCTATGCGCGGTCCCAGGGCATTCTTTGCCAGGGGAGGGGTTCCGCCGCCAACAGCGCCGTCTGCTACATCCTCGGCATCACCAGTATCGATCCCTCGACAAACGATCTTCTGTTCGAGCGCTTCGTGAGCCAGGAGCGCGACGAGCCGCCGGATATCGACGCCGATTTCGAGCACGAGCGGCGCGAAGAGGTGATCCAGTGGATCTACCAGACCTATTCCAGAGAAAAGGCGGCACTCTGCGCCACCGTGACGCGCTACCGGGCCCGCGGCGCGATCCGCGATGTTGGCAAGGCGCTCGGCCTGCCGGAGGACGTGATCAAGGCCTTGTCATCGGGCATGTGGGCCTGGTCGGAGGAAGTCTGCGATCGCAATGTCCGCGATCTCAATCTCAATCCAGACGACCGGCGTCTTGTGCTGACTTTGAAGCTGGCGCAGCAATTGATGGGCGCGCCACGGCACCTCGGCCAACACCCCGGCGGGTTTGTCCTCACCCATGATCGGCTCGACGATCTCGTGCCGATCGAACCGGCGACGATGAAGGATCGTCAGATCATCGAATGGGACAAGGACGATGTCGAAGCCCTGAAATTCATGAAGGTGGACATCCTGGCGCTGGGAATGCTGACCTGCATGGCCAAGGCCTTCGATCTGATCCGCGAGCACAAGGATCGGGATCTCGACCTGTCTGACATCGAGCAGGAGGATCCTGCGACCTACGCGATGATCCGCAAGGCCGATACGCTCGGCACCTTCCAGATCGAAAGCCGCGCGCAGATGGCGATGCTGCCGCGGCTGAAACCCCGAACCTTCTACGACTTAGTGGTGCAAGTCGCCATTGTCCGGCCCGGTCCGATCCAGGGAGACATGGTGCATCCCTATCTGCGCCGACGCGAAGGCAAGGAAGCGGTCGAATATCCGACGCCAGAGCTGGAAGCGGTGCTCGGCAAGACGCTGGGCGTGCCGCTGTTTCAAGAGTCGGCGATGAGGGTGGCGATGGTCTGCGCCGGCTTTACCGGTGGCGAGGCGGACCAACTCCGCAAGTCAATGGCGACCTTCAAGTTCACCGGCGGCGTCTCGCGCTTCAAGGACAAGCTGGTGTCCGGCATGGTGAGGAACGGCTACACGCCGGAATTCGCCGAAAGGACGTTCTCCCAGCTCGAAGGCTTTGGCTCCTATGGTTTTCCGGAGAGCCATGCGGCTTCGTTCGCGCTGATCGCTTATGCGTCGAGCTACATCAAATGCCACTATCCGGAAGCCTTCTGCGCGGCGCTAATCAACTCCCAGCCCATGGGTTTTTACGCGCCGGCGCAGATCGTCGGCGACGCGAGAGCCCACGGCGTCGAGGTGCGGCCGGTCTGCATCAATCGGTCCCGGTGGGACTGCACGCTGGAGCGGATCGGCAAATCTGGCCGCCACGCTGTCCGGCTGGGCTTCCGGCAGGTGAAAGGATTGGCGGTCGCTGACGCGGCGCGCATCGTCGCGGCACGCATGGACAATGCCTTTGCCTCGGTTGACGACATGTGGCGACGATCCGGCGTGCCATCGGAAGCGCTCGTTCAGCTTGCCAAGGCCGACGCCTTTCTGCCCTCGCTGAAGCTTGAACGCCGCGACGCGCTCTGGGCGATCAAGGCGCTGCGCGATGAACCCCTGCCGCTGTTTGCCGCCGCGGCCGAACGGGAGATGGCTGCAATCGCCGAGCAGCAGGAGCCGGAGGTCGCACTTCGGCAGATGACGGACGGGCATAACGTCATTGAGGACTACAGCCATACCGGACTGACATTGCGTCAGCATCCGATCGCCTTCCTGCGCAAGGATTTGTCAGTGCGCAATATCATCACCTGCGCCGAGGCGATGAATTCGAGGGACGGGCGATGGGTCTATACAGCCGGACTTGTGCTGGTGCGGCAAAAGCCTGGATCGGCCAAGGGCGTGATGTTCATCACCATCGAGGACGAGACCGGGCCGGCCAATCTCGTCGTCTGGCCGACACTTTTTGAAAAACGCCGGCGGGTCGTTCTCGGATCCTCGATGATGGCGATCAATGGCCGGATACAGCGGGAAGGGGAGGTGGTGCATCTTGTCGCACAGCAGCTGTTCGACCTTTCAGGCGACCTTGTCGGCCTCGCCGATCGCGATGAAGAGTTCAAGCTTCCGGCAGGCCGTGGTGATGAGTTCGCCAGGGGCGGTGGGCCGGATCCGCGGGACAAGCCGAAGCCTGTTGTAGCCCCGCGCGACATGTTCGTGCCTGACCTTCATATCGATACGCTGAAGGTGAAGAGCAGGAATTTTCACTAAGAAATCTAGCTGGATTGCTGTCCCAAATAAGGCCGTCGGCGGTTCGATTTTGCTCAAGGCGCTCACCTCTAATGATCAAACCTTAGGCTTTCTACCGGACCTCAATGGAGGTCGACGGGAAGCATCGCCGTCTACCTCAACAAAAAGTTCCGCGACATTGACCCCAAGTACCCCAGCAAGTGATTCCAAGGCGGAAACAGTGACGTTTTCCATGCCGCGCTCGATGCGCCTCACATAAGAACGATCGATGTTTGCCTCGAGCGGACCCTTAGACAATGCGTTGCTCTTGCAACTATATCATTTCGAGTCTGCCCCCGCATTATCGACCAATCTGCTGAAGGGTATGAAGTCCTGTTTCGAGCGCTGGATCCCAGAACCGCGTCGAATGGCACGTCCTCGAACACGGCGTCTTCCTTGAACAAGGCGGCGAGTGCATCCGCATCATGCGCGGTTTGGAAGGCTGCGGCCTGCCGGATCAGCGCGATGTTGGTTCACATGGGCGGTTCCTCTGACCGAATGCTCGTCACAGTGAAAATGGACGTGCACGCTTGTCGCCATCAGCACCAAGCGCACACCAAGCGAGCGACGAACTCGCTGCCGACAAAGGCGGGACGGCCGCCGACGCCGGTTACCTTCCGGTTTGGAGGCGCAGGCCTGACCAGTGTGCCGCGAAGGCCCACATGTCCGCTGTCTGCTCGATGATCTTGTCCGTCGGCTTGCCCACGCCGTGTCCCGCTCTCGTTTCGACGCGCAGGAGCCGAGGCCGATTTCCAAGGGCGGCTGCCTGGAGCGCGGCCACATACTTGAACGAATGCGCTGGCACAACTCGATCGTCCGTGTCGCCGGTCGTGGTCAGGATGGCGGGATACTCCGTGCCGTCCCGGACGTTGTGGAGCGGTGAATAGGACAGAAGGTTCTTGAAGTCGGCTTGCACCGCCGGGTCACCGTATTCCTGCGTCCAGAACGTTCCGCCCGTGAACAGGGGGAAGCGCAGCATGTCCAGCACGGCGACGTCGGGTAAGGCCGCGGCAAAGAGATCCGGACGCTGGTTCACCACCGCTCCAACCAGAAGGCCACCGTTCGACCCGCCGTGGATCGCCAGCCCGTCGGGCGGTGTAATGCCCTCGCGCTTCAGGAATTCGGCAGCGGCGATGAAGTCGTCAAAGCTGTTCTGCTTGTTCGCTAGCCGCCCGGCTTCGTGCCACGCCCGGCCATATTCGCCACCGCCGCGGATGTTGGGCATGGCGTAGATGCCGCCTTGCTCCACCCAAGCTAGCGCTTCCGCAGAGAAATATGGGATGAGCGGAATTCCGAAGCCGCCATAGCCGTACAGCATGGTGGGGGCCGGGCCTGTCACGTCCTTGCGCCGCATGACGAACATCGGAATGCGCGTACCATCCTTCGAGGCAAAGAAGCGCTGCTCCACGACGAGTTGATCGAGATCGCTCGCAATCCGGGGCTTCGCCCAGACAGTGCTCGTGTTGGTCGCCACGTCGTAGCGATAGATCGTAGTGGGCGTATCCTGACTGCTGAAGACGTAGAATGACTCATTGTCGCCAGGCCGCCCCCTGAAGGCGCCAGCCGTGCCGGTGCGGGGAAGTTCAACAACACCATCGCGCGTGCCGTCCAGCTTGAAGCGCTCGACCTGCGTCTTTGCATCCACCATGTAGGAAACCACGAGCCGATCGCCGACGATGTTGCTCCCGAGAATGACAGCATCCTCCCGATGCGGGAGGAAGTCCTGGAAAACCGGCTTTTCCGCATCGAAGTTGATCGCGACGACCTTGCCGCGTTCGGCGCCTTCCTCCGTGGTGAAGAACAACCGCGCGCCGACGTTTCCGATCAAGGTCCATGCATGATCGAGCGAGGAGACCAGTGTTTCGGGCGTCCATCCATCCTCCGCCAGATCAATGACGGTAATGCCGTTGCCGCCTCCAAGCCGCGATGAATGGATCACGACATAGCGGCCGTCCGTTGTCGTCAACGCCATGTGGATGAGCGGCCGATCAGTGTCGGAAGCATAGATAAGGCGGTCCTGCGACTGCGGCGTCTCAAGTCGGTGGAAGTTGACGGTATGCTCGAGCACCTGCGCTTCGAAGGCGGCACCTTCTTCTGGCTCGGCATTGCGGGAGTAAAAGAAGCCGGAATCATCCTGCGCCCACCCGATCTTCATGAAGCGCGCCCAGCGGATCTCGTCATCGAGAATCCTGCCGGTGTCGATATCCATTACGCGTATGGTCCGCCAATCGGCGCCGCCTTCCTGGATGGCGTAGGCGAGATAGCGGCCGTTGTGCGAGACCGCCCATTCGGCAAGCGCGGTTGCTCCGTCCTCAGACCAGATGTTGGGGTCGACTACAACGCGATCCGTTCCGTTCTCGCGGACATACAGGACGGGTTGCGCCTCCAAACCGGCGCTTCGCACGAAGAAATAACGGTCGCCGCGCTTTTCAGGTGGGATCGGAAGGCGTTCGTGGTCGAAAAGCGCCTGGAGGCGCTGCTTGAACAGATCGCGACCGGGAAGCGTGGCGAGGTAGTCTTCGGTCAAATCTTTCTGCTTAGTAATCCAGGCTTCAACCTTCCCGTCGCGGCGGATGTCGCCTTCCAGCCAGCGATAAGGGTCGGCAACCGTTGTGCCGAAATGCGTTACGACGGTTTCGGTGTGCTCGGTGAGCGGATAGGTCATTGTGTTTCCCTTGTTTTCGGATGATGCCGTGTTAATTTCCGGCAGGAGAGCTATGGCCAATGCCGTCGCCGCCAGGGCGACGAGCCTCGTTTGCAACGAATGCCGCGCCTCGCGCTTGGATGAAGATTCGCGCCATACAAGGCGCGGGATAAGCAATCTCATGGGAAACCCCTTGTTGTCGGGCGCCGCAGCGTCTGCCGCCGCGACGCGGAGCCGGCGTACGGAAGTATCAGCGGCCGACTGTTCCTATCGCCTGCACTCGCGCCGGTCAGGATCCCGCCTGCAGCGGTCCCAGCGCGCGCGGTCGGCCATGACCTGAGCGTCTCTCGCAATCTCTTGCGTCAATCGGGTCCGCTCGAGCGACTCCCGTTGCGCGTTGTCGCGCCGCGCCTGTTGTTCCAACATGCAGTTCGTATAAGCGCGGGACCCGTAGGGTGCCCCAAAGCTCTGGCAGGTATTCGCGTCCCTGTACTGCCGTTCTTCCGTCGACACACACGCTGATAGAGCGAAGCCAACGAGGGCGATGGAGAGGATGGCTACCGCGGGCCGACGATCGTCAATGGAAGGGCGTTGCAGCATTCTGTTGATCTCCTTTCGAGAATGAGCGCTGGCGGTTCGTTGACGACGCGAGCGAGACACAGCGGCGCCCCGCGGCCGCCATGACCAGCCGAAACCCCACAGAGCAGGAGAAGATTGCGGCAACATTGTCCGAGTTTGCAAAATCCTCCGGGAGCAGTCCGATCGCCGCTTGGATGCGCCTTTCCGGCGCTAAGCACACAACCGAGAAAAATCAGCGCGCGGCGCGTTAGTTATACGTCCTTCGGACAACCGTTCGGGAACGTTGCAGTGGTCATCACGACCGAGTTCGAAGTGGAGAATCCGCTCATCCCTAAAGGCCCCGACCTTGAGCCTCGAAATTCGGGCTTCTGAACTCACGATCAGTCGCGGCGTGGCCACATTTGCATTTTAGTTATGGCATTATCGATGTGATAGCCAGGAGTTATAAGTGGATTTGAACGCAGCCCTGAAGGCATTCATCAGAACAGTAGAGAAGGGCTCCATGACCGGCGCGGCTCGAGATCTCGGCATCTCGCAGCCCGCTGTTACAAAACATCTTCTCAATCTTGAGCGACATCTGAATGCACGGCTTCTCGAGCGATCGCCCCAGAATATCCGCCCGACCACACACGGTCTGGAGCTTTACGAAGCAAGCCGCGGCGCGATCGCATCCATCGATGCCGCCCTCGAGGGTATCCGATTGAACGTAGGCGAAATCGAGGGCAATCTCCGCATTCATGCGCCATCCTGTATCGGTTCAAAGCACCTCCACGGCATCCTTCTGGATTTTCAGGACCTGCATCCAAAAATTGCCGTCGATCTTGTCTTGGACGACCGTACCGTCGATCTCATCTATGAGAATTTTGATCTCACGCTACGCTATGGCCGGATAGAGGCTCAGGAGGTCATTGCCCGGCGCTTTGGCTGGATGCAACGTATTCTCGTTGCCGCTCCCAGCTATCTGGAACGCGTCGGCGAGGTGAGGTCTCCGGAGCAGTTGTCAGACCTCAGCATAATTTCGACCTTCGTCGTCCTGTCGGGCAAGAATATGTTGCCGCTGATGCGATCCGGATCTCCGACAATCGAAATTCCGGTCAAACCTGTCTTCCGGACGAATGATGCTCACGTTCTTCTCAACACGCTCCTGGCAGGCCGGGGGATCGGACAGGTGCAATGGTGTCTCGTAACAGACCTGATCGCCGAAGGCAGGCTTGTGCGCGTACTCCCCGCCTACGCAGTGAAGCCGACTGAGGCGTTCCTTGCCTACCCGTCGAACAAGTTCATGCGTCCCGTGGTGCGCGCCTTTACCGACTTTGTCATGCCGCGTCTGAAAGAAATTGAAGGAATAAGCCAAAGTGCTGATGATTTGGGATGCGCTTTATAACAATCGGTTATGCGCGCAATTACTCGATAAACGATAGACATTACTCGCACGAAATTGTTCTTCTGGTCCCGAGATGTTGCCATTCGGGCAACGACGGTTAGAGACCAGTGAATACTATCTATGCAGCTAGTGACCCATCATATATCCCGCCGCACCTTTCTCCTTGGCTCCATGTCCGCCACCGCCGCTCTTTCCGGCTGCGCGACGAACAACCCAAGTCCGGAGCAGATGACGTTGGCGAAGCAAGTTCAATCACCTTCGCCAGTTGCATCCGATCCTGAGCTTCTAGCTCGTTATGCGGCATTCGAGGATGGAGGGCACTTCGTGCCTGCCATCCCCTACCAGAATATGGACCGGAAGTATTATCGCCAGCGTGTTGCTGACCCGACGGGAGAAAAGGTTGGCACGGTGGTCGTCGATACGCCCAACCGTTTCTTATATCTCGTTGAAGAGGGCGGTACGGCCATGCGGTACGGCGTCGGCATAGGCCGAGACGGGTTTGCCTGGAAGGGCGAGGGTATCATCCACTGGCGCCAGCCGTGGCCACGATGGAAACCTCCTGCAGAGATGATCGCTCGTCAGCCGGAATTGGAAATCTATTCCGTCGCGAACGGCGGCATGGATCCCGGGATCATGAATCCGCTCGGCGCACGGGCGCTCTACATCTTCCAGAACCGACAAGACACTCTATATCGGCTACACGGTAGTCCCGAGTGGCAGTCTATCGGCAAGAGCGTCTCTTCCGGATGCGTAAGATTGATCAACCACGACATCGTCGATCTTTATGACCGTGTCCCCTATCATGCGCGAATTGTCGTGCATCAGGAACCATTTATCAGGATGGTATAGGTTTCGAGATAAGGCTCACTTGGCGGGGCCGGAAGGTCGGTGAACGCCTTGTACGGCAAGCGGTCCAGGACGCCTGACGAGAAGGGACCGCAATTATTCCCGTCGTCGTGAGTGGCAGGATATTCTTCGCAAGTGAGCCACTGCTCAGGGAGCCTGGCTGCACAGCATTAGAGGATAGCATGCAGAAAGAACCCCACCTATTCCAGGAGGCAGATAAGACCCTGATAGCCGCTGTCGATGAAGCCATTGAGCGCGCCGTTGAGGCTGCAGGGCATGAACTTCAGTCGCCCGGTGTCGGCAGATCACCATATGATTACTTTGCGGACGCCGCACTCCGTCACCTGTTCCTGCGTCTGTGCGGCGCCAATCCAAAAACCAATACGGGAGGAGATCCCGAAACAGCATGGAAAATTCTCTATGCAGGGCGCAATGCCGCGCGTCATTGGGAGAGGGAGCGCGGCGGTCAACCAGCGCTTCGGAAGAAAAAGGAACGCCGGGAGGATACCGAGAAAGATGCGAGTGAACGCCAGCAACTGGCACTCTCCGCACAGAACTTCGCGTTGAGAACTGTTATTCGCGCATTGGTCGACCACGCCCGTGCGTCGGATCCGGAAATCGCAGATCGCCTCGAAGCGGCAATCGACGCCCGCCATGCAAGGCTTGAGCCCCTCTCTGACACCGACCGGGAGTTTACCGAAAGAGCAAAAAGCTACCTGTGGCTTCTCACCACTCCACCAGATTAGGCGCAGTGGCGGCACAACCAAAACTATCAAAGTGCACGGAGTTAGTAGTGACAAAAAGCTGTCCGGTTCTTACGCCGGCTGAAACAAAAACCGTCGACGTCATCAAACGTGCGGACACGGCGTTGGCTGCTGCGGTCTCTCTGGCTTTGGAAGAGGCGGTCAGACAGGTTACCGAAGACATGCGAGCAATAGATCAGGAAGACGCCACGCCGGTGCTGAAATATTTTGCAGGCGTCGTTCATCAGCGAATGTATTGCCTGATGTGCGGTGCAGATCCGGACACTTTTGAAGGAGGCGATCCGGATATTGCCTACCACATCATCCGAAACAGTCAGAACATCGCCAGACACTATTGGTCCGCGGACATTGAGCCCTATCCACCGAAGCAGTAAAGACTGTCTCATGACAACCGGCGCAGGTTGTTCCGGGCGCGACGATTTCCTCGCCATGTCTCACCCCTTTGGCGCACGACACGTTTCAGCAGATCGGACTGCGTTTATGGCGATTTACGGCATCGGTGCGAAACCAAACGCCGACGCGATGCTGTTAGCACCGTTATAGACGCAGTGAAGAACGACGCTGGGCCAAACCGATCCCGTCGCCCGGAAGAGGATGGCAGATAGAAGACCCACCATGATCGCGACAGGCAGGATCACGCTCACGCCGTGCGCGATGCCGAATATAATTGAGCTTAGTACGACGCCGGCAAACGCACCGTAGCGGTTTAGCGCATTCGCAACGACGCCCCTGAACAGGATTTCCTCGCCGAAAGGCGTGAAAATGGCGCCGCCCAGAAATGATAAGAGAAAGGGGAGCGGGCCGCCACGCGCCGCTGCATGCAGGATGCTTTGAGAATCATTGCTGCCGAACCACGCCTGATATGTGAACTGTATGATCAGGTTAAGACCGTATCCGATGATTCCGACTCCAGTCGCGATCATGAGCCAGCGAGGTGAGACCGGTCGGAACCCGAACGAGCGCAGAACCCGTATCCGCAGGCTATATGCTGCGGCGAAAGCACCGACGCCGACGAAACCTCCTGCCGTCGAGCCGACAACTCCTAGGAGAACGGGATCGTTGCTGGGCAGAAGTCCCATCAGCAGGCCGAACGAAACAAGAAGCACTGCATATGCGACGAGTCCAATCAGTATTTCTGGCCAGCCGGGTCGTTGCCATTGATCATCTGTGGTCATTATCAACCTCAAGTATGACAAGGCGGCGCCTCGCGGTCGCAGCTCACTGCAAAGGCGCAAGACCGCGAGTATGGATGCAGGCAGCCCGGCATCGCGCTGCGTCCGTGTAGATGCGCAGGGAAACATTGCGCCAACATTGGCACGGCCGCGGTTACGACACCGCAGTGAACTCTAATCGTACGATCGCCCCACCCCTGGGGGCCTCTGCGATTGTGATGCGGCCGCCATGATGATCGACGACTTGTTTGACGAGGTTGAGACCCAGGCCAGCACCGGAAGAGCGCGGCCGCAGCCGATGAAAGGGTTCAAGCACCCGCTCGTGGTGGTCTCCCGGTATGCCCAGCCCGTTATCCTCCACTGCCACCGAGGGGCCGTTGACCCGCACGATCACCTCGTCTCCGCCATGCTCGACAGCGTTCTGGATGAGATTTATGAGCGCGCGTTCTATCGAGCCGCTATTGCCCATGATCATTCGGGGTTTCTCAACGATCACCTCAATCGCCTTGCCTGATGCGATCAGCACCGGCGCCAGGTCCGCAGCGACAAGCCGGGCGATCGCAACGAGGTCGATCCGGTCACTCGGCGCGCCATTGTCCAAGCGGTGAAGATCGAGCAGTTGCTCGGACAGGGTGGCAAGCCGTGATACGTCTGGCAAGAGCGATCGCAGGCCCATGTCGGTCGCAGCGTCAATCTTCATTCTCAATATAGCGATCGGCGTTCGCAGCTCGTGGGCAGCCGAAGCAATGAAGCGGTGCTGACGATTATAACTTTCATCGAGGCGGTCGAGGGCTTCATTGACGCCGCGGACGAGCGGGCCGATCTCACGTGGAACCTTGTCTTCCGAAAGGCGGATGCCGCGACTCCCGGTGTCGATCCGCTTCGCTTCCTCCGCAGTCTTTATGACACCGGCTAAAGCGCGCTTGACGATCATGGGCGTCGCGACGATGGAGACGAGAGCCAGAGCGAGGAAAATGGCAGTGGCTACGAGATTGGATGCTATTGTGATGAGCGCCGTGAAGGGTTGGACCCGACCATGCGCAATGATCTTCATATCGCCTGCGGGGCCTGATTCCTGTCGAACGAGGGCGGAAAGGGTAAATGGCTCGAACTGCCCGCGCATGTCTGCCGAAGACAGTTTGTCGAGGTGGGGAACGAGGGGAGCGTATTCCGCCGGCACCTGGCCGAAGGCAACCATATTGCCGTCGCCAAGCCGGGCCGCGAACCAGAGATCCGGCGATTCCTCGCGAAGTTTCGCCAACTCGGGCGTCACTTCCACTATTGGGGCACCGGCAGCATCTCGGACGATCGAGTTTGCCGCGACTTTTACGACGGCCTCCTCGACATACATCCCATCAAGAGCCGAATTGAGGAAAAAGATGATGAATCCGATGGCGGTGGCCGCGACCGTCAGAAACTGGAGGATCAACTGCCTGGTAACGAGGCGCGACTTCAATGATGGCTGACGGCGCTTCAATCCTTAGCCCTGAGCAAATAACCCACCCCTCTGACCGTATGAATCTCGACGCCGGCGCCAGCATCGCTGAATTTTCGACGCAGACGTGAGATATGGGAATCGAGTGTGTTCGACTGGATAGCGTCGTCGAAGCCGTAGACTGCTTCCTCAAGGGACTCGCGCAGGACAACGCGCCCGCGACGCCGAATCAACGCAGTGAGCACTGCAACTTCACGCCTTTGCAGTACCAACTGCGTTCCGTGAACCCGTGCTTCGCCAAAGGCCATGTCGAATACGAGGTCACCGACGACGATCTCGTCTGGTGCAAGTTCGTTCGGGCGGCGCTGCACCGCCCGGATGCGAGCAAGCATTTCCTCCAGGTCGAAAGGCTTCACCAGGTAATCGTCGGCGCCATCATCGAGCCCGGCTACGCGGTCGCTCAGTTCCCCGCGAGCGCTCAACACAATGATAGGCACGCCCGGATTGTCTACCCGCAGCTGTGGAATAAGGCTGAGGCCGTCGCCGTCAGGCAAAGTGCGATCAAGCAAAACGAGCTCGTGCACCTGCGACCGGGATGCTTCTCTCGCAAGCGAAATGCTAGTCACCCAGTCGGCCACGAAGCGATCACGTTCGAGGGCGCCGCGCATTGCTTTGGCGAACTCCACCTCGTCTTCGACCAGAAGTATCCTCATGCTAGTGCTCCCGCAACAATACCGATACGCCGCATTTTCCCTGATTTGCCCAGATTTGAGACACGTATCTGGGGGCTTCGACGGAAAGCTGAGATGACGATCTTCGCCGCAGCCGCGTTATTGACTGAACTTTTTCGTGCATGAGGTGCACGGGTATGGTCAGGAAACTCCCCGGGTTTTCAGAGATTGGAATTGACTAGGTCGGGATCGGACAGATGCTGGCGATGACCTGTTTCAGCGGCCTGTGTGATCGCCTCGAGCACCCGGTGACGATCGAGCGCGACCGCGAAGTCCGGCGCATCGGCGGTTCCATCGCGGAGGTCGGCGGCGAACTGGGCGTAGAGGCGGGCGACACCAGCCGCGGGTGCGTCGAGTTGCAGGTCGGGAGCCGCATATGCGGGCGGGACCTGTAGCCGCTGGACAGGCTCGCTGCCGCGGCGCAAAGTGATGGTCACATCGCCGAAGTGGATGTAGCCCGATGCCGTCTCGACGCGCAGACTGCCTTCGGTGCCTTGGATCTCCCACACCATCGCCGAGCCGGCGGATTGCCCGGCACTGTAGTGCAGCGAAGTGACGATCCCGCCTTCGAGAACGCCGGCGACGACGATCTCGTCCGGCGCGTCCTTCGGGAGGGACGTGCCATCCGAGAGGCGGACACCGTCGCCTCGCTGATTGGCGACGACGGCGGACAGGCTCTCAAATGCGCCGAGTACGTGCGCGAGCGGTTGGAGCGCGTGGCCGAGCATGATGCTTAGAAGCGTGGCGCCATTCTCTGCGCGAGCCATGTACTCGAACGGCGGGTCATATCGGCCGAGCCACATAGCGTCGGTCAAATGCGCTCGGATGCTCGTACTGAGCGGCATGCCGATCACGCCCTGCCGGACGAGGTCGCGAAGGTAGCGGATCGGCGGGTGAAGGCCGCCCTGCAACCCAATAGCCGTTCGCAGCCGCCGTTCGCGGGCAAACCCCTCCAGCGCTTCGGCTTCCGATAGATTTCGCGCGAGCGGCCATTCGCAATAGACCATCTTGCCCGCGGCGAGCGCGTCGGAAACGATCTGCTTGTGCTCCGGCACCTTAACGGCAACCACCACCAAGTCGACCTCCGGCCGCAGGACCAGCGCCTGGTGTGAGTCAAAGGCGAGATCGGCGCCCAGTCGGCTAGCGGTCGCGTTAGCACTCTCCATACGGGTCGTGCTGACGGCGCGGATCTGGAACGCCTCGAGCGCCCGCAGCGCCGGGACGTGAGCAATTCCGCCCCAGCCTCGATCAGCACTGGCGCCGACGATGCCGACGCCGATCCGGGTGTTTGCTGAATTTGTCATGTAGGCGTGCTCCTGTCTGGTGCAACCCGGGCAATGCTCGCCGTGCTGCTTCACCATGGTTTCGTTTCCGGACAAATGCTTGGGCGCATAGCGGGTGACCAATCATTGCCGTTCGCGCTGCGGCTGCGTGGGTTTGAGCCCAAGTAACGCAAACGCAGGTAATTAAACGTGAGTCCAATGGGCCTCGAGTTCGCGCGCGACAGCGGCCGGACGCTCTATCATCGGCCAATGTGAGCTGCGCAGCTTCACGACGGCGCGTGCGCGTGTGGCATTGCCGAGCTCCTCGGCGAAGCGGTGCGGCAAAAACGGATCGTCCAGGCCCCAGATAACCAGCGCTGGCGCGGTCATGCTGCTCAAACCCGGCTTCCACTCCGCGCCGACCTCGATTGCGGAACGGTAAAGTGCGAGAATGCTTGCCCGCATAGTGGCATCGAGATGCCGAACCGATTCATCCGCGGCATCTCGCGGCATCTGCGCCTCGACGAGCTTCGCCGCAAATTCCTCGAGGTCGAGGTCCTTCATCCATTGCTCGCCTTCACCTGGCGTCTGCCAGATCTTGGCGAGATAGTGCCATGGGTATTCTGGATCGATGGGCCCGCTGATTCCGGTCCAGGTTCGCACCAGATCGGGGCGGATCGACGCGAGGCGCCCTGTCAGCAGGCAGCCCCAGTCATGGCCGACCAGGTCCACGGGTTCGCCGATCTGCTCGACCTGCTTGATCAACCAGTCGAGATACTCCTCCTTGGTCGAGGCGAAGCCTGATGGCAGCGGCGTGCCAAAGCCCGGGAGATCGAGTGCGACGATATCGGTGCGCGCCAGATGTGAGCGGACGGGATCCCAAAGGCGATGAGTGTCAGGAACACCGTGAACGAGGACTGCCGGCATGAATATCTCCTTGTTGAGCGTTGCGCGTTGTTGAGCGTTGTCAGGAAGATAATCGTCTCGATAGCGTTGCAGTAGCTGGCAGTCATGAAACATGGGGTTGCTGTTTGAGGAACCCAGGCGAACGGCAGCCGTGTAACCCGCAAGGATCACGAGCCGCGACTGCTCGGCGCATTCAGAAGCCAGCCCGGATACTCGACCGGCAGGCGGCTGATGGAATCGAGACGCGCCATGTCGTCCGGGTCAAGCTGGACCTCTGTGGCCTGAACGTTCTCGCGCAACTGCTCGACCCGTTTGGCGCCGATGATGACGGTCGACACCACCGGCTGTTTGAGGAGCCACGCGATCGCGACTTGCGCGGGACTGCGATCATGCTTGTGGGCAACGTCCTTGAGGACGCGGATCAGCGGCTCACCCCGGACGCGGTCGATCGGGGGGAAGTCGAGTTCGGTCTGCCGTGCGCCTTCGGGATTTCCGCCGTCGGCGTACTTTCCGGTCAGATAGCCTCCGGCGAGCGGGCTCCATACCATCAGGCCCACCTGCTCGGAGGCGAGGAGCGGCACGATCTCGCGCTCCACGTCCCGGCCGACGAGCGTGTAATAAGCCTGCAGCGAGGTGATCGGCGCCAGATTTCTCGCGCGCGTAATGCCGATCGCCTTCATGATCTGCCAGGCGGCCCAGTTCGACAGCCCGATGTAGCGAACATCGCCTGCACGAACGAGGGTGTCGAGCGCCTCCAGCGTTTCCTCCATCGGTGTCGCCGGGTCGAAGGCATGGATCTGGTAGAGATCGATATGGTCGAGACCCAATCGGCGCAGACTGGCGCGGCATTCGCTCAGGATGTGACGCCGCGACGCGCCGCCTCGGTTCGGTCCATTGCCCATGGACGACGCCACCTTCGTCGCGACAACCACATCGTCCCGCGCCACGCCCAAATTTTTGAGCGACCGGCCCAGGATCTCCTCGCTCCGGCCATGCGCATAGATGTTGGCCGTATCGAAGAGGTTGACGCCCGCATCCAGCGCGGCGCCGATCAGCGCATCCGCATCGTCCTGCCCCAGTTTTCCGACCTGTCCCCACAGACCGTCCGATCCCCCGAAGGTCATCGCACCGAAGCAGAGCTCGGACACGAACAGTCCGCTGCTGCCAAGCTTGCGCATCCGCATACCACATCTCCTTGTCTTGACGGCCCGGCGCGTAGAACGTGACGCCGGGTGCCGTTTGAAAAATCAGATCAGCCGAGATCGCGCTGCCGCTCGCCCGTCCGGGCCGCGCGCTCCACCGCAGCAACCAGGCGGCTGTTGCGAAGCGCGTGATCGAACCCCGGTGTCTTGTAAGTGCTTGCGATCAGGTCACGCGCGAGCGAGGCGTAGACTTCCCCGACGTTGATCGCGGCGCCCGCCCAGAAGTCGGCGGCGGTTGGGCCTACACCTGTCGCGATCGGTGCGTCGGGTGGTGTGAATGCGACGGTCGCCGTGAGGCTGAGATCGCCGACCTGTGCGCCGGCGAGGTGGTTGCCGGTCAGGGTCAGGTGCCCCTCGCTTCCACGAATCTCGAAAGTGAAGCGTGCCTCTTCGGCCGGAACGCCGGCGAGCACCTGGACCGACACCGGCGCTCCGCTCGCCGTCTTGGCGATCAGGTCGAGATGGTCTGAGATCTCGCGGGCCGAGATCTCCCTGGTATCGACGACCTCAATCTCCGGCCAGAGGAGCGCGACGCGAGCGTCGACCTCGGTGATGTTGCCAAGAACCGCTTCGATCACATCGAGAACATGGGCGCTCGTGATCGTCATGAAACTCGCGCCCGACGCGGCCTTGTTGAAATAGTCGTAACTGCTCGTCGTCTGAGGCCCGTAGCCGAATGTCGTCGCATCGACGCGGGCCGACAGCAAACGTCCAAGCTTGCCGGACGCGACCAGCTCCGCGGCGCGGCGCACAGCCGGATTGTGGCGACCCTGCAATCCGATCGCGGTGTGAAGCGACTTGGACGCAGCCGCCATCGCCTCGGTTTCCGCCAAGGTCGCTCCGAGCGGTGACTCTGAATAAACCGCCTTGCCCGCTTTCAACGCCGCCATTACCAGGTCATGGTGCGCCGGAACCTTCACGGCGACGGTTACGACGTCGATGCTTTCGTCGTGGATGAGTTCATAGGGATCCGCATACCAGCGCTCGGCGCCGAACGCCTCGGCCGCAGCCCTCGCGCTATCTTCCCGGCGTGTCGCCACGCCTGCCAGCACCAGCGATGGCTGCGCCGCAAGCGCGGGGACGTGTGATGCGCCAGCCCAGCTCGCCTGCGTATCCGCGCCGATGATCCCGACACGAAACTTTCTGTCCGTCATGATTATGCTCCAGCATTGATATTCGAGCGCTCATTGGCGCTGTCGCCGGGCATTTAAACGGGTGGGATCGATATCTTGAAATCGATATCTGATATGCATCATCATCCATCGCATGGATGACTAGACGCGAGGCCCGCCTCAGTAATATTGCTGTCGGAGGTCGGCGCAGACCTGTTCAGAGCCTTGCCACACGTGCGGGAAGACGCCGGAAAGGCAGCTGCGGAGCCAGCGCTGCGCCGGATGCACGTCATTGCGGCGATGCCAATTCAGGACGAACGGCACGGGGTTCAGCCGCAGCGGAAAGTCCCGCACCGCGAGTTGCTCCGAACAACCCGATCGCCTGACGACGCTCTCGAGAACGGTTGCCACCATGTCGGAAGCGGCGACCAGTTCCGGCGCGCTCGCCATATGCTGAACCGTGACTGCGACCCGGCGCTTCAGGCCCTTAGTGGCGAGCGCGGCGTCGGCCACGTCCAGCCCTTCGTTTTCCGGCGAGACCAGGATGTGTGGCAGCGCCAGGAACCGTTCCATGTCGAGCGGCTGGTTTGCCGCAGGATGGGCTCTGCGCAGGATGCACACGAAGCGTTCCTGAAACAAACGGGCGCTCAGGATTCGGCCGGTCTCGACCGGCGGAAGTCCGACCGCCATGTCAACCTCGCCGGCGTCCAGCATGCGCGTGGCCTCGTCCCGGCTGCCATAGTCGCGAACCCGAAGGTCAACGGACGGCGCCCGGTCGGCGAGGATCCGGATCAGAGGCGGAAGAACCACACTTTCGGTATGCCCCGAGAGTCCCAGCGAGAACGTCATCGCCGCAGCAGATGGATCGAACTCTTGCGTGAACTCCAGCGTTTGCTGAATGTTGCGCAGTGCCAGGGAGATCGGCTCCGCCAGCTCCAGCGCGCGTGGCGTGGGTTGAAGGCCGTGGGGTCCCCTGACGAACAATTCGTCCCGCAACAATCCCCTCAGACGATTGAGGGCGGCGCTCATCGCCGGTTGCGTGCGTCCGATACGCTGGCCGGCACGCGTGACGTTCCGCTCGGCGATCAATGCGTCGAGCGCCACAAGCAGGTTGAGGTCAATGCCGTGTAAATCCATCATGTGGATGTATAGTCGCACGTGCCATCAGTGACAAGCATGGGGCAGCCCATCAGACGATCAGATCAGCAAGGCCCGCCAGCCGCCGGCTCTCCATGTCGGCATGTGCTGCACCGATCTGGTCGAAGCGATAGCGGACGACGTTGAGGTCGCTGAAAAGATCTGCCCGGACCGCATCCCAGAGCTGTTCCGTAGCGACCGCAACGGTTCCGCCATGCACATACTGCGGGGTACCGCCGGCACGGACCTGGCCGCCGCGCGACGCCATCTGCTCGGTCACTGCCGGAGGCTGCCCCGACGCAGCGCCGATCGCTGCGATCACGCCGCCATCGCGCACGGCGGCAACGCCCAAAGGTCGCTTTCCCGACAAAATCATAGACCACTTCGACACCTGACTGCACGATCGCGCGGATCTTGGTGGACAGTTCCGGGTCGCTTGCGAGGAACGCGTGGGTCGCGCCCGCCTCGACTTTGGCGAGCTTCTCAGCCGTCCCGGCCACGCCGATCACCGTCGCGCCGAGCGCTCGTGCCCAACGCGAAAGAATTGAACCGACACTGCCCGATGCGCCGAGCACGAGGATGACGTCGCCGGCGGTGATCCGGTGCAGCGCATACAACCCCATCCACGCGGTCAGGCCCTTCGCCAGGAACGTTGCCGCGGCCTCGTTGGAGATGTCATGGGGCAGCCGAACCAGATTCTCTGCGGGTTTCAGTGACGCCGTGGCATAGGCCCCCTCGACGAAGAATAGGCGGCGCGGTCGCCCCGTTCGAATCCCGTCACGCCCGGTCCGACAGCGTCGATCACACCCGCCGCCTCGAAGCCCAGCGTGGCGGGCGGGCGCATCTGGAAGAGCCCGGTGCGCACCATCACGTCGACATAGTTGATGCCGATCGCATCCTGGACCAGTCGCACCTGACCCGCCCCGGGTGATCCGACGTCCGTCTCGACGATCTTGAGAACGGCGGGCGTGCCGATCGACTGCATTTCGACTTTTCTGGCCATAACCCTTTTCCTTGGAGGGTCCGCACGACAATCGCGGCGCGACGAAACGTTCCTACGCGTGGGCGACCGGCCGCATCGTGCCGGCATGAGGAAACTTGCCCTGACGGTAAGCGGCATAGTAGCCGGCGAGTTCACTCGCCGATCCCGCAATGAACGGCCCTTGCGCTACCACCTCGATGCTCTGTGGCTGCCCGGCGTAAAGCAGCACCCGCGCGCCGCGATCGCGTGCGCGCATCGTGAGCGAGCTCGTGCCATCGCCCATCGGCGCGGTCCAGCCCACCGAGCCTGTGGCCAGCTGCTCGCTGGTGACGCCAGCCTCCACCTCGCCATCGATCAAGACGACGAAGGCGTTGTAGGAGGCGGGCAGTTGCGGCGCGAAGGCGGCTCCTGCTTCCATATGAACGTCGATCAAGGTGACAGGCACCGTGTTCAAGGTCGGCGCTGCCGCATCCTCCAGCTGGCCGCTGTAGACTATCGCCGTGACCCCCGGCTCAGCGTGCACCGGCATATCGGCACGGCGCAGGACCTGCACCCGGGGGCGCATGTTGCGCTGCGCTTCCGGCAGGATCAGCCAGAGCTGGAACAGACGCATCCCCGTCGAGACCACCGCATTCTCCGAGTGGACGATGCCGCTGCCCGCCGTCATCCACTCCACATCGCCTTCCTCCAGCCGGCCGCCGGTATCCTCCATCGTGCCTTTGAGCATGAAGGTCACGGTTTCGAGGCCGGCATGGGGATGGGCATCGCCGAAACGTCCCTCCAGTGTGATGTTGTCGTCGGCCATCAGGAAGAACGGATCGGTCGAGGCAAGGTCGCCGGGCGCGATCACCAATGCGGCCTTGTGCCGCTCGCCGTCGAAGCCCGGGCCGAGTGGAGGTATGCTTGTGACGCGGTCAATCGATCTCTGCAGCATAATTCTGGTCCTTCTCGTAACTTGGGACCGAGTTCGCCACGATCGGCGCCACCTCGGCATCATCGCCAATCATCTCGGATCGGACCGGCCTCGATCAAGATAGGGGTTCGAGAACCCAGTGTTGCGCAACGAGGAACCCAAAGATGCGTGAAGAAGTGCAACCGATCGACTAGGGGGATGGACTGAGTTCAGAGTCCTGAGATGATCGAAACGTATTGCTACAGGTCGCCGAAGGAAGGCCGGCCTGATTCTGCGCTCGCGCTTTGGATTCCAGATCGAGATCGCAACGGGGAAACCACCGAAGGCACCCCCCCATAGAGCGGTCGCCACGAACGCAACTCCCGCGACTGTGCCGAAAAGGCTGAGCGCAAATGCAGCACTGGCTATCAGGAGTGAGAACAAGGCGACGGCCCAGGCGGGATTGCGCTCGGCGATGACCCCGCCGGCGAAATTTCCCAGGAAGCCGCCAAGGCCGAAGACCAGGAGAGCGAGCGAGACGGTCGAAATGTCGAGGCGCGTGACCTCCTCCAAAAAGGGGGCGGATGAAGGTGAACCCGGCGAAGTGCCCTGACACGACGAGGAATGCCGTTCCAAAACCGATGGCCACCGAACGGCGCGACAGCGCCGCTTTGAAGGAGTTCAGGCCGGGTCAGGATGTGAAACCACCATCAGCCCGGATGTCGGCACCCGTTACAAAGGAGGCTTCTGGGCTTGCAAGGAATGCGACAACGCTCGCAATTTCCTGGGGCTTTCCATAGCGGCCCGCCGCGATGCGCGAGACTTGCATAGCGGCAAACTCGCCATCGACAGGGTTCATGTCAGTGTCGGTTGGGCCCGGATGAACTGTGTTGACTGTGATGCCGCGTGGGCCGAGGTCATGAGCCAAGCTCCGGTTGAAGCCGGCGACTGCCCCCTTGGTGAGGCCGTATGCTGACAGCCCAGGAACCCCGGCATATTTCGTGATTGAGCTGCCGATCTGTATGATCCGGCCGCCATCCTTCATATGGCGTACGGCTTCCTGCGTGGCAACAAAAACGCCCGTTACATTGACTGCGAGCATTGCCTGATAGTCATCAAATGCGATTTCGTCGATCGGACCCGCGAAGGCAATACCGGCATTGTTCACCAGAATGTCGAGGCCGCCGAACTTATCGACTGTCGCGGCGACAGCGGCGCGTATTGCATCCGGATTAGCGGCATCAGCGGCGATGGCCAGCGCGCGCCCGCCCATTTTTTCGATGGCGACAGCAACTTCCTCAGCCTTCGCAGGTGATCCGCGATAGGTGAAGGCCACCTGAGCACCATCCGCTGCGAGACGCTGGGCGATTGATGCGCCGATTGATCGCGATCCACCGGTAACGAGTGCGGTCTTGCCGCTCAGTGGAAGGTACCCAGAAGCGGTCACTTCAGTCATTTCTCACTCCATTTACGTGCCGAGTGTTTCGGTGGAATGATATTTGTCCATTTTTTCCTAGAATATTAGCGGCATATCATTTGGATCATATTCAAGCATCTGTTGATAATGGAAGACTTGATGCGGTCCACGTTTTTTCGGAGAATATGACAAGGACGCGTGGACGCTATCTGAGGCTGCCTGCAAATCGGGCGCTAAGACGCTCACTACGGAAATATTCAGTGTAGAAGTCAATGAAAGCGCGGGTTTTCAGCGGTTGGAGCACGCGGCCTGAATAGTAGAGCGAGATAGATCCGGCATCGGCATACCACTTCGGAAGGATTCGTTCGAGCGCACCACTTTCCATATGCGGCAGCACATCGGGTACGGCCAACAATGCAATGCCCAACCCCGCGATTGCCGCCTGCGCCATGGGCGCGGCGTCGCTCATCACGATCGTTTCGTTGAGCAGCGCGCGCTCTTCGCGCCCTTGGGCGTCGCGCATCATCCATTGCCTAATCCGGCCCGAATTCGAGGACCGCATCAGTATTCCGGCATGATCGGCCAGATCGGCGGGGCTAGTCGGCCGGCGCCGTCCAGCGAAATAGCCAGGCGATGCGACCGCGATAACGTGAACCGGTGCGAGCGTCGTGGAAACGATGCCCGGATTGAGTTCGAAACCACCGCCGATCGCGGCGTCGAAACCCTCGGCGATAAGATCGACCTTGCGGCTGTCGAAATGCCAGTCAGGTCTGATGCCCGGATAACGGGCCAGAAAGTCGGGCAGTGCGGGAAGAACGTATCCCATAGCGAACGTTAAACTCATGCTGAGCTTCAGAACGCCGACAGGCTCACCCTTGGTTTGTGATGCCCCGTCGATTGCCCCCTGAAGGTGGTTCAGGCTGTCGCCGATGCTTGCCAGAAAGGACTCCCCCGCCTCGGTCAAGGTCAACTTCCGCGTCGAGCGGTGAAACAGCCGTATGCCGAGGTTCCGTTCCAGCATCGCAACGTTCCGGCTGACTGCGGCCGGTGTGATCGAGAGACGCCGAGCAGCCCCGGAAAAGCTGCTCGCTTCCGCGCTTCGAACGAACGCTTCTAGGTTTGCCAGCGTCTCCATAATAAGCAACCTTCAAACATTGATTGAAACTAAAACAATTCATCTCTGACTTATGCTGCGTGTATTTGCCAGCCATATTCCAGTCAACAGCAGCACCGGTTTTCTGCAACGCCACCGGCATCAGGCCAAGGGTGTAGCGGGAAAACCGACCGTCGCGGATACAATTCTCACCGCACCGTAAAGGACTGGATCATGACCGTTGGAATTATCGGAGCCGGCAATATAGGGGGCGCATTTGCCACGGCGCTCGGCAAGGCAGGAATCGAAGCCGTGATCGCAAACAGCCGTGGACCGGAAAGCCTCACCACGCTTGTTTCGGAGCTCGGCAGCACAATCCGGGCTGGAAGCCTGCAAGAGGCCGCGGCGCAAGACATCGTTCTCGTGGCAGTCCCGTGGTCAAAGATACCTGGGGCGCTCGCCGGTTTGAACTTCGACGACAGGATCGTAATCGACGCCAACAACTCCATCGAAGCGCCGCTTTACAGGCCGGCGGACCTTGGCGGCCGCACCTCTACGGATATTTTCACCGCCCTTGTGCCAGGCGCGCGCGTCGTCAAGGCGTTCAACCACCTGACGCCAAAGCAACTGTCGGGCGACCCCCACTCGGAAGGCGGCAGGCGCGTCCTGTTTTATTCGGGCAACGATATGAGGGCGAAGGCGGAGGTCGCCGCCATCATTGATCGCATCGGTTTCTTCGGGATCGATCTCGGCGCGCTTGCGGTCGGCAGCCAGCTGGTTCAGTTCCCGGGCGGCCCGCTGCCCGCTCTCAACCTCGTCAAGTTCGACTGAACATCGCTGCGCTCCATCCGTCTGCAATCGGAAGCGCCGCAAGCCATCTGAAACCCGGAGACGATATCGTGTCAAAATTCATTCAAATGCAGTCAACCGGCGGCCCCTCCGTCCTGCAAATCATCGAGAAAGACCTGCGCGCGCCACGAGCCGGCGAGGTCAGGCTCATCCAGGACGCGATCGGCCTCAACTTTGTCGATACGATGATACGAAAAGGCCAGTATCCGATGGCGTTGCCGGCGGTTCCCGGTTTCGAAGCAGCCGGGACGATCACCGAGGTCGGATCCGGCGTCGAGGGGCTGTCGGTCGGCGACCGAGTGGCTTACTTCTTTTCGGAAGGTGCATATGCCACCGAGAGGATCATTCCGACCGCGGCGCTCATCCGCCTGCCCGCCGATATCTCGAACGAGACTGCGGCGACCTTCCTGGCGAAGGGTGGGACGGCCTGGATGGGGATGCGTGGTCTCCACGATCTCAAATCCGCCGACACGGTGCTGGTACTTGGGGCATCGGGAAGCGTTGGCGCCATCCTGGCTCGCTGGGCAAAGTCGCTGGGCGCAACCGTGATCGGCGTCGCCGGATCGCCGGACAAGTTCGACAAGGTCGCGGCCGGTGCCACCCATGCCTTCCACGCTGGCGAGCCGGACATCGCCGCCAAGATACGTGCGATCGCACCTGACGGTGTCGACGTCGTCTATGATTTGGTCGGCCGGGCGACCTTCGCGCTAGGCGTGTCAAGCGTCCGTGATGGTGGCGTGATTGCCGCGATTGGAGCCGCGTCGGGTCAGCCAGCGCCGGCCCCCGATCTTGTGCGACGGGGGGTAGATGTCCGCAGCGGTGGTTCCCCGCAATACGTCCGGGGACCGGCAGTCGAGATCGCAACTTCTCAGCTATGGGATGCGCTGCGCACAGGCATTTTCAGTGATCTCGAAACCACACGCTATCCGTTCGATGAGATAGCCCGAGCGCATGACGACATGGACAACCGCCGCTTAAGCGGTCTGCCGGTCTTGATCGCTTAAACCGAAAATAATCGTACGGCGGCAGGCCGCACGGACGCCCGCCGCGAGGCGGCCGGGCGAAACATTTCCCCTGTCGATAACGAAAGGAATGATCGATGAGTGAATTAGCAGGTAAACGTGCGCTTGTGACTGGTGCGTCCCGCGGCATTGGCGCCGCGATCGCGATCGCTCTGGCCGAAAAAGGCGCCGACGTTGCGATAACGTACGAACGCGCCGCTGATCGGGCAGCGCAAGTTGTCGCGACGATCGAGGGCAAAGGGCGCAAGGCGTTGGCTATCCAGGCTGATAGCATGGACCCCGACGCGGTCAAGCGGTCGGTTGATCAAGCGGCGCAAGTGTTGGGCGGCCTCGACATATTGGTGAACAATGCGGCTATCGCGATCTACAAGGATGTGGCAGATTTCACCGTCGCCGAGATCGACGCCCTTTTTGCTGTCAACGCTCGCTCCCCGATCCTGGCATCGCAAGCCGCGATGCCGTATCTTGGCAAAGGTGGCCGGATCGTCACAATCGGCTCCGCAGGCGCAGAACGCATTGTCGGACCATCGACGGTTTATTCAATGACCAAATCGGCACTTCAATCATTTACCCGCGGTCTGGCGCGAGAACTTGGGGCCCGTGACATCACTGTCAACCTCATTCAGCCGGGATCAACCAACACGGAAATGAACCCGGCCGAGGGCGAGTTCGGAGATTTTCAGCGTGCCCTAATTCCGCTCGGCCGGTACGGCGAGCCGGAGGATATCGCGGCTGCGGTAGCATTCCTCGCATCTGCTGCGGCCCGACAAATCACCGGAACCATCCTGACCGTTGATGGCGGCACGCTGACCTAAATACACTCCCGCGGGTCCGCGACTTGTACATAGGAGAGTGGGAGCTAACTAGATACTACCACCTACTAGCTCTCCACTCTCATTCCACTTTGCACCATCATCAGCGTGTTCGAACGGCGTGTAGGTCGCGTGTCTTTCAGGAGCGGACCGACCCGTCGCGCGGGGAATCGAGCAACAGCGGCGGACCCGCCTCGATGCCTCTTTCGCGGCGCTTTCGGACGCCCACCCGACGCGGCATCCTGGAGCAGCTTGGACGTCAGAACGCTTCGATCACGGAGCTTGCCGAGAAATTCCACATGACCCTCACGGGCATGAAGAAGCACGTCGGCGTCCTGGAGCAGGCGGGACTCGTCACCACGGAGAAAGTCGGCCGGGTGCGAACCTGCAAGCTCGGCCTGCTCGGACTGGAGGAAGAGGCGGCATAGATCGAGAGGCACGCTTAAGGATTCCGGTCTCGAAAAAATCCTGGTGCAATCGACCTATAGCGCAATAAAGGGCGACGGCATCGGCGATCTCACGGTGCTCTACAAGTTCAAGCGGCTGGCGGAGGCGAGCGGCATCCGGCCGCCATCAACCGCGCGGCCGAGATGCTGCTGGAACCGGCAAGGCAAGGCATGATCCCCACGCGCCGCCCGGAACGTCTACCCGATTTCGTCATAAAGGGGCGCTGCAAGGCCCCTGCTGCCGCTCAAGATCAGAACTGCCGGACAGGTTGCGTTTGCGCAGCTCCCGAAGCTCTCAACCAAAGTCTCCCCGCTCGGCGTTGGCGCGGTAAGTTGCTGCCGCGATTTGGCGGTGGCTACCGAAAACAAAGAAATGATGAAGGCGGCAATAGTGATTTTGAATAGACGCATGAAGCACGACAGGACAGAAATAAAATTCCGCGATTCTTGACGAGCTACCTCCACCAATTGCCCGCCGCCGACAAGGTTCTAGTTCAGTTTCGGCCCCTCCAGTGAGCAGACCACGCTACATACGCCGAAGCGTCTTTGAGCTAGGGGCCAAGGTTGGCGTTGCCACCTTGCTTTGCTGCCCAATATGCCGAGACTGGTGAATCTCAAGGAGTTCAACCATGTCACTGCGCCAGCCCGGCCAAGTTCGATTTCCCTTCACTCACAATTGCCAAGGGATGACGGCTGCGGGGTACGCGTCCTGCAAATGCTCACTGGCATGACCTATGATCAGGTCGCGGCCATGGTGGATTGGGGCGACAGGTCAGTCCATTATACGAGGTGGGATGACGTCTGCCGGGTGTTGAGGTCGCTCGGCTGGCCTATCGGCGCGCCGATAAGAACCAGCGATTGGAGTGATATTCAAGGTGTGGCCGTCGTCCACGTCGATGGGGACCATTTCCTGCTCTATGACTCGGTCAATCGTCTGTTTTACGATCCAGGAGAACCGGAGGGGCCGGCTGTGGTCACCAGCCATACTCCAACCAGCTATCTGACGGTTCAGCCTGGGGAACGTGCGCCGGCTCGATGAAATGGCCACTTCGGGTTGATCTTGGTCGATAGGTCAGGTCGGGCCGGACGTCTGCTTTGCAGGTTTCCCGACGAAAGCCCAAAGCGGACGAGTTATGGCAGAACCGAAAGGTCCGTTGCCTCCGGTTTGGCACCCGCTGCCGCCGCCGGCGTCTTCGCCAGCGCCCTCTCGTTGAATGTCGAGAAGCTTGCGCGGCCGATGATGCTGGCCATCGGGGTCGTGGCGATCGCGGCCTTTGGTGAGAGCACCTCGGCGAATCCGCATGATCTGTGGCGCTTCTATGTATCGCAGGCGGGGATCGCGTTCGCGGGGACGTTCTTCCTGGGTCCGGCGCTACTGCTCGGCATCACCAACGCACTCCAGTACGGTAGCAGGGAATTGATCAGTTTCATCGTGCTGTTCGGCGTCGTCAACGCACTCGGCGCGCTTGCCGGACCTGCGCTGCTGGGAAGCTACATGGACGGGCGCGTGGCAGCTGGCGCCGCTCCGCTCACGGCGCAATCGGATACGCTCCATCTCGTGGCCGCACTGGCGGCGCTCACGACGGCATATTTGGCGGTTATCCTCGCTTTACGCATCCGGCGGAAGATGGCGGAACTGCGGCTTCAGCGCAGCGCCAACACAATCGATCAACCCGCGGCCGCGGGCGGCCCCCATGGTGCATCGAGTGATGGTGGCTGGCAGCCGCCACGCCTTGGCCGAGGTGTTACTGCCGCACTGGCCGCGATCGCGATTGGTGGTGCGCTGCTGGTTCTGACGGCCTGGAGATTACCGTGACCCGGCGAACGACTCAGATTTCCCGGTCGAACTTCTCGTAGAGGAAATCCACCAATGCCCGCACACGCGCGATACCGGCGCGCGCAGGCGGCATGAAGATCTGCAGGTCACCCCCTTCGTGCGGGAAATCGGGCAGGACCGCTTCGAGTTCGCCTCGCTCCAAAGGGCCTTCGACCATGAACATTGGAACAAGTACAACCCCCAGACCTGCACGCGCAGCGGCCAAGAGCATTTGCCCGTTATCGGTGCGGAACCGGGAGTTCATGCGCACGTGCTCCCAGTCTTCGCGGCCCTGAAAGCGCCAACGGCCAGCATCCAACGCGTAGAGAATCGTGTCGTGCGCCGCCAGGTCAGCAGGGGCCGCAGGGCGTCCGCGCGCATCGAGATAGGCCGGGCTGGCTACCACTGCCCAGCGAACCTTGGCGAACTTGCGGGTGATAAGAATCGAGTCCGGAACGGCGCCGGGCCAGATCGCAAGATCATACGCCTCGGCGACCATGTCCACCTGACGATCGGTAAAGCGAACATCGAACTGGATAAGCGGATAGAGAAGCGCGAATTCCGCCAGTAGCGGCGCCAGCAGATACTCGCCAAAGGCGGCTGGAACCTGAATTCGCAGCTGGCCAGAAATCTCGCTGGTCGACTTGCTGACGACCTCCTGCGCCGATTCCAGTTGCGATAGGCCTGCGGCCGCATGCGCATGATATTCGCGACCAATATCGGTCAACCTCGTGCCCCTCGGCGTGCGGGTCAGCAACTGAGCACCAAGAACGGCCTCGAGCCGACTGACGCGTCGGCTCACGATAGACTTGGCGATGCCAAGGCGCGCGGCGGCATTTGCAATGCTCCCGGTCTCCACCACTCGGACGAATGCGATCACGTCCAACAAGTCAACGGGTATAGGTTCCGGCATCAGCAACTCCACGTTTCTGCCTTGGCGACTACTGCAACACTACAGGATCGGTATTTTCGAGGAAAGGGCAGCGGAAACAACATCCGCCTCCCTTGCAATCGAACTCCCTGGAGGCCGCCGATGACAAGTTCGCGAAACTCTGAAGCAACGAATATTCCCAGCAATCCGCGTGGGCAGAGCACGATCACGCGTGCTCGCGCAGCCGTGGTCGAGCGAAAGGATGCACCCTTCGTGATGCAGGATGTGACACTTGAAGCGCCCCGGCCAGATGAGGTGCTCGTCCGCATGGTCGCAACGGGGATCTGCGCGACCGATGCCCATGTCCGGCAACAGCTGATGCCGACGCCACTACCGGCAATCCTCGGCCACGAGGGCGCGGGCATCGTCGTGCGTACTGGAGTATCGGTCGGCCACATTAAGCCTGGCGACCATGTCGTACTTTCCTACCACTCGTGTGGACAGTGCAAACCCTGCCTGTCGTCTCACGCCGCATATTGCGAGAAAGTGTGGGAGGCCAACTTTGCGGGCGCGAGGTTGGATGGCTCCATCGGTGTCGAGCGGAACGGCGCGGACGACCTGCATGCCCATTTCTTCGGCCAATCCTCTTTCGCGACCTATGCGCTTGCGCATCAGCGCAACACCATCAAGGTGCCCAGCGACATTCCGCTGGAGATTCTGGGGCCGCTCGGCTGCGGCTTCCAGACCGGCGCCGGTGCACTCCTGAAGGCGATGAAAGTTCCGGTCGGCGCCACTGTCGCCGTCTTCGGCGTCGGCGCGGTCGGTCTGGCCGCGATCATGGCCGCCAAGGTTGCCGACGCGGCGACGGTCATTGCCATCGACGTGAATGCGGAACGCCTGCAGCTCGCCAGGGAGCTTGGCGCGACCCACGCCGTCAACGCGGTCGCCCAGGCGGATGTATCCGCGGCGATCCGGAAGATCGAGCCGAGGGGCGTCGAGTTCGTCCTGGACACCAGCGGGCGCGCCGCCAATCTCGATGCTGGGGTTGGTGCCCTCGCGCCGATGGGACATTTCGGCTTCGTCGCCTTCAACGCCCATTCGGGCGCGATGGTGGACGCATCGCGTCTGACAGTCGGGCAGACGCTCCAGGGTATCATTCAAGGCGATGCCGTGTCGGCGCTGATGATCCCCGAACTGATCGGGCTTTACCGCACGGGCCGGTTCCCGTTCGACCGCCTGATCACCTTCTACGACTTCGCGGACATCAACCAGGCGTTCGAAGACGTCGCCGCCGGTCGCGTCATCAAGGCGGTCCTCCGGTTCGGCGCCACGGACGCCTGAGCGTTCCGCGCGACTCCCAATTCATCAGCAAAGGAAGCGGATCATGTGCAACAACCATCAGAAAGCCATCAATGCCAGCGATACGCCAGCATTCTTCGCGATCGACAATTACGGCTTTCCCGAGGCCGGTGAGCATCCAGCCGATCCCCCGAACTACTATCCAGCCTATTTCACCAGCGAGCGCTTCCAGAAGCTGGGCTACCATGTCGAGGAGCTGCGCGGCGGCTTCTACTGGGTCACCAGCGGCGGCTATGATGCGGCGTTCGTGGTGACGGACGACGGCGTGATCGCGATTGATGCCCCGCCCACGATCGGTGAGAACATGCTCGCAGCGATCGAGGGTGTCACCGACAAACCGGTGACGCATGTCATCTACAGCCACTGGCACACCGATCACATCGGCGCCGCCTCCGTGTTCGGGCCAAACGTCGAGATCGTCGCTCACGAGATCACCAAGGAACTGCTCGAGCGCTTTCCCGATCCGAACCGTCCGATCCCGACGCTGACCTTCGACAAGGAACACACGCTGACGGTCGGCGGCGTGACCCTGGAGCTGTCGTACAAGGGCGAGAACCACTGCCCCGGCAACATCTTCATCTACGCGCCGGCGCAGAAGGCGCTGACCGTCATCGACATCATCAGCCCCGGCAGCGCCACCTTCATGCACTGCGATGCTTCGCAGAACATAACCGGCTGGTATCAGGCCCAGGAACAGCTCCTCGAGTTCGACTTCGACTTCCTCGTGGCCGGTCACCACATGAAGTACGGCACGCCTGAGACGGTCAAGGCATCGATTGAGTATTTCGCCGACGTTCTTGACGGCGCGCAAGCGGCCGTCGACCGGTTCTCGCGGTCGGATGCCCTGATCAGCATCTTGGACGGCGCCGGCTGGGACAAAGTGTTCGTCGGCACCGAGAACTGGATCAACTCGATGGCGAACTACGCCACCAAATATGTACTCGAGAAGCGCAGCAGCAACGGCCAGCTTTGGTCGGAGCGGCTCGCCGGCGTGACCACACAGACCAAGTATCACGCCTACACGGTGCTCGAATCGATCCGTCTTGAACGCCCGCGTCCCAACTATCGCCTGCGCGGCGAAAATGCTCCGCCATTCCTGACCTGATCCCCGGCGCGGTCTGTGCCCGCTGAAGCGAGGTCGCAGCGGACGCAAGCACGAGCAGCAGCTCTCTAGCAACACCAGTCCATTCACGGCGGTGGAGGGACCGTCATGTCATGCAGCTATCTAAGGACTTTAGATGACGACTTATTCTGCCAAGAATTGGATCAATGGCGCGTTCGTTTCGTCGGCGAGTGCGGCGCTCAGCGACGGCGACCCGCAGCGCTTCAGCTTGGTCGGCCGCCATGATGCCAGCCGCGACATAGTCGTCGAGCGTAAAGACGGCGACGGCGGGCTTTCGGATCGCGAAGGCTGGAACGGCGACCAACGGCGGCAGCTGCCCCTCGAACCGCTCTCCTGTTTCCGGCAACTCCGCTGAGACGCGCGGGCTGCCGGGATGAACCTCCGCGCCGACGTGGTGCGCGACGAGGCTAACGATGCGTTCGCCATCGGCCGGTGACAGCCGTTCACCCGTGTCGGAGAGTCCCTCGGAGAGGCGGTCGATCCAGAGCCGCCCATCGGGGTTGAGCATCACCTCGACGATCGTGGGATCTTCCAGAAATTGGGCGATCCCCGGCCCGAGGGCCGTGCGCAGCATGCGCGCGCCGTGAAGGATTGCCTCCGATTCTGGTAAGTGGCCGCCACGTCGGGATCGGGGATGAGTGGAAGAAATCAGTGCATTACAACAACCGAAATGTGGTCGTCGTACTGCGTACAAAGACAGGGAAACGGCGTGACCAGATTATTCTCAACTGAACTCGAGTTGCACCGCTTGTGCCGGTTCCGACTTCCACGGAAACCGGAAATCGACTTTTGCGTCCGTTCTGTCGGAATGCTGTAAGTCATCCGGCGGTTTGCTCGGAGAATGCGTTCAAGCCCGCAATGCCAAACCGCGGCGACTTTGGTCTTAGGTCTTCGTGGGTGACCTGCATCGGTCAGTCTGCCGCTCCTACCTCCAGACCAGTCCAGTATGCCGCAAACGTCCAAAGATCGGCCATCTCGTCGAGCACCTTCCCGATCGGCTTGCCCGCGCCGTGTCCGGCGCGGATCGAAAAGCCGAGCAGACCAGCACAGTCTTCGCGCTTCAGGTCGAGACCCAGCAATACGACAAAGGTGCCAGCAACGGCGACCACTTTCAGACCATCTCTCGATTGTGTTTTGCGCATAGCCGCTCCCCGAGCCTTGCGACCATCAATGCAAGCGATGGTAGAGTGTATTTGTGGAAAGGAGAAGACAGAACTCACTCTGCGAAAAATCGACAAGACTGCTACGTCTGGAATCGGGTGGCAGCGCGGCGGCCCCGGTCTGCAAAGGAAACTATTCTTGCGGCCGCTGAAAGTGCCATTACGGTAAGGGCAGTCTGATCGGCAGTCAGTCGTTGCCCCAATTTTCGCGGCCAAGTAACACCCGACTTCGGCTTATTTGTTCGTAGAGTTCACATTGAACAAATATCGAGTGGAGCTTCAGAAGCATGTGTCACATCAAGCCTCTTGCTGGGCCTGATAGACGGTCCGAACACTGGCGCGAAAGCCCAGGCTGCGGGCGAGAGAACTGTCGACGAGCAGGTACCAAGGGTTCGAAAGAGGCTCAGCGCTCGAGTCCATCCGTGCACCGAGCATGTCTGAAATCTCATAGATGGACGCTGGCGCCTCGTCCGCAACGTTTACGACGCGCCGATCGAATGAGCCGTTCAGCGCCAGCTTCATCGCTGTGGCGATGTCACGATGGGGGATCGTGCTCATGCGTTGCGCCGGATGCTAGGAGCCGACATACTTGGGAAGAGATTCAAGATGTCCGTCGCCGTCGCCATACACGAATGGGAACCGGACCGAGAAATTCTGGTTCACCACGTCGTACTCGTCGATGCCCCAATGCGTTTCGCCGTGGTCGAACGCCAGGATCGTCTCGCCGACCGGCAGCCGCTGAAGCGGTGGCACGCCGACCTCTATCAGGAAGTGTCCACCAGGTTCGAGATGCGCGGCTGCGTTCCGGAAGCAGGCGAGCTGAGCGTCCTGCGATGTCAGGTTGTTTATCGTATTGAAAACCAGGTAGACGAGTGAGAACCGTCTCGCGACATCCGTCGTTACCATATCGCCGATCGCTACCGAGATCTCCGCGCCTCCTTCTTTAGCGCGAAGGCGAGACACCATCGGCCTCGAAAGCTCGATGCCCTCCACCTGCACCCCTTTCCGCGCGAGAGGAAGTGCGATACGTCCGGTTCCGATCGCGAATTCCAAGGCGCGCCCGCCTCCTGCGAGCTCGGCCAGGAGATCAACGGCCGGCTCGATCACCTCTGGCGCAGAGATGCCTTTGTCATCATCGTAGGTCGCAGCGATCTTCTCGTCGAAAAGCCGGTCATCATGCATTCTGTCTGCCTCTCTGGTAACGCTTGTTTCAAGACCGACGGCGCTATCGCGTTGACCGCGGCTTCGTGGACATCGCATTAATTCGTGAGCCGTCGCGAAAGGGATCAGCGAGGGCTTCCACCCATCCGCTCGGGGCATGGGATTCCCCGCAGGCAAGCGCATCCATGGCGGCGGCCGGTGATCTGTTTCGTCGCTCGCTGGCTGCGACGGTGCCAGTCCAAGCGAACTCGCGAATATCGCGACGCGCAATACCTATGTCCGCCAGATCACGATCCGATAGTCGGTGCAGTGCGTGTTCGGTCTCGCTCCGTTGCCACCAGCCCACAGCGACGGAGGCTCCGAACCTCAAAGCTGGTAGCTTCGTCAGAAGGCCGCGGGCAAGGCGCTCCGGGATTTCCGCTATTTGGAATTCCAGTGTCATGACCTTCGTCCAAGTTGTGCTGAGTTAATGCCAACCTAGTGAATTGCCGTCAGACGTGTTATCGGCAGTCTGACAAATTATGTCTCTGAGCCGCCATGATTGCCCGCGACAACCTGATCAACGTTCATTTGCCGGAAGACGGGTTCGGAGATTATCCGCATACCGCTGTCGCTCAGGGCGGAGCGGAGCCCGCCGGGCGGACCTACGCTTTTCATACGCACCACCGGGCGCGACATGTTTGTGCCTGACCATCATATCGATACGCTGAAGGTGAAGAGCAGGAATTTTCACTAAGAAATCCAGCTGGATTTCTGTCCCAAATAAGGCCGTCGGCGGTTCGATTCCACTCAAGACCTGGTGTAATCGGGCAGTTGCTCATCTGCGTTAGAGCCTTTTTAAGAGGAATACTCTTCTCCATCAACGAGATGACGGCAGGCGCAAAGGGTCAGGGCCATGACGGTGAGGGTGGTGCCGGCAACTCCACTGCCGGGGAAGGCGCTGGCGTCGGTGACGATGAGGTTAGGCGCGTCCCAAACTTGTTGTAGCGATTGAGCACTGATGGATATCTCCGGAGTCTCTCCCATCCGCGCGCCGCCCGTCTCGTGGATGGCAGCGCCGATGCACATGGTCTTGCGGAACCATGTCCGAAACATGAAGCGGGTGGAGCCTGGGTCAGCTCTCAGTGCAATTCACCAATGAGGTCGCCTCCCTCAATGGAAATAGCCTCTACGGCAATGAGCACATTGCCCGGCCCGCAGGCAGGATCCGGTTCCGTAACTGCACGGGCTAACTGTCATTCACCGATGAACCCAACTTGCAGCGCTCAGCCCAATCTGCTGAATTCCACTGATAAGGGATTGCCCAGCGATTGCGGGGCCGGATCGCGGTCGTCCCGCCCGTGCTACCGGGCGCCATTTGCATTGCTAGAAGGCAAGACGCCTGTAAACGCTTCAGTCCTTCGATAGTTGCTATAGCGGCTGAGCTTCCCGCTTGAAGAAATAATGAAAGACGAAATGCGCTGGTGAAACGACCGCAACTAATTCCCACCCGGCGTCACCAAGTTCGTTCATCTGCTGGTTATCGAGTGTCTTGTCGACTGTCAGGTATTCCCATTTCATGATGGACCTCGTTTATTGCTGTGACCGATTGCCTGGGACAGGAAAGTGCTTTTCAGGGCACCGCGGTCTGTGCTGTGTGGCTCTTCCAATAGGTGTCAATGATGTTGCGACAGTTCCGAATGACATGTTCGCCAACCTCCGGGTTTCCTCCCCGCAGCGTATCCGGATTGCCTCCGCAAAGGCGCACGAATGTTGCCCTGCTGAACCGCGAACATGAAGTAGCCTTCACTGGTCGGTTCAAATTCCAAACCAGCGTCTTGAACGTTCCTCGTGACTTCGGCTGTCGCATCGGAGATGGCGCGCGACACCTTCTCAAGCATCGTCTGTTCGGCCGCTTGCTGGATGGCTAGGAAGGAGCGCTCCTGCGGTGTGGGAATGGGGCAACTGTCGGTGTTCATTACATTCTCCTTGGGAGGCTGAGATTCTGATCGCATTAAGGCGGTCACAGGCTTTGGCCATGGGTCGGTCGTTGCTAAACGCGACTAGCCTTTGCATCGTAATGCAGCCGTGGTAGGCGCCAGAGTCATTCCAGGATGGCAGTGACACGGATCTCAATTCGCATCGCAGGGAGCCCAAGGGCTTCCACACCGGTCTGCGTCCAGATCGGAGCTCGATCGGGCATGTACTCACGGAAAAGACCGGCAATCGTTTCGTTCACGATCGGTGGAAAGCCTCCGACGTGATAAGAGTTGACATGGACGACATCCTTCCAGTCCGCGCCAGCCGTGGCCAAGGTTCGCCGGACATTCTCAAATGCTCTCTCGATCTCGGTCACGATTGACTCCGGAATTTCGAGTTCATCGTTCCATCCGCCCTGGCCGGAGATCTCGATGCGATCACCAATCTTGAGCGCTTGTGAAAAGTGCAAAAGCTCATGGAATTTCTGCCCGAACCCAGGCGTGACGAAAAGTTCAGGCTTTGCCATTGTGGTCTCCTATTGTGAGGAAGGTATAAGCATGGAGATGGCGCCCACCGAAATGGTGTGTTGCCGGTTAGTCCGGGCGATCGAAAAGGTGGGCACCATCGCTCCATCAGAATCTTGCACGAGCAAGTCAGGCGATTGCACCGCCGTCTGCGGTGAGAATAGCGCCCGTGATGACACTCGCGGCCGGGCTTGCGAGAAATACCACAGCGTTGGCAATCTCCCGCGGTTCGCCGTAGCGTCCCAAGGAAGTCAAGCTTTTCTGCAAGTCTGCAGCCGGGCCGTCCGCTGGGTTGCTTTCAGTATCGGTTGCTCCGGGTTGCACGAGATTGACGGTGATACCACTTGGACCAAGTTCACGCGAAAGACCGCGTGTGAAGGATGTGAGTGCTGCCTTGGACATTGCATAGGGTGTTATGCCGGGAAACGGTACCCGCTCGCCCAGAGCCGAGCCGATTGTGACGATGCGGCCGCCTTTGCCGAGATGCGGGATGACGGCTTTCGCGAACAGGACCGGAGCTCGTACATTGACATCCATCAAGGTCTGATACGCTGAGACATCCAAGTCGACGATCATGCCGTTGTGGCCAATCGCGGCGCTGTTCACAAGGATGTCCAGCCCGCCCAAAGCGGAGACGGCCTCGCTTACTGAGCTAGCAATTGCCTCGGGGTCGGCGCTGTCTGCTTGGATTGCAGCCACGCGACGCCCCATCTTTTCGATCGCTTCCGTTACCTTCGAGGCCTTTTCGGCGGAGCGTTGGTAGGTGAACGCGACATCCGCGCCGTTTTCTGCCAGCGCCAATGCGATCGCAGCACCAATGCCTCGCGACCCGCCAGTTACCAGTGCGCGTTTGCCTTCAAGATTGATCATGTATCTGTTCCTTTCCACCAGGATAGGTTGATGTGTTTCAAGTTATTTGCGAAGGACACCGTCGGATCCAACCGAACAAGCGAACACTATTTCGCGGGGATTGCTGGCATCCTGTAGGTGCCAGACGTGCAAAACTCCGTTGCTTGAACAGGAACACTTGGAATAGGTCGTAAAACCCGTACCTGTCTTCCCCGTGAAGCTTCGCGATTGTCCGCTTTTCAGTGGCCACTTGAGCCAAGCCCGACGACGACAGTCGTATCGAGCTTAGACATGTCTGATCAGGAAGCTCCGAATGAACTGAGCGATCTCGTCTGCATGTGTTTCCAAGGCAAAATGGCCGGTATCGAGCAGATGGACCTCCGCGGTGGGGAGGTCACGCTTATAGGCCTCGGCACCCGCGGGTACGAATGCTGGATCATGTCTGCCCCAGACCGCCAGGAACGGTGGTTGGTGATCCCGAAAATACGCCTGAAACTCCGGATACCGGTCGATGTTTGTTCTGTAGTCGAGGATTAGATCCAGTTGAATGTCTTCAGCACCCGGCCGCGACATGAACGCGATATCAAGTTGATAACCATCGGGTGAAAGACGCTCCTTTGATGTCCCGGTGCGGTATTGCCAGTTCTCGATCACCTCAGGAGACAGAGATGCCCGACATGCCTCTCTGTTTTGAGCGGAGGGGTCACGCCAATATGCCTCCCACGCCGTCCATTCATCACTGAACCCTTCGATATAGGCGTTGCCATTCTGGCTGATGATGGCGGAGATTCGGTCCGGATTGGCCGTCGCCATCCTGAACCCGATCGGTGCACCATAGTCGAAAACGTAAAGTGCATAGCGGCTGAGGCCGAGTGCCTCTGTGAAGCCCGTCATGACAGCGGCGAGTTTATCGAATGTGTAAGGGAATTCTCCACGTGCAGGTGAACTCGTTCGACCGAACCCGGGAAGGTCTGGTGCGATGACGCGGTATCGATCTGCCAACAGCGGGATCAGATCACGGAACATGTGGCTGGATGACGGAAAACCGTGGAGCAGAAGAAGGACTGGTGCTTCCTTTGAACCGGCCTCTCTGTAGAAAACCTCGACGTCTTGTACCTTTTGCGTTTTGTAGCTTACGGCCATTTTAGAACTCCTTCTCAAAGGATTCGACAAACCAACAGTCACGAGTGAAGGTAAAATACGACCGAACGGTCGGTTGTCAACCCCTTAGATTTCCTGTATCAAATGCGGAGAACCCTGGCTCGGAGAAGACGTATGAAAGTCATGAGAGAAACGATCGTATCGACTGCGAGGGAGTTGTTTCGATCAAAAGGTTATGCAGGCGCGTCGATGAATGACCTCGCGGATGCCGTGGGCCTGAAGAAATCATCGCTGTACGTCCGCTTCCCCAATAAGGAAGCTCTCGTTCCGGCGGTACTTGATCTCACTTTGCAAGAGACATTCGGTCAAAGAGACTCAGCCTCCGGGCAATGGGATGATGAATTCGTCGAGGTCATCGAATTTATCGCGACCACTCTCACTGATCGCGGCAGATGCGTAGGTCTGCATCTAGCCTACGGCACAAGTGACGAGACCCCGATTGCGAAGCATGCCGTTCGAGCATTTTTTCAAGCGCATCGCGATCATCTGTCGAGCATCCTGTCCCGCGCCATGCCTGTCGATGTAGCTCGCGACATTGCGACTGACACGTTAGCCCGTTTGGAAGGTGCCACGGCTTTTGTTGCGATATTCGGCGAGAAGGATGCCATGAAACGAGCGGTTCGCCTTTCCATCGAAGAAGCTAAAAATGCAGCCGCTGCGAAGTCACTGTCTAGCCGATAACGCCTAAGCCGTGCCGGTTACCGTATCCGCTACCGCATTGAGAATACCCGTCCGTCCATCGGGAAGCTCATGGCAGCCCTGGAACTTTGACCCTACGCCAAGTACTAAGCTCAATCCCTTGAGGTGGAGGATAATAATGCCTGTTTGTGCTTACGTCGAAATGACCGATGGCTTGCAGCCGCATGGACCGGCGTGGGAGCAATTTGCCCAAGCTATTGGCAAGTGCAGGCCCGATATACTGTTAATGAATGAGATGCCTTTCGGTCAGTGGCTGGCTCGAAAGAATGATTTCGTAGTCGAGGACGCACAGCAAAGTGTTGAGATCCACGAAGCTGGAACCGCTGCTCTCGCTGCGCTGAACATTCCGGCCGTTATAACAAGCCGTCCAATGCTGCTCGCCGACCGCCTTGCCAATGAGGCGATCGTCATCGAGAACGGCGAAGTTCGCCCCCTGCATACGAAGACCTACCTTCCGCAGGAGCCTGGTTGGTCCGAGGTGTCCTGGTTCAGTCGAGGCGATGGGCGCTTCAACATCCAGATTATTTGCGGGCTAGGTGTAGGCGTCCTTTTGTGTACCGAACTCATGTTCAACGAACATGCCAGACAATACGGCCGATGCGGAGCCGATTTGATTGCCGTTCCTCGGGCGACCGGTTCTGCCCACGAAAGCTGGATAACTGCCGGCAAGATGGCCTCAATCGTCTCTGGGAGTTACGTCGTCAGTTCGAACAGGGTCGGGCATTCTACGGATGGTCCACGCTTCGGCGGAGGCGGCTTCGCCATCACCCCCGGGGGCGATCTGGCTGGGCGGACAGAAACCAGTTCTTCCATCATGCTAATGGACATTGATGCGCAGGTTTCTGCCCGACAGCGGCAGGAATATCCCTGTTACGTGGACGAACTGCGTGACCCTGGCGGCATCGGGGTCCCTGATATCGATATTTAATTGTCAAAAAACCAGTCACTGTAGTTCTCTGCAGGACTGCCACTACGTTGCACTGCCGTATTGCCGGTCCTCCCGCTCTTAGGAGGACCTTGATCCTGCCTGTTCCTGCCAAAGACGTCTTCGTGTCAGGCTTTTCCCGGCCGGTTGATCGCCAGGAAATGTCGAATAACAGGCCTGTCGGGACCCGAGTGGTAGGCAAGTACCTTGGCCTGGAGGTCGGCATCGGCCTGCGAAACCCGTTTGTGCTGGCGCAGGTGCTTCGCCCAGGAATCGACCATGAACCATTCGACCATCTTTTGCGGATCGGCAGAATCCTCGGTCACGCCCCAGCCATAGGCGCCATCGCTCCTGCGAGAGGTGTCGCATGCAGGATCAGGATTGTTTTTTCGGCGTTGTTTTGCCGAAAACTGACCAAAGTTTCGTTCAGTTCGCCTAGCGATTACTTGCTGCCCGAAACCTATTACATCAAGTTAGTGATCGTTGCCGCGAGGGCAGACCTGCATTCAGACAGTGATTTCGGACCCGTCTGGGTTCGCTTTGATGGAATACTCGCCACCGTTTCTGAAACTGCGGACCGTTGCGAAAGTATCTTCCATAAACTGCACATAAGACAGCTTGCCGTTCTCACCGCGCGCCAGAACCGAAAAGGGCGACGTCACCGTATTGCCCAAAACGTTTGATGTGTAGGTGAACGTGCCGAAGATCGCTGCTCCGTTCTTATTTTCGAAGCTGTCCTGAATTTCGAAGTTGTCTGTCGTCCAGTAACGGCCGACATCGATAAAAGTCTGAACCAGCCCTTCGGTACCTTCGTTGGTACCGGCCCAAGGCATGATCCGCTTCAGCTCCGCGTGCTCATAGTTCAGCGAAACATAAATGAAATCGTCCGTCGTGAATTGTTTTACGAAATCCAGGTCAGTCGGGTTCGACAGGATCGACTGCAATACCCCCAACGGTGACGTGGGGGATGCAGGCTCGGCTTTTGACAACTTCTTAGCGTGCGCATTGATAGACATCGTATATTCCTCCTTCTAAGTGACTTTGGGAATTGAGGTGTCAGCGTTGCGCCAAGCCCGGCTTGAGCGCGATGTGCTTGTGTTCGATGAAATCGTCCAGCGCGGCCAGACCGTTCAAGCGGCCAACGCCAGACTGCTTGAATCCGCCCTCCTCGGTACCGTCGTAGACCTTCGCCCAGTCATTGATCCACACCGAGCCCGCTTCGAGCGCCTGCGCGACGCGCAAGGATCGATCTACATCGCGTGTCCAGATGCTGGCCGACAGTCCGTACTCATTGTCGTTGGCAAGACGGATCGCTTCCGCCTCGTCAGAGAACCGCTGAATCGTCAGCACTGGGCCAAAAGTCTCCTCCTGTACGATAGCAAGACTGTTGTCGGAGACTTCCAGAAGGGCCGGGCGGAAGAAAGCGCCGTTTGCAAGGGGACCCACATTGATGGGTCCGCCCCGCTCGACGACCTTCGCGCCGGCTGCGATAGCGGCCTCGACCACACCATCGACCCGCGCAACGTTAGCGCGGTCGATCAGCGGGCCCATATCGCTGGAGGGGTCGGCGGCGGGGCCAACCTTGACGTTGCGCAATCTCTCCGCCAAGCCGTTGCGCACGGCCTCATATTTTCCATCCTGCACGAGCAAGCGGGACCCCGTCATGCAGAACTGACCGCTGAAGACAGTCAGCGCCTTTTCCAGTGCCGGCAAGGCGGCATCAAGGTCTGCATCGTCAAAAACGATCATCGGCGTCTTGCCGCCGAGCTCCATTCCGAAACGTTTGAGGTATCTCGCGCCGGCGCTGCTAATGGCTCGGCCGGTACGGGTAGATCCGGTGAAACTGACGACTGGAACCTCCGGCGAGTCCACGAGATAAGCGGAGCCCTCAGGACCGCTTTCGAAAAACAGATTGATCACGCCATTCGGAAGATCCTCTGCTTCCGCCATAATCTCGGCCATGACGCTTGCCGTCTGTGCGACTTGCGCCGGGAGTTTGATGACGGTGGTGCAACCAGCAGCGAGCGCTGGGGCGAGTGATCGGATCGTCAGAATAACCGGAGAGTTCCAAGGTGCAATGACCGCCGCGACTCCCATCGGTTGCCGAAGGATCACGGAGATGCTCCCGGGCTTTGGTGTCAATGCCCGTCCACCTTCGACCAGGGCAGTGGCTGCCGAGTAGCGGAGTTTGCTCGCAACCATGTCCAGCTCGAATGCAGCTTCAGCCTTTACCTTGCCGTTCTCCAACGACAGAATTTCGAGTAGTCTGTCGCGATTGCGTTCGAAGGCGCACGCTAGTTGGTCGAGCACACGAGCCCGTAATTCATGATCATGCGCCCACATTGTTTCGCGAAAGGCTTTAGAGGCTGCTGCCACCGCAAATTTCGCTGCCTCAAGGCCGTAGTCGGGGTAGTGGCCGATTACGTTATAAGTCGCTGGGTCTATTGACTGTTTCAACTGACCTTCTTGGCATTGAGATCCGCTGATCCAATTGAAGGCTTTGCGGCTCGGTATGTTGTCGAGGGGCATCGTCATATCTGTGGATCCTTCCACTTTCGAGTATCCGTCCGGACAGGACGAGGCTAGAGCCGGTTACGTGATTGCCACTGCACCATTACCTGTTCGATTTTGCCGACAATTGTCCTGACTGCGGGTTGGCTAACGTTGGTGGCAATTGGCACAACCATGAGCGTTGCGCCCAGTACTCGCAGCGGCATTGGCCAATCCTGCATGCAGTCGCCTACAATCCAAACAATCAGAAGGACGCTTGGGTAGACGGCGAGCCACACCATCGCAGTCGTTTTCAGGCGTTCGAATATTACCTGCCGCAATCCTGTCATTGCTTGCTTGATCCTTTACCCGGCGCGTTGAATGATCAACGACGGGGGACGCGTGCATGAGTGTGAGACATGATTACTTCCTCCCAATGCTTAGCTCGACGTTCTAGTAGCGGTCTGCGCGAACAGTTGCTGTGTAGATATTGGAGAATCGCGGCTGTTGACGGAATGGGGGTCTTCGTCGCATCATACCGGACATAATGTCTTCAATCGTCTCAATAGAATCCCTTAGCGGCCTCGTCGCGTTTTCAGTCGCCGTCGAAACCGGAAGTTTTGCGGCTGCGGGAAGGAAGCTTGGTCTGTCTGCATCGGCCGTGGGAAAAGCGGTGGAGCGACTTGAGGCGCGTCTAGGCCTGCGATTGCTGAACCGTACGACCAGATCGCTAGCCGTGACCGGGGAAGGCGACATTCTATATCGATACGTCGCCCGCATATTGAAAGAACTGCATGACGCTGAGCAAGAGCTTCACTTGGTTCAAAAGGCACCCCGAGGCCGCATTAAGGTGAGTGTGCCCACAGTCTTAGGTCGCAAGATCATCATGCCGGCGCTCCTCGATTTTCGCATCCGCTTTCCAGATGTGACGACCGAGATCAGCCTCGATGACGTCAAGGTTGATATTATCAATGGTGGGTATGACGTGGTGCTGCGGCTAGGTGAGCTGGACGATTCGACGTTACGCGCACGGAGGATCGGACCACACACATTCATAACGTGCGCCTCGCCGGAATATCTCGCACACCGCGGCACCCCGCAAACTCCGTCAGATCTCAATAATCACTGCTGTGTTTTTTATCGTTTTCCAACCACCGGTCGGCCGGAAGTTTGGGCGTTCAAAAATTCACTCCAACCAACGCCAATCAAGCCTTCTGTCGTTTTAAATGACGGCGAGGCACTTGCATCCGCCGCACTGGGTGGCTTGGGGATTATTCAGGCGCCGAGCTATCTCGTAAGCGAAGACATTGCGGCGGGACGGCTTCAAGCTGTCCTCGCAGATTACACGGACGAACGTGGCAGCGTTTCGCTCGTCTGGCCCCCTATGTCGGCACGAGCGCCCAAAGTTCGCGCCTTCATTGATTTCATGGCCGAGCGCGTTTCCCAAAAGCTTTATTGAGTCGGCACCTAAGATTTCTGTCCACTGCTATGGGACAGATTGCTGTTTGGGATCGGTCTCATGGGAAATGCTTTTTAATTCAAGCCACTTAACATCAGAAGCGCAGGAGCCGAAGGTCGTATCCGTTCAAGACCAGCGATGCGCATCGCGGCGCCAACGGGCAGAATGAGCGATTTCTGATAGAAGGCCGATTAACGTCGAGCCGGTTCCGTCCGCTGCGCGGCGCTCAAAGCGGGAAGCGGGCTTGGTCGCAATGGCCTTAGACTAGCCGAAGGTTTCCTGGACATGCATAAGGTCGGTGTATTCCCTTACGCTCGCAATCTTTCCATCGCGGATCTTGAACAGAATAAAGTATTCGTTCTCGTAGATCTTGCCGGACTTCGTGGTTGCCTGCGATCGCGCCTCAGCAGCGATGCTATCTCCTTCGCCGATCAGGTTGATGA
>NZ_JAAXQT010000014.1:0-126753 GCF_019778565.1 Rhizobium laguerreae | reverse complement strand
CCGTCTGACGGAGAGTGCGGTCTGCCTCGTAGCGCCCGAAGACGGCTATGACAGGCAGATGGAAAAAATCCTGCGAAACGCCGGTCGTCTTCAAGATGCGGCCAAGCCGATCCTGGAGATCAATTTGATGCACCCCTTGATCAAAGCGATTGCGAGCGTGGAGGGTGATGCCCCCTATCAGGAGGACGCCGCGTTCTTATTGCTTGACCAGGCGCGCATTCTGGATGGCGATCGGCCAGCAGATCCCCGCCGATTTGCCGAGCGGCTTGGACGGGTCTTTCAGAGATCGGTGCAGTCGTAGCAACAAGGAAAAGGTGGGGGTAGTCAGATCCAGCCTCCACCACATTCCTCCGAATATTCCCGCCCTCATCGGCCTTCGGCGCCGAAGTTCAGTCGTCTGAGCAGGCTTGCGCGTTCGCGGCGCTTTGTGGCTTGACCGTTTCGACTGCTTTGCACCCTTCCGCACAGTTCGTTTGAACTTTCCGAAAATGACCCTACCATTGCTCACTGTCTCCAATGGCAGCGTTGGGCTAAATGCGGGATGCGCGGGCACCCGTTACAGCAATGGAAGGCGCAAAATGGCCGCTCCTCAACAATCGTTTATGGCAAATAGGCTTCTGGCAAGGCTTCCGGAAGCCGATTATCAAGCAGTCGCTCCCTATCTGGAATTCTGCGACCTGCCCAAAGGCGCGGTGCTCGCGAGACAAGGGGAACCGGTTGATCACGTCCATTTCCCTGTGAGCGGCATAGGCTCGGTCGTGGTGGTGACAGCGGAAGGCAATCGTGCGGAGGCTGGTCTCTTCGGGTTCGAAGGATATGTTCCTGCACATGCCGCGGCAGGCATACGTAAGAGCCCGCATGAGGTAATTGCTCAGATCGAGGGCGGAGCCTACCGGCTGGAATTCGACATCTTCGTGACGTTGATAGACACGAACAAGGCTTTTCGAACCCTCGTTCAACGCTCCGTCGCTGCCTTCACCATTCAACTGTCACACACTGCGGCGTCGAATGCTCTTCACGAGGTCAGTGAGCGCTTGGCGCGCTGGCTGCTTATGTGCGACGATCGGATTAAAGGTCGCCAGCTGCCGCTGACCCATGAATTCATGGCAATAATGCTAGCTGTGAGACGTCCGAGCGTCACCACTGCGTTGCACATTCTGGAAGGAAACCGCTTCATCAAGGCAGAACGAAGCTTGATCACGATACGCGACCGTGAGGCGATGGAGGAGTTTGCCAAAGATGCCTACGGAGGACCTGAAGAACAGCAACGTCTTTTGATGGAGGCTTGCTTATGAAGGACGAGCTTGTCGAGCAGCGTCGATCGTCCTTCATTGGCTCCCTGTGCTTCCAGTGTCGCTCACTGTTCGAGCGCTCACGGTCCTCCATCGAGCTGCTGCATCGATAATTACGACGAACGACTTTGACGAGATTTTCCCGACCGGTTTCGAAGCGTTCGGACAAGCAGCATGAAGGACTGGTCACTCGTCGCGATCCGAGCGCGAAGGCGGAGAGAGTTGCTCGGCATCGACCGGATGCAATTCCCCGCTGATCTCGCCGCGCTTCTGCGCAACGAAAGTGCTATGGTACCTCTGGCCACCGCCTCCACGCCCGAAGTGCGATAGCGTGAGCTTCGCCAACGGTCTAGCAGCGGGTCGAGCCCGTTACAGATCCTTGCGGCGGCATGGCTGAACGCACCGCTGTTTATTTCCAGCAGGGACGGAACTCTCGCCTCCGCCCGGGGTTCGAGCTCCTCAAAGCTGGAGGACAGCATGTTCCGAAATCCTCTCCACCCCGACCGCCGGGGCTTCTTCGCGCTCGCTACTGCGGCCGCAACCGCGATCGGGTGTTCTTGCGGCCGCGCCCTTGCCCAGCAGCAGCCAAACCACGGTCACATTCCGGGCGCCGAGAAATCAACCAAAAGCACGATGCTCGGTATAGGCGCGGACTTGCTTCAGAACGACAGTCCAATCAGCGCCATCAACATGTATTTGAATGGCTTCCACTTTTACGCCGACGACATGGGCAGGCAGATCGAGGCGCATCATTATTGTAGTCACGTCAACGAGGATTTCTTCCAATGCGTGATCTACGACGGAAGCAAACCGGAGTCTCGGCTTATCGGTATCGAGTACATCGTTTCTGAGCGCCTATTCAAGACGCTGCCTGACGACGAAAAGCCGCTCTGGCACAGTCATCGGCACGAGACCACGTCCGGCGAGCTGGTGATGCCAGGCATTCCGGGAGCTGTCGAACACACGGCAATCGCCAGCCTCGTTTCCACCTACGGAAAAAGCTGGCACACTTGGCAGATCGACAAGAATTCGTCGCTGCCCACTGGCCTTCCGCAACTGATGATGGGTTTCACGGCCGACGGACAGCTCAAGCCGGCGATGATCGAGAGGCGCGACGAGGCGCTCGGCGTCAGCACCACGGAGACCAGAAGCGCACGGTCCGATTTGGCGAAGTCGGCGCCGCAGCCGGATCCCATGGCCGACGGATGGAAGAAGGGAACCGCGAAGCAACTGATTCTGCAGGACATGCCGCTCAAGAACAAGCCTTAGCGAAAAGCGGCAGTAGAGCCGTTGAACGAAATTATTTCTCCGGCATTATCTCGGAATTGGGCGCGTCGGCTTGTCCCGTGACACGGTGTGCTTCGCCCAGGCGGAGCTTTCGGAGCCTCTCGTTCTTCTCCTCGCGGCGGCGACGTTCATCTTCCGCTGCTTCCATCGCAATCTTGTTCGTATGTTCGAATGCGGCCGCGCGTTGCTGCACGGTCAGCGTTTTTCGGAGCCGACTTACCATGATGTCCACTATGTGATCGTTTGCACATATATGGTGATTAACGAAAGTGCGATCAACGGCTTAGCGACTCTGTCTGTTGCCGTACATGTCACATCGCATTGCTTGGGGACTTCCGTCGCGCTTTCCCGCGAAGATGGGCGCGCAGGGGATGAGAGGGCGGTCGCTGAAGAGGTCGAGCGCCCTCGGTTTCGTTGGCCTCATCCGATAGCGCCTGAACGCGTTGAGCTACGTATTGAGAAACTTCATTTCCAAATGATCGTAAGCGACGTCTGTGCGATCGATCGGCCCGACACACGAGCGAGTTCCATAAGATAGATTACGCCACTTTTGCAATTATAGGTTGCGCTGTTGCAGAAACGTCTAAGCGTCGCCTAATATTTTTGGACTCTCGCCACGCATTTTTGGACTGTGCACCCATAATGTTGGACTGACGCCAATTCTGAGACCATCCCCCTGCCGATTCCGCACATTTGGTGGGTCTTTTCACGCCTGGCCACTTCTGCAGAGCCAAAGCGCGAGATGCCCGTGCTAGAGATTTCTGTCGACTTTGCTATCGATGGCGCATTGACTTTGGCTAGGATCGCCAACTCGCTTCATCGAAGCTATCTCGGATTTCACTTCCATGTCGCGCGGCGCCGAGGGCTGCGCCGCCATCGAACCGCTCTCGGCATTCGCATAAAAAAAGCAATTTCCCTGTGAGAATCGTTCTAACGCTTCTCAAAGGACTTATGCATCAATCCTTACGATCAAGGCGCACATCTGCATCATCTTCCACGACGATTAATGAATTCTCGGGGTTGTATGTGTACACGGTTGCTCACCATCTTGAGAGACCAGCGTGCCTCGCGATTTCACATACGAAGAACTCACCAACGGTGTTCGGACGCTCTCGGATCCCTTGATCCAATGGTGGAGCGCTCGCCTCGGCGACTATACCTACACTCCCAGAGACGTATGTAATCTCCTGACTTGGGGCCTGCCTGGGGAGACGCGCAAGGTCGCCGTCGACCATCGGTACGCGTTTGAGCGTTGAGCCAGACAGATTAAGCGATCCCCGGTGTTCTCAATAGTCCGCGACGGCGCGTCCGACAGGCATCTTCGTTTCGATGGATCGTCACTTATGCGATTGGCGATAGATTTTCTATATATCCCAGCGTTGACATCCGGGATTTCTTGGACGTGATCGTTGAGGCCCGAGATTAGAGCCGACTTCCGGAAGATCCACCTTGGGGCTACCGAACCTCAGGCACCCATATTGCGGACAACTCGTCCCCATACGCTTTAGCGCGTCCGTTCAGAAGGCAGGCGCCAACCCAAGCGCATACGATTGCATCGAGCACGTCCTCGAATGCCTTTAACTCATGTCCTCGTGCGGTGACAGGAGGTAGCGACAGGGCATGCGCGACGCCTTGGATCCTGGCATCAAGAAGCCCGACGATCTGGCGCCATGTCTCGAGTAGGCTAGCCTTGCGCACAGCAGGGGCGACCTCCGGCCAATACTTGCCGATCTTCGAGATCTTGTACGGCAGCCTGCGTTCGGCGGCTGCGAGTTCGATCAGGGCGGGATGCGGATAGACCTCAATGACTGCCCTGCCCTTGGGTTCAGCGACTGCAAGTGGATACCCGGCGGCATGAAAACCCAGTCGGAGATCGTCACTCAGCCTGCCCGGACGCGTCACACTCGGCGTGTGGGTGCTGGCGTGCCGGGCACAGTATGCTGTCGAGATCTGATTGTCTGACGCTCTGCGGTTGACAATTGGCGTCATGGAGAGTGGCATGTCGACGGCGACGATATCTACTGGGGCGCCGACCTTTTGACTGGCGGTCCCGAGGAGTGCCACCGCTTCGGGTATCGAACCTCGATGTCGCAAGACAGGATCCGCAATCGAAGCAGGCAGCATGAATGCATCGTAGGAGGCTGCGACTTGTACCAACCGCCAGCCGGATCCACTATCGGCAATCAGAGCAACGCCACTGGGCTCGCGCTCTGTCCAGGCTGCGTCGATGCCGAGGACCGATTTCATGCAAACCTCTTCGACCATGATCGTAGTTGACCCTTGGGCCAAGCGCCCCGCAAGGTTGTTGCCAACTCTTCTACTCCCCCGTGGGTTCTTTCCGGAATGTGCTAATCCGGATGCCGCCACTGAACAACGTTGGCCCGAATGACGAGATGATCTTCCTCTCCTTCAGCCACGAAGCGAATCCTTCGTTGGCCGAATCGCTGTCGATCCTAGGCGCCCTGCCGTAGATGGCTATGTCGCAGTACGGCGCGGGCAATCCTTGGAGAACATCACGCACTTCGACGTTGGTAAGTACAGAGTGCAACTTATTGAACAACGATATCTGGAGCGATTCCGGATGGGAATTCAGGATGACTGCGCGAACGAAATCCGATCCGTAACTTTTCGCCTTGATCTTTGACCGATTAAGCACAGGGCCGATGGCAGCGGCAAGCGACGAGTTCTCGGAAACGAGCTCAGGGTCAATGTCCCCCACGACTGCCATCTTCTGACTGTCGGCAAGATCGGAATTCAGAAGCCTTTCGAGCACTTGGGCACCGATCGAAAACTCGGTTCGCTTCTTTCTGTAGTCCTCGAAGTTCAACTCGATGAAAAGTGCCTTTAGGTCATCACCGTCGATCTTGGTGAAATTATCGACTGAGAAAACCGCTCTGCGCTCCTCGATTACGATTCTGATCTTGTTCGCTTCGACATCGGGCAGAGCTGTAAAGGGCAAAGGCAGTTTGCGGACATATAGCCTGTAGATCTCGTCAGGTAGCGCATCGTTCTCAATGACAAACTTTCGCAACGACAATGCATTTTTCGTATTCGGTATCGCCTGCCGAGACAGGCCCTTGCTCGCTTCACTCTGAAGGTAGTCCGTTAGAACTTCCGAGGTGAACGCCTCGCTAGTGAGAAACGCCAGGCAATTCTCCCAGGTGCTGTCAATCTTCTGTTCCGTGAGGAGTGCGGCGTGGAACGCGACCGGAACGTCCACGAACGACGGGAAAGTTGTTGTCTGCAAACTGAGGAATTCCGAACGAAGCTCGATAGGTACCTCATCGTGGCCCAGCACCTCGATTATCGCTGGCAGATCTTCATCTGTGTTGTTCTGGAGTTTCAGCAAGACGTCTTGGACATAGGCCTCAAAATTGGAGCCGATGCGCTTCAGGAGCGGACCATAGTTGGCTTCGCGCAGCGAGGTGAAGTGCTTTCTCTCCAGATCACCTGGCGTTGGGAACTTGACGACCTGTTCCATAACGAGCCGAATGTTTGCTGGAGAAACTCGGTAGAGCCCTTCTGCCGCGATGTACGAGACCACATGGTGATGGTCAGCGATGGCTGGCACATCTGCGACCTGGATGTTTAGAGCCTCTAGTATGCTCAGATCGAAGTCTACGCCTTCGGCGAGAATCCTGCTCAGTTCTTGGGATGCAAAGCGCGCCAACGTGAAGCCAGCGGGAGTCCCCTGCTTGATCGCACCATTTCGAGCGTAGGTAAGGATTCTTGCCGCGTGCGATACTGCCAGATCGCTTCTCAAGGCGACTACTATAAAAGCTGGCCATCTCCGGATGAGCGTGGAAATCAATCGATCCACATGCGCGCCGCGCGCGTAGTAGCTTTGGAAAAAGTCCTTGCAGTCGTCGACGTGGCTGGCGATGAATTCGAGTGCGCTGGTGATTTTGGCCGCGTGCTCCTTGGTATTTCCCAGCAAACCATCGATGATGAATCGGTTGAGGACATACGTGCGCCCGAAATCATCCTCGCGCATCGAGGCGATTACCTCCGAGATGCTGTCCAGTTGGAAATCGGGTTCGGGATTGTTGAAACTGCGGATCTGAATCAGGAATTGATTGTCGTTGCGGGACAGGCGCCCGCTATGGAACAGCGAGGTATACTGATAGTAGGTATCGTCCAAATAACCTTCGAGAATGAGGAATTTCAGGAGATCTCGGCTCTCGCCAACCTCTGCAAAAACCTCTTCGATCAGCGCGGCGCTTTCCCTCACCACCTCGTGGAATTTCCTTGTCCGAAGCAAAGACAGCTCAGCCTTGAGTTCCTGAGACCTCTTTTCCACCTTCTCCCGATGATCGGAAGACTTGTGCTCGATTTGCGTCTTGCGTTCGGCGAAGGTCCAATTTGGATCGACCGCCGCTTCTATCCCGCGAAGATCGACACGTGATTGCTGGCCAGCGTTGTTCGTCACTGTCATTGGAGGTTGTGAGAACAGGTCCTCGAATTGGGGATGCTGAGGGAGGGCAGCGAGCGCTATCTGGCCGAAATTTGTGTGCAGATGTGTGAAGAACTGCGGAATGCGTTCCACCATCGCCATGGCGTAAATGCGATGGAGTTCAGCGAGATGCCGAACGAACTGCTCATCGCTGCGCAATAGGTCTGCTTCGATCTCTTTCAGCTGCGAACGGATAGCTTCTCCCGACTTCTCGACGAATTCGTCGTATCGGTTCAGCACTTTGGACAGCGCCCCCTCCTGACGGTGCAAAGCGGCGAAGTCCTTTGGCATGACGTTCTTATAGATCAAGACGGCAAGAAGCTTGTTTGGATCCAGTGCGCCATCTCCGTCTGCCCGGAGATTGGACGCGTAGATCACGTACTCGTTGAAGATATTCGCGATCAGTCTCAAATCACTGAGATATCGGGAAACCTCGCGAACGAAACGCCGATCAAGCCGCCGATCGAGATCGATGCGCTGAGTGTGCTCGAGGACTTTATCGATCGAGTTGGAATGGTTGATCACCGGAATGACGGGAACGATGAATTCGAAGAACTTGGTCCTGTCCGTGTTGATGAATATGTCGTCTCGGAGAGCGTAGAGGAACCGGATGCGCCGATGTATGTCGGCGTTCTCGTTCACCAGCGCATTGATTTCCCGCAAAGTCACGAAGATGTCGGGATTGTCGAAACGATCCAGGTCCTCAATGACGACCAGGTCGTATTCGGTGGACTGAAAGAAGTAGATGATCTCGTCGAGGTGACGATTGAGGATAGATTCCTCGTCGGCGGCCTCCGGTGCGATCTGGATATCCTTGAGGGAAATGCTCTTCAGGGAAAGTCCCAAGCTTTTCAGGTATGCCGTGTGGACCAGCCGCCAAACGAATAGGGATCCGAATGCAAACGTGACGATGTTGAACCAGTTGGACAGTTCGAACGGCTTGAAGAACTTCCCGGACATGACATTGGAATGATTGGTGACGATATACCAGAGGCAAAAAAGCCCTGTGCATACAGCTAGTGAGCTGGCTGCGGACCATTTCTCCGGGATCTGAATCCTTTTGAAGCGAGATAGCGGGAGCTTGTTTGATCCTGCGCCGTACAGGATTTGCTGCAGGATGCTTCGTTCGATTTCTTGTTTGCTGACGCGCACCCCGGGAACCTCTCCTTCCGGCAGGAAGGATGCCAGCGACAATTCAAGCTTAGGTCTTTGGTACTTCAACAGGAAGGACTTGATGACGCTGCTTTTTCCCGAGCCGTAGGGACCGGTCAATGCAATGTTCAGCACCTCGTTGTTGTTCGTGGCGAACTCAAGCGCCTCATGGTAGATCCCCGTCTGATCGGCATTGCTCGTTGGCGCCAAGTCTACAAACTTGCTGGTGGGACGGTCGGTAGGCTTGCTGAAGAAATACTGCCATATGCGCGTGAAAGGATTCACCGAAGGATTCCGTGGTTCGAATTGCGTCAGCAGCTCATGCCGCGGTCGTCGGGCAACCGCAAAGTGTGGGAGCGTCGTTAAAATCTGTATCGAAAGACGTCGTCCTGACAACGGGTCACCAAGCCATCAATTCAACTATCCCGGGATATTTGAACGCTTTTAAGGTTCTGGAACAGTCGTCCCTCTAAACCATCCGCGACTGGCAACCAAATTGATCAGTCAAGCGTCAACTCGCAAACGTCATCTTGAGTGCCCGGTCACGATTTCCAAGCGGTTTCCGCGCCATACTCGCCTCAAGAACCCTTGGAGAGCTTGTCCTGGGAGATTGGGAAGATACCCGCCGCCTAGTCCTCGCGCGGAACGAATACAAATGCGTGTCGTGCTCGACCAAGTTGAAGTCGCGCGCGACGCTGACGGCATCATCTCCTGCGGAGATCCATGGGCGGTTCCAACGAACTCTCGAACTTGGTGACCCTATGCGATGGTTGCCACGCCGTCCATCATCCAAATCTCGCAGGAGGTCTTGCCCGTCGGGCGATCGAGCGCTGAGCGATGCGGCTGGCCCGCTGGCTAGGTAGTGGTGCGCGTGCCCTTGAAGCGGGAATGAATTTCGGCCCCGTTCTCCGGTTGTTCGGCGTCTCACACTTTCGAGGCGGCCAGCTGCCGATCGTCTTGGCGGCTCTCTCCGGGAAGTCGATCCTTGTCGTCAGCCCCACTGGATCAGGGAAGTCACTTTGCTTTCAGATTCCCGCCCTCCTCCGTCGCGGCTCCACGTTAAATGCCGTTTGATGATCGCAGTTCGTAGAGCACGTGACGGCGCAACGGATGACCTTCGGCGAAATTGGGATGATTGAACTCCCCGATCCGGCTCATCCCCAGTCGCGTCATCAAACCCCAGGAATTGCTGTTTGCAGGCACCGTGAAGCTGACGATGCGGTCAAGCTTCAGCTCGTTGAACGCAAAGTCGAGAGACCGTTCCGCGGCCTCGCGTGCATATCCGGCGCCGTGCCGAGAGGCCGAAAGCCGCCAACCGATTTCGACTGCCGGGGCAAATGGCAAAGCAGGTGAAACCTTGGCGAGGCCGCACATGCCGATCAACTGGCGGCTTGCCTTCTCCTCCAGCGCCCAAAACCCCCAGCCATGATCCTCGAAGTGTCGGTCGATACGGTCGAGCATCGCATCCGACTGTTCGTCGGTCAGAGGATTGAGATATCTGACAACGTCGGGTTCGGCATTGATCGCAGCGAAGGGCTTTCGATCCTGCTGCAGCCACGGTCTCAAAATCAGACGTTCGCTTTCAAGCTGCATCGTCCCTCACCATCGCTCCTACCAGAGCGTCATGTGACGGTTGACGTCCTTGTAGAGCAGGTAGCGGAAACGGCCGGGGCCGCCGGCGTAACATGCCTGCGGGCAGAAGGAGCGCAGCCACATGAAGTCGCCGGCCTCGACCTCGACCCAATCCTGGTTCAGCCGATAGACGGCCTTGCCTTCCAGCACATAGAGACCATGCTCCATGACATGGGTTTCCATGAATGGGATCACGGCACCCGGCTCCAAAGTCACGATATTCACGTGCATATCGTAGCGGACATCGGCCGGATCGATGAACCGGGTCGTCCCCCAGCGTCCGTCGGTGTCCGGCATCGCCGATATGGCATGTTCGTCCTCATGCGTGACGATCGCCGGCGGCGGCTCCAGCCCCTCGACCTCCTGAAAGGCTTTTCGAATCCAGTGGAATTTTGCCGCCGTCGAACCGCCGTTTTTCAGGCGCCAGACCGAACCCGCCGGAATATAGGCGAACGAACCGGAGCGGAGCGCGTGGCTGGCGCCATCGAGCTCCATTGTCATCTCGCCTTCGACGACGAACAGAACCGCTTCGGCCCGCTTGTCGGGCTCCGGCCGATCGCTTCCGCCGCCGGGCTGAACCTCCATCACATATTGCGAGAAGGTCTCGGAGAAACCGGAAAGCGGCCGGGAGAGAACCCATGCCCGTGTCCCCGTCCAATGCGGAAGGACGCTGGTGACGATGTCGGTCATGACGCTGCGCGGGATGACCGCATAGGCTGTGGTGAAGACGGCCTTGCTGGAAAGCAGCTCGGTTTGCGGCGGCAATCCGCCGAGTTTGGAATAATAATCTCTGTTCATCGGTCCAGGCTTCGCGGCATGTGGCACTGCATCTGCTTTATGCGCCGCTCACCTTCCAGGCAACTCTTAATTCGGCCCGTTAAAATCGATGGGGAGCCGCCCGGCCGGGTTTCCGTCAGAACTCGACTTCCAGTTCGACGATCTCGTCCGGCTCGGCCATCGCGCCTTCGGTCCACTCGCGCATCAGCGGCCAGGACAGCACCGTTTCCACATAGGCTTCGAGCTGCGGTTCGAGCTCCACCGCATAGGTGCGGAAGCGGGTGCAGACCGGCGCATACATCGCATCGGCCACGGTCGGCGCGGTCCCGAAAAGCCACGGCCCGCCGCTCGCGTCGAGGCATTCAGTCCAGATCGCCTTGACACGCTCGACATCGGGCCGCGCGCCCGAAAATATCTTGAAGCTCGCATGCCGCGCCTTGAGGTTCATCGGCAATGCCGAACGCAGGTTATGGAAACCCGAATGCATCTCGCCTGAGACCGACCGGCAGCGGGCGCGCGCCGCCCGCTCGGCGGGCCATAGCCCGGCAGTGGGCGTCACTTCGTGGAGATATTCGGCAATCGCCAGCGTGTCCCAGACCGTCACATCGTCATGGGTCAGCCTCGGCACCAGAACCGATGGTGAAAGCAGAAGCAGTTCCTGACGCGCCTCGTCATCCATCTCCACAAGGACTTCGGTGAAGTCCAGCCCCGCCATCCGGCATAGCAGCCAGCCGCGCAGAGACCATGAGGAGTAGTTCTTCGAGGAAATCGTCAGTGCCGCCTGCGACATCGCGCTCGTATCCTTGTCGGACAATGTTGCTTCTTCCTCGATAATCTTCTCGCATGGCAGAACATATTCCACTAGCATTTTTTGCACCGCCGCATCGATGCGGCAGTGCGGGAGATTTCGGCCATGCTCTACCAGGCCTATCAGTTCCAGGATGATCTCATCGCGCCGCTCCGCGATCTGGCACGGCGCCTGCAGATCTTCTCCACGACAGCGCTCTGGGGATCCGGCAGCGAAATGGGACGGCACTTCGCCGCCGCGCTGGAGATGATCTCACGCTTCGAGATCACCCACCAACGTCCGGATTTCGCCATAGACTCGGTCATGATCGGCAATCGCGTGGTGCCCGTCACCGTCGAGACCGTACTCGACATGCCCTTCGGCACGCTGCTGCACTTTGCAACGGACACCGATGCAAAGCGGCCGCGGGTGCTGGTCGTCGCCCCGCTGTCCGGCCATTTTTCCACGCTCCTGCGCGGCACGGTGCAGACCCTGCTGCGCGATCACGACGTCTATATTACCGACTGGGTCAACGCCCGTGACGTGCCGCTGTCGGCCGGACGCTTCGGCATGGACGACTATGTCGATTACATCATGCATTTCCTGGAGGAAATCGGCCCCGGCGCTCATATCCTCGCCGTCTGCCAACCCTGCGTACAGGCGCTGGCCGCCGTTGCCGTGATGTCGGAAGAGCGGCATCCCGCCACCCCGCGGACCATGACGTTGATGGCCGGGCCGATCGATCCGCGCGAAAGCCCGACGAAGGTCAACGAACTTGCCGTATCGAAGTCGCTCGCCTGGTTCGAGAACTCGCTGATCACGGGCGTTCCTTGGCGTTATCGGGGCGCCGGGCGGCGGGTCTATCCCGGCTTCCTCCAGCTCGTCGCTTTCATGTCGATGAACATGCAGCGCCACCAGGACGCTCATCGCAGGCTCTACGACCATTTGGCGAAGGGCGAGACGGCCGAAGCCGGCAAGATCAAGAAGTTCTACGACGAATATTTCGCCGTGCTCGACCTTACCGAAGAATTCTACATCGAGACCATCGAACGCGTCTTCCAGAAGGCTGAACTCGCGACCGGCGACCTCACCCACCATGGCCGCAAGGTCGACCCGGGCCAGATCCGCAACACGGCGCTTTTGACCGTCGAGGGCGGCCGCGACGACATCTGCGCACTCGGCCAGACCTCGGCCGCGCACGATCTCTGTCGTGCACTGCGCCCGCATCTGAAGCGCCATCATCTTCAGGCCAATGTCGGACATTACGGCGTCTTCAGCGGCCGCCGCTGGGAGGGGGAAATCTACCCCGTCGTGCGCAACATGATCCTGGCGATGGAATAGCGCCCGTCAGATCCGAAACGCGATGGCAAGTCTACCGATCGGCCATGACCAGATGGCCCGGCCCGACTTCGCGATAAGACGTGCTTGCAGGCTGATAGTCGACCGGGCGCATCGGGCTCTTGATCTCGTCATTCGCCACCATCCGCTTTTCATGGCGGCGGTCCGGATCGGGCACGGGCACCGCCGCGATGAGTTTCTTCGTATAGGGATGCTGCGGATTTTCGAAGACCGCGGCCCGCGGGCCGATCTCGACGATCTCGCCGAGATACATCACCGCCACGCGATGGCTGACGCGTTCGACCACCGCCATATCGTGCGAGATGAACAGGAAGGCGAGGTTGAGGCTCTGCTGCAGGTCGAGCATCAGGTTGATGACCTGCGCCTTGATCGAGACGTCGAGCGCCGAGACGCTTTCATCGGCGACGATGACCTTCGGCTGCAAGGCAAGCGCGCGGGCAATGCAGATACGCTGGCGCTGGCCGCCGGAAAATTCATGCGGGTAACGCGCGGCCATATCCGCCGACAGACCGACCTTCACCAGCAGATCGGCGACGACGTCTTTTGCCTGCTTTGAATTGCCCATCCTGTGTTCGAGATAGGGTTCGGCGATCGCAGCACCAACCGTCATGCGCGGGTTGAGGCTGGCAAAGGGATCCTGAAAGATCATCTGCACGGATTTGCGCATCTCGCGCAGATCCTTCCTGTCGAGGCCGAGCACCTCCCTGCCCTCGACCAGAACGGAACCGGCCTGCGGCTCGATCAGCCGCATGATGGCGCGGCCGGTCGTCGACTTGCCGCAGCCGGATTCGCCGACCAGCGACAGCGTCTCGCCGGCATGAAGATCGAAGGAGACGTTTTCGACCGCATGCACCCGGCTGGTCAGCCGGCCGAACAGGCCGGAATGAATGTCGAAGCGCTTGGTGAGGTTCTTCACCTGTAGGACAGGCGTCGCTGCCACCGTATCGGCGACCTCAGCGGGAATATCCGATTCACCCGTTGCGGTATTGACCACGGGAAAGCGCAGCGGCCTTTGCCTGCCCTGCATCGAACCGAGCACCGGCACGGCTGAAAGCAGCGCTCTCGTATAGGGATGTTTGCCGCGGTGAAAAATATCGGCGGTGGCGCCGCTTTCCACCTGTTCGCCGCGATACATCACCACCGTCCTGTCGGCGATCTCGGCGACGACACCCATGTCATGGGTGATGAAAAGGACGGAGGTCCCCTCCTCATCCTGCAGCATCTTGATCAGGTCGAGAATCTGGCCCTGGATGGTGACGTCGAGCGCCGTCGTCGGCTCGTCGGCGATCAGCAATTTCGGCCGCGAGGCAAGCGCCATGGCAATCATCACCCGCTGGCGCATGCCGCCAGAGAAACGATGCGGATATTCGCCGAAGCGCGAGGCAGCCGAGGGGATGCGGACCTTTTCCAAGAGCCGGATCGTCTCGGCTTTGGCATCGGCCCTGCTCATATCGGAATGGCAGAGCAGCGCCTCGGAAATCTGGTCGCCGATGGTGAAAAGCGGATTGAGCGATGTCATCGGCTCCTGGAAGATCATCGCCACCTCGTTGCCGCGCACCTGCCGCATGGCATTTTCCGGCAAGGCCAGAAGGTCGCGTCCGCCGAGCATGACGCGGCCCTCGACACGGCTCGTATCCGCCTGCAGCAGCCGCATGATCGAGAGCGAGGTGACGCTCTTGCCCGAACCGGATTCGCCGACGATCGCCACCGTCTCCGCTGGCGCCACCGTGAAAGAAACATCGCGTACGACCGGTTTCCAGACGCCGTCCACCAGAAAGGAGGTCGTCAGCCTGTCGACGGAAAGAACGTCGGTCGTCGTCTGGATCGGTTTCGTTTGGGCGCTGGCCATTTACTGTTCCTCTTGCGGCGGATGAGCGGCGGCGGTTCAATCCGGCCAACGCAGCACACCGTCGAAACGGTGCCTGCTGCGGTTCTCGATCGGCGTTGCGATGATCTCGTTGGAGGCGCGCGCCTTGTCGAGTTCCTGCGCCAGGCGCTCCGCGACGACCGTCTCCTCGCCCGGGTGCAGGTTGCAGGGGTCGAGGTAGAAATAGCGGTGCTCCACCTCATGATCGCGCACGATGATGGGCGGGCTGCCCTTGGCAAGCGCATCGGCCAGATCCCAGGCGGTGATATGGGCTTGCTCGGGATCGACGATCAGGCGCAGCCGATCGAGCGGATTGCTGGTCGGATCAGGCTCGATCAGCGCGGTGACGCCAGGGCGGCCTTCGAGCGTGCGCTTCCACAAGTTGAGGTAGCCGGTCTCGCGTTCCCGGATTCCGGCATGGTCGCGGTTTTCCCAGGCTTCGAGTGCCGCCATGACGCCGAAGATGCTCTCCTTGCCGACCTTCATGCCGCGGCCGATGCCCATGTTCTGCAGGAAGGCATGGCGCACCAGCTCCTTCCTGCCGGCAACGATACCCGAGGTCGGGCCGCCGAGGAACTTGTGGCCGGAGTAGAGCGCGATATCGGCCTCCTGCTCCAGGAAGATGCGCAGATCATATTCCGAGGCCGCATCGACGATGACGGGCACGCCCTTGGCATGGGCGATCTCGACGAATTCCTTGAGGTTCAGCAGGCCGTAATCGACGACATGGTGGGAGACGACATAGACAGCGGCGGCGGTCTTGTCGGTGATGGCGTTTTCCATGTGGAAGCGATGTGTCGAGGTCGCCTGCCCCACAAGCACGACCTTGCCGCCGGCAAGCCGGATCGCCTGGTCGACCGGGGCGCCGTAACTGACGACATGGCCCATCTGCACCAGCACCTCGTTCTTCTCCGGCACCACATCCGGCAGCTTCTCGATCGCCAGCAGGTTATTGCCGGTGATTGCGCCGGCGACGGCAAGCGAAATGCCTGCCGAACAGGAGGCGGTGACGAAGCCCGCCTCGCCGCCGGTCAGCCTTGCGATGACGGCGCTTGCCTTGCGCTGCAGGTCGTTGATCTCGACGAAGTGCGGCAGGATCGATGCCATCGCGCTGATCGCTTCAGGAACGACAATCGAGGCGCCGAGGCTGGTCATCGTGCCCGATACATTGATGACAGGGCGGAGGCCAAGCGACGGGCGGATATCAGTGGACATGGAGGTCTCCAGGATTCTGGGTCGAAAAACGAAACATGGGGCGGTCGATCAAATGTGTCGAGCTTCCGTCAGCCGTGCAAGGCGACGATCGCCTCGATCTCGACGGTGATGTTGCCGGGCAGCGAGCCGAAGCCGACGGCCGAGCGGGCATGTTCGCCGGCCGGCCCGAAGACTGCGATCAGCAGATCCGAGCAGCCATTGATGACGCTCGGATGATCCTCGAACTCAGGCACGGCGTTGACCATGCCGAGCAGCTTGACCACCCGCTTGACGCGGGAGAGATCGCCAAGCGCGTCCTGCATGACGGCAAGCAGGTTGATGCCGGTCAGCCGCGCATGGCCGTAGGCCTGCTCGACACTGACCCCACCGCCGACCTTGCCGGCATGCATGAAGCCGTCGGCCTCGCGCGGCCCCTGGCCGGAGAGGTAGAGCATATTGCCTTCGATCACGTGCGTGACGAAATTGGCGATCGGCGGCGGCGGCGGCGGAAGCGTTATGCCGAGGGCGGCAAGCCGTTCGTAAGGCGAGTTCTCGACCTTGCCGGCGGCGGTGGGAAACTGATTCACGCAAACTCCTGTCATGCAATTTTCGATTTGGCGAATTTCGATTGGGCCAACGCTTGGTCGGCGGATTAAAGATCCTTGCGCAGCCTAGGATCGAGCATGTCCCTGAGGCCATCGCCGACCATCTGCAGCGACAGCACGGAGAGGATGATGGCGACACCCGGAAACAGCGTCATCCAGTCGGCCTGGCCGATATACTGCCGACCGGCGGCAATCATCGTTCCCCAGGTCGGGATTTCGGGGCTGACGCCGAGGCCGAGGAAAGACAGGCCAGCTTCGGCAAGCATCGCGCTCGCAAAGAGGAACGTCGCCTGCACGAGGATCGGCGACAGCAGATTGCGCAGCACATGTCGGGTCATGATATGGAAGGTCGAAATGCCGAGCGCCCTCGCCGCCTCGACATAGGGGAGTTCACGAATGACCAGCGTCGAAGCGCGCACGATGCGGGCAAGGCGCGGCGCATAGACGATCGACAGCGCGATGATCACCGTCGTCAACGAAGGGCCGAGGGCCGCGACGAGCGCGATCGCCAGCAGAATATCCGGAAACGCCATCATCGCGTCGATCAGCCGGGCGATCGGCGTGTCGAGCTTCTGGAAGAAGCCGGCAAGCAGGCCGAGCGTCACGCCGATCACGGCCGACAAGGTCACGACCGCTACACCGACGAGCAGCGACAGGCGGCCGGCGAAGATCGTCCGCGAAAAGACGTCGCGGCCGAACTCATCGGTGCCGAAGAAAAAGGTGCCGCTCGGCGGCTTCAGCCGATTGACGATGGAAAGCTTCGACGGCGAATAGGGCGCGACAACAGGCGCGAAGACTGCCAGAAGCACGAAAATTGTCAGGATCAGCAGGCCAAAGGCGACCGTCTTGCGCTTCAGCAGGCGCCTGGCGAATTTGCTGCCCTCGCCTTCGACTGATTTGATTGCGATATCTGCCATCAGTAGCGCACCCTCGGATCGATCAGCAGATAGAGCATGTCGATCGCAAAATTGATCAGCACGTAGAGCGCGGCGATAACGAGCAGCGCGCCCTGGATGACGGGATAGTCGCGGCGCAGCACCGCGGAGACGACGAGATTGCCGACACCCGGCAGGCCGAAGACGGTCTCGGTGACGACGGCGCCCGAAATCAATACCGCTGCCGTCAGGCCGATTACCGTCAGGATCGGGATCAGCGCATTCTTCAGCGCGTGCTTGAGGATGACCCGACGCTCGATCAGCCCCTTGGCGCGGGCCGTACGGATATAATCGTCGCCGAGCACATCGAGCATCGACGCGCGAGTGAAACGCAGGATCAGCGCCGAGGAGACGATGCCGAGCGCGAAGGCGGGCAGCGTCAGGTGATACATGCGCTCGAAAAAGGTCGAGCCCGGGCCGCCATAACCCGAGACCGGGAAGAGGTTGAGCCTGACGGCGAAGAACTGCATCAGGATCAGGCCGAGCCAGAAGCTCGGAATGCTGGCGGCAAACATGGCGAGCGTGGTTGCCGCCTGGTCAATGAAGGATCCGCGCCGATAGGCGGCATAGATGCCGATCGGCAAGGCGATGATGCTGGCAATGGCGAGCGAAAACAAAGTCAGGAAGAAGGTCGGCTCGGCCCGGTCGAGCAAGGCCGAGGTGACAGGCATGTTGAGGAAGATCGACTGGCCGAGATCACCTCTCAGCATCTGGCCGATATAATAGACATATTGCAGGCCGAGCGACTGATCGAGGCCGAGCCGGGACCTGAGGTCGGCAATATCCTGCGGCGTCGCATCCGGCCCGAGCATGACGGCGGCCGGATCTCCCGGGGTCACGCGCACGATGACGAAGACGATCGTGACGACGAGAAACATCACGACGATCATGCCGAACAGGCGCTGGAGGATGTAGCGTATCATGAATGCCTGGCAAACCCTTGCAGATGCTGCGAAAAAAGAAGACCGATACCGGCCACGGCGGGCCGGTATCGGTGGCGATGCTTACTTCTTCATCGAAGCATTCCAGAAATACGGCCACGGAGCCGGATCGACGCCTTCGAGCTTGGTCGATTCCGCCGAAACCGCGTTGAAGTCGCCGATCTTCATGAAGGGGGCGTCGGCATAGATCGCCTTCTGGACATCGGCCCAGAGCGCGACGCGCTTCTTCGGATCGACTTCCGAGGTGAAGGCATCGACGGCGGCTTTGCGGGCCGGCGTATCCCACCAGCCCGGCGAGCTGGTCGAAAGCGAGCCAATAAGAGCCGGCTCCGGCAGGAAGGGGCTATGGGTGATGTAGATATCCCAGAGCTTCGGATCGGCGCGGCGCTGCGTCAGCGTCGCCCAGTCCACAACCTGCATATCGACGGTGAAGCCGGCAAGCTTCAGATATTCGGCGGCGACCTGCGCCATCTTGTAGTGGAATTCGTACTGGCGGCTGGTCAGGATACGGATCGGTTCGCCGTTGTAGCCGGCCTTCTTGGCGGCAGCCGCCGCCCCTTCCGGATCGGCGACGTTATAGGCGCCCTCGACGCCGGCATCCGTCGACCAGGCAAAGGTCTTTGGATAGATGGCGCCGTCGAGCGCGTAGAAATCGGTGCTGCCGAAGGCCGCGGCCAGCATATCTTCCATGCTGAGCGCCTGACGGATCGCCTTGCGGACTTCGACATTCCCGGCAATACCTTCCTTCGTGTTGAAGACGAAGACGGGATAACCGAAGGGCTTCAGGATGATCGGCTGCGAGGCGTTGGAGGCCTTCAGCTTGTCGTAGGATTCGACCGGGATCGAGTCGACATAATCATACTGGCCGGAAACGGCGGCCTCGACGCGGGTGTTCGGATCCGGCACCGGCACGAAGCGGATCTCGTCGAGATACTGGTGGCGGGCGCCGCCATAACCATTGCTGTCGCCTTCGCGGGACTTATAGCCATCGAAACGGACGAGCTGGATATACTGGTCAGCCTTGCGCTCCTTCAGCATGTAGGGACCCGTGCCGATGAAGTCCTTCATGGGCTCGTCCTGCTTTTCGGACGGGATGATGATTGCGGCCGAATTGTTGAAGGCGAGCAGCGAGGTCAGCGGCGCATAGGGCTGCTTCAGCGTGATCGTCACGGTCGCCGGATCGACGGCGGTGACCTTATCGATGAAGCCGGCCACCTGCTTGCCGCGCGAGGCGATCTTCATCCAGCGGCCAAGCGAGGCGACGACATCTTCCGATGTCATGTCGCTATTGTCGTGGAACTTGATGCCGGTCCTGAGCTTGATCGTATAGGTTTTGCCGTCGGCGCTGATCTCAGGCAGGCTTTCGGCCAGAAGCGGCGTGACGTTCCAGCTCTTGTCGAAGGTGTAGAGCGTTTCGAAAATGTGCTGGGTGACGATGCCGACCAGATCGGCCGTCGACGACATCGGATCGAGCGTCGGCGGCTCGCCGATCGTCGCGACATTGATGACGCCGCCCTTTTCCTGGGCAAAGAGGGTCGAAGGCAGGGCGACAAGCGCGGTACCGAGAAGGAATGCGACCAGTGTTTTCATGTGACAGCTCCCGTTTAGTTCCACAATTATGTAATTCATCTTTTTGTAACAGAATAAGAGATGGATCGATCCTGTCAAGCACGAGCGACGGATTATGCCCTCGGCCGAAGCCGAGACGCCGGAAAAACACACAACTTCGGCTGCGCCGGCCTGCAACAAGACCGCGCATTATGCCAAGGTGAGTCAAACACCCTGCGGTGACGCCTCAACAGAACGGGACAATCAGATGAGCACCAATTTCAACGACGGAAAATGGCTGAACGAACCGGCCATCTGGCACGCGGAGGAAGCCGGCCTCACCCTAACGACCGACGAGAAAACAGATTTCTGGCGGGAAACCCATTACGGCTTCACCCGCGACAGCGGCCATTTCCTCGCCTTTCCCACCACCGACGCCTTCACCGCGCAGATCCGCGTCCAGGGCGAATTCCGCACGCTCTACGACCAGGCCGGCCTGATGGTTCGCATCGACGAAAAACGTTGGGTGAAAACAGGCGTCGAGTTCACCGACGGTGAAGCCTTCCTCAGCACCGTCGTCACCGACGGCAAGTCCGACTGGTCGGTGGCACAGCCCTTCAGGGAATTGGAGGATTTCCGCATCCGCGTCACTGTCGCCAACGGCGCGATGCGCATCCAGGCCTCGCGCGACGGCAGCTTCTGGCCGCTGCTGCGGCTCGCGCCCTTCCCGGCAGTAGCGCACTACGAGGTCGGACCGACCGCCTGCACGCCGGAGCGTAGCGGACTGACGGTCCGCTTTTCCGAATTCTCGATTGGGCCGACGACCGACAAGGATCTGCATGACTTGAGCTAGAAGCGCGACCTTTGGCTGCTCTACCGAGAGAGCAAGATCAAATGACGGCGAGTGCCGCGCAGCACACTTGACAAAGACAAGCTGCCTGTATTTTACTCAGGCCTGCGGATTAGGCAGAAGGCCAGCCGCATTGACATGACTCCGATAGTCCCCGGGCAGTTTCGCCCCATGACGCCTCATCGCTCGATGGGACCAGCGTCGTGGGGTTTTTGATGTGGTCACTTGATGAACGACGCGCTGAAAATCGGCATCCTTTTTTCGACCACCGGGCCTTACGGCTCGATGGGCCGCGACGCGCGCGACGGCGCCGATTTCGCGATGGCCGAATATGCCGGCGTCGAAGGACTGGCAATCGAGCCGGTCTTCTTCGATCCGCATGCCGATCTTGCCGCCTACCTCGACGGCGCGCGTCATCTTCTGCGCGCCGGCTGCCGCCATATCGTCGGCACGATCACATCTGCGGCGCGCAAGGAAGTCATCCCGCTCGTCGAAAAACATGACGGCCTGCTCTGGTATATGTGCCCCTATGAAGGCTTCGAGGCCAATGAGAACGTCATCTATGTCGGCGGCTGCCCCAACCAGCATCTGCTGCCGTTGTTCGAGCACCTGATCCCGCGTTATGGCGCAAGGCCCTACCTCGTCGGCGCCAACTACGTCTGGGGCTGGGAGATGAACCGGCTCGCCCGCGAACTCATTACCAATGCCGGTGGCGAGGTGCTTGGCGAACGCTATCTTCCACTCGAGGAGACCGCCGTCGAACGCATCGTAGCGGAGATCGCGCAGCGCCGCCCGAGCTTCATCCTCAACAATCTGATCGGCCCCTCAAGCTACGCCTTCCTGGAGGCGATCAAGGCCCTCGGTGATCGCGACCCGGCCTTTCGCGCGGAAAACTGCCCGGTGGTCAGCTGCGACCTGATGGAATGCGAACTCGACGATATCGCCGCCGGAGCTGCCGCCGGCCAGCTTTGCGCCGCTTCCTATTTCGACAGTATCGCAACCCCCGAAAATGCCGCCTTCAAGGCCCGCGTCACCGAGCGTCACGGCGCGGAGCGGCGTGTCTCCAGCGTCTTTGCCAGCGCCTATACCGCCGTCCGGCTCTGCGTCGACGCGATCGTCGCCGCCGGCGGCGACGATCCCGACGCCGTCCGCCGCGAGCTCTACAACAGATCCTGGCCGACCCCGTTCGGGGCGCTGGCGATCGATCGCGAGACCAATCATGCCGCCCTGCCCTTTCATCTCGGCCGGATCAACGCCGACAACGGCTTCGATGTCGTCGCCTCGCGGCCGCCGCTCGCCGCCGACCCCTATCTGACCGGCCGCAACCGACAGGCCTTTCCGTGGTTAAGGGTGGTGTCATGAGAGAGACACCCAATTTCACCGGCTGGCAGGCGATGGTCCTGCATCGCGAGGACGGCAACGCAGAAAAGCTGATCCGCCAGCTTCGCCTGCTCGGCATCCACGCAACGCTGCAATGGGCGCCGCTTCCGGCCGTGGCACTGCCTGATCTCGTCATCGTCGATGCCGATCAAGGCTGGGACGATCTGCTGCCCTGGAACGGCGAAACGCCTGCCTGCCCCGTCGTCGCCTTGCTTGGTTCGGAAGCGCCCGGCCGCATCGCCTGGGCGCTCGCACAGGGCGCCGGCGCGATCATCGCCAAGCCGATCGCCACATCTGCCATCTATCCGGCGCTTGTCATGGCCGTCTCCATTCATCAGGAGCGCAAGGCGACTGCGGAAAAGCTGCAATATCTCGAAGAGCGCGTCCGGCTGCGGCCGCTCGTTCACGCCGCCGTCGAAAAGCTTCAGGCCGCACACGGCATCGACGAGGAGAGCGCTTACGCAATCCTGCGCAACTGCGCCATGCGCCGCCGTCTGCCGATGGAGCAGATATCAGCCTTCATCCTGGCGGGTGCCGAACCCCTGCCGGAGGCCGGCTGATGCATGTGCTGAAACAGATGATCCGCCAGCCGACGGCGCTCTTCGGCCTGATCGTCGTCACGCTCGTCATCGGGCTCGCCATAGCAGCGCCGTGGATCGCGCCGTTCAGCCCCGACGAGCAGATGTTTGACGGCCTCTCGCTCGAAGGCGCGCCGCTGGCGCCGGGCGGTCCCTATCTGCTCGGCACCGACACGCTCGGCCGCGACCTCTTTTCACGCCTGCTCTTCGGGGCCCGCACCTCGCTGATCATCGGCCTTGTCGCCAATGGCATCGCGGTGGCGATCGGCCTCTTCGTCGGCATCGTTGCCGGTTATCTCCGCGGATTGCCGGGCAACATCCTGATGCGCTTCACCGATCTGATGATGGCCTTTCCGGCGCTGCTGCTCGCCATCGTGCTGGCAGCCCTGTTGAAGCCGAGCCTGTGGATCGTCGCCATGGTGATCGCGCTGGTCAACTGGGTGCAGGTCGCCCGCATCGTCTATACCGAGACTCGCGGCCTGGTGGAGCGCGATTTCATCATGGCCGAACGCTCGCTTGGCGCCGGCCACATGCGCGTGCTCTTCATGCATATCCTGCCGCACCTCATGCCGACGGCAATCGTCTGGGGAACGCTCGGCATCGCCACCACCGTGCTGCTCGAAGCCACACTCTCCTTCCTCGGCGTCGGCGTGCAGCCACCGCAGCCCTCCTGGGGCAACATCATCTTCGAGAGCCAAAGCTATTTCCAGGCCGCCCCCTGGCTCGTCTTCATTCCGGGCGCGATCATCCTTCTGACGGCGCTTTCCTTCAATCTGGTTGGCGATGCGCTGCGCGACATTCTCGACCCGACCCAGCGCGGGAGGGGCTGATGGCATCACTCATGCTCCGCAGGCTGGCGCAGGCGGCCCTCATCCTGCTCGGCGTCGCGGCAATCACCTTCGTGCTGCTCTACGCCCTTCCGGCCGATCCGGCCCGCATGATCGCCGGCCGCAGCGCTACGGCCCAGACGGTCGCCAACATCCGCCATGAACTCGGCCTCGACCAGCCGCTGCTGGTCCAGTTCGGCACCTATGTCGGCAATCTGCTGCATGGCAATCTCGGCCGCTCCTATGCGCAGAAAACCGATGTCTGGACGTTGATCGCCGCACGCCTGCCGGCGACGCTGACGCTGATGCTTGCCGGCATCTTCGTCGAGGTGGTGCTCGGCCTGACGCTCGGCACCATCGCCGCCGTGCGTCGCGGCGGCTTCGTCGACCGGCTGGTGATGATGGCCTCCTTTGTCGGCACCTCCGCACCGCAATTCCTCGTCGCCCTGCTGCTGCTCTACCTGCTGGCGGCAACGCTCGGCTGGTTCCCGATGAGCGGCTACGGCAGCTTCTCGCATCTCGTCCTGCCGGCCGTAACGCTCGGCATCTGCGGCGCCGGCTGGTACGCCCGCATGGTGCGCTCATCGATGATCGACGTGCTGAACCAGGATTATGTCCGCACGGCGCGCGCCAAGGGTCTTTCCTCGAAGCGAGTGATCCTGCGGCATGCGCTGCCCAATGCGGTGCTGCCGATCATCGCCATGATCGGCATCGATATCGGCCAGTTCATGGGCGGCGTGGTCGTCGTCGAGGCGGTCTATGGCTGGCCCGGCATCGGCCAACTCGCCTGGCAGGCGATCCAGCAGGTCGACATCCCGATCATCATGGGCGTCACCCTGACCTCGGCGCTTGCCATCATCATCGGCAACCTGCTTGCCGACCTCGTCGCGCCGGTCATCGATCCGCGCATCCGCACACGCTGACAGCAACCAAAGAAGGGGAACCAAAAATGTTCAAACGCTGGCTGCAACAGACGACCATGGCAACGATCGTGGCGCTCGCGCCATTGTCCGTCATGGCTCAGGAAACGCCTAAGCAGGGTGGCGATATCGTCGTCACCTACAAGGACGACATCACCACGCTCGACCCGGCAATCGGCTACGACTGGGTCAACTGGTCGATGATCAAGAGCCTCTATTCCCGCCTGATGGATTATGCGCCCGGCACGCCGAACCCGGTTCCCTCGCTTGCCGAGAGCTTCACCGTTTCGCCCGACGGCTTGACCTATACCTTCAAGCTGCACAAGGGCGTGAAGTTTTCGAACGGTCGCGAGGTCGTCGCCTCCGACGTGAAATATTCGATCGAACGCGCCGTCGACCCGAAGACTCAGGGGCCTGGCGCGGGTTTCTTCGGCGCCATCAAAGGCTTCGAGGATGAAACCGGCGGCAAGACGACGACGCTCTCCGGCATCGAGACGCCTGACGATAGCACCGTCATCTTCAACCTCTCGCGCCCAGACGCCACTTTCCTGCACGTTCTCGCGATCAACTTCGCCTCGGTCGTGCCGAAGGAAGCCGTCGAGGCGGCCGCCGGCGACTTCGGCAAGAAGCCGGTCGGCTCCGGCACCTTCATCCTCAAGGATTGGACGATCGGCCAGCAGCTCGTTTTCGAGCGCAACAAGGATTACTTCGTCAAGGGCGTTCCCTACATCGACAGCTTCAAGGTCGAGGTCGGCCAAGAGCCGCTGGTGGCGCTCTTGCGCCTGCAGAAGGGCGAGGTCGATATTGCCGGCGACGGCATTCCGCCGGCAAAATTCCTCGAAATCAAGAATTCGGCCGACGGCGCGCAGATGATCGTCGACGGCGAACAGCTGCACACCGGCTACATCACGCTGAACACCAAAGTGAAACCCTTCGACAACGTCAAGGTTCGCCAGGCGCTGAACATGGCGATCAACAAGGACCGCATCACCCGCATCCTCAACGGCCGCGCAACGCCTGCCAATCAGCCGCTACCGCCGCTGATGCCGGGCTACGACAAGTCCTTCACCGGCTATGCCTATGATGTGGCGAAAGCCAAGGCGCTGCTTGCCGAAGCCGGCTATCCCGACGGCTTCGAAACCGTGCTCTACTCGACGAACACCGACCCGCAGCCGCGTAGCGCCCAGGCGATCCAGCAGGATCTGGCCGCCGTCGGCGTCAAGGCCGAAGTCCGGGCGCTGGCCCAGGCAAACGTCATCTCGGCCGGCGGCACGGAAGGCGAAGCGCCGATGATCTGGTCGGGCGGCATGGCCTGGATCGCCGACTTCCCCGATCCGTCCAACTTCTACGGCCCGATCCTCGGTTGCGCCGGTGCGGTTCCGGGCGGCTGGAACTGGTCGTGGTATTGCAACGCCGATCTCGACAAACGCGCCGTTGCCGCCGACTCCATGTCCGATCCGGCAAAGGCCGCCGAGCGCACCGCCGCCTGGGGCAAGATCTTCACCGATATCATGGCCGATGCGCCGTGGATTCCCGTCATCAACGAACGTCGCGTCGTCGCCAAGTCGCTGCGCATGGGCGGTGCTGACAACATCTACATCGATCCGACCCGCGTCATCAATTACGACGCGATCTACGTCAAGCAATAAGCCCTGAAGAAACAAAGCCTTCCCGGTCCCGCCCGGGAAGGCGTCATAAAATCGAGGGAGACATGACATGTGCATCGCCTGCACCCACACCATTCACCGCGCCCAGCATAATTTCGGCTGGAACAAGGATTTCGCCCCCGCAGTCGTCGCCAAGCCAGGCGAGACCATCCACTTCGAATGCATGGATTCATCGGGCGGCCAGCTCGGAAGCGAGGCGACGCTCGAAACGCTGAACGCGCTTGATTTCGGCAAGATCAACCCGGTCTCCGGCCCGGTCTATATCGAAGGCGCCAAGCCCGGCGATGCGCTGAAGGTGACGCTGCGCAAGTTCATTCCGTCGGGCGTCGGCTGGACGGCCAATATTCCAGGCTTCGGCCTGCTTGCCGACCAATTCAAGGATCCGGCGCTGCACGTCTGGTCTTATGACGCCAACAGCATGGTGCCCGCCCTTTACGGTCCGGGCGGGCGCGTGCCGCTGAAGCCCTTCGCCGGCACGATAGGCGTCGCACCCGCCGAGCCCGGCACCCATTCCGTCGTTCCCCCGCGTCGCGTCGGCGGCAACATGGACATCCGCGACCTGACGGCAGGCGTGACGCTCTATCTGCCCGTCGAGGTCGACGGCGCACTGTTTTCGATCGGGGATACCCATGCCGCCCAGGGCGATGGCGAAGTCTGCGGCACGGCGATCGAAAGCCAGATGAACGTCGAAGCGACGATCGAGCTCGTCAAGGACGCCAAGCTGCAGACGCCGCGCTTCACCACGACCGAACCGGTGACCCGCCATCTCGACGGCGCCGGCTACGAAGTCACGACAGGCATCGGCCCTGATCTGATGACCGGGGCGCGCGAAAGCGTCATGCGCATGATCGATCTTCTCGGCGCCGAACACGGCATGAGCGCCATCGATGCCTATCTGCTCTGCTCGGTCTGCGGCGATCTGCGGATCAGCGAGATCGTCGACCAGCCGAACTGGGTGGTTTCCTTCTACTTCCCGAGGATCGTGTTCGCGTGACCGAGGCCATGCCCGCCGCAGCACCGGTGCTCAGCCTTCGCAAGCTGAGCGTCGATGCCCGCACACCCGAAGGTCGCAAGCCGGTGCTCCAGGATGTCAGCTTCGAGCTTGCAAGCGGCGAAACGCTCTGCATCGCCGGCGAATCCGGTTCCGGCAAGTCGGTCACCTCGCTGTCGATCATGGGGCTCTTGCCCAAGGCCTCGCTGCGGGTCGCCTCCGGCAGCGTGCTGCTTGGCGAACGCGACCTGCTCACGCTTTCCGACCGGGCGATGCGCAGCGTGCGCGGCGGCGATATCGCCATGGTGTTCCAGGAGCCGATGACCTCGCTCAACCCGGTCATGTCGGTCAGCAACCAGCTGACTGAGGCAATCCGCGCGCACCAGGGCAGCGACAATGCCGAGGCGGTGGCGCTGAAGATGCTCGATGCCGTGCAGATCACCGAGCCGGCCCGGCGGCTGAAGCAATATCCGCACGAGCTTTCCGGCGGCATGCGCCAGCGGGTGATGATCGCCATGGCGCTCTCCTGCCGGCCGAAGGTGCTGATCGCCGACGAGCCGACGACGGCACTCGACGTCACCGTGCAGGCACAGATCCTCAGGCTGATGCGCGAGTTGAAGCGCGAATTCGGCACCTCGATCATCCTGATCACCCACGACATGGGCGTCGTCGCCGAAATGGCCGATCGCGTCGTCATCATGCAGAATGGCAGGATCGTCGAGCAAGGAACGGCGCTCGCCGTCTTCCAGCGGCCGAAGGAGGCCTATACGCAGCAATTGCTCGCCGCCGTCCCGCGGCTCGGCGCGCTTGCCGGCACCGACCGTCCGCCGCGCATCACCCAGCGCGCCGTCGAGACGCTGCATCCGGACCGCACGCCGGTCCTGAACGTGCGCGACCTCACCGTCACCTATGGCAATGCCGCAAGCCGGTTTTTCAAGGGCAAGCCGCCGGTCGCAGCCGTCGATCGCGTTTCCTTCGATATCCTGCCGGGTGAAACGCTCGGCCTCGTCGGCGAAAGCGGCTCCGGCAAATCAACCACCGGCAAGGCCGTGCTCGGTCTCATTCCCTTCAAGGGCAATGTCCTGATCGACGGCCGCAATATCGCCGGGCTCAGCCAGCGTGAGATGCAGCCCGTGCGTCGGTCGGCGCAGATGATCTTCCAGGATCCCTATGCCTCGCTCGACCCGCGCATGGCCGTCGGCAAGGCGATCGGCGAACCGATGGTCATCCACGGCATCGGCAACCACAGCGAACGGCAGGACCGCGTCGCCGAACTGCTGCGCCGGGTCGGCCTGACGCCTGATGCGGCGACGCGCTATCCGCACGAGTTTTCAGGCGGCCAGCGCCAGCGCATCTGCATCGCCCGGGCGCTGGCGCTGGAGCCAAAGCTGATCGTCGCCGACGAGAGCGTCGCAGCGCTTGACGTCTCGGTCCGCGCCCGGGTGCTCGACCTGCTGCTCGAACTGCAGGAAACGATGGGGCTCGCCTATCTGTTCATCTCCCACGACATGGCGGTGGTCGAGCGCATGTCGCACAACGTCGCCGTCATGCGCGCCGGCCGCATAATCGAAACCGGCACACGGCGAGAGATATTCGAGAACCCGAGGGAAGCCTACACCCGCGCACTGATCGCCGCGGTTCCGATCCCCGATCCGGAGGTCTATCGCGGCAGGGAAGTGCATGCGTGAAAGGCCAAGCATGGCTAAATGTTACAAACGAGGATGTCGCACGACTGCTGGAATGGCTCGACTTTTCCAAATCGTCGAGTTGCGCCGCGTCGATCACGGAACTCTCTTTTTCGGGATGACATCAGCCCCGTTCTCTGCGAAAAAGAGCGCGATGAGAGACAGGGGCGCCCGTCGACAGACGGGCTGAGAAGCACCCTTCGAACCTGAACCGGATAATGCCGGCGGAGGGAGTCGCTCGGGGCATCGCCATACGGGCCGCCCCGTGCCTGCCCCCGCCTGAAAGGGGCCACATGCAGACCAGAACCACACCAGGAGCGATGCTAAAGGCGATGCGCGAGAAGCCGCCGCTCGTTCAGTGCATCACCAATTACGTCGCCATGAATATCGCCGCAAATGTCCTGCTTGCATCGGGCGCCTCGCCCGCCATGGTGCATGCCGCGGATGAAGCCGGCGAATTCGCCGGGATCGCCGGCGCGCTGACAATCAATATCGGCACCCTGTCGACGCAATGGATTGACGGCATGCAGGCGGCGGCGAAGGTGGCGACATCAGCCGGCAAACCTTGGGTGCTCGATCCAGTCGCGCATTATGCCACGGCCTTCCGCCGCAATGCGGTTGCCGAATTGCTCGCCCTGCGACCGACTATCATCCGCGGCAACGCTTCCGAGATCATCGCGCTTGCCGGCGGAGAGAGCCGCGGCCAGGGGGTCGACAGCCGCGACCCGGTCGAGCAAGCGGAAGGTTCGGCGCGATGGCTGGCGGAACGGCAGCAGGCGGTGGTCGCCGTTACCGGCGTCGTGGATTTCGTCACCGATGGCGAGCGAGCCGTGCGCATCGAAGGCGGATCGGTCTTGATGCCTCAGGTCACAGCACTGGGCTGCTCGCTCACCTGCCTTGTCGGCGCCTTTGCCGCGACAGCGCCTGAGGATATCTTCGGTGCGACGGTCGCTGCACTTTCAACCTTCGCCATCGCCGGTGAGGAGGCCGCCCGTGGAGCGGCCGGCCCCGGCTCCTTCTCCTGGCGTTTCCTCGATGCGCTGGCCGCGCTCGACTCCGAAACGCTTGACGCCAGGGCAAGGATATCAGCCGCATGAAGGCCTTCGACCTTTCGCTCTATCTCGTCCTCGACCCCGATCTCTGCGCCGGGATCGGCATGGTCGAAACTGCGCGCCTTGCCGTTGCCGGCGGCGCGACCATCGTGCAGTTGCGCAACAAACACGCAGGCACCATCAGGATGATCGAGACCGGCCGCGCCTTGAAACAGGCGCTGGATGGGACCGGCGCCCTGCTCATCGTCAACGATGACGTGGAGGCGGCAATCGCCATCGGCGCCGACGGCCTGCATATCGGCCAGGAGGACATGGATGCGCGCAAAGCGCGGGCGATGATCGGTCCCGAGATGATCCTCGGCCTATCGGTCGAGAACGAGGCGCTTGCCGGTGCCGTCGATCCTCATCTCGCCGATTACACCGGCGTCGGGCCGGTGTTTGCGACACCGACCAAGGCCGATCACAAGCAGCCGATCGGCTTTGACGGACTTGCAAGGCTGGTAAAGGCCTCGCCGGTGCCATCGGTCGCGATCGGCGGACTCAAGGCCGATCATGTCGCCCAGGTGTTCGCCGCAGGCGCCAAGGGACTTGCCGTCGTTTCGGCCATCTGCGGCACGCCCGACCCCGAAGCGGCCACGCGCCGCATCGCTGCAGAAATTCGAAAGGCCCGCGCATGATCCGCAACGTTCTCTCCATCGCCGGCTCCGATCCCTCCGGCGGCGCCGGCATCCAGGCCGATCTCAAGGCCTTTTCCGCCCGCGGCGTCTACGGCATGGCGGTGCTGACCGCACTGACGGCGCAGAACACGCAAGGCGTCAGCGGCGTGTACCTGGTGCCACCGCAATTCGTCGCCGACCAGATCAAAGCCGTCTTTGCGGATGTGCGCGTTGATGCCGTCAAGATCGGCATGATCGCCAATGCCGGCATCGCCGACGCCGTTGCCGGTGCGCTGACTGACCACCGCGATATTCCGATCGTCATCGACCCTGTCATGATCGCCAAGGGTGGAGCCGCCTTGCTCGCGCCTGAAGCGGTCGACGTGTTGACCCGCCGGCTGCTGCCGCTTGCCACGCTTCTGACCCCGAACCTGCCGGAAGCTGCCGCCCTGCTGCACCAGCCGGTGGCGACAAACCGAGCTGACATGGCGGCGCAGGCCGAGCGCCTGCTGGCGCTTGGGCCGGCCGCGGTGCTGGTCAAGGGCGGACATCTCGACAGCGACGAGAGCCCTGACGTGCTTGCCACGGCCGCCGGCCTGCACTGGTTCGAAGCCTCGCGCGTGCCGACCAAGAATACCCACGGCACCGGCTGCACGCTCTCCAGCGCGCTGGCGGCCGAGCTCGCCAAGGGCGCCTCAGCGCGGGAGGCCGTCGCCATCGCCAAGGATTACCTCGCCGGCGCGGTCGCGGCTGCCGGACACCTTACCGTCGGCTCCGGCCACGGCCCAGTGCAGCATTTTCATGCGCTCTGGAAAGACGGCGAATAGACGCTCGCTCAACCAACATATCGCCAATCGAAACGGCCCGGCCCTTCCTGGGCCGTTTTTGCGTTCGGCACCTACCTGGCGTTGAAACCCTGGGGACAGCGGCGGCATGCCTTTGGCCGTTTGAAAAACCTAGTTGACAAGCCCGGCCGGATAGCCAAGTCTATGACACTAAAAGGGGATATGTTCTGCAATAACGGAATAACTGGAGGATTGACAGGTGCCAGACCTGCTTGTGAGCCTATATTCCACAGAGCTCGCCGACCTGAAAAGCAAAGCCGACGATGTCGGCATCTCCATCCGTCCGGCCCTCCCACCGGAACTGCATCTTATCGTCAGCTGGGTTCGCGAACGGTTCAGCGAGAACTGGGCCAGCGAAGTCGCGGTCGCCTTTTCCCGCCAGCCCGTTGCCTGCCTGATCGCCGTTGAAGCAGGCAAGCTGCTCGGCTTTGCCTGCTACGACACGACGGCGCGCGGCTTCTTCGGCCCGACCGGCGTCGATCCCGATGCGCGCGGCAAAGGGATCGGGCTCGCCCTCTTTTCCGCCTGCCTTCAGACCATGAAGGCGCTCGGTCACGCCTATGCCTTCATCGGCGATGCCGGGCCGGTCGATTTCTACGCCAGGACCGCAGGCGCAATCGTCATCCCCGCCCCCGATAAGGGCATCTACGAAGGCATGCTGAGAAGTATGCCGAAATGACCATCTGATCCCGGAGCACCAGAATTGTTCTCGACCCCGCTCGCCCTTTTCGTCGGCCTTCCGAATCCCACTATCTCGGATGATGAATTCGCCCTCTTTCGCGACACCAATCCGCTCGGCCTCTTCGTCGGCCGGCGCAATCAGCGCGAGCCGGAGCAGACGAGGCGGCTGATCGAGCGCTTCCGCGAAGCCGTCGGCCGCGACGACGCGCCTGTCTTCACCGACCAGGAAGGCGGCCGCGTCCAGCATCTCGATGCCGGCCCCTGGCCGCTCTTCCGCAGTTTCGGCCAGTTCGCCGAACTTGCGCGCCGCGATTTCGATCTCGGCAAAAAAGCATTGCGCCTTTCCTCCCAGGCCATGGGCGCGATGATGACGGAACTTGGCCTTTCCAGCGGATGCTCGCCCGTTCTCGATCTCGTCTTCGAGACGACGAGCGCGGTCATCGGCGCCCGCTCCTTTGGCCCTGATCCCGATTTCATCGCTGCCCTCGGCCGCGAGGTGGTCGATGGCCTGCTCGAGACCGGCAACATGCCTGTTATCAAGCACATACCCGGCCATGGCCGTGCGACGCTCGACTCCCACAAGGAGCGTCCGGTGGTCAATGCCAGCCGCGAGACGCTTACCGCCACCGATTTCAAGCCCTTCGTGGCGCTGAAGGATACGCCTTGGGCGATGGTCGCCCATGTCGTCTATTCGGCCTATGACGCGGAGCTGCCGGCGTCCGTCTCGCCTGTTATGCACGACGTGATCCGCAACGACATGGGTTATGACGGCGTGCTGATTTCCGACTGCATCTTCATGCAGTCGCTCTCCGGCACCCTTCCGGAGCGCGTCAAACAGGTGCTCGACGCAGGCTTCGACATCGCGCTCCACAGCCATGGCGACATCCCGGAAAGCGAAGCAGCCGCCAAGGCCGCCCGTCCGCTGACCGAAGCCGCCCTCAAGCGCATCACCGCCGGCAAGGCCCGCCTCGGCAATCTCAAGATCGATGTCCGCGCCGCCCATACTGAAGTCGAAGACATGTTTGCAAGCGCGCTGGTCTCCTGACCGGCACCTCATCTCTCACCGCATAAGAAAAGGGGAATAAAAACTTGAAAAAATATCTTCTTGCCGCCGCGCTAACGCTGCTTTCCGGATCCGCCATGGCGCAAACGGTGCTGACGGCGAATATCGAACCGGCGACGACCTGGGTTCGCAACTTCAACCCGTTCAACCAGACCTCGGCGCGCCAGTCGACGCTCGATTTCATCTACGAGCCGCTGGTCGTCTTCAACCGCTTCGACAGCAACAAGCCGGTCTATCGCCTGGCCGAAAGCTTCAAGCTCTCCGATGATCTGAAGAGCATCGAATTCAAGCTGCGCTCAGACCTGAAATGGTCTGACGGCAAGCCGCTGACGGCAGCCGACGTCAAGTTCACCTACGATTACCTGAAGAAATTCCCGGCGCTCGACTTCGTCAGCATCTGGACCTTCGTCACCGATATCAAGGCCGTCGACGGCCAGACGGTGCGCTTCACGCTCGCCAATCCGAGCTCGCTTGCGGCCGAACAGATCTCGCAGCTACCGATCGTTCCGGAACATGTCTGGAAGGACGTCGCCGATCCCGTGACTTTCGCCAACGAGACCCCTGTTGGTAGCGGCCCGCTGACAGAAGTGCCGCGCTTCACCGGCCAGACCTATGACCAGTGCCGCAACCCGCACTATTGGGACAACGCTCATCTGAAGGTCGATTGCATGCGCTTCCCGCAGCTTGCCGACAACAACCAGATCCTGACGGCAACGGCCGACGGCACGCTCGACTGGGGCGTCTCCTTCATTCCCGATATCGACAATGTCTATGTTTCCAAGGATCCGGCGCACTTCCATTACTGGTATTCGCCAAGCAGCATGGTCGCCTTTCTGTTCAACTTGGAAACGGCAAACGAGAACAACAAGAAGGCCTTCAACGACCTGAAATTCCGCCGTGCTGTCTCGATGGCGCTCGACCGCAAGACGATGATCGACGTCGCCGGCTACGGCTATCCGACGCTGAACGAAGACCCCGGCCTGATGGGCGAGCTTTACAAGAGCTGGGCGGACCCGTCCGTCAAAGCCGACTTCGGGAAGTTTGCAACCTATGATGCCGATGCAGCCAAGGCCCTGCTCGACGAGGCAGGCTACAAGGACAAGGACGGCGACGGCTTCCGCGACAATCCCGACGGCAGTAAGATCTCCTTCTCCATCATTGTCCCGAATTCCTGGACGGACTGGGTCGACACAGTCAACATCGCCGTGGAAGGCATCCAGGCTGTCGGCCTCGACGCCAAGATCGAAACGCCGGAGGAAGCCGTCTGGACCGGCAACCTCATCAACGGCACCTTCGATGCGGCGATCAACAGCTTGCCGGCATCGGCTTCGCCCTATTACCCCTATAAGCGCGCCTTCAGCGCCTCGGACAAGGGCAAGACCCGCTTCACCGCGCAGCGCTGGTTCAATCCGGAGGTCGAAAAACTCGTCACCGAGTTCACTCATACCGCCGATCTTGCCAAGCAGAAGGACGCGATGAACAAGGCGCAACGCATCGTCGCTGAAAACATGCCGATGATTCCCGTCTTCAACAATCCGAACTGGTATCAGTACAACACCAAGCGCTTCAGCGGCTGGTCGACCAAGGAAAACCCCTTCGTCAATCCGTCGATCTCCCGGACCAACCCGGCACGCCTGCTGAACCTGCTGGCCCTCGAGCCGGTCAAGTAAGCATCGCAATCCTCCGGAGCGGCGTAAAGCGCCGCTCCGTCACGACGGAGTCCCCATGGCTTTTCTGCTTCGCCGCCTCGTCTTCTACATGGCAGCTTTCATCGCGGCAGCGACGATCAATTTCTTCCTGCCGCGTCTGATGCCGGGCGATCCGGTGCAGATCATGTTCTCAAGCGCCGGCACCGAATTGCCGCCGGAAAGCCTGCAGGCGCTGAAACTCACCTTCGGCTTCGTCGACGGCCCGCTCTGGCAACAATACCTCACCTATCTCGGCAGCATCTTCACCGGCGATCTCGGCCGCTCGATCAAGTATTTCCCGCTGCCCGTCACCTCCGTGCTCGGCAATGCGCTCATCTGGACCGTCGGCCTGATGGGCACAGCGACCATCGTCAGCTTCGCGATCGGCACCTTTCTCGGCATCGTCGCCGCCTGGCGACGCGGCAGCACGTTCGATGTCATCGTCTCCGTCGGCGCGATCTTCGCCACCTCGGTGCCGGCCGTCGTCACCTCGCTGATCGTGCTCTTCATCTTCGGCTTCACGCTCGGCTGGTTTCCGAACGGCTATGCCGCCGACCCATCGCTCGATCCCGCCTTCAGCCTGCAATATATCGGCAGCCTCGCCTACCACGGCATCCTGCCGATGGTGACGCTCTGCACCGTGCTGATCGGCGGCTTCACGGTCACCATGCGCAACAACATGATCAATCTGCTCGGCGAGGACTATATCGTCATGGCCCGCGCCAAGGGCCTTTCGGATCGGCATGTGATGCTCTGGTACGCGGCGCGCAACGCCCTGCTGCCGACCGTCTCCAGCCTTGCCATCGCCATCGGCACCATCCTCGGCGGATCGCTGGTGACGGAGGTCGTCTATAATTATCCCGGCCTCGGCAACATTCTCTACCAGGCGATCCTCGCCCGCGACTACCCTGTCATCCAGGGCCAGCTCCTCATCATGACCGCAACCATGCTGATCGCCAATTTTATCGTCGACGTCAGCTATGTGCTGCTCGATCCCAGGCTGAAGGGAGCGTGAGATGAAGACCCTGCTTCGAAACCGCAAGGCGCTCGTCGGTCTCGTCATCATCGCCTTCATCGTCCTCGTCGCGATCGCAGCGCCGCTGCTGACGCAGTACGATCCCGCCGCCCGCACCGGGCGGCCGCACCAGCCGCCATCGCTCGATCATATCCTCGGCACCACGCGCATCGGCCAGGATGTCTTCGCCCGGCTGATCTACGGTGCCCGCACCTCGCTTGCCGTCGGCTTCGGCGCAGGCCTGCTGATCACGCTCGTCGGCACCGCACTCGGCATCATCTCCGGCTATCGCGGCGGCAAGACCGACGAGATCATCAGCTTCTTCACCAATATGGTACTCGTCGTTCCCAACCTGCCGCTGCTCTTGGTGCTTGCCGCCTTCATCGGCCAGGCAAGCCCTCTCGTCATCGCCCTTATCCTCGGCGCCACCTCCTGGGCCTGGGGCGCACGCGTCACCCGCGCCGAAACGCTCTCCGTCAAGCAGAAGGATTTCGTCAAATCGGCCGAGATGATGGGTGAGCCGCAATGGCGTATCATGACATTCGAGATTTTTCCCAATGTGATTTCAATCGTCGGCATCAACTTCATCGGCAGCGTCATCTTCGCGATCATCACCGAGGCGACGCTCGAGTTCCTCGGCCTCGGCGATCCGAGAGCGATCTCCTGGGGCACCATGCTCTACAATGCACAGAAGGCCTCGGCCCTTTCGGTCGGCGCCTGGTGGGATATTCTCACCCCCTGCTTCGCACTAGCCTTCCTCGGTATCGGCATGTCACTCTTGAATTTCGCTGTCGACGAGATCGCCAATCCGCGGCTGCGCACCGGCAATCACCTGAAGCGCTGGTCCCTGCTCGTCCGCTCCGGGGAGGGCCGCCTGTGACGCAGCCGCTGCTTTCAGTGAGGAACCTCACCATCGACTATATCGGCGAGGAGAAGGACTTCCGCGCCGTCAACGATGTCAGCTTCGACGTCGCGCCGGGCGAGGTCTTCGGCCTTGCCGGCGAATCCGGTTGCGGCAAGAGCACCATCGCTTTTGCCATCAGCCGCCTGCACAAACCGCCGGCGCTGATCCGCAAGGAGAGCCGTATCCTGCTCGACGGTCGCGACGTGCTCGGCCTCAACAGGCAGGCGCTCAGTGCGTTCCGCTGGCGCGAGGTCGCCATGGTGTTCCAGAGCGCCATGAACTCGCTGAACCCGGTGCTGCGCATCGAGACGCAATTCTACGACATGCTGCGCACCCACAAGGGGATGAGCCGCACGGAAGCCCGTGAGCGCACCGCCGAGATGCTGACCCTCGTCGATATCGCGCCGGATCGCATGCGCGACTATCCGCACCAGTTTTCCGGCGGCATGCGCCAGCGCATCGTTATCGCCATCTGCATGGCGCTCAATCCGAAGCTCGTCGTCATGGACGAACCGACGACGGCGCTCGACGTCGTCGTCCAGCGCGAGATCCTGCAGCGCATCAACGAATTGCGCCGCAGCTTCGGCTTCTCCGTGCTGTTCATCACCCATGATCTCGGGCTGATGGTGCAATTCTGCGACCGCATCGGCATCATGCTATCAGGCCAGTTGGTGGAGCAGAACACGGCCGAGGCGATCTACAGGACGCCCAAGCATGAATACACGAAAAAGCTCTGGGCTTCCTTCCCCTCGCTGCGTGGAGGAGTGCTGCTATGACAGACGCCATTCTCGCACTCGACCAGGTGACCAAGACTTTCGGCCATGGCTTCGGGGCCGTGCATGCGGCGCGCGCCATCTCGTTTTCGCTGCATGCCGGCCGGGCGCTGGCGCTCGTTGGCGAATCCGGCAGCGGCAAGACCACCTGCGCCCGCATGGCGATGCGCGAATATCTGCCGACATCGGGCCGGATTCTCTACAAGGGCCGGCCTGTCGAGGCGGCGAAATCCGCCGAGATCGCCCGTTACCGCCGTTCGGTGCAGATGATCTTCCAGGATCCCTTCGCCTCGCTCAACCCGGCCCACACCATCGCCCATCATCTCCGGCGGCCACTCAAACTGCACCGCCCGGAGATCAAGGGGGCCGAGATCGACGCCGCGATCCGTGAACTTCTGCGGCGCGTCAGGCTCGATCCCGATCTCGTCGCGCCGAAATATCCGCACGAGCTTTCCGGCGGCCAGCGCCAGCGCATCAACATCGCGCGCGCCTTGGCCGTCAAGCCGGAGGTAATCGTCGCCGACGAACCGACCTCGATGCTCGACGTCTCCGTGCGCCTCGGCGTGCTGAACCTGTTGAACGAGATGAAGCAGGAGATGAATCTCGGCCTGCTCTATATCACCCATGACATCGCCACCGCCCGTTATGTCGCCGAGGACATCGCCGTGATGTATGCCGGCCAGATCGTCGAATGGGGCAGCGTCGCCAAGGTGATCGACAATCCGCTGCATCCCTATACAAGGCTGCTGCTCTCGGCCGTGCCCGATCCCGAAGTCCGGTTCGACGACCCGAAGGCCCGGCTGAGGCCCGACGAGGTGGAGGACATCCGCCGCCGTTCGGCCGTGCCGCGGGACGACATCGTCGAATTCGAGCAGGATCATTTCATGCGGATGATCTGAGGCCGGCTTGCTGGCCTCATCTGGCGCCCCATGCTAGGGGACGGTCTCTTTCAGATGAGGCGATACCGTCATGCTGCTCTGGATCCAGCTCGATTCCGCGACCATTCCCGGTGAAAACGGCGAATTGCGGCTGAAGCGGCGCGGCAGCGAGTTTTCGATCATGCTCGGCGCCAACGAGCTGATGAACAGCCGCCTCAGCGGCTCGGAGGAGGCGCTGGCGACCCTTTCCTGGGATCGGATCAAAACGCATCCGAAGCCGCGGATCCTGATCGGCGGCCTCGGCATGGGCTTTACCCTGCGCGCCGCTCTCGCCGTCCTCCCGGAAGATGCCGGCGTCACCGTCGCCGAACTGGTGCCGGCCGTGGTCGCCTGGGCACGCGGGCCGATGGCCGAGGTCTTCAAGGGCTGTCTCGACGACCCGCGCGTCGGTATCCACCAGGGCGATGTCGGCGAGGCGATCCGTTCCGGTAAAGGCGCCTATGACGCCATCCTGCTCGATGTCGATAATGGCCCTGATGGCCTGACCCGCAAATCCAACGACCGGCTCTACGATTTCGCTGGCCTTCGCGCCGCCGGCGACGCGTTGCGCCCCGGCGGCGTGCTCGCCGTCTGGTCGTCCGGTCCGGACCCCGATTTCACCCGACGTCTCAAGGGCAGCGGTTTTGCCGTCGATGTGGTCAACACGCGCGCCAACGGCAAACGCGGCGGCGCCCGCCACGTCATCTGGCTGGCCGTCAAACCAGTGAAATGACGCTCAAGCAGACGCGATCCTGCGGGCGGCATTGATGGCGCGGCGAGCGCCGGAGCGCAGTTGCGCGGTCTCGGCACCGGCAATGACCAGATCGAAGCCGAATTTCAGTAGCTCGCCCGCCCGCTCGCCGTCGGCGGCGAAGGCGCAGGCGAATTTGCCATGGGCGCGGCAGCGCGAAACCGCATGCTGCATGGCGCTGTCGATCTCGGCGGCGTTCGGCGCAACCTGGTCGCCGTTCGAGAGTGCGATCGAAAGGTCGGAGGGGCCGATGAAGATACCGTCGATGCCGGCAACGCCGAGGATACCGTCAATCGCCTCGAGTGCCGCCCGGGTCTCGATCATGGCGATGGCGACGGTCAGCGCGTTGGCGTTCTTCAGATAATCATCGGCCGACAGGCCGGTATGGTTGAGCGCCAGCGACGGTCCCCAGCTGCGTTCGCCGAGAGGCGGATATTTCGTGGTCTTGACGAAGGCTTGCGCGTCTTCGGCCGAATTGATCATCGGCGCTATGATGCCGGAGGCACCGGCATCGAGCAGGCGCGAGGCGGACGCGAAATCGCCGACCGGTATGCGCGCCAGCGCCGGCTTGCCGGCAAGCCGCACCTGGGCCACGGCGTTCGCTGCCGAGGGCATGTCCCACATGCCGTGCTGCATATCCAGCACGATGGTGTCGAAAGCCTCCTGCGCCAGGTGATTGGCGAGCGTGGCGTCGGGAATACCGACCCAGGCGGAGATCATGCCGCCCCGGTGTTGCCTGATCCGGTCCGCAAAGCCGTCGATTTCAGCTGCGCTCATGCCATTCTCCTCAGTTCGACAGGCCGCCTGCGGCCAGATATTTCATCTTGAGGAACTCTTCGATGTCGAATTCCCTCAAAGCCATGCACGGGTTGCCGGCTCATCCTCTCCTGCGCAGCCGTGAAATAATGACCGTCACGGCGATCCCCGCTGCAGCCATGATGCCTCCCCAGAGAACCCAGATGCTTTGGTTGATCATGAAACTGGATGCGGGATAGGGAAAATAACCGCTTCCCTGTGCGATCCAGATCAGCCCCAGGAGGATCATGAGCAGTCCAACGACGTATCCGACGGTTCGCGGCATGCTTCGGCCCTCCCTATGAATCGATGCCACAATGTCGATCGGCATCGGTCATGACAAGGCTTCTCTCCTGGGAGCGAACATATTCCGGATACGATGAGGCACCGGCCTCGGTCCGAATGTCATATGCGGCCGACTTCATCCACCAGCCAGCTGCTGAGCCTCTCGCTGTGAATATTGGCCGATCGCGGCGGTATCAGCCAGTAACCGCGGTCGCGTGCCTCGAGCGGCGGCCCGGCTTCCACCAGCATTTGTGTGGAGAGAAGCGTATCGACCAGCCCCATCCAGCCGACCGCCACGCCTTGCTCGCTGAGAGCCGCCTGGACGACCAGCGAGTAGGTGTTGAAACTGACATCACCGCGGCCGGCGTGGAGATCGCGAGTTACGGAGAATTCGGCAAAATAACTTCGCCAGTCGAACCAGGGAGATGGCGTCGGCGAATCGAGATGGATCAGGATCGCCTTGGCAAGCTGCTGCGGATCGTCGAACGGGCCGTTGCGATCGAGAAAGCCTCGCGTGCAGACGGGCACCACCTTTTCCTGCAGCAGAAGTGATCCGACGGCACCGAATTCCGCCTTTGTGCCGAAAACCACCGCCACATCTGCGTCGTCACGAAAGCCGGGCTCGAGCCGCTGCGTCGCGACGATCTGTATATCCGTTTCGGGGTGAAGCAGGCGAAAGCCATGCATGCGCGGGATCAGCCAGAGCGCTGAAAAGGCATAGTCGGTTCTCAGTCTGACGACCGGCCTTTGAGCCTCGGTGCGGAAACTGCGCGCCAGGGCATCGACGTCAGCAACCGTCTTGGCGGCAACCTGGAAAAGCCGTTCGCCCTCCGCGGTCAACTCGACGCCGCGATGCAGCCGGCGCAGCAGGGCGACGCCGAACTGCTCTTCCAGCCGTCGGATCTGATAACTGACGGCAGGCTGCGTGAGGCCGAGAACTGCCGCCGCGGCCGAAAAGCTGCCGAGCCTTGCGACCTCAGCGAAGATGCGCATCCATCCCAGCTCAGGCAGGCGGTCCGGCATAAAAAATCCTTTTGGCAAGCATCAAAAAAAGCTGGCTTTACAAGAGGTATGATAGTGGTTTTGATAAGATCTGCAAATAGCAAGGGACGTCCCCTTCCAGGAAGATCGGCCCGGCCTTTGAGACCATAGGAGACAATTTCACATGGCGCGTCCGAATATCCTCATCCTGATGGTCGATCAGTTGAATGGCACTTTCTTTCCCGATGGCCCTGCCGATTTCCTGCATACGCCACATCTGAAATCATTGGCGGAGCGCTCCGTGCGTTTCACCAACGCCTATACGGCAAGCCCGCTCTGCGCACCGGCGCGGGCCTCCTTCATGTCCGGGCAATTGCCGAGCCGAACCCGCGTCTATGACAATGCGGCGGAATTTGCCTCTGATATTCCGACTTATGCGCATCATCTGCGCGCGGCCGGATACCAGACCGCACTTTCCGGCAAGATGCACTTCGTCGGCCCCGACCAGTTGCATGGCTTCGAGGAACGCCTGACGACGGACATCTACCCGGCCGATTTCGGCTGGACGCCCGACTATAGCAAACCCGGCGAACGCATAGACTGGTGGTATCATAATCTGGGTTCAGTCACCGGCGCCGGGATTGCCGAGATCACCAACCAGATGGAATATGACGACGAGGTCGCTTACCACGCCGGCCGCAAGCTATTCGATCTCTCGCGCGGTCATGACGAGCGCCCCTGGTGTCTGACCGTCAGCTTCACCCATCCGCATGACCCTTATGTCGCGCGCCGCAAATTCTGGGACCTCTACGAGGATTGCCCGGCACTTGACCCTGAGGTTGCGCCGATTGCCTTCGAGCGGCAGGACCCGCACTCGCAGCGTCTGATGAAAGCCTGCGATCACGACGCTTTCGACATCAACGATGAGCAGATCAGGCGGGCAAGGCGGGGCTATTTCGCCAATATCTCCTATGTCGACGAGAAGATCGGCGACATTCTCGGCGTCCTCGAACGGAGCCGCATGGCCGAAAACACGATCATCCTCTTTGCCTCCGACCATGGCGACATGCTCGGCGACCGCGGCCTCTGGTTCAAGATGAACTTCTTCGAAGGATCGGCCCGCGTTCCGCTGATGATCGCAGCACCCGGCTGGCAGCCCAGACGGATCGACCAGCCTGTCTCCACCCTCGACGTGACGCCGACGCTGGCGGGTCTTGCCGGGATCGATATCGCCTCGCTAAAGCCATGGACCGAGGGCGAGGATCTCGCAGCGCTTGCGGAAGGCACCGGCAGCCGCGGCGCGGTGCCGATGGAATATGCCGCGGAGGGTTCCGAGGCACCGCTCGTCTGCATCCGCGACGGACGATACAAGCTCTCGCTTTGCGACAAGGACCCGCCGATGCTGTTTAATCTCGAGACCGATCCGCAGGAACTCGACAATCTGGCGGCCGATCCGGCGCATGCCGAGATCTTAGCAAGGCTTGTCGAACAGGCCGGCCGGCGCTGGAATCTTTCCGATTTCGACGCAGCCGTGCGCGAAAGCCAGGCGCGGCGCTGGGTGGTCTATGCGGCGCTGCGCAATGGGGCCTATTATCCATGGGACTACCAGCCGCTGCAGAAAGCCTCGGAGCGCTATATGCGCAACCACATGGATCTGAACGTGCTGGAGGAAAACCAAAGGTTCCCACGCTAGAACAGGATGATTTTAGGCCGGGTCGGCCTAAAATCTGAATCCTGTTCTACATTATAGAGTTAGAGCATGATGTCGTCCGAAAACCGCTCACACTTTTCGGCATCATGCTCTAGGAATGAGCGAGAAGTGCTTCTGATTTAAGCCGTCTTGCGCGCCGGCGCCTCGCGCAGGAAATCCTCGATGAACGCCTTTTGCAGCAGGATGCCGTCCCATTCGTCAGGGAAGAAGGGCGAGTCGTAGATCAGCGTGAAGGGACCGTCATAACCGGCTCTCTCGCACATCTCCAGGCACCTGCGGTAATCCTCGGTGTCGAGACCGGCGACGCCGTAATCGGCTTTGGCATGGCAGATTTCCGCCCGGCCCATGATATCGGCAAGGCCTACATATTTTGCTGGCGCCGGCCAGTTGCCAAGGTCGCCGTTGAGGCCGACCCTGCCATCCAGCCGGTCGAGCAGCCAGTTCATCTCGACGGGCGACGGCAGCAGGTCGAACCAGTTCTCGACGACGACACGCACACCGCTGCCTTCGGCCTTTCCGGCCAGCCAGTTCAGATGGTTGGCGGCACGGGTAAGGTTTTCCTCCGTCGGCTTCTGCTTGCCGGCAATGACGCGCATCCTCTCAGCCCCGAGGGCTGCGGCGATGTCGATCCACTCCGCCATCCATTCGACGTCGCGTTCGGCCGTCTCCGGATGGCTCGGATCGCCATCCTCGACGAGCAACGTCTGGAACAGCACCTTCGAGGCCGCCATCGCGCCACGCAAGTCGTTTATATAGCCGGCGTCGAGGCTCGGCAGATGGAAGGAACAGACCTCCAGCCGGTTGATGCCGCGCGCCGAGAGCGCCGCCGGCACGTCGATCAGCGCTGCGGCACCGGGTCCGTAGGGCTCTTTCGGCGCAGCGCTTTTGTCGGGATCGGGACTATAGGCATGAATGGCGCCAAGCAGCCGATGCAGCGACCATGTCGAAACCGCGAAACGTCCGTTTTGCAAAACCTGCATTTGCTTTCCTCCGGGATCTCCTCATGCCATCAATGGCAACTAAAACCCGGCGGTTCAATTGCCAATTCAGGCAAAATCGTCGCGGATGACCGCCTCGGCCGCAAGGGCAATCCCCAGCAGCGCCTCATCGCGATGGGGGGTGGCCGAAAGCAGCAGTCCAACAGGCATGCCAGCCTCGCCCGTACCGCAGGGAATGGAAACGCCGCACCAGTCGAGGAAATTGCCGAGCGCGGTGTTGCGCAACGTCTTGTTGTTCGTCGCGAAGAACAGCTCGTCATCCTGCTCCAACGGCCCGATCGGCGGCGCGACATGGGCGACGGTCGGAAAGGCGAGCAGCCGGTCGCCGACGAGGCGCTCGACATCGACGATCAGGCGGCTGCGCGCCTCGAGGATCGCCAGGTAATCGGGCAGCGTCGTCTTGCTTCCGAGACGGGTGCGCATGACGACACGGTGGTCCATGCTGTCCGCGTCCGGTCCTGCCAAGCGCTCGCGGTGAAGTGCGAAAGCCTCCGCCGTGACCAGCGGACCATATCTCGTCATCAGATCGAATATCTCGTTGAAGGCGGGGATGACGGTGCGGGCAACCTTGGCGCCGGCCTTTTGAAGACGTCCCAGAGCTGCCTCGAACGCGGCGACGACGCCGGCTTCAGCGCCATCGAAGGCGATATTTTCAGGCACGATGAGTTCCAGCCCTTGCAGAGGACGCTCAACGACGTCGGGCGCCGTCAGGCCGCGCATCGCCGCGTCGATCCAGACCGCGTCCCTGACGCTGCGGCAGAGCGGTCCCAGCGAATCCAGGCTCCTTGCCAGCGGATAGACCCCTGCCATCGCGTGGCGGCCGCGTGTTGCTTTGTAGCCGACGATACCGTTGAAAGCGGCGGGAATACGCACCGAGCCGCCAGTATCGGTGCCCATGGCGACCGGCACCAGCCCGGCCGCGACGACGACACCAGCGCCGGAGGATGAGCCGCCCGGAATGCGCGGCAGATCAGTGCCGCGCGGATTTACCGGCGTGCCGTAATGCGGATTGATGCCGAGGCCGGAAAAGGCGAACTCGCTCATATTGGTGCGTCCGACGGCGACCATGCCCGCCTGTCTCAGCAAAGCGACGACAGCCGCATCGCGTTTGGCCGGCATATCCTTTGCCAGAACGACGGAACCTGCCGTCGTCGGCAGGCCTTCAATGTCGAAAAGATCCTTCCAGGCAATCGGAATGCCGTCCAGCAATCCAAGCGAGCGCCCTTCCCGCAGACGTCGCGAAGAGGCTCGCGCCTCCTCCATCGCCCGGCTTTCGAGCAATGTGGTGAAGACCGCCTTGTCGGCATAATTCGCGATGGAATCGAAGACCGCCTCGGCCACCTCGACCGGATCGGCCGCGCCACCTTGAATGAGGACCGAAAGCTGCGCGACCGACATCGCGCCGAAGGATTTGCTCATGGGACTATCCAGAAGAGAGATGTTCCTGTCTGGACTACCCCGGATCATTCCGGTGAACCAGAGCTTCACGATATTTTGCTTTTATTGGTACGAATTTTTGAACACTGAGTTTGAATATCGCCCCTTCAATTGCCACGATCGAAGACACACATGCTGCTCGCATGCGAAGCCGGTTCGGCACGAGGGTGAGAGTTTGCTCTGAGACCCCGGCTCCGCATGTGTTGCAGGAGTAATTAAATGACAGATTGTGAAACTTTAAGCCGTCGCCAGGATATGGTGACCCTCCATGTAAAAGAGGACGAAACCGCCGGTTTAGGCGAGCGCGATTATGTAGATCATGTCAGCGCCCAGAAACTTTCGGCGTTCGAGCGCATTGTCGTGGTCGGAGCGCTGGTTCTCTTGAGCTTTGCGGGTTTTGCCGCATATTCTTCCGGCAATACGGACCCGATGACGACATCGGCCATTGCCGCCCCGGCCGGCGATACCATGCCGGCTCATCCGGCCTACGGCCATTGCCGCGACAGCAGCCCCTACGCTGAGAGGGTCTGCTGATAGCAAAACCACTGCATAATTCCTTAATTCGTAAACCGATTTAAGGATGAAATTATGCAGTCATTCGAAATGCTACAGCGTCCTTTGCGCGTCTGAAAGACGCGCGGCGCTGTAGATCGCCGGGCGTGGAAACCTTGGCCCAGGCTGCATACAGCAGGAAAAGGGAAAGGATCATGGCCGGCGACATCGACTACAAGCTTCACCGCTTCATAGACGCGCAGAACGGCGTCTACGAACAAGCGCTCCTGGAGCTGAAAGCCGGGCGCAAGACCTCCCACTGGATGTGGTTCATCTTCCCGCAGATCGCCGGTCTCGGTACCTCGGCGATGGCCGAAAAATATGCGATCCGCTCAGCCGAGGAAGCGGCCGCCTATCTCGCCGATCCCATTCTCGCAAGCCGGCTGCTGCGTTGCGTCGAGGCGATCCTGTCGGTGGACGGCCGATCGGCGCACGAAATCCTTGGTTCACCCGACGACCTCAAGCTGCGCTCGTCGATGACCTTGTTTGCCGCGATCAGCGACCATGGTTCGCCCTTCCACCGGGTGATCGAGCATTTCTATCAGGGAAAATTCGACGATCGGACGATGGAAATCCTCAATGCCAGCACAGACTGATTTTATACCAGTCGGCTTAAATCTGAATGCTGAAGCAAATTTTAGAGTTATCTGCCCGGCCTGCTCTCCAACGTAGCAATTTCCTCGGAAATTTCGCTCAGCCGCTGACGCAAATCGCTGTCGGTGCCGTCATCGACCTCTTCCTCGCCGAAACAATAGCGCGCATCATGGAGCTCCAGCTTGGCTTCGAGCTCGGCGCGTTTGGCATACAGGCGTTTGAGATAGACGTAGTTCATCTCCCTGCCTCCACATCGCCCTCGGGTTAGTTTAAAAACGGCATGGAAGCGGTAAGGTTCCCCCTCTTGCGGCGGTCAGGCGAAAGAAGCGATCGCCGCGTGGCAGGCCTTGGCGAAATGACCGCAGCAGCCTGCAGCGCCCATGGCCTGGCGGCTGACGCGCGCGCCTTCGAGCAGCAGCGTCAACGTATCGGCAAGAAGCTGGGGTTCGCGCGCACCGGCCGCCGAACAGAGCGCGGCCAGGCGATCACGCTGTTCGGCCTTGTGCCGTTCGATCATTTCGTGGGCCGGATGGCCCTCGCCCTTCAGCTCGATGGCGGCATTGGCGAGATCGCAGCCGGCGGGCTCACCGTTCAGACATTGCGCCCGCAGTTCCACCCAGGCGTCCAACTGGGCGCGCGGATTGTCGGGATAGGCCGATTCCAGATCGCGCCAGATGGCACCGGCCTTTTCGGAGGCGCGGCGAAGCGTCTCGCAGACGAGCTCGTCCTTCGAGCCGAAATGCCGGTAGAGCGTCATCTTGTTGGTCAGAGCCGCGTCGGCAATGGCATCGACGCCGATGCCGCGAATGCCGCGCTCGCGGAAAAGCTCCGAGGCGGTCGAGACGATACGCTCCCGCGGCGGGATGCGATCTTCTGGAACGGCTGCGGGGATTTCATTCGAAGTTTCTGATTTTTTTGCGGACGTAGTCCTTGACATCAATGTGACCGATCGGTAACAAATGCATTGTTACTTACCGGTAACACCACGAAACGCGAAAGTCAATGCCGAGGGCATGGCAGCGGAAAGTGGAACACGGGCGACCGCCCACGAAAGGAGGACAACCATGACAAAGACCAGAGATGACCTGACGATATCCGAAGCCCTTCGCGACCCCCTGATTGCCATGGTGTTACGCGCCGACGGCGTGAAGCTTGAAGACTTCAAGCAGCTCCTGGAGACGGCAGCCCGCAAACGTGAGCCACGCTCGACATCGGTCGGCAATATGATCGGAGCACTCGCAAGCCGCGCCAATCTGCCGGCAGTGCCCTGCTTCGGCTGAAGACGCCGCCTAAACAGCTTGGGGATCTCTCCCTCCCCCGTCAAGGGCTGCCGTCACAACCAGACGGCGGCCCTTGCCGCTTTAAAGCATGTCGCGCAAAAGCGTCCAACGGACTTGCGCGCTTTATAGGATCGGCTTGCCGCCGGTGACCGCGATCGTCGTGCCCGAGACATAGCTCGACAAGGGATCGGCCAGCATCACGTAGGCCGTCGCAAGCTCGGCCGGCTGGCCGGGCCGTTTCATCGGCACCTGCTTACCGAAATTGCTGACGCTTTCTTCAGGCAGTGTCGAGGGGATGAGCGGCGTCCAGATTGGCCCGGGCGCCACGGCATTGGCGCGAATGCCTTTCTCGGCCAGAAGCTGGGCAAGGCCGGCGGTGAAATTCTGTATCGCGCCTTTGGTCGTCGCATAGGCAAGCAGCGTCGGGTTCGGATTGTCCGAATTGATCGACGCCGTGTTGATGATGGCGCTGCCGGGCTTCATGTGGGCGACGGCTGCCTTGGTCAGGTAGAACATCGAATGGATATTGACCTTGAAGGTCAGTTCCCACTCTTCATCGCTGATCTCGTCGATGCTTTTGAAACTCGCCTGGTGCGCGGCGTTGTTGACGAGAATGTCGATACCACCAAGCTCCTTGACCGCTGTCTCGACGATCTGTCTGCAGTGGGCGGGATCCTGGATGTCGCCGCTGACGAGGATAGCCTTGCGTCCGGCCTGCTCGACGAGACGTTTCGTCTCATCGGCATCCTCATCCTCGTCGAGATAGGAAAGCAGCAGATCGGCACCCTCCCTGGCATAGGCGATTGCCACAGCCCGGCCAATGCCGCTATCGCCGCCGGTGATGATCGCCCGCTTGCCTTTCAGCCGCTCGGAACCGCGATAACTTTTTTCGCCATGGTCGGGAACCGGGTCCATCTGCGCGGTAAAACCCGGCATCGGCTGTTTCTGAGATGGGAAAGGTGGTGTGGGATAATTTGGCATCGTGACCTCCTGGGTTCAGGGGGTCAAACTCGGGCTAGGGCTTGTTGTTCCAAAATCTCGCGGCGGAATGACTTCTCCAGCAACCGCTCACGCTAAGCACGCTCACGGCCGCCGCCGCATCCTAAATTTCCGGTGATTATTGAAAACAGAGGCTCATCTAGTCGGCCCAATCCGACTAGCAACCCGCGAAATGTTGCCATTTGCCACGGCGACGGCTATGCCATAGTAATGTAACATAATCGCGTTTGCATGAGGTGCGTGGAATTGGACGGAAAGACATCATCCGCAGTTTACTCCGAAGATGAGGGCGTTGCCGGCGAGGCCGGCGGCAAGGGTGCGCGTCGCGCACGCGTCAGCGGCATCGACCGGGCGCTTCAGGTGATCGACCATCTTTACGAGACCGGATCACCCGCCGGCGTCTATGCCATCGCCAAGGCGGTGAAGGCGCCGCTGTCGACCGTTTACGTGATCGTCGACGATCTCGTCGAGAAGAACATGCTGACACGCCAGGCCGACGGCTCGATCTGGCTCGGCGCGCGGCTCTACCATTACGGCCTTGCCTATGCCAGGTCGCTGGACTTCATGAGCATCGCCACCCACGAAATGCACGATCTCTGCCGCCAGGCCGGCGAAACCGTGCAGGTCTGCGGTCGTGACGGCGACTATATGCTGGTGCTCGCCATGGCCGACGGCCCGAGCCATTTTCAGGTGGCGTCCCGCGTCGGCACAAGGGTGCCGCTGAACTGGACGGCCTCCGGCCGCCTGCTCGTCGGCCACCTGGCCGAGGAGGAGCGCATCGAACTCTTCAAGCGCTGCGCCCGATCTTCACCGACCGGCCGCGCCGAGATCGATCCGGGCACGCTGTCGGAAGCCGCTGGCAAGGCCTTCGAATCGCGCCTGTCGATCCAGGCTGGGGAATCGGATTATGCGGTTGCCTGCATCGCCTCGCCGATCTGCGATCGCGACGGCCAGTGCGTCGCCACGATTTCCATCGTGCTGCCGGAACAGAAGGCGTTTTCCGACGAGAACCACTATACGGCGCATGTGCGCAGTTCAGCGGAACGGATCGAAAAGCTGATGGGCTGGCGCAACCGCTGAGCATGCGCCCGGCCCGCAGATCCTACCTGTAGGAATAGCCGTGGCTGTGGCGCACCAGCTTGCGCGCCCGCGGCACATAGCGGCTGGCGGCGAAAGCATCGGCGCCCATTACCGCATAGCGCGGCTCGAATAGCTTATTGAGGACCGAAACGTCGCCGTTGGAATCCGTCGCCTCGAGGTCGGAATCGACCAGATCGAAAATGGTGAATTCCGCTTGCGAGCCGACCGAAAGCCGGTTCTCCATCGACAGCTTGATGACGGATGCCGGCGCATGGGTGACGGCTTCCACCACCTTGTCGAAAGGCATGCCGACGCTGAGCAGTTTCGACATCGTCGTCGCCAGATCCCAGACCGGGAAGTTCATTGAATGGCCGTGCAGATCGGTCGAGATCGAGAACGGCAGAAGCCCGCGCGCGATCGCCGCCTCGGCGACCTTGAAGGAGAAGGAGGCGCCGCCATGGCCGATGTCGAGGCGGATGCCCTCGGAGGCGCAGCGCTCGGCGAGATTGAAGAGGTCCTCGTCCTCCATGATGCTCGACCCGGCCTTGCCGTTGAAGCAATGGGTGACGACGTCGCCGGGGCCGAGAAGCTCCAACACCTCGTCATAGAGCGCCGGCGGCTCGCCAACATGCACCATCATCGGCACTTTCAAGATCTTGGCGATCTTCTTGCCGAGCTTGACGGGAGTGACGCCCCAGGAGCCGGTGATGACATGGCTGGCGCGCACTTTGATGCCGACGATGTGCTCGCTGTTTTCGGCATAGACTTCGAGAATGCGGTCGAGATCGATATCGCGGATATCCCGCAATTCCGCCACCCGGTTGCAGGCGACGAGGCCGATCGAGCCGAGATTGAGGAAGGCCTTGATACGTTCGCGCGAGGGCTCGATGATATATTCCCGAAAGCCATGGAAATTCGCCTCACCGGCTGAGCCGGCATCGACCAGCGTGGTGACGCCGCGCTCGACGCCGCATTCGGACGGGCGGATGGAAATATCGGTGCCGCCGTGCCAGATATGCACGTGCAGGTCGACCCAGCCCGGCGAAATGAAGGCGCCCTTGCCGTCGATGCGCGTTACATCCTCAGAGATCGCAAGCGACGGACCGATCTCGGCGATCCTGCCGCCGGCATTGACGAGAATGTCGATAACACCCTCGCCTGCGCCGGCACCGAAGGCAATCGGTTTGACATTGGTGAGGAGAAGCGGCTTCTTCACGTGGTCGCCGGGCATGATCTGCATTCCTTTTGAGTCTCGGACCGGGATCACTCCTCGATCATCCGTCTGCGGGTCATCATGGTATGGGGAAGTTAGAGAGGGCGCTTCAGGCGCATGGCATCGCCGCAATTCCATAGTTATGCTATATAGGATTTTATAGTAGAATAAGGCCGAGGACGCGACTGTCAAGGAAAATGACGTGTCCGCCGACGCTCTGAAAACGTAAAGGCGCGCTCCTCCCGAAGCGCGCCTGTCTCCAAGAGATCTACAAATTCGCGTTTGATTTCAGTCCTGAAGGATCGAATAGTTGATCTGACGCAGGCGGTCCGGATCCGCGACGGCATCGATCGCGACGATCTTGCCATCGCCGATCGCCAGCGTCACTGCGATGCGAATCTGGCCTCCGATGTGCACGACGAACCCAAGCTCACCGTCGACAACAGCGGGCTCCGCCGCCTGCGCCCGACCCTTGAAGGCTCCAGCCACATCGGTCGAGCCGCGCATTTCGCCAATGCCGTATCGTGCCGCCGTCGCATCCGGGCGGAAGACGACATCGGGGGAAAGCACCGCAAGCAGCGCCTCCAGATCGCCGTTGCGGGAGGCGGCAAGAAAGGTCTCGGCGATCGTCCTCTTACGCGCGAAATCGACATCAGGAGTCTCGTCCAAGCCCTGCACCCGGCGGCGGGCGCGGCTTGCGAGCTGGCGGGTGGCGGCGGACGAACGGCCGATGATCGGCGCGATCTCATCGAAGGGTAGATCGAACATGTCGTGCAACACGAAGGCGACACGTTCGGCGGGCGCCAGCGTCTGCAGCACGACGAGCAGCGCCAGACCGACCGAATCGGCAAAGGCGGCTTCGCGCTCGGGATCGTTCGCCGGATCGGCGATCCCAGCATGAACAGGCGCCTCCAGCGGCTCCTCGCGCCGGGTCTTGCGGGCGCGCAGCATATCGAGACAGATGCGCGCCACCACCGTGGTCAGCCAGCCGCCGAGATTGCCGACCCCTGTCGTATCCGTGCGGCTGAGCCGCAGCCAGGCCTCCTGAACGGCATCCTCCGCCTCGCTGCGCGAGCCGAGCATGCGATAGGCTGCGGCCCTCAGATGCGCTCTGTTCGCCTCGAATTCTTCAGTCAGCCATTTTTTCTCGTCCATGTGTCACATTCCTCCGCTGCGTTCCGTCAAAGCCATGACGCATGAAACCCGGCCGATGTGACAGGGCCGGCGGATCGTCGAACACGAAACGTATAAGGAGACATATCATGCAGGAGAGAATGGGAAATCCCGCCCTCGTCCTTCCCGCAGCCATGCAGGCGCTCAATGCTCTCAGCAAGGTGCCGGCCGAATCCGGCCTTTCACCGAAGCTGCTCGAACTCGTCAATCTGCGCTCCAGCCAGATCAACGGCTGCAGCGTCTGCATCGATGGCCATTGGCGCATTGCCCGTAAACACGGCGAGACCGACGAGCGGCTCTTTGCCGTCGCTGGCTGGCGCGACGCCCCTTATTATAGCGATGCTGAACGCGCCGCGCTTGGGCTCACGGAGGCGCTTACCCGCCTTAGCGACCGCGCCGACCCTGTGCCGGATGATATCTGGGACGAAGCAACGCGGCATTATGACGGCAAGAGCCTTGCGGCACTGGTCATCGCCATCGCCAATATCAATGTCTGGAACCGGCTGAACATCGCCACCCGCCAGATCGCCGGGGCCTGGAAGCCGTAAACGGCGAGGTTGCCGGCAGCGCGTCACCCCTGCGCTGCCGGCAATCATCATTCCTAATCAGCATGGCTTCAGCCCATGTGAAACAATCGAGCGTTCAGATGATGCCGCCGCCGCCGGCAGCGGATGCCGGGCGCTCGGCCGCCACTTGTCTGCGATAACCGCTGGCGCGGTAGACGGCGATCGGGTCGATCGCGCCGCCAGCCCTGCGGCGGGCTTCCGCCAGGATAGGCTCGACATCGGCGCGATAGGCGCGCTTCAGCGTTTCCGACGCCATCAACGCGTCGTTGTCATCCTGGTAACCGGAGAGCGCCTTGCGGTCGACGAGCAGTGCCTGCGCATAGGCGCGGCGGATTTCGTTGGCGCTGTTGATCAGGCTTTCGATCGGGTCGGTGACATTGTGCGACTGGTCGATCATATGGGCCGGGTTGAAATCGTTGACGCCGCGCTGCTCGGCGTCCACCAGTTCGTTGAAGACGAGGAACAGCCGATAGGGATCGATCGCGCCGGCGTCGAGATCGTCATCGCCATATTTCGAATCGTTGAAGTGGAAACCGCCAAGCTTGCCGAACTGGATCAGCCGGGCGACGATCATCTCGATATTGGTGTTTGGCGCATGGTGGCCGAGATCGACGAGGCAATAGGCCTTTGGGCCGAGCGTCTGGGCGATCAGGTAGTTGGTGCCCCAATCCTGCACGATGGTCGAATAGAAGGCCGGCTCGTACATCTTGTGCTCGGAGAAGAGCTTCCAATCGTCGGGCAGCGCCTTGTAAATATCCGCCATCGAGGCAAGGTAACGCTCGAAAGCCTTGGTGAAATGGCTCTGGCCGGGGAAATTCGAGCCGTCGCCGATCCAGACCGTCAGCGCCTTGGAGCCGAGCGCCTTGCCGATCTCGATGCATTCGAGATTGTGCTCGACCGCCTGCGCCCGCGTCGCCGCGTCGGTGTGGCTGAGCGAGCCGTATTTGTAGGAATGGGCCTGGCCAGGCGCATCGGAAAAGGTGTTCGAATTCATCGCATCGAAGCCGAGGCCGAGCGCGTTACCCTTGGCCTTCAATTCGCTAGCATCCGCCTTGTCCCAGGGAATATGCAGCGAGACGTTCGGGGTCGCCTGCGTCAGCTGGTTGATGACGGCGCAATCGTCGAGCTTGTCGAAGATGCCGCGCGGCTCGCCGGTGCCGGGGAAACGGGCAAATCGCGTGCCGCCGGTGCCGACACCCCAGGAGGGAACGGCAACGAAGAATTCCGCAACCTGGCGGGTGACCGCCTCGATATCGACGCCGCGACGGGCAAGCGTCGCGCCCAGTGCCTCGTAATCGGCTTTCAGCGCGGTTGCCCGCTTGTCGTTTTCAGTCGCGACCAGATCTGGCGCAATCCTGGAATCTGTCATCTATTCCTCCCTGGTCGCGAACCATAGGGCACGGTTCGCGTTCAAACGCTTACATGTCTTCAAACGAAGGAGCTACGATGGACGTTCTCCGCATTCTTCTTGCGATCATCCTGCCGCCCCTTGGCGTATTCTTGCAGGTCGGGATCGGCCTGCATTTCTGGCTCAATATATTGCTGACACTCTGCGGCTATCTGCCGGGGATCGTCCACGCAATATGGGTGATCCTCCGGAAATAGCTCTATCCGTTTGCTTTACGCGTTCCGGACGCAAACCGCTGCACACTGTTGCTGGAATTTCTCTAGCGCGTAAAACTCTGCACGTTGCCGGCATCGACGTTGATGATGTTGCCGGTCGATTTTGCCGAAAGGTCCGATGCGAGGAAATAGATCGCCTCGGCGATATCTTCCGGAAACACGTTGAGTTTCAGCATCGAACGCTTGCGGTAATGTTCCTCGAGATCGTCCACCTCGATCTTGGACGAGGCGGCGCGCTGCTCGCGCCATTCGCCGCTCCAGATCTTCGAGCCGCGCAGGACGGCATCCGGATTGACGGTGTTGACGCGGATGCCGGCATCCGCGCCCTCCAGCGCCAGGCAGCGGGCGAGATGGATTTCGGCAGCCTTTGCGGTGCAATAGGCAGATGCATTCGGCGAAGCGGCTAGACCGTTTTTCGAAGCGACGAAGATGACGTTGCCGCCGAGCGCCTGACGGCGGAACAGGCGGAAGGCTTCGCGCGAGACGAGGAAATAACCGGTCGCGAGAATATCGATATTGCGGTTCCACGTCGCAAGCTCGGTCAGTTCGATCGGCGCGGAGGAGGCAATGCCGGCATTGGAGACGAGGATATCGATGCCGCCGAATTCGACGCAGGCTTCCGCGAAGGAGGCGATCACCGCATCTTCCTTGGTGACGTCGAGCCGGACGCTGCGCACGGCGTCAGCGCCGAACTTCTTGACGAAATCGGCTTCGGTGCCTTCGAGCGCTGCCTGGTCGATATCGGCAAGCACCACGCAGGCGCCTTCGCCGACGAGGCGTGCGGCCGTCGCCCGGCCGATGCCGCCGGCGCCGCCGGTGACAAAGGCAACGCGGCCGGCAAGGCTCTTTGGCTTCGGCATGCGCTGCAGCTTGGCCTCTTCAAGCAGCCAATATTCGATATCGAAGGCTTCCTGCTCGGGCAGGCCCTGATATTCGGAGACCGTCGAGGCGCCGCGCATGACGTTGATGGCGTTGACGTAGAATTCGCTGGCAATGCGGGCCGTCGCCTTGTCGCGGGCAAAGGACAGCATGCCGACGCCGGGCACCAGAAAGATGACGGGATTGGCGTCGCGCATGGCGGGCGAATTGCCATGCTTGCAGTCGTTGTAATAGCGGGCGTAATCGGCGCGATAGTCTTCCAGCGCCTTGTCGAGACCGGAAACGATCGCGTCGACATCCGGCTTGGCCGGGTCGAAATCGACGATCAGCGGGCGGATCTTGGTGCGCAGGAAATGGTCGGGGCAGCTGGTGCCGAGCGCGCCGAGCGGGCGCAGATCGCTGGAATTGACGAATTCGAGCACGGCGTCCTGATCGTCGAAATGACCGAGCTTACGCTCCTGCTTCCCGATGCGGCCACGGATCTCCGGCATCAGCCGGGCGGCGATGGCGCGGCGTTCGGCAACGGCCAAGCTCTGCGCGACCGCCCCGCCGAAAACGGTCTTTCCCTCGGTCTTTTCGGCAAACCAGACGATCGCCTTGTTGATGATATCGAGCGTCAGTTCGTAGCAGGCCTTGGCATCGTTCGCCCAGGTGAAGAGGCCGTGGCTCTCGAGCACGACGCCCTTGGCATTTGGGTTTGCGGCAACGAATGCGCCGAGGTCGAGGCCGAGCTGGAAACCCGGACGGCGCCACGGCAGCCAGCCGATCTCGTCGCCGAAGATCTGCTGCGTCAATTCCTTCGAATTCTGCGATGCGGCAATCGCGATGATCGCGTCGGGATGCATGTGGTCGACATGGGTGAAAGGCACGAAACCATGCAGCGGCGTGTCGATCGAGGCGGCGCGGGCATTCAGGTTGAAGGTGCAGTGCGGCAGGAAGCCGACCATGCGGTCCTCGTCCTCGACACCCTTGTAGATGCCCTTCAGCGATTCCAGCTTGTCCTGGTAGAGCGTCGCGAAACCGTCGAGCTTGATCGTGCCGACGTCGCCGCCTGAGCCCTTGACCCAAAGTACCTTGACCTTGCCGCCGTTGAGCGGATCGGTTTCCATCACCTTCGCCGAGGTGTTGCCGCCGCCATAATTGGTGATGCGCTTGTCGGCGCCGAGCAGGTTGGAGCGATAGAGCAGCTTGCCAGGCTCATCGAGGCCTGCCGCGTAAGCATCATCCCACCGGTTTTCCAGAAGCCGGACGTTCGCCGCCATGTCATCCTCCCATATGAAATCATCATCGGAGCGCAAAGTTCGCGCCCCTTTTCGCAGACGGTATCGCTCATCAAAACCGCAGTTGTCAATCGAAAACGATCAAATTCGATTATTGTGCAGCGCAATATGAAAATTTATGATCGTTTTTGATTGACACATTGTCATATGTGCGAAATAAACGATTGAAGGAGGAGCCCCATGCACGAACGCGAACGCCATCGCATCATTCTGAGCGCCGTTCAGGAAAAGTCCGTCGTGACGGTTCAGGATATTTCCGAACTGACCGAGGCTTCCGAGGCGACGATCCGGCGCGACATCGCGGCTCTTCATGTTCAGGGCAAGATCCGCCGTGTGCGCGGCGGCGCCGAGGCCGTGCATCCACCGCAGCTCGGCAATCTCGCCGGGCGCCCCTTCCGCGTTTCGGAATCGGTCAACATCGACAAGAAACGCGCAATCGCCCGCCAGGCGGTCGAGCTTTGCGATCCCGGCGACGCGATCATCATCAATGGCGGCACGACCACCTTCCAGATGGTGCATTTCATGGCGGCGCACCGCCTGCAGGTAATGACCAATTCCTTTGCCATCGCCGAACATCTGGTCAAGCATTCGAAGAACACGGTGACGGTGCCGGGCGGCGCGATCTATCGCGAGCAGAGCTTGATCCTCTCGCCCTTCGACAATGACGCGATCCGCAACTTCTACGCCCGCCGCTTCTTTATCGGCGCGCAGGGCATCGGCCCACTCGGCATCATGGAAGCCGACGCGCTGATTATTCAAAGCGAACAGAAGCTGATGCATCAGGCCGACGAATTGGTCGTCATGGCCGATTCCAGCAAGTTCCATCGCCGGTCGAGCCTCATTCTGTGCCCGCTCGAGCGTGTGTCTACGATCATCACCGATGACGGCATTCCAGAGGAAGCCGTCAGGATGATCGAGAATGCCGGCATCAGGCTCATCGTTGCGAGCCCGGCCGCCCAGGCAATCAAGGAGGATTCCTCGTCGGTCGCATAAGGCGCCGGGGAGGTGTGAAGAGTGTCAATCAAGTGGGAGGATGAAAGCATGAAACTCGCAAAGAAACTCGCAATCGGCGTGGCATTTGCCGTCGCGATGATGGCCGGCACGGCCAGTGCCGCCGACATCAAGATCGGTCTCGTCGTCAAGTCGCTCGGCAACGGCTTCTTCGATGCCGCCAACAAGGGCGCGCAGGAAGCCGCCAAGGAACTCGGCGGCGTCGAGGTCATCTATACCGGTCCGACGACGACGACGGCCGAAGGCCAGATCGAAGTCATCAACTCGCTGATCGCCCAGGGCGTCAGCGCCATCGCTGTTTCGGCCAACGATCCCGACGCGCTCGTTCCGGCGCTGAAGAAGGCTGCACAGCGCGGCATCAAGGTCATCTCCTGGGATTCGGGCGTGGCACCTGAAGGCCGTATCCTGCAGCTCAACCCGTCGTCCAACGAGCTGATCGGCAAGATGTGCCTGACGCTCGTCAAGGACCATCTCGACGGCGGCAAGGGTGACTTCGCCATCCTGTCGGCCACGACCACCTCGACCAACCAGAACATCTGGATCGACCAGATGAAGAAGCAGCTCAAGGATTTCCCGGGCCTCAACCTCGTCACCACTGTCTATGGCGACGATCTCTCCGACAAGTCCTATCGTGAAGCCGAAGGCCTTTTGAAGGCAAACCCGAACATCAAGGTCATCGTCGCTCCGACGACGGTCGGCGTTCTCGCCGCGTCCAAGGTCGTCGAAGACAAGGGTCTGGTCGGGAAGGTCTACGTCACCGGTCTCGGCCTGCCGTCCGAAATGGCCGGCGCGATCAAGTCGGGCGCGACGAAGGAATTCGCCATCTGGAACCCGATCGATCTCGGCTATTCCGCAACGCAGATCGCCTATCGCCTGGTCAAGGGCGAGACCGACGGCAAGCCGGGCAGCGAGATCGAAGCCGGTCGCATGGGCAAGATCAAGGTCGGCGACAATGGTGAAGCCGCCATGGCCGATCCCTTCGTCTACAATGCTTCGAATATCGACCAGTTCTCCAAGGTCTTCTGATCTGGGGCCGACGCATAAAAGCCCGGCGGCCTGATGGCCGCCGGGATTCTCATTCGACACTGGTAGAAGCTGATGAACGCCGCCTTTCAACAAACCGCCACAGACAGCAAAACCGGTGATGCGCCCGCCATTCTGGAAATGCGCGGCATCTCCCAGATCTTTCCGGGCGTGAAAGCGCTCGACAATGTCAGCATCGCGCTGCATCCCGGCACGGTCACCGCGCTGATCGGCGAAAACGGCGCCGGCAAATCGACGCTGGTCAAGATCCTGACCGGCATCTACAGGCCGAACGAAGGCGAGATCCTGGTCGATGGCCAGCCGGTGACTTTTGCCAGCGCCCAGGCCGCAATCGATGCCGGCGTCACCGCCATCCATCAGGAAACCGTGCTGTTCGACGAGCTGACGGTTGCAGAAAACATTTTCCTCGGCCATGCGCCGCGCACGCGTCTGCGCACCATCGACTGGCAGGCGATGAACAGCCGCGCCAAGGCGCTGCTGACCGCGCTCGAAAGCAATATCGATCCGACGATCCGGCTGAAGGACCTCTCGATCGCGCAGCGCCATCTGGTGGCAATTGCGCGCGCTCTGTCGATCGAGGCCCGCATCGTCATCATGGACGAGCCGACGGCAGCCCTATCCCGCAAGGAGATCGACGATCTCTTCCGCATCGTCCGGGGCCTGAAGGAAAAGGGCAAGGCGATCCTCTTCATCAGCCACAAGTTCGACGAAGTGTACGAGATCGCCGACGATTTCGTCGTCTTTCGCGACGGCCGCGCCGTCGGCCAGGGCCGGCTCAAGGAAACGCCGCAGGACGAGATCGTCCGCATGATGGTCGGCCGCGACGTCGAGAATGCCTTTCCGAAGGTCGATGTCGCCATCGGCGGCCCGGTTCTCGAGATCCGCAATTACAGCCATCGCACCGAATTCCGCGACATCTCCTTCACGCTCCGCCAGGGCGAGATTCTCGGCATTTACGGTCTGATCGGCGCCGGGCGTTCGGAACTGTCCCAATCGCTTTTCGGCATCACCAGGCCGCTCTCGGGCACCATGATGCTCGAAGGCCGCGAGATCACCATCCATTCGCCGCAGGATGCGATCCGCGCCGGCATCGTCTACGTGCCGGAAGAGCGCGGCCGCCACGGGCTGGCGCTGCCGATGCCGATCTTCCAGAACATGACGCTGCCTTCGCTTACCCGCACCTCGCGCCGTGGCTTCCTCAGGGCGGCAGAAGAATTCGCGCTCGCCCGCAAATATGCCGAACGGCTGGACCTGCGCGCCGCTGCTCTTTCCGTGCCCGTCGGGACGCTGTCGGGCGGCAACCAGCAGAAGGTCGTCATCGGCAAATGGCTGGCAACGGCGCCGAAGGTCATCATCCTCGATGAACCGACCAAGGGCATCGACATCGGCTCGAAGGCGGCCGTGCACGGCTTCATCAGCGAACTCGCCGCCGAGGGCCTGTCGATCATCATGGTCTCGTCCGAACTGCCCGAAATCATCGGCATGTCGGACCGCGTCCTGGTGATGAAGGAAGGTCTTTCCGCCGGAATTTTCGAACGCGCCGAGCTGTCGCCGGAAGCGCTGGTGCGCGCCGCCACCGGCAATGCATAAGGTAAGAGCATGGCAAGACTGATCAGAAAACGCGAAACCCTGCTGTTCCTCATCATCGTGGTGATGATCGCGATCTTTTCGACGCGCGCTGCCGATTTCGCAACGCCGGAGAATCTCGCCGGCATTTTCAACGATACCTCCATCCTGATCATCCTGGCGCTGGCGCAGATGACGGTCATCCTGACGAAATCGATCGACCTGTCGGTCGCCGCCAACCTTGCCTTCACCGGCATGGCGATCGCGATGATGAATGCCGCCTATCCCGACCTGCCGCTCGTCGTGCTGATCCTTGCCGCGATCGTCATCGGCGCCTGCCTCGGCGCCATCAACGGCTTTCTCGTCTGGGCGCTCGAAATCCCGCCGATCGTCGTGACACTCGGCACGCTTACCATCTATCGCGGCATGGCCTTCGTGCTTTCGGGCGGGGCATGGGTGAATGCTCACCAGATGACGCCGGTCTTTCTGTCGGTGCCGCGCACGCCGATCCTCGGCCTGCCGGTTCTCGGCTGGGTGGGCATCGTCATCGTGCTTCTGATGTATGTCCTGCTCAGATACACCCAGTTCGGCCGCTCGGCCTATGCCACCGGCGGCAATCCGACCGCGGCCGTCTATGCGGGTATCGATACGGGCTGGACGAAATTTTTGGCCTTCGTTCTGTCCGGCGCACTTGCAGGGCTTGCGAGCTATCTCTGGGTATCGCGTTATGCTGTTGCCTATGTCGATATCGCCAATGGCTTCGAGCTCGACAGCGTTGCGGCCTGCGTCATCGGCGGCATTTCGATTGCCGGCGGCGTCGGCTCGGTCGCCGGCACCGTGCTCGGCGCGCTCTTCCTCGGCGTCATCAAGAATGCGCTGCCGGTGATCGGCATTTCACCCTTCACGCAAATGGCGATCTCCGGAACCGTCATCATTCTCGCCGTCGCCTTCAACGCCAGGCGTGAGCGCAACCGCGGCCGCATCATCCTGCGCGACCGCGCCGCAGCCGAGACCAGAACGGAGGCCGCAGCATGAGCACCGTGTCCACACACCAAAAGCGGGTCATCCCCGACCGCCTCGGCACACCTTTTCGCCGTGTCGTCGCGAGCTGGGAAGTGCTGCTCTTTGCCGTCGCCGTCCTGATCTTCATCTTCAATTCGCTGGCTTCGCCCTATTTCCTCGATGCCTGGAACCTCTCGGACGCCACCTTCAACTTCACCGAAAAGGCGATGATCGCCTTCGCCATGGCGCTGCTCGTCATATCGGGCGAGATCGACCTCTCGGTCGCTGCGATCATCGCGCTCGCCTCGACGGCGATGGGCGCGGCAGCGCAGGTCGGCATCGGCACTCCGGGCCTGGTGGCGATCGGCATCGGCACCGGCCTTGCCTGCGGCATCTTCAACGGCGTGCTGGTCTCGGTGCTGAAACTGCCGTCGATCGTCGTCACCATCGGCACGATGAGCCTTTTCCGCGGCATTTCCTATATCGTGCTCGGCGACCAAGCCTATGGTAAATACCCTGCCGATTTCGCCTATTTCGGCCAAGGTTATGTCGTCTGGGTGTTCTCTTTCGAATTCGTGCTCTTCATCGTGCTGGCGATCCTTTTTGCCATCCTGCTGCATGCGACGAATTTCGGCCGACAGGTCTATGCGATCGGCAACAACGACTTCGCCGCCCGCTTCTCCGGCATTCCGGTCGAACGCGTTAAATTCATCCTCTTCCTGCTGACCGGCGTCATGAGCGGCGTTGCCGCCGTCTGCCTGACCTCACGCCTCGGCTCGACCCGGCCGTCGATCGCCCAGGGCTGGGAACTCGAGGTCGTCACCATGGTCGTGCTCGGCGGCATCTCGATCCTCGGCGGTTCCGGCACGATCGTCGGCGTCGTCATCGCCGCCTTCGTCATGGGCCTCGTCACCTTCGGCCTCGGCCTGTTGAACGTGCCCGGCATCGTCATGTCGATCTTCATCGGCCTGCTTCTTATCATCACCATCGCCATCCCGATCATCGCCCGCCGCATCAAGGTCATGAGCTCCCGATGACTTTAGAAAAACACGCCTTCAAAATGCAGCTCAATCCCGGCATGGAAGCCGAATACCGCCGGCGGCATGACGAGATCTGGCCGGAATTGGTCGATCTCCTGCACAAGTCAGGCGCCAGCGACTATTCCATCCATCTCGACCGCGAGACCAACACGCTGTTCGGCGTGTTGACGCGGCCGGCCGACCACACGATGGCGAGCCTGCCGGAGCATCCGGTCGTGAAAAAGTGGTGGGCGCACATGGCCGATATCATGGCGACCAATCCCGATAATTCACCGGTCCAGAGCGACCTGGTCACCGTCTTCCATATGCCATGAACGCCACCTCCTATCGCCGCATCGCCGTCCTCGACATCGGCAAGACCAATGCCAAGGTCGTCGTGCTCGACAGCGAGACGGGCGCCGAGATCGCTATGTTGAAACGGCCGAATATCGCGATCAAAACCGGTCTCTATCCGCATTATGACGTAGAGGCTCTCTGGTCCTTTGCGCTCGATGCGTTGAAGAGCCTTGCGCGCGAGCCCGGTTTCGACGCCATCTCAATCACCACCCATGGCGCCTCCGCAGCACTCCTTGCCCGGGACGGCACGCTTGCCATGCCCGTCATCGACTATGAACACGAATATCCGCAGGACATTCGCGATGCCTATACGCGGCTGCGCCCCTCCTTCGACGAAACCTTTTCGCCGCGCCTGGCGATGGGTCTCAACGTCGGCGCGCAGCTGCACTACCAGAAGATCGCCTTTCCCGAGGAATTCGCCGAGGCGGCGACCATCCTCACCTATGCGCAATATTGGACGGCGCGGCTGACCGGTGTCGCCGCCAATGAGCTGACATCGCTCGGTTGCCATACAGACCTCTGGAACCCGAGGGCCGGCCGCTATTCCTCGCTCGTCGACAGGCTCGCCATCCGCGACCTCATGGCGCCAATCCGCTCCGCCTTCGATGCGCTCGGTCCGGTTCTTCCTGATATCGCCGCTGAGCTCGGCCTCGCCGCAGCCGTGCCGGTGTATTGCGGCATTCACGATTCCAATGCCTCGCTGCTGCCGCATCTGGTGCATCGGGAGGCACCCTTCGCCGTCGTCTCCACAGGCACATGGGTCATCAATTTCGGCGTCGGCGGCGATCTCGATCATCTCGATCCGAAACGCGATGCGCTCGCCAATGTCGATGCCTATGGCCGCGCCGTCCCCTCCTCGCGTTTCATGGGGGGACGGGAATTCGAGATCCTGTCGGCCGAGATTGGCCCTGTCGACGAAAAAGCCGCTCAGGCGGCAATCGGCCCGGTAATCGGAAAGGGCATAATGCTGCTGCCGAATATCGCCCCCGGTTCAGGACCTTTTCCGGGAAAGGCAAGTCGTTGGATCGGCGCCGAAGAGGCAAGCCGCGAGGAGCGCTCTGCCGCTGCCTGTCTCTATCTCGCCTTGATGACCGATGCCTGCCTCGGACTGATCGGCGCCAAGGGCCCCGTGATCGTCGAAGGGCCTTTTGCGCTGAATGGGACCTATCTCAAGCTGCTCGCCGCCTTGACTGGCCGCGAGGTCATGGCCCTTCCCGGCTCGACCGGCACCAGCCAGGGTGCCGCCCTTCTCACCGGCATCCGGCCGGTATCGGGTGCCGAAACGCATGTTCCGCCGACTGCCATCCCCGGACTGACCGCCTATCGCACCCGCTGGCACGCGGCGATGGAATAGGAGTCTTTCCAAAAGCGGCCTTGTTCGTCCCTGCCTTCTCGTTAGTGTGGCACCTCGAAAATCAGGTCGAGGAGATAGCATGACAGAGAGATTCGATCCGCGCACCCTTGCAGCCAGGCTTCACAGCCTGCGACAGGCCGGCCGGCAGGAGGCAACGGACACTTTCGCGCTGCCCGCCGATCTCCATCAGGCGATGGAGGCGCAGAATTTGCTCACTGCTGCAGACCATATTTCGAGCAATGCCTGGAAAGTCACGGTCTCTCCGCAGGGCCAGGCGGTCACCGCTCCGTTGTATCCCTATGCCAAAGCCGTCTCGGGCGCTGACATTCCCTGGTATCCGGGCCTGAAATTCGAAACCGAGATCGCCGTCCGTCTCGGCGGCGACCTGCCGGTCCGCGCGGGCATTCCCTACAGCCGCGCCGAGGTCGTCGAGGCGATTTCCACTGTTTATCTCGGCGCCGAGCTGCTGGTCAGCGCCGTGAAGGAAAGCGGCAGCGTTTCGTTTCTGCTGTTCGTCGCCGACCGGCTCGGCAATAGCGGCTACGTGCTCGGCCCGGAGGTCGAAAAAAGCGTCGTCGATACCGCCGCCGGCACACCGCTCAAGGTCACCCATGCCGGCCGCACGATCTATGATGGTCCGGCACAGCATCCGAAAGGCGACGTTCTCACCTGGCTCGTCGATTATGCCAATGACGGCGTGCGCCCCGAGACATCGCTAAGGGCCGGTGGGCTGATCACGACGGGTACGTTGAGCGGCGCGATCGAACTGACCGAACCCGGCGAGATCGACATCCTGCTCGGCGACATCAGGCTCAGCTTCTCGGTGTCGAAGGCTTGATTTGACCCTGGTTTTTCCCCGGATTGGCGTCGGATTTGGTAATTGCCATCCGGTTGCGCCTGCGGTAATAAACTTGAGTTTAATTTGAAGGTTTAACTCCGACGCATGGCCGGAGGCGGAAATGGAAATGACGTTTCAACCGCGGATGCAGAACAAGATCCAGGGCTTCTCCGTCATCGGCGGCGTGCATCGCCGGCTGTGGAACGGCATCGTCGCCGATGTCTGGGATGTGGAATGCGCCTCCTATGCTGGCGGCTATTATGTCTCGCGCGACCCGCGGCTGTTCATCATGCTCGACAAGCGCGGACCGGGCAATTCGCGTGTCAAGCTCTCGCCGAAGGCGCAGGGTGCCATTCAGGATACGGAAAAACGGCCGATCTCCTATGTACCGGCCGGCATGGAAGTCTGGGCCGATCTGACCGACGTGCATTCGGTGCGCCATCTCGACCTCCATTTCGATGCCGACACCATCAGCCGCAGGCTAATGGAGGATATCGATCCGCGCCGTCTCGAAAGCCCTCAGCTTCTGTTTTCCGATGAGCGGGTGCTGTCGCTGGCACAGCTGGTCGCCGCCGAATGCCTCAATCCGGAGCCGCTGCACGATCTCTATGGCGACGGCCTGGCATTGGCCTTGATCATCGACGTCCTGAAGCTTTCCAAGGCGGTCCCGCGCAAACGCAGCAAGCTGGCAGGCTGGCAGCTTCGCCGCGCCACCGAGTTCATCGAGGAAAACTGCCTGCGCAATATCCGCCTGGAGGAACTCGCCGGCCTGACCGGCCTGTCGCAATCGCATTTCAGCCATGCCTTCAAGGCCTCGACCGGCATCGCTCCGCATCAATGGCAGACCAATGCCCGGCTCGACAGGGCCAAGCGGCTGCTTGTCGAAAGCGAAAATGCGTTGACCGCAATCGCCGCCGAAACCGGCTTTGCCGATCAGGCGCATTTTACCCGCGTCTTCCGCAAGCATGTCGGCATCACCCCGGCGAGCTGGAAGAAGGCACAAGTTGCCTGATTGCAACGCTTGGCGGGCAATTGTTTGTAACGCGGAGAATTGCCCAAAAACGTTCAATTTTCCCCGATCGCGACAATCCACCCCGGTAAAACTGAGTTAATCACTCATCTTATTCAGGGCTTCGCCGCACGCTATGCATCGCGCGGCACGAGTGGGGTATAGGACATATGCGCGGGCAGACCAGGGGTCTCAATTTCAAGGTAATTCTTTTGGCAGGCGCCGCGGTCGCCGGCCTGATGGCGAACTCCGCCGCGGCACAGGAAGCGAATTCGACTGAGCTCGCGCCGATCGTCATCCAGGGCGGCGGCGACACCGTCACAAGTCCGGTCAAGGGCTATGTCGCCAAGAACTCCTCCACCGGCTCGAAGAGCGACACCCCGCTCAACGAAATTCCGCAATCCGTCTCCGTCATCGGCACGGAAGAAATGGACGATCGTGGCATCACCAACAAGATCGACGAGGTGCTGCTTTATACGCCTGGCGTCACGTCGCAGCCCTTTGGCGGCGACGGCGATACGGATTGGTTCTACATTCGCGGCTTCGATGCCGGCCAGACCGGCGTCTTCTTCGACAATCTAACGCTTTTCAGCTATGGCTTCGGCGGCTTCCAGCTCGATCCCTTCATGCTGGAGCGCGTCGAGGTGCTGAAGGGCCCGGCCTCCGTGCTTTACGGCGGAGCAAACCCCGGCGGCATCGTCAATCTCGTCCGCAAGCGCCCGCTCGACGAACCGCTCTTCTATACCGAGATCGGCATCAACAGCAACGGCAACGCCTTCACCGGCTTCGATGTCTCCGACAAGGTCGGCTCCAGTGGAACGATGAGCTATCGCATCACCGGCAAGGTTGCCGGCGGCGACAATTATTCGGATTTTTCCGAGGATCTGCGCGGCTTCATCATGCCGCAGCTCACCATTTCGCCGGATGACAGCACGAGCCTCACGGTCTGGGGTTACCTCGCCGGGCTCGACCAGGTGCATACCGGCAACGGCTTTTTCCCCTATGTCGGCACCGTCGAGGATGCGCCTTTCGGCAAGATCGACCGCGACGCCTTCTATGGCGAGCCCGACATCGACAATGGCAGCTATGTGCAGAAGATGATCGGTTACGAATTCGAGCATGAATTCGACAATGGCATCAGGTTCTCACAGAATGCGCGCTACGGCCATCTCGATAAGCATGAGATCGGCCCCTACCTGAACGGCTGGGTCGGCGGCGTGCCGACGGGTCCGGACTACCAGCTGGCGCGCATCGGCTTCGAAGGCCGCTCGGGGGTCGATAGCTTCTCGATCGACAACCGGCTCGAAGGCGAGACCGAAATCGGCGGCGCCACGCATAATCTTCTCGTCGGGCTCGACTATACCTATTACCGCCTGGAAAATTGGCAGGCCTGCTGCGGCTCCAATTCGATCAGCGCGACTGATCCCATCTATGGCACGACACAGGGCGCCAATTTCGTCTATGCGGACGGCGTGGTGACTAAGAACCAGATCGGTGTCTACGCCCAGGATCGGATCCATTTCGGCGATGGCTGGCTGCTGACGCTCAACGGCCGCTACGACTATGTCGATATCAACCAGGACGCCGTAATCGGCACGACCTACAGCACCAACGACAGCGCGCTCAGCGGCCGTATCGGCCTTGCCTACGAATTCGACAACGGCCTGACGCCCTATGTCAGCGCCGCGACTTTCTTCAACCCGCTCGTCGGCACCGGTGTTTCCGGCGCGTTGAAGCCGGAAGAGGGCGAGCAGTTCGAAGGCGGCCTCAAGTATGAGCCGGCCTTCATCGACGGCTCGCTGACCGCTTCGGTCTTCCACATCACCAAGCGCAACAACACGGTGACCAATCCGCTGACCTTCGCCCAGAGCCAGCTCGGCGAGGTGGTTTCGCGCGGCGCCGAACTCGAGGGCAAGGTCAATATCAACGAGAACTGGAAGGTTCTCGCATCGCTCGCCTATACCGACATGGAGGTGATGGAGAACGACGCCAATCCGACGCTGGTCGGCAATTCACCTTATATCGTGCCAAAGGTGACCGCCTCTCTCTGGGTCGACTATACGCTGACGACAGGGGCTTTCGAGGGCATGAGCCTTGGCGCCGGCGTCCGCCATCAGGGCTGGTCCTGGGCTGATGAGGCCAATACCGAGAAGGTGCCGGCCGCAACCATCTTCGACGCTGCGATCCGCTACGAGAAGGAAAATTGGGGGGCCTCGCTCAATGTCGCGAACCTCTTCGACAAGGAATATGTCAAGGGTTGCGGCGGGCTGACCGTCTGCGGTTACGGCGATGCCCGCACCGTCACCTTCAAGCTCAGCAGAAAGTGGTAAGTTGACAATCTGAGTTTAGTTTTGCAGGAACCTGTGGGGAAATGGAGGGCCTGCCCTCCCGAACCCGTTGCGGCGCCGAACTGGAGCAGACTATGCCTTCGCCTTTCCTTGCCCTGTCGGCGATAGATTATGCCATCGGGCCGAAATCCATCCTGTCCGACATCGACCTGACGCTTGAGCGCGGCCGCATTTACGGACTGGTGGGGCCGAACGGGTCCGGCAAGAGCACTCTTTTGAAGATCATCGCCCGCCAGGTCGGGCCGAAATCCGGCGCCATCTCCTTCGACGGCAGGCCGGCGGGTGACTGGGGCAGCCGGGCCTTTGCCCGGCACGTCGCCTACATGCCGCAATTCACGCCGGCGACCGACGGGATGACCGTGCGGGAACTTGTGGCGCTCGGCCGTTTTCCCTGGCACGGCACGCTTGGCCGCTTCACCGCGACGGATCGCAACATGGTCGAGGAGGCGATCGTCCGCACCGAGCTCAAGGATTTTGCCGATCGTCTCGTCGCCAGCATGTCCGGCGGCGAACGCCAGCGCGCCTGGATCGCCATGATGCTCGCCCAGGACGCCCGCTGCCTGCTGCTCGACGAGCCGACGTCGGCGCTCGACCTCGCCCATCAGGCCAGCGTTCTCTCGCTGGTCAAGGAACTCAGCCATGAACGCGGGCTGACCGTCATCATCGTGCTGCACGACATCAACCTCGCCGCGCGCTATTGCGACGCGATCATCGCGCTCAACCGCGGCCGGATCACTGCCGAGGGCACGCCCTCCGAGATCATGCAGGCCGACACGCTGCAGTCGATCTTCGGCGTCGGCATGGGCGTCTTCCCGCATCCGGTTCGAAACGAGCCGGTCAGCTATCTGTTGTAGGCAATGGCGTATTTCTCCCGCAGACAGTTTCTGGCCGGTGCGGCGGCCTCGCTCTCCGTCCCCGCGTATTCGCGGGCGGCGGAGAGCGTGCGCGTCGCAACGCTCGACTGGGCGCTGCTCGAAACCCTGCTGGCGATCGGGGCGAATGTCGTTGCGGCAACGGAACTGCGCCAATTCCGCGAGGTGGCGATCACGCCTGACGTGCCGGCCACGACCGCCGATCTCGGTCTGCGCGGCACGCCGAATTTCGAGGTGCTGCGGTTTGCACGGCCGGACCTGATCTTCAACTCGAACTTTTATGCCTGGGCAGACGAACGTATGCACGGGGTCGCGCCTGTGGAAAGCCATGCGATCTACAAACCCGGCGAAAGCCCCTTCGCGCTCGCCGAACAGGCCACACTTGCAATCGGCGAGCGCCTGCAGCTTGCCGCAGCCAGACAGTTGACCGAAGAGCTTGCAGCCAGGCTCGACCGCTACCGGGCTCTCCTTGCCGCCGGCGACGGGCGCTCGGTGATCCCGATCAATCTTGGCGATGCCAGGCATTTTCGCGTCTTCGGCTCCGACAGCATGTTCGGCGAGGTGCTGAAACGCGTCGGCCTCACCAATGTCTGGCAGGCTCAGACCAGCTACTCGGCCGCCGCTCCCGTCGGCATCGAGATATTGGCATCGATGCCTGACGCATGGATCGTGATGATCCCGCCACACCCGGCCGATGCGCTCGCCACGCTCGCGACCAGCAGCTTCTGGAACGCGTTGCCGGCCGTGCGCGAAAAACGCGTGCTGATGCTCGGCTCGATCAATCCCTATGGCGCACTGCCGGCGGCCGGCCGCTTTGCCGATCTTCTGGCGGAGGGGCTTCAACATGCATGGAATGGTTAGCCGCGCCAAGCCCGTAGGAAGCGCGGGCACGCCCGTCTTCGCGATATTACTGCCCCTACTCTGCATCACGGCCTTCGCAGTCCTCATCGTAACGCGTCCCGAGATTCCGCAGGGCGATGCCGACGCAGCCATGCTGAACGGGGTGCTGCTCTGGAACAGCATCATGCCCCGCGCCATGCTGGCACTGATCGCCGGCGCGGCACTCGGCCTTTCCGGTACATTGCTGCAGCGCGTCCTGCGCAATCCGATCGCCGATGCTTCCACGCTCGGCATTGCCTCCGGGGCCGAACTGGCAATGACGGCGGCCATGGGCTTCTCGCCGTTGCTCATCGGATTTTCGCGCGAGATGGCCGCCTTCGGCGGCGGGCTCGCGGCTGTCGCCATCGTGCTGGCTTTGAGCTGGCGGCGCGGGCTCGATCCGCTGACCGTCGCGCTCTCCGGCCTGATCGTCAGCCTGATCGCCTCGGCCCTCAGCGTCACGCTGATCCTTTCGCGCGGCGAATATGCCATGTCGATCTATATCTGGGGCGCCGGTTCGCTCAGTCAGCAGGATTGGAACGGCGTGCTCTCGCTCGCCCCCCGGCTTATCCTCGGTTTTGCCGCCGCTCTACTCCTGGTGCGGCCGCTCCGCATCCTTGCGCTCGACGACAGCGGCGCCAGGAGCCTCGGCCTTGCCCTGCATTCGACCCGCCTGGCGATCGTTGCGCTCGCCGTCTGGCTTGCCGCCTCGGTGACGGCAGAGGTCGGGGTGATCGGCTTCGTCGGGCTAGCAGCCCCCGCGATCGCAAGATTTGCCGGCGCGCGCAGCACAGGCAAACTGATGCTGACAGCGCCGCTGACCGGGGCCGGCCTGCTCTTCCTAACCGATTGCCTCACCCAGATCCTCGGCCCCGGCTTTACCGATCTTGCCCCGACGGGAGCCGCGACCGCCCTGCTCGGCGGTCCCTTATTGCTCTGCCTGCTGCCCAGCGTGCACTCCGTTTCCGCCGTTGCCGCCCAGTCGACCGCAGCGCTGAACAGGCTCGATAAGCCGCTTCTGGCCCTTGGCGCGCTCTTTACTGCCCTTTCCCTGATCTTTGCCATCGTTCTCACCCTCGGCCCTGCCGAGGACGGCTGGCATATCGCGACCGGCTCGCTCTTCAGCGATCTCCTGCCCTTCCGACTGCCGCGAACGATTGTGGCAGCCGGGGCCGGCGCCATGCTGGCGGCAGCCGGTTTCATCATGCAGCGCGTCACCGGCAATCCGATCGCCAGCCCCGAAGTGCTGGGCGTCAGCAGCGGTGCCGGTGCGGGTCTGACCGTGGCGCTCTTCCTCTTCGGCTTCCCCTCGCCCATCATCATGCTGCTTGCCATGGCGCTCGGCGCGCTGACCGCCTTCCTTGCGATGATCGCCATATCAGTCCGCGCCCAATTCTCGCCGGAACGCATGCTGCTAGCCGGCGTCGGCATCGGCGCCTTCGCCATGGCGATTGTGACGATGGTGCTCGCCCAGGGCGATATGCGCGGCTATATGCTGCTGACATGGCTTTCCGGCTCGACCAACCGCGCCGGCGCCTTCGAAGCCTGGACGGCCATCGTCTCGCTCGTCGTGCTGACAGCACCCTTGCCCTTCCTCAGTCGCTGGCTGACGATCCTGCCGCTTGGCGCCGGGCCCAGCCGTGCCATCGGCCTTCATGTCGGGGCAAGCCGACTGGCGCTTGCCGTCCTCGCCGCGCTAATGACGGCGATCGCCTCCTTCCTTGTCGGACCGCTCAGCCTCACCGGTCTCATTGCGCCGCATCTTGCCCGCCTTGCCGGCTTTCGCGCCCCGGGCCACCAGCTGGCGGCGAGCCTTCTCTTCGGCGCCGGCGTGCTGATGGCGGCGGACTGGCTGTCGCGCGTCGTCATCTACCCCTACCAGGTGCCGGTCGGCCTCTTCGCGGCGCTGATCGGCGGCCCCTATCTCATCTGGCTGCTTTCGCGAAAGGAGGTTAAGCAATGATGGCTAAGCGGTTGACAGCCCACAGCGAGAAGGCGTGCGAGGATGCTTTCTGTGATCGACTGAGATCGCAGCTTGCTCCCGCTTCTCCCCAGCTAAGGTGGCCCGCTCCGTGCATTCGCGGCTTTGCCGCTCACCCCCTCAACCGCCTGCCGGCACCTTCTCCCCGCTGGGGAGAAGAGATTCGCGGCAGCGTCTCGGTCCCCCTTTATCCCGGGCAGCGTAGGAAATATTGGACGAACAGCGCTGGTTGGGCTGGCGAATATCGTCGAGCTATCAGACTCACTTGCTTTCGCGGAACATCTCAATGATGGCGGAAAAGTCCCTTCCGCCATGTCCTAGTTTGTCGAAGAGCGCATAAAGCTGCGCTGCTTCCGCGCCGAGTGGCGTGGAGGCGCCGCTCGCTAGCGCCGCTTCCTGTGAAAGCCTCAAATCCTTCAGCATCAGCACTGCGGCAAAGCCTGGCTTGTAGTCATTGTTCGCCGGCGAGGTCGGCACCGGCCCGGGCACCGGGCAGTAGGTATTGATAGACCAGCACTGGCCGGACGAGGTCGAGGCGACGTCGAACAGCGCCTGATGCGAGAGGCCGAGCTTTTCTGCAAGCACGAAGGCTTCACAGACGCCGACCATCGAGATGCCTAAGATCATGTTGTTGCAGATCTTCGCTGCCTGGCCGGCGCCGGCCTCGCCGCAATGGACGATCTTCTTTCCCATCGCCTCGAGGATTGGTTTTGCCTCGGCGAAGGCGTCTTCCGAGCCGCCGGCCATGAAGGTCAGCGTGCCCGCGGTCGCCCCGCTCGTGCCGCCGGAGACCGGGGCGTCGAGCGACAGGCAGCTTGCGGCCTTGGCCATCTCATGCGCCTTGCGGCTGCTTTCGACATCGATGGTCGAACAATCGATGACCAGCGTGCCTTGCGCGGCGGACTGCAGGATATCGGTCCAGGCCGTCAGCACGTGTCTGCCCTGCGGCAGCATGGTGATGATGATCTCCGCATCCTTGACCGCCTGGCTGGCATGGCTTGCCGGCTTGACGCCGCTCTCCTCGGCGGCCTTCAGTACCGAAGCCGCCAGATCGAAGCCGAGGACCTCGTGACCTGATTTGACCAGATTGGCCGCCATCGGCCCACCCATGTTGCCGAGGCCGATGAATGCGATCCTTGCCATGGTCTTCTCCTATCGATTGTCTTCGAGGATCATCGCTGCCGCCTTTTCGGCGATCATGATGGTCGGCGAATTGGTGTTGCCCGAGGTGATCGACGGCATCACCGAGGCGTCGGCGATCCTCAGCTTGCCGAGCGCCCGAAGCCTCAGCCTGTGATCGACGACGCTGTCCCTGTCGGCGCCCATGCGGCAGGTGCCGACGGGATGGAAGATCGTCGTGCCGATCTCGCCCGCCGCCCGCTCCAGATCGGCCTCCGTCTGATAGGCAGGCCCCGGCTTGAATTCCTCCGGCCTGTAACGGGCAAACGAAGGCTGCGCGACGATCCTGCGCGTCAACCGTATTGAACGAACAGCTATGTCACGATCGCGCTGCGTCGAGAGGTATTTCGGGCTGATCGTCGGCTGGGCGGCAAAATCCGGGCTGGACAGGTGGACCGAACCGCGGCTTTCCGGCCTCAGATTGCAGACGCTCGCGGTGATTGCCGGAAAAGGATGGACGGGATCGCCGAACTTCTCCAGCGAGACCGGCTGCACATGATATTGCAGGTCGGGCGTTTCCCGGTCCGGACCCGATCGGGTGAAGATGCCGAGCTGGCTCGGCGCCATCGCCATCGGTCCGGAGCGGCGGACGAGATATTCGAGCCCGATCGCCGCCTTGCCGATCAGCTTCGTCGCCTTCTCGTTCAACGTCGGAACCCCCGTCACCTTATAGGCCAGACGCAGTTGCAGATGGTCTTGCAGGTTCTCCCCGACACCCTTGACCTCGGTGACGACCTCGACGCCCGCCGGTCTGAGAACCTCCCCCTTGCCGATCCCCGACAGTTCGAGGATATGCGGCGAGCCGATAGAACCGGCTGAAAGGATGGTTTCTTTGGCGGCATAGGCGCGTTTTGCCACGCCACGATGCTGGAACTCGACGCCGGCAACGGCGCCTTCCTCCACCAGCAGCCGCCGGACCTGCGCCTTGGTGAGCACGGTCAGATTGGAGCGCCTCATCGCCGGGCGCAGAAAGGCTTTCGAGGTGTTCCAGCGAATGCCGGAACGCTGGTTAACGTCGAAATAGCCGGAGCCCTCGTTGCTGCCGCGGTTGAAATCCGCGGTTTCCGGAATGCCGGCTTCCCTGGCCGCCTGCTGGAAGGCATCGAGCACCGCCCAGCGAACGCGCGCCTTCTCGATGCGCCATTCGCCGCCGGCACCATGCATCTCGTCTTCGCCGCGATAAAAGTCTTCGGACTTGCGGAAGAAGGGCAGAACATCGTCCCAGCCCCAGCCAGTGCAGCCCATCTGCCGCCAGAGATCGTAATCGCGCGCCTGGCCGCGCATGTAGATCATGCCGTTGATCGACGAACAGCCGCCGAGAACCTTGCCGCGCGGATAACTCAGCGCCCGGCCGTTCAACCCAGCTTCCGGCGCCGTGGTGAAGCACCAGTCGGTACGCGGATTGTTGATGCAATAGAGATAACCGACCGGAATATGGATCCAATGGTAGTTGTCGCTGCCGCCAGCTTCGAGCAGCAGCACCCGGCTCCGGCCATCGGCAGACAGCCGGTTGGCGAGCACGCAGCCGGCGCTGCCTGCCCCGATGATGATGTAGTCGTAACGATCCATGCCCCGCACGAGACTCCAGATGCTTGCCGCTTTCCTCTCCCCGCAGCACGGGGAGAGGAAGAGTCGCAGCGCCGCCGCCCGTCTCTTTTCCCGGAAAAGAGGGCTTCTTTCCGGGGAGAGAGAGAGGTCCGCCCGTTCAGCGGCGATAGACGAAGCCCAGTTTCCGCCCTATCCGCGAGGCGTAGAATTCGCCGATGATGCCGCGGCGGAAGACCAGCACGCAGACCATGAAGACGATGCCGGTGATGATCGTCACCGGGAATTCCGAGGTTGCGAGGTAATTTTCCAGCACCACCACCAGCCCGGCGCCGAAGAGCGGGCCGATCAGCGTGCCGATGCCGCCGAGCAGCGTCATCAGGATCACCTCGCCCGACATCTGCCAGGCAACGTCGGTCAGTGTCGCGAACTGGAAAACGATCGATTTCACCGCGCCCGCGAGCCCTGCAAGTGCCGCCGACATGACGAAGGCGCCGAGCTTGTAGCGCGCTACGGAATAACCGAGCGAGATCGCCCGTTGTTCGTTCTCGCGGATCGATTTCAGGATCATGCCGAAGGGCGAATTGATAAAGCGCCAGATGATCAGGATGCCGACGAGAAAGACGGCCAGCACGAAATAATACATGTTGGTCGAGCTGTTCAGATCGATGAAGCCGAAGAGGTGGCCGCGCGGCACCGACTGAATGCCGTCCTCGCCTTCGGTGAATTCCGCCTGCAGGCAGAAGAAGAAGAACATCTGCGACAGCGCCAGAGTGATCATCGCGAAATAGATGCCCTGGCGGCGGATGGCGAAGAAGCCCATGACGAGCCCGAGAAACGCCGCACCCGCCACGCCGATCAGGATGCCGAGTTCCGGCGGCAGGCCCCATTCCTTCACCGTATAGGCGGTGAAATAGGCAGCACCGCCGAAGAAAGTGGCGTGGCCGAAGGACAGCAGGCCGGTATAGCCGAGCAGCAGGTTGAAGGCACAGGCAAAGAGCGCGAAGCAGAGCAGCTTCATCAGGAAGATCGGATAGAAAAAGAACGGCGCCAGCAGCAGGAGCAGCAGTCCCGCAAGCAGGAAACCCGCCTGCACCGAAAGGGCGGTTCGGCTTTTTTCCGTTCGGATGGTTTCGGTGATGTCAGTCATGTCAAGCATCCCGTCCGAAGAGGCCCGCGGGCCTGATGAGAAGCACGATCGCCATGATGACGAAGATCACGATATTGGACGCCTCGGGATAAAAGACCTTGGTCAAGCCCTCGGCAATGCCGAGCACATAACCGGTGATGATCGCGCCCATGATCGATCCCATGCCACCGACGACGACGACGGCGAAGACGACGATGATCATGTTCGAGCCCATCAGCGGTGAGACCTGGTAGATCGGCGCCGCCAGCACGCCGGCAAAGGCGGCAAGGCCGGCGCCGAGCGCGTAAGTGAGCGTCAAGAGCACCGGCACGTTGACGCCGAAGACTTGCACCAGCACGGCGTTTTCAGTGGCGGCGCGGAGATAAGCGCCGAGCTTGGTCTTCTCGATCAGCAACCAGGTGCCGAGGCAGACGACGAGCGAGACGACCACCACCCAGCCGCGATAGATTGGCAGGAACATGAAGCCGAGATTGGCCCCGCCGGCAAGGGCCGCCGGCGTGGCATAGGGCTGGCCGGAAGAGCCGTAGAGATAGCGGAAGGTGCCCTCGACTGCCAAAGCGAGGCCGAAGGTGAAGAGCAGGCCGTAGAGCGGATCGAGATCGTAGAGCCGGCGCAGGAACAGCCGCTCGATGACAGCGCCGGCAAGGCCGACAATGACAGGCGCCAGGATCAACGACGGCCAGTATCCGATGCCTGCATAGGTGAGCAGCAGGTAGGCGACGAAGGCGCCGAGCATGTACTGCGCGCCATGGGCGAAGTTGATCACCCTGAGCAGGCCGAAGATGATGGCGAGGCCAAGGCTGAGCAGCGCGTAGAACGAGCCGTTGATCAGGCCGATCAGCAGCTGGCCGAAAAGCGCCTGCAGGGGAATGCCGAAGATCATCGTCATCTGGTCACACTCCCAGGACCTTGTGCAGCGTATCCATGCGCTGCGGCAGTTCACCGACCGGGAATTCCGACACCATCTGCCCATGATCCATCAGATAGAAGCGATCGGCAATACGGCTGGCGAAACGGAAATTCTGCTCGACGAGCAGGATCGTCATGCCGCGCTCCTTCAACGTCTTCAGCACCTCGCCGATACGCTGGATGATAACGGGGGCAAGCCCTTCCGTCGGTTCGTCGAGAATGAGCAGCCTGACGCCGGTGCGCAGGATTCGGGCGATCGCCAACATCTGCTGCTCGCCGCCTGATAGTTTGGTGCCCGGGCTGCCGCGGCGCTCGTAGAGATTGGGGAAAAGTTCGTAGATTTCATCGAGCGTCATGCCGCCCTGCGCCACGACGGGCGGCAGCACCAGGTTTTCCGAAACGGTGAGCGTCGAGAAGATACCGCGTTCCTCCGGCACGAAACCGATGCCCCGATGCGCCGTCTTGTGCAGCGGCACTTGCATCATATCGCTGCCGGCAAAGCTGATCTTGCCCTTGCGGGCCCGCACGATGCCGGTGATGGTGCGCAGCGTAGTCGTCTTGCCGACGCCGTTGCGGCCGAGAATGGTGATCGTCTCGCCTTCGGCCACGCGCATGTCGACGCCGTGCAGGACGTGGCTTTCGCCGTACCAGGCATTGAGCCCCTGGACTTCGAGGAGAGTGGGCATCAATGCTCCTCCGTGCCCATATAGGCCACACGCACACGCTCGTCCTGGCTGACGGTCGCATAGTCGCCCTCGGCGAGGATCTCGCCGCGCTGCAGCACGGTGACATGCTGGCAGATATTGGCGACGACGGAGAGATTGTGCTCGACCATCAATACAGCGCGGTCGCGGGCGACCTCGCGGATGATCGAGGAGACGACGCCGACATCCTCCTGCCCCATGCCGGCCATCGGCTCGTCGAGCAGCAGCACTTTCGGATCCAATGCCAGCGTGGTGGCGATCTCCAGCACGCGCTTGCGGCCATAGGAAAGATCGGCGGCGATGTGATCGCGCTCCTTGGAAAGCCCGACGCTGGCGAGCAGTTGCTCGGCGCGCTCGTTCAGCCGATCGAGTGCCGAGAGAGGCCGCCAGAACTGTGTGGAAAGATTGTTCGGCCGCTGCAGCGCCACACGCACATTGTCGAGAACGGTCAGATGCGGGAAGACCGCCGAGATCTGGAAGGAGCGGACCAGCCCCATGCGCGCCACCTTGTCGGGCGGCGTTTTCGTGATGTCTACGCCCATCAGGGTGATCGTGCCTGAGGTCGGCTGCAGGAATTTGGTCAGCAGGTTGAAGACCGTGGTCTTGCCGGCGCCGTTCGGGCCGATCAGTGCATGCACGCTTGCGTCATGCACATCCAGATCGACGTTCTTGACGGCCGTGAAGCCGCCGAAATCGCGGCGCAGGCCGCGGGCGGATAGCACCACCCGCGGCTTTTCCTGAGTTTCAATTGCGGAAACCGCCATCGTGCTTACTTCACCAGATTGCAGCCGCTCTTGGCGGGATCGATATAGGCTTCCTTGCCGGGAATGGTGGCGAGCACGTTGAAGTAATCCCACGGCTCCTTGCTCTCGGAAGGCTTCTTGACCTGCAGCAGATACATGTCGTGGATCATGCGGCCATTGGCGCCAACCGTGCCGCCGCGGCCGAAGACGTCATCGACAGGCATTTCATGCAGCTGCTTGGCGACGGCTTCCGTTTCGTCGGTGCCGGCCTTCTGCACCGCTTTCAGATATTGCGTCACCGCCGAATAGGTGCCGGTATGGACCATGTTCGGCATCTTGCCGGTACGGGTGAAGAACTTCTTGGCGAAGGCGCGGCTCTCGTCGTCGCGGTTCCAGTAATAGCCTTCCGTCAGCGTCAGCCCCTGCGCCGCCTCGAGGCCGAGACCATGCACTTCGGCGAGCGTGAAGAGCAGCGCCGCCAGATGCTGGCCGCCCTGGGTGATGCCGAATTCGGCCGCCTGCTTGATGGCATTCGAGGTGTCGAGGCCGGCATTGGCAAGACCGATCACCTTGGCGCCTGATGATTGCGCCTGCAGCAGGAAGGACGAGAAGTCCTGGCTCGACAGCGGATGGCGGACGGCGCCGACGACCGTACCGCCACTCGACTTGACGTAATCGCTGGTCTGCTGCTCCAGCGAGTAGCCGAAGGCATAGTCGGCGGTCAGGAAGAACCAGCTGTCGCCGCCCTGCTTGACGAGCGCGCCGCCGGTGCCGACGGCCAGTGCATGCGTATCGTAGGCCCAATGGAAGCCATAAGGCGAGCAGGCCTTGCCGGTGAGATCCGTCGTCGCCGCGCCGGTGACAATGTCGATCTTCTTCTTCTCCTTGCCGATCGCCTGCACGGCGAGCGCCACCGACGAGGTCGTCAACTCCATGATCGCATCCACCTGCTCGGTATCGTACCACTGGCGGGCGATGTTGGAGGCGATATCCGCCTTGTTCTGATGGTCGGCATTGACGATCTCGACCGGCACATCAAGCACCTTGCCGCCGAAATCCTCAACCGCCATCTGGGCGGCTTCGACGGAGGACTTGCCGCCGAAATCGGCATAGACGCCCGACTGATCGTTCAGGATACCGATCTTGACCTTGCCGTCGGTCGCGCTCTGCGCGAGCACCGCAGTGCTGCTCGCAAGCAGAAATGCAACTGATGCAATGAGATTCTTACGCATATTCTCTCCTCCCAGAGATTGGTCAGATTGCGGATCTGTTCAAATTTGGCCAGTCGTCCTCCTCAGAACGACGGACCCTCACCTTACGATCACGGAAATTCCGCCCTGAGGCAACGGGTGATTTACAACTAATTCCAAACAGTATCTGTTCGTTTTTGAACAGAGAGGATCGTGATGAACAATCCACCGCAGTTCACTTGGGACGATCTGCAGTTTTTTCTAGCCGTCGCCCGCACTGGACAGCTGTCGACGGCCGCCCGCCAGCTGCGCTCCAGCCATGCCACCGTCTCGCGCCGCATCGATCGGCTGGAGTTCACCCTCAAGGTCAAGCTGTTCGAGCGCAATCCGCGCGGCTATGTGCTGACCGCCATGGGCACGCGCTTTGTCGAAACGGCGGAGAGGATGGAGCAGGAAACCGAGCGGCTGCGCGCCGATCTTGCCGCCGGCTCGATGGCGCAGCGCGGCCTCGTGCGCCTCAGCGCGCCGGAAGGGTTTGCCAATTTCTTTTTCGCGACCGTGCTGCCGCAATTTGCCGCCCAGCATCCGCATCTGGCCCTCGAGCTGGTGACGATCCAGCAGATCATGTCGCTGTCGCGCAAGGAAGCCGATCTTTCCGTCGTGCTCGACGAGCCGAAAGGCGGGGCCTATTTTGCCGAAAAGCTGACCGACTACCACCTGCAGGTCTACGGCTCGCGCGACTATCTCGCGAAGGCCGCGCCGATCACCTGCCGGGAAGACCTGCTTGAGCATCCCTTCGTCAGCTATATCGAGGAGATGATTTTCGCGCCGGGCCTGGACTATCTCGGCGACGTGCATCCACGCATCAAGCCGCAGTTCCAGAGCTCCAGCATTTTCGCGCAGCTGACCGCCACCCGAAACGGTCTCGGCCTTTGCATCCTGCCCTATTTCTTCGCTAGCCGTTATCCCGAACTCGTGCGCGTGCTGCCAGACGAGATCGACCTCAAGCGCCACTACTGGATCACCTGCCACCGCGACCTGAAACAGGCGCCGCGCGTGCGCGCCGTCATCGATTTTCTGCGCGAGGCGGTTCGCGGCGAGGATGCCCGCTTCGTGCCACCCTACGTCACCGCCGCCGGCCCGACGCGCCGGGCAAAGGTGGAAACCTGACTACTTCAGGAATTCGGCCCGGTGCGGAGTGAAAGCATCGATCAGCCGGCCCTTTTCCAGCGCCTTGACGCCGTGGACTAGATTGGGGGGCACGATGAAGCTGCCGCCCTGTTTCAGCACCTCGGTCCGGCCATCGATCGTCACTTCGAAACTGCCTTCGGCGACGTAACTGGCCTGGATGTGCGGATGCGAATGAGCCGCACCCACCGCGCCGCTTTCGAAGGCCACTTCCACCATCATCATCTCGGGCAGATAGGTCATGATGCGCCTGACGACGCCGGGCTCGGGATTGACCCATTCGGCGCCTTCGGCCGATACGAACAGATCGCTTGACGACATTTCCGCCTCCTCGTTCCAGAATCGATCGCTGGCAAAGTGGATCATGCCGACGCTTTTGAAAAGATGGTGCGGCCCGTCTTTTCGGCGTGACCGCCGTCTGTTGACGCGGTCGGCTGGCGGGTCTATGGCCAATTTGAGCCAGGCAAGCTGAGGAGACACCGCCATGCAGCATACGCGCGAAGTTTTCGACTGGGCCGATCCGTTCCGCCTGGTGGAGCAGCTGACCAGCGAAGAGCGCATGGTGCAGGACACCGCCCACGCCTATGCGCAGGAAAAGCTTGCGCCCCGCGTTCTCGACGCCTTCCGCAATGAAAAGACCGATCCCGAGATCTTCCGCGAAATGGGCGAACTCGGCCTGCTCGGCCCGACGATCTCGCCGGAATATGGCGGCGCCGGCCTCGGTTACGTCGCCTACGGCCTGATCGCCCGCGAGGTCGAAAAGGTCGACAGCGGTTACCGCTCGATGATGAGCGTCCAGTCCTCACTGGTGATGGTGCCGATCGAAACCTTCGGGTCTGAGGCGCAGAAGCTGAAATACCTGCCGAAACTCGCCACCGGCGAATGGATCGGCTGCTTCGGCCTGACCGAACCGGATCACGGCTCCGACCCCGGCTCGATGGCGACACGCGCCAAAAAGGCCGACGGCGGCTACAGCCTCACCGGCTCGAAGACCTGGATCTCCAACGCGCCGATCGCCGATGTCTTCGTCGTCTGGGCAAAGACCGAGGACGGCCTTATCCGCGGCTTCATCCTCGAAAAGGGCTGGAAAGGACTTTCGGCGCCTGCTATCCACGGCAAGGTCGGCCTGCGTGCCTCGATCACCGGCGAGGTGGTGATGGATGGGGTCTTCGTACCTGAGGAAAACCTTCTGCCTGATGTGACCGGCCTCAAGGGACCGTTCACCTGCCTCAACTCGGCCCGTTTCGGCATCGCCTGGGGCGCACTCGGTGCTGCCGAGGATTGTTATGCGAGAGCCCGGCAATACACGCTCGAGCGCAAGCAGTTCGGCCGGCCGCTTGCCGCCAACCAGCTGATCCAGAAGAAGCTCACCGACATGGCGGCGGAGATCTCGCTCGGCCTTCAGGGCTGCCTGCGGCTTGGCCGCATGAAGGAGGAAGGCCATCCGCCGGTGGAGCTGACCTCGATCCTCAAGCGCAACAGCTGCGGCAAGGCGCTGGAGATCGCGCGCGCGGCCCGCGACATGCTCGGCGGCAACGGCATCTCCGACGAATTCGGCATCGCCCGTCATCTCGTCAACCTCGAAGTGGTCAACACCTATGAGGGGACGCACGACATCCACGCGCTGATCATCGGCCGGGCGATCACCGGCATTGCCGCTTTTGCGAATTAGTGCATGCCGCCCAAAAGTGTGCAGCGGTTTTGAGACAACGGCATGCATAAAACAAAGACTTAAAGCGCGTCACATGATTCCGATTCGACGCGACGCGCTTTAGCACATTGGCGCGAAAGGGCGAATTGCCACGCGCCTGACAATGTGCAACCTTCCCTAACGACGGCAAGAGCCGGCAAAAAGGGGGATCATGCATGTTTCTGCTTCTTGCATTGCTGATTGGTGTCATTGCCGGGCTTCGCGCCATGACGGCGCCCGCCGCCGTCGCCTGGGGCGCGGCGCTTGGCTGGTTCGATGTCTCGCAGACGCCGCTTGCCTTCATGGGCTACCAATGGACGCCGTGGATCCTCACGCTTCTCGCCGTCGTCGAACTGATCACCGACCAGCTGCCATCGACGCCGTCGCGTAAGGTGCCGGTGCAATTCGGCACCCGCATCGTCACGGGCGCACTGGCCGGAGCCACGATCGGTGCCGCCAGCAGCCTGCTCTTCGGCGGGCTGATCGCCGGGGTGATCGGCGCCGTCATCGGCACATATGGTGGCGCCGCCGTCCGCGGCAGGCTTGCCGCCTCCTTCGGCAAGGATCTGCCAGCTGCTCTCATCGAGGATGCCGTCGCCGTCATCGGCGCGGTGCTGATCGTGGGGGCCGTGGCATGAAAAGCTTCGACGCCATCGTTATCGGCGCCGGCCAGGCCGGCCCGTTTCTTGCCGCCAGGATGGTCGAAAAAGGCATGAAGGTCGCCCTGATCGAGCGCAAGTTCCTCGGCGGCACCTGCGTCAATGCCGGCTGCATGCCGACGAAGACGCTGGTCGCCAGCGCCCGCGCCGCCCATGTCGCAAGAAACAGTGCTGCTTACGGCGTCAATATTCCAGGCGAGATCGCCATCGACATGAAGGTGGTCAGGGCGCGCGCCGAAACCGTGACTATGAACGCCCGCAACGGCCTGATCGGCTGGTTCGCCGGCATGGACGGCATGACCGTGATCTCCGGCCACGCCCGTTTCGAGGACCCGAAGACCGTCAGCGTCAACGGCGAGACGTTGACCGCACCGCGCATCTTCCTCAATGTCGGCGCGCGCCCCGTCATCCCCGACCTGCCAGGCGTCAATGATATCGATTACCTCACCAGCACCTCGATCATCCATCTCGACAGGCTGCCCCGGCATCTGGCGGTGATCGGCGGCAGTTATATCGGGCTGGAATTCGCACAGATGTATCGCCGCTTCGGCGCCGAAGTCAGCATCATCGAGCACGGCCCGAAGCTCGCATCGCGCGAGGACGAGGATATATCGGACGCCATCGCCGATGTCTTGCGCTCGGAGGGCATCGACATTCATACCGGCGCCAGCGACATCGCCTTCGCCAAGAGCAGCGACGGAATAACGGTCGCCACCGATTCAGCGAGGATCGATGCGAGCCATGTGCTGATTGCCACCGGCCGCAAGCCGAACACCGACGATCTCGGCCTCGAAGCCGCCGGCGTCATCACCGACAAGCACGGCTATATCACCGTCGACGACAGGCTTGCCACCAATGTCGACGGCATCTGGGCGCTCGGCGATTGCAACGGCCGGGGCGCCTTCACCCACACCTCCTATAATGATTTCGAGATCGCCGCGGCCAATCTGCTCGACGGCGACGATCGCAAGGTCTCGAGCCGCATCCTGGCCTATGCGCTTTATATCGACCCGCCACTTGGCCGCGTCGGCATGACGGAGAAGCAGGCGCGCGCCTCGGGATGCAAGATCATGATCTCGACCCGGCCGATGAGCCGCGTCGGCCGGGCCAACGAGCGCGGCGAGACCAAGGGTTTCATGAAGGTGATCGCCGACGCCGAGACCAAAAAAATCCTCGGTGCGGCGATCCTCGGCATCGAGGGCGACGAGGTGATCCACGGCATCATAGACGCGATGAATGCAGGAACGACCTATCCCGCGTTGCAATGGTCGGTGCCGATCCATCCGACGGTGTCGGAGCTGATCCCGACGCTGCTTGGGGATTTGAAGCCGGTTTAGCTGTAGAAACCCCGGGCCGAGGACAGCCGCGTGTCTATCGAACTGCTGATCGAGCACTACGGCCTGTTGGCGATATTTCTGGGCGCAGCCTTCGAAGGCGAAACAGCCGCCTTCCTTGGCGGCGTGATTTCCCACCGCGGGCTGCTGACCTATTGGTCGGCGTCGCTTGCGGCAACGGCAGGATCCTTCGCCGGCGATCAGTTCTGGTTCTTCGCCGGCCGTTATGCCGCTCGATGGGGTCTCGTCCGCCGGCTAATGGAAACACCGACGCTGGCGCGCGCAACCCGGCTTCTGGAACGATACCCCACAGGCTTCATCCTCGCGTTTCGTTTCCTGATCGGGTTGCGGACGATCAGTCCGATCGTCATCGGGACAACGCGAATTGCGACCGGTAAATTCATTATCCTGAATGCCGCGGCCGCGTTGGTATGGGGGCAGCTGTTCACAGGGCTCGGTTACGTGTTCGGGCATGGCATCGAACAGACATTGGGCCACCTTCCCCTTCACCGCCACCTGCTGATCGCAGTCGGAGCCGCAGCTGTCGTCGCAGGCGCGGCTCTTGCCTTTCGCAAGATGAAACTGAGCGCCAGGCACTCATAGAAGCGCTGTAGCGCCCTATTCCATCACGATCTGCAGCTTCACGTCGCTTGGCCGGGCCTCGACGGCGCGATCAAACGCCTTGATCGAATCTTCGAATTTGAAGGTCTCTGATATCAGCGGCTTGAGATCCACGCGTCCCGAGCCGAGCAGCGCGATCGAGCGCTCATACTGGTGCGCGTAGCGGAACACCGTCTCGATGCGGATTTCCTTGGTGGATGCCGTCGAGACGTCGAAGCCGATCGGGTTGACCGGTAGGCCGACGACGACGATGACCCCACCCGGGCGCGGCAGCGCCATGATCGTTTCCCAGGCCTTCGGCGAACCGGAGCATTCGAAGACGACATCGGCGCCCCAGCCGTCGGTCAGCCGGGAGACCTCTTCGACCAGGTTCTTCTCGCGGATATTGACCGGGATGACGCCCTGATACTGTGCGGCGATATCGAGCTTCGGCTGGGCGAGATCGGCGACGATCGCGCGGGCGCAGCCGCCGGCAAGGGCCGCGATTGCCACCATCGTGCCGATCGGCCCGGCGCCGAGGACGACGGCAGTGTCGCCAGGCGTAATCTTCGCCTTGGCGGCCGCCTGCATGCCGACGGCGAAGGGCTCGACCATGGCGCCTTCGGCGAAACTGACATTGTCGGGCAGCTTGAAGGTATAATTGGCGGGATGCACGACTTCTGGCGTCAGCACGCCGTGGATCGGCGGGGTCGCCCAGAAAGTGACGGCCGGGTCGATATTGTACATGCCGAGCCGGCTTGCCTTGGAATTCGGATCGGGAATGCCGGGCTCCATGCAGACGCGGTCGCCGACTTTCAGATGCGTGACGCCGGCGCCGACCTCGACCACCGTGCCTGCCGCCTCATGGCCGAGCACCATCGGCGCGTTGACGACGAAGGGGCCTATTTTGCCGTGGGTGTAATAATGCACGTCCGAACCGCAGACACCGACCGTGTGGATCCTGATCTTCACCTCGCCGGGGCCGGTTTCGAGCGGCAGATCGATATAGCGGAGCGCAAGCTCATGCTGGCGCTCGAGGACAAGCGCACGGACTTTGGTCATCGTCGGTTTCCTTCCCTAGTGGCTTGCCCATGACTCCATCGGGCAGCGTTGAAGCCGACTATAAGGCCCGAAGCCTTGCCAATTCAACCAGATTGAAAAGGCTTTTGCTCAACAAATGATAAAATGCTCACGCAGATTTGCCGGAAGGTACAGCACCGGCAGCGGCCCGCCTGAAACTGCGCCAGCCTGGTCCGACGACGAGCGGCCCCGTAAGGGCATTTATAAGATTTTTATATAGATGGCCCGTCGTCCGTCTCGAACCTTTATGCCCTTCGGCTCCATATTGATGTCCGAGAGATCGAAAGATCATCTCCACGCCAGAAAGCATGAAAGGCGGCCTCCCAACGCCCTTTGTCTTGTCTGACTCCAAGAAGAACAACAGGAGTCACGATCTTGATGGATATCATTCTACTCGCCACGGCGATCATATTCTTCGCGCTGTGCTTTGCCTACGCCCGAGCCTGCGACAGGCTTTGACAGGAGAACCACGATGACCCTCGATTATGTCATGAGCGGTGCCGTGACCGTGTTTCTCACCGCTTACCTCACCTACGCTCTCCTTCGCCCAGAACGCTTTTGAAGAGAACTGGCGCTTCTGAGGTCGCCCATGCGCAGCCGAGAAGCAGCCGGGTATTGAAAGTTTACCTCCATGACCCTCAACGGATGGCTTCAGATCCTGCTTTACTGCGGGATCGTCCTCGTGCTCGTCAAACCGCTCGGCGGTTACATGACGCGTGTCTACAATGGCGAGCGCACATTCCTCTCCCCAGTCCTCGTTCCGATCGAACGGGGGCTTTACCGTATTGCCGGCACCAGCGAGCGCGAGGAGCAGCACTGGACCTCCTATGCCTTCGCGATGCTGATGTTCAACCTGCTCGGCGTCCTCGTCCTCTACGCGCTCCTGCGCCTGCAGGACATCCTGCCCTATAATCCGGCCGGCATGGCCGCCGTCCCGCCGGAGCTTTCGTTCAACACCGCCGTCAGCTTTCCCACAAACACCAACTGGCAGAACTACGGCGGCGAAAGCACCCTGTCCTACCTGACCCAGATGGCCGGTTTGACGGCGCAGAACTTCCTGTCGGCCGCGACCGGCATGGCGATCGCTGTCGCCTTCATTCGTGCCTTCTCGCGCGCGTCGGGCAAGGCGATCGGCAATTTCTGGGTCGATATGATCCGCGGCACGTTCTACATCCTGCTGCCGATCTGCATCGTGCTGACCATCGTCTACGTCTATCTCGGCGTGCCGCAGACGCTTGGGCCCTATGTCAATGCGACCACGCTCGAAGGCGCGCAGCAGACGATTGCCGTCGGCCCCGTCGCCTCGCAGCTTGCAATCAAGATGCTCGGCACCAATGGCGGTGGCTTCTTCAACGCCAATTCGGCCCATCCATTCGAAAACCCGAATGCGATCTCGAACCTCATCCAGATGGTCTCGATCTTCGCAATCGGTGCGGCTTTGACCAACGTCTTCGGCCGCATGGTCGGCAACCAGCGCCAGGGCTGGGCGATCCTTGCCACGATGGGCGTCCTGTTCATCGTAGGCGTCGGCATCACCTATTGGGCGGAGGCTGCCGGCAACCCGCTGATGCACGCCTTTGGTCTTGGCGGCGGCAACATGGAGGGCAAGGAAGTCCGCTTCGGCGTGGCCCTATCCTCGCTCTTTGCGGTCATCACCACGGCCGCCTCCTGCGGCGCTGTCAATGCGATGCACGGCAGCTTCACGGCACTTGGCGGCCTCATCCCGCTGATCAACATGCAGCTCGGCGAAATCATCGTCGGCGGTGTCGGCGCGGGCTTCTACGGCATCCTGCTGTTCATCATCGTCGCCGTCTTCGTCGCCGGCCTGATGGTCGGCCGCACGCCGGAATATCTCGGCAAGAAGATCGAGGCGAAGGAAATGAAGATGGCCGTTCTCGCCATCCTCTGCCTGCCGCTCGCCATGCTGGTCTTCACCGCGATCGCCACGGTGCTGCCTTCCGCCGTCGCCTCGATCGGCACCGCCGGTCCGCACGGCTTCTCTGAAATCCTCTATGCCTATACCTCGGCTGCGGCCAACAACGGCTCGGCTTTCGGTGGCCTGACCGGCAATACGCCCTGGTACAACGTGACACTCGGCATCGCCATGCTCGCCGGGCGCTTCCTGGTCATCATCCCGGCGCTTGCCATCGCGGGCTCGCTGATCGCCAAGAAGACGGTTCCGGCCTCGGCAGGCACCTTCCCGACGGATGGTCCGCTCTTCGTCGGCCTGCTTGTCGGCACGATCCTGATCGTCGGCGGCCAAGAAGCTCAACCCCCGCGCACTCGCCAGAAACCCGGTCATGTTCGTCGTGGCCACCGTCTCGGTGCTGACCACCGTCCTCTTCCTGCGCGATCTGGTGGTGGGCAACCGCAATCTCGGCTTCTCGTTCCAGATCAATCTCTGGCTCTGGTTCACCGTGCTGTTTGCCAATTTCGCCGAAGCCGTCGCCGAAGGCCGCGGCAAGGCGCAGGCCGACTCGCTGCGCAAGGCGCGCACCGAAACCCAGGCCAAACTGCTTACCGCCAACAATGGCAGCGGCTACCGCATGGTGCCGGGCACCAGCCTCAAGGTCGGTGATTTCGTGCTCGTCGAGGCCGGCGACATCATCCCGTCGGATGGCGAAGTCATCGAAGGTGTGGCCTCCGTCAACGAAGCGGCGATAACAGGCGAATCCGCCCCTGTCATCCGCGAATCCGGCGGCGACCGCTCGGCCGTCACCGGCGGCACGCAGGTGCTGTCCGACTGGATCCGCGTCCGCATCACCGCGGCTGCCGGCTCGACCTTCATCGACCGGATGATCGCGCTCGTCGAAGGTGCGGAGCGCCAGAAGACGCCGAACGAGATCGCCCTTAACATCCTGCTCGCCGGTATGACGCTGATCTTCGTACTCGCCACCGCGACGATCCCGAGCTTTGCCATCTATGCCGGCGGCTCGATCCCGATCATCGTGCTCGTCGCCCTCTTCGTCACCCTGATCCCGACGACGATCGGCGCGCTGCTCTCGGCGATCGGCATTGCCGGCATGGACCGCCTCGTCCGCTTCAACGTGCTCGCCATGTCCGGCCGCGCGGTCGAAGCCGCCGGCGACGTCGACACGCTGCTGCTCGACAAGACGGGCACGATTACGCTCGGCAATCGCCAGGCGACGACCTTCCGCCCGGTTCGCGGCGTGTCCGAGCAGGATCTCGCCGATGCCGCCCAGCTCGCCTCGCTTGCCGACGAGACGCCGGAAGGCCGCTCCATCGTCGTGCTCGCCAAGGAGAAATACGCGATCCGCGGCCGCGACATGGCAAGCCTCAAGGCAACCTTCGTGCCCTTCACCGCCCAGACCCGCATGAGCGGCGTCGATCTCCAAGGAGCCTCGATCCGCAAGGGTGCGGTCGATGCCGTGCTGACCTATGTCAACGGCGATTCATCCTCGAAAAACGGCAGCGAGGTCGTGCGCGAACTGCAGTCGATCGCCGACGAAGTCGCCAAATCAGGCGGCACGCCGCTGGCCGTCGCCCGCGACGGCAGGCTGCTCGGCGTCATCCAGCTGAAGGACATCGTCAAGGGCGGTATCCGCGAGCGCTTCACCGAACTTCGCCGCATGGGCATCCGCACGGTGATGATCACAGGTGACAACCCGCTGACGGCAGCCGCCATCGCAGCCGAAGCCGGCGTCGACGACTTCCTCGCCCAGGCAACACCGGAGATGAAGCTGGCGCTGATGCGCGAGGAACAGGCGAAGGGCAAGCTCGTCGCCATGTGCGGCGACGGCACCAATGATGCGCCGGCGCTTGCCCAGGCCGATGTCGGCGTCGCCATGAACACCGGCACGGTCGCCGCCCGCGAGGCCGGCAACATGGTCGATCTCGACTCGGACCCGACAAAGCTCATCGAGATCGTCGAGATCGGCAAGCAGCTCCTGATGACGCGCGGCGCGCTGACGACGTTTTCGATCGCCAACGACATCGCCAAGTACTTCGCCATCATCCCGGCGATGTTCCTGACCTTCTACCCGCAACTCGGCGTGCTGAACATCATGGGATTGTCGACGCCGCAAAGCGCCATCCTCTCGGCGATCATCTTCAATGCGCTGATCATCATCGCGCTGATCCCGCTGTCGTTGAAGGGTGTGCGCTACCGTCCGATCGGCGCCGGCGCGCTGCTGTCGCGCAACCTGCTGATCTATGGTGCCGGCGGCATCATCGTCCCCTTCATCGGCATCAAGGCGATCGACATGGCTGTCGCAGCCCTCGGCCTCGCCTAGCGCATCGGCCCGAAAATCGGAATCGATTTTCGGAAAGCACGATGCGTAGATTCAAAGAGTTAGAGCGTCCTTTGTGCGTCCGAAAGGACGCACGGCGCTCTAAGGCCTGGAGCCATCCCGGTTCCGAGAGGATCGGAACCGGAGCTCTTCGCAAAAGAACACTCCAAGGAGTAAGATAATGTTGAAAGAACTTCGTCCGGCAATCGTCATGATCGTCGCCACCACCGCCATCACCGGCCTTCTCTATCCGCTCGCCATGACGGGTGCTGCCCAGGCCCTCTTCCCGACCCAGGCGAACGGCAGCCTGATCGAGAAGAACGGCCAGGTGATCGGCTCGACGCTGATCGGCCAGGCCTTCACCAGCAACAAGTATTTCCACGGCCGCCCCTCGGCCGCCGGCGACGGCTACAATGCGGCTGCCTCCAGCGGCTCTAACCTCGGCCCGACCAGCCAGAAGCTGATCGATCGCGTCAAGGGTGACTACGAGGCAGCCAAGGCGGCGAACCCGACGGCCGATGTCCCCGCCGACCTCGTCACGGCTTCGGGCAGCGGCCTCGATCCCGATATCTCGCCGGAAGCGGCCTATTTCCAGGTACCGCGCGTTGCCAAGGCACGCAGCATGGATGAAGCCAAGGTCAAGGCACTGGTCGACGGCGCCGTTCAAGCCCGCGAACTCGGCATTCTGGGCGAACCTACAGTCAATGTTCTGGCGTTGAACCAGACCCTTGATGCTTCTATGACTCAGTGACCCTGCCAGGCTGGGCGCACCCGTTCCTTCCTATCCGCGGTAGCGCCACCCGGGCAGCGCTCTGCAGAAAGACCGAACCACATGCCAGACGACAATCGCGACCAGGCCGGCAGGCCCTCGCCCGATGCGCTTCTCGAAAAAGCCCGTGCTGAGACGCGCGGCCGTCTGAAGATCTTTCTCGGAGCGGCCCCCGGCGTCGGCAAGACCTATGAGATGCTCGTCTCCGGCCGCGCCAAGATCGCCGACGGTCTCGATGTCGTCATCGGCGTCGTCGAGACCCATGGCCGTAAGGAGACCGAAGCGCTCGTCGCCGGCTTCGAGATCATCCCTCGCGTCGAAATCAGCTACAAGGGCCGGCCGCTCGAGGAAATGGACCTCGACGGCATCCTCGCCCGCCGGCCGGATCTCGTGCTGGTCGACGAACTCGCCCATACCAATGCCGAGGGCAGCCGCCATCCGAAGCGCTACCTCGACGTCAAGGAATTGCTCGATCGCGGCATCGACGTCTATACGACGCTGAACATCCAGCACGTCGAGAGCCTGAACGACGTCGTCTCGCAGATCACCCGCATCCGCGTGCGCGAGACGGTGCCGGACTCGATCATCGACCTTGCCGACGACGTCGAGATCATCGACCTGACGCCGGATGATCTGATCAAGCGCCTGCATGACGGCAAGGTCTACATGCCGCGCACTGCCGAGCGGGCCCTGGCCAATTATTTCACGCCAGGCAATCTGACGGCGCTCAGAGAACTTGCGCTGCGCAAGACCGCCCAGCGCGTCGACGACCAGTTGCTCACGCATATGCAGGCCCATGCCATATCAGGCCCCTGGGCGGCGGGCGAACGCGTTCTCGTCTCGGTCGACCACCATCCGCGCTCCGCTTCGCTGGTGCGTTATGCCGCCCGCATGGCCTCGCGGCTGCGCGCGCCCTGGGCTGCCGTCTATATCGAGACCAACCGCTCGATCAATCTCACCGAAGCCGAGCGCGATACGGTGGCCGCCACACTGCGCCTTGCCGAGCAGCTCGGCGGCGAGGCGATCACCCTTCCCGGCCGCGAAGTGGCCGAAGAGCTCGTCCGCCACGCCACCGCCAACAACGTCACCCACATCGTCATTGGCGCCCCGAAGAAACCGACTTGGCGCGACTGGTGGAGCCGCTCGATCACCGACGAGCTGATCCGCAAGACCGGCGAGATCAGCGTCCATGTCATTTCAGGCAACGAGAAGGACGGCACCACCGCGCGTGGCGTCAGGGCTGCGGCGGTTGCGCCTGAGCTGGATTTCAGGGCCTACCTGCTGGCAACCGGTTATGTCGCCATCGCGCTCGGCGTCAGCGTCGTGCTCGACCAAGTGCTCGACGTGCGCAACCTCGCCCTCGTCTTCCTGATGGCGGTGCTGACCTCCGCCGTCCTCCACGGCCTGCGGCCGGCCCTTTACAGCTGCATCCTCAGCGCACTGTCTTTCAACTTCTTCTTCCTGCCGCCACGCTACACGCTGACGATCAGCGATCCGGAAAGTGTGCTCGCCCTCTTCTTCTTCCTGGGCGTCGCCATCATCGCCAGCAACCTGACCGCAACCGTACAGCGCCAGGCGGCCGCCGCCCGCCAGCGGGCGCGCACGACTGAAGACCTCTATCTCTTCTCGAAAAAGCTCGCCGGCACCGGCACGCTCGACGACGTGCTCTGGGCGACGGCCTTCCAGCTCGCCTCGATGCTGAAGGTCCGCGTCGTGCTGCTGCTGCCGGAAGAGGGTAGCATTGCCGTCAAAGCCGGTTATCCCCCTGATGACACGCTGGACGACGCCGATATCGCCGCCGCCCGCTGGGCCTGGGAGCACAATCATGCCGCCGGCCGCGGCGCCGATACCCTGCCCGGCGCCAAACGCCTCTATGTGCCGCTCCGAACCGGGCGCACCGCCGTCGGCGTCATCGGCCTCGACAGCGACCGCCGCGACGGACCACTGCTGACGCCAGAGCAACAGCGGCTGCTGGATGCGCTGGCCGACCAGGCCGCCCTTGCCATCGAACGCATCCAGCTCGTCGCCGATGTCGACCGGGCAAGACTTGCGGCCGAAGCGGACCGGTTGCGCTCGGCCCTGCTGACATCGATTTCGCATGACCTGAAGACCCCGCTGGCCGCCATCCTCGGCGCCGCCGGCACGCTGCGCGACTATTTCGCCTCGATGCCGGAGGAGGACCGCAGCGACCTGCTGTCGACCGTCGTCGACGAATCCGAACGCCTCAACCGCTTCATCGCCAACCTGCTCGACATGACCAAGATCGAATCCGGCGCGATGGAGCCGAACCACGCGCTGCATTATGCCGGAGACATCGTCGGCAGCGCGCTGCGCCGTGCCGCAAAGATCCTCGATCACCACAAGACCGAGATGAGCATTCCTGCCGACCTGCCGATGGTGCGCGTCGATCCTGTCCTGTTCGAGCAGGTGATCTTCAACCTGCTCGACAATGCCGCAAAATACGCGCCCGAGGGATCGGTGATCCATATCGGCGGCTGGGCCGATGCCGACAACGTCGTCGTGCAGATTTCGGACGAAGGTCCGGGCATCCCGCCGGCCGATCTCACCCGCGTCTTCGACACTTTCTACCGCGTGCGCAAGGGCGATCAGGTGCGCGCCGGCACCGGGCTTGGCCTTTCCATCTGCCGCGGCTTCATCGAGGCGATGGGCGGCACGATCACCGCCGGCAACCGGACTGGCCGTCCGGGCGCCGTCTTCACCATCCGCCTGCCGAAACCCACCGACATTCCGAAACTGGATGAACTCAGATGACCGGTTCAGCCGTCAAAGTCCTCGTCGTCGACGACGAGCCTCCGATCCGCAAGCTGCTTCGCGTCGGCCTGACCGCGCAGGGCTACGAGGTGCAGGAGGCGCCGAACGCCAGCGCCGCCCGTCAGTCGGTCGCCGCCGACATGCCCGACCTCATCGTGCTCGACCTCGGTCTGCCCGACAAATCAGGCTACGACCTGCTGCAGGAGTGGCGCGACGAAGGGCTCTCCATGCCCGTCGTCATTCTCTCCAGCCGCACCGACGAGGCCGGCATCGTCAAGGCGCTGGAAAGCGGCGCCGACGATTACGTCACCAAGCCCTTCGGCATCAACGAACTCGGCGCCCGCATCCGTGTGGCGCTGCGCCACCGCCTGCAGCAGCAGGGAGAAAAGGCGATCTTCCAGACCGGCGGGCTGTCGATCGATCTCGTCAAGCGCATCGTCAAGGTGGACGGTAACGAAATAAAATTGTCGCCGAAGGAATACGACATCCTGCGCGTCCTCGCCCAGCATGCCGGCAAGGTGCTGACACACCAGTTTCTTCTAAAGCAGATATGGGGGCCGGCGGCTGACGTGCAGTATCTGCGCGTCTATGTCCGGCAACTGCGGCAAAAGATCGAGCAGATTCCGGACCAGCCGCACTATATCACTACGGAGACCGGCGTCGGCTACCGGCTCAGGGAACCGGATTGACATCCCTTCCCTCCCGCTGCCCGAACAGTATCGAGAATGACATGAACCTTCTGAACATCATCCGGCCGGAACACACCTTCATCGGCGTGTCGGCGCAGACCAAATGGCGCGCGCTGCAGACCGTAGCCGAAAAGGCCGCCAAGGCTTTCTCCGTCGACGGCCAGACCATCCTGAAGGCGCTCGAAGCGCGTGAGAAGCTCGGCTCGACGGGGATCGGCAACGGCATCGCCATCCGCCATGGGGCGATCGATGGCATGACCAGCCCGCGCGGCCTGCTCCTTCGCTTTGCCCAGCCGCTGGATTTCGAGGCGATCGACGATATCCCGACCGACATCGCCTTCGTGCTGCTCTTTGGAGAAAACAATCGCGGCGAATATCTGAACGTGCTTTCCGCCATCGCCAGGCAGCTGCAATCAGACGGCGTGCTTGCCGCCATGCGCAAGGCAAGAACGGTCGACGAATTCTATTCCGATTTCATCGCCGATTCACGGGTATGACGCCGCAAAACCACTCACACTTCTCGGCATCATAAAAAAGGCGCGGCCCGAAGGCCGCGCCCGCTCGTCTGCAATCAGACTATCTTAGAAATCGCGCTGGAAGCGCAAGAAGCCGAACACTTCGTCGTCGCCTTCGTCCTCATCGTGATATTGCACGCTGAGCTTCGAACGCAGGTCTTCGACGATCTGGTAGTCGATGGTGACACCGGTCGTGTAGGCGCTGCCGCCGGTGAAGCCGTTGCCGTCAGCCTCGAGAGCGATGTTCTCGAAGTACTGGAAGCCCGGGGTGACCGACCACTTGTCGTTGACCTTCAAGGCATATTCTGCTGCGATCGTCCATTCGGACTCTTCGTAGTAGTAGTTGGCGCCGCTTGCCCATACGCCGGCAATACCTAGCGTGCCCGGGCCGATGTCGGCATAGACGATACCGCGGACAGCAACTTCGCTGGTGTCGGTGTCATAACCGGCAAGCAGGTAAGCGCTGATGGCGCCGGCCTTGTAGGAGACCTGGCCTGCGACACCAAAGTTGTTCGGGCCTTCGCCCGGCTTGGTGGCGTAGTCGTCTTCGAGTTCGTCGACCGAAATGCCGGCCGCGAAAGCGCCATTCTCGTACTGATAACGGATCGAGTTGTGGGTGGTCTCGTTGCTGGCGAGCGTATCGGTCTCGCCGCTCATGTCGTCATCCCACCAGCTGTACAGCTTACCGGCGCGGAAACCGGCAATGTCGAGATAGCCTTCATCAAGCAAAGCTTCCTGATCGGAGGCATTGTCGACATTGTAACGCAGCGTGATGACGCCGGTCAGCGTACCGTACTCGGTGTCGTTCTTGGTCTGGAAGGTGACCTGACCACGAGTCCAGAAGTTTACGTCGGAATCGCCGGATATCTGCTCACCGAAGCGCACTTCGGTACGGATGTAACCGCCGATCGAAAGGCATGTTTCCGTTCCCGGAATATAAAAATAGCCGGTTCCGTAGGCGTCGCAAACGCGAACATATTCCACAGGCTCGGGTTCCGCCGCCACGATGGCGTCGGCTGCGCGGGCTCCGGAGGCCGCGGCAAGGGCGGCAACGGAGGCAAAAAGGATAGTTCTGATATTCATTTTGAATGGCCCTAACAGGTTTGGAATGCGAGGCGCACTTCAAGGGGTGCCCCCGCGTAGCGGTCGGCGAATACGGCCGCACGGGAGCCATATAGGAATCCGCAAGTGTCATCGCGGCAAAATCCTGGCAAAAATCTGTATCACCATGTCGCTTTCGTGGAGGAACTGTGGCCAAAAAAACACGACCTTGCGGCAGGGCCGCGGCGGCGACCGATTGGCCGCGGCCAACTTCGGCACGTCCATTTCCAAATTGCTTCTTAAATGGAATGGCATTCTAACACCCCGGCCGGAACCGGAAGAACCTTCGTTTCATTATACGACTGACTTGATAGAGTTAGGAAAGAAAACAGGAGGGTTCCCATGCAGACACAACGGCTCACCCGGCTGATCGCAGCCGCGGTCCTGGCAGGCAGCTTCGCGATCGGGAGCATCGCTCCGGCATTCGCGGATCAGACGCTTCTCAACGTTTCCTACGATCCGACCCGCGAATTGTACAAGGATTTCAATGCCGCCTTTGCCGCCAAGTGGCAAAAGGACAGTGGTGAAACCGTGACGATCCAGGCATCGCATGGCGGTTCCGGCGCCCAGGCCCGCTCCGTCATCGACGGTCTCGACGCTGACGTCGTGACGCTTGCCCTCGAAGGCGATATCGATGCCATCGCCAAGGCGACCGGCAAGATCCCGGCCGACTGGAAGACCAAATTCCCCAACAATTCGACGCCCTATACGTCGACGATCGTCTTCCTCGTCCGCAAGGGCAACCCGAAGGGCATCAGGGATTGGGGCGACCTGGTCAAGGACGACGTGCAGGTTATCACCCCGAACCCGAAGACATCGGGCGGCGCTCGCTGGAACTTCCTGGCCGCCTGGGCATGGGCCAAGCAGGCGAATGGCGGCGACGAAGCCAAGGCGCAGGAATACGTTGCGAAACTGCTGCAGCATGTTCCGGTTCTCGACACCGGTGCTCGCGGCGCCACGACCACCTTTGTCCAGCGCGGCCTCGGCGACGTGCTGCTTGCCTGGGAAAACGAAGCCTATCTTTCGCTCGAGGAACTCGGTCCCGACCAGTTCGAGATCGTGACGCCGACCTTCTCCATCCGCGCTGACCCGCCGGTCGCCATCGTTGACGGCAATGTCGACAAGAAGGGTACGCGCAAGGTCGCCGAAGCCTATCTCAACTATCTCTATTCGGACGAAGGCCAGAAGATTGCTGCCAAGCACTACTATCGGCCGACCAAGCCGGAAGCCGCCGATCCGGCTGACATCGCCCGTTTCCCGAAGCTGACGCTCGCGACCATTGACGACTTCGGCGGCTGGAAGAGCGCGCAGCCGAAATTCTTCGGCGACGGCGGCGTATTTGACCAAATCTACAAGCCGGCCCAATAATAGACTTCATGAAAGTACATAGCCCCACGCGGTGGCGGTTCAAACGGCCGAGCGTCATTCCGGGTTTCGGAATGGCGCTCGGCCTTACCTTGACCTGGCTCACCCTTCTGATCCTCATCCCGCTCTCGGGCCTTGCGGTCCGGTCGAGCGCACTCGGCTGGGAGAAATTCTGGTCGATCGCGCTCGATCCGCGCACGCTGAACGCGCTGCGTATCAGCTTCGGCAGCGCCTTCATCGCCGCGATCGTCAATGCCGTCTTCGGCATCATCCTCGCCTGGGTGCTGGTGCGTTACCGCTTCCCCGGCAAGCGCATCATCGATGCCATGGTCGACCTGCCCTTCGCGCTGCCGACCGCCGTTGCCGGCATCGCACTGACGACGCTCTACGCGCCGAACGGCTGGATCGGCCAGTTCCTGACGCCGCTCGGCATCAAGATCGCCTTCACGCCTGCCGGCATCGTCGTGGCCCTGATCTTCGTCGGCCTGCCCTTCGTCGTGCGCACCGTGCAGCCGGTCATGGAGGAGATCGACAAGGAAGTGGAGGAAGCTGCAGCAACGCTCGGCGCCAATCGCTTTCAGACGATTTTCCGCGTGCTGCTGCCGGGGCTGGCGCCCGCCGTGCTCACTGGCTTTGCGCTCGCCTTCGCCCGCGGCGTCGGCGAATACGGCTCGGTCATTTTCATCGCCGGCAACCTGCCGTTCAAATCGGAGATCGCACCGCTGCTGATCATCATCAAGCTCGAAGAGTATAATTACGCCGCAGCGACCGGCATTGCGGCGATCATGCTGATCATCTCGTTCGCGATGCTGCTCGTCATCAATCTCATCCAGAGCTGGAGCAGGCGGAGGTACGGCTATGGCGCTTGATGCGACCGCTCAACCGGCAAAGCTGCGGTCGGTAACGACCGAAAACAGGATCGCGCGCTACAGCCTCATCATCCTTTCGCTCGTCTTCCTGCTGCTGATCCTGCTTCTGCCGCTCGCAGCCGTCTTCGTGGAAGCCTTTCGCAAGGGAGCCGGGCCGTTCTTCGAGGCGCTCGCAGACGCCGAAACCTTCTCGGCTATCCGCCTGACGCTGATCGTTGCGGGCGTCAGCGTACCGCTCAACCTCGTCTTCGGGGTTGCCGCCGCCTGGGCGATCGCCAAGTTCGAGTTCAAGGGCAAGGCCTTCCTGACGACGCTGATCGACCTGCCCTTCTCGGTCTCACCCGTCATATCGGGCCTGGTCTTCGTTTTGCTGTTCGGCGCCAATACCTGGCTCGGCCAGTGGTTCAGCGCTCACGACATCAAGATCCTGTTCGCCGTGCCGGGGCTGATCCTCGCCACCATGTTCGTCACCTTCCCCTTCGTCGCCCGCGAGTTGATCCCGCTGATGCAGGAACAGGGAACGGCCGACGAGGAGGCAGCCCTTTCGCTCGGCGCCAGTGGTTGGCAGACCTTCTGGCACGTGACGTTGCCGAATATCAAATGGGGCCTGCTTTACGGGGTACTGCTCTGCAACGCCCGCGCCATGGGCGAATTTGGCGCAGTTTCTGTGGTATCAGGCCACATTCGCGGCCAGACGAACACCATGCCGCTGCAGGTGGAAATTCTCTATAACGAGTATAATTTCACCGGCGCTTTTGCGGTCGCCACGCTTTTGGCCTTGCTCGCGCTCGTAACTCTTGTTTTGAAGACGCTGCTGGAAATGCGCTATAGCGCCGAAATCGCCGCCAGCCGGCGGCACTGAAGGATTTGGAATGGAAGTACGCGTTCAAAACATTCGCAAGGAATTCGATCGTTTTCCGGCGCTGCACGATGTCTCGCTCGACATTCGCTCCGGCGAGCTGATCGCACTGCTCGGTCCTTCGGGCTCCGGCAAGACGACATTGCTGCGGCTGATTGCCGGCCTCGAAAGCCCGACGGAGGGGCTGATCTTCTTCGGTGACGAGGATGCCTCGAAGAAGTCAGTGCAGCAGCGCAATATCGGCTTCGTCTTCCAGCACTATGCTCTGTTCCGCTACATGACGGTGCTCGAAAATGTCTCCTTCGGCCTGAAGGTCAGAAACAGTGCGCGGCGGCCGCCGAAGGCCGATATCCGCAGGCGGGCGCTGGAACTGCTCGACCTCGTCCAGCTTTCCGGTCTGGAAAAACGCTACCCGGCCCAGCTTTCCGGCGGCCAGCGCCAGCGTGTCGCGCTCGCCCGCGCCATGGCCGTCGAGCCGAACGTGCTGCTGCTTGACGAACCCTTCGGCGCGCTCGACGCCCAGGTGCGCAAGGACCTGCGCAAGTGGCTGCGCGATATTCACGACCGCACCGGACACACCACAGTCTTCGTCACCCACGACCAGGATGAGGCGCTGGAGCTTGCCGACCGCGTCGTCGTCATGAGTCAGGGCGCGATCGAACAGGTCGGCACGCCGGACCAGGTCTACGACAATCCGAATTCTCCCTTCGTGTTCGGCTTCATCGGCCAGTCGAACTGCCTTGAGGTCGAGATATCAGACAGCGACATTCGCTTCGAAGGCCGCTCGCTCGGCCTCAATGCCGAAGGCGAGCCGGATGGCACGGCGCAGCTCTACTTCCGCCCGCATGACGTCAGGCTCTGCGAATCAGCTGAAAACTGTATCGCCGGCCAGCCGGTTTCCAGCCGCCGCGTGGCCGGCACCCGCCATATCGAACTCAATATCGGCAACGATCGACCGCATATCGAGATCGAATTGCCGCCGAGCGAGGCCGACAGGCTCGACCGCAACCGGGTGGCTTTCAAGCCGACCCGCTGGAAACTGTTCCGCAGTTGATGGACATGGGCGGCGGTCGACTGCGCCGCGCGTCTTATCGAGAGCCGCAAAGGGACCCTAACGCTTTGAAATTCTGCATGATTTTTTCGTTTGCTCGATTCCAGTGCAGTGCCTCGTCGCCGGAATCGTTTTCGGCGAGAGTCCCTTAAGCTTTTTGTGATCTAAGGTTGTTTGTATTTCAGTCATATGACGAGTAAAACGTTTTCACTTAATCAAAAAGGGCTGAACTAATCCCATAGGAGGCACCTGGCGTTGAGGGCGGAGATTTCCTTTGGAAAATCCCTGATCGGGATTTTGTTCGTAGGACTGGCAGCTGCAAGCTGCACGACGACATCGAAACCGGCGGCGACGGCGGCGAACACCAAGACGAAGCAGGGTCAACCGGCAAAAGTCACGTTCAATTATACGGCCAAGGATCGCGACTGCCTGCAGCGCGCGATGTATTTCGAATCGCAGCATTCGGACGAGGACGGCTACATGGCTGTCGGGACCGTTGTCATGAACAGGCTCACCTCTGGTGCCTATCCCCCTTCCATCTGTGGCGTCGTGGCTCAGAAAAGGCAGTTCGCGCCCGGCGTGATGACGCGCGAAGTCAAGCCGCAGGCGAAAACCGAGCTTGCGAGCGCGGCCGATGCGATCCTCGTCAAGGGCGCCCGCCATCCCGCTGTGAAGGATGCGATGTTCTTCCACACCAATGGGCTGAAATTCCCCTACGACAACATGCACTATGTGACGGTTGCCGGCGGCAACGCTTTCTACGAGAAGCGCGACTCCAACGGCACGCTTCAAACGCCGCCGCCGCTGCCCTCCTACGAGGTGGCGATGAACTATGTGCCCGGCGAAAGCATGCTGCCGCCGCAATTCGAAGCGCTGATACCCTCGGCGGTTCCCGTTCCTCTGCCGGCTCCGGACCCCATGGCCACCGCGAGCACGGCGCAGATGCGGATCACAGCGCCGGTGACCGCGCCGGAAACATCGCCGGTAACATCGGTTGAGCCCGAGCCGGGAATGCCCATTGCGATCCCTATTCCCCGCCCCGCCTATGACAGCGTGATGCTGCGTGAAAGCCTTCCGGCGAACGGCGGTTAAACCAACCGCCGCTTCCGGTATATGAGTTAGATGCAAGCGCGTTTTTGTTTCTGCGCAATTCCGGACGTAAAACCGCTGCGCACTTTTGCTGGAATTGCTTTAGGCGCGCTCTTCCCAGACCCTCACCAATTCCACGATCGTTTTGACGGCCTTTTCCATATCCTGGCGGCTGACCCATTCGAGCGGCGAATGGAATGCATGGCCGCCGGCGAAAATATTCGGGCACGGCAACCCCATGAAGGAGAGACGCGAGCCATCCGTGCCGCCGCGGATGCTGCCGCGCACCGGCGTCATGCCGGCCCGGCGCACCGCCTCGATCGCGTTCTCGACGATCTCCGGGTGACGATCGAGCACCACCTTCATATTGCGATACTGCTCCTTCACCTCAAAACGATAGGTCGAGCCGGGATAGGCAGCCATCACGTCCTTGACGATAGCTTCGAGCGTCGTTTCCTTTTCCGTCAGCCCCTTGTCGGTGAAGTCACGTATGATGAGGCTCAGCGACGCCTTCTCCATCGAGCCGGTCACGCCGGTGGGATGGATGAAACCCTGCCTGCCTTCAGTGGTCTCCGGCGCAAGATCCCTCGGCAGCCGGTCGATGATGGCGCCGGCGATCTTGATGGCGTTTTCCATGCGGTCCTTGGCAAAACCGGGATGGATCGCCACACCTGATATGCTGATCTCGACGCCGTCGGCCGAGAAGGTCTCATCCTCGATATGGCCGGCCGTCTCGCCGTCCATCGTATAGGCGAAGTCGGCTCCGAGTTTCGCTAGATCCACCTTGTTGACGCCGCGCCCGACCTCCTCGTCCGGCGTGAACAGGATCTTGATCGTCCCATGCCTGATCTCGGGATTGTCGACGAGGAACTGGGCGGCGGTCATGATCTCCGCCAGTCCCGCCTTGTCGTCGGCGCCGAGCAATGTCGTTCCATCGGTCGTGATAATGTCGTTGCCGATCTGGTTTTTCAGCTCAGGGTGCTCGCTGACGCGGATCACCCGGCTCGGATCGCCGGCAAGCCTAATATCCCCGCCGGCATAATTCCCGATGATTTGCGGCTTGACATCGGTGCCGCTGAAATCGGGTGCCGTATCCATGTGCGAGCAGAAACAGATGACCGGTACCGTCTTGTCGCTATTGGCCGGAATGGTCGCATAGACATAGCCGTGTTCATCGAGATGCGCGTCGGCAAGACCGATCTTCAGCAGTTCATCGACCAGAACCCGGCCGAGATCCTTCTGCTTGCCGGTGGTCGGCTGCGTCGACGAGGCAGGGTCGGATTGCGTGTCGATAACGACATAACGGAGAAAGCGGTCGAGAACAGTGTCGGTCATGGCATCCAGTCCAGCAAGATCACACGGACGATATAGCCCTCCTGGGCGATGGGGCAAAAGATTTTTCCACCCGCCGCACGTGAGGGTTTCCCCAGTCAATCCATTTCATGCGCTGCCATCGGATGCCAGAACCGATACCACATGAGAAACAAGCCCTCCGTCGCTGACCTCATGCACGAGGAAGGACGGAGCGTCGATCACCGGAAGATCGGCACGGCCTTCCAGCAGAAGCGGATTGGGCGGGCAGAGGGAGCCGCAGGTCTGGACAGGGATCGATCCCAGCCGGCCAAATGCGGGTCGGTGAACATGGCCGCAAAGAATCGCCAGCGGCGGCCTGTTCACCGCATCCAGGGTGCTGAGAAGCGCACTGCCGTTTCTGCATCCGACCCGGTCCAGCACCTCGATGCCGATCCTCAATGGCGGCTGATGCATGAAGAGAAGCGAGGGCGTCGTCACGTCCGCAAGCGCGTTCATCAGCCATGGCAGATGCGGCAGGACGTCGCCGTAGCTCTGACCGGCGACGGTCACATCGACACCGAAGAGGGTCAGCCCATCGACGGCTGTCCGGAAATGCATCGGTCCCGTCGCATTGATCCACGTGCCGACGGCGGCCAGTTCGGAACGCATCAATTGCAGATCGTCACCGTTGCCCGGCAACAGGTGGACAGGGCAGTCCAGCGACCGCAGGCTTTCGGCGACCAGGCGATAGCCTCGCCGCCATCCGTCGTCCACCAGATCTCCGGTGACAACAAGTGCATCAGGGCGGAACGTCCTCAGCCAGCCTATCGCTCGCTCCAGCGTCTGGAGCGACGAAAGGTCCGGCCTCGCATGGATATCGGATATCTGCGCAACAAGCATGTTCTGCCTCCCCGCCCCTGCCGGAGACACTATGCCAAAACCGATAGCAACGAGCCACCAGCCCAGCGGCTCAATCGACGCGTTTTCCCTCGACATCGAACACGTGCAGATATTGGGCGGGGAAGGCCACATTGACCTTCGGCCCCGCCTTCAGCGCGTCGCGGTTCAGCGTGAAGATCTTGAACGGCAGACCATGCAGGGCAAGATGCAAGATGATGCCGAAACCCGTGGGCTCGACGAGTTCCACATCCGCGGCAAGCCCCGCCCCACCGTCGCTCATCAGCACATGCTCCGGCCGGATGCCGAGCGTCACCTTTGCGCCATCTGAAAGCGGCAGAGGCTTTGCAAGCGGCACGATCGTGCCGTCCTTCAGCTTCACGCCGCCGGCATCATAGGTGGCCTCGAGGAAATTCATCCCCGGCGAGCCGATGAAGCCAGCAACAAAAAGATTGGCGGGGCGGTCGTAGAGTTCCAGGGGACTGCCAACCTGCTGGACCACCCCACCATGCATGGCGACGATCCGGTCCGCCAGCGTCATTGCCTCGATCTGGTCGTGGGTCACGTAGATTGAGGTCGCCTTCAGGTCGCCATGCAGTTTCTTGATTTCGGCGCGCATCTGTTCGCGCAGGCGCGCATCGAGGTTCGACAGCGGTTCGTCGAACAGGAAGGCTTTTGGCTGGCGCACGATGGCGCGGCCCATGGCGACGCGCTGGCGCTGGCCGCCGGAAAGCGCCTTCGGCCTGCGTTCGAGCAGCGGATCGAGGCCAAGCTTGGCGGCAGCCGCGGCCACCGCGCCTGCAATCTTCTCCTTCGCCACCTTCCGCAGCCTGAGGCTGTAGCTCATATTGCCGGCGACATTCATATGCGGATAGAGCGCGTAGGACTGGAACACCATGGCGATGTCGCGATCCCTCGGATGCAGCTCGTTGACCCTATTGCCGGCGATGCGGATCTCACCCCCGGTGACCTCCTCCAGCCCGGCGATCATCCGCAGCAGCGTGGACTTGCCGCAGCCGGACGGACCGACGAGCACGACGAATTCGCCGTCCTGGATTTCCAGGTTGACGCCATGCAGCACCTGCACATGGCCATAGGCTTTGTGGATATTCCGGATATCGATCGATGCCATTTGTTTAACCCTTGACCGCGCCGGCCGTCAGGCCCTGGACGAGATAGCGCTGGATGAGGAGGAAGAAGAGGCCGGCCGGAATGAGCGCCATGACGCCCGCCGCCATCATCTGCCCGAAATCCACCGAGAATTTCGAAACGAAGGTGAGAAGTCCGACCGGGAAGGTCGCCGCGTCATTGCCGTTGATCAGCATCAGCGCGAAGAGCAGCTCGCTCCAGGCGGCAGTGAAGACGAAACCGAGTGTGGCGGCGATCCCCGGCAGCGTCAGCGGCAGGATGATCTGGCGAAACGCCGTGAACTGCGTCGCCCCGTCGATCTTCGCCGCCTCTTCGAGATCCCTCGGAATGCCGTCGAAGAAGGACTGCATCAGGAAGGTGGCGAAAGGCACGTTGAAGGCGGTGTAGACGATGACGAGCCCGGTCAGACTGTTGGTCAGATGCAGCGGCGACAGAATCTTGAAGATCGGCGCCACCAGCATCACCAGCGGAAACATTTGGGTCAGCAGCATCAGGGCGACGATCCAGTATTTTACCCGGAAATTGAAGCGCGACAATGCGTAGCCGGACAGCGAAGCGCAGATGGTCACGGTGACGGCCGTCGAGGCCGAGACGATCAGGCTGTTCTTGAAAAAGGTCGGAAAGGCGCTGTGGCGCAGCACGAAGGCATAGTGATCCCATGTCGTGCGCGACGGCCACATGCGAACGCCCTCGCTATAGAGCAGGTCGTTCGGCGTTACCGAGACCTTGAGCAGCCAGAACAGTGGAAAGAGCGAAAAGGCGATGTAGCAGAGGATCGCCAGGCGGTGTGCGATGGTCGGAATGACGGATCGTCTCATGATCTCAATCCTTGTTCAGCAGCGTCTGCCGGAGCAGGATGATCAGCATCGAATAGGCAAGCAGCAGCACGAGCAGCACCAGCGCGATCGCCGAGGCATAACCGAAATCGAGCCGCCGGAAGGCCGTCGTGAAGATGTAGCTGGCGACAATCTGCGTCCGGTCCGCCGGCCCGCCACTGGTCATGACGACAATCAGATCGGCGAAGTTGGAAATCCACACGGTGCGTAGCAGCACGGTAATGGCAATCGTTGGCGCCAGAAACGGCAGGGTGATCGAGCGGAAGCGCTGGAACCAGCCGGCGCCGTCGATCGATGCCGCCTCATAGAGATCACGCGGGATCGCCTGCAGCGCCGCAAGCAGCGTGATGGCGAAGAAGGGAATGCCCCACCAGACATTGGCGACGATCGGCCCCCACATCGCATAGTTGGGATCGGAGAGGATATTGCCCGGCTCATCCATCAGCCCGAGGGCGAAGAGCCAGTGCGGGATCGGTCCGATGACGGGATTGAACAGCCAGGCCCAGTTGAGGCCGGCGAGGAAAGACGGCACGGCCCAGGGCAGGAAGACCAACGCCTGCGCGATTGCCCTGCCTTTGAACGGCTTGTCGAGCAGCAGCGCCAGGATCAGCCCGAAGACGAACTGCAGGACGACGGAGGCGCCGGTCCACCACAGCGTGTTCCGAAGCGCGCCGTAGAAGGCGGCATCGCCTGCAAGCTCGCGGAAATGATCGAGCCCGATGAAGCCGCCGGAAAACGGATTGAGCAGCTGGATATCGCGGAAGGCGTAGGAGATGCCGACGGTCAGCGGCACCAGCATCACCGCAATGATCAAGATCAGCGACGGCGCGCTGTAGAGATAGGGCTCCGAAGCATCGGCAACGCGACGCAGCCACGGCCTGCGGTCGCGACGCATGTCGAGCGTATCGGCGGAAATGGTCATCAGCCAAGAGTTCCCGTTCGCGGCGTTCATGCGCCGTCTGTGTCATCAAAAAAGCGGCGGCGGCCTGTGGTGAGGCCGCCGCCGTCGATCCGTCGCTTATTTCTTGGCGAGGAACTTCTGCTGCGCCTTGGTGAGATATTCGGCCCATTGGTCGGCCAAATCCTTCGCCGAGATATCGCCGAGCAATGCTTGCTGCGAGGTCTTGATCGCCAGCGAATCCTTGAAGAAGGCGAATTCCTCGAGGTAGGTCGGCATGACTGTTGGTACCGTGTTCGGATCCGCCAGTTCCTCGAACCAGCCCTTGAACTGGTCACCGGCGTAGAAGGGATCCTTCTCGGCCGCCGTATAGGCCGGCAGGGCGCCGATGCGCTTGTTCCACTCAAGATTACCTTCCGGCCCTTCGAGCGTGGCTATCAGCTTCCAGGAAAGATCCTTGTTGCCGCTGGTCGTGAACATCGACCAGCCGCCGTAACCGATCGTCGGGAAGGACTTGCCGTCCGGACCCTTCGGCAGCGGTGCGACACCGAAATCCTCCTTCTTCATACGCTCGGCGATGGCGATCAGCGCGTCCGGATCCTGGTCGAGGAAGGCGCAGGTGCCGGAATAGAAGCCGGCGACGACTTCGTTGAAGCCCCAGTTGACGCTGTCCTTCGGCGCATAGCCTTTCTTGTAGAGATCGACCATCCATTCGATGCCCTTGGCCCAGCCCGGGCTGTTCATCGTCGAGGTCCCGTCGTCGTTGAAATACTTGTTCGAGCCGGCCATCGAGGCGGCGAAGATCATCCAGCCGTTAAGGCCGCCCGGTCCGCCGCGCATGCAGTAGCCGTATTTGCCGGGCAGTTTGGAAACCTTTTCCGAAGCGGCAGTAAATTCTTCCATCGTCTTCGGCGGCGCGGCGACGCCGGCTTCGGCAAGCAGCTTCTTGTTGTAGAACATCGCCCGGAGATAGAACCCGTAGGGCAGCATATAGGCGGTGTTCTTGACGTCGCGGCCGAGTTCGAGCGCGCGTGGCGTCAGTTCCTTGGTGTGCTCCCACTTTTCGAGGTAGGGCTCCAGGCTCTCGAGCATGCCGTTATTGGCATAGAGCGACAGCCAGGTATCGGGCATCTCCATCACATCGGGCACGTCGCCGGCAGACACCATGGTCGCGAACTTCTGGAACGCTTCGTTCCAGGGCAGCGAGATGATGTCGACCTTGGTGCCGGGATTGGCGGCTTCGAATTTGCCGACGATCGATTTCAGCGTTTCGGTGCGCTCCGGGCTGGTGATGACTTCGACAAGCTTGAGCGTCGTATCGGCAAAGGCCGTACCCGCCATCATCGAAGCAAAGAGCGTCGAGATTATTAGTTTTTTCATGGCTCAGTTCCCCCTTGTTAGGTCTCTCTCGGGTTTCAGGATTGTGAGGCGGCGGCGAGCGCCTCCTCGATATCTCTCCACAAAGCCTCGGTTCCTTCGAGGCCGACATGGAGACGTACGGATCGCGCATGGATGCCGAAGGCATGTGCGGAATTTGGCTGTGCCTTCTGCTGAAGCACCACCTCGCCCGGTACGATCAGGCTTTCATGTCCACCCCAGCTTACACCCAGTTTGAAGAGCTTGAGGTGATCGGCGAAGGTGCGGATATCGACGCCTTCGCGGAATATGAAGGAAAACAGGCCCGAGGTGCCGTTGAGGCCAGTGGGCAGACGGTTGGCGAGCCCCGGATGGCAGACCGTCTCCACCACGTCGAGCTTCTGCAGGCGCCTGGCGATTTCAAGCGCCGATGCCTCGTGGGCTCGCATGCGGAGCGGCAGCGTGCGCAACCCGCGGATCAGCAGCCAGGCGTCGAACGGCGAAAGCTTGCCGCCAAGATAGGGATATGCCTCGGCCTTGACGCGAGCGATCATCGCCTTCGAGCCGGCGATGACGCCCGCCACCACATCGCTGTGGCCGCCGAGATATTTCGAGGCCGAATGAATGACCAAGTCGACGCCGAGCGTCAGCGGCCGCTGGAAGAACGGGCTTGCCCAGCTGTTGTCGATCATCGAGACGGCGCCGTGTTGTCTGGCGAGCGCGGCGAGCCCGCCGACATCATGTGCTTCCATCACCCAGCTCGTCGGACTTTCCATGTAGAAGAGCTTGGCGCCGGGCAGCGCCTTGGCGACCGCTTCCTCGTCGCGCCCGTCGACATAAGTCACCTCGATCTTCATCCGTTTCAGGATGGTGCCGAACAGGCGGAAGGCATCGGGATAGACATGTTTGACGGCAACGATGCGGTCGCCGGGCTCGACGAAGCTTAAGACCGCCGACGAGATCGCCGCCATGCCGCTTGCAAAACCCAGCGCATCCTCGGCACCTTCGAGCTTGGCGAGCATTTCCTCGAAGGCGCGCACCGTCGGGTTCAGTCCGCGTGTATAGATCGGCCGCACCCTCTCGCCGCGATAGGAGGCGATCATGTCGTCATAATCGGAAAAGGTGAAAAGCGAAGTCTGAAAAATCGGCGGCACGACGGCGTCAGCGAAGTTGCCTTCGTCATGCGCGGTGATGAGGGAAGCAAGATCGAACGGTTCTGCGCCGTTGCTCATTTGGACATTTCCTTGATGTCTTCCTCGACGATGGCGAGAATTTTCAATGTTTCTGTGCGCGCCGTCTCGGGATCCCCGGCAGCGATCGCGTTGAAAAGGGTGCGGTGAAAGGGAAAAGACCGGCGCGCGAAATCCTGCCGGTCGAAGGGATGCGCCCAGAAGCGCTCGAATGTCTCGCGCATCTGCTCGAGAAGCTGTCGAAACAGCGGATTGTGGGCGGCGTCGTAAACGGCGAGATGGAAGGCCAGATCCTCCGGCCCGGAAGTGCCCTTCTCCAGGTGCACCCGCTCCATGGCGTTCAGCTTTTCCTCGATGATGACGAGGTCCGTGCTCGTGCGCCGTCGCGCCGCCACCATGCCCGCCTCGCATTCAATTCCACGGCGTACCTCCAGCGTTTGCAGCAGCACGTCGCGAAGGTGTGCGGTATCGAACGATAGCGGCATGTGGATCGTCGCCCTTGACACGGGCTTCAGCAGATAAGTGCCGCTTCCCTTGCGCGTCTCAATGACACCGAGCGCCTGGAAATGCCGGATCGCCTCGCGAATGGTCGAGCGGCCGACGGCAAGAGCGGTCATCAGCTCGCGCTCAGCCGGCAAACGGTCGCCCGCCTTCAATCTGGCTTCCTCGACATAATCCGCCAGCGCATCGGTCACCTGACGCGCGCGGTCCATGACCGGAAGCGGCCGGATCACCGGCCTGTCGCTGCGATTTGCCTTCATGGTTCCCCATTTTCTTATCAGGCAGCCGACTTAAAGAATTGGTCTGACATCTTAGCATTTCGTATACATAGGAAAACGTCAAGACGGCCACGTCCATTCCGGAGAATTCGGAGTGATTTTCGGGATATTCGGCGTAAGACCTTCCCGCTGAACGCGCCGTTGATCGCCAGCATTGGCGCTCCTAGCCCAACTCGTCTCGACTGCTCGAACAGCTTGGAACATCAGCGGTCGACGTTCCGTTTCGCAACGGAAGGGAGACCTGCATGCCCGGCACGTTCACCACTGTCTACATCGTCGCATTTGACCTTGATGACCGAGGCCATCCGAGCGTTCGAGCCAAGGGTGGCGGCGAACGAGGAGGCCGAGATCGAGGAGGCCGAGATACTGATAACACGCTGGGGTCGTGGTATGGCGGCGGCAGAATGACCCTGTTGTCGGCGAGGAAGGCGAGCCCGAGGTTGTTTTCAGCGTAGGCAGGGTTGGGGACTTCGGATAATGTCGTATGAGATCGTGTCGCTGCCGCGGCGCACGCGGTGCATGGCGGCGATCTTTTCGATAGGCCACGCCGACTGTCGGGCGACTGAAGTGCTCCGGGTTCTTGGGCCAGCCAGAGCTGGATTTTCCGGGGTTAAAGCGTGCCTCTGTGGGGCCGGACCTCCGCTCAAAGGTAAGCTCGCGAAAAGAACACCGCGGTCGTTAAAAAGGCGACCGCGAGGGTTAGCACCCGCACGACCGATGGTGGCTGCCTTCGTCCGATATGCGCTCCGGTCCACCCGCCGATAACGGCTCCAATCGTCATGGCAATGCATTCCTGCCATACGATTGCCCCAGCAAGTACGAAGACGACGACGGCGACCGCGTTGGCGGCAGTGACCATCACCATTCTTGTCGGATTCAGGCTCTTGATGTCCCCGCCCCCGAGCGCGCTCCACGCCGCAAGCATCATGAGACCCACCGCGCCGCCAAAATAGCCGCCATAAAGACCGAGAAAGAACTGAACCGTTGCGAACGCTAGAACACTCGGACGTGCCTGCGTCTGCAACTGGGCGCTGAGCCTCGGTCCTGCAGCGAGCATCAATGTCGCCACCAGCAAAAGCCATGGCAGGATACCATCGAAAATCCTCGATGGGGTTAGCAGCAATAGAATGCTTCCGGCCACACCACCCATTACCGTCACGATGGCAATGGGCACGACATTGACGCCGCACACACTCCTAACCCCGTCACGGTAGACCCACGAGCTCGCCATGCCGCCGGGAAACAAGGCTAAGGTGCTTGTCGCGTTTGCGGCTACCGAGGGCACTCCGACAGATATCAGCGCAGGCAGGGATACGAACGACCCGCCGCCCGCCAACGCATTCATGCTGCCTGCCAACAAGCCAGCAAGGAAAAGAAGCATGATATCGTACATGTTCAGGTCGCCTTGGCACCCAAGCCTGATTTCGGCCGAGCCTCTTGTCCAATACCGCCGTCACATCGCCGCATGACGTTTTGCGTCCATGAGAGCCCGCCCCATGACTGCCATCCGCCGTAGTCAAGGAAACGCAATTGAGAGCCATTCATCCGATCACCATGAGCGTAACCGATGCTATCCCGAGGACTACGCCAACCGCCTGATGCCAGCCGAGCCGCTCGTCGAAAACCAAGACGGCGATCGCGTTGATGGCGATGAGCTGCGCGACCGACGACAACGAAATAGCGAGGGAAAGCCCGCTCGTCCGCATGAGAGCGATCATCGAAAGATTGCCTAATGTGTAGAGGACAAGCGCGGTGGCGAGCAGCCAAAGGTTCGAGTTGCTCACGTATGCGCGGGAAGCGGTCGCCGCCGCCAGGAACAGGCAGACGGCGATGAAGAGGGTGGCGGCAACACGCATCGATAAACTCCTGCTGACGCGTTTTGTCTAACGCCGGGCGGCCCGTCAATCCATCAGAGACTCCCGTCCCTATCCTATCCTAGTAGGCCCAGCAGGTAGAACGGGTCGCGTGCGTGAGCATCAATCCCGGTTTGGTATCGGCTTACCCTCATAGCGCACGCGAAAATTCCTCCTGTGAAAATCCTGCTCGAAGCAGACGAAGACGAGCTCCAGGTCATTGACGCTGTCGCGCTTCCCAAGGAGGCTGAGTGTGACAACGATAACGCCGCTGTACCCGCGCGTCAGGCGGAAAGCCGCGTTACGGATCTCAGTCCCTTCTGCATCCCCCCGGTCTTCGCGGCGCTCATAGATGACCCAGAAGCGGGCAGCATCCCAAGTCTGCCGCAGGATTTGGCTGACCTCTGCCTTGAACTCTTCGGCATGCATTGCCGGACTCCAAGACAATGCCGTCTCGCCCGCATCGCTAACGACATTGAGGTAACCGTCATATTGGTAAGCGCCTGACAGTGACCGTTCGATCATCTCGAAAGCCGAGTTTTCGCTGATTGTTGTTTTGAACAGAATGGCCATCGAATCGCTGCGTTTCACTAAGAACCTGTCGGTGAGACGGCGAGACTACTGGGTGCCGCCTGGGCGAGCAACGGAGACCTGGGTCATTGGTCATCGTCCTAACGGTTGAAACGCATAGAGATCATTGTCCGGCCGTGCTCATTGTAGTCTCTTGACCACCCTTTCAAGAACACGTTCGCGGCGTCTCCAAGCGACCGCGTTTTCTTCAAACCTCGCAACATTGTGAACCATGAGTAACTTGAAACATAACTAGCAAAACGCTTTATCCGACCGATGAATCTGAAGCACTTCACCTCGGCAATGAGCATCGCGGCTTTGGCGGCATGCTCACATATCGACCCGCTTGAGACGCCCCTCGCCCAGTCAGCAATCCAGCACCAGACGCCTTTGACCGATCAAGCGGTGATCGCAGATACTGTAGGTCGCGGTGCTGTCGGTGCAACGGCGCTTGCTTGGGCCAACCCATCGACGGGTAGCGCGGGTGTTATCGAGCAGATCGATGCCAGTAACGATGGGCCGGACGGATGTCGTGGTTTTGTTACCAGTCGGCAATCTCTCGACGGCGTGACGCGCTTCAACGGCGTAGCCTGCCCGTCTGGGGACAGCTGGAAACTGGGCGGACAATAGGGTAGCGCTCGACGTCCTCAAACGACACAAAGGCATCACCCACACCGATGCTCGTGGCTGCATTCAGAGGTCAAGCAGCCATTTGGCCACGATATTGCCCACGGCGACCGGTTTGTGGCTTTGCGTTGTTTAGTGGAGGTCGCAGAGCCGGCATACCCATCGGCTTGCCGGCTAGCGGATACGTCCGATCCGCGATAGCAAAATAGCGGGCAGGATGCCGATCAGCACGATGGCGAGCGCTGCAATCGAGGCTTCCTCGTAAGTGCCTCTGGCAGCCTCTCCATAAAGATGAGTTGCGAATGTCTCGACATTGAGTGGCCGCAGGAGGAGCGTCGCCGGCAGCTCCTTTACACAATCGACGAAGACCAGTAGCGCGGCAGCTGAGATTGCCGCCTTCGAAAGCGGCAAATGCACGTAGCGCAGGGTGCCTGCGGTGGACTGCCCCAGCGAACGTGACGCATGATCAAGCGACAGGGAAATGCGCGATAGACCGGCTTCTATGCCGCCGGCGGAGATCGCCAGAAAGCGCACGATGAGCGCATATATGACGGCAGCACCCGATCCCATCAGGAGCAGACCAGTGGACACATCAAACAAGGAAAGCACGGTGCGGTCGATAAACTGATCGAACCCGCCAAGGATGATCAGCACGCCAATGGCGACCACGGTGCCGGGAGCCGCATAGCCAATCGTGGAACAGCGCAGGAGCCAGGAGGACGGTTGGCCCGGCCGCAGGCGGGTCGCGTAGACGGCGAGAAGGCCAAGGATGACGGTCGTGATTGTCGCCAGGGTGGCGATAGCGATCGTATTCACGGCCTCATCGATGATCCGTGGGGATATGCCGGCGAACCGATAGCGTTTTGCCGCTTCGATCAACAGATAGAGCGCGGGCGCGCCAAAGCCCAGGATGACAGGCAGAAGACCGCCGAGAAACAGCAGTACGCCTTTTCCCAAGGATACCCGCCGCGGTTGGAAACTTCGCATCCGGCGCACATCGATCGAGTAGCCCTGCTTGCGTCGCGCCCATCGCTCAACCGCAACAATTGCGACGACGATGAGAAGAAGGGCAAGGGCGATCTGCGACGCTCCCGATAAATCGGAGCGGGTGACCCAGGTGGTGTAGATGGAAACGGTGATCGTCCGGACACCGAGGAATTCGGCGGCGCCTATATCGTTCAACGTTTCCATGAGTGCAAGGCTGATACCCACGGCAACAGCGGGGCGCGCGAGCGGCAGAGCGACCCGCCAGAAGACCGCGCGGCGAGATGTACCGAGCGTACGTGCAGCATCGACGAGATTGCCGGATTGCGTGAGGAACATCGCGCGCGTGGGGATGTAGACATAGGGGTAGAGCACGATCCCGAGAAGCAGGATGCAGCCAGTCATGGAACGGACGTCCGGAAGGCGAAACTGGCGCGGGGTCTCGTAGCCTAGCAACCAGCGCACGGCATCCTGCACCGGACCGATCGGATGCATTATATCCAGATAGGCATAGGCGACGATGTAGGTCGGAACGGCAAGCGGCAGAAGCAGCATCCACTCCAGAGCATGCCTGCCGGGAAAATCATAGGCGGTCACCAGCCATGCCGTCGTCGTGCCAACAACTGCAGTGATGACGCCGACCCCCACAAGGAGAATGACGGTGTCGAGAAGCGCGACGGGAAGGATGGTCGAGAAAAGATGTCCCCAAAGACCCGCCGAACCCTTCGAGGCTTCGATGAGCAATCCCCCGATCGGCAGCATGGCAATGAGGGCGATAGTGGCGGCAATCGTCAGCCATGCGCTGCCGGGGCGCTTTGCAGAGCGGGCGGGCGCCGGGCTCGGAAACATCACTTGGTCCGTTCTCGGGGGGAAGGCGCCAGTCAGCGGCGCCTTCACTGTCCTTAGTTGTCGAAGCCGACCTTGTCCACGAGTTCACTCGCCTGCTTGCGATGGCTGACGATCTCGGACAAGGGCTTGCTGTCGATCTTTAGTTCGCCAAAGGATGCGATGATCGGATCGGCCGCGACGCCTGCCTTCACGGGATATTCGTAATTGGCCTCAGCATAGATCTTCTGCGCTTCGTCAGAGACGAGATATTCGAGAAGTTTGACGGCTTCAGCCTTGTTCGGTGAGTGCTTGGCGATTGCCGCGCCGCTGATATTCACCTGCGTCCCGCCGTTCTCGAAGGTCGGCAGGATGACCTTGATGGCGTCGCCCCATTTGACCTGCTCTTCACCACCCTTGCCGGACCGCATTAGACCGACATAATAGGAGTTGGCGATACCGATATCGCAAATGCCGCCGAGGATATCCTTGGCCGAATCGCGATCGCCGCCGGTTGCCTTACGGGCGAGATTGGCCTTGACAGCTGTCAGCCATTTCTCGGTTTCTTCCGCGCCGTAATGAGCGACGTAGTCCGCAAACAGTGCCGTATTATACGGGTGCTGACCTGAGCGTATGCAAATCTTGCCCTTCCACTTGGGATCGGCAAGCTCCTCGTAGTTGAATGTGCTCATCTCAATGTCCTTGGCCGCGTAGAGAACGCGCGCGCGCATCGACAGTGCGAACCAGTTGCCCTTGGCATCACGCAGCTGTTCCGGGATTGCCGAGTTCAGAACAGACGATTCGACCGGTTGCGTTACGCCTTTGTCGACCAGATCGACAAGGTTGCCGGCATCGACGGCCATCAGGATGTCAGCCGGCGAGCTGGCGCCCTCGGAGGCGACACGCTCTGCCAGGCCATCCTTCAGGAAAACCGTATTGACCTTCGTCCCGGTCGATTTGGTGAACGCCTCCAGAAGAGGTGCGATCAGAGCCGGTTCTCTCGTCGTGTAGAGGTTGATTTCTGCGGCCGCTGCGATGCAAGGCGACATCAGCGCCGAAGCAGCAAGCAGCATGGATACGAGGATAGAGCGCGAATTCATTATGTCCCTCCGAATGAATGCGCATCCCTTGAGCAGTTCATGACGCTGAAAGTCAAGTTTTCCCCGAAGTTTGTTGCCGAATATCACGGAAACTTGATGAGTGGTCAGCAGACTCCGCTCGGCAGGTCAGCTGTCAAAAAGCCAGCAGCCGCTCGGGGAGGATTGATATCCGAATATTCTCGGCGTCGGACGGAAGCCGCTCCAAAGCTCTGGCCTTAAGCGGCACCTCGAGGCCTTCAATCCTCAACGTTATCTGCTCGAATTCGCCATGCAAAACACGGTCCTCGATGCGGGCTGCAATTCCCGAGCCGGGGGACAGCGCAATCGCATGCGGGCGGATATAGACGGTCACGGAGCTTGCGGGCGGACGATCAAGCCTATAGGCGAAGTTACCGATCGCGGTTTCGATCCATCCGCCACGGTAAACGCCGGGAACTTTGCTGGACGGGCAAAAGAACTCTGCCGCATAAGGATTCGTTGGACGGTCGTGCAGATCATAGGCGGAACCGGACTGGACGATTTCGCCTGCCCGCATCAGAACCACCTGATCACCGACGGAAAGTGCTTCCTGGGGATCATGCGTCACGATGATTACGGTCGTGCCGAGTGCCCTCAAGAGGCTCAAGGTGTCGCTGCGTACCTTTCCACGCAGGCCCTGATCCAGATTGGAAAAAGGTTCGTCCATCAGGATGACACTCGGCCGGGGCGCCAGGGCCCGGGCTAGTGCGACACGCTGCTGTTCACCGCCGGAAAGGGTGTGCGGATAGCGATGCGTTAGATGTTCGATTCCGACCTTGCTGATCATCTCCTCTGCCCGCGCGGTTGCTTCGCTCTTCGAATGTCGCTTGAGACCAAAGAGGATATTGGCTCGTACAGTCAGGTGCGGGAAAAGAGCATAGTCCTGAAAGACGAATCCGACGCCACGCGCCTCCGGTTCGACGAAAGTGGTCGAACTGGCAACCTCGCGGCCTTCGAGGAGGATGCGGCCGGATTCCGGTATTTCGACACCGGCAATCATGCGCAGGAGCGTAGACTTGCCGCAACCGGAATGGCCCACGAGCGAGACCGCATCTCCGCGCCGAATATGAAGAGAAAGATCCTGCACGGCTGCAGTGATACCAAAGCGACGGGTAACATTTTCCAGCCGTACTGCGATTGCGTTCATTTCAGCTTTCATGCTCGCCGGTGGCTTCCAGTGCAAGTCCTGAAACACCCCTAGAACATACCGAGGCAGGTCGGGACAAGCGCAATCTGTACCGCAAGCACGGCAAGCTATTTGCCGTTTCAAAGTTGCAGCAAAAACTTCTCGCCGGCATCTTTCCACCTATCGCCACAGATGACTGTTCCGGAATCGCGCCAGACGGCCGCGATCACCTTAAGTCCTGTTACTCCGGAGATTGCACCTTGTCTCGCTTTCCCGAGACACACGCAGTGGAACCGGCTCCCTTTTCAATTGTTCCTCCCGATCAGCAGGGAGCTTCCAAATGACCTACGTCGCATCGCCAAGCTACGACCGTAACGACGCCAGCCGCGCTTCAAACCTCCGTCAGTGTCTCGAGACCGCCAGACGCCACCTCGATGAGACTTCCCACAACTCCGAAACCGAAAAAATCGAAACCCTCGTGGCTTCTGCCATTGAGGCGGGCTGGGAAGAGGATGAAGTGCGCGAGGCCCTGAGCGCCGGCGACAAGCAAGGAAACAAGATGCCGGAGCAGGAACCACCCGTCCCAACGATCGGCGTGGTCCCTTCGTCATCCTTCTGACAAGTGGCGGTTGTTAGCGGTCCGAACAAGCGGCGCGATTTCCATGTATTTCGCCGCGTAGCCACCTGTGCGGGTACTACTGCCAATCGCCACCTAAGACGTTCTCAAATATGCCAGCGTTAGCCGTCGCTCGGAGGTTAAAGCAGAGCGGGCGCCCGGTTTTCGTCGGACGCACATCGGTCGGCAAGAAGACCCGTCCAACCCTCCGGCGTGATCTCTCTCCAGCAACCATCTGACTGTAGTCCTGAAAATCGTCCTCCCCGGCCTAGTTAGTCACCGACGGTCGGGGATGGGCGGCCGTCGGGCTTTTAAAACTCGAAATCAACGACAAGAGGATAAGTTGATGAAAAGGACGTTCCTATATTGCGCTTTAATATCTGCGCTATCGGCGATGACGGCTTCCATTGTCGGCGCACCCGCTCTTGCCGAAGAATTTGTTGCTTCGCAGAGCAAGACGGTCGTCGAAACCAAGAAGGGTAGTCTCGTCGGCGCACTCGACGATGGCATCTACAGCTATCTTGGCGTCCCCTATGCTCATGCCGACCGCTTCATGCCGGCGGAAGAGGTCGCGCCTTGGCAAGGCATCCGTCCCGCAGTCACCTATGGCGAGAACTGCTTCATCCCCCGAATGAAGGAGGTGGCCGGCGACGAACTCTTCAATCCGCACCGCTATTTGCCGATGAGCGAAGCCTGCCAGTTCCTGAACATCTGGACGCCGGCGATCAAGGAAGGAAAGAAACGGCCGGTCATGGTCTGGATCCATGGGGGCGGCTTCACCAATGGCTCCGGCATCGAGCTGACCTCGTATGACGGCCACAATCTGAGCAAGGAAGGCGATGTCGTCGTCGTCACCCTCAACCACCGGCTCAACGTGCTCGGCTTCCTCGATCTTTCCGCCTACGGAGAGAAATACAAACGGTCGGGCAATGCCAGCGCCACAGATCTCGTCGCTGCGCTGCAATGGGTCCAGGATAATGCCGAGGCCTTCGGCGGCGATCCCGGCAACGTGACGATTTTCGGCCAGTCCGGCGGTGGCTACAAGGTGCGCGCCCTGATGGGGACGCCTTCGGCGAAGGGCCTCTTCCAGAAGGCCATTGTCCAGAGCGGCTCCCGGACCGATTCCGTCGTCGATCAGGCGTCCTCGCGGAAGGTGGCCGAACTGACGCTCGCCAATCTCGGTCTCAAGGCCGAGGAAATCGACAAAGTTGCCGACGTCGATTATTACGATCTCCTTGCCGCAGCCGACAAAGCCATCAAGGAAGCAGCCGCCCAAGGCGTCAAGGACGCCCGCTACGCGCCCGTTCAGGATGGCGACTACATTCCGGCGAACCCGGTCGGGACAGAGTGGGTCGACCAGGCCAAGGACATTCCCCTGATGGTCGGAAACACCCTCAATGAGTTCGAGACGGTGATCAACCACAAGGCGGGCGAGCTTCTTGCCGACAACAAGAACAACTGGGACGAAGACAAGTCCCGGGCCAAGCTGAAGGAGCGTTTCGCCGGCAAATCCGACGCGGTCGGCAAGGCGTTCATGGCCGCCTACCCGGAGAAAAAGATCGCCGACGCCTATTTCCTGGATCTGCGCTTCCGTCCGGGAACCATCCGTGATCTCGACCTGAAGGCAAGGCAGAACGGGGCTCCGGTCTACTCCTATATGTTCGCCTACGAGTCACCCGTCCTGGATGGGATCGCGATGGCCTGGCATTGTGCGGAATTGCCCTACGTGTTTGCCAACGCCGCGCTGGTCAAGACGTCGACCGGCGGCGGCAGCGACGCCCTCGCGCTTTCCAGGACGGTAAGCCAGGCCTGGGTTAACTTCGCCCGCAACGGCAAACCGAGCGCCGAGGGCTTGCCCGACTGGCCGGCCTACACGACCGATAATCCGGCGACCATGGTTCTCGACAAGGAGTCCCGCGTGGCAGTCGACCTCGACCGCAAGCTTCTGCAGACAGCAGGCGCCCTCTAGCGCCAATTGCAGGATTGGACATACGGCGCCGGCCGACATCGATCGACCCGGCCGGCGCAGCGCAATCGCCTCCCACTCGTCTCGCTGATTAGAAAAATATCGAGATGGGCGACGATCAACCGCTGGTCAGTCGACATCGGCCGACATCGTCACCTCCTTGAAGGCGTCGAGCTCAGTCAACCGCTCGACCAGCGCCTTGCGGATCGAGGCATAGCTGCCGGTGCCGAGCGCCAGCCGCTTCGGAGCCGAGTATTGTTCGGCAGCCTCGATCATCGCCTGCGCCATCTTGACGGGATCACCCTTTGCTTCGAACCTGCCGTCGGCAATGGCGCGGCGGATTTCGCCGGCCGGCGTCGCGTCATAGACTTCCATCGGTTGCGGCGCGACCAGGCCGCGCCCGAAATCGGTCCGCGCCGGACCTGGCTCGGCGATGATGAATTCGATGCCGAAGGGGGCGACTTCCTGCGAAACCGCTTCGATGAAGCCTTCGATGCCCCATTTGGTCGCATGGTAAAGGCTGAAATTCGGGTAAGCGATCTGTCCGCCTTCCGAAGACAGCTGCAGGATGCGGCCGCCGCCCTGCGCCCGCATATGCGGCAGCGCTGCCCGGATCACCTGGATCGAGCCGATCAGGTTGGTATTGATCTGATGACGGATCTGTTCGTCACTCACCTCTTCTGCGGCGCCGAACAGGCCGTAGCCGGCATTGCTGACGACGACGTCGATTCTACCCATCGCTCCAAAGGCGGCGTCAACGACCGGGCGTACTGCCCCGTCATTGCTGACGTCAAGCGTCGCGATCCAGAGGCTCTCGCCGTACTGCGACGTCAAATCGTCGAGCGCTTCCGGCCTGCGCACAGTCGCCGCGACGCCATCGCCGCGCGCCAGCAGTTTTTCGGTCATGATGCGCCCGAAACCGGAGGAGGCGCCCGTTATCATCCATGTCTTTGCCATTGTCCTTATCTTTCATGCCGCGCGATTGCAGCTGCTCTTGAAGTAAGATAGATGAGACTATTCCTGCTTCTATCCGTCGAATGCTGCATGAGTTGGTGAATTTTAGCCATGAATTACAAGCCGACTCTTGCCGATCTGAGAGCCTTGTCTGCCATCGTCACCCATCGCAGCTTCCGCAAGGCCGCCGACGAGTTGGCTCTGTCGCCTTCGACACTCAGCCATATGATGCGTTCGCTCGAAGAAAATATGGGCGTTCGGCTTCTCAATCGGACGACCCGCAGCGTCGCGGCGACGGAGGCCGGCGAGCGCCTCGTCGCCCGCCTTACGCCACTGTTCAGGGCTTTCGATCTGGCGCTCGAGGAGGTCAACGAATTCCGCGGCCATCCCAGCGGCACATTGCGGCTTAATACCAGCGAGATCGCCGCGCGGGTGCTGCTCGATGCCGCCGTCCCAACCTTTCTCACACGCTATCCCGACATGTCGCTCGATCTCGTCACCGACAACCGGCTCGTCGATGTCGTTGCCGACGGTTTCGATGCCGGCATAAGACTTCGCGAGGCGGTGCCGCTCGATATGATCGCGGTGGAATTCGGCGGCGATACCCGCTTTGTTGCCGTCGCTTCGCCGGCCTATCTCGCAGCGCATCCGGCGCCGCAGACACCGGACGAATTAAGGACCCACGCCTGCATCCGCTTCCGGCTGCCAAGCGGCAAGCTCTTCCGCTGGGAATTCGAAAAATACGGCCACGAGCTTGCCGTCGACGTTCCGGGCGCGCTGACGCTCGACCATGTCGAACTGATGGCGCAGGCAGCGGCAAAAGGTCTCGGCATCGCCTATGTCTCGGATCGCACGGCCCGGCCGTTTCTCGAAAGTGGCGCGCTCGTCACCGTGCTGGACGACTGGTGTCCGGCCATCCCTGGCCTCTGTCTCTATTATCCCGGCCACCGTCATGTGCCGCAGGGGTTGCGGGCTTTCATCACTGTGCTGACCGAGGTCGAGCGTCACGGACGATAGGCCTCTCGGCCGAGTCTTGCCGATATCGGCCGCCGTCAGAATGTTTCGATCCGGGAGCTGATCCAGCGAACAAAGAGTGAGGCAGGCGGGGCGAGCCGGCCGAAACTGCGCGCGACCAGCCAGTAGGCGCCGTGGGCAACAGCAAGATCAGACAGACGAAGCAATCGGCCCGCCCTGATCTCTTCCTCGGCGAAGATATCGTCCATCAGCGCTATGCCTTGCCCGCGCAGGACCGCCTGCATGACCAGCCCGCCATCGGCATAGACCGGCCCGCGCGCGATTTCCGGCATGGTCATGCCTGCCGCCTCGAACCAGCGGAACCACACGTCGCGGCTCTCCTCATACAACAGCGTATGGCGGAGCATGTCTTCCGGGCGGTCGATCGCAGGCCCTGCCTTGAGCAGCGCGGGTGCGGCGACCGGCACCATCCTGACATCGGCGAGATGCGCGCTCTCCGTCCTCGGCCAGGCGGTCACGCTGGCGCTGTGGCGGATGGCGATCTCGGCCTGCCCGCCCCGGAACTCGATCAGGCGAGAATCGGCGTCGATCGTCACGTCGATGTCGGGATGCCGTTCCCGAAACTCTGGCAGACGGGGAACGAGCCAGCACGCCGCGAAGGAAGGTTCCACGCTGATCGTCACCGCTGCCGTCGCCGGCCGGCTGCGGATTTCTTCCAGGCATTCGTCGATCCGGTCGAAGGACAATGTCAGGATCGCCAGCAGCCTGTTGCCCGAAGCGGTCAGATGGACGCCGCGTTGGCGGCGCTCGAAGAGCGCCTCGCCCAGCAACGTCTCCAGCTCGCGTATCTGCCGGCTGACCGCCGCCTGCGAGATGAACAGCTCCTGCGCCGCCAGCGTGAAGCTCTCGAGGCGGCCGGCGACCTCGAAACTCCGTAAAGCCGTCAACGGCAGGCGTCCGCGTTTCATCCATAACCTCAAGTCATTCGAGGTCGACGATAAGCTCGTTTGAAGGCGCAAGGCAAGAAGCCGCATATGATCGCGAAGGAGAGATATCGATGCGCAAGCGGATATTCGAGACCATATTGAACGTCATCCGGCTGGTGACGTTTCAGCCATGCCGAGTGAAAGACTAGGCGAGGGAATAAAGGCGCCGGCATCCGCATTCGCCATGACATCAGCCGGGCACCGACTCCAAATTGGAAGAACGGTCCATACGGCCCGGGACGATCGTCCGCGCGGTCCTTCTCAGTCGTCTCCTGCGATATCGATGTTCTGAGGGTACTGACACTTCAACGATACAGGCTTCAGACTGAACGGAAATGAGCAACTGAGCTGGATCCCGTCGACGCTGCGACTCAGATCAAGCCATTCGCCGCGGCGCTTGCAGATCTGCTCATCAATCAGACAACCTCGGCTCGTAGCTCAGGAGCGAAGGCCTTCTGAGGGGGCGACGCAATCTGACTGCCGTCGAGCTGTCGACCTGCGTTGGATTCAGAAGAACAGGCAAAAAGAAGCACGACTAAGCTTATTGAGTCCCTCCTCGGTTGGTCTCAGAATCCGATGCCACGCCCGCGGTTGACAGCCTGCTGACGCCGTTCCGAGATGATCTGCTCACTGCTCTCCATCCGGACAGCCTGCTGCAGGACTTTCAGCTTCTCCCGCATTGCCTCCAAGGCATTGTGCTGTGCTTGTGGCACGTGGTTGATGAGATCCTTTTCGCCGCGAATGATGGCATTGCGACCAAAGCGCTCGTCGAGCGCCCGGCTGACGGCGGCAAACTCCCGGCGAATGTCGGGATCGAGCGAAGCGGCCGATGCGCTCAGCTTGTAGCCGTTGTTCTTCGCCTCGGCGGTCAGGCGCATGAGCACCTCTTCCGCCGCCTTCGACAGGCCGGGAATGGCGACTGTCATGCGCCGTCGCTCCTCTGCAATGGCCCGGCGTTCGCCATCGAGCACATTGACGTAGGCCGAACCGAGCGCGCGCAGGCGGGCGGCGGCTTCAGGCATGGCCTGCACTGCGTCTTTCCGCTCTCGGCCGGCGGCCAGCATCCGGTCCATCAGGCGATCGGAACCGCGCAATGCGCCGTAGGCGGCCGGATCATTGGTCACCGCAGCGGCGATACGCTCGCCAGCAAAACCTTTGGCAAGCAGCTCTTCGATCTTGCCGACGGCGCCGGCCGGATCGCGCCAGATCGCGCTTGCCACGGCCGACAGCGCTGCTCGCTGCTGGCGATAGAGAGGAGCTGACAGCACCCGCGAGCGCGCCTCCTCGTCGACAGGGGTCTTGAACTCGGTGACAGCGGCAAGCATGGGCAGCACGGCGGCATTCTCCTTGCCTGCCTCCATCCCCTGATCGGCACTGGCGCCAGCAACAATCTTCGAACGATCCCGCCGCTCGGCGAGATGCTGCTCCTCGGCAAAGCGCTTCACGGCTTCAAACAGCCGGGTCAACTTCTCGCCTCTGATGCTCGCGAGGTCCTCCGGCATACGCTCGACCACGTTGCGTTCGGCAACCGCATCGGCCTTCGAGGTAAAGGCGCTCCAGCCGAAGCGGGCGGTGAGCGCCTCGCTGACGGCCTTGACCTCCTGCACGAGCGAGCGGTCTTCTGTGGCGAGCGCAAAGGCGCTCTTGTAGGCGTCGTCCCCTCCCTGCCTGCGCACCGCCTCGATCTCGACGAGACGCTTCATCGCCTTTCTGGAGGGCGCCGGGATCGGCAGGGACATATGAGCGCGGCGCTGTTGCTCACGGAGATCGAAGCGTTCGGCATTCCGGCGGAACTCCGTCGCATGGGCGCGGGCCAACGGTATCAGTTCCAGCAATGCCGCGGTCGCGACGCTGCGCTCGTCACGTGCGGCCCGACCGTCGACGATCAGATCGGAACCACGCAGGCGGCCGAGCCGATCCGGTGCTGCGGCAAGATCCTCGGCAAGCTTGCGGGGTTCGAGGCCTGCATCCGAGGAAAGCGCGTTCAGGGCGACAAGTGCTGCATCCGGGTCACGATAGATCTTCTCCAGCAGCGGCCGCAGGATGGCTTCGCGCTCCTTCCAGGTCGGCGACGCAAGCTGAGCCAGGCGCGCGTCCTCGTCGACGCTCCTGGCAAAGACCGTGGTGGGCGCGATCAGATACCGCGCACGGCCAGCATCTGCATCCGAGACGCTTTGCGTTTCAATTCGCTCCTCATTGTAGGAGACGCGCCGCTCCCGCTCGATCGCAAAACCGAGCGCCATGCTGGCCCGCTCCCAGAGCTCAGCCACCTGCTCCCTCTTTTCCGCAATCCACGCCCACCGCCGCGAGACCTCCTCTTCCATGCCGGCGGCAGCTTGAGAAAGAGTGTCGATCCCACGACGCCGGGCGAAGTCGTCGGCATGAGCCTGGTAGCTGGCCTCGCTCTCGAAATCGAGCGTCGTCGTCTTGGCGCCGGAGCGCGACAGACGTTCGACGAGCTGCTTGAACACATCCGGCCGATGGCTTTCCCGCTCGATGCGCTCCAGGCGAGCTTCGGCGGGTTCGATGCGTTTCGCGGTCCAGACATTGCGGTCGACTTCTCTTTCCTCGAACCGCTTCTGCCCGGTTTGCTCATCGACGATCGGAACCTGAACCTTGACCCGCTCCACGCCGTCCCTGCGCAGGGTGACGGTGTCGCCTTCTGAGATGCCACTCTCCTCGAGCGCCTTCGGCAGGCTCACACCCCAGAGACGATGGACGGCTCCGTCGTCCGTCTTCACGTCGGCATAGGGGCTGTCGTCGGCATCCTCATCATTCGGCCGGAACTTGGCTTGTCCTGTTTCGACGAGCTCGCCGGTCACGCCGGCAGCATGATCGACACGCGGCTTCCTCCCCCATTCCGGCCTCGCTTCAAAATCTTCCTTCGCGGCATAGAGGTCAGCGCGGTCGCGATGCCGGGTCATCGACACATAGGTCAGATGCTGGTCCATCATGCCGGTTGCGAGCACGAAGGTTCGCTCGACGGTGGCACCTTGTGATTTGTGAATGGTCGCGGCGTAGCCATGATCGACATTGCGGTAACTGTTCTCGCTGATGACGACATCGCGGCCATTGTCGAGACGCACCGTAAGCAAGGTATCACCGCGTTTGTCGCCGGTGGAAACGACCGTGCCGAGCATGCCGTTCTTCACATATTGCGGGCCGAGACGGGGCGCACGTGGCTCGAGGAAGCGGGCATTCTCCAGGAAGATGATGCGGTCGCCGGCGGCGAATTCCCGCGCCCCACGTTCGGTCTGGAATGCGCGGCTCTCACCTAGCGCGCCCTCACCTATCATGACCGATCGCAGCGCGTCGTTCAGGCGCTTCACGTCTGCATTGGTGTGGGCAAGCACGAGAAGCGCGTCGCCGCGAATGCGAGATGTGTTTGGGCCTTCGGCAGATTCCCGAACGAGCGCGCGACGGGCATCCGTCCAATCGGAAACGATGCGCCCGATGGCTTCGTCCCGTGTCCCAGCCTCGATGAGATGACCCTGCTGCGCATAGGCATCGAGACCTTTCTCCGTCTCGCCGCGCGCAAAAAGCCGCGATGCCTCGCGCGCCCACTCTTCGCGCTGACGGCGCACGCCGGCGAGTTCGGCAAAACCGATCCGCTCAGTGATTGCCCTAAACGCCGCCCCCGCCTGGATCGGCTGCAGTTGCATCGCATCGCCGACCAGCACGACTTTCGCCCCTGCTTGTTCCACGAGCTTCAGCACGCGGGCCATCTGCTGCGACGACACCATGCCGGCCTCGTCGATGACAAGCATATCACCGCGGTGAAGCGTCTCGTGCCCATTGGCCCAGATGAGTTCCCAGGAGGTGAGTGTTCGCGACCTGATGCCGGAGCTGTCTTCCAGTCCCTCCGCAGCCTTCCCCGCAAGGGCCGCGCCGATGACCCGGCGGCCACCGCTCTCCCAAGCGACGCGTGCCGCGGCAAGCAGTGTCGACTTGCCGGCACCGGCAAGGCCGACCACGGCCGCGATGCCGCTGTCACCGGTGACATGACTGACCGCGTCCACCTGCTCCGGATCGAGCCGAAAGGACTTTTCCGGATCAGCTGTTTCGACATTTTCGATCGCGGCGGCGACGCTCTCGGCCGAAACTGCAAAACCGCGACGTTCCGACAAGACCTGCGCCGACCGCGCCATGTCATATTCGATGCGCAGGATCTCGCGCGTGGTGAAGACAGCGGGTTCCGACGCATTGCCCGTTTCAGGATCGACCTCCTGCGGCTTCAGCATGACAAGATCGTCCGACGCCATCAGCCGCGCGCGGATATTGGCGAAGTCCGTGGGATCATCGACGGTGCGATGCAGCGCCTTGGCTATATCGCGCTCATCGAAGGTAGAGCGTTCATTGCCGAGCTGCTTCAGCAGGAGCGCGGGATCGGCGAGCAACCGGTCGGCCATCTCGTGGCGACGGGCAAGGTCGGCCGGGGCAAAATACATCTCGGCACCCCGGCGGGAAAGGGCTGCCTTCTCCGGACCGAGATGTCTTTGGGCGATGCCATCGAGACCCTGTTCGGCATAGGAGCGGCCGTCGATCCGGATCTCATGGCCTGCAAGCGCCAGGTGCCGGTTGGCCGTTTCCGCCCAGGCGATCTTCCAGGCCTTCATGGTTTCCTTGTCGCCAGTCCAGAGCTTGTAGACGATCCTGC